>OW818636.1:1525000-1882500 GCA_942492775.1 uncultured Cytophagales bacterium | reverse complement strand
CAGTTTTTCCGATTATAAACTCTGACTTCGTATTCTCCACCAGAATTCACGGTAAATGAAGATGTAGTGACACCCGGAATTAATTGCCCATCCTTGTACCACTCAAATCTCTCGTAAACTTCTTCGCCTTTCGCAGCTAACACTACTTCTTCTCCAGCACAAAGTCTGATTCCTTCAACAGGTGAAGTTTCATTTTCGAGAAGCAGAGTAACCGGATCCGGAGATTCCTGTATTAATAGTGTCATCGCGTTTCCTGCAGAGGTCTTTCCGTAGGTATCTGTAATCGTATAATAAACGGTGACTTCCTGATCCCGAAAGCCAAGATTTGGAAAAAAGGTAAAATCCCCTCCATCGCTGCCTGCACGGAAAGTACCTTGAGGCAAGACCAATTCTCTGTTTTCCTCTTTGCATCTCCCCTGACTACAGACATCCCCGGTCTCTGCTTCAATATCTTCCATAGAAGCATAAAACTGAAGACAACGAATGACACTATTTGGATTGGGAAGCACAACCTCCTCATCTGTTATATAATAGGTGTTCTCTTGTCCTTCGCAAGAAGCTTTGTCTTCAAAGTCAACTCCCTTTGGCCCTTCAAGAGCTTCATCATTGGAAACTTCAACCAATAAATTTCTTATCTCATGAAAATTAGTCTGTCCGCCAGTAGAAGCTGAGAATCCGATTTTAAGGTTTTTGGGTGCCGGAAAATCATAAGGTCTGTCAAAAATGGTAATCATCATGGGCTCATTTGCCCTGGTAGTTACTTCCATCTGGACTTGCAAAAAAAAGCCTGTACCGATTGTATTTGGTTGAAGATCCAGAAATACCTTTCGATAACCGGGCAAGTTTCTATCTGTGATTCTTGAGGTACCTAGCCCTCCAGAACTAATTGGAAATTGGTTATCCGGCCTTAACCCGTCATTTCCAGTTCCCATTGTTCTTCTTCCCACCAAGAAAGGATAGCCCGTTGATCCATTTCCCGGTCCTCGTATGACAATCGCATCTGGTACCCTGTTTTCACCAACCCCGAAAAATCCTCCATTTCTTCCCTCTGAAGAATTCCCAAAGCCACCGTATTCATCAAAGCCAATACCCATATAAGCATTAGATAAACCGGGTTCATTATTTCTAGGGGCATAACCCAAAGAGCCTCCAAATCCACCCGGATTAAAAACCGGAGTATCAGCATCAAACATAAAAATCGTCAGCCCATCTGCACCATTTCCTCCATAGCTGAAATATTCAAATGAAGCTTTGATTCCAAAAACTGACGAAAAAGGAATATCTATATATACATATCCTCTTTGGTTTGTCTGATTCGAAGTCAATCTCAACACTCCATCTATCAATTGGGCATCTGCACCAAAAACTGTTGATTCCTGTGTAGATCCGCTGGTAAATGTCTCGCAGTATGGAAATCCAATCTGAGAAAATGCCTTTGGCAAGGCAGTAAAAAACAGAATAAATGTTACCAGGAATCGTATTTTCAAAATAGAGCCTTTTTGGGTTTCTAAATTACATTTTTAAATAGATAGAAATAAAAAAGCCCTTGAACTGTTTGTTCAAGGGCTTCAAATTGTTAAATATTATTTATCTCAGGATAGTTTGAGTTCGGTCAGGACCCACAGAAATTAATTTGATCGGCACTTTTAATTCTGCTTCCAGGTAATGAACATATTCTCTCAGCTCTGCAGGAAATTCTTCATATGAATGAACATCTGCCAAAGAACAATGCCAACCACTCATTACTTTATAGACTGGCTTCACATCCATGTCGGTGATTTCAAAACTCAGGCGATCAATTCTTTCGCCAGTTGGCAACTCATAATGAGTACAAACATTGATCTCTTCAAAAATATTGAGTACGTCCGCTTTCATCATGAAAAGCTGGGTCACTCCATTGATCATGATCGAATATCGAAGAGCAGGAAGGTCCAGCCAGCCACATCTTCTCGGACGGCCTGTTGTACTTCCAAACTCATTTCCTTCTTTGCGCATGGCTTCCCCTGTCGCATCGAATAGTTCAGTTGGGAAAGGTCCGCTTCCGACTCTGGTGCAATACGCTTTGAAAATCCCGAAAACTTCTCCGATTTTGGAGGGAGAAACTCCCAATCCTGTACAAGCACCTGCAGCCATTGTGCTGCTACTCGTCACATATGGATAGCTGCCAAAATCAACATCAAGTAAGGAACCTTGAGCTCCCTCAGCCAATATCTTTTTATTAGCTGCCAAAGCATCATTTACCACGTATTCGCTATCGATCAGGTTGAGGGTTTTGAAAAACTCAACTGCTGCAAAAAACTGGCTTTCCATTTCTGCCAATGCATCCAGAGGATGATTGTAAAATGAAAGAGTCGTCTTGTGCTTTTCTACCAGCGTATCATATTTCTCTCGGAAATCCGGACTTAGGATGTCGCCAACACGAAGTGCTGCTCTGCCAATTTTATCCTGATAGGTTGGTCCGATTCCTTTGAGAGTTGATCCGATTTTCTTGTCTCCTTTGGAAGTTTCCAAAGCAGCATCTAGCAACTTATGAGTTGGGATGATGATCGTGGCCTTCTTAGAAATGACGAGATTTTTCATATAATCAATGGAATATTTACCCAATCCATCGATTTCCTTTTTGAGGACAATCGGATCGAGAACAACACCATTTCCTATAATATTTAATATCTGGGGCCGGAAAATTCCGGAAGGGATCTGATGAAGGACGTGTTTAAATCCGTCAAATTCGAGCGTATGTCCGGCATTGGGACCACCTTGAAAGCGGGCTACGATTTCATATTCAGGCGCTAAAACGTCTACTATTTTTCCTTTTCCTTCATCTCCCCACTGGAGACCCAGCAATACATCCATCTTCATTTGATGTGCAGTCTAATCTGTTATGCAAACTTTTTTGAAGAGCGAAATTTGCGATAAGGGTAAAGAAAACCAAGGAAAAAGGTTTAATTATTATTTGATGATTCAATCTAATGAGTGAAAAAGTAAAAATAAGAGAAGGGAGCAAAAAGCCCCCTTCTCTTATTTTGCAAATGCTTCTTTGGCACTTTCCACTGTATCAAAAACGGAGAAAATATTATTCAACTTGGTGATGATCAGAAGCTTTTTCACATGCTCTGATGGTGAAGTAAGATAAAGTTCTCCACCCGAATTTCTCATTTTGGTCAGCATGGTAATCAATAAACCAATCCCGCTGGAACTGATATATCTCACATCACTCAGGTCCACTACAAAAGTCTTGGCTCCATCCAAAATGGCATCAGACACGATTTCGACCATTTTTGGTCCAACTTCGTCTCCTATCAAATCTCCATGGATATGTAAATAATGTGCAAGATGATCCTTGTCGGAAGTATAGGTAAGCTTCATTTAACTGGCTTTTTTATTTTCACAATTCTCTTTGGTGCAGTTTCCATACAAAATCAACGAATGATGAAGTACTTGAAAGTGCAGAATATCTCCAACGGTGTTTTGGATGTTTTGGATGCGAGGATCGCAAAACTCCATCACCTGATTGCATTCGACACATATTAAATGGTCATGCTGCTTGTAACCGTAGGACTTTTCAAATTGAGCTAGATTTTTTCCAAACTGATGTTTGGTCACCAAATCACACTCTACCAATAAGTCCAAGGTATTATAAACAGTAGCCCTGCTGACCCGGTAATTTTTGTTTTTCATGCTGATGTAGAGTGATTCCACATCAAAATGTCCGGAACGGCTGTAAATCTCTTCGAGGATAGCATATCGCTCCGGAGTCTTTCGAAGCTTTTTATTTTCAAGGTATGCGGTAAATATCTTTTTGACCTCTTCAAAATGGGTGGTATTCAAAGCCATTTTCTGTGTTTTTTTCAAATATAACTTTTGTCCGTCACAAAAGATTCAAAGCTTTTAGTCAAACCTGGAAACCTTTATAATCCCTTCCACTTTGGAAAGATTTTTCATCAAATGATCCAAATGCTGGGTACTGTTCACGAAAAGCTTGATGGTTCCTTCGAAAATCCCCGCATCCGAATCGACTGTAATTGAACGCATATTTACCTTCAGCTCATTTGAAATCACCTTGGTCACATCATTGATCAATCCCACTCGGTCAGTCCCGATGATTCTCAAACCTGCAAGGAATGCAATTTCCTTCTGGCTTGTCCATCTCGCTTTAATCACGCGGTTGCCATGATTGGAAAGCAATTCGAGCGCATTAGGACAGGAAGTTCGGTGAATTTTGATGCCTTCATTGATGGTCACAAATCCAAACACATCGTCTCCAGGTATCGGATTACAGCATTTTGCCAGAATATAATCCACTACATCCATGTCTTCCCCGACAAGCAATTGATCATGATCAGGACCTTTCAGACTTTTGATCTCCTTAATAAAAGTCGATTCGTCTTTTACTTTATCCTGGATTCCACGATTGGAAAGCTTTAAATTCTCTTTGAATTCCTTGAAGGATTTGATCAAAGTAGCGTCAATGATCCCTTTTCCTATTCTGTAGTAGAACTCATTTGCAGTCTTTAGCTCAAAGAAAGCGCGAAGTTTTTCGACGTTTTCAGAGTTGAACTCCATCTTCATTTGCTTCAACTTCCGCTGCACTATCTCACGACCATCTACAATTGCTGACTTTTTCTCTTCACGAAGCGCATCCTTAATTTTGGCTTTTGCCCGTGAAGTCATCACGTTATTCAGCCAATCTTCAGTTGGTTTTTGCTTGTTGGAAGTCAGGATTTCGACCTGGTCTCCATTCTTTAATTTATGGGAAATCGGAACCAAC
This sequence comes from uncultured Cytophagales bacterium, assembly GCA_942492775.1. Lineage (GTDB taxonomy): Bacteria > Bacteroidota > Bacteroidia > Cytophagales > Cyclobacteriaceae > Algoriphagus. Next base: position 1,877,732 of record OW818636.1, on the reverse strand, counting down.
CTTTGATTTACTTTGGCACCAATACATTTTGCACCGACTTCAGTATGAATCTCAAATGCAAAATCCAATGCTGTCGATCCGAAAGGCAGCACTTTCAAATCTCCCTTAGGCGTAAAAACAAAAACTTCGTCATGGAATAAATTTCCACGGAAATCATCCATAAACTCGATCGCACTGCCATCATTGGATTCGAGTAATCCTCGAACCTGAGTGATCCAATCATCCAAACCAGTACCTCGGGAACTTTCCTTTTCCTTGTATTTCCAATGCGCCGCATATCCTCTTTCAGCGATCTCGTCCATACGGGCTGTTCTGATTTGGACTTCTACCCACTGACCGGTATTGCTCATGACAGTCGTGTGAAGCGACTCATATCCATTGGATCTGGGAGTGCTGATCCAGTCGCGAAGTCGATCTGGGTTTGGTCTGTAAAAATCAGTGACAATGGAATATACCTGCCAGCAATCAGCTTTTTCATTTTCCAATTCACTTTCCAAAATAATCCGAACAGCAAAAAGATCATAAACCTCTTCAAAAGGAATCCCTTGCTTCTTCATCTTACTGAAGATGGAATAGACAGATTTAGGCCTTCCCTTAATTGTAAACTTGAATCCAGCCTTGTTCAATTCATCCTCAATAGGCTGGATGAAGTTTTTAATGAACTTATTCCGATAGGATTTAGACTCATTGATCTTAAAAACTATATCCTTGTACGTTTCGGTATCGGTGTATTTCAGGTACAAATCTTCCAGCTCTGACTTGATGGAATAAAGTCCAAGTCTATGTGCGAGCGGAGCATACAGGTACATAGTTTCGGAAGCAATTTTCAATTGCTTATGCCTTGGCATACTTGCCAAAGTCCGCATGTTGTTTAGCCTGTCCGCAAGTTTGATCAAAATTACCCTAACATCATCGGAGAGCGTAAGGAGCATTTTTCGGAAATTCTCCGCTTGCTGGGAGCTACCATATTCAAAGACGCCTGAGATCTTGGTCAGCCCATCAATGATGGTCATTACTTTTGTACCAAATTCCCGCTCAATATCTTCCAACTCCCAATCTGTATCCTCTACTACATCATGGAGCAATGCGGAAATAATGGAGGTAGTACCAAGGCCGATTTCTTCCACACAGATCAAAGCCACTTCGAGAGGGTGATAGATGTAAGGCTCTCCGGACTTGCGACGCATATCCCGATGAGCCTCCAATGATACATTGAATGCCTTTTTAATAAGCTTTGCATCTCCTGGCTTCAAGACAGGTTTTGCCTGTTTAAGCAGTCTTCTATACCTCTTGAGAATTTCTTTTCTCTCTTCTTCTAGGTCCACTTCTATCATACAATAGGAATTTAGCACAAAATTGGAAGCTCCGGGCATTTTTCTTCCAAATCCGTTTAATTTTTTTTCTATTCACTTTTGCTATTTATGAATATCTGCATACCTTCGCATCCACAATTGGAAAAGGGAATATTTATTCTGAGTTTTTCTTCTTTGATTGTTCCATTTGCGGATGTGGCGAAATTGGTAGACGCACTAGACTTAGGATCTAGCGCCGCGAGGCATGGGGGTTCGAGTCCCTCTATCCGCACAAATATCGAACCCTCAATCACTAACTGTTGTAAGAAACAGGGACAGGATTGGGGGTTTTTAGTTCAACCTCATATAAAATTTTATCGCTTTGGAAATCACATTAGACAAGCATTCTTCAAATCAGGCTTCTATTAAAATTAAATTAAACGAAGCAGATTATCAACCTAAGGTAGATGCGAAACTGAAAGACTACGTCAAAAAAGCAGTCATTAAAGGATTCAGACCCGGTAAGGCTCCGATTTCAATGGTGAAAAACATGTATGGCGTTTCTTTGCTAGTAGACGAGGTCAATGCAATACTCGGAGAAGCACTCAATGCATATTTGAAGGAACAAACTTTTAAAATTCTTGGTGATCCGCTTCCTGTCGAAAAAGAAGACAATTCCATCGATTGGAAGACCCAAAAAGAATTTGAATTCGAATACAGAATCGGATTCGTTGATGGCATAGACCTGACGCTTGATTCTAAAATCGAAGGCACAAAATACTCGATCAAGGTTGACGAGAAATTATTGAACGAGACTCTTGATAACCTGAAGACTCAATATGGAAAGAGCACCAATCCGGAAGTGAGCCAGGCAGATGACAATATTTACGGAGATCTTAAATCAGTTGAAGGTGAATTGAGCAAGACTCTTTCTCTTCCATTGGCTAAAGTTTCCAAGAAATTGGCTGATAAATTCATCGGAATCAGCAAAGAAGCTGTTGTTGAATTTGATGCGAAGGAAGTAAAGAAGGACGAGTGGACTGAAGCATTTGGATTAGAAGCTGAAGAGCTTGACCAAGCTAAAGGAGCTTTTACTTTCACCGTAAAAAACATCAACAGAACTGAAACTGCTGAAATGGATCAGGAGTTTTTCGATAAGATCTTCGGTCCTGAGGTGGTAAAATCTGAAGAAGAATTTCTTGCGAAGGTGAAAGATACTCTTCAATCAAGCTACGACAGAGAATCCAAAGTATTCACGGACGAAGAACTGAAGAAGGTTTTGACTGAAAAAGCTAAAGTTGACCTTCCGGTAGATTTTCTTAAAGAATGGTTGCTTCGCGCAAACCAAGGAAAAGTGACTAACGAAGATGTAGAGAAGGAATTCCCAATCTACGCAAATCAGCTTACCTGGTCTTTGATCTCCAACCACTTGGCAAAAGAAAATGGCGTTCAGGCTGAGCACGAAGATGTAATTGAGAAAACTAAGGAAATGATCCGAGAGCAATTCGCTTCATCAGGTCTTGGATCTCAGATGGAAGCAAGCATGGACATGTTTGTAGACAACTACCTGAAAGGAAACGAAGGTCAAAATTATATGAACATGCTCACTTCGGTTCAAAATGACAAAGTGATGGATCTCGTTCAGGAAAAAATCAAGCTCAATGAAAAACAAATCACCATTGATGAATTCAAGGAACTTTTAGAGAAGTAAATCGCTTAAAACATCATAAAAAAGTCCTTATTTGAGGGCTTTTTTTATTTTTGTCTACCACAAAAAACTCAAGACCATGATTACTAAAGAAGAATTCAGAAAGTACGCCATTCACAATCAGGGAGTAAGCGGAACTGCATTTGATCAATACACACAGCAGATAGAAAACATGACTCGGTCGGTCATTGAAGAGCGACCACAAAATTTCAGAGAAATTGACGTTTTCTCAAGATTAATCATGGATCGTATCATTTTTTTAGGTACAGGAATTGATGACCATGTCGCCAACATCATCGTTGCACAGCTTCTGTTTTTGGAATCGGTAGATTCTAAAAAAGATATTTTGCTCTATGTCAACAGCCCGGGTGGATCAGTAACGGCTGGTTTGGGGATCTATGATACCATGCAATACATCAATCCTGACGTAGCAACAATCTGTACAGGTATCGCTGCATCCATGGGAGCAGTATTGCTTGCAGGTGGTGCCAAAGACAAACGATCAGCTTTGAAGCATTCAAGAGTGATGATTCACCAGCCTTCCGGTGGAATGCAAGGTCAGTCAAGAGATATGGAAATTTCCTTGAAACTTATCTTATCGATGAGACAAGAATTGTATCAAATCCTGGCTGATCACACAGGAAAGACTTTCGAAGAAATCGAAAAAGACTCTGATCGTGACTATTGGCTTAGAGCTGAAGAGGCCAAAGAATATGGTCTTATAGATGAAATTTTAGTAAAAAAGATTAAATAATGGCTCAAATAACCTGCTCCTTTTGCGGTAGAAATAAGAAAGATGTAGATCTGATGGTGTCGGGAATTTCGGCCCATATTTGCAACTTCTGTATTGAACAAGCTCATCTCATTGTAGGAGAAGATCAAAAAACCAAGAAAAGCGGAGCAAAACCAAAGTTCAAACTTTCAAAACCTAAAGAACTCACTGCATTTCTTGATCAATATGTGATCGGGCAGGAAGACGCTAAGAAGGTTTTGACTGTTGCTGTTTACAATCATTATAAGCGTTTATTTCAGAAAGACGAAAATGATGATGTGAAGATTGAAAAATCGAACATCATCATGGTTGGAGATACCGGAACAGGAAAAACCTACCTTGCAAAAACCCTTGCCAGAATCCTGGAAGTACCTTTTTGCATCGCCGATGCGACGGTTTTGACTGAAGCTGGTTATGTAGGTGAAGACGTGGAAAGCATCCTGACAAGACTCCTTCAGGCCGCGGATTACAATGTGGAAGCTGCGGAAAGAGGGATCGTTTACATTGACGAAATCGATAAAATCGCCAGAAAATCAGACAACCCTTCCATCACTCGTGATGTGAGCGGCGAAGGTGTTCAGCAAGCTTTATTGAAACTTCTCGAAGGAACGATGGTCAACGTACCACCTCAGGGAGGAAGAAAGCATCCGGATCAGAAAATGATTGCAGTCAATACAGAAAATATCCTGTTCATCTGCGGTGGTGCTTTTGATGGAATCGTAAGACATATCGGAAAGCGTCTGAATACCCAACCTATGGGATTCAGCAAAACTGCTGAAGGTCCAACAGCTGACAGGGAGAATCTCCTTCAATATGTAACGGCTCCTGATCTAAAGGCTTTTGGTTTGATTCCGGAATTGATTGGAAGATTACCGGTTTTGAGTCATTTGGATCCTTTGACCAAGGAATCCCTCAAGAAAATCCTTACTGAGCCTAAAAATGCGCTGGTGAAGCAATACGCTAAATTGCTCAATATGGAAGGAGTAAAGCTCGTTTTCGAAGAAAGCGGACTAAACTTCATCGTAGATAAAGCAGTTGAGTTCAATTTGGGAGCAAGAGGTTTGCGCTCTATTTGCGAAGCCATTGTCACGGATGCGATGTATGAATTACCATCTGATGACACCGTTAAAGAATTAGTAATTGATGAGAAATACGCTCGAATGAAATTTGAGAAATCAAAGTTCAAAAGGCTTCAAGTCGCTTAAAAATTCAAAACCCTGCTCCAAAAAAGCAGGGTTTATTTTTTCAGTGAATCCAGAATCAGTTCTGCGGTCTTATCAGAGGCACTCCCCTCTCCCAGTTTCTCGGTGATCAAATCGTACCCCTGAAGCATGTGCCCTTTGTAAACCACATTCGTCAGTATCTTCATTAATTCAGCTTTTAGCTTTGGCACAGAAAAATCATCCTGAATCAATTCCTTCACCACTTCCCGCTCAGCAATCAAATTGACAAGAGAAATGAAAGGAACCTTAATCAGATTTTTGGCAATCGCGTATGACAATGAACTGGTTCTGTAAACCACAATTTGAGGAACCCGAAAAAGCGCTGTTTCAAGCGTGGCAGTTCCGGAAGTCACCACCGCAGCGGTTGCATGAGAAAGCAAATCATAGGTTTGGTTGAAAACCACTTTAATTCCGGCCTTTCTGGCAGGATCATAAACAGATTCATTCAAGCTATCTACTCCGGCAATTACAAATTGAGCGTTTGGAAACTCACTCACCAATTCAATCATTCGATCGAGCATTGAATTCACTTCCTGCTTGCGACTTCCGGGAAGCAGTGCAATAATTGGCTGGTAGCTGATTTCATTCTTTTGGAAGAAAAAATCATGCTGATTAAACTTCCGAATCTCATCCAATAAAGGATTGCCGACATATTGAATCTCCAAATCAAACTTTCGGAAAAACTCAGTTTCAAACGGGAGAATTGAATAAATATGGTCCGTTGTAGCTTTCAGCTTAAAAGCCCGGTTTTGATTCCAGGCCCAGACTTTCGGCGGAATGTAATAATGGACAGGGATCTTATTTTCCTTCGCAAAAGCAGCGATTTTCATATTGAATCCTCCATAATCTACCAGAATAATGGCGTCTGGTTTGAATTGAAGAATGTCTTTTTTTACCAGTCTGAGGTATTTCAGAACTTTTCGAAAGCCTAAAACGACCTCCAAAAAACCCATCAGCGCGACCTCTGAATAGTCGACGGCTAACTCAACGCCTGCCTCTTTGGAATAACTTCCACCCATCCCTCTGAAAACCAAATCAGGGTTAAGCCTTACCATTGAAATGACAAGATTGGAAGCGTGAAGATCACCGGATCGCTCTCCGGAGATGATATAGACTTTAGATTTGGTTCGCAATTAGAAATCTGGTAAGTGGTAAATCCTAAGGTGTGAGTAGTAATACAAAAATCTATTTTTTAATGGGAAATAAACTACTTACTATTTACAACTTACTTCTTACAAAAAAACTATTCTCCATAGTACTCCACAAAATTCCTCGGAGTCTCGTAAAGAGTCAATTTATTCAAACCTCCATTTGGGGTGATTTCTTTTACTGCCGGCTCAAGGATTTTCCAAAACTCCATCACGAGATTTTCGCAACTTGCCAGTTTGCCTTCCATAAAAGGAACATCAACGTTCAGGTTTTTATGATCAACCTGATCAATCACAAGGGTCCTGATTATGGTACTCAATTTTTTCAAATCAACCACAAAACCGGTATCCGGATCAGGCAAGCCCTTTACAGTCACAATTAATTCGAAATTGTGTCCATGCCAATTGACATTGGCGCAAGGTCCAAAAACTTCGGTATTTTTTTCTTCAGACCACTTCGGGTTCCATAGCTTGTGAGCTGCATTGAAGTGTTCTTTTCTACAAACGTAAATCATCGCTTCTTGAAATTCGCTGCAAAGTTAGGCAAAAGAACCAACAATAATAATCCAATTTGCCATCCGCCAAAAAGCGAAAATCCGGCCTTTCGGTCGGGTTTTCATTTATTATTCTATAAATCAAGCTTCATTCATTTTCTCAAAGAAGATAACCAAATGATCCTCTCTCCCCAGATCAAGCTTATTGTCTTTAATGATTTTCTTGGCTAGTTCCTGATCTGACTCGCTGAGTGCACCGACAATGCTATTTGTTCTGCTTTTCACTGAAGTCACTTTCTCATTTTCATCGATCAAATAGAACGATTCCTCGAAAACAAACATCTTTCCCTGAGATGGTGCGTAACTATTCTTGGGAGGTGTCACCAGATCTGAATAAAACTTACGGATCAACGTGTAGTTTTTTCCATCGGCAAGTACATTGACAAGATCATTTGCTTCAATACCACGGACCATTTCAAATCCTTTTTTGAAAAGCAACTTGGGAAGCATTCCTGCCGGGACTCCTGATGCTATAAGACTTGCCGGTCGCTCAAGAATTGCATATTCTACAAAATCTTTGTTGAGAAAAATCGGATTGCCTGCTTCATTAATCACTTCAAGTTCATTGTCGTGAATATTGAATTTATAGGAAACATTTTCTTTTAAGCCTGCATTGGTGGTTCCGACTTCTGCTTTCCCCCAATCATCAAACAAATAAGGAGAACCCTCTACCCCATCGTATCCCGAGAGTCGGGCCGGAGCCCCATTTAAATTAATATTGGAAATCTGCGCATCGGCGTATTGAGCGAGCAAAAGGCCTGCGACTATCAAAAGTTTTTTCATCTTAATATTTGATTACTTTTTTGTGTAGAGTCAAATTATTGGTGCTGATTTTCAGAATATAAAATCCAGCTGGTCCGGGAAGGTTCATTTCAACATCTAATTCCAACCTCGATTTTACTACTTCTTTCAAAAGAAATTCTCTTCCGGCCATATCTATCAATTGAAATGTGACAGGACCTGTGTAATCGTTGGAAATAACGATGTTCAATTTATCCACTGAAGGAATCGGCCCAACAAAAACCCCGAATCTGCTTAGGTCAACTTCCTGATCAGGGATGGCTGAAATAACGATAGGATCAGAGATTCTATTGCAGATAGCATCGTAGATAGCCACCTGATATATGCCATCATCCGATGCGGAATATGATCTCTCTGTAGCTCCCGGTACCAATTGTCCATTTACAAACCACTGATACGATATTCCTGGTTGCTGAGAAGTCAGAACCGTTCCATTCACCACAATTGTCGGTTTGGCGAGTTCATTAGGACCTATTTCGACTGATTGCTCAAAGGTGGTAGAACCTTGCGCATTTGAAATTTGCAGCTTAATCAGGAAAGTACCCGGGGAATTGAAAACAAAGAAAGGATTCTCTAATGTTGAAGTTCCTAATCCGCCGAAATCCCATTTGTAAGAAGAAATTGCACCTTCGCTGAGGTTTTCGAAAGTAAGCGCTGATCCTGTACAAGGATAACTTGAAGTGAAATTTGCAAAAAGAACTTCGTCACAGTTTTGCTTAAGCCAACCGGTAGAATTGGTGATTGTAGCCAAGCCTCCAAGCGTAATAATCGCTTTTCCTTCCAGATCAACGTTTGTGACATTTATGTTTTCAAAACAATACTTTTTGTAGATGTCATGGATCAACTTTCCTTTTGAACCAGCTATTATTCCTGCTTTCAGAGTGGGAGTTGCTACTCCTGCTAATTGATTCAAAATTGTCAACTGACCTGAATTGCCAAGATTTAAAATTGCGCCGGGACCCAAAGTCAGACTTTGGATAGATAAGCTTGGCAAAGCTTGAATTACCTGGCCGTTGGAAATAGAAATTTTATTGATACCTCTACTTAAGATTGAAAGATTTCCACTGGTCAAAGCAAGGGAGTCAAAAGCGGCTGTGGTGGTATTATTGAAATTTCCTTCTGCTCCTTTAAAAGTCAAATCAACTTCACCTTTTATAATAGAATTACTCTCAAGGATCAAATCCTCTTCAAAGACGATGGATATAAACTGTCCTCCGAGACTTCCTCCACCGATCATCCCAAGACTATTCAATCGCAACTCTGGAGAATCTACAGAAAGCGCGGCATCATCGATGATCAGATTATCCAGTTTTTCATGGGAAATAATCCTCCATTTACCTGTGGCAAAATTGATGTCAGTGTTTTCAAAAACGGCATTTCCCAACTCGACCAAAAGTTCATTTGTACTGGCACTTGAAAAAAGTAGAGTTCCATTTTTAATGCCCGTAATCTGATTGCTCACTCTGAATCCATTATTGACATTGATCTGATTCCCTTTTAAATCAAAATTTACCAACTGATCTCCGAACAGGTTTACACTGAAAGCCTCTGCGTTTGAAGGAAAATTAACCGTGGCAGAACCACCGGCAGAACCCTCGAAAACCACTCTTGTGCCCGATCCCGGGATTTTATTGGCAGAGATTCCATTTGCAGAAGCAGACCAATTGATCGGGTCATTCCAATTTCCATTGTCAGAACCTATCCAATAAAGTGTTTCATCAGCCCCATCCGCTGTTCCGGCTTTCATCACCAGAGAGTAATCTTGTGAACTATTGGCAAGAGATCCTTTGTGGGTAATCTTGACTTTATATTTTTGGGCTTTTGGTGCTGCAATGAATATTTGTTCCACATTATCCCTGAAGTTATCTGCATCATTCGCAGCAGCAGAACCTGGTCCTATTGCAGGGTTTAATGTATAAGGATAATAGGTGATCCCTTCTTCATCTGTGATTCTCAAATCCAGATCGTTGATAAGCATCAGATTTGTTGGATTCAAGGAAGCCGGAGCGGGATTCCCAGAAGGATCTGTCCAGGCAATGCTGACTCTAATCGGAGTGACTCCATCCGACACAAACTCATATTCATAAGAGGCACCGTTTGGAAGATTATTCTCACGGATAACATCAGATGATCCGTTTTCTGCTAAAATGATTTCTGCAGCAGCCTTGGTATTCAATAAACCCCAACCAAAAATATAATCAGGTCCGGGACTGAGGCCTGCTTCTTTGGTGGTATTGATCATCAAAGCTTTGACAGTAGAAGCCCACATGAATCTTCCATTATTTCTCTCACCGAACAATTGCTGAAGCAATAGTAGAGAGCCAGTCACATTGGGTGCTGCCATGGAAGTTCCGCTTTGGGAAGCATACGAATCTACAGTTCCTCCATTTGAGATTGCGGAGCTGAATACATTGACTCCGACACCTACTACATCCGGCTTAATCCTGCCATCATCGGTTGGTCCCCAACTTGAAAAGCTACTCATAGCAACGGATTGAGGACCTATATACTCCGATATGCTAGAAACGGCACCTACTGTAATTACATTTTTTGCAACTCCTTCCGGACCAAGGGTATCTTCAGGACCATCCGGATCTCTTGTTCCGTCACCGGCATCTCCCCGATCGTTTCCGGCGGCCCACACAACTGTATAGTGGGGTTTGGAAAAAATCATGTCATCGAGACCTTTACTTTTCGAGGAATAATATCCAAATCTATAATCTTTATCAGGGTTAATACTGGGATTGCCAGCCCAAACCCAGGCATTACTTGCATTTCTATACCAGCCAAGAACTACCCCGTATGAGTGATTTGAGACCAAATGTCCATTTGTCTTATTTATCGGATCGTAGGCATTTGCATTCATTTTAGAAAGATCACTTTCCCAGTTGAATGCCCATCCGGTTGCTTCATTCGCCATTCCTTTGGCACTTGGACTTAAGCCCGCTGCTAAAATGGTCCCCGAAACGTGAGTCGCATGGTTGCTAATTGTTTCAGTAGATCCATCCACTTGAGTCAGTCTTCCTGTAAATTCCACATGGTCTGGTTTGGGACGTGTTTGATCGTAGATACCAACCACCATTCCTTTTCCTGTTAGGTTTACTCCTAAAGATCCACCTGATTGCAAAGCATCTGTAGATGTCGTTCTTGCGGCATTCGTATTTAAAATCGTATAATAAACCGGGTTTTCCAGTTCATCAAAATATTGTAGGTCTGCAAATTCCCCATTTTCCAGTTTGAGTGTCAAAGGAATTTTTCTGGCATTGGCTTTTTGTATTACCAGTTCTTTTGGTAAAAAAAGTTGGGAATAAGTCTGTTCGAATCTTTCAGAAATCTCCAAACGAACTGATTCAAGTTGCTGTTTTTGATCGGATGAATTTTGGCTGAAGCCCAAGATCGACAGACCAAAAGCAAAAATGATTGTAACTATATATCTCATAAATTCTTTTCCCCAATACTTGAACCCCTTGAAATTAAAGAAAGTTTAAAAAAAAGGGGGCCAGAAGCCCCCTTTTTATGATTATTTAAATATTGACTTAAATCTTGGTCAGGATGACAGTTCCACCATCACCGTAAGTATTTGACCAAGTAATTTTCATTGTTCCGTCAGGATTTACCACGCCATTGATAGTGAAAGGATCACCATATCTGTCAGCATTAGAAGATGGGCCTGTCAGTTTGTTACAAGCATCATTGATTCTGCCTGCAGGCTTTGTATCACTGTAAAGACCTGGATACATACCAAAGGAGATATCATCAACCGTGTAGCTACCAGTTCCAGCAGCAGTGAATACTACTTCTTTGGCTGATGCGATTACAAAGTTGGTAGCAGTCTGACCTGCTCCTCCATCACCATCACCAAGCTGAAGATATTCCCAGAATACGGAATACTTAGCAGCAAGAGTAGAAGGACAAATTACTCTGATTCGGACTGTCAAATCATTGTAATTGGTAGAAACACCGGCACCTGTTGCGCTTGCAATTTTCAAGACCAGGTTAGGAAGTTCCGCAGGAGTGATATTTCCTGTCAAAACTGTTACCGGGAAATTGACCACAAATTCACCTGGATTGATCACAATCGTCTTTGAAGCAAGGCTGTAATGAACTCCTTCAACAGCAGTAGAAGTTGGATCTGCTTCGATATTTACTGTAATCGGGTCAGTAGATGAAGTGGAAACTCTGTTAATCTGAACCTGAACGACATCAGTTTGAGTGTTATTCAATCTGACAAAGGAAGAGGTAATGCCATTTGGAATATTACCGGCATTAAACTCAACAACATTGCCATTGAATAGTGTCTCGTTTCCCGGATCATCAAAGCAAGCAGTCGTAGTCAAAGCGGCTACCGCTACTGCAAGGAAAGTATATAGTTTGTTAAATTTCATGATTTTTCCAGTTTTTAGTTATAACCAGGATTGTTCTCCAAAGCAGAGTTCAAAGTCAATTGATCCTGAGGAAGTGGAGCGAGAATTCTGTAATCCGCATAAGGAACCGGCTGAAATGATCCATGCTTAGAGATAGGTAAACCATTTCTCTTCAAATCATACCATCTGTGACCTTCCAATGCAAACTCTACTCTTCTTTCTTGCAAGATTTGATTGAACAAGCTTGGTCCGGTTATACCGGCACTAACTACTCCAAGCCCTCTTTTGCTTCTTAAAGCATTCAAATCTGATATAGCTCCTGCCTCATCACCCGTTCTGAATCTTGCTTCAGCTCTGATCAGATACAATTCTGCGCCACGGATAATCGGTAGATTCTGAAGAAAATCCCCTTTTGCACCCAACCATTTGTTAGATCTGTAAACAACTCCGGTAGCACCTGATCTGGTTGTTTCTGTCCAGGTTGCTCTTCTGATATCACCAGTTTCATAAGCTGCTAGTAATTCATTGGATGCAGTAAGGATGAACTGAGCACTAGGCAACACGTTTGCCGCAAGTGAAGCAACAGAGTTATTCACACCATCTACAGTTGACCAGTCATTTGATCTGATTTCAATCTCAAACAATGACTCCGGATTAGGGAAAGTTGAGAATGCTGCAACATAATTTGCAGGAGTCAACAAACCTGTTCCATCATTTGCAAGACCGGAAGTAGCCATTGCTTGTGAAGCCATAGCTGCAGCCTCAGCAAACTTTGAGTCATATAAGTAGACTCTTGCAAGAAGTGCTTCTGCAGCACCCTTTGAAGCACGATAAGCGTTAGCAGAACCTTTAGCAGCAACAGGAAGCAAACCAATAGCAGCCTGAAGATCAGACTCCATCAAATCATACAATTCTCTGTTTGTGCTTCTTGGCTTCAAGTCAGCACCGGAAAAACCAATAACAGGTTCAGTTCTGATTACTACTGATTTATTCCAACCGTTTACTTCTTTGCCAGGCTCATAGCCATATACTCTTGCCAAATCAAAGTAAAAGAAAGCTCTCATGAAGAACGCCTCGCCTTTTAGTTTATCTTTTAGCGCCTGATCACCGGAAGTAGCATCGATTTCAGAAAGAAGAATATTGGCATCATTGATTGCACCATAATGGTTTGTATTCCAAAGTGCAATATGTGCACGATCAGCATTCGCTTCCTGTCCTATGTACCTACCTGTGTTAGCAATAATTCTAAGATTATCAGCCATGATTTCAGGAGCAATCATAAACTGCTGACCATAGTTATCAAATCCTCTTGCTCTACCATAAATATCAAGGGCCAGGGACTGATAGCCAGTCGCATCTGCATAAGCAGTAGCAGGGGTTAAGCTTTGCTTAGGCTCAGTATCCAAAAGGTCATCGCATGAACCTAGAGCTAATGCAGTACCCAGTGTTAGTATTTTTATATAATTTTTCATTCCTATTTCTTAATTAGAAGTTAAGATTGATACCAGCAGATACCTGTCTTGCATTTGGATATGTTCCAAAAGTAGAATTTTCAACAAAAATTGAACTTGCTTCAGGATCAATTCCATTGAATTTGGTAAAAGTTGCCAAGTTCAATCCTTGAACGAAAAGACTAGCTCCACTCATACCAATCTTGCTAGCAGCTGCTGAAGGAAGGTTGTAACTCAAAGTCACTTGCTTCAATCTTACATATCCACCGTCACTCAAAATTCTTGTAGAATAAGTATTGATTGCAGAAGTTCCAGGAGCCTGACCACCTTCGTAAGGTTGACCAACAAACTTCACATCACCAGGCACTTTCCAATAATCTAATTGATTTACATCCAAGTTACCAGTACCGGAACCCCAGTTTTGCAAATTGTAGATATCAGCATTTTGTGCAAGGTTGCCAAACTGGTATTGGAAGAATACTTCAAGTGAAACAGGTCCATAGCTGAAACTATTCGATAATCCACCATAGCTGCTCGGTAAGAAACTACCTCTGTAGCCAAGAGTTGATTCACCCGCTACATAAGTATAGTTACCAGTACCTGTACCATCGTCATACATCTGACGCCCGTTTGCAGGGTTTACACCCAAATATTGGTTAGCATAGGCAAATGAAATTGGTTTTCCAACAATTAGAGTGTTACCAATTCTATCTAATCCATCATACAATGACATTAACTCATTCTCGATGAATGTAATGTTGAAACCTGTAGTCCACATGAACTTACCTGCAATGATGTTGGTAGTCTGTAAATCAATGTCAATACCCTGATTTCTTACTTCACCGGCATTTCTCGTGATTGATCCAAATCCTGAATCTGTTGGAAGTGGAGTGTTAAACAACAAGGCTTGAGAATTTTTTCTCCAGAAATCAACTGTGGCAATGACTCTTCCATTGAATACAGTCGCATCCAAACCTAAATTGATTGTTTCTGATTCTTCCCAAGTCAACAAGTCGTTACCCAACTGTGTGATTCTCAAAGCACCGCCGCCTAAGTACTGTCCGCCTGAACCTACTAGAGTTCTGGATGCGAAGTTTGCAATTTCAGAGTTACCAGTGATACCGTAAGAAGCTCTTACTCTCAGGTTATCCAACCAGGAAACACCTTCCAGGAAAGACTCTGATGAAAGTCTCCATCCCGCAGAAGCTGCGTAGAAAGTACCCCATCTGTTTTGCTCACCAAATCTTGAGTGACCATCTCTTCTTAACGTAAAGTCAGCAGTATATCTGTCATCGTAATCATATTTAGCCTGACCGAAAATACCCGCTCTCTTATATTCTGTGAATGTACTATTCACAGCAAAAGGAGTTGCAGCGTTAGCCAAATAGATCAAAGTAGGATTTGGGAAACCTCTACCTGTAGCAGACTGTAAATCAGATTCTGCTGTTTTGTATTCAACACCAAGTACACCTGAAACAGTATGCACGTCATTGAACTTCTTGTTGAAGTTGAAGTTGTGGTTGGTGTTGAAGTTAGAGTTTCTTCTGCCTGTAAATACCGACGCACCTCCGTAAGAAGAGAACACTGGAATCGTAGAAGGACGGTTGTTAATGTCCGCGTTGTCAGAGAAATCAATACCGAAGTATGAAGTCCAGCTCAACCAAGGATTGATCTGATAGTTCAACTGTAAGTTAGACACTGTTTGTACAGTTTTACCACTTCTTAATTCCTCATTTACACCCTGCACGATGTTGTAACCGAACAAGTGGTTGGAAGGATAAGGAGCATAAGTACCATCCTGATTGTAGATTGGCACATTTGGTCTGGCAGAGAAACCTGCTACGAAAGGTCCGTTTACGAAGTTACCTCTGTCAATTGAACCGTTTGTGTTTTGGAATGCAAGCGAAAGGTTTGCAGCAATAGTCAAAGCTTTGTTTGGCTTGTGCGTAATGTTCAAACGACCGGTTGCTCTCTGATAATCAGACTGAATGATTTGACCTTCTTGGTCTGTGTAAGATCCTGAAAGGAAGAAAGTAGTCTTCTCATCGCCACCAGACATTGACAAGTCATAGACACTAAGTCTGGCATCTCTGTAAAGTGCATCTAACCAGTCGTAAGAAACCAGATTTGGATCCTCAGGATTACCATAAGTCGTTGCAGCGTTAGCAGGGTTAAGACCAGCATTTATATAGGCATCACGCTTGATACCTGACAATTGCTTTGCATCCATTACATCGTAAAGATTCAACGGCTGCACAATACCTTCCTGAACAGAAACTCTGATTTTCGAAGCTCCTTTTGTTCCTTTCTTAGTCGTAATCAAAACTACACCGTTTGCTGCCTGAGCTCCGTAGATCGCAGCAGCAGCAGCATCTTTCAATACCTCAATTGACTCGATGTCATTAGGGTTGATAGATGCAAGTGCGTTTTGAGAACCTTGGCCAGAAAGACCACCGTTCGCTACCTGCACACCATCCACGATGTAAAGTGGATCGTTTCCGGCGTTGATAGAGCCAACACCTCTGATACGCACGTTAAGTGTACCACCTGGCTGGCCAGATGTAGACGTCACCTGCACACCTGCGATGCGACCTTGCATTGCGCGGTCGAAAGACTGAACAGGCAAGTTTGCGAAAACTTCACCTTTCACTGATGCAATCGCACCTGTGATTTCCCTTTTTGACTGATCACCATAAGATGTGATCACAAACTCAGAAAGAGCTTGTACGTCCGGCTGGAGAGACACATTAATAGATGTCTGATTGCCGATGGTGACTTCCTGTGAGGTTAAACCCACGAAGCTGAAGACCAAAACATTGCTTCCGGCAGGGACACTGATTGAATACTTGCCATCTAAATCTGTGGCAGTACCAATTGTGGTTCCCTTAACCAGAACTGTTGCACCTGGTACTCCGAGATTATCCTCTGCGGAGGTTACCGTACCGGTGATCACGCGGTTTTGCGCAAATGCCAAAGCATTTCCCAAAAGCAGCATGAGTCCTAGAAGTAAAACTTTCCTCATATTGGTTTGATTATGGTTTAAATTAGATTCAATGATATCCTTTAAAAGGCAATACCACAACACCACAAGACAAAAATTAGATAAATGGTTTGGAAGATTTTCTAATCTAAAAACTCCCTAAAAATGTTTAATTCAGTATATAATTCTGTAAAGACGCCTTCCGAGAAGGAAAACAATATTATTGCACTGTGAATTAAATGTTAACAAAAGTTAATTCCTGAAATGATTTTTTAACTTTTTTTCAAAAAAATTGAGCTGGATCAAAAACAGACTTTTATTTTACAATAGACTATTATTACAGAATTTTATAAATAGATATACATGACAAATAGGCTAATATAATTTAAAAGAGAATTAATATAGAATTTAAGTTTGTTTATAAGAATCAATGTACCGAAAACCTAATTTCACCGGCAATAGATTAAATCAAACTTCGAATTATTGAGGCAATAAAAAAAACCAAAATCACAGGACTTTAATGGTAATCCTTCGGTTCAAGGCTTGATTATGAACGGTAGTATTCGGGACCATGGGCTGGGTATCTCCTTTTCCCTCTGTCAGAACCCTTCCAGGGTGTAAATCCTGCCCCACCAAATAATCCTGAACACTTTTTGCCCGCTGCAAACTTAGCTGCTTGTTGTAAGCCGGAGTTCCTACGTTATCCGTATGACCAGTTATCAGGATATTTACGTTCGGATTTTCAATTAAAAACTTGTGCAATCTCTTCAAGGAACTCAAAGACTCGTTTTCCAGCGTATACTTATCGAACTCAAAGAAGACATTTTCGAAAACAAACTCCTCCCCTGAGGCAACCGGAGTCAGTTCGACTTTCAAGTCCTTTACATTTTTAATTTTGTCCCGCTCGACATTGTAGATTTTAGGCAAGTATCCCTTTTTTTCCACATACAAACCAGAAATTGCCTTATCCGGATACAGCATCATGAAATCACCCGTTTTCCCATCCGATTGAAATTGGTAGAGTGTGCTGTCATTCGTCAGCGATACCAATGACAAAGTTGCATCGATCGGTTCACCGGTTTTTGAATTCAGAACTTTCCCCTCTGTCACCGTCAAATTTTCCCCCAGATAAATCTCCTCCGGAAATTTAAAGCGGTAAAGCAACGAGCGATCATTTGCGTTTGCCTCAGTTGTCAATTCTGTAAAGTAAGCGTAGTCTTTTTGGGCTGTAATAAATAGTGCAACCTGATCCAGCTGATCGTTAATTGGAAGTCCCAAATTTTCAGGCTCTTGAAATTCACCTTTTTCTACTCTGGATAGAAAAATGTCCATTCCCCCAAATCCCTGATGACCATTAGAAGAGAAAAAAAGAATCTCATTGTTAAAAAACATGAAGGGTGAAATCTCATCTTTTGCCGAATTGACTACACTTCCAAGATTTTTCGCCTCTGACCAGGTTTTATCCTTTTGCATGACCGAATACCAGATGTCATTCCCTCCAAATCCACCTTTTCTATTGGAAGAGAAAAACAGAATCCTGCCGTCTGCTGAAAGTGAGGGCTGAGAATCCCATGAGCTGGAATTAACTTTCTTGCCCATGTTGGTTGGTCGCTGCCAGGATCCGTTGACTTTGTAGGCAATGTACAAATCACAGCTCCCTTCCGAATCCGGGGCATCGCAAGAAGTATAAATCAGGATTTTTCCGTCGGCTGTCACCGAGCAGGTGCCTTCGTTGTAAATAGAATTGATCGTCTGGGCTATACTTACTGGATTGGTCCAGTCTCCATTTGGCTCCAAATAGGCTGTGAAAATATCTTCTTTGTCGTTATTTCCGGTACCGTCTCTTTTGGTAAATAAAATCTGCTCACCATCCGCCGTCAAAACCGGGAAATATTGAAGCTGAAACTGATTCAGAGGTTCCTTCAACTTTTGTTTATCAATCGATTTGGCATGGTCAAGTTGGCCGGCCAGGAATTCCATCTGACCTTTCATCTCCACATAATAAACCGACTTCTTGAAACTTTCATCGAGCAAGTGTTCCATGGCCTCGAACTGATCCAAAGCTTCTTCAAATCTTCCTTGCTTCAAATAAAGATTGGTAAATACCCAACCAAAATCTGCAACATTCTTGGGGGTCGCATTTTTTCCGGCGAGTCGCTGCTTCCCGGCAATGGCTATCTTTTCAGCTTCCGGATATTTACCCTGGGTAATATAAAGCTGAGACATTTTCACATAGGCTTCCAGAAAAGAACCTTCCCTGGCTATTGCAGCCTGATATTTTGCAATCGCCTGATCATATTGCCTGGAGATTGTCAATTCTTCCGCTTCTTGATAAAGCTTAATCGCCTTGCCATCCACAATGGAATAGGTCTGACCCTGAGCATAAAGCAGAGTTAGAAAAAACAAAATTCCAAAGAAAACAGGGCGCATTGACTTAGGGGATGTCCATAAATTTATGAGTTTGAAGCGAAACTTTCCAAGTCGGATGATTTTTAACATAATCTATTATGACCGGAGTGAATTTTTCAGACTTACTCCACTCCGGCTGAAGTCGCAATTCACAGCTTGAATTGACCAAAGCGGCATGCTCTTCAGCGAAAGCAAAATCACTTGGATGAAACACAACCACTTTCAGTTCGTCTGCTTCAACGTAAATCGAAGGATGTGGTTTTTTGAATTTTTTAGGGGAAAAACAAACCCAATCAAAATCTCCTGAAAACGGATGAGTACCTGAAGTCTCAATGTTGGTTGTGAATCCTTTTTCTTTCAAAAGCCTGGTCAATGGATTCAGCTCATATAGAAGAGGTTCGCCTCCTGTAATCACGACCAATCTTCCAGGATAAGCCAATGCTCCATCCACAATCTCTTCAATTGATAGAACAGGCCACTTTTCCGATTCCCAGGATTCCTTGACATCGCACCAGACACAACCCACATCACAGCCGCCAAGCCGGATAAAATAAGCGGGATGCCCGGTAAATCTGCCTTCTCCTTGGATAGTGTAAAATGCTTCCATTAAGGGAAGCTGCAGCCCGGCGGCCACGAGTTCTTGCGTATTCATTTGAATTTTTGGTAAAGCGGGTGATTCGACCGCTAAATGATTCGCAAAGGTAGGAGGAAAGTTGGAAAGTGGAAAAGTGGTAAGGTTTGAAGTTGTGGTCCCCAACCTTACAACCTTACAGCCTTACAACCCTACAAATCCTTCATCATCACAATCCGATAATCCTCCACCCCACCTTTGGGCAGGACATCAATAATTTTAAATCCTCTTTTCAAACCGAAATTGATCATTTCGGGAAACCGGTTTCTGGTTTTGAAAAAGACTTTGCTGAAGCCTTTCTCTCTCGCCCAGTTTTCCTGGAAGTCCGCCAACATCTGCGCAACTCCATGCTTTCGAAACTCTGGCCTCACTCCTCCCATCCAGGAATAAAAAGTATCGGGAAAATCACTTTGATAGCCAACTTTGAATCCGACTAATTCTCCTTCGATCTCTGCTACCAATGAATAATAAAGCCTGTGCCTCAGTCGGCTTTCATAAAAATCAAAAGAAGCCTTTCCGGGAAACTCCGGGATTCGTTCATGAACCCAAAGGAGTTCCTCCAGAGAGGCTTCTCGGATATTATATTTAGGATTGGAAAATTGCAAAATTGAAAGATTAAAAGATTTCCAAGGTTCGAAGGTGGTAAAGTGTCAAGTTGTAAGGTTGGTTGACCCCAACTTTACAACTTTGTAACCTTACAACTTTACAACTCTACTTCTTAATTGTAGGATACGTCACACCCAACTGCTCCAAATAGGTATCATACTTGGTCTCGTCGTAGTAAAACTTCTCCAACTGCGGACGGAATTGATTCATGATTTCTTTATTCAGATAAATCGGCGGTGCGTCATCCGGACCGATCATTGGCTTGTATTGCTGCTCTTTGGTTTGGACATTTTTATAATAATCCCAAGCCGCAGTCACCAATTCAGGCTGAAGCAAGAAATCCAGAATCGTCATCGCCTCCACCTTTGCGCCAGCAGTTACGCCTTTGTGTGCAATCGGAGTTGCCATCGCGATCGCATTACTCCAATGATGGCCCGGCAAACCCGGAATATTGGATGGATATCTGAGAGTCACAGTCGGAACTTTCCAGGAAACGTCTCCGATATCATCTGATCCCCCGGATACCTCCAAAGTTGACGGTATTCCTAGAGTATCCAGTTTAGTCGGCATGCCCTCGATTTTTGACCCCAATTCTTTTTGAAGAGCATTCGCCAAAGTTTGGTCATCTTCAGACCATTCAGGCAAACCAACTTGAAGGATATTAGAATACATCTTTTCCGCTATCACTTTATTAAAGTGTCGTGGCCATGCAGTTCCTAGAATTTTGGAAGTCATGGTCGTTCCGGTCATCAACGCTGCGCCTTTTGCAATATCATTTGCCTGACCGTACATCTCCATGATTCCCGGATAATGAATGTCACGGAAATAATACCATATCGAAGCTTTGGATGGAACCACGTTTGGCTGATCTCCGCCGTCGGTAATCACCGAGTGAGATCTCTTCAGTGGATGCAAATGCTCACGCTTATAATTCCAACCGATATTCATTAACTCGGTTGCGTCAGCAGCACTTTTTCCTCTCCATGGCGCACCAGCAGAGTGAGCAGCATCGCCTGAAAACGTATATTCTACAGAAATCAAACCTGTGCCTGTAGCCTGACCGTAGCTTACGCCAAGATTATTTGCCACATGGGTGAAAATGCAAATGTCGATATCATCAAAGTAGCCATCTCTTACAAACCAAGCTTTCGCAGCCACTAACTCTTCAGCGATTCCCGGCCAAAGGACGAGTGTGCCTCCGATTTTCTCGCGCTCCATTATTTTTTTCACCGCAAGGGCAGCCGTGATGTTTAGAGGAATTCCTGAATTATGACCTTCCCCATGTCCGGGTGCACCTTCCACTATGGGTTTATGGTAAGCAACTCCGGGATATTGGGAAGCTTTAGGAATATTATCGACGTCACTTCCGAGCGCGATGGTCGGTCCTTCGCCATTGCTCCAAGTCGCAAACCAAGCAGTAGGAATTCCGGAAGTTCCACGCTCAATCTTAAAACCGTTTTGCTCCAGGATTCCGGTTAGATACTTGGAAGACTCAACTTCCTGGAATCCGAGCTCCGCAAAACTGAAAATCTTGTCCACCATCACCTGACTCATTTTATGGTTTTGCTGGACGATCTCTGTGACTTCTTTTTTGAGGGATTCGATCTGTTCAGCAGAGTACTTCTTTTGTGCAAAAGAAAGTTGGCTCACGAAAAGCAGGATCAAAGCCAGAAAAATCTTCGACGTTGTAATGTTTCTATTCATGGGATTGGTGGTTAGTATGAATTGAAAATACACAAAAAAGAGAAAGCCATTGAAATAATAATGACCAATGGGCAGAAACTCAGGACGGGAGGAATTACGAATTTGAATTCCAAACCCGCTCAAAATTTCTATTTTTGCAGGCGTTTAGCAGAAAAATCAAAAAGAATTCAATCATGGCGGAGTATAGTTTCAGGGAAATCGAGAAAAAGTGGCAGGCATACTGGGAAAATCAAGGCACATTCCTTGCCGAGGTAAATCCTGAAAAACCTAAATTTTATACCCTGGACATGTTTCCGTATCCTTCCGGAGCGGGACTTCACGTCGGTCATCCGCTTGGATACATCGCTTCGGATATCGTGGCGCGATTCAAAAAATTGAAAGGATTCAATGTTCTTCATCCGATGGGTTACGATTCATTTGGACTTCCGGCGGAGCAATACGCCATCCAAACCGGACAGCATCCGGCGATTACGACGGAGGAAAATATCACCCGATATACTGAGCAATTGAAGAACATTGGTTTTGCTTTTGACTGGACGAAAGAAGTCAGAACCTCTGATCCGAGTTATTATAAATGGACTCAGTGGATCTTCATGCAGCTATTCAACAGCTATTATGATCTGGAAGCTGACAAAGCTTTGTCCATTGATTCTTTGATTTCCCGATTTGAAAAAGAAGGGAATTCAGGAGTGAAAGCTGTTTGTGATGAAGATACTCAGGCGTTCGATGCTGATACCTGGAAAGCTTTCACCGAAAAAGAAAAACAAGAAATACTCCTTAAATACCGTCTTACATTTTTGGCAGAAACCAGCGTAAACTGGTGTGCTGCTTTGGGAACTGTACTTTCCAATGATGAGGTGAAAGACGGATTCTCCGAGCGAGGCGGTCATCCTGTCGAGCGTAAGAAAATGATGCAGTGGTCGATGAGAATCACAGCCTATGCCGATCGATTGCTTCAGGGTTTGGAAAAAGTGGATTGGTCAGAACCAATCAAAGAAATGCAGCGCAACTGGATCGGGAAATCGATCGGTGCGGAAGTGGTTTTTGAGGTGAAAGGTTCTGACAAAACGATCAAAGTATTTACCACACGAGTTGACACTATATATGGTGTGACTTATTTGGCTTTGGCACCGGAAAGTGAACTTGCAGCCGAACTCATCACGGAAGATCAGCGAGCAACTGCCGAAGCCTATATCGAAGTAGCAAAAAACCGTTCCGAGCGCGAGCGAATGAGCGATGTCAAAACAATATCAGGAGCATTTACAGGAGCTTACGCCATCAACCCTTTCAACGGGGAAGAAATCCAAATCTGGGTTGCTGACTATGTGCTGGCCGGTTACGGAACCGGTGCTGTCATGGCAGTTCCGGCACACGATGAGCGTGATTACAACTTTGCAAAGCACTTCAATCTGGAGATTCGTCAGGTCATCGAAGGCTCAATGGAAAACGGTTCTTTCCCCGGAAAAGGCGGATTGATCATCAATTCGGGCATGATTTCAGGAATGTATATGAAGGATGCCATGATCAAAGCCATTGATTTCCTGGAAGAAAAAGGGATCGGAAAAGGCAAAATTCAGTACAGAATGCGGGATGCGATTTTTACCCGTCAGCGCTATTGGGGAGAGCCGCTTCCGGTCTATTTCAAGGACGGATTGCCTTATCTGATTGACGAAAAAGAACTCCCTTTGATCCTTCCGGAAGTGGATAAATACTTGCCGACTGAAGATGGGGAACCCCCGCTTGGCCGAGCAAAGGATTGGACTTACAAAACTCCAGAAGGTGAATTTCCTTTGGAAAAAAGTACAATGCCGGGTTGGGCAGGTTCTTCTTGGTATTTCTTCAGATACATGGATCCGAAGAACGATGCTGAGTTTGCCACAAAAGACAAAACAGATTATTGGGGAGCGGTTGACTTGTATATCGGAGGCTCCGAGCATGCTACCGGACACTTATTATATTCCAGATTCTGGACCAAATTCCTTTTTGATTTGGGCGTAGTCAACATCGATGAGCCATTCCAAAAGATGATCAATCAGGGAATGATTCAGGGTCGGTCGAATTTTGTGTATCGTGTTAAAGGAACAAACACCTTTGTGTCTCATGGATTGAAAGATCAATACGATACTTCTGACATGCACGTGGATGTGAATATTGTCCACAACGATCAACTGAATCTGGACAAGTTCAAGACTTGGAGACCGGATCTGGCCAATGCGGAATTTGTTCTGGAAGATGGCAAATATCACTGCGGAGCGGAAGTTGAAAAAATGTCCAAATCGAAGTACAACGTCGTAAATCCCGATGATATTATCGAGCGATACGGGGCTGATACGCTACGCTTATACGAGATGTTCCTTGGTCCTTTGGAGCAATTCAAGCCTTGGAATACAAACGGAATCGATGGAGTTTTCAAGTTTCTGCGAAAGCTTTGGAATCTCTATCATACGCCAGCCGGAGATTTCGCGGTTTCGGATGCCGAACCAAGCAAAGAAGAATTCAAAGCACTTCACAAAGCCATCAAAAAGATGGAAGAAGACATGACTCACTTCTCTTTCAACACATCGGTGTCCAGCTTCATGATTTGTGTAAACGAACTGAGTTCGCTGAAATGCAATAAGCGTGGAATCCTGGAGCCGATGGCTGTTTTGGTTTCTCCGTATGCTCCGCATATTGCTGAGGAACTTTGGGCTCTTTTGGGAAATTCAGAATCGATCACCAAGACAAGTTTCCCTGCTTTTGATGAAAAATATCTGATCGAAAACATCCACGAATACCCGGTTTCCATCAATGGGAAAATGCGAGTGAAGCTGACTTTACCCCTTTCCTTGACCGTTCCGGAAATTGAGGCCGCGGCAATGGCGGATCCAAACGTCCAAAAATGGCTGGAAGGAAAAGCTCCGAAAAAGGTGATTATTGTGCCGGGGAAGATTGTAAACCTGGTGGTTTAATTCGTTATTTTTCAACCACAAAGGAACAAAGACTCAAACTAATTTGCAGTCTTTGTTCCTTTTCAGTTACTAATTTAAATCAAATGATCATTTACTCCTTCCCGATCCGTACTGCTTTTATTGATCGTGACCTGGAAATGATCAGTCCAACCATGAATATCAAAGCGTTGGAATTCACCCAAAGCCCGGTCAAACTCCCTTTTTTCTTCCTTCTTCAATTCTTCCAACTCCTTTGGTTTTTGCCCAAAACCACTCAGTATTTATGTTTTTTCGGAGGCTATCACAGCGTACTTCCCGTATGGTTCGGGAAAATATTCGGAAAGAAATGCATCATTCAGGCCGGAGGAACCGACTGCATCAATATGCCTGAAATCGGCTACGGAAACTTCCGTAAGAAATGGCTTCGGATGGCAACCGTCTACAGCTTCAAAAATTGCAGTTTGATCTTGCCTGTTGCAGAAGCTTTGGTCAAACAGGATTACAGATACCATCCTGTGATTTCTCCAAAGCAAGGATTGCTTAATCTGATACCAGATCTTAAAACACCTATTCAAGTTATTCCAAATGGGTTTGACACAGATTTTTGGAAGGATTTGGGAGAAAAGCGAAGGCCATTCAGCTTTGTAAGCGTAGCCACAGGAACTTCTAATTTATCCCGGGCTAAGGTCAAAGGATATGATTTGATCGAAATCTTAGCTACAAACCATCCTGATTGGTCATTCACTTTGGCAGGAGACGAACACTACAAATCGGCAAATTCCAATGTGAAGATTTTAGGGAAAAAGGACACGGAATCACTCCGAAATCTTTACAATCAACACCAGTTTTATCTACAGCTTTCGACTTCAGAAGGTTTCCCAAATGCGCTTGGGGAAGCTATGTCCTGCGGTTGCATTCCGATTGGTTCGGCTGTCGGTGCTATCCCGGAAATCATCGGACCTGCTGGATTTATCCTTTCCAGTAAAGACACTCAAGAGCTGGAAGTTATCTTAAAAACTGGATTTAAAACTGACTTAGAATTTCTCAGAAAATCAGCCAGAACACAAATCGTCGAAAACTTCACCTTCAAAAAACGGCAGAATCTTCTCCTTCAAGTGTTAAACTGAACCGAATTATTCTCTCCGGCTTCCCTATTTTATTCCGAAATCTTAAAGCCTTATTTTTATCCAAATTTTACTTTAAAAGGTATTGGAGATACTATTTTTTATTCGTCTAAGTGACATTCCTCACTTCATTTTTGATAGATACTGAGAACCTTTGGTTACTAAATTCTAGAAACCATGAAATCGTTACTAGTTATCTTGATTCTTGGCTTATCGTTTATGTCTTGCCAGGAAACCGAAGACCCAATTGTTGTCAATCAATTGAGTTCGGCAGAGTTAGAGACTTTACTTTTCACTCGTGAAGAGGAAAAACTTGCTCATGATGTGTATGTGTATGCCTTTGAAAAGTACGGCACATTCATATTTCAGAATATTGGAAATAGTGAAACACAACATGTCAATTCGGTCATTGCCGCGATGGATTCATTAGATGTTGCGGATCCATTAATGGGTAGCACTGCCCCAGGGGTTTTTACAATTCCGGCCTTGACTGACCTTTATCAAACTCTGATAAACCGGGTCAATATTTCCCAGAAGGAGGCTCTCATAGTCGGTCTCTACATTGAAGATTTGGATATCTACGACTTGAATAATGCTTTAGCTGAAACACAAATCCCTCAACTTACTCGGGTTTACGAAAATTTGAAATGCGGTTCCTACAACCACATGCGCTCATTTGAAAATCTTTCAACTTCAAGTGGTGCAACTTATGATCCCGAATTTATCAGCTTGGAACTTTACAACAGCATCATCAATAGTCCGCTTACAACCTGCGGAAATCAATAAAACAGTTTCAAACAAGTCTTTATGATTTTACCAATTTTCATTTCTCTTCTAATTTCTATCGGGGAAAGTTCTGTCCAAAACAAAGAGGAATCTCTTACTCCTTCCCCATTTTCAAAAAATCTCAATGCAATTCAATCGGAAGAGGGGCTTCTCCTGCTCAAAAAGAACTGTTATGCCTGTCACAACCCAAATGCAGCATCTCATGATGAAATCATCGCTCCTCCAATGCAGGGAATAAAAGAACATTATCTCAAAGCTTATCCGTCAAAAAAAGCTTTCTCTGCAGCGATGGAATCTTTTGTAGGC
Source organism: uncultured Cytophagales bacterium (assembly GCA_942492775.1). Taxonomy (GTDB): domain Bacteria; phylum Bacteroidota; class Bacteroidia; order Cytophagales; family Cyclobacteriaceae; genus Algoriphagus. Next base: position 1,850,946 of record OW818636.1, on the reverse strand, counting down.
AACCCAATGGAAGAAAAAGCCTTGATGAAAGGCCCTGTCAAACGATTTGGATTAATGCCAAAACCAGCAGTTTCGGAAGAAGATCTTCAAAAGATCATAAGGTATATCCAGGATAATAAGCTCGAAACTCCTGCCTGGTGGGCAGATCATACTAAGGTTAGTCATGAATGAAAATTCATGACTAGAAGTTGTCCCAACTGTGATGAATATCACTGATTAAGATCTAGACCTTGGGTAGTTTTGATTATAGAATTTTCAAAAACTACACGATAAAATATAATGGAAACCCAACTATTAACAATGCCGAGGATAGGTGACATGGCTCCGGATTTTGAAGCAATGACAACTACGGGCAAGATTAAATTTTCAGAATATATCAAAGGAAACTGGACGATTCTCTTTTCCCATCCGGCAGATTTTACTCCGGTTTGTACCACTGAGATGAGTGGATTCGCAATGGATCAAAGCTTTTTTGATGAAAATAGTACCAAGTTGATTGGCTTAAGTATAGATTCTATTCACTCCCATATTGCTTGGGTGAATAATGTGAAGAAAAACACCGGAGTCTTGTTCGAGTTTCCAATCATAGCGGACATAGACATGAAGGTTTCCAAACTTTATGGAATGCTCCAGCCGGGAGAAAGTGAGACTGCTGCAGTGAGAGCGGTATTCTTCATCGATCCAACTGGCAAAATAAGATTGATCATGTACTATCCACTGAATGTGGGTCGCAATATGGACGAGATCAAGAGAGTGCTGATTGCTCTGCAAACTGCAGATAAATATAAAGTAGCTATGCCACTTAACTGGAGACCAGGCGATAAGGTAATTGTACCTCCACCAAAGACCGTGGAAGAAATGCTGGAAAGAGAAGCAAGCGATTATGAAATGGTTGACTTCTATTTGGCTAAAAAATCATTGTAGTAAATAATTTTTTGGATTAAAGGGTTAATTAAATGGAAAGCCTTCTCGAAATTTTCGGGAAGGTTTTTTTCTTTTTAGACCTCAAAACCAAACTAATTCCAAGTGGAAATTTTTCAATTATTAAAACCTGTTTCTCAGAATTTTACGTTTTTTACTAAAAAGTTGAATGTTTTTTAAACCGGTTTTTCAAAATCTAACAAAATCATCTAAAGTATAGGCAAAAAAAGAGGGAGCTTTCAGTTAAGAAAGCTCCCAAAGAGGGTCTATTATTAATCAAGCAAAACCATATAAACTTTGGCAAACAGATCAGTTGATAAACTTTTATGAGCACCAAAATTTCTTAAACTTAGCTAAACATCTGATATAATCACAATTTCAATAAAAAGTTTTTGAATTTTTTTTCAGAAAATTTTCAATTATTGCTTTTGAAAGACCTTTGGTGTGCAGCCATATTCGGATTTAAAAGCCCGGATGAAATAAGTAATGTTATTAAATCCTGACATCACCGAAACTTCCTGAATTTGAAATCCTCCAATCAGGAGATATTGACGTGCGAGCTTGAGTCTTTCTTTCAAAACAAAATCCATGGGAGTCTGTCCTAGTTCCAGCTTGAAAGTTCTCAGAAAATGCGCTTTGCTCATGCAAGCCTGACCGGCAAGTTCTTCCAAAGTCAGATTTTCACGAATATTCTTTTTGACATAGTCCACTACATGAGTCAGTCGGTTACCGGAAGCGAGTTCCTTGTAGGTTTTCTCCAGCATCTCTCTTGCCTGAGTCTGACTGAGACGAATCATCAATTCTTTCAGTGCCAGGGAAGCAATCAGATCTTTTTCGCGAGAGCGCTCTTTCACGCCGATTTTGATAAAGCGATTGATGATTTCGGAAAGATCCTGCGTATTGATCAAATGGAAATAACTTAAGTCAAGCCCCCATTCCTGAGTCAGGACTTTTTCGGAAAATTTCTCATTGAGCATGTTAAAAGTATTCTCTATCATCTCTTTCGAAATTGAGAGTGCGATGCACTGAGTGGGATTATCCCATTTTGCCTCCGGAAAGTCAATTTTCATCATCTCATTTGGCGGGACGATGACTGATTCTCCTGGCAAATAATCAAACCCCGGCTTGTCAAAAAGATGCATGACTTTTTTGCCTTTGAGCATCGTAGTCAGGACCAGATCACCAAAAACAAGATTGACGTCTGCTGCCTCCTGATGTGTCTCAAAAATATTCAGCTCGCAGTTATCGAGCGTATAAGTGGTTCGGTTTTCAACGAGAGTTTTTAAATCCCGGCTGTTTCTCCAGGGTACGCCTGAGATGAAATTATCTTGGGTCATGCTGTAAAATACTAATTATTAAACGCTTGTAAAAACCATACTCTGATCAAAATCACAGAGACATTCCTGATCATATACGCAGAAAGTCAATGGAGGTGGATGACATGATCATATTGTTCTACTTTTTCTAACGGAATAAAAAGAGATTTGAACATAACCAAAATAACCATAGAATCATGGAAACATTAACTCTGTCTCAGGCCAACCCTGTAGAAAGACCCAAAATCAAAGAAAAGTACGATCACTTTATAGGTGGCAAATTCGTAGCACCTTCCTCGGGCGAATATTTTGAAAACATTTCCCCGATCGACGGCAAGGTATTTTCCAAAGCCGCCAGAGGAAACAAAGAAGACATCGAAAAAGCATTGGATGCGGCTCATGCAGCTTTCCCCACTTGGTCCAAAACATCAGCTGCAGAGAGAAGCAAGCTGCTCAATAAAATCGCAGATGTAATCGAAGCAAATCTTGAAATGCTCGCCCGCGTCGAAACTATCGACAATGGAAAAGCCCTTCGCGAAACTAGAGCTGCGGATTTACCTTTGGTTATAGATCACTTCCGATATTTTGCAGGAGTGATACGGGCTGACGAAAGTACGATCTCTGAGCACGACGAAAACACGGTCAGCATCGCCCTTCACGAGCCGCTTGGAGTAGTCGCTCAAATCATCCCTTGGAACTTCCCTCTTTTGATGGCCACCTGGAAAATCGCTCCAGCTTTGGCAGCCGGCTGCTGCACTGTAGTGAAGCCTGCTGAGCAAACTCCAACAAGTATCATGGTTTTGATGGAATTGATTGGAGATATTCTTCCTCCGGGAGTTCTGAACGTGGTGACGGGCTTTGGAGTAGAAGCTGGAAAACCCCTTGCTTCTTCACCCAGAGTTGCAAAAGTTTCTTTCACAGGTGAAACTACCACAGGCCGATTGATCATGCAGTACGCTTCTGAAAATCTGGTTCCGGTGACCATGGAATTGGGAGGAAAATCTCCAAATATTTTCATGAAATCCGTGGCTGATGCAGACGATGATTTCTTTGACAAAGCAGTGGAAGGCGCTGTTATGTTTGCGTTGAACCAAGGGGAAGTTTGTACTTGTCCATCAAGAATCCTTGTTCACGAAGACATTTACGATAAATTTATGGAGCGAGTGATTGCTCGTACCAAAGCCATCAAGATGGGTCACCCGCTTGCTGAAGACACGATGATGGGAGCTCAGGCTTCCAATGATCAATACGAAAAAATCCTTTCCTACCTTGATATCGGCAAGCAAGAAGGTGCAGTTGTACTTGCCGGTGGTGCCAAAGCCGGTTTGAACAGCGGGCTGGAAGAAGGATACTACATTCAACCAACTATTTTCAAAGGCCATAATAAAATGAGAATCTTCCAGGAGGAGATTTTCGGACCGGTGGTTTGTGTGACCACTTTCAAAACAACCGAAGAAGCGATCGAAATCGCAAACGATACCATGTACGGACTAGGTGCGGGACTTTGGTCCAGAGATGCTCACGAATTATATCAGATTCCAAGAGCGATTCAGGCGGGAAGAGTTTGGGTTAATTGCTATCACGCCTACCCTGCTCATGCGCCATTTGGAGGATACAAAAAATCAGGTTTTGGTCGTGAAAACCACCTCATGATGCTAGGTCATTATCGCCAGACTAAAAACATGCTGATCTCATACAGCAAGCAGAAACTGGGATTCTTCTAATCAAACAAGCAAAACCAATTACTAAAGGCAGGGAAACTCTTCTCTGCCTTTCTTACCTTTTACCAAACCCAAAAAACCATGGCTGAGAAAAAAAGAGTGCTCATCACCGATGCGGCGAAGGAAGTAATCGACACCTTGAGGAAGCGATTTGGCAGCGAGTTGATGTTTCACCAAAGTGGTGGCTGTTGCGACGGATCATCTCCGATGTGCTTCGAAAAAGGTGATTTCAAAGTCGGAAGCCAGGATATCTGGATGGGTGAAGTCTATGGTTGCGATTTTTTCATGAGCGCGGATCAGTTTGAATATTGGAAATATACCGAATTGACTTTGGACGTGACTCCGGGTCGCGGCAGTAGCTTTTCGATAGAAATTCCAATGGGAATCCGCTTTTTGATTCGGTCAAGACTTTTCAGCATGGAAGAGTTTGAGCAACTTGAACCTGTCAAGACCGGAGAGGAAATACTGGGAGAAAGCTGATTTAATTCATATCCTCTAAGAGTTCAATTTTATTTATCTTGATCAGGAAATCCCCAACCTGATGAAAAAATTATTACTAGCTCTGTTGGTCTTGTTCATTTTTTATGTGGCCGCTGTATTGACGGTACCATCCTACATAGAAACTGAGCGAAATCCTGTAAAACTGGAATCTCCTTATACCGTTTCGTCTGAAGCTCAAGCCCTTTTCGATCGATTGGATTTCATCTCAGATCTTCATTGTGATGCTTTGCTTTGGGGTAGAAGCCTCAACAAAAGAGGGGATCGAGGTCATGTGGATTTCCCAAGAATGAGAGAAGCCAATGTGGCTTTGGAGATGTTTACCATTGTCTCCAAATCTCCGGCCGGGCAAAATATGCAAAGCAATAGCGAGGATGCTTTTGACAATATCACACCTCTTACTATTGCAAAAGGCGAGTCGCCATTCAATTGGTTTAGCTTGATCAACCGCACGCTTTCTCAAGCACAGGATCTATCTGATTTTGTAGAAAATGAGCAAGGAAAAGCGATTTTTGTGAAATCAAAAGCGGATCTCGAACGACTCATTGAAGCCCGAAAAACTGACAAATCAGTAATCGGCGCCATGCTTGGAATCGAAGGAGCACATGCTTTGGAAGGCAGAATTGAAAACTTTGATCGAGTTTATGAAGCCGGCGTAAGAATGATCGGTCCAACTCACTTTTTTGACAATGAATTGGGAGGTTCAGCGCATGGTGAAAACCTGGCTGGATTGAGTGATTTTGGAAAAGAGGCTGTGAAAAAAATGAATGATCTCAACATTTTCATAGATCTAGCCCACTCCTCTCCTGCCATCGTCGACGATGTGCTAAGTCTTACTACCAAACCAGTCATGGTTTCTCACACCGGGGTTCGGGCGGTATTGGATTCTCAGCGGAATCTAACCGATGACCAAATCAAAAAAATAGCTGCAAACAGAGGAATCATCGGAATCGCATTTTTTGACATGGCGGTCGGCGAACCTGAACTCCCCAATATTATTGCATCAATCAAGCATGTCCGGGATTTGGTGGGAGTTACTTATGTGGCATTGGGATCAGACTATGATGGTTCCGTGGCAGTTCCATTTGACATTACCGGACTTCCTCTGATTGTCGAAGGATTGATGAAAGCGGGTTTTACAGAAGAAGAAATAAGAGCGGTAATGGGAGAAAATGTAAAGAGATTTTTCCTGGAAAATTTAAACTAATAATGACCGAAAAACACATACACCTGGAGTCCTCCCGGTTTGGAAAACTACAGGAATACTTAAGAGAGTTCGTTTACGGAGGAATTGACGGGGCAGTGACCACTTTTGCGGTAGTTGCCGGAGGTTTCGGTGCCAATCTTGATGCCGGAATTCTGATCATCTTAGGTTTTGCAAATTTGCTTGCAGATGGTTTTTCTATGTCTGTGGGTGCATTCCTTTCTGCGAAAAGCGAACAAGACAATTTTACAAAGCATGAAAAAATAGAGTATTGGGAAATTGAAAATCTTCCAGAAGTGGAGCGGGAAGAAATAGCAGAAATATACCGCGCTAAGGGATTCAAAGGAGAACTTCTCGAAAAAGTAGTAGATCAAATCTGTTCAAATAAAGATCTCTGGGTTGCCGAGATGATGAAGGATGAGCTGAATATGATGCGCGACGGCAAGAGTCCTTTCAAAATCGGATTAGCTACTTTGATCTCATTTATTGTGGTCGGTTTTATACCATTAATGGTTTATTTATGGGATTTCTTTTTCCCTACAGACCTGAATATTTTCCTTTGGACAAGCATTCTTACAGGTGTAGCTTTTCTGATAGTGGGTTGGCTGAAAGGATTTGTCAATCAAACTTCTGCACTTAGAAGTATTTCTGAAACTGTTGCTTTGGGACTATTGGCGGCCGTGGTGGCATATTATGTCGGGGATGTTTTAGAGACCTTTTTTATCTAAATGAACTATGAATGCGATCAATGAAGTATTGGTTCGATTGGATGAGATTGTTGAAGAATGCCGAATCAGTCAATCAAGAATCGGGTATTTTGCGATTCTTTACCGACAGGTAACCAGACGAGTGAAAGAAGGAATCCTATTGGGAGAATTTGAAGACAATCCCCGGATGGAGAGGCTGGACGTCCTATTTGCAAAGCGATTTATAGATGCGTTTGAACTTTGGAAAGGTGGTCAGAAACCTACGCAAAGCTGGTTTTTAGCTTTCGAAGCAAGTAAGAAAAGTAATCATCTCGTATTGCAGCATCTCTTTTTGGGCATCAACGCACACATCAATCTTGACCTGGGAATCTCCGCTTCAGAAACAATGGCAGGTAAAGCCATTGCCGGAATCCAGGGAGATTTTAACAAAATCAACGCGGTACTTGCCGAATTGGTAGACGGAGTAAAAGCAAATATCAGCACGGTTTCTCCGATTTTTGGCTGGCTGATGCCATTGGCAAAAGGACGGGATGAAATGCTCCTCAACTTCTCCATCCAACTCGCAAGAAACGGTGCTTGGAAATTCGCCGGTGAATATCATGCTGCCGTCGACAAAAAGTTGATCACTAAAGATCGGGACAATAACATTTCAACCATCGCCGGAAAGCTGATAAATCCGGGAAAATTCCTCTCTGCAATCATCAAAATCGTAGGGCTTGCTGAGTGGAAATCAGTCAGCCGGACCATGGATCAACTCGATGTGCTAACGAAGAAAGTTTAAATCTCCTTTATTGTCCTGATTCTTCGGAATTAGTATTTTTTATTCAAAGTCCAGCTTCCAGAGAAGCAGAACAAGTTTTGAATATTAGACTTTCTTCCTCCATTTCTCCACAATCTCAGCGATTTCGGATTCTGTTTGAGCTTTGTTTTTCTTGTTGGTTTTTTCTTTATTCAGGTCAGTAGCATAGAAATGTGTATCCTGAAAATAGCTCACCCTTGCTTCGGATTCTCCTTTTGCTTTGACCCATTTCTCCCCTTTGAATAGCTTCACTTTATCCTCATGAAGCTCGAGCAATTCATCATAAGGACCTCTCGGAGAAATCAATTTCACGAAAATCGGAGCTGTCTCAATAGCCACAAAAAGCAGCATGATAAAAATATTTGCCAGAGCCATCGCTGAGCTTTCTTCGGTCAAAGCTGAAAGTGCATCCATCCTGGCAGCGAGCCCGTCAAAGCCTTCAATTCCCGGTTGCTGCTTTTCAAACTCTGCCTGACGCAATGCAATAAATTCCCGGATCTGGGCTTCCAGGGTATCGATCCTCACTTGGTTTCTTTTTCGCAAATCCTCCAAAGCAAGCTGCGAAGCATCCAATTGTTGCTCTTTCTTTTTAGCATTGGTTCCCAATCCAACAATCCCGCTGGTTCCGGCCGTTTTCTCACCAAATCTCTCTGCATCGTATTCTTTCTGAACTTGATTTCTGAATGCTTCGGCAATGTTTACTTCTGATTTTAAAGTGTCAATTTTTCCTTCCAGTTCCTGGATTTCCGGGAATCCTTTGGCAAGGTTAATCTTGGATTGGGTAATGAACTCCGTCTTTTTCTCATCGATCTTTCGGTTGATTTCCCGCTCAAACATCTTCAATTCAAGTGGCTTGGAAATTACCAAAGCTAGTAAAACGGCCAGGACCAAACGAGGAATCGCCAACTTCCACTCCGCCCATGCGTTCTCCTTTTTCCTCATACTGGATACAATAAATCGATCCAGATTGAAAATCATAAATCCCCAAAGCAAGCCAAAAAAGATCGCTGGCCAGACAGATTGGAAAACCGTAAAAAGCGCATATCCTGCAGCCAAAGCCGCCAGCACTCCAGTGAAAAATACGGTGGCCCCAATTCCCACATATTTATTAGACTCCGTAGGTGCTCGCTTCAGCAGCGAGAAATTTGCTCCGCTGCAAAACCAGAAAAACTGAGTGAGTTGCTCCATAAAATGGTGAAAAGGGTTGATTGAAATAGATAACGCTAAAACTTATCCAAAAAGATCAAAGACTCGCTTCATCACATTGAATCCACCAAATATGTGATCAAATACCTCATTCGTGTGACAGAAAGACTCTTTTTGACAATTCGAATAATTTAAATGATACGCCTGAACAGCTTTAACTTATGTCCGAACTGTACGGAAATGTGCATTGCCTGATCGTTTTTGACCAGCCTTTTAAATTGAAAGTGAAGAATGGATAATTGTAATCGAGGTAAAGTTCCCGTTGGCTATATTTAGGATATGAAGTCATCCAAATTCTTTGCTTTTCTATTTCTCCAGGTTTTCGTCTTTCAGGCAACATTTGCCCAGCAGATACCATTTCAGGAGGAAGTCATTCGACTGACAGCACAGATTGATAGCATTGGCTGGGAAAAAGGCGGAATTGTTTTCACCGGAAGCTCAAGCATCCGAATGTGGAAAAATCTCCAAGAGGAATTTCCAAATGTCCCGATCATTAACACCGGTTTTGGTGGATCACAAGCCTCGGATTTGCTGACACATTTAGAAGCTTTAGTGCTGCGATATGAGCCAATCGCAGTCTTTATTTATGAAGGGGACAATGATGTGAATGCGGGTAAAAGTCCGGAAGTAATCATGAAGGACCTGGATCAAATTTTCCAACGATTGTTTAAGCAGAGGGAAGGAATTTCAATCTACTTTATCGGAGCTAAACCCAGTCCCAGTCGCTGGCAGTTGAAAACTGAATACGAAGCCTTCAACAAGGCTTTGGAGCGATACTCCAAAGGAATGATCAATGCAACTTATGTGAATGTTTGGAATCCAATGCTCGATTCAATAGGTAATCCAAGACCAGAACTCTTTCTCGAGGATATGCTTCATATGAAACCTGAAGGCTATAAAATCTGGAAAGAACAAATCAACCCATTGTTAGAGTGGGAAAAAGTCAACAATATCAACCCATTGTTAGAGTGGAAAAAAGTCAACAATAAATGAAAAACATCATCAATCTGGGAATTCAAATCGTCCCAAAAAGCAAATTAATAGACAGTTATTGGCTGGTCGATCAGGCAATCGAAGTTATTCAGAAATCCGGCGTGAAGCATGTCGTCACTCCATTTGAAACTGTCATGGAGGGGACGCAGGATGAATTGATGGCAATTGCCCGAGATGCTCAGCAAGCAGTATTGGATGCTGGTGCTGATGAAGTTTTAGTCTATTACCGAATGCAAATCAGAAAAGACAAGGATGTGAGTATCGAGGATAAAACTGGTAAATACCAGAATTGAAAATAAAGCCCCAAAATCAATTGTTCAGACTTGAAATCAGTTTCACCTGAATTACCGTATCGAAAGAAATGAAGCTTTCAAGAAGCAAAAACATGCGTTCTTTTTTTTGTCGTTCAAGCTAAATCAGCGCTTTTCCGAATTGGTTCGCTGGAATGTAGGCTGCATGACAATCCATCTTTAGAAACTACTCGTAATTGGGTAAGATTATATTTAAGATCATTTAATAAGGCAAAGCGAAACAGAATGAGTCTTCATCATGTTTCACATATCTGAACAATGATCCAAATGGCAGATCAACTCAAAAAAGGCAAAAACTATAATGAATCACTCAAATAAATTATTTGCAAGCATGCTAAGTTTACTCTTGGGCTTTTTAATTGCCTGCGGCAATGCCCCTACTGAAACGGAAGTTTCTCAATCTGAGCAAGAAAAAATCAGTGAATACAAAGGACAAACTCAACTGGCAACTTTTGCCGGAGGATGTTTTTGGTGCGTTGAAGCACCTTTCGAAGGAGTTGATGGAGTGGTCGCTGTGATTTCCGGTTATTCCGGAGGAAAAGAAAAAAATCCTACCTACGGAGAAGTGAGTGCAGGCAAGACGTCTCACAAAGAATCTATTCAGATTACTTTTGATCCTGAAATAATCAGCTATGCCGAATTGGTAGACATTTTCTGGCAAACGTATGATCCAACCGATGTTGGAGGTTCTTTTTACGATCGGGGAACCCAATATGAGTCGGCTATTTTCTTTCATGATTCTGCACAAAAAAAGGTAGCTGAAGAATCAAAGGCCGCTTTGGATAAATCAGGAAAGTTTGAAAAGCCTATTGCAACTCCAATCATCAAATACACCAATTTCTACGCTGCGGAAGATTATCATCAGGACTATTACAAAAAGAGTCCGACAGAATATTATGCCTACAGAAATGGCTCGGGTAGAGATGCCTTTATCAAAGCACATTGGCCTGAGTTGAGCGAAAAGAAATATCCTAAAAAGTCAAAAGAGGAACTGAAGAAAATCCTCACGGACTTACAATATGAAGTGACGATGGAAAATGCAACAGAGTTTGCTTTTCAGAATGAGTACAACGGCAATAAGGAAGCTGGAATTTATGTGTGTATTGTTTCAGGCGCTCCTTTATTTAGCAGCAAAGACAAATATGAATCTGGCTCCGGCTGGCCAAGCTTTTCCAAGCCAATCGATGCAAGAATCATCGACAAGCCGGTGGACAATGATTTGGGAATGACAAGAGTAGAAGTCAGAAGTAAACTTGGCGAAAGCCATGTCGGACACGTATTCTATGATGGACCTGCTTCTACAGGATTGAGATATTGTATGAATTCGGCAGCGATGAAATTTATCCCCAAAGCAGAGATGGAGGCAGCAGGATACGGAGAGTTTGTTTGGTTGGTGGATTAATTTTTTCGAAAAGGCTACTCAATCGGGTAGCCTTTTTTATTGAATTTTTCTGAAAGTAAGATTAATCCTGGGTCCCATTTGCTTTGCTGTTTTTGGGATCTGATGCTCCCAATGGTGCTGACTTCGTCCACTCATGATCAGCAAGCTCCCATGTTCCAATATCAGTTTCAGCTTCAATTTTTTCTCCCCATAATGGCGAATCTGAAACTCGCGACTTTCGCCAAAGCTTACAGATGCGATGGTAGGATTGGGACCTAAAACTGCCTCATTATCCCTGTGCCAGCCCATGGAATCTTTTCCATCCCGGTAGTAGTTTAACAAAACATGAGTGAAGTTGGTCTTTGACTTTTCTTCAACCCTGTTTTTAATCTCGAGTAAAAAATCAGTCCAGACTAATGGCTGCATTATAATCCCGGAATACCCATAGGGTTTTCCAATATCCCCATAAAGCGCCGTTAGCCTTGGTTGCATAATTGACTTCCCGAAAATCTTAATCGGTTCTTGTTTCCACTCAATATGAGTTTTGAGTTTTTCTAGGAATTGATCCGCTTCAGCTTTCCGAAAGAATTCGCTGAAATAATGAGTCTCGCCATCAATTGGAAGAAGGTTTTCGGAAGAAGTTGAGAATAAACCAGATTGCATATTTCCCAAACAGCGTTCACGTTATTATGGTTATAGTTTTTTTACAAGTAATTGACTTTTAAATCAGCCAATTTTTATCTTTAGGTAACTTAACTCTTGGATATGAAAAAATTTGCATGGATTTCAGGTTTGATCCTGATCGTAATTTTGGGAGTGTTTTTTTGGTGGAAATTCTACTTCGTTTTTGGTGAAGGTGTGAAAGCAGGGAGCCTCAATTATTTCGTAAAGAAAGGCGTAATATTCAAAACATATGAAGGACGAGTGGTTCAGGAAGGATTTCAAAGTCCAACTGCTGGGGGTCTTCAAAGTAATGAATTCAGATTTAGTGTATTGGACGATGATGTAGCTTTAGAGTTGGAGAGATCTTCCGGAAAACATGTTGAGCTCAGATACAAAGAGTATAATGGAATCCTTCCGTGGAGAGGAACCAGTACATTTGTAGTGACCGAAGTTCTTTCATCCAGTGAATCGGGCAAAACTGACGCATCAGCTTTGCCCTATACAAAATAATTAAGGTTTGGTCCAATAATCTACCACCATTACCTTATCCAGATGTGGTCCTAAAAGAGCACCAAAGTCCTTATGAGCAGGATGTGGTAGATATGCATCACGATCAGCATCCGAATGGAAAGTCAACGTAAAAGCGTGAGTTAAACCTTGATTTAATCCTTCAGGACTTGAGTTAGTACCCCATTCAAAACTTTTGATTCCGTCAATTTTGGTTTGTAAATCTCTGAATGCGTCCACAACTGATTTAACATCTTCAGGAGTTGAAGTGGATTTGAAACTAAAAAACACCACGTGTCTGAGGACAGAATCAGGTTCTGCCGGGATTACTTTTTCTTCAATCATTACTTCTTGAGTTTGGTTTTGACTTTCCTGATTACATGCCAGCAACAGGATGATCGGTAAAAAGAGAATTATTTTTTTCATGGTGGGATTATTTGAGCTCAAACTAAGAATAAAACCTCGCCTTTACTCAAAAAATTGATCAATATTTTAAATTCATTAAGCATTAAAAGAATTCAAAACCACTTACAATTATGAAAGTCGCTTGCTTCAGTACAAAGTCTTATGACAAAGAAGGATTTGATCGACTCATGCCGGAATACTCGCATGAATTTTCTTATCTCGAAGTAAAACTTGATGAAAAGACTGTTTCATTAGCGGAAGGTTTTGACGCTATTTGTTCTTTTGTAAATGATCATTTGGATGAGACAGTTTTGAAAAAAATGGCCAAGATGAAGATCAAAAACATCGTTTTGAGATGCGCAGGCTATAATCAGGTAGATTTAAAAAAGGCCTCTGAATTGGGTCTCCGGATTTGCAGAGTACCTGCTTATAGCCCGGAAGCAGTCGCAGAGCATGCTGTTGCTTTATTACTGACACTTAGCCGAAAAACACATAAAGCCTATAACCGTGTCCGGGAAAATAACTTTTCTCTCGATGGACTCACCGGTTTTAATCTCAATGGAAAGACAGTAGGAGTAATCGGAACGGGTGCAATTGGAACCGCTTTTTGCAGGATTATGAAAGGCTTTGGCTGCAAGATTCTAGCATATGATCTGTATGAAAATAAAGACTTAAAGGATTCAGGTGTTACTTATGTTTCACTTGAAGAGCTATTGAAACAAAGTGCTATCATTTCCCTCCATTGCCCTCTTACTCCAGAAACTCAACATTTGATCAATGGCAAAACACTTTCTTTGATGCAGGAAGGAGTTGCTTTGATCAATACTAGCAGAGGAGCATTAATAGAAACGAAAGCTGTTATCCGAGCATTGAAAAAAAAGAAAGTTGGCTATCTCGGGATAGATGTATATGAGCAAGAGGAGCATATTTTCTTTCAAAATCTTTCCGAGGAAATTCTGATGGATGAAGAAATTGCTCGATTAATGACTTTTCCGAATGTACTTATTACCGGTCACCAAGCCTTTCTTACCAAAGAAGCATTGGCGCAGATTTCCAGAGTTACCTTAGAAAACCTAAATGAATTGGAAAAAGGTAATTTACTTTCCAATGAAGTGAAATGGGTCCAGAAAAAGTAAAAGAGATTAAAAAGCAAATGCCCGCAAATCAGAGATCTGCAGGCATTTTTTAAAATTTCTATTTCGGGAAAACCCGAGTTGAAATTACTTTACTACTTTAACGTTTACTGCGTTAACGCCTTTTTTACCTTGTACAAGGTCATAAACAACGCGATCGTTTTCACGGATTTCGTGTACCAAGCCAGAGTGGTGTACGAATACATCTTCACTTGAGTCTGCTGGTGTAATGAAACCAAAACCTTTGGTTGTGTTAAAGAATTTTACTGTTCCTTCATTCATGATTACTAACTTTTAAATTTGGTGTTTTTATTAAATTTGTTTTGATAATTCGGAGTTACTGGTTTTTCCTCATCCGGTGGTGTTTCGCTGATATTTCCAAACTCATCTACATAAGCCATCATATCTTCTAACTTCCCGCTTTTCGGATCCTCTTTTCTTGATAATTTCTTCTCAAGCTTGTCTTTTTGCTTCCTCTTTTTTAATTCTGCTTTTTGCTTCTTAATGAATGTGTTCTGATTTTTTGACATTTCGGCTATTTTAATTGACAAATGTAATGGCACGTCCAGTTTTCCCTGCACGACCGGTACGGCCGATTCTGTGGATATAGCTATCCATAGACATTGGAAGCTGATAGTTGATCACATGGGTCACGTCAGCCACGTCTATACCTCTGGCTGCTACATCAGTAGCTACCAAAACTCTGGTTGTTCCGTTTTTGAACTCTTCAATAGTTTTGTTACGGAAGTTTTGAGATTTATTTCCATGAATAAGACCTGATTTGATCCCTGTCTCATTCAATTTCTTACTCAATCTGTCTGCAAGTCTTTTGGTCTCTGTGAAAATAATCACTCGATCCATTGTTTTGTCCTTGAACAAACCAGCCAACATTTCAAATTTATCCTTTCCTTCAGGTACTCTTATAGTTTCCTGCTCTACATTTTCGCTTGTTGTTCCTCCGGTGTTGATTTTCACAACCACAGGATTATCAAGCAATCCATCAATCAATGCTTTCTGTGTAGGCTCTAATGTAGCCGAAAAAAGCATTGTTTGACTTCTTTTGGTCATCGCATTCACAAGCTTTTTAACATCGTGAACAAAGCCCATATCCAGCATTCTGTCAAACTCATCCAAGACTAACGTATTGACTTGGTTCAATTTAAGAAGTTTCCGATCGTAAAGATCTAACAATCTTCCCGGAGTACCTACTATAACGTGAAGTTTCCTGTTTAATGACTTAAAGTCTGAATTTATATTCGTTCCACCGATGAAAGTTGCAGAATAAAGATTCATTCCTTTACTAAGGGTTTTAAATTCTTCCTCAATCTGCAAAGCCAATTCTCTTGTGGGAGTAACGATCAAAGCTGTGAATTGCTGCTGATCTGATTTAGCATGCTCGATGATTGGAATCAAAAAGGCACCTGTCTTACCAGATCCTGTATTTGATATCCCCAGAAGATCTCTTCCTTCCATGAGTGGAAAAATTGATTCCTCCTGGATGTTTGTCATTGTTTCATAACCTTTATCCTTCAGGTTCTTCAAAAGAGTTGGCTGAAGATTAAGTTTAGTGAAAGGTGTTTCTGATCTAAAACCAGCTTGTCCGCTAGGCTGAGCCTTTTTGACAAGTAGTTTAGCATCCAAAGTAGATTCCTTTTTTTTCTGCACAGGTCTCGGACCCGGGCTGGAAACTCTTTTTGGATTTGCTGATTTATGTCTGTTATTGGTATTCATATTGGAAATTAAATGGCTTTAACCGGCTCCAGTTTCTCGTTTCCAAGAAGATAAAGCATTTTTAAATGGTCTTTTACAGCCAGAAAAAATGTAGGTTTTTCAAAATAAGGTACGTTAAACTCTTCCGCTGTGGCTTTTACGATAGGCGCAATATTGCGATAATGAACATGGCAAATATCAGGGAAAAGATGATGTTCGATTTGATGATTCAAACCACCAATGAACCAAGAGAATATGTTTGATCCGGGAGCGAAGTTACAAGTAGTAACCATTTGGTGAAGCATACGCTCACCTTCAACTACTCCATGCTCATCAGGAAGCGGAAAATCTACTTCAGGGACAATATGTGCAGTCTGGAAAACAGAAGTAATAATCAGGCCGGTAATAAAATGCATTACCAAGTGAGCCAATAAAATCATCCCTATTGAAAAAGGAGAAAACATCACTGGCAACACAATCGTCATGATATAGTAACCAATCTTCCAGGCGATAAGCTCTAACAAAGCATTTCGGTAACCATTTTCACCTTTTACCAATCCTTTGTCATGATAGCGTTTAAGGCGAATAAAGTCTTTAGCCGTCACCCATGATACAGTAGAAAGTCCGTAAAAGATCCAAGCATACAAATGCTGGTATTTATGCAAACTATTTTGCTCAGCGTTAGGGGAGAATCTTAAGAAGAAAGGGGCATTGATATCATCATCATGCTCATCAATATTAGTGTAGCTATGGTGAAGTACATTGTGCTGTATTTTCCATACAGTGGCGTTAGCTCCAATCATATTGAGAGTATACCCTAACAAACGATTGACTGTGGGATTTTTTGAGTAAGTGCCATGAATGGCATCATGCATTACGCCCATTCCAACACCAGCCATTCCAAGACCAGCTACTATGAAACATGCAAATAATTGCCAAGTTGTTGAAGCTACTCCTGTAATAACAAGAATGAAAGGAAGGATAAACATCGTGAGCATTACGAAGGTCTTGATGACCATTTCACGATTGGCATACTTGGATTGGTTTGTGGATTGAAAATATCCATAAACCCTTTTCCTGAGGGTGATAGAGAATTCAGATAATTCTGATTCTGAGAATTTTACTGTCTTAATAATACTTTAATTGAAATTGTAAATACTAACTGTTCCCGTGGGATTTACTCTGCAGGTTTTAATTCGGCGTTTGACAGAGTCAAAATTTGAATTAAAAAAGTAGAAAGATGAAGAATTAAAACCTTTGCAAAGGGGAAACTCTTGAATTTGCTACTTAGGCAGGTTGATAATCAACGCTAACTTTATTTTCAAGTATAAGAGATGGTTCGTATTAATCAGAGCCCTTATGAGTACAAAAGTAATTAGCAGATTTTGCAAAACCTAATTTATTGCAGAATCACTATTTTTACTTTTCCTCCGGATTTATTCTTTTCGTGAAATGAATTCGATACCGGATTGATTTATAAAGACTAAAAAGGCCCAAAAGGTTCAGATATTAATTCAACCTCCAATTCGCAATTATATTTATATGAATCATTTCGACTTTGTTGTATCTCTGATTTGGAGTAAGAACAGGATCTCCGAGCGCTTCCTTATTCATCATTAAAAGATGAAAGTCCAGATTTTTCACAAACTCGGGTTTGTATTTCAATCCCAAGTTAATTTGCCGATACGATGGAAATGCATATTTATTTGCTTCTGCTTCTCCAATGTCTGAAAGCCAATGATACCCCAAGTGGGCATAAACCTGAATTTGATTTTTCGGAAAACGATACTCTGCGTACCCAACAACCGCATCTACATTTTCGAATCCTTCATTCCTTTCTCTGGGCACAAAAGTGTACCAAGCATCTTTTCCCCATTCCCGGGGACTCAGCCAGCGGCCCGACCCTCCTACTTTAGTGTAGTTCAGATGTGTGATCCACTTTGGGCTAGAGTATCCAATCCTACCGGAAATAGCCCAGTTTTTGTCATGCGGATCTTTATAGCTCAAGGACGGATTAGGATTACCACCTTCCCCAATACCATGTTGGAATCCTGCTTGTAGACCTAAAATAATTTTATCTTTTTTTCCTTCGATTGGCCAGTTTCTCTCCCAGCGACTCCAAAAGGTATTTGAGATATTTTGTACCAGAGTTTGGGAGAAATTTATTTCCCCGGTTTTCAGTTTATGATTGATTTCCCAAATCCCAATCCAATCACTTTCAGTATTTCCAAAATATTGAGAAGGCTTCCCCTCTATATTTCTTCCCACAGGATAAATACCTATTGTCTCGCCAATATCAAACCAGGAACTGCTTCCCCGGACGCTCATTCTTCCTATTCCCCAGACTGCAATTTTCCATTTGTCAGTCGGTAAAAACCAAGCTGTCACGCCTTCGACCGCAGTGGGCGAAAGTCTTCCGTCCTGAGCATTGATCCAGTCAGAATTAATTCCCATTCGACCAGCTTTTGCTCCCCATTTGGAATTGGAATATTCAAAAGAGAATGTCTCAAGCTTCCCAAAAAACTTGTCTTCAGTATCTAAAAGATCAAAAAGACCTGTTTCATAGCGATTACTCTGTCCAGAAAGCGGATCGGGAGCTGAAATATCGGAACTCCAAATATTGGCAAAGGTCCTGTATCCAATATGAAATTTGAAATTCTCTCGATACGTTAATTTTCCGCCAAGATTTAAGGAAGCTCCCAAAGCATAATCATCCTTGAAATCCTCAGGATAGGAAGTACTCATCCAAAATGTCCGGAAATGAATGTCAGGAGCGAAAATGATAGCCTTTTCTGATTCCTGCGAAAAACTGAATAACGGAAGAATCAGAAAAAGACCAAGCCAAATAAACCTCATTTAGTCTTCGCTTTGGCTTCTTTGATCGGTTTGAATGGACCAAATTTATGTTGCTCCTCAGTGAATTCATCACTGAATGGACCAAAAGGATGATCCATTGGCTTTTTAGAAATATCCGGCCAATCCTGTGTAATGTCTTTTGAAGGTCTCGTCATGCTATTCACATACGCTGCCAAGTCCCAGGCTTCTGCATCGGAGAGAATTGGGTTTTCATACGTAGCACCCAATGGCATATTTGCTTTCACATAGCCTGCAAATCTGGAAAGCCTGAATAAACCTGCTCCATCGTTGTAACTATTTTCCCCCCAAAGCGGCGGGTAGGTATATCCCGAACCGTCCGGCTTTGGCATTCCTTGTCCTTCTGCCATATGGCAACTCTGACATAGGTTATCATAGACTGTTTTGCCTTTGATCGGATCTGCTGCCCGATCCAAAAGAGGAACTTCATAAATACCAGAACCCTTTGGAGATTCACCTTTAGGTACGTCCTTGCCAAGCCACTCAATATAAGACACCATAGCTATCATTTCCTTGCTGTCTTTTTCCAGAAGTTCTCCATTCAGACTTCGCTCGAAGCAATCATTGATCCGCTTAGGAATATCTTCAGATTGGCCTGATCTGGCTCTTATTTTAGGATAAGTAGAGAACACCGCCGAATAATTATTGCCCAAAGGCACTGTGCCAGCCTGCAAATGGCAGTTTTGGCAATTCATCCCATTGGACATTTTGCGCACTTTCCCATTCGGGCCAAGGTATTCTGCTGTATTTGCGATCAGCTCTTTTCCGTATTTAATATCGGCGGCATTCGGCTCGGCATCGACAGCAGCCCAGTCAGGTGCTTTCCACATTCCAGCCGGATCGACCAAAGCCTTGACAACAGGAACTTCCGCAACTGTCTGGATTTGTTCTTCCTTTTCTGCCAATGAAGGCAATTCTACCCCGGAATAAGCGAGGTAAACCGTGAGTCCTATCACTCCAACCAACGCAGTGGCAAGAACCAAAAGTCCAACAAGGAGTGTGATTATTTTGAGGAAAGGTTTAGGCAACTCGTTCATAGTTCGAAATCTTGATACAAAAATCAGAATTTGAATAACCCGATGATGTGACTTGAATCACATCCACACAAATAAACCAGAGATCCTTCTTTTAACAAATCAGAAAAGAAAATTGATCCCGATTCACGGAAATTTAAAAATCCATCCCATTCAAAAATGGGATTTTCAGCTAGTTAATCAACTTTCCAAAGTCCCCTTTTGGGTTGTTCTTCAGTCTTTTGCTCTGGCAAGCAAGACTAGTTTCTCTCCTACTACTCCTTGCACAAGCATTCCCGCTCCTGTTTTCCAAAGGCTCAGATTCACTTCATCTCCCAGAATACACTCGGCCTGATAATTAATAAGAAGCTCATTCGCAGAAAAGTTATTTTCCCGGAGGATGTTTTCTACCCAAAGGATATAGCTTGTATTGTTGACATGATTATTCAAGTCCAGATCGGAATACCGCACTTTCAATGTTTCCCGGTAGATTTCTTCTCCATGAATTCTGATCTTCTCAGGCTGCCAATCAGGTTTCTGAGTTGGATCAAAAAGATGTGCGGGCAAAACAACCTCAGGACGCTGAGGTCTTTTGGTTTCTGTATGAAGCAAAAGCCAAGAAGACATTGCCTTGACCAAAACTTCACCATTTGAGTCTAAAACCAAAAATTCACGAAAGGCAAAAAGTTTATCTGCACCTCTTCCAGCAGTAAAAGCTTGAATTTTTTCTCCCCAGGTTGGAGATTTTTCCACTCGGATATCGAGTCTTGAAAGCACCCACATCAGGTTTGACTCCATCAGATTCCTTCCAAAATCAGCAGAATCAGCATGCCTCCAAGCGATCTCTTGAAGGAAATCTGCCAAAGAAGTAAGACTGATTTTTCCGTCAGGATGAACCTGATAGGATCCTACCTGAAATGGAAGAGAATACTGAAAAGAATCACCTAAACTCATATATCTGTGTCAGGGGCGTTGGCTTCATTGGAGAAAAAAACCTGTTTTCGAATAGTTGCAAGTAAGACAATTCCGAGTCCGTTGATAGCTATCATGGCAAATGACAGAGGAAGGCTGAATAACTCTGCCACAAATCCGATCAATGGAGGGCCTATCAAAAATCCGAAAAAGGAAATAGTTGAAACCAAAGCCAAAGCAACGCTTGGTGAATATAATTTGGATCGACCTGCAATGCTGTAAGATACAGGAATGATCGAAGCCACTCCCAAACCAACTAATAAAAACCCGAACGTTGCGACATAGACAGTTGGAATGGCTACGGATAATGAAAGGCCCAGAAAAATCAGAAGTCCACTGACTTGAAGTACTGCAACTTTTCCAAAACGCGCAACAACCTTATCTGTAATAAACCTTCCGGAAGCCATAGCACCCATAAATGCCACATATCCCAAAGCAACCAAGGACGGCTCAGCTTCAATTACTTTTTTGAAATAAACGCCACTCCAATCAAACATACATCCCTCGCACATCATCCCCAAAAATGCAATCAATCCGATTCGTAAAAGCAAATCATCTGGCTTTCTCAAGACCAATCCTCCCTCATCCGAAGCTTTTTCTTCTTTGACTAAATAACCCTGGGCCAATATTACAATCAGGAATGAAATCCCCATAACGACAGCAAAATGACCTGCCGGAGAAAAATTAAAAAAGATTAATCCTGCGCCAAGACCTGCTCCTGTAAATCCTGCCATACTCCACAATCCGTGAAAGGATGCTAAAATGCTTTTGCCCATCTGATCTTCCAAATTAAGGGCCTGAGTATTAAGAGAAATATTCATGATGTTTCCCAACATTCCAAAAAGTATCAGGACCGGAACAAGCAAATACGTATTGGGGCTTAATCCAATCAACGGGAGTGTCATAGCGTACACGAAACTACCAATCATGATCACTCTGCGACTGCCATATTGGTGAACGGACCAACCTGCGATAGGAAGCCCAAGCATAGAACCAAGCGGAAGAAAAAGCAATAAAGTACCCAATTGACCTTCGGAAAGTTGAAACTTAGCTTGAATATCCGGGATTCTGGCAGCCCAACTCGAAAAGCAAAGCCCAATGAAAAAGAACATGCTTCCAAGTGCAGTTCTTCTTTTGGATAGTAGATTCATGATAATGAATAGGTTTAAAAGGCGTACAAAAGTACTGAACATTGAATCAAAATCCTGAATAGATTCAGTATCCGATCGGAAACTATTTACCTTCCGTCCGGTTATTTACAAAAGAAAAATTATGGAGTTTGTGATCGTTGGTTCTATCATAATTGTCATCATTATTATGATCAGAGTTATTATCAAAAAAGTATTTGAGTAAAAAAAGTCGCTTACTATTACAGAAAGCGACTTTTTGAATTTAACAATCCCTGTTTAATTGGGTAGTTTGTCTGAGAATTTGCCATAAACCCACGTACCTGCCAATGCAGAAATCAGGGTAATGATCACGATAGTATATCCACTGCCAATCTGGGCAAACAAAGGTCCGGGACAAGCACCAGTCAATGCCCAACCTAGTCCGAAGATAAATCCACCAATTATTTGACCTTTTCTAAATTCTTTATTTGGGATAGTAATTGCCTCTCCATGAATGGTTTTTATTCCCAAGCGCTTGATCAGCTGGATCGAAATAATACCAGTCACAATTGCTGAACCTATCACACCATACATAAAGAAGGATTGAAGTCTGAACATCTCCTGAATTCTAAACCAGGAAATAATCTCTGCCTTTACAAATACGATCCCGAAAACTACCCCGATGATCAAATACTTAAGTAGCTCAAGTCCCTTGTCGTGATCCACTCTTGAGTTTGGTGCATCGCAGACTTCTGCTTTTATCTTTTTTTCTAATACTTTCATTTTTGTCTCTATTTAGAATCCTACCAACTTCATTAAAGGCTCCATGATCACATGGGTCATCAAAAATCCTCCAATCATAAAGAATGTAGTGGCAACTAATGATGGCCATTGTAAGGAACTAATTCCCATGATGGCATGACCTGATGTACAACCTCCTGCGTAACGGGTACCAAAACCCACCAAAAACCCTCCTAAACCAAAGAAGACCAACCCTTTTCCAGAGAAAATAATATCCCAGGTGTACAGATCACCTGGCATTAAATCTGAAAATTGGGTGATACCCAATGCAGCCAAATCAGCTTGAGTAGCTTCAGAAATCACAATAGTGTCTGGATTGGCGAGAAAGGTAGTTGCAATAAATCCACCAATACCTACTCCTAATACGAAAAGCAAGTTCCACATTTCCTTCTTCCAATTGTAAGTGAAAAAAGGAATACCTGCCGGAATACATGCTGCGCAGATGTGGCGAAGAGATGAGGAAATGCCGAAGGACTTATTTCCTAAGATAAGCAGCGCTGGCACTGTCAGACCAATCATCGGTCCGGCCACGTACCAAGGCCAAGGTTGGGTAATCCACTCCATGAATTGATTCATATCTGTTTGTTTTGTTTTTTTTTTAAAATCTGTAGTCAAGAATCAAATTGAAATTACTCATGTTGACTCTATTAATTATATACTCCTGAGGTAAATGTTCTTTTCTGTCTTCTTTTTTTACAGCTACAAGAAACTGAAGGTCAAGACCTTTAAAGAATCCCTGTAGTCTGTAATCTACCAACCCGGTAAAGTGAAGGTAGTTTGGCAATCCATATTTATTCAATTTCAAGTTATTCAAATCCGGCGTTTGAACATGTCCGGCACCCAGTGAAACCATTAACTGGTCATGGATGAAGGTTTGATCATATTTCAACGTAATCGCATTTACTCCACCCATTCCTTCAAATCTTTCCCGCTGTTGGCTGACGAAGAACTGTTCCCTGCCCCATTCTCTGGGAAAAAGAAACCTTCCTTTATCTGAGATTCCAAGATAATTCAAAGTAATCGTAGAATTAGCCCAATCTATTCCGGTACTTAAGCCGACACCGTAGGTTTTTTCTCCTGGAAGCATGTAAGTTTTCGCAGGATCAGGATTTCCCCCGTCTCCAACTGCACCTTGATAGAAGCCCTGAAATCCCATAAGAAAATCAGCACTCCCATTTAGATCCGTTTTTCCGGTTGCTTCAAGAAAAGCAAGACCAAACATGCCTTCTCCCAAGTAATTCCAGGAACTGACTTTCCAATCTTCTTCTTCATATTCTGCGCCTATGACCCCGATTCCTTTTGAATCAAGGTTATGATGATAATCTTCTTCCGATCCCAAAGGGTTCCTTCCAGTGGAATAAAAACCAACTGATTCCTCAACTGGCAACCATTCCAAAGAACCTCTTGAAATCAAATGAGTGAACCAAGCTCCTGTAAACTTCCAATTGCCAGGGGAATATTCTCCAGACAGACCACTGAATAAATTGGGCCTCATTCTATTATCCGACTCATTCAACAGCGGACTTTCAAACTTTTGTCTCCCAGCTAATAGAGACCATTCTTTATTTTGATAGGAAATAAAGAACTCCTCCAGTCGATCCATATCCTTATGATTTTCGGGATGGTGGACATCGTAAAGCGTGATCTCGTATCGATTTCCCAAGCCGGTGGTCGGATCCAGTTCGGTAACATTGTTTTCATAATGTCTGAAAACAAAGAACCCGCTGAATCCAATTCCAAGACCTTTCCATCTCGGACTGAAATAACCAATTCCTGCACCTGTACCCCAGGTAGAATAATCAGTTAATTCACCTTGATTGACGGTCGCCATAAAATAGGACCTGAGATGAAACTCGAATGAGCCTGTTTCAAGAACTTTACCAAATAACTTTTCATTTGGTTCCTCAGTTTCTTCAGAATGTTCGTGCTGCGCAAAAGCTACCGAGATCGGTATGCTCAAACCCAACAGCAAGATTCCTGCAATTTTCTTTACAAATGTCATCATGGATAGGGTCAAACAACTGTGACTTTCATCACATCGGCTTTTTTTAAATTAAAAATGGCAAGCACAAAGGCCTGCCATTTAACATTTAAGCAACTTTTCTCTTTTCTCAATTATAGCAATGTAGTTGGACAAACGTAGTCCGTTACCTTAAACTTCTCTGATTCTTTGATCGCTTTGAATCCGCCTGCGATATCGATCAGATTGTCAAAACCTCTTGCTCTGAGAGCAGAATTGAAGATCATGGATCTGTATCCGCCGGCACAGTGCACGTAATAAGTTTTGTCTCTGTTGATTTTCACCATGCTGTCATTTAAATAGTCCAGCGGAGCATTTTCTGCATCTACCACGTGCTCAGACAGATATTCTGAATTTTTTCTGACGTCCAGAATATTGATATCGGGATTGCGTTCTTTGATTTTGGCTAGTTCTTCTACAGTCACTTGGGTGATTTGATCAACTTCATGTCCTGCTCCTTTCCATGCCTCGATTCCGCCTTTCAAGTATCCAAGTGCATGATCGTATCCTACACGTGCCAATCTTGTAATTACTTCTTCCTCTTTTCCTTCATCTGTGATCACCAAAATCTCCTGCTTCACATCCGGGATCATAGCTCCAACCCAAACGGCAAAGCTTCCATCGATTCCAATGTTTACTGAATTTGGCACAAAGCCCTTAGCAAATACTTCCGGATCTCTTGTGTCAAGAATCAATGCGCCTGTTTCATTGGCTGCGGCTTCAAACTCTGCGGGAGAAAGTGGTCTGACACCTCTTTCCAAAACCGTATCGATGCTGTCGTATCCTTGAATATTCATCATCACATTCTGTGGGAAATACGCCGGAGGAGGTGTAAGACCGGTCAGCACTTCTTTGATAAATTGCTCCTTAGTCATCTCCTGAAGCGCATAATTGGTCTTCTTTTGATTTCCGAGAGTATCAGAAGTTTCTTTGCTCATGTTTTTGCCACACGCACTACCTGCACCGTGAGCCGGATAGACAATCAAGTCATCTGACAAAGGCATCAGTTTATTTCTCAAAGAATCATATAAATGCGCTGCAAGCTTATCCTGAGTAAGGTCAGCAATTACTTTCTGTGCCAAATCAGGTCTTCCCACATCACCTATAAATAAGGTGTCACCAGTGAAAATCGCCTCTTCTTTTCCTTCTTCATTGATCAGAAGATAACAAGAGCTCTCCATGGTATGACCCGGAGTGTGGATCAGCTTTATTTTAATTTTTCCAAGGGTGAATACCTGATTGTCTTCTGCGATCACAGCATCAAAACCTAACTTCATCCCGGTTGGGCCATATACAATCTTTGCTCCGGTTTTGGCCGCCAAGTCTTGGTGACCAGAAACGAAATCAGCATGAAAGTGCGTCTCAAATACATACTTGATTTTAGCGTTTCTTCTCTCTGCCTTTTCAATGTATGGCTGAACCTCTCTCAGTGGATCTATCACTGCAGCTTCTCCGTCTGATTCGATGTAGTATGCTCCTTGAGCAAGACATCCGGTATAGATTTGTTCGATTAACATATGGTCTTCTTTTTTATGGTTTCAGTTAATTATTTGTCAAAAGTATAAGGCTGAGTATTTTTCTAAAATGACTTTTGTCACATTCAGATCAAGCTTTTGCCAGAATATTACTTTCAATGGATTTGACTAGTTGATGGGATGGAACTACTCCCGATTCTCTCCACAGGATTTTTCCTTTTTGGAACAGGATCAAAGTAGGCACGCCTCGAACTTGAAATTTGCTGGCAGCCAATGGGTTTTTGTCCACATCCACTTTTACAATTTTCACTTTCTCTCCCATCTTCTTGGCTGTATCCTCCAGAATTGGCTGCATCATTTTGCACGGCCCGCACCAGGTAGCAAAGAAATCTACCAATATAGGTGTGTCCCCATCGATCAATTCTTGAAATGTTTTAGGTTGCTCGTTCATAGCTTCACTGTTTAAATGACAAAACAAAAATAGGATGCGCTGAAGTTCGAAACAGTAATAATTATCACATGGAGAAATGCGAGTTCAAAGATCAAAACTTTTAAAAAGTGCTAAAAAGTCCTGACATGGAGATAATTTATTTATTTTCGTCCCTCTAATTATCTTCTTAATGCTCAATTACAAGCAAATAAATAACCTGACCGGTTGGGTCATTTTTTTGGTAGCCACCCTGGTCTATATCCTGACAGTCGAACAAACAGCTAGTTTCTGGGATCCGGGAGAGTTTATTGCCGTGTCTTACAAGCTGCAAGTGCCTCACCCTCCAGGAGCTCCGTTCTTCCTTTTGGTATATCGAATGTTCAGTGTTTTTGCCTTTGGCGATACACTTGAGATCGCTTATTGGATGAATGTGGGCAGTGCTCTGTTCTCAGGTTTTACCATTCTGTTTCTATTTTGGTCCATCACTCTTTTCGGAAGGAGACTCTTCAAAATCGAAGAAGGTAAGGAAGACAAAGGCCAGATCATCTCACTTATGGGAGCAGGAATCGTGGGTTCTTTGGTTTACACTTTCTCCGACAGCTTCTGGTTTTCTGCTGTTGAGGCGGAAGTTTACGCCATGTCCTCCTTCTTTACGGCGATCGTGATCTGGGCATTCCTGAAATGGGATGTGATCAAAGACCCAAAGGAAGAAAACCGTTGGATGATTTTCATCGCTTATCTGGTTGGACTTTCCATCGGAGTTCACTTGCTCAACTTGGTCACTCTACCTGCTTTGGCACTGATTTATTACTTCAAAAAGTATCTAAAGCCGACTCTAAAAGGAGCCATTTTCGCCATGTTCCTCGGCGGTGTTGCCCTTATAATTATTAACAACCTGATCATTCCCGGTCTGCCAAGTCTGGCGGGATCGATGGAAATCTTTTTTGTCAATTCCCTTGGACTTCCGTTTGGAGCCGGAATAATTTTCTTCGCTATTCTGTTTTTGGGAGCCTTGTTTTTCGCTTACCGATATTCAAGAATCCATGAAAAAGCGATCCTGAATACAGTCTTGCTTTCCCTGATTTTCATCCTGATTGGTTATGGATCGTATGCGTTGATCGTTGTGCGTGCAAATCAGGATCCCATCATCAATGAGAATGCTCCAAGTGATATCGTGAGTTATGTTTCCTACTTGAAGCGTGAGCAATATGGCTACAGACCTTTACTTCACGGGCAGTATTTCACTGCCGATCTAGTGGATCAAGAAGAAGGTGACCCGGTTTACATGAAGGGAAAAGACAAGTATGAAATCGTGGATTATGATTTAAAAAACACGTACGATCCTGCGAAAACGACTATTCTACCAAGAATCTATTCCACCCAGGAAAATCACAAAAGAATCTACAGATCCAAGCTTGGCCTGAGAGAAGGTCAGGAACCAACTTTCGGTGACAACCTTTATTTCATGTTTACTCACCAGTTGGGACATATGTACTGGAGATATTTCATGTGGAATTTCTCTGGCCGTGAAAGTGATTTTTCGGATGCCCCTTGGATTGGAATCGGAGATGCATTGAGCGATAAATACCCTGACTACATTAAGGAAAATAAAGCACACAATAATTACCTGATGCTTCCTCTGATTCTGGGAGTTATAGGTTTGCTATTCCAGGCAAAAGTGGATCCCAAATCATTCTATGTAAACCTGATGCTCTTCCTGATGATGGGAGTTGTCTTGGTTTTGTATTTGAATTCCCCGCCTGTTGAGCCTCGGGAACGGGATTATATCTATGTCGGAAGTTTCTATTCCTTTGCTATTTGGATTGGAATGGGAGTTTTGGCAATCGGAAATATGATCGCCAAAGCCAATAAAAATCTGGCAGTTGCCGGAATTCTCTCAACGCTGATTACACTTCCGATTGCGGGATTGGTTGCCAGCCAAAACTGGAATGACCACAATAGAAAAGGCCGTTACTTCTCAGTGGACTCTGCGAGAAACTTCCTCGCATCCTGCGCTCCAAATGCGATTCTATTTACCGGAGGTGACAATGATACTTTCCCACTTTGGTATGTCCAGGAAGTTGAAGGTTTCCGAACAGACGTGCGGGTAATCGTATTGAGCTATTTTGATACGGATTGGTATGTCGAGCAAATGACCCGCCCTGTCAACGAATCAGATGCACTTCCTTTCTCTTTGGCACCAGAGCGATATCAAAAAGGAACAAATGATGTTCTCTACGTCACAGAAAGAGAAGGACTAAATGCCATATCTGTAAATGAATATCTCAAGCTTTTGAACTCAGGTTCTGAACTGCTGAGAATGCAAACCGGTGGAAAAAGTGTCGTGAACATGGTTCCTTCCAGAAATTTGATTTTGGATGTGGACAGCTCAGCCGTGGCAAACAAAAACATCATTCCTGCAGAATTTGCTCCTTTGTTTACTCCGCAAATGAATCTCCAGGTGAAAGGTCAATATGTCACCAAAGGAACCTTGATGCTGATCGATCTGATCACTAGTAATAACTGGGAAAGACCGATTTACTTCAATAATACTTCGCTTGCCACGATTGGAATCAATCTGGATGAGCATGTAGTGATGGAAGGACTGACCTATCGTTTGCTTCCAATTCGCAAGCCGGAGTTCATCCGCGAGGAACTTGTGAACCCGGATCTTGCCATGAAAAATTTCATGGAGAATTTCGCTTTCCGTGGAATGGACAATCCTGATGCGTATCTCGATGAGGAATACAGACGATTTGCTTCCAATCACAGAAGTGCGCTAAACAGCATTGTGATTGCTTTGCTGGATCAGAATCGTATGGAAGACGCAGCTAAAATGCTTAATTACGGATTGAAAGTGATGCCGAATGAGGCGATTCCTTATGATCTTTCCAGTGGCCAGTCCGTTCCACTTTTCTTCGAAGTTGGGGAAGATGAAAAAGCCCTTGATATCATTGATAAGGTCTCCAAAAAGTCATTGGATATGATTGAGTTTTATACTGAGGAGGGAAGACCATACGACCGGGATATGATGATTTCTGTGGAAATGGTGAAGTATTTCATTCCTCTTCTGGAAGAGCGAGGCTATCAGGAAAAAGCTCAGGAACTGAAACTTCGAATGGAGAAATTCCTCGGACCTGAAGAAAGCGGAGGAAGTTTGATTCCAAGGAATTAAGAATCTCAATTCATAAAAAGCAAATCCGGCACGATATCAATCGTGCCGGATTTGCTTTTTGAAGAAACTGAGAAGCCCTAAACCTTTCATTTTTTCCTCAGGATGTAAAACAAATCCAGACCTTTTGCCGGATCCTCTACAAGGGGATAATCTTCATGCGTGATTTGAACCACGCTTGCACCTTGTTCCTTGTGAAGTTTGTTGCGGTTCATCCGATTCAGAATTTCATAAGGCATTCTCAGAATCCAAGCCGGCAACTTATGCTGCAGATCCAAAATATCAAATCGCATTATTTTCTGAACTGATTTGCGGTTGGAGTTATGATACGCCCAAACTTTCTCATTCCCTCCGATTCCTCTTGCCTCCACGGTATCAAAAATCCCGGAACAAAGCGCAATCAACTGCTGAGGAGTATATTCCCGCTCATGCCAAGGATTTCTCGATAGCGTGTGATTGATGTTCGGAGTTGAGATAATTGCCTTTCCTCCCGGCTTGAGCATCCGATATATTTCCTGAAGGAAAAGTTTATCATTCGGGATATGCTCGATTACCTGAAAGCTTACAATCGTGTCAAATGAATTGTCTTCAATTCCTTCAAAAGGAGGAATGACAGCCTGTCTGAATTCGATTCCGGGGAATTTAACTTTCAAAGAATCAATTACTTCCTGAATCTTATCCAGCCCGAGATAGCTCTCTGCCAAAGGCAGTAAAGTCTCCACTCCTCTTCCTTCTCCACAGCCTACTTCCAGCAATTTGCCGGATATCCAGGGCTGAGCAGCAATGTATGCTTTGAGCAATCGTTGATGAATTGGGTTGTCGCTGACCAACTTGTCAGAGGCGATTTCCGTTGTATAGGTAGCCATACAAAATTTTACTATTTTGGCAAAAGTAACCTTAATTTTTAAAACCCGAGATCAGTACCCAATGAACCAACTTAAAATCCGAATTCTGATTTTTTCAATCCTGCTTACAGGCTTTATTCTACCGGCATATTCCCAAAAAAACTTAGGCAATTTAAATCAAGCACTTCGGTATTCCCGGTACTCCAGAATCGCCTTGAAAATCATTCCTGTAAAGGAAAGTGCTACTCGATTCAAACTTCAATGTCTGGTAGAAAAAATAGAGGACAAGCCTGATTTCAATACATATAGCTTTTCCTATTCAATATTAGAAAGCTATGAGGATGAAATCACTCCGGAAAAAACCAACTTATTGACCAGAGAAAACCTTAAATATGATACTGAAAGGCATTGGGTTTTCGAGATTCCGGTAGAGATTCCCGAAGATGAGCAAACTTCAATTGCATTATTTACAGCATTGGATACCAGGCAAGGCGATGAATATAATTTCAGTATAGATCTGAAGAGCACTTATGTCTCAGGTCACCCGGACTTTGGAGCATATTTCGCCAACGATGTGGCATTTGATCAAAACTACCTGAACACAGGAGAATTTTTACTTTTCAAATCTGAGGGAGGACCAAACCTGCATCTGTTTTATTACCCGATTGATTTCGAAGTTCCTTTTCCTCCGATGGAAACCAAGTCGCCTTCCATTCCCAAAGAACTCCAAGTTCTGGATGAAGGTGATTTTCTTGCCAACGTTCCTAAAAGCTTCGATAAAAAAGGATATTATTTCATCCAAAGCGATACAGCCAAAACTTCAGGTTTGATCCTGAAAACAACCCATGAGGCATTTCCAAAAGTGAAAGATTGGGATGAAATGGTTGAGATAGTGACTTATATTTCTACCCGAAAGGAACATGAAACCCTGCTTTTGGCTGAGGATAAGAAGAAAGCCTTGGATGAATATTGGTATGGACTTACCCGAAATCCTGATGTCGCCAAGGATCTGATCCGTGAATATTTCCGTCAGGTAGAATTTGCAAACATCTTATTTACAGACTTTAAAGAAGGCTGGAAAACTGACAAAGGAATGGTCTACATCGTGATGGGAGCTCCACAGGAAGTGAACTTTTACCTGGACCGGGAAGTGTGGACTTACGACGGGATGGATGAGAGTTCGAAAATTCGCTTTACTTTTGCCCGCGTAAAGAATATTCTCACCCCACACTACTACGTGTTGAACCGCTCAAGGGCTTATCAGCCAGTATGGTTCAAAAACATTTCAATATGGAGAAGCGGAAAGATGGCTTTTTAATCGAAAAAGGAGCCCACGAAAAAGATTTTATATTTGGTACCAGAGCTGTCATGGAGTCTATCCATGCTGGAAAAGATATTGATAAAGTCCTCGTTCAGAAAGAACTAAATAACGATTTGATCAAGGAATTGCTCACGCTTTGCAAAGCTGAGAAAATTCCAGTGGTCAGAGTTCCGGATGCCAAACTCGATCGAATCACCCGCAAAAATCACCAGGGTGTCGTTGCGCAGATGTCTGCCATCGAATACGCATCTCTGGACAATGTGATTGATAGTTGCTTTGCTGTTGGAAAATCTCCTTTGATCCTTATCCTGGACCGAATCACGGATGTGAGAAACTTCGGAGCAATCGCCCGGACTGCGGAATGTGCCGGCGTGGATGCGATAGTAATTCCCGAAAAAGGAAGCGCTCAGATCAACGCTGATGCGATCAAAACTTCAGCCGGAGCGCTCAATTTTATCCCGATCGTTCGTGTAAAAAATCTTTTCTTTACCTGTCGGGATATTCAGAAAATGGGTTTGACACTTGTGGCAATCACTGAAAAAACCCAAAAGAGCATGTATGATGCGGATTTTGCTTCCCCTGTTGCGTTGGTAATGGGATCTGAAGAAGACGGGATCTCTCAGGATCTTCTGGGAATCATGGATGACAAAGTAAAAATCCCGATGATCGGAAATATCGAAAGTTTGAATGTGTCCGTATCTGCCGGAGTAGTGATCTACGAAGCGATCAGACAACGTAAAAAATAAATAGAATGAATTAAGAAAAAAGGGGATGACTTAGATGAAGTCATCCCCTTTTTTTCTCGCATTGGAGACAAACTCTCTGAATTTTTTCTCATTGTCAAGCTTACAAATCAACAGGACATTATCGGATTCATTGATCAGATAATTATCCAATCCCTGCACCACGACCAATTTGTCACTATTCACTTTGATATAAGAATTGGAGGTGTCATAGAGAATTGCATTCGCCTCTACGACGTTGTTGAATCCATCTTTTGGCCTTAGCTCATGAAGGCTATTCCAGGATCCAAGATCCGACCATCCAAAATCTCCCAAAATCATATAGACCTGGTCAGATTTTTCCATAATCCCATAATCGATAGAGATATTTTTCACTTGCATATATGCTCTGGTGATATACTCATATTCACCCGGAGTACCCAATAAGCTCAACCCATCTTCAAATACTTCTGCCAGATCAGGCATGTAGTCCTCGATGGCTTTGATCAAACTACTGGCTTTCCAAACGAACATACCTGAGTTCCAAACAAAATCCCCGCTTTCAATAAAGGTTTTGGCAAGCTTAAGGTTCGGCTTTTCTGTGAACGTTTTTACTTTAAGCGTATCCTCAGATGAATTATCGTGGTATTGAATGTAGCCATAACCGGTCTCCGGTCTGTTTGGTCTTATCCCAATCGTGATCAGCCTTCCTGGAACTTTGGCAGCTTCGACCGCCTTCAGAATAGTGTCGGTAAATTTCTTTTCCTGCAAAATCAAATGATCCGCAGGAGTTACAACAAGGTTTGCCTCGGGATCAAGTGCGTGGATCTTGTAAGCCGCGTATGCGATGCAGGTTGCTGTATTTTTTCGGGAAGGTTCGATAAAAATCTGACTCTCTTCAAGTTCAGGAAGTTGCTCCTTGACCAGATCTACATATTTTCGGTAGGTCACGATCCTAAACTGATCTAATTCTGCAATTTCCCTGTACCGGTCGAAAGTCATCTGAAGCAGGCTTCGGCCAGTTCCCAGAATGTCTAAAAATTGCTTAGGTCGACGTCTTCGACTGTACGGCCAAAACCGGGATCCGATTCCTCCCGCCATGATGACGATATAGGGCTTGTCCTGCATTCTTTCTGTTATACTATTCCTTCTTTCATTAATTCATGAATATGAACAAAACCTGCGATTTTATCTCCATTCATCGCGACGAGTTGAGTGATATTATGATTGCGCATCAAATTCAGCGCACGAATGGCGAATTCATCGGATGAAATTGTTTTTGGATTAACTGTCATAATATCTGAAGCTCGAAGAGATTGAATGTCCAATGTCTTTTGCAGCATTCTTCGTAAATCTCCGTCAGTAATTATTCCTTTGAGTTTGTCATCCTCATCTACCACCGCTGTTGCGCCTAGTCTTTTGCCGGAAATCTCCAAAATTACCTCCGCCAAACCAGCCGACATTTTCACTTTTGGAATCTGTTGGGAATTCAAAAGATCTTCAACCTTCAGGTACAATTGTTTCCCCAATGATCCACCCGGATGATATTTTGCAAAATCCTCAGGCGTAAAACCTCTAGCTTCCAGCAGACAAACTGCCAGTGCATCGCCCATCGCCAAATGTGCAGTGGTGCTTGTCGTTGGAGCTAGATTATTTGGGCAGGCTTCTTCCTCAATCGTTGCATTGAGCACGTATTCAGCTTGGTCAGCCAGATAGCTTTTGGTGTTACTTACCAAAGCCACAAGCACCGAACCCAGGTTTTTCAATAGAGGAACCAGCACTTTGATCTCAGGTGTGTTCCCACTTTTTGAAATGCAAATCACAATATCGTCTTCCTGAATCATTCCCAGATCGCCATGAATCGCATCGGCTGCATGCATGAATAAAGCAGGAGTCCCGGTTGAGTTCAGCGTTGCTACAATTTTGTTGGCGATGATAGCGCTTTTGCCAATTCCTGTGATCACCACTCTTCCCTTTGAATGGAGAATTCTCTCTACACAAGCCTCAAAATCACCGTCCAGATAATCCACTAATTTTAATATGGCCCCAGCCTCATTTTGAAGAACTCTGGTGGCTGTATTTCTAATATTTTTAGCTAAATTCAATTTTACCTGCGTTTAGTATTTCTTACTGACAAAGGTATAAAGATATCAATCATTCCTGTTTACAGGCTCTCAGCACCCATTAACACCCTACGTCTTGTGGAGGATAAAGTAAAAGCAGAACTAAAGAAAATCTTTGGCTTCAGCCAGTTCCGTGGTAATCAGGAGATAATCGTGGACAATCTGCTGAATAAAAAGAATACGTTTGTAATTATGCCAACCGGGGCTGGAAAGTCACTTTGCTACCAGCTTCCTGCAGTGGTTTCCGAAGGAACAGCAATTGTCATTTCCCCTTTGATCGCTTTGATGAAAAATCAGGTTGATCAGCTCAATGCGATTGGTGTCAATGCGCATTTTCTAAATTCTACCCTGAATAAATCCGAAGCAAATAAGGTAAAAAGTGAAGTTTTAAAAAAACTCACCAAGTTGCTTTATGTTGCTCCCGAATCGCTAACGAAAGAAGAGAATATAGCCTTTCTGAAGTCGGCTCATTTGAGTTTCGTCGCGATTGATGAAGCTCATTGTATCTCCGAATGGGGACATGATTTCCGCCCGGAATACCGCAAAATCAAATCCATTGTTGCTCAGATTGCTCCAAACCTTCCGATAATCGCTCTTACTGCGACAGCTACTCCAAAAGTGCAGCAGGATATTCAGCGCAATCTTCAGATGGAAGAAGCTGACCTTTTCAAATCATCTTTTAACCGGACAAATCTCTTCTACGAGGTCCGTCCAAAAGTGAAAAATGAGTCGAAAAAAGCACTCATCAAATTTATCAAACAACACAAAGGCAAATCGGGAATCATCTACTGCCTGAGTAGAAAAAAGGTGGAAGAGATTGCCGAATTACTGAAAGTCAATCAGATTAATGCAGCTCCTTATCACGCAGGATTGGATTCACCTATTCGGATCAAAAATCAGGATGACTTTCTGAATGAAGAATTGGATGTAATCGTAGCAACCATTGCTTTTGGAATGGGAATCGACAAACCGGATGTTCGGTATGTGATTCACTACGATGTGCCCAAGTCGCTTGAAGGATATTATCAGGAAACCGGTCGGGCAGGAAGAGACGGGCTTGAAGGTCACTGTCTGATGTTCTACCGCTACGAAGACATTGTCAAGCTTGACAAATTCAACAAAGATAAAGCGGTCACAGAACGCGAAAACGCCAAAATCCTCCTTCAGGAAATGGCGGCGTATTCAGAAACGGGAGTTTGCCGACGGAAATTCATCTTGAATTACTTCGGAGAAATCATGCACGATGACTGCGGATTCTGCGATAATTGTAAGCGTGAGAGGGAAACTTTCGCAGGAATGGACTTGCTTGTTACAGCGCTCGAGGCAGTAAAACAAACAAATGAGCGCTTTGGTCTGGATCATTTGGTAAATGTGATTCAGGGAGAAACCAACGATTACACAGAAAGCTACAAGCACAGTTCGCTCGATGTTTTTGGCAAAGGCAAAGAAGAAAGTGAAAAAACCTGGACGACAGTTATCCGTCAGGCAATGATTCTCGATTTTCTTGAAAAGGATATCGAGAATTATGGAATTTTACGATTGACCGAAAAGGGAAATGAATTCCTTGAGGCTCCCTACGTAGTAGAATTGTATCGGGATCAGGATTTTGCCAAAATGATGGAAGCCGATCAAGCCGAAATCGATATCAGCACCGGAGTGGCTTATGACGAGAAGCTTTTTGAATTGCTGAAAGCTGAACGAAAAAAAGTCGCAAAATCAAAAAACCTTCCTCCCTATATCATCTTCCAAGATCCTTCTTTGGAAGAAATGGCAACCATATATCCCACCACTAAAGAAGAACTGGCGCAAATCAATGGCGTTGGTATGGGAAAAGTCGCTAAATTCGGAGCTCCGTTTCTGAAAGTGATTTCGGCTTATGTGGAGGAAAACGAGATTGAAACTGCTGCAGAAGTGGTGGTAAAATCATCGGGAGTCCGCTCAAAAGTGAAGATTTCAATCATCCAGCAAATCGATCGAAAAGTTGACCTGGATGAAATTGCGGATAATTTGAATATCAGCATGGGTGAGTTGCTTCATGAAATAGAGCAAATCATTTATAGCGGAACAAAACTTAACATCGATTACTACATTCATCACATCATGGATGAGGAGCGTGAGGATTTGCTCCATGATTACTTCATGAATGCAGAAACCGATCAAATAAAAGTGGCATTGGATGAACTTGCCGACCAGGACTTTGCAGAAGATGAATTGCGGGTCTATCGGGTCAAGTTTATCTCTGAGCACGCCAATTAACCTGAATTAAGTCAATGAATATACTCTTGCTTGGAAGCGGAGGCAGAGAACATGCCTTTGCTTGGAAAATCGTACAAAGTATCGATTGTACCCAATTGTTTGTAGCTCCGGGAAATGCCGGAACCGCCGAAATCGCGACCAATATTCCCCTTTCAGTAACTGATTTTAAAGGAATCCGCGATTTTATCACCTCCAATAGCATTGACTTGGTTGTCGTGGGACCCGAAGAACCATTGGTAAAAGGCCTGGTCGATTACCTGCAAAATCAATCTTCAACCACCAAAATCCCGGTTGTCGGCCCTTCTCAATTGGGCGCAACCCTGGAAGGAAGCAAGGATTTTTCGAAGCGATTTATGCAGCGAAACAATATCCCGACTGCCGCCTACGAAACTTTCACCCCTGATCAGATCGCAGCCGGAATCGATTATCTGAAAAAACAAAAACTACCTATCGTACTGAAAGCTGATGGATTAGCTGCCGGCAAAGGCGTGCTGATTTGTCTTACACTGGAAGAAGCAATTTCTTCCCTGAAAGAAATGCTGCTTGACCAGAAATTTGGAGAGGCTTCTTCCAAAGTCGTGATCGAAGAGTTTTTGACAGGAATTGAACTTTCGGTTTTCGTGGCCACAGACGGAAAAAGCTATAAAATTTTGCCGGAGGCGAAGGATTACAAGCGAATCGGCGAAGGTGATACCGGATTGAATACCGGAGGAATGGGTGCCATCAGCCCGGTGATTTTCGCAGATGCTACTTTCATGAAAAAAGTGGAAGATCGTGTCGTAATCCCTACAGTCGAAGGACTTGCAAAAGAAAACATCCCATACAAAGGTTTTCTTTTCATTGGATTAATGAACAACGAAGGAGAACCTTTCGTCATTGAATATAATGTGAGAATGGGCGATCCGGAAACGGAAGCAGTTTTACCACGAATTGAAAGCGATTTCCTTGGTTTGCTCCATGGAATCGGCACAGGAACATTGGACAAATACGAAATGAAAATTTCACCGGATTACTCCACCACAGTCGTGATGGTAAGCGGTGGATATCCAGGTTCTTACGAAAAGGGTTTCCCGATTTCCCTTCCGAAATCCGTGGAAGGAAGCGAAATTTTTCACGCAGGAACCACTCGAAACAGCAAAGGAGAACTTGTAAATCAGGGAGGAAGAGTGATTGCAGTAACCGGTAAAGGAAAAACCTTGAACGAGGCCTTGGAACATGCGTTTGAAACTGTGAAAGGAATTAATTGGGAAAATGCCTATTACAGAAAGGATATCGGACAAGATATTCTCAACTTGATGAAATAAACCCAAAACTACCCAGGGCTAAGCCCTGTAAATATAAATTATGGCTGGATGTACTACTTGCTCTACCACCTCAACAGGTGGTTCCGGGGGCTGTCAAAATAACGGCACCTGCGGCACGAGCGATTGCAATAAAATGAATTCCTTTGACTGGCTTTCCCATATGGGGATTCCTGAAGTTGACAACTTCGACATCGTCGAAATCAAATTCAAAGGAGGAAGAAAAGAATATTATCGAAACGTCGATTATCTCGGGTTGAATACCGGCGATCCTGTGGTCGTGGATGTGCCAAGCGGACATCATATCGGCTATGTTTCCCTTCAGGGCGAGCTGGTTCGCTTGCAAATGCAAAAGCGGAAAGTAAGGGATGATGACAATATTCTCAAAATCTACCGTGTCGCCACTCAAAAAGACATGGAGAAATGGGAAGAAGCCAAAAACCGCGAAATCCCGACTCTTTACCGATGCAAGCAAATCATCGATGAGTTGAAATTGTCTATGAAAATGTCGGATATAGAGTATCAAGCCGACAATTCCAAAGCGACATTTTATTATTCCGCTGAGGACAGGATTGATTTCCGTGAACTCATCAAAATCCTCGCCGGGGAATTTAAAATTCGGGTGGAAATGCGTCAAATAAGCCTTCGCCAGGAAGCCGGAAGATTGGGTGGAATTGGCGTTTGCGGTCGTGAACTTTGCTGCTCCACCTGGTTGGTTGATTTCAAAAATGTAAGCACCTCTGCCGCCCGATATCAGAATCTGTCTTTGAATCCGGGAAAACTAAGCGGACAATGTGGTAGACTGAAATGCTGTCTAAATTATGAACTTGACACGTACATGGATGCCATCAAAGACATCCCGGCGGTTGAGCGTCCATTGATGACTGAGGTCGGTCCGGCAAAACTACAGAAGACTGACATTTTCCGAAAACTGATGTGGTTTAGCTATAACAATGAAAACGATTGGCATAGCATCACCTGTGAACGGGTAAAAGAAATTCTTGAACTCAATGCTAAAAACATCAAGGTTTTCAACCTCAAAGTAAATCTGTCCTCAGACATTGAAGACCTGGCGGCGAAGTCAACACGTGAACTTGAACTCTTGGATAAGAAATTTTCCAACAAAAAGAAAAAGCCAAAAAACAGAGAAAGAAATGACCAGGGAACTCCCGGTGGTCAGGTAAAAGCTACACCTGCAACGCCAAGACTACAGCCGCTACCACAAGTAGCTAAGCAGGAAGGTCCGCGTCCGGCAGGTGAGTTTAAAAAGAAGAAAAATAAGAATCGAAATAAAAATCGAAATGCCCAGCCGGGCGGTCAGCCTCAAGCAGGTACTCCGCAGTCGGGTCAACCGAATCCTCAGAATCCGCCAAGAGAGCAAAGACCAAACCCGCCTCGTGAACCGAGACCGACACCACCTCAAGGCGAAGCTAAACCTATTACAAAAGCTCCGGAACAGAATCCGGAGGCGAAAAAGAAATTCCCTCCGCGAAGAAATCAAGGCCCTAATCCAACTAATTCAGGCAATGAGCAAGGTTAAAAGCTTTCTGTTTTTCCTTCTTGTTATTCTGGCATTTGGATGCTCGGACGACAGGATTTATGAAGATTTTCAGACCGTTCCCTCAGGAAATTGGGGGATACAGGATACGCTGAGATTTGACTTGGGAGATTTAGATCTAACCGGAAAAAAAAGCATGATTGGAGTGAGATTCAATGAAGGTTATTCTTTCTCTAATTGCTACGTCCGAGTAATCAGCTATGATTCGGCTGGTGTGGTTTTAGAAAACAAGTTAATCAATGTGCCTTTGTTTGATTCCAAATCAGGTGAACCGCTGGGAAAAGGAATGGGAAGTACATACACCAAATATGATACGCTTCCTTTCAGTTTTAAACCTGAAACAAAAAGCTTGACGTTCCTCCAATACATGAGGACTGATCAACTGACAGGCATTGAAGCAGTCGGACTTAAGATTCTAAAATAGTTTGATCTCTAAAGCAAAAAAGCCTCATTCTTATTCAGGATGAGGCTTTATTTTGTGTCAAGGTTATTGGTTTAGCGCATACTCTTGTAGGCATTGATCAATCCATTTGTTGAACCGTCGTGACTTTTTACGTCTTCGTTTCCTTTCAATTCCGGAAGAATGCCGTTTGCAAGAACTTTACCCAATTCCACTCCCCATTGGTCAAAGCTAAAGATGTTCCAGATGGATCCCTGTACGAAGATTTTATGCTCATACATCGCGACCAACATCCCCAAAGTATAAGGCGTGATAAGCTTTACCAGAATAGAATTGGTTGGTCTGTTGCCTTCGAAAACCCGGTGAGGAGCGATCTTATCTATTTCTCCCGCTGACTTACCGGCTTTTGCCATTTCAGCTTTCACTTCGTCCAAAGGTTTCCCTTTCATCAAAGCCTCAGTCTGGGCAAAGAAATTTGAAAGTAACTTCTGATGGTGATCGCCGATTGGATTATGAGATAAAACCGGAGCAATAAAATCACAAGGAATCAAATGAGTGCCCTGATGAATCAACTGGTAAAAGGCATGCTGACCGTTTGTTCCCGGCTCACCCCAGATAATCGGACCAGTTTTGTAATTCACTTTCTCTCCTGATCGGCTTACATATTTACCATTGCTTTCCATATTTCCTTGTTGGAAATAGGCTGCGAATCGATGTAAATATTGATCGTAAGGCAGAATTGCCTCTGAACTGGCACCAAGGAAATTCGTGTTCCAGATTCCAATCAGCGCCAAAAGAACAGGAATATTCCTGTCAAACATAGAATTGCGGAAATGGCGGTCCATTGCGTGAGCACCGGAAAGGAATTCTTCGTAATGCTTGAAACCTATCGAACAGGCAATAGGCAAGCCGATGGCGGACCAAATGGAATACCTTCCTCCTACCCAATCCCAAAACTCAAACATGTTTGCAGGATCAATTCCGAAAGCTTCAACAGCTTTTGCGTTGGTCGAAAGAGCCACGAAGTGTTTTGCAATCGCTGCTTCATCCCGGGCTTGATCCATAAACCACTTTCTGGCTGTATGGGCATTCGTCATCGTCTCCTGAGTCGTGAAAGTCTTGGAAGCAATGAAGAAAAGAGTTGTCTCAGGATCAACTTTGCGAAGCGTCTCAGCGATATGAGTGCCATCGACGTTGGATACAAAGAAGATATCCAAATCAGGGCTTTGATATGGCTTCAGTGCCTCCGATACCATCACAGGTCCGAGATCACTTCCACCGATTCCAATATTGACAAGAGATTTGATTGGCTTTCCGGTATATCCCAGCCAAAGTCCTGAATGCACTTTGTCAGCGAAGCCTTTAATTTGCGCCAGCACACCATTGATATCAGGCATTACATCCTTTCCATCTACGTACACTGCGAAATTACTTCGGTTTCTCAAAGCGGTATGAAGCACAGCTCTGTTTTCAGTCTCGTTGATCGCAAGGCCGCCAAACATGGACTCAATCGCTACATGAAGTTCTGTCTCACGAGCCAGATCCATGAGTGCGTCTAAAATCTCGTTATTAACTCGGTTTTTTGAATAATCAACCAGCACATCTTCCAGTTGGATACTGAAACGGTCGAAGCGCTCACGCTCGTCAAAAAGTGAAATAATTTGAAGGTCTTTATATTTCTCAGCAAGGACTTTGAGTCGGGCCCAGGCAGGAGTTTGAGTCGGATTGATCGCGTTCATTTATTCAGGGTATTAAATAGGATTGAGCGACAAAAATAAGATTTATCTTGGGGGAATGAAGACCTAAATTTGATTGTCCGAATTAAAACATGATAATTTCTTAGGTAATATTTTTTAAAATTATTAGTTTGGGGAAACCTTAAAATCTTTCAGGAATCGAGATCAAACAACGATGCTCACTAAGTCTTTTTTTATTTTCCTTATTTCCACTTTTTCAATTTGCCTGTCTTCCCAGGGTCAGCAAAGGATTACTTCAAAGCTTAATAAACACTTTATCGAAATTGGAGTAGCAGATTCTATTCTTCACCGGTTCACCAAAGTGGAAAACACCCAAAAATCCGGTAATACAGTTACATGGATTTTTGACCTTCAAAACCGAATGGTCAGGCAGTCAATAAAAGGGTTTAATCCCACGGAAAATTTCAATCAGGAAATCACAGAAACTTTTGATTCGACAAACCAACTAATCAGTCAAAAGATACTTAATCTCGACAATTCTAAGTATGTAACCTTTTATTACCAAGATGGTATCAAAAAAGCCCAGGTGATTAATCATGGTGATGATGTATTTGAGATTTGGAGAGACAGTCCTGACAGCCTCTATATGACCAATTACGATGAATTCATGCCAAGCATTGAAAAGTCTTTATGGTACCAGTTTTTGGCGAAAAACCTTACTTATCCCTCTCAGGCGAGGAGATCCGGAGCCACCGGAACAGTGATTCTTGCACTCTTGATTTCAAAAAATGGGGAAATCATCGAAATTGAAATAGCCAATGAATCACAGGTAAACCCTCATTTGAGCAAGGAAGCCTTGCGGGTAGCTAAGCTTTTCAAAGGCCGCTTTATTCCTGCTGTCAACCTTGAAGGAGAATCGGAGGAATCCTGGCTTAATATCCCGGTACGATTCAAACTCGGATAATCAACTAACGCCCTTTTCAGCGATGCCGAAGTAATTCAGATCAAATTTTTGATTGAATAGATTTTGCTTCAAACTTGATTCTAGATTAAATCCCCCTTTCTTTACTTTTTCGCAATTCAATTCCAATGGAACTCCTCTTCCTGAAAATCCTTATTTCCCTCTTTTTGATCTTTACATGGATTCCCTTGATTAAACTAGATTTTTGGTGGATCAGAATTTTTGATTATCCACGTTTTCAAAAGCTACTTATCTTGGTAGTTCTGTTGGCACTTTGGATAATCTTTGGGCTCCAGGAGGATTGGTTTTGGGGTTGGACTGGCAGTGTGGTCATGAGTATTGGATATCTCAGCTTTTTGGTGTGGCCCTATTCTATTTTCGGGAAAAAGATGATTAAAAAAATTGCCTACGATCCTAACCGTGGCATACACTTGATTGTAGGAAATATCTACCAATACAATCGGAAGTATCACAAAGCACTTACCCTTATTCAAAAAAAAGACCCTGATCTTATCTTTCTGGTGGAAACAGATCAAGCTTGGATAGAAGCATTGAAACCTCTTCATTCAACCTATGAACATCAGATACTCCTCCCTTTGGAAAACACGTATGGCCTTTCACTTTTCTCCAAGTTTCCGATAGTAAGACAAGAAATTCATTTTCTGGTTGACAAAGAGATTCCCTCGCTGGAGATTGATCTGAAATTGCGAAATGGCAAAATCATCACGATCTATGCGATCCATCCCACTCCGCCTGTGCCAGGAGAAAACTCCACCAGTACTGAAAGAGATGCAGAGATTTTGATCGTTGGAAAGAAATCAAAAGCTAATCCTCTTCCTTCCATGGTAATAGGTGATCTCAACGATGTAGCCTGGAGCTACACGACTTCCCTTTTTCTTAAAATTTCAGAATTGGCAGACCCACGTCGGGGAAGAGGATTTTTCAACACGTTTCACGCAAAATATCCGGTTTTCAGATGGCCTTTGGACCACGTTTTCTTGAGCAGTCATTTTGGATTGTCCCGAATCAAGGTCTTGAGTCATATCGGATCGGATCATTTTCCGATAGAACTTATGGCGAGCCTTTCTGCAAAAGATACAACCGATACAGAATCGGCGACCCATGAGGAACAAATTGAGGCAAGTGAAAAAATCACCAAAGCCCATGAAAATCAAAAAAGCCGATCAACTTCGAATTGATCGGCTTTTCAAATATTTCAGAAATCCTTAATTATCCTTTTCAGCTTTTGCTTCGGCCTTTGCTTGTCGCTTAAA
This sequence comes from uncultured Cytophagales bacterium, assembly GCA_942492775.1. Taxonomy (GTDB): domain Bacteria; phylum Bacteroidota; class Bacteroidia; order Cytophagales; family Cyclobacteriaceae; genus Algoriphagus. The sequence continues at coordinate 1,807,147 of OW818636.1, read as the reverse complement.
GCCCTTGTTGAATGGCCAGGTATATTCCAATGCCTTCATTCCCTCATTGAGGTTGTAAGTAGCCGAATCAGTATTTACCATCGTACTCTTCAGATTAGCGGCAAACGCAGTGTCATTTAGCAGCATTCCCATTGTATTGTCTTTCGCATTGAATTTTTCAGCTATTACTTCCAGTTTTTGAGTCAGCTCCTCCGAATTGGCAGCAGTTGCTTTCAAACTTTCCATCGTTTCTTTCATATCACCCACCATCACCGTGTCTGTCGCCAGATCGTTGAAGAGATTGCCTTTTTGGTTCATTTTACCAGTGAAGGTGTTCAGTTCAGCCAGCATTTTATTGCTATTGACCGATGCACGATTCAGATTTGCAATAATTGATCTGAAACTTTCTGCCAAAAGAGAATCCGTCATTACAGCGCCAACAATCCCTTCACCCGCAGCTAATTTTGAAGTCATCACCTTCAGATCATTTGTGATCTCCACAAGGTTCTCATTATTGACTTGAAGAGTTTCCATCATTTTGTCCGTATCTAGCGGCATCACGGATTCAAGTCGATCGCCATCTTGAACAGCTGGTGCCAAAGTGGTGCCTCCGTAAATCACAATGATCTTATTTCCAATCAAACCATCTGAACTGATCGTAGCTTTGGAGTCTTTCCGGATGAAGTCCACGACTTCTTTCTCCACGTTCATCTCAATTTCTACCTGGGAATCCCCGTAGAAATTGATCTTTCGAACTGTCCCGATTTTCACACCGGAAAACCAGATGTTATTTCCAGTCTGCAACCCTCCAATGTCATCGAATACAGCCTTCAGCTGAATTGTTTTGACGAATTTTTTCTGTTGGCCTCCTAAAGTCAATACTCCGGCCACCAAAATGGCGATCCCGAGGAAGACAAAAATGCCAACTATGACTGATCTTTTATTCTCACCTCTCATGACTCAATAAAATTATAATCGTAAAATAATTTGACACGCTCATCTTCTGCCTGTGAAAAGACTTCTTCAAAGGTCCCAATTGCTTTGAACTGACCATCCAATAAGACAGCCATTCGATCTCCTGTTACTTTAGCGCAAGTTAGATCGTGGGTAATGACAATGGAAGAAGTGTTAAACTGCTCCCTGACCTGAACGATCAAGTTGTTGATTTCCATACAGGTAATAGGATCCAAACCTGCTGTAGGCTCATCATAAAGCATGATTTCAGGATTCAAAATCAAAGTCCTTGCGATACCTATTCTTTTTTTCTGACCTCCGGAAAGCTCAGAAGGCATTTGATTGATCGACTGAGGTAAACCTACGCTGTCCAGTAATCCTTCAATCTTCTTGGTAATTTCAGCTTTGGTCAGGTTTTTCACATTCCTTACCAGTGGGAATTCCATGTTTTCACGTACGGTCATACTATCGTATAATGCCGAAGCTTGGAAAGAAAAACCAATCTTAAGCCTCAGAGCATTGAGTTCCTTTTTGTTCAGAGTAGATACTTCCTGACCAAAAATCCTCATACTTCCCTCATCCTGTCTCAAAAGGCCTACCATGATTTTAATTAAAACCGACTTTCCTGAACCGGATTTACCCAGCACAACCAGGTTTTCGCCCTTATACAAATCAAGATCAACTCCCTGGAGAACATCGAGATCACCGAAAGACTTTTTAAGACCTCTTATTTCAACTACAGTTTCTTCAGTTTTTTCCATTTCTATGCTGATCTGATTGCGTTGACAATTTGAAGTACCAAAAGCTCTTCAATAAATATCAGGAACATCGAGATAACTACCGCTGAGTTTGCTGCTTTACCGACTCCTTCGGTTCCTTTGGAGGAATTATATCCCTTGTAACAACCTACAATCCCGATCGTAAAACCGAAAAGAATGGACTTGAATACAGAAGAAGTAATATCAAGGAAAGTGATGGATTCAAAAACCTGAACAAAAAAGGTAGATAAACTCACCATTTCATTTTTGTTCACACTTAGGAATGATCCCATCAAGGCCACGAAATCAGTGTACATCACCAATAAAGGGATCATGAAAGTTGTTGCTAAAACTCTTGATACGACCAGAAACTTGAATGGGTTGGTTGCCGAAACTTCCATCGCATCGATTTGCTCGGTTACTTTCATCGAACCGATTTCAGCACCAATGCTTGATCCCACCTTTCCCGCAGCGATAAGGGCTGTCACCAAAGGACCCATCGCACGAACTACCGCAATGGATATAAGGGAAGGAAGCCAGGATGCAGCTCCAAATTCGGTAAGAGATGGTCTTGATTGATTGGTGAATACGATCCCTACGATAAATCCGGTAAGGGAAATTAGCGGGAGGGATTCCACACCGATTCTGTAACATTGATTAATAACCTCCTTAAATTCATATGGAGGAAAGAAAACCTCTTGAAAAAACCTCTTGAAAAAAATCCAAGCGTTTGACAGTCCGGTAAAAAATTTATCAATTTTTTTTGAAAGTATGGGCTTTTTATCGTCTGCTTTTTCAGCCATAAAATTTATCCTAGAGACCGAAATTAATTAAATTATTCAAATCAAGACCTGAAATTAGTCAAACCCCAAGTATTTCCTGAAGGTCGGTATCACTGATTGGTTTCTCATAGATGGCATGAATCATTCCATCGTTTTGAACTCGCCGTTTATCTTCTAAACTAACACTACTGGAAACGAGAATTATCCTGGTCCTAATCACATTAATCTTTAAAAGCTCGACAAAATCCCAGCCGCTCATCTCTGGCAAATTCAAGTCCAAAAATAAAAGATCAACCTCATTCGCCTTCAAAAAATCGATCGTTTCGGATGGCCTTGATTTGAAAAAAAGCACCAAATCCGAAACCAAAAAATTCAACCTTTTTTGGAATAAAAAGTGCGGAATTTTATCATCATCTAGGATGAGTATTTTTTGAATTCTAAGATTGGACATAGAAATTTTTGATTCACTTGATAATGGAAAATCAGGTTAATAACTCAATGAAACGAACGTAAAAAACTGCGACTTTGGATCTGATAGCACTGGACAAAGCTTTAGTTAAAATGCTCAAATTCCAAACTGCCAGTCGCAATTTTTAAAATTAGAAGAATGGAATCTTTTTGCAAAACCAGCCAAATATTAGCCTAACTTAGATATTTAGCCATGGCTAATCTTTTTAGTCTAGACAAATTACGCTTTGGCTAAATCGAATTTAAAGTTCATTAATTCAATTAGTTACAATTCATCTAATAAAGTGATTAATCAAATTTGATTTCTAGGATTTTTAAAAAATCTGACATCTCATTTATTCCTAAGAAAGTGAGTGACATCACCCTGTTTTTGAAACATCTTCCCTCACTCCTACCCCATTCTCATTTCCCTGGTCAGTTTTGCATCTGATGATTTAAAAGAAAATTCTTTGATTGAAATCCAATTTCAGATTGAAAAAGAGGTATTCCTGTCAGGTACCAAATCGGTAAAAAGTTTCACATTGGATTGGAAAACCAGATCAAAAAATCGGTTAATTATATCCTTCAAAATTTCCCAAAAAAAGGAAATTTAATCTCCGGGATTTAAGGATTTCTTGGTTTCGAATTTTAGTAAATTTGAAACAATTGAACATTAAATTTTGGGTATCTTCCAACTGGAAATTTACACACTCCGATTCCCCAATTCCCCAAGTCGGGAACAAAGATTCCGGCCAATTCTTAATTCAAATATTGAGTTTCACCACACTAATTTCCCCTATGAAAAAGCTAATCCTAAGTCTTGTCTTTCTTTTTTCAGCAGTCAGTTTGAGCTTTGCTCAGGAAAATTACGATGAAGCTCTTGCCAAAAAACTTGGAGCCGATGAGTATGGAATGAAGAAATATGTCATCGCCTTCCTTTATCGTGGGGACAGAGTGAGCGAATATTCCGAAGCCGAACGAGCAGAAATCCAGAAAGGCCACATGGCCAATATTACCAAACTTGCTGAGGAAGGAAAGATGGTTTTAGCAGGCCCATTTTTCGGAAATGAAGAACTAAGGGGATTATTCTTTTTCGCAGTCGAAAGTCTGGAGGAGGCAAAAGTCCTGACTGAGTCTGACCCTGCCGTGAAAGCCGGAGTTTTGAAAATGGACCTGAAAGAATGGTATGGATCAGCAGCTTTGGGAATGGTAGTGGAGATTAGTGAGAAGATTGCTAAAAAAGCTATTTGACTTCATCTATATTTCCAACCAAAGATTCGATTGATATTTCCATACCCTCACCCGGTTTGAAAAATAGGACTTATAACAAGAGTAGAGTTTGAACGGAACGAATGGTGATCTTTCATTTATTTAACATTCACCAAAGTCCAAAAGAACTAGAAACATTACACTTTCTGATACTTTCAAAAAAAAAGGTGCGACGCAAGCCACACCTTTTTTCATTCTCTGATTGTTTTTCAAAACCTTCATCTACTCGGCAGTGGCCGGATCAATAACAGCTGCAACTCTCTGGATGGAATTAACAGGAAAACCTCCCTGTTTCGCATGTTGCCTGATCATTTCTTCATTGGGAGCGATGTACACGCAATAAATCTTATCATCGGTGACATAGCTTTGAACCCAGGTAATTTGGGGTCCCATGGACTGCAATACTCCGCAGGAAGTCTGTGATATTCCTCTGAGTTGCTCAGCGGTGAGACTTCCGGCGTTGGGAATTTCTCGTTCTATTACAAATTTTGGCATGTTGGAATTAAGCTAAATACAACCTATTCGTCTGGCTTTTCGGTTTCGCCCCGTTTTTTTATGTGGTCTCTGATCTCCACAGGGTTTTTGAATGTCTTTTCATAGAATCTCTAATATTCAATGAGTTATCAATTTAATATTTCCTGACCAGAAAAAATTCTATTTCGATTAATTCTCTTCAGGATATTATAGCCCAAAATTTTTTAAAAAGATTTAACACTTTTGGCATGTTTGAAAGTTCAGATCCCATTTATTGCTTAAAATTTCCTGACTTCAAACTGGAGCTTGGAGAATGGCAAATAACTCCAATTTCAGCCTTAATCAATTCCGTTTGTTTTCACCTATTTCCCTCGAAATCAACTTTTTTGCAAAAAATGATTTTTACCTGATTCGGGCCCATAAGGTGATAAAAATCAGTTCGTTTTTTGTCATTTAACATTGATTTTTTATGATTTTGAAAGTATTTTTATAATGTAATTTAATTTTAAACTTAAACATTAAAATAATGGCAACTTTAGCAAAAAAGGAAAGCTTACTTCCTTCTTGGACAAGCGACATTTTCAACCCCGCTAAATTTTTCGGTTCAGGTTTTCCGGATTTTAATGGGGATTTCCCTTCACTCGATTTCGCTAGCCGGGTACCATCGGTGAATGTGAATGAGAATGAAAAGGAATTTACAATTGAGATGGCTGCTCCAGGTCTTGAAAAGAAAGATTTCAAGCTGGCAGTAGACAATGGTTACCTCACGATCAGTTCAGAAAAAGAGGAAGAAAAGAAAGAAGAAAAAAAGAATTACCTCCGAAGAGAATATTCTTACAACAGCTTCTGCCGTTCTTTTGCTTTGCCTGAGAATAGTATTTCAGATAAAATAAACGCCAAATATGACAACGGGATTTTGCATGTCAGCATCCCTAAAGAAAAAATGACTATCTCAAAGCCCGCGAAGGAGATTAAAGTCGGATAAAATTCGGTTTACCGAGTTGTCCAAAACAAGAAAATCCTGTCTTCAAGGCAGGATTTTTTTTGCTCATGACTTTACTAGTAATTTCAGTTTAAGTCAAAGTCGAAGGTTTTGGATCAAGGGATTTTGTCAATACAGAAATCTCTTCTCCCTGTTTTTCAAGACTTTGCATGATCACATAAATAGCAATACTAATTATAGAGGCAAAGAAGCACCAAACAGAAATGATATAATCGGTATAAAAGACCGCTGTGATTATGTAGGAAACAATCACTGTTAATCCCAACATCCACATCCGGCTGATCCTTGAATAGAAAGTCGGAACAATAGTGGAAATGGCATAGAGAGCTCCCACAAAAAACCTCAATGACGGTGGAAATTTCTCATGATATGAGATATGACTCCCAACAATACTGGCCTCCACCGGGTAATTGACCATGCAATACCCAAGATAGAGTGAAACTACAGCCCCGATTCCAACCAACACTTTACTAACCAATCTTCGATTTTCTTTGGGTTCCAGAATTAGAATGGCAAATGGAACCCAAACCGGCCAAACAACCTGTGCAAAGAATAGGAAATTGTACATCTCAACTTGCTGAAGAGAAGAATACTGGGGATTTAACAAGGCCAACCAAAGAAACCCCTCCGTGATCTGCTGAACCCCGAAAATCAAGGGAATGCTGGCAAAGGGAATATGGGAAGGAGATTTCGCTTTTTTGATGGAGGCAACTCCAATGACGGTCAAAACAACTCCTGCCCCAAAACTTGCACTAGCCGAGAAACACATACTTTTTTTCGTTTTAGGTCGTAAATATGATTTCTCAATTGCCAGAATAACCTCCGGAATCCCTTTGTCATCAATAAAAGATAGTCAAATCTTTTTAAAAGTTAAGCGAAAACCTCAGACAGAAACAGTGAATTCAGGTTCCCATTTCATAAACCAGAACTTGATATTTTCGGCAGGCTCGTCCCAAATATGATAGGTCTTAAAACCAAATCGCTCGTAAACTTTTTGGTTTCTCTCAACGGCAGTTTCCAGGTAGATCGGAAGATTTGCCAATTTCGCCTCTTCGAAAATCGCATTTTTCAACTCAAATGCTGCTTTTTTTCCATTCGGCAAAACAGCAAAAAACCAGAAGTAAAAATAGTCCCCGGATTCAGGGCGAAATCTTTTCCGATAGGATTCTCTCCTCAGGATTTTGGGAAGTCTGGAAATCCCGATATATGGCAAAGCAAATCGTAATTCATAGCCCAACTCGGCAAAAGAAAACTTCCCGGAATTGAATCGATAACAAAAAGCCGCTCCTTTTTCATTGGAGGAAACAAAAACTCCATTCCTATTGAGACATTTGATGAAGGCGAATTCTGCCAGTTTTCGAATCCCTTCTTTCTTGGATGCTTCCGGTTTTATCAGCCAATTAACTCCCGGGTTTTGATCAAACATTGTCACCATCAAGTCAGTCACAAGGGGCAAATCAAGTAGGGTTGCTTTTCTCATGGTAAAGAAGTGGTGAAAACCTCTCAATCAAGTTACATCAGGAAATCAGAAAGACAATTTCTTGAAATTAGGACAAGTGAAAAAGTCAGATTCTACACTTCCCTACTCCTTTCGTGCTTTTTGAGAGGTTTTATTTCGGCCAAAATCCAATTGGTGTCGCAGCGTTGTCCTGATAATATGTCTTTCAAGAAATCCGCCGTATTGATCGGATTGAAACCAATTAACATAACCCAATTCCAGTGCAAGAGAAGGATTCAAATCATAACTTAGGTCAGCGTAAATCCGGTTTTGATCAAAATCCAAAGGTCCAATCTTGCCTCCCGCCATGAACATAATCTCATCCCCAAATTTCAGTTTAATCGCACGGTTTTCATCTAACTTTTTCAAAAGGACAGAAAACTGGATCCGGTAGCGAAATCGGAAACTGGTCAGCTCGTATGCCTCCCCCAAACCTGTTTTTGAATCATTCAATTCTTTAAAAAAACGAAGCTCGGATCGAAACCGGTGTTCAACACCAAGTTTGCCAATGCCGGTTTTATAATCCATTTGAATATGAGGCCTAAGTTCCGGCTGTGTAAAATCCTCCTGATCATCATCTCCTGCACGATTATGTAGGAAAAGAACCATCCCGAATGAACCATCCCATTTTTCGCCAATCTGTCTGTGAAATCGAGTTCTGATCAAAAACTGATTTTGGGAAACTGGTGAAACAAAATGTCTCTCTTGTATCTCTGTGACATTATAACAGTTTTCGTTGAGGGGAACGGTGAAAAAATATCCCCACCAAAGTGATTCTTGTTGGGTCACGTCACGCTGCGCCTCGGCAACTGAAGGAAGAAACAGGTTTAAAAGGATAAAGAAGCCGACTACTTTCATCTGTTTATAATTGTTTTTTTTTGGTCAGATGGAATCTCGCCTTACTCATAATCATCCCGGTGTGTGACGTTTTCGTCATGCTCGATTTCATTTGAATAATTTTCGTCGACAAATATATAATAAACCCTATAGATTTTATAGGGTTTATTATATTTGATTTAAACTCACCTCAAATTTCTTTTATCGGAAGTCATTTTGATTTTTTGTTCAGTCTAATTCGTAGACAATCTTCCCATCCACGATCGTCATCACCACCTTGACTTCGTGCGTTCTCATCGGTTCGATCTCAAACAAATCCTCCGAATACACAATCACATCTGCCAAAAATCCCGGCTGAATCAGCCCCTTTTTATTCTCTTCGAAAGATGAATAAGCTCCACCAAACGTATAAGCTTTGAGCGCCTGAGCAAGGGTGATTTTTTCCGCAGCCACCCAACCTTCCTCCGGAAAGCCCTTCGGATCCCGGCGGTTGACAGCCACATGGATTCCACGGATAGGATTGATAGAGATTGCGGCCGGCCAATCACTGCTGAAAACTAATTCTGCGCCTTGATTCAGCATCGAATTCCAGGCAAAGGAATATGGCAACCGAACCGGCCCAATGGCTTTCTCCCAAACCGCAATCGTGGCAGGATCCGCATGGATTGGCTCCATGCTCGGGATGATTCCTGATTTCTTAAACCGGGGAAAATCCTCGGGGGAAATCGTCTCGATATGCTCCACCCGGTGCCTCCTGTCCCTTGCCGGATTTGCCGCAATAGCCAATTCATACGCATTCAGCACTTCTCGCACTCCCCGATCCCCGATGGCATGGGTGTAGATTCGAAAGCCTTTCTCATCCACTAGTTTGACCAATTCCTGATACTTCCCGATTGGCATGGTCACCTGTCCAAGCGCATCGGATGCATCTGCCGAAAGATCCGCATACGGCTCCAGCATCGCTGCCGAATGGGATTCTATTACTCCGTCAATCATGAATTTGACTGCATCGGCCCTCAAAAAAGGATTGTCGGTACCCAAGCTGTCTTTCAGAAAATTACACCGTTCCAGCAACTCCGGACTTGTGTTTTCATCTACCGAAAAAGCCGCCGCATAGCGCATTGTCAACTCTCCCTTTTCAAACAAATCTTTAAATAAGCGGATGTCAACCTCCGAACCGCTGGCATTTTGAGCGGTTGTGATTCCCAGTGAAGCCGCATATTTCAGGCCTTTCCGCAGGGCATTAAGTTGGTCTTCATAGGTGGGTTCGGGTACCAGCTTTCCCACCAAACCCATCGCGTCTTCCTTCAGCGCTCCGGTCGGAACACCATTTTTATCTTTCACCAATTCGCCAAAACCTGCAAACTTGGTCGAAGCGTCAATCCCGGCGAGCTGAAGCGCTTTTTTGTTTGCATAAGCGCTATGCCCGTCATAGGCACGAATGAAAACTGGCCTCTCAAGATCCAACGCTTTCATGGTCTGATGATCCGGCAAACCAGAATCAAAAAATGTGTACTGCCAGCCTCTTCCAGTGATCCATTCTTTATCGGGATTTTGCTCCGCAAACTGCAAAGTCTGCGTGAGAACCTGATCCAAAGCGGTAGTGGAAGAAATCTCCACCTGAGTCAATCCCATAGATCCACCCAAAAAATGAATATGCGCATCATTGAAACCCGCTGTGACCAATTTCCCCTTCAAATCAATGACCTGCGTTTTCTCCCCGGCCAATGCAAGGATCGTCTCCGTATCGCCGATTTGGGTGATAGTATTTCCGGTGATGGCGATCGCTTCCACGAAAGTTTCCGTGTCAGTTCCGGTCCAGATTTTCCCGTTGGAAAGGATAAGCGTAGGGGGCGCAGCGGATTCCCTGCAGCTTACAAACAAAAGAACCAGAACGAAGAAAATGAGAAGTTTTCGCATGGGCGAAAAGTAAGAATATAAGTTGATAGGCGGAAAGAGAAACCTGGACCAAACCAAACTTCTAAGATGTTGATGGATACAAAAAAAGTCAGTCCGTTAAATCCAAAGCACAAAGCGGCTTCACACTTCAAAAATCAACCGCCGGTCGGCCTCATATTCCGGATCGCGGAGATCTTCCAGTCTCTTTTGTGAAAGACCACCACAAAGCTGCTCCACATATTTTGTTCAACACCCGCGGAATTGGTGATAATATAGCGACAGTCAACCAAGGCGGCTTCATCGCTGAGAAATTTGATCTTTTCTACTTGAAGTTTGCGGATTCCCGGATTTGTATTGGAGCTCCTCAGCATTCCATCCACCGCTTCACGGACTCCGGTGCGCCATTCTCCTGAAGAAACGAGCTGATCCACATCTTCAGTCAAAATGCTCTTGAGCAAAACCGTGTCTTGCTTCTCTCTTGCTTCGGAATATTGATCAATCAACTGATGGATTCTGACAGCGTCTTCTTTTTGTCCGGGTTTGATTTGGGAGAAAGCGATACTTGGGAAAATCAGGAAAATCCAGATTAAGTTTTTCATCGATTATTTGAGTTGATTTATTCTGAAATTAAGGATAAGTAAGGAAATCACCTTTTTCCAAGTTGTTTTCTTCCAATATTAGAAACAAAGAGTCAGCCTGGATAAAAAAAGATTCACCGTTTTAATAATTAAATTAGCCTATGAAAAATATTGTATTCCTTTTCCTTGTTTGGTCTTTTCTGAGCGGGTGCAAAGAAGTGGAAAGGCCTGATGGTCCTTATGGTTGGTATTATTTAGAATCCTTGACTACATCAATTCCTATTGATTTTAAAAACTCAGGTCAGCAAACGACAGAGCATATAGATAATTTTTCAACGTGTGGTGGTAGTGATTATTCTATTTATTGGCGGTTGAATAAACTAACTCCGGTTATGGATTTCCACACTTTCATCTTTATCGAAAGAGAGAATGAAATTACAAAGGAAAAGGAAATTCTGAGGGGATGTGGATTAACCAGACGGATAGTAGATCTAAGAGAAAATGGAAATATAGAATTGAGACATTACGGAGGTGAGGGAAGTATTTCAAACAACCCAAATCAATTTGATAACAAAATTGAAGTAAAAAGTCTAGAATATTTTTCAGAAAATAAGACCATCCGGCATGTGGCGCTGCAGGAGTTGTATGACTTTACTTCCGAAGAATTTGTTGAGACTGAAATAACCTATTTGTATAAATATGGAGGGCCTGCTTATTAGTTTCAAGTGATATAATGAAAAAAGCCATCCTCGGTAGGATGGCTTTGTCAATTATTGACCTTCCCCTATCAGCTTCACTACCGCTCCTTCCAGAAATTACCGTCCCCAGCTTACTTCATAATTAATCATTTGTCCGGAAGGGGTAGTAATTTTTTTCAAGTTGGTTCCATCTGGATTAATAGCGTAAAAATTCCAACTAGTTCCTTCCGGAACTGTAAACAAGATTTTATTTCCTTCGGGAGACCAAGCCAGATTTACTTTCATTTCAATTTGTAAAAAGTCAAACATCTTAGAACCGAAAGCATTTACACGACTGAGAAGAGTGCTGGTTTTGGAATTCATATCCCAAATCAATACTTCAACAAATTGATATTGTGAATTATTTCGGCCTACTCTCAAATAGGCAATTTGTCTTCCATCTGGTGAAAAAACCGGAGATTCTAAAAATGATTCTGAGTTTTTAGGAACAATTCTTTCTTTTTTTCGACTGATGAGATCAAATAGATAAATACCTGCATCAAATACTTTTGAATCAGAAGTTTGGTTTGTAGAAAAAGTAAGTTGCCCTGACGGAGATTCTGAAGGAGTGCTAAACTCCTGGCTAATCTTTTCTGAGGTTAGTTTGGTTAAACCCGCCCCATTTTTGTCTATGGTGAAAAGTGCAAACTCATTTTTGCCAGCAGTGATCTTGTTCCAAAAGTAAATCTTGGAACCATCTAAACTCCATCCCGGATTAAAGCAATGCCATGTGGGTGAAGTAATTAACCGCGAATCTGAAATGGAGGTGGGACAAACATGAATCCCAAAAATCTTACCATTAGTTTCGACCGGAGAGGCAAAGGCAACTAAATTACTCTCAGGAGAAATCCTTAAATTAATTGGGTATCGGTTAACATTAAAGATGCCAGAAGTCTTGTTCTTAATATTAACTAATGCATTCATTCCGGTATTAGCACTTTGATATTTAAATAGAAGCTTCCCGGAATCCAATTCTGAGAAAAGGAATTCTGTCTCACTGGGGTAAAAAGGGCCGGTTGGGAATGAAGGAGGACCCCAAGTGTAGGCACCACCCCAAAAACCCCCACTTGTGGATCCGCCTGTGGTATTGCTGGGAGCAATCCAGTCATCATCACCACCGCAAGAAAGAACCACCAAGCTGAGCACAAAGATGATTGGCCTTATCCAGCGATTTGAGTTGATCTTTTTCATAGTCTGAATATTTAAGGTTGATAAATAATTGACCTTTCACATCTGAACTACCTACTGAATATCAGAATTTTAGACAAAAATTACAAGGATGACTTAAGAGGAAGTGAACTGATTTTTGTCAGATTTTCAAGTTCTTTCAATAGAAAAAAGTACCCTGTTCCCACATCTTTACGCAAAGAAAATCATGGATCTACCTGCTGTCTTTAGGTTCTTACTGATAAAAAAATAAAAAACCACCCGTCTTCAGGTGGTTTTTGTTTCTAGTTACTGGAAATCATTTCAATATTTCCCTTTCAAATTAATAAGACCCTTCGCTTTGCTCTGGGCGACAAATCAAATCTACTGATCCTCTCCCCTCAGCTTGACCACAGCACCTTCGAGGATTTCTCCGATTCGGATTTGGCAGGCAAGTCGAGAAGTCGGATAGTATTCCGGCAGGTTTTCGAGTTGGTCCAACTCCACATCGGTCGCATGGCCAAGTGCATCTTTACCTTCCAGGATCTCCACATGGCAAGTCGCACAAAGCGCCATACCTCCACAGGTAGCCAAAACCGGATATTCATACGCCTTGAGGATTTCCATCAGGCTCAGGCCCATGTCATCCGGTGCTTCATGTTCTTGACGGTTGCCGTCGTGATCTTCTACAGTGAAAGTAATCATAGTGCAATAATAGGGTTTACCGAAAGCAAAAACCCAATAACAGGTTCAATTATAAGTTAGACTTTCCCGAAGGATTAAAATGCATTCACACCATTTACGGTAGTGTATTTGAAGCTCAGTTTCTGATCCGGATACACGAACTTGAAGGCCGAGTGCATCATGATCGCTGCCTCGTGGAATCCACAAAGGATCAGTTTCAGTTTGCCCGGATATGTGTTGATATCGCCGATCGCGTAGATGCGCTCCACTCCGGTGGAATAATCGCGGGTATCCACTTCAATCGCATTTTTGTCTATACTCAATCCCCAGTCTGCAATCGGGCCGAGCTTTGGACTCAAACCAAAAAGCGGAATCAGGTAGTCAGCATCGATGTTGATGTCTTCCTTGTATTTCCCTTCCAAAACCACCTTTTCAAGTTTACCATTACCAGTTACTTCTTTCAGGTTTGCAGATAGAATCAGGTCAATTTTGCCTCTGTTGGCGAGATCAAATACTTTCCCGGCTGAGTCAGGTGATCCACGGAATGTCTCATTTCTGTGAACGAGTGTCACGCGCTTGGCAACTTTTGCAAGGAAAATCGCCCAATCAAGTGCAGAGTCGCCTCCGCCTGCAAGGACCACATTTTTGTTGCGGAAGGTCTCAGGATTCTTTACCATATAGGTAATTCCTTTGCCTTCGAATTCTTCCAGATTTGCCAGCACGGGCTTTCTTGGCTCGAAGCAACCCAAACCACCAGCAATGATGATGACTTTTGCACTGATATGTGTCTTGTCACTTGTGGTCACAATGAAGGAACCATCAGCCTGTCTATCCAAATGCTCCACACGCTCTCCCAGGGTGAATGTCGGTTGGAAAGGCTTTGCCTGCTCCATCAAATTGTCCACCAGATCCTGGGCTTTCACCTCAGGATAACCCGGAATATCATAGATTGGCTTCTGAGGATAAATCTCAGAAAGCTGACCGCCCACTTGAGGTAGGGCATCGATCAGGTGGCAGCGCATTTTGAGCAAACCTGCTTCAAAAACTGCAAAAAGGCCAACCGGGCCGGCTCCGATGATACAAAGATCTGTGTGAATCATGGTTTTATTGTTTATGGGAAAACCTTGGATAAATACTTTTGTTCGTGTAACTATAATTAGTACGCTAATTACTTATTCCTCTTCTCCCCCGTCAAGGTTCTGATAGATCGTATTGAGGATTCGCTTGAATTCTTCAAAATCCTGATCACTCAGATTTTCCCAGGCTTTTTCGCGAATCTCTAGAATCTTGGGACGAAGTGATGTGACTTTTGACACTCCTTCTCCGGTCAGGTGAAGTTGAAAACTTCGTCTATCAAGAGGATGTGGTACCCGCTCAACATATCCCTTTTTGCAAAGGAGATCGATGATGCGAGTAAGTGTAGGGTGATCTTTGAAAACGAGGTTGGCGAGCTCAGTTTGGCTCATATGATCGTTTTCGGAGAGATTTTTCAAGACAAGCCATTGGTCGACGGTCACGTCAAAATCACCTGTCTTGAACTGCTGCTGAGCGTATTGTTTTACTTTACGCGCCGTGCGATCAAGGAGGAATGAGTACCGTGCAAATTGCTCTTGTGTCATACCAATAATTAGTGTGACAAATATATAAATATTTCTTTTCGAGAAAACAATTTACAAGTATTTTTATAGGGTTTATAGGTTATTAAAACGGTTGTCGGTTGTGTGTTGTCGGTTTTAAAAACTTCATCATTCGATATTCATCATTCGGTGTTCGTTATTAAAAGTTCTCGGATGTCAGTTGTCGGTTGTCGGTTTGAAAAAAACTTCCGAATTCGATGTTCAGCATTCGGTATTCGATATTAAAAAAGTTGACGGTTGTCAGTTGCCGGTTTCATAAACTTCAACATTTGATGTTTCTGTTTTTCTGCATCTCAAGACGCTGGACCTAAGTGCTGGCGCGAGCGTGTCGCTCGTGACTCTTGAACCAATTTAACTCTAACTCAAAACCTTCGAGGTTTCAAAAACCTCAAAGGATAGAAATCCTGCTTCCGGAGAAGCAGAACAACTTGGCCTAAAAACAAAAAGAGGAAACCTCCCGGCTCCCTCTTTGTCTGATTCTTTAATCTCTTATCTCTCTATCTCTTATTCTCTATTGCCTATTCTCTCAATCCCTAAATCAAAACCCTCTTCCCTGTCTCCGCAGATTCCAGAATTGCCTGTACGATTCGGATATCTTTCAACCCTTCCTCGCCTGGAATGGGCATTGGTTTATTTTCCATAATCGCCAAGGCATCCATATCCATTTGGTTAGCTTGTTGCCAAGGAGCTTTGTAGGGAAAGTTGATTGGTCCCAAAGGACTCTTTCCCTGATTTCCGGAGTAGCCTGAGAAAGGTGCCATTTCGATCGTTCCTTTTTCACATTTGATATTTAGGAAATTCGTGTTTTCGAAGAAAGACGTTTTGATATTTGCCATCACACCACCGGGATACTCGAGTTGGGCCTCCACGATTTCACCCAATCCGTTTTTGTAGATCTCGGGTCTTTCGGCCCAAAGTTTCACAGATTTGATCGCAATCGGCTCCATACCTGTTCCCAATCGGGAACCCTGAATCGCATACACTCCCATGTCATAAATCACTCCGCCACCCATTTCACGCTTTTGCTTCCAATGATCAGTTCTCCCTTCTTTGTATCCGGCAGCACAATCAACCTGAAGCACTTTTCCCAGTGAACCCTCTTTCACAATCTTCTGAAATGCCTTCGTATTGGGTTCATGTTGGCAGCGGTACCCGATCGAGAGGGAAACATTATTGGCTTTGCAGGCATCGATCATGGATTGACATTCCTCGACTGTCATCGCCATTGGCTTCTCACACCAAACATGTTTTCCTGCTTTTGCAGCTCGGATTACGTACTCCGCATGCATCGAAGGAGGCAGGACCACATAGACCACATCGATATCCGGATTATTAGCAATCGTATCGAAATTCTTGTAGTTGTAGACGTTCTTGGCCGGGATATTATACTTCGCTTTCCAAATTTCTGCTTTGTTTGGCACCCCTGTTACTATTCCTGCCAAGTAGCAATTGGAAGTTTGCTGAAGCGCCGGAGCCAGCAGATCCGAACTATAATACCCAAGTCCAACCAAGGCGATTCCTAGTTTATCTTTTTTGGGCAGGTTGCCGGCGATCAGGCTGAGGGGTGAAAACATACCAAGCCCTGAACCCAGTGCTAATGTTTTCAAGGTATCTCTTCTGGAAATATTCTTCATCAAATCAAGATGTTAGGTTGGTGGTTGCAATAGATAATAATTTCAATTTAATGGTTTTGGCCAGCCCTGCAAAAAATCAGTAACTTACTTTACTAACCAAACCCAAGCACAACCATGAAAAAGCTACTGATTCTTGCTCTCATTTTACTTCCATTTTTCTCATATGCACAGGCGCCGATGATGCCATACCTGACTATGGATGATGCAAAGCGAATCTCTGACGCTGCCGAAGCCCGAGCCAAACAAGATAATTGGACGGTGGTGATTGTGGTGATGGATGCAAGTGGGAATTTGATTTCCCTGCGGAAAGTCGACGGAACCCAAATCGGAAGTATCGAAGTCGCTCAGGCAAAAGCTAAGTCAGCAGCACTTTTCAAAAGATCCACCAAAGTTTTTCAGGATGCCGCTGTTGCAAATCCCGGTGTTTTAACCTTGCCTAATGTAGTCGCGATCGAAGGCGGACTTCCGATTTTCAAAGACGGAGTAATCGTAGGCTCGATCGGTGTCTCGGGTGTCACCTCCGCCCAGGATGGGATAATTGCGGATGCCGGGGTGAAAGCGTATTGAAGTTGGAGGTTGGGAAGTTGGAGGTTTGGAAGTGGGAAGATCAAGGGTGAAAGATAAAAGGTGGAAGTTCTAGGCATCTTGTTTCTTCAAACTTCAGCTTTCTGACTTCTCACTTTTCTCTGCACCTTGGCGCCTAAGCGGGAGAAAATTTAGCAAATCGTCCTACTTGGAACTTTACAAACTGAAGTATATATTGTAAGTATATACCGATGAAATTATGAAAACACTTTCTCTTAAACTCGACGAAAACATCTTTGACGAAACGGAAGAAATCCTGAAAGAAAAGAAAGTAGCCAGAAACCGCTATATCAACGAGGCGCTGGAGTTTTACAACAAATTTCAGAAACGAAAAAAACTTGCTGCTGAATTCCAAAAGGCAACCGGACTTGCCAAAGAAAGTTCGATCGAAATCATTGCAGAATTTGACGCTTTGATAGAAGATGAGGCAGTTTGAAATCTGGTTGGCAAATCTCAATCCTTCCCGCGGAACCGAACCCGGAAAAATCAGGCCAATGGTCGTCATTCAAACCAATTTGCTGAATCAATTGGACCATCCTTCTACTCTCATCTTACCGATTTCTTCTCAAATAACCGCGGAAGAAAACATCCTGAGAGTACGGCTTTCAATTGGAAAAAGCGGTTTGGAAATAGAATCTGAGATCCTGATCGATCAAATCCGGGCATTAGACAATCGCAGATTTCTGGAAAAATTAGGCTCACTTGAGGCCAAAGAAATTACCGAACTCAGAAGCAAATTGAAAGCTATTCTGGATTTTTAGAAAGGATTGAATTATTAGAAAATTGAAAAATTAAGACTCCCATTTTTGAAGCCAAATCAATCTTTTTCTCAGTGTAACTCTGTGAAACCTCTGTGCAACTCAGTGCCACAAATTACTGAAAGACTATTTCGCCTTCGAACCCAAAAAATCAACCAATTCCCTCAATTCAGCAAATCGATTCTCTCCATTTACCAAAACCGAAAACGGATTTTCCTCCACCTGAATCACCAAATCAGAACCTGAAATACCCGCTTTATCCAGGGCCTTTCTTACCCAAAAAACCAGATCCGGATTTCCTTCCAACTTCCAATTTCCCTGCTCCGACCTTTTCTCAATCCTTCCTCTTTCCAAGCTAAACCGGAATTGATCTCCGGGCAAAAGCTGATTGATCTGCCCGGAAATCACCAATTCCTCAGGCATTCCAGAGATCAGCGGAGTGCCACAATTCAGCAACCAAAACTGATCTGCCGTCTCCAGCGCAATCTCCAGATCATGAGTTACGACAAGGATTGCTTTTTCTTGATTTTTAGCGATCTCACGCAGCAGATGCATGATTTCAAATCGATTTACAAGATCCAAATGAGCCGTAGGTTCGTCTAGAATCATAATCTTTCCATCCTGTGCCAAAGCCCGGGCGATCATCGCTTTTTGGCGCTGACCGTCGCTGATCTCAGCTAATCGCTCCTCTTTCAAATATTGAATTTTGATTACCGAAAGTGCCTTTTCCACCGCTTCCAAATCTGAAGGTCCAAGTTTCCCGGTCCAGCCTGTATGAGGGATTCTTCCCAAAGCCACCAGCTGCCCGACGGTCATATTACCCGGCAAAAAAGGCTCAGTTAGCACGACGGAAAGTTTCCTCGCAAGATCAAGATGGGTGTAAGTTCCGATGGGCTTTCCATCCAGTACCAACTCTCCCGCCCATGGCTTCAATTGACCCAAAATCGCTTTGATGAGGGTGGATTTCCCCACACCGTTTGGACCAAGCAAACAAGTAAGTTGACCGGGAAAAAGTTGGAAGTCGAGTCCATTCAGGATCTCTTTGCGCGCTTTCCCTTTTGCGTACCCAAGGCTGAGATTTTTTGCTATGATTGCTGGATTTGCCATGGCTTAGAATTCCTTGCTGAAGTTTTTGCGAAGCACCAACCCAATCACAATCGGCGCGCCGATGAGGGAAGTTACGGCATTGATCGGGAGAGTTTGGGCCGAACCAGGAAGTTGTCCCATTGCATCGCAAAGCAAAAGCAAAATCGCACCGATCAGCGCAGAAGCGGGGAAAAGCACCCGATGATCCGCTGTCTTCCAGACGATCCTCGCTAGATGCGGCACTGCAATTCCGATGAATGCAATCGGTCCGCAAAAGGCGGTGATACTTCCCGCCAAAAGCCCCGTGCTCAGGATCATCAGCCACCGAAGTCTGTTAGGATTTATACCCATGCTTTGGGCGTAAGCCTCTCCCATGAGCATGGCGTTGTAAGATTTTACGGAGAAAATCACCGGGATTATTCCCAGCAACAAAACCAATCCCAGCACTCCAACTTGTGTCCAGCCTAAGCCGCCGAGACTTCCCAAAGACCAGACGGTAAACAGTTTCAACGCTTCGGCTCCTGAGAAATACGAAAGAACCGAAACGACAGCGGAAACCGCCGATCCGAACATCAATCCTACAATCAAAAGTGTCATGCTATCTCGAACTCTCCACGCCACCAAACTCACCAAAACCAGAACTGATCCGGCTCCAATCGTCCCTGCAAAAACAATCGCCCAAGGATTGATCCCCACGCCGGATGCCGCAAAACCCAAAGCTGAACCTGCCAACATCAGTATCGCGACGCCTAATCCGGCTCCCGAACTGATCCCCAACACAAAGGGTCCGGCAAGCGGATTTCTGAAAAAAGTCTGCATCTGAAGTCCGCTCAGACTTAGTCCAATTCCTGCGAAAATTGCCACCAACGCTTTTGGAAGTCGGTAATTCAGAATGATTTGCTCGCGGGAAGCTTTCTCCCAATTCCCATTGAAAATCCCGTCGAGGATTTCTCCTGGAGGAATAGAGACCGAACCCAAACTGACATTGAGCAGAAAGCTCAAAATCAACAGGATCAAGCCTGCAAATAGGAAAATGGGAGTGCTATTTCTTTTCATCGAGTTGTCTGTAAAAATACAACTCATAGTCAGGAAGCAAGTTGGGATGAAGGATTTTGATCAGATCTTTCAGAATCAAGTCCGGTCGCATATAGCCCAACTCAAAATATTCGAGTCCTCCTTTTGGCCCGGTTTTCAGTGTGTATGTATAAACATTCCCAGTTTTAAATGGCTGAAAAGCCTGATACCTTGGCTCGGCTTTTCCCATGGATTCAAGATCAGCAAAATCTGCAGATCCTATCCAGAAATCAGTTTCAAGTGCATTTTCCAGTACAAACTCATAATTCAATTGCAAACTTCCTGTGCCCGATTGATCCCCAAAAACATAGCGTCCACCAGCATTCTCCAAGATTTGCGCACCCCAGCTTTCACTTGCCGGCGCATACCAAATGTCCTGATACATCACACCGCTGAGGACGGTTGGCTTTTCAGTTTCGGAGAGATTCTCGACTAGTTTTTCAGCTTCCAGATATTCGGTTTCGATGGTT
The DNA here is from genome assembly GCA_942492775.1 of uncultured Cytophagales bacterium. Taxonomy (GTDB): domain Bacteria; phylum Bacteroidota; class Bacteroidia; order Cytophagales; family Cyclobacteriaceae; genus Algoriphagus. The sequence continues at coordinate 1,786,858 of OW818636.1, read as the reverse complement.
TCAAAAACGGCAACTGATTCCTCGTATTTCCCCAAAAGCACTCCGGTAAACTTGATCCATTCGGCTCTGCCGAGCGGGTGTTGCTCCACATATTCACCGTTGATCAGCGCCGGAACTCCCGCCTGAGCGAGTAAATCCATGTACCTCAAATCTTCTCCCAACGTGGAAATCAGGATAAAATCGGGATTCAGATCAATGACCATTTCTGTATTTGCGGAGGGTCCTGAACCCAAATCTCGCACCTTCCCGGCATTGATTTGCTCCCAGGCTTTTGGCGAGGAGATCAGATCCACCTGCGGAAAACCAATCAGTTTTTCCGTCGAATTCAGCAAGTCCAAATGAGGGATCTGAGTGGTCGATGTCAGAATGATTTTCTCAACTGGAAGCTGTACAATGGCACTGAATTCTCCCGCTGGCTTTTCTGCATTTTCCTCCAAAACTAAATACCGAAAGGTCTGATCCGAACCAGTCCAGGGCTGGATAACCTCGATCTCCCAGAAATCTTTTCCGCGGGAAATAGTAAACCCCTTTGCGTATTTGAGAGGCAAAGTCACCACCTCTGATTTCTCCCCAGAAGCCTCTTCCTTACACCCTGAAAATGAGCTCAAAAGAAGTAAAAAAAGAAAGGAAATCGAAATCTTGTTCACGCAGGTATCGGGAGAAATTCGACTCGAAAGTAAGGCTAGGTTTTCGCTTTTTCCAAAAAAGGGTTTGGCCGACCCCTTTTTTTATACGATTTCGAGGTCTATGTTTGCAGACGAAACAGGTTCCCGGAAGCATTCAGCCTCCAGGGATTAATAGGGAATCCGGTGTAAAACCGGAGCTGTCCCCGCAACTGTAAGTCTGTCCGAGCAATCGGAAAAAGCTTTTGTCAAGCAAGCCATTGTCCTTTTTCGCTCCTGCGGAAAGTAAAGGATGAGAAGGCAGACAGAAGTCAGTCGAGCCAGGAGACCTGCCTGATTCATTAGATTCTGTGCTTTCGGAGGAAAAGCGAAGAAGACTTGGCCACACTCCGACTTCGGGTTTTCCCCAGCCGGAATACGTTTCATTTCTTCCCATTTCTCTTCAAGCCCGAATCGGATTATTCATTTTAATTCGATCAGGCATGATTTTGCTTTTTAGCATCTGTACATTTTTCGGGTTTCTCCTGATCGGTCAGGACACCGTTTCCCTGACTGAAGTGGAAGTTTTTGCCCCTGCGATTGATAAATTTGCGCAGGGACAGAAGGTTCATGTTTTGGAGAAAACCGAACTAGCAATCTATCGGGGTCGGTCTCTGGGAGATTTGCTTCAGGAGCGAACCGGGATTTTTGTGCGGCAATACGGAGCCGGAATGCTCGCTTCCCCATCTTTCCGCGGGACCTCAGCCGGACATACCGCCCTGTTTTGGAACGGGCTTCCGATCAATAGTCCTTCCCTAGGTCAGAGTGATTTGTCGATTTTGCCAGTCGCGGGAATCGATCAGGCGGCGATTCAATTTGGAAATGCGGGAGCACTTTTTGGCAACGAAGCCATCGGAGGAAGCATCCATTTGGAGACAAAATCTGAATTCGGAAGCGGATTTCATGCAGGAATTTCTCAGCAATTCGGAAGCTTTGGTCTTGCAAACACATACCTCAGCACCGGGTTTTCTTCGAAGAAACTAAGCACCAAAACCCGAGTTTACAGAGAATCGGCAGACAATGACTTTTCCTATCAGGATCTCGGGCAAATCGGAACTCCCGAAGTCAGGCAGCAACATGCGCGATTAGAGCAAAACGGATTCGTGCAGGATCTGGCTTGGAATCTGAATTCCAAAAACCAACTCAAAACTGCCATTTGGTGGAACAAAGCCAATCGGGAGATTCAGCCCGTGATGGGTTCGAATACCCGAGATCAGCAGGAAGACCAGAGTTTCCGCACTGTTGTAGACTATTTCCATTTCGGAGAAAAGTCAATTTTCAACCTGAAAACCGGGTTGGTGAGGGATGAACAAGAGTTCAACCAAAGCCAAAACAACACCACTCAATATTTCGCTTCGGGGGACTGGGATAAAGATTTTTCCTTCAAATGGACTGCAAAAACCGGAGTAAGATTCACACTTGCCAAAGGCGATTTGAGTACTTATCAAGCGGAAGACAATCGACTCGAACTCTATCAATCGACTCGATTTTCCCCTTCGGAAAAAATTTCACTTTCCCTGAATTTGCGCCAGCTAGTTTATTCCGGAACCTTCGCTCCTTTCACTCCAAGTATGGGAATGAACTGGAAGATTTGGAAGGGAAAAAGCCAAACACTCGAACTGAAAGCCTCTGCAGGAAAAGGCTTCAAAGTTCCAACCTTGAATGACCGCTTTTGGAATCCCGGAGGAAATCCTGATTTGCTCCCCGAAGAAAGCATCAGCGGAGAAATCGGTCTGAACTGGACCAAAACCGGCAAAATCAACCTGAGCCAGGGCCTGACTTACTACAGAATGCAGGTGGACAACTGGATCATCTGGGTTCCAAAAGGGAATATCTGGAGTCCGGAAAATATCCGTAAAGTCAGCAATCAGGGAATCGAATACGAAGGAAAAGCAAGTTGGGAAACCGGGAATTGGGCTTGGAAAGCAGATGCTTCCTACACGTTTTCGAAGGCAATCTCTACCGAAGGAATTGATGAAAATGATCCAGCTCTCGGGAAGCAACTCCCCTACACTCCGAAGCATCAGGCGAATGGGAGAATTAGCGCCGAAAGCCGAGGATTCACAGGATTCCTCGGGACTTTCTTCGTCGGCGAGCGATCCGTCACAGCGGACAATCCACGACAGATGCCGTCTTATCAGCTCTGGAATTTGGGGGTTGGCTACCAAATTCTCAAATGGGGCAAAATGAATTTTCCTCTCAGCTTTCAAATCAATAACATTCTCAATACCGACTATCAGGTGCTCTATCTCCGAGCCATGCCGGGACGATCTTATCAATTCAATTTATCCATACACTTATGAAATCGAGCAAGACTAGAACTTCACCTATAGAGATGATAAGTAGCCATGCGAGATTCCATGTGACCTTTAAAAACAAATTATAAACACATGAAATTTAAACTAAACCAATCCATTTGGGCATTTGCCCTGATTTTTATCCTTTTTGCCTGCGATGACAACGGCTCGGAACGCCCGTTGGGAGCCTATGAAACCGGGATTCTGATCATGAACGAAGGCGCTTTTGGCTCCAATGATGGAGAGATTTACCATCTCGAACCAGCCTCCGGATTTTTGAAACAGAATATTTTTGAAACGGAAAACAACCGACCTTTTGCAGGTTTGCTGGAGGATATGGTGATGGAGGGCGAGCGATTGTACTTGGTGGCAAATACCGGAAAAGTGGAGATCGTCAATTCGGGTGATTTCAAAAGCCGCGGGGCAGTTGCCGGAGGATTGGATCAGCCGAGATCTTTGGCAGTCAACGGAAATAAGCTCTTCATCAGTGATTACGGTCCCTATGATGCGAGTTACAATACGCCGGATTCTTACATCGCTGTGGTGAATGGACTTGACGGAGGAGCGGTTGGTAAGAAAATTCAGGTTTCCAATAAACCAGAGGACCTCTATTCGATCGGAAAATTTGTGTTGGTGGCGGGCTCGGAAGAAAAAAGCCTGCAGGTCATCGATGCTGAATCCGAGACCTTGACCAAAACGCTTGTGGTCGCTGGTTCCCCAACTCAGTTTTTCAGTATTGGAACTCAGCTTTGGCTTTTCTCCCCGGCTTCAGACAAGGTTTATTTCCATCGGATCAATACCTCCAGTTTTGTTTTGACGGAGACAGTTGAGATGGCAATTCCGGATGCAACCGGAAAAATGGCAATTGGAAATAATGGTCGAATCTACCTTTTGACTAGCACTGGCTGGCCAACTTACGAGGCTGCGGTAGCTTCTGTATCGATTCCCAATTCCCAGCCATTTGTGAAAGAATTGATCACAGGTTCTGGTTTTTACGGAATCGGATTTGACCAGAACCGCGGCGAACTCTATGTAACCAATGCGAAAGGTTTCCAAGGAAATGGAAATGTCACTGTATATAATGAGGCAGGAACTGTTCTTAATACGCTGGATCTGGGAAGAGGACCATCCGGGTTTATGATGAGGTAAAAGAGACGGAAGACAGGAGACGGGAGACGGAAGAAAGTAGAAGGCTGTCTAAACCGGTTTGGGGAAATTTTAAGGATTTATATCCTCCGGGAACAAACCCATTTTCTTAACGGTCTGATCAGCTTTGACCAGTCATCCAGAGCAAAGCGAAGGATCTGCCTGCCTTTACTTGTACTATTAAACAGATGTCTCACTGCGCCTGCCTGCCGGCAGGCAGGTTCGACATGACTGATAAAGTCATACAGTAACTGGCAAAGAAGCCGATAATCCTCCTATTTTTACGCCTCACACCAAACCACCAATTCCTTTGAAAAAGCTCGCCATTTTGGCTTCCGGAAGCGGAAGTAATGCCGAAAAAATCATGGAGCATTTCCAAAACTCCACCAAAGCAAAAGTAGCGCTTGTCGCTTCCAACAAAGCCGATGCCTTCGTGCTGGAGCGGGCAAAGAAGTTTGGAGTTCCATCTTTTACTTTCACCAGAAAAGAAATGGATGCCGGGGTTTTGCTGCAAAAGCTTCAGGAAGAAAAGATCGATTGGGTGATTTTGGCAGGCTTTCTTCTGAAAATTCCTGAAGATCTGATCCGCGCTTTTCCCGATCATATGGTCAATATCCATCCGGCATTGCTTCCAAAATACGGAGGAAAAGGAATGTACGGAAGCCTTGTGCACGAAGCGGTGAAAGCTGCCGGAGATACCGAAACCGGGATCACGATTCACCTGGTGAATGAGGATTATGACGAGGGGAAAATCATCTTTCAGGCTGCCAGTTCAGTCACTCCTGACGATACTCCCGAAACGATCGCGGAGAAAGTCCATGCCCTGGAGCATCGGTATTTTCCGGAGGTGATTGAGAGTTTACTTTAAAGGATTGGTCTCTTGCCCTGGGAAAAATGAACAAGGTTTTTATCGCTACCAGTTTAGATGGTTTTATTGCAGATGCCCAGGGAGGCATAGCATGGCTGGACACCTTTCCGGAGGTCAATCAGATTGATTCTGGATATGCAGGCTTCACCGCAGATATCGATGCCCTGGTGATGGGAAGAAATACACTGGAAACCGTATGCGGATTTGACATCGACTGGCCTTACCAAAAACCGGTGTTTGTCCTGAGCACTACCCTGACAGAACTTCCGGAAAAGGCCAGGGGAAAAGCCGAACTGGTCAGGGGGAATTTGTCGGAAATCCTGGAAACCATCAACGGGAAAGGATACTACAAGCTATACATCGACGGAGGCAAAACCATTCAGAGTTTTCTGCAAGCTGACCTGATCGATGAACTCACCGTGACGGTGATTCCTATCCTGTTGGGAGCTGGTATTCCTTTATTTGGTCCCCTGCCCAATCCCTTGGTGTTTGAATGCAAAAAGACCACGCTCTTCCTGGACAAAATCGTCCAAAACCACTTTGTGAGACAAAGGACGGGGAGCTAATTGACGAATTTTCAGCTCTTTTGGCAGGCGAGGAACCTTGCAAAATCCGATACCCAGGCTTATTTTCCATTTTTCAACCTTATTTTTCAAGCATCATGAAAACTATTTTTATCAAAAACGGAGAGTTTCAAAAAAAGCACTTGGTGCTGCTGGAGTTCCCTTTTGATTTTGAATTGAAAGAATAGTCTTCAGCAAGTGTTAAAACAAGCATTAGCAAAGGCAAACATCAAAAAACCAGTCACCTTGCATTGGCTCCGTAATTCCTATGCCACTCATCTATTGGAAAGTGGAACAGACCTTCGGTATATTCAAGAATTGCTCGGACATAATTCAAGTAAAACCACGGAAATCTACACCCATGTCGGTCAAAAGAGTCTTCAAAAAATCAAGAGTCCATTTGATGATCTATGAGAAATAAAAGTCACCTAAGGTGCATCTATGCTTCTAAAATCCGCGAACAGGAATACCAAAGGTGCATAAATAAACAAGTTAGCGGCAACCCTAACTGACCACCGTGCAGACATCAACAGACAGGCATAACGAACAGACCCAAGCCCACCCGACAACAAAATTCATTGACCTCTCATTTGGATACAACTACGTCTTATTTAGATACTTTTTTCAGAAATCATAGCTTGACCTTTGCCTTAAATATTTAAACAAAAATTTATGAGCAATATTAAAAAAGTAAAATTAGGAAGTCAGGGATTAGTAGTTCCTGCAATCGGTCTTGGCTGTATGGGTATGACAACAGGTTTCGGTGGAGACATTTATGGGAAGGCAGATGAAAAAGAGGCTATTGCTACCATTCAACGTTCATTAGAGTTGGGCGGTAATTTTTTGGACACGGCAGATATATATGGTCCTTTTCTCAACGAACAACTGATTGCAAAAGCCATTCAGGGAAACAGGGAAAAATACATTATAGCTTCAAAATTTGGTTTTGAAATTGAAGAGAATGGACAAGCAACTGGCGCCTTCAATGGCAGTAAAAATTACATCAAAAAAGCCGTAGAACGTTCATTAAAAAATCTCAATACCGATTATCTTGACTTGTATTACCAACACCGATTGGACACCAATACACCTATTGAAGAAACCGTAGAAGCAATGGGCGAATTGGTAAAAGAAGGAAAAGTAAAATACATTGGACTTTCGGAAGTAGGTTCTGATACGATTAGAAAAGCACATAAAGTTCATCCGCTCACAGCGGTTCAATCCGAATATTCATTGTTTGAAAGACAAATTGAAGAATTGGGAATTTTGGATACGCTGAAAGAATTAGGCATTGGTTTAATTGCCTATTCGCCAGTTGGTAGAGGGTTTTTAAACGGTGCAATACAAAAGCCCGAAGATTTTAACGAAAATGATTTTAGAAAATTTATACCCAAATTTCAAGGTGAGCAATTTTTCAAAAATGTAGAATTGGTAAATGAGATTAAAAAAGTAGCAGCAGAAAAAAATATCACTTCTGCACAATTGGCAATTGCTTGGGTTATTGCAAAAGGACATACGCCAATTCCGGGTACAAAGCGGGTGAAATATGTGGAAGAAAATATAGCAGCAGCAGGCATTTCGTTAACGCAAGAAGATTTGAACCGATTGGAAAAAATTATTCCATTGGGAACAGATAATGGTGCAAGATATGACGTAGCATCTATGAAAGGCGTTAATTTGTAACATTCACAACAACGGATAAGTTAAACACTTATTCGTTGTTGTTTTTTTAATTTTATGAAATGAAGAATAATAAAACTTATTTTCTAAACTCTGTTTCAGAGCTTCATCAATTCCTGAATATCAAAAAACCTACACACCCTTTGGTAAGTGTTGTAAATCTTGATGAAATAAATTATGTGGGTGAAGAAATGAAAACGATTGTCTATAATTTCTACACAATTTATTTAAAAAAGAATTTTGACGGAAAAATAAAATATGGGCAACAGTATTATGATTTTGACGATGGAACAATGACCTTTTTTGCACCAAAACAAATGTTCTCGATAGAAGAAAACAGTACGGCAAAAGTGGAAGGCTGGATGTTTGTTTTTCATCCCGATTTTATTCAAAGCTATTCTCTGGCAAAACGTATTAAAGAATACGGATTTTTCTCTTATGCCAATAATGAAGCATTACATCTTTCTGACAAAGAAGAAAACATTATCGCAGGATTAATGCAAAATTTACAGCAGGAAATTGAGGCGATGATTGATAATTATACGCAAGACGTAGTGGTTTCTCACATTGATTTATTACTGAATTATTGCAACCGATTTTATAACCGTCAATTCATCACAAGAAAAAAAGCGTCAAGCGACTTGTTTTTAAAATTTGAAGATTTACTAAACGCATATTATCAAACTGATGATTTAAGGGTAGCAGGATTGCCGACCGTTCAATATTTTGCTGAAAAACTATTTGTGTCGGCTCACTATCTAAACGATATGCTTAAAAATTTGACAGGACAAACCACACAACAACATATTCAAAACCAACTCATAGAGAAATCCAAAGAACTTTTATCGACAACAGAATTATCCGTAAGCGAAATTGCTTATCAGTTAGGTTTTGAATATCCGCAGTCGTTCAGCAAAGTATTTAAAAACAAAATGAATCAGACGCCATTAGAGTTTAGACAGTCTTTTAACTGACCAAATAGACAGACAATAGACACAACAGAAAAAGGGCAGCCGCTAACAAAATGTATAAAACATGGCTGGGGTTCAGTGTTAATTTGTAGTTTAGTTTTTCAAATTACGTTTGGTGCCGTGGGACAGTGATGCGCTTCGAAAGCCCAGCCACGTTTCATACATAAACGTTATAGGCAAGTTTTTGTGACATGCATCCAACCATATTATTAAAGACCGAATAATGGCCCAACAAAACTAAACAGCATGAAAAAACAAATATAAATTGTAGCCACTTTGCGTTTCAACAGAGCACAAACGATACCTGCTCTGTTGACAGTATCAAGTCAAGTTTTAATAATATTTACCTTTTATTAAACTCATCCCCATCATGATAAGCAGCTCAATCATAAAAGAACGCCAGCAACCGCTAATTGAAAGTTACATTGAAAACCCAAAAGCAGCCTGGATAACTGATATGGCTATTATTGAGGGGAAAGGCTTGAACGATCCACTTCATACATCGGTCTCGATTAATGAGGAGCTAATGGTAGATTTCCCAATAGGAGTTCATAGAGCTGTTGGAGGCCATCACGATTTCCCCAATTCAGGCGATTTACTCTGCGCTGCATTAGCATCCTGTTTTGACACTGTCCTTAGAATGATTGCTAACCGGCTACAGATTACCCTGATTAAAACCAGAGTGATAGCCACAGCAAATGTAGATGTTCGAGGTACCCTAATGGTAGATAAAGAAGTGCCGGTAGGATTTCAAAGCATGGGTTTAGAAATCGAAATAACCGTATTCAATTCCGTTCCAACTGAGGTGGCAAGTAAGCTGATAAAAGCCGCAGAACGAAGTTGCATAGTATTACAAACCTTGCTACGCGGCACACCTGTCAATGTGAATACAAGTATTATAAATACTGATTAAGAAATGTTTTGAGAAACCAGCTCCCTCAGTCTACAAAGTAGTTATTTCCGGGGAATAGGGTTGAATGTTGTGTGCTTTGAAATCCGCCACTGCGCCAATCCGCAAAACGTTAGGCGTCATTGTACAACAACACACTTCAAACAGACAACACATTAAAAAATCACGACTACTGAAAACTTTTAGTGACGAGTGTGTAGTATTAGATTGATTAAAAAAATAAAATTTCCATAATAATTAAAAATTAAAACTATGGCACTTATCAATCCACACATTAATTTCAACGGCAATGCAGAAGAAGCATTCAACTTTTATAAATCAGTATTTGGTGGAGAGTTTGCAAAAATTATGCGTCTTAAAGACCTCTCAAGTCCTGAATTCCCTGTAGCAGAAAATGACGCAAATAAAATTCTGCACATTGCTTTACCTATAGGAAAAAATGTTCTGATGGGCAATGACGTCCCAGAAAGTATGGGACGGGTAAACGAAAACGAAAATAGAAGCAAAATTTCAATAAGTGCAGAAAGCAAAGAAGAAGCAGACAAGCTATTTAGTGGGCTTTCGGCAGGCGGACAAATTGAAATGCCTATTTCTGACAGTCCTTGGGGTTCCTATTTTGGAATGTTTAGAGACAAATATGGCATTGAATGGATGGTGGACTTTGACCCAAATTATAAAGGGCAAATTTAACTGAAGTAAAACAACGAACGCCTTACATGGTATTGCAAAAGTGGGGCTGAAAAGCTTCGATTGGACATTTGTGCTAGGTTCAACTTTCGTTCTTCGATAGAATTTTTGTACTAAAAATCCGCTGTCTTCGCAAACTGGCAAAACGTCGTGAGTCATTCTGACAATCAAGAATCAACAAGAGTAAAAATTACCACTGACTTCCTAACGAGTGTAATAATTAGCTGTATTTACCCTTATTGAGCTGATAAGTATAACAATTACCTTGTTTTATGCCTGATTTTGACCGAAATACCCCTTTTAACGACCTTCCTTTACTGCCTCCAAATTTGAATTGGAGACTAAAAAAGTTCTGTAAAAGACAATTTCAGCAAGCAGAGCGCTGACTCAGTTGAACGAAGCATTACTAAATTTACTAAATCTTCACTTTTTTTAGACACTATTCATTTAAAGGAAACAAAAGCGAGTTCTGAAATCGAGAACGTTATCACTACCAAAGTTTTGTATTTAGAAACCCGCTTCTTCTCAAATAGTCAAAATTTTAACGGTGTAAAAAGACAGTAAAAACCCATCGGCAACAATAAAAACCAGAACTCTATGAAAAAAATAATTTCATTTATGCATATATCTCTTGACGGTTTTGTAGCAGGACCGAACGGAGAATTGGACTGGGTCAAAATTGATGAAGAAATTTTTGATCATGTCGGTAAACGGATACGCAAAAGCGACGCTGCATTATATGGACGAGTCACTTATCAGATGATGGAAAGCTACTGGCCCACCGCAGCAGACAAGCCGACAGCGACCAAGCACGATATTGAACATTCAAAATGGTATAGCAAAGCGCACAAAATTGTTTTATCAAAAACGATGAAAGAAGAGAGCTTGACTAACACGACAATTATCAATGAAAATCTTGCTGACAGAATAAATGAAATAAAACAATCCCGCACCGGCGGGAGTGAAGACCTTCTGCTTTTTGGTAGCCCGACAGCAACTCATTCACTTCTTCAACTGAACTTAATTGACGGCTTTTGGCTATTTGTCAATCCAATTATTCTAGGACAAGGCATTCCATTGTTTGTAGATATCAAGGACAAAATAAAACTAAACCTATTGACTAACCGACAATTTGCTTCCGGGGTAATTGAATTGAATTACACAGTGGATAGACAATAAGACCCAAATCGATTATTTCCTTTTGAGAAGTGGGTTGGTGCAGTTCACGTTTATGGAAAATTATTCTCATGCGGTTTCTTATCGATAGAGGTCGACACTTTCAAGGCCTTAACTGATCTTTCGGAAAACCCCAAAAGCTCTTGGTAAACCAAGACAGATTTTCACCCTGCCTTTCCAAGCATTTTTTCTACCTTTGCGACTTCCAAAGATTTCATCCAAATCCATTCCCAAATGGCAATCAAAAAAATAGAATCTGCCCTGATCTCTGTCTATTATAAAGACAACCTCGAACCTATCATCGCATTGCTGAAAAAGCACGGGGTGAAAATCTACTCTACCGGTGGTACTCAGCAGTTTATCGAAGAGCAAGGCGCAGCAGTAATCCCTGTGGAAGAGCTTACAGGCTACCCTTCCATCTTCGGAGGAAGAGTAAAAACTCTTCACCCGGCAGTTTTTGGTGGCATCCTTTACAGAAGAGAAAACGGTCAGGATCTGGCTCAGGCTGCGGAGTTTAACATCCCGGCGATTGATTTGGTGATTGTGGATTTATATCCGTTTGAAGAGACAGTAGCTTCCGGAGCAGCAGAAGCTGAGGTGATCGAAAAAATCGATATTGGGGGAATTTCCCTGATCCGCGCTGCCGCAAAGAATTTCAAAGATGTGACGATCATTGCTTCCAAAGCTCAATATGCCGAGCTGGAGGCTAAACTTGCTGAGCAAGACGGTGGAACTACCCTCGCAGACAGACATTATTTCGCGGCGCAGGCTTTCCAGGTTTCTTCCAATTACGACACGCATATTTTCAACTATTTCAATCAAACTGAGAATATCCCGGCGCTGAAGGTTTCTGAAACCAAAGCAAAAGCACTCAGATACGGAGAAAACCCGCATCAGTCGGCTCATTTCTATGGCAACATGGAAGAACTTTTTGACCAGTTGAACGGGAAAGAATTATCCTATAACAACCTCGTGGATGTGGATGCAGCCGTTGCGCTGATCGCTGAGTTCCCGGGACAAACTGCTTTTGCGATCCTTAAGCATACAAATGCTTGCGGCGTGGCAGTAGCGCCAACTGTGAAAGAGGCTTACCTGAAATCTTTCGAAGCAGATACTACTTCCGCTTTTGGCGGTGTATTGGTGACCAATCAGACGGTGGACCTGGCAGCTGCTCAGGAAATGCATAGCCTTTTCTTTGAAGTGCTGATCGCGCCTGAGTTTACAGAAGATGCTTTGGCACTTTTGAAAACAAAGAAAAACAGAATTCTCCTTCGTCAGAAAATGCAGATTTCAGGAACTAAGCAAATCAAGACGTTGCTCAATGGAATCATCGAGCAGGACAAGGATTTGGCAACTGAGACAAAGGCGGATTTCAAATTGGCCACCAAAAAGGCTCCCACAGAAGCTGAACTGGATGCACTGGTTTTCGCAGCTAAAATCTGCAAACACACCAAGTCCAATACGATCATTCTGAGCAATGATTCGCAGCTATTCTCAAGCGGCGTAGGTCAGACTTCCCGAGTTGATGCGTTGAGACAGGCGATTGAAAAAGCTAAGGCTTTTGGATTCGAACTGAAAGGCGCTGTCATGGCTTCAGATGCATTCTTCCCTTTCCCGGATTGTGTGGAAATCGCAGGTGATGCAGGAATCACAGCAGTGGTGCAGCCGGGCGGATCGATCAAAGATCAGGACAGCATCGACTATTGCGATGCGCATGGCATGGCGATGGTGATGACTGGGGTGAGGCATTTTAAGCATTAAGAGGCAGAAGCAAGAAGCTAGAGCCAAGAGACTAGACCTTTGAGGTTTTTAAGAACCTCGAAGGTTTGATTTTATAAGAGACAAGACCTCTGGTCTGCAGCGGCGGATTGGAGGTTTTTTTATTTGGAATTCTTGTTGTCCATTACTTCTCGACACTGAATCCTAATCCATATTTTGCTAAGGGAAAATTAAGACCCATAAAAACCAAAGTCTTCCAGAAACTGTGATCAGGAGATTTTTGTATCTTCCATTATGGGGAAATATGAAAAACTTCTTTTGAAAATTTTGCAAGGAAGGTCCGACGTTAATATAGACTTCAGTGAATTTAGAAGATTAGTAGAACTTTTTGGTTTTAAAGAAAGAATAAAGGGAAGTCATCATATTTTCACAAAAGAAGGAGTTGATGAAATTTTGAATCTCCAAGAATCAAAAGGGAAAGCAAAACCTTATCAAGTGAAACAAGTAAGAAATCTTATATTGAAATACAGATTAAAGTTGGATGAAAATGAAGACTAATACGCGATACGAAATCATCATATATTGGAGCGAGGAAGATCAGTCCTTTATCGCAGAGGTTCCGGAGTTGGCAGGATGTATGGCTGACGGTTCTACCTATTCCGAAGCCTTAAATAATGTTGAGGTAATTATTTCTGAGTGGATTGAAACTGCACTTGAATTGGGAAGACCAATTCCCAAACCCAAAGGGAAATTGATGTTTGCTTAAATCATCAAGACCTCTGGTCTGCTGCGGCGGATCGGAGGTTTTTTCTTTCCGATTAACTTGAATAAAAGAGTTAAATCCCGTTTAAATATCTATCCGCTTTATTGCCTCTAAGCAAATAAACCAAAGTCTGAAGTCCCGATAAAAACCAAACTATGGACAATTGACTATTGGCTATAAACCAGTAGCAGATATCCAAAAAAACTTAACTTCAAGCAGAATTTTTAACCCTCTTAAAATGAAATTAAATCCGATACTGCTATTTCTGGCCTTTGCAATTGCCTGTTCTTCTCCAAAATCTGAGGAAGAGGAAACGCAGAAACTATCCGGAAATCCGATTTTCGAAGGATGGTATGCCGATCCTGAGGGAATCGTGTTTGGAGATGAATATTGGATCTATCCAACATTTTCTGCAGGCTTTACCGAGCAGCTTCACTTTGATGCCTTTTCATCCAAAGATCTCGTGAATTGGAAAAAGCATGAGCGGATTCTCGATACGGCTTCCATTAAATGGGCAAGACAGGCCATGTGGGCACCGGCTGCCATTGAAAAAGACGGAAAATACTACCTTTTCTTTTCTGCAAATGATGTGCAGCGGCCAAGTCGTCCAGGTTGGGATCCTGACAATGACATCAATCATTCGGGAGGAATCGGTGTCGCAGTGGCAGATTCTCCGGAAGGTCCTTTTGCAGATTACCTTGGGAAGCCTTTGATCGGAGATTTTTACAATGACGCCCAACCGATTGATCAGTTTGTGTTCAAAGACGTAGATGGCACGCATTACTTTTTCTACGGAGGCTGGAGTCATTGCAATATCGGGAAGCTGAATGCTGATTTTTCCGGATTTGAACCTTGGGAGGACGGAGAACTTTTCCATGAAATCACACCTGAAGGATATGTTGAAGGACCTTTTATGTTTCTGCGAAAAGGAATTTATTACCTCATGTGGTCCGAAGGTGGCTGGACCAACGATACCTATAAAGTGGCTTACGCTATGGCCGAAAAACCAACCGGGCCTTATAATCGGATCGGAACAATCCTGGAATCAGATACGACCGTCGCCACCGGAGCCGGGCATAATTCTGTGATTCAAAAGCCGGGTTCAGACGATTGGCATATGGTATATCACCGAAGACCAATCCCAAATGAAGGTCGCGATCACAGGGTAACTTGTATCGACGTGATGGAATTCAACGAAGATGGGACGATCAAACCAATCAAAATGACTTTTGAAGGAGTGAAAGCAAATCCGATAAACCCAGATTAATACCTCACCGAAAAAGAATCGAAGCTTCCCTTACTGTCAAGAGTGTTTTCTTTTGGCCATACAGAAAGTCCGGCTTTCATCCCCCAAGACCACCAAGCCAGATTATCGCCGATGACTTGTTTGGAAATAGAATTCCAATTATTTCCGTCCAGACTGTATGAAAACTCGAAGTTTTTGCCTCCTTTCATCAATGCCTTGAGATGTACTTTTTCACCGGAATCTATTGCCAGTTTATCCAAAACCAAATATTCGCCCTTCTGTAATTTCCAAAGCACAAGAGAATCTCCTTGGACCCCGAGTCCAAGGCTGTTATCTCGATTGACATAGAAAGTCAAACTTTTGAGGATTTCATTTTTACCTTCTATCACTGTCTGGAATTCAGCATCGGCCTTTTCCGGGTTGATTCCCAGAAAAGCAGGGGAATTTGTCGGTGTAGTAGCGGATAGTTGAAGTTTTCCACCTTCCTGTTTCACCTCCACATTTTCTACTCCCACGTCAAAACGCCAATTTTCATGTAATTCATTTCCCTCAAAATCATCTGTAAAATCAGTGCTGAGGATATCTGCATTACCATCCTGAGAGTTGGTAGAAAAATACGGCCAGCCAGTTTCCTCCTTCCATTGAATCTGACTTAGTAAAGCCGACCGTCCAATGTTGGGAAAGCCATCGGAAGGATAGGCATGGTAAAGGTAAAACCAATCTTCGCCGGATTGCAAAGCGGTGCCATGACCCGGACATTTCCAGTTTTCATTCCCTTTGAGAATTGGGTTGCCCGAGTATTTTTCCCAAGGCCCATTCATAGTTTTGGCACGAGCCACACCTACCTGATAATCGCAATTGGCACCACAGCAGGAATTGCCGGAGTAGAGCAAATAGAGGTATCCTTCATGTTCCAAGATGGTTTGTCCTTCGATGCCTCCCTTTTCCCAGGTATCTTCTTCAGCCGTCAACAGTTCGAATGAATCTCCTTCCAGTGAAAGCCCGTCCTTGCTCAATTTGCTTCCCAAGAGTTGAATTGGTCTTCCCTCTGTCAAGCCATAGGCCTTCCAGGTAATATAAAGCTCCTCTCCTTCCTCATAGACAAAAGCATCTATTGCTTCATTTCCCCATTCGATCAAAACTCCATGATCCTGAAACCCTTGCTTCAAATCCCGGGTCGATGCCACGCCGATACATGAAACTCCATCTTTTCTCCTGGCGGTGTAATAGCAATAAAATGTTCCATCCCGATAAAAGAGCTCAGGCGCCCAAAAGCTATTGATTGCCCATTCAGGTTTTTCAGGAAACACATAATCCACAAAGCTCCAATTCTTCAAATCTTTGGATTGATAAATGGGATAAAAGGGCCCCCAGTCGTTGGAAGATCCGCTGGCATAAAACACTCCAGCTACTTCGATCATGGTTGGATCCGGCAATTCCCCGGGAATCACTTGCTGCTGAACGATAATTTCTTTGGAAGGATTGGCACAAGAAAAAAGCAAAAGACAGGCTAAAAGTGCAGGGAATCGGGAACCAAAGCATGGGAATGAAAAATTCATATGGAAAATTATTTTCGATGAAGATAGCCTTTGCCAAAAACAAATCTAACCGCCATTCTGAAATTTGGCAGTTAAGAGAGTTTTGGGGAATTCTTCGAAATTCGAAAAAGATCGCCTTCAAGTTTTCAAATTCTGATTTCCCTGTCGTTTCCCGAGATTTTCTTTTTCTTTTCCCCGGCTTAATCCCCTATTTTGCAATCTGAATCGAAATCGGAGATTTAACGTACCTGGTACTTTGTACTTCGTACTTCGTACATCCTATGAAAACTCACCACCTCAAGCTTTACAATACTCTTTCGCGTCAGAAGGAAGATTTCCAACCCCTCAATCCTCCCTTTGTGGGAATGTATGTCTGCGGACCTACCGTCTATGGTGATGCCCACTTGGGCCATGGCCGGCCTGCGATTACTTTTGATACTGTGAACAGATACCTGACTCATTTGGGCTATCGCGTGCGCTATGTCCGCAATATCACGGATGTCGGTCATTTGCAGGGGGATGCAGATGAGGGAGAAGATAAAATCGAGAAGAAAGCGAAGCTGGAAAAGCTTGAACCGATGGAGGTTGCTCAGCAATACACCGATACCTATCATCGCGATATGCAGCTTTTGAATACCTGGAAGCCGAGCATTGAGCCTCGCGCAACCGGTCATATCCCTGAGCAAATTGCTTTGGTTGAAGCTATTTTGAAAGAGGGATTGGCGTACGAAGTGAATGGATCTGTCTATTTCGACGTGTTGAAATACAACGAAACCTATAAATACGGCAAGCTTTCAGGCAGGGTAATCGAGGAACTGATCAGCGGAAGCCGTGACCTCGATGGTCAGGGTGAGAAGCATAACTCGGTTGATTTTGCCCTTTGGAAAAATGCATCTCCGGAGCATCTGATGAAATGGGATTCTCCCTGGGGAATGGGATTTCCGGGTTGGCACCTCGAGTGTACAGCGATGAGTTCCAAATACCTCGGAAAACAGTTTGACATCCACGGCGGCGGCATGGACTTGATGTTTCCGCATCACGAATGTGAGATTGCTCAGGGAAATGCTTGCAACCATCAGGATCCGGCCAAGTATTGGATGCACAATAACATGATCACCATCAACGGTCAGAAGATGGGCAAATCATTGGGCAACTTTATCAATCTGCAGGAGCTTTTCACCGGAAATCATAAACTTCTGGAGCAAGCCTACAGCCCGATGACGATTCGGTATTTCATCCTGACTGCCCACTATCGCTCCACGCTGGACTTTTCCAACGAGGCGCTGAAAGCTGCACAAAAAGGCTATAAAAAGATTATCAACGGATTAAGAATCACCAGATCTCTTGAGTTCTTTCCTGCAGATATCGCTTTGGACGAAGAGCAGATTAAGCAAATCGAGCAAAGCATCACCGCAGCGTATCGGGCAATGGACGATGACTTCAACACCGCTCAGGCAATCGGCCACCTGTTCAATCTTCTGAAAAAAATAAACTCGATTTTCACCGGACAGCTTCCATCCACTGCCTTGGGAGAGGAAGTCTTTGCGAAGCTGAAAAACACGTATATCACTTTCGTGGAAGAAATTCTCGGCCTGATCGAGGAAAAATCTGATGTGCAAAATCCGATGCTGGAACTGCTTTTGAAACTTTACGGAGAAGCAAAAACAGCCAGAGATTATAACAAAGTGGACGAAATCCGGTCAGGTTTAAAAGACCTGGGATTTGTAGTAAAGGACATGAAGGACAAAATCGATTGGGCTTATGAAGAATAGATTTTGGCTGATTGGCCTGCTCATTTTCACCTGGGCCTGTAGCACTCCTGAGAAAAAAACAGAAATTCTTGAGGACACTCAGGTAGCAAAACCTTATCCTGCTTTCTCGGCTGATTCGGCCTATGCCTTTGTGCAAAAGCAAGTTGATTTTGGACCGCGAGTACCGGAAACTCCCGGACATGCAGCTACCAAAGCCTGGCTTCTGGCAAAACTGGAAGGATACGGATTTGCAGTACAGACACAGGATTTCAAAGCAAAGACTTACGATGGACTGACCTGGAACCTGAGCAATATTATCGCTTCTTATAATCCACAGGCAACTAAAAGAATCCTGTTGGCTGCACATTGGGACACGCGAAGAATCGCCGACAAAGACACCGAGCGCACAGATCAACCCATCGACGGTGCAAATGACGGCGCCAGCGGGGTTGGGATTTTACTCGAAATCGCCAGAGTGATTGGTTCTCAGGAATTGAAACCCGAAGTGGGAATAGACATTATCTTCTTTGACGGAGAGGATGACGGTGAACCTGAAAACACATCCATTCTAAACAACAGTCAGATCTGGTGGTGTCTGGGTTCACAGCATTGGTCCAAAAACAAGCATCAGGCAAACTATTCCGCCTATTTTGGAATTTTGGTTGATCTGGTTGGAGCCAAAAATGCCCGATTTTTCAGAGAAGGACATTCCAGAAAATATGCTTCCGGAATCCTTAAAAATGTCTGGGATAATGCAGCTCAAATTGGTCATGGAGACTTTTTCGTCAACAGAGATTCGCCGGAAATCCTGGACGATCACCTCTTTGTGAATGAATTTGCTGGAATCCCGATGATTGATATTTTGGAGTTTTCACCCGATTATGGATTTGGTCAATATCACCACAAGCACACAGATAATATGGACTTGATTGACCGCAGAACCTTGCAAGCTGTTGGAGAAACCGTTTTATTTACAGTTTACCAGGAGTAAAAGATTATCTTCAAATTCAGATTCCAACTTTTTTGGAAGGTTCTGAGTTCCAGTTCAAACTACTACGCAGGAATGAAAAAAGGGCATCAGGTAACGATGAAGGAAATCGCCAAGAAATTGGGGGTATCGGTTTCTACCATTTCAAGAGCACTTCAGGATTCTCCGGAATTACATCCGGAAACCAAGCGAAAGATCGTTGAAATGGCCAAGGAGATGAACTATCAGCCTAACCTTTTGGCTCAGAGTCTTCGGATTTCCCGCACCAAAACACTTGGCGTAATCGTTCCGGAAATTATCTCCCACTTTTTCGGATCCTGTGTAAGCGGGATTCAGGACACCGCAAACTCACGCGGATATAACGTGATGATCTGCCAATCAAACGAGTCAATCGAACAGGAAAAAGCCAACATCAAATCCTTGGTTTCCAGTCAGGTGGATGGTCTTTTGATTTCTTTAAGCCGGGAAACCAATCATTACGAACACCTTTACGAGCTTTACGATCGGGAAATTCCTTTCGTCCTTTTTGATCGGGTAAATGAAGATATCCCTGTTTCCAAAATCACTTTTAACGACGTTGGCGGAGCCTATCAGGTCACTAAATATTTGCTGGAAACCGGTTGCAGAAGAATCATGTATGTTTCCGGTCCGGAGGATTTGTACATCAGTAAAAAGCGCAAAGAAGGGTATCTAAGAGCGTTGTCTGAATATGGGTTGGGCGAAGAAGCTGATCTGATCAAGATCACGGATCTTACTCACGAGGGCAATGTAAGAGCTGCAGAGGAAATCGCGGCCATGAATCCAAGACCTGAGGCTGTATTTTGCATGATTGATCCGCTGGCTGTCGATGTGCTGACTGTTTGGAAAAGTATGGGAATCAAAATTCCTGAGGATATTTCACTTGCAGGATTTACCAATAATCCGACTTCGGCAGTAGTCGAACCTCCTTTGACTACAGTGTCTCAACCCGGCTATGAAATGGGAAAATTATCGGTTAGCCATCTTTTGGATCAGTTGGACGGAGTCGCATCCGACGACCCGATTTCCATTGTACTGGAAACGACTCTCGTACCTCGAAAATCCACCAAACCTCTTCCTTTAAAATGATTGAAAAGGTATCCAATGCCTTTCGGGACGTTTTCAAAACTGATCCCATTGTAGCATTTGCCCCGGGCAGAATCAATCTGATCGGCGAGCACACAGATTATCAGGAAGGATTTGTATTTCCGGCAGCCATCGAGCAAGGAATTTGGGTGGCAATTCAAAAGAATCAGGAGTCCAACGTCCGCTTATATTCCATTGACCTGAACGAAGAATTCGCCTTTTCGCCAACTGATTTTTCGCCCAAAAAAGGCCATTGGGCAAACTACGCGATGGGAATGGTCAGCCAATTGAATCAGGCAGGATTCTATCCAACCGGTTTCGATTTGGCTTTTGGGGGAAATATTCCCGCTTCCGGCCTTTCTTCCTCAGCTGCTCTTTCTGTCGCAATGGGAACGGCCATTTCAGGGCTTTTTGGATATTCTCTTCCGAAAAAATCCCTTTCGCTTTATGCCCAAAAATCTGAACATGTTTTTGCAGGAGTGAATTGCGGAATCATGGATCCTTATGCGTCCGCCTTCGGAGTGAAAGACCATGCCTTGCTGCTCGATTGCCGAAGCAATACCCATCAGGAAGTAAAGGCCGATTTTGGAGATTATTCCCTGATTTTGGTTAACTCAAAAGTGAAGCATACTCTGGCAGATTCAGCCTACAACAAAAGAAGAGAAGCTTGCGAAAAAAGCGTTCGTCTCCTTAAGCCTACATTTCCGGAAATCAAAACCCTAAGAGACATTGGGATATCTGACTTGAAAACAGTCAATGAAATCCTTCCTGACGATTTATTCCACAAGGCAAAGCATGTTATTACCGAGATTCAGCGTGTTTTTGATGCAGTGGATGCACTTAAGAAAAAGGATCTTTTACGCTTTGGCCAGCTCCTCAATGCCTCACATGCCAGCCTTAGTGACGATTTCGAAGTAAGCTGCGAAGAACTTGATTTTTTGGCTTCGAAAGCTCAGGAAATGCCCGGAGTTCTTGGTTCCCGAATGATGGGAGGAGGCTTTGGTGGCTGTACAATCAACCTGGTTAAAACTGATTATTTAACGGAATTTGAGACAAGAATGAACCCCGCTTACTTTGAAAAATTCGGGATTCATCCTGAGTTTATCCCCGTCAAAATCGGCGATGGAGCAAGGTTGATTTCGTAATCAAAGACAAAAAGAAAAGGGTCAGCAAAATAGCCGACCCTTTTTCAATTAATAGAATCCCTGATTATTTCACTCGCTTGTATTTACTTACTCTTTGGTCAGCAATCACTCCTGACCAGTTTAGCCCGAAGGCAAAGTCATACGAATTTCCGGCAGCATCTACATGAGGAATTACGTCATGAGCGACATCTTCCAACTGAGTTTCAACTGTCTCCATGGAAGCTGGCATCTGAACCGGCAAAAGCGCTGAAGGTTCAGATTTACCGGATATCAAATCAAAAATAACCTGATCCTGAACCCCGAAGTGTAAGAAAATCCCCTGAACTTTTGATTCAAATTCTGCCATTACCATTGGATTGGCTGCTTTTGCAATTACAATCACCGGCTTATCTCCCATCTTGGTTTTGGTATCCAGAATCGATTTCAAATCTGCGGCATTGGCGGTGTTCACTGTTTTGTTTTTATAAGATCTGTTCAAAACCTCCGGAGCGACCACCGGATCACCGGAAGCAATGCTGGAATCTCTGGCGCTTACAGCTTTGTAAGGAGAGTATTGCAAAGAAATCGGCACATAACCAGTTCCTCCGGCTTCCCGATCTGCAGGATCATAGCCTGTTCCTGACTCGGGGCTATCCACAAACACCAGCGCCAAATCTGCCTGAGCCGGATCAGTGACAAGTTCAAAATAATTTGCTGCAATCGTCAAATTAACTGCGTCCACCCATTTGGCTTCGGATTTTATCCCCCACCAGTTAGTCGTAGACGGAATGTATTTCTGAGGAATGTATGCTTTCTTTTTCTCTTTGATTGGCAATACCTGAGCCTCATTTTTCAAAAGAACTACTGACTTCAGCTGAGCCTGATATCCGGCATCCATGAATTCAGGTTTTCCAACCGTAGTATTTGAAGCTTCAGGATCGAGGTATGGGTTTTCGAACAATCCAACCTGGAAAATATTCCGAAGCAATCTAACAGCTGATTTTTCGAAACGGGCTCTCATTGCTTCTTCGCCGAGTTCCTTCACTCCCATTTCATAAGCTTCCAAAACCGGAACGATGTCGTTATTTCCTCCGAATTGATCTGCTCCTGCCATCAGCACTTTGTAATGTCTTTCAGCAATAGAAAGTGTTTCAACACCCCAGGATTTTCCTGCGAAAATCTCAGGTCTTTCACCTTCATTCCCTGTGACTCCCCAATCGGTACAAACTACTCCTTCGTAGCCATATTCGCCTCGAAGCAAATCTGTGATAAGATATTTATTGAATGTATTTCCCACATTTTCTCCATTGACTTTATCCTGATCAAATGAAATCGTGTAGTAAGGCATTACTGCTGCTGCTTTTCCGGTTGGTCCGCTTAGTTTGAAAGCACCTTCGGTGAAAGGTATCAGGTGTTCTTTAAAGTTATTTCCCGGGTAAACTGCAAACTTTCCGTAGGCAAAATGGCCATCCCGGCCACCTTCCTCAGGTCCTCCGCCCGGCCAGTGTTTCACCATCGCATTTACGCTGTGGTAACCCCAACCGTTTGCAATCAGAGCTTCACCAGTTGAAGTTTGAAATCCGTCGACGTATGCTCTTGCCATGTCGGCTGCCAAAGGAGAATCTTCTCCGAATGTACCCTTGATACGATTCCAGCGAGGCTCTGTACCCAAATCAATCTGAGGGGAAAGTGCGGTAGCAATCCCCAAAGCTCTATATTCCTGAGAAGCAACTTCTCCGAAAGCCTGCACTAAAGCAGGATCAAACGTAGCTGCCAAACCCAAAGACTCCGGCCACATGGAGATTTGTCCACCTGCACCGGCATTGTATTCCGTACTTGCTACCGGACCATGGCGCGGGTCAGTGCTGTTATTTGTCGGGATTCCCATACCCAGCCCTTCCACAAAAGCTTGCACATTGTTATTCCATTCGGCGGAAATTTTTGGACTTTCCACACGAGTGAGTAGCACATGTCTCAGATTATCCTGTTCCAAAAATTTCTTCTGCTGATCCGAGATACTTGAAGCGGCCATTCCACTTTCGGGAAAAGGCTTTCCTCCGTACGTTCCCGCACCAAATCCACCCGGATTTGCCGGAATCGACTGGTGTGAACTGTAAAGCATCAAACCTGCGATTTGCTCTTTGGTGAGTTTTGAAGCCAGATCTTTTGCCCGGTCATCAACTGGAAGTCTCCAATCTTCATACGGATCGAGTGCCCCGTTTTTATTGAGGTCTTTAAATGCAAACCCTGATTCTTTCAGGATTGTAATCCCCGACTCAGGAGAATATCCCAATTCAGGACCTTCTGATTGAGTCACAAGTTTGATCCCTGGAGTCAAATCAGTCTCCTCGATCTTATTGGAGTTGCAGGAAAA
Organism: uncultured Cytophagales bacterium; assembly: GCA_942492775.1. Taxonomy (GTDB): domain Bacteria; phylum Bacteroidota; class Bacteroidia; order Cytophagales; family Cyclobacteriaceae; genus Algoriphagus. Next base: position 1,763,291 of record OW818636.1, on the reverse strand, counting down.
AGAAGTGATCCCCGCGAGCAAGACGAATGGAATTGTCGACTTGTAAATTTTCAGACGCATAATTTTTTATTTTCTAAGGTGAGTGAGAAAAGCGGACTTCAAATTGAAGATGAATCAACTCTCATAATTTAAGAAAAACTAATCGAATAGACGATCATGAGTTATCTGTCGACCAACCGGGAATAAAAACTGATGAAAGAAAAAATAATTTCAGTTTTTAGACCGGATTTCAACCAAAGACTTAACAAAACAAAATTTTTAAAAACATTAAAAATCCCCGTTTCCGAAAGACTATCAGAGATTTGTCAAAAAAATAAGGAGATACAATCCCATTTTTCGTTAATTGCGAACCTCAAAATAAAACCCTATGAATTTAACCAAAAACCTGAGTAGCCTACTGCTACTTGTTTTGATTACAAGCCTTGGATTGATGAGCTGCAACAAGCGCTCCGGAGATCCAAAAGTTCTTGTTTTCAGCAAGACGGCAGGCTTCTATCATGAATCAATTCCGGACGGCATCGCAGCTATCCAAAAACTTGGAGCCGAAAATGGCTTCACGGTGGATACGACCACCAATGCTGAGAATTTCAACGAAGAAAATCTCGCACAATATTCAACTGTGATTTTCCTAAGCACCACGGCTGACGTCCTCAATAACTATCAGGAAGCTGATTTTGAGAGATACATTCAGACAGGTGGAGGTTTCGTGGGTATCCACGCCGCAGCTGACACTGAGTACGAGTGGGGATGGTACGGCAGATTGGTTGGAGGTTATTTCTCAAACCATCCGGGCATTGGCGATCCGCATCCAAATGTGCAGCCTGGAAAAATCACCAAAACTGGTGAGAAGCATCCTTCTACAGACTTTATCCCTGAATCATGGGAAAGAACTGACGAGTGGTACAGCTACAAAAATGTAAATCCTGATACCAAAAAAATCCTGATGCTGGACGAAAGTTCTTATCAGGGCGGACTGGATATGGGTGAGCATCCGATTGCCTGGTATCATGAGTACGATGGCGGTCGTGCCTGGTACACTGGTGGTGGACATACCAAAGAATCTTACACCGAAGAATTGTTCCTGAAGCATTTGTTGGCAGGTATTGAGTATACAATCGGTAAAAACAAAAATCTCGATTACGGTAAGGCAAAAACCAAGCGCGTACCTGAAGAAAACAGATTTATCAAAACCCAGCTTTCAGTTGGTCAATTCACTGAACCTACGGAAATGACAATTTTGCCAAATCTGGACATTTTGATTGCGCAAAGAAGAGGAGAGATCATGCTTTTTGACAATGAAACTCAGGAATTGAAGGAAGTTGCGAAGCTTGATGTCTATTGGAAGGCAGAAGTACAAGGCGTAAATGCTGAAGAAGGTCTGATGGGAATTCAGAAAGACCCGAATTTTGCTGAGAACGGTTATGTATTCGCTTTCTATGCTCCGACAGGAACAGCTGAGGTAAACAGACTTTCAAGATTCACCTATAAAAATGATACATGGGACATGAGCTCAGAGAAGGTTATTCTCGAGTTCTATTCTCAGAGAAATATCTGCTGCCATACAGGTGGTTCGATTGCATTTGACAAAGACGGTTTGCTCTACCTTTCCGCAGGTGACAACTCTACACCATTCAATCAGAGTGATTCCAAATTCACACTAAATGGCTACGCTCCTCTTGATCCAAGAGAAGGCCGTAAGCAGTGGGATGCTCGTCGTACTTCTGGAAACTCAAATGACCTGAGAGGTAAAATCATCAGAATCAAAGTAAATGAGGACGGTACTTATGATATTCCTGAAGGAAACCTTTATCCAAAAGGAACTGAAGGAACCAAGCCTGAAATCTACGTGCAGGGTAACAGAAACCCATACAGAATCTCAATAGATCAGAAAAATGGTTTCTTGTATTGGGGTGAAGTTGGTCCTGATGCTCGTGCAGATTCCATGACTACAAGAGGTCCAAGAGGCTATGACGAGGTAAATCAGGCAAGAAAAGCTGGCAACTTCGGCTGGCCATATTTTGTCGGCAACAACTATCCATACGTGGAATTTGATTTCGATAATGGAACTCCAGGAACTCCGTTCGATCCGGCTAAGCCAATCAACAATTCACCTCACAATACAGGTTTGAAAGAATTGCCTCCGGCTCAACCTGCATTTATCTGGTATCCTTATGACGCTTCTGTTGATTTCCCTCAGGTGGCAACAGGCGGAAGAAATGCGATGGCAGGTCCTATTTATTATCAGGACATGTACACTGCAGAAACCAAATTCCCTGATTACTACGATGGAAAGCTATTCATCTACGACTGGATCAGAGGCTGGATCAAGGCTGTGACGATGAAAGAAAATGGTGATTTCGACAAGATGGAGCCATTCATGCCAAATACTAAATTCAATGCATTGATCGACATGGAAATGGGTCCTGACGGGCGCATGTATATCTTGGAATATGGAAATGGCTGGTTCTCCAAAAATGCTGATTCCGGACTTGCAAGAATCGACTTCAATGGCGGAAACAGAGCTCCTGTTGTGACAGAATTGACAGTGGATAAAACTTCCGGCAAATCTCCTTTAACAGTGACCCTGAATGCAACTGCTGCAGATCCTGAAAAAGACGCAATGAGCTTTGCTTGGAATCTTGGAAATGGTGAGACCAAAACGACAGTCGAACCAACTTTGACTCATACTTACAATGCTGTAGGTGAATATGAAATCAAAGTAACAGCTTCTGATCCCGCTGGACTAAGCGGAATCAGCCCGGCTGTTTCTGTTTACTCAGGTAACGTCGCTCCGGTGGTGACTATCAACATCAAAGGCAATCAATCTTTCTACTTCCCCGGCAAGCAAGTTGCCTACGAAATAACTGTAAGTGACGAGGATCATCCGGATGCCGGAAAAGACCTTACTCCACTTTATGTATCGGCAGATTACATTGAAGGACTTGACCGTGCTGAAGCAAACATGGGTCATAAAATCATGAGTGATGCCATGACCGGAAAAGCTTTGGTAAGTTCGCTTACTTGTAAAACCTGTCATAAAGAAGCTGAAAAGTCCATTGGACCTGCTTACACAGATGTAGCTCAAAAATACAGAGAGAGAGATCGCGCTTACCTGATCAATAAAATCAAAACCGGTGGCGGTGGCGTATGGGGAGAAACTGCCATGCCTGCAAATCCGGGTGTGAAAGATTCTGAGTTGAATTCATTGGTTTCTTACATCCTTTCCCTTCGTGGTGACGGTGTGAAGCCAAGTCTTCCTGCCTCAGGGACTGTAAATCCAACTGCCGGAAAACCAGTTTCTCCAAACGGAGTGATGGTCCTTTCAGCAACTTTTACAGATCAGGGTGGTGAGAATATCAAGCCTCTTGCCGGATCAGCTACCAAGATGCTTTCCAACAATTCAGTTGATTTGGGTCAGGTAACAGAACTGAATGGATACAGCAAGATGAATTACAATGGTGCCAATTTATTGATGGTGCCAAAGGATCCTGCTCATTTTGCGCTGGCAAACATCGATATGACAGACATCAGCTCCCTGATGATCACGACAGCTTCGATGGGTGTTCTGACTGAGGAGGTAATCTTCGAAATCAGATTGGATAGTCCAACAGGTACCAAAATCGGTGAGACTACATTCAAACAAGGTCCTGTCTCACCTGATCAGAAAGGCCCAAGCTATTCACCATTTATGGTTCCGATCACCGGAGCCGCAGATGGAAAAATGCATAACCTCTACATCACTACCAAGACAAAATCCGGTGGTGACCTTGGGACATTTATTATTGCGGGAATTACATTCAACGCGAAATAAGATCCTTAGAAATTCACTAAAAAAGCCATCCCGAGGATTCGGGATGGCTTTTTTGTTGTTCTGACCTTTGAGGTTTTTGAAACCTCGAAGGTCTTATTGGATGTTTCATTTTACCTACAGGAGAATTGTATCTGTGTAAATTGATGGATGACCGATGTCTCGACATTCCCAGTACAGGTGACAGACGAAATCAAAACCGGCGTTTTATCAGCTCAATTATTAAAACTCTGTGTGACTGTGCCTCCTCCATGCAACAAAAACAAAACGCTGTAGAATATTTTGAACAAGTTAATTTCGAATACTGAACATCGAATGATGAATTTCGAAGGACTTCAGACCAATCCAATTTTTCAAAAAAAGCCTTCTGGCATCCTTAATACAAACTCTGTGTAACTCCGTGCCTCCTCTGTGAAACTCAGTGTAACAAAAAAACCCTCGAGGTCCGAAAAGACCTCAAGGGTTAGACATAAGCGGTAATCCAATTTTTCAATCTTCAAACCTTCTAATTTTTCGACTTTATTTCATCGGAGAAAAAGGCAATGCTTTCAAATACTTAGAATCAATTTTTTCTACAATCTTACCGCTGGCTTCTGAGGCATCACGCGCTTTGAGCCACTCCGGATCAGCTACGAATCGCTTGAAAGCAGCATCAAACTCAACCTGATCAGAATGTCCCAAAAGATAGACGAGCTTAGGCTGGGTTCCGTCTTTCTCCACTGTAAGCCAATAAGGATAGTTTTTCAAACCTTGTTTTGCAAATAATGCACGGGTATGATCACGAAATCTTGCCTGAATATTTTCGATTTTTCCAGGGAAGCAATAGTAAGTTCTCATTTGAAAAATACCGCTTGGAGATGGCTTAGGAGTATCATTCAATCCGGGTGCCCATACCATAAATACCTGATCAACTTTGCTTACCAAAGGACCATTTGCTTCTGATGCTTTTTGAGCTGTTTTCCACTCAGGATCATTTGCAAACTTGTTCCAAAGGTCATCACGCGATTCTTCACTTGGGTAACCCAAAATAAAAGTCAGCGTCTGATCTGCTTCATCTGTTGGCAAGAAATACGCAACGTTTTCTATTCCGTTTTTCTCAAAAAGACGTAGGGTATGATCCTGAAATCTTTTGATCAGATCCGGTCTTTTACCTTCATGTGTGGTGTAAGTTCGCATTTCAAAATATGCAGACTTAATGCCTTGCTGGCCGAAAACGCTTAGCGAAACAAGCATGGTTAGAATTATTGTGAGAAGTTTTTTCATAAGGTTAATGGGTTGATGATAAATAAAATACAATTGAAATTTGGTGGAAATATGTCTTATAAAAGGAAGAAATACAGGTGGAAAATAAAGGTTCTACTCAATGTCGCGAAAGCTTATCTCAATAAGCGTAGCAGAATTTATACCGCCGAAGGAATATCTCAATAAACCCTTCTACTTTTTCCAGGCTTTGTAAAGTGCCGGACTCAGCACTAATGCAATGGTAAGCAAGCCGAAAGTTTCCCGGTTTTCCTCCATTTGTTGAGTTTTCATGGTCAGATCTTTTTGAGCCCACTCCTGAGAAATCCATTCACCTACTCCTCCCGGAAAGAAATAAATCGCACCTAAAACGCAGACCAATACAACCAAAGTCAATGGGATTTTGGGAAATATTCCTCGGGTACCAAGCAAGCAGAAAATCATCGCTACGCCATAAATACTTACCCAAACTTCAGGATCAGGATCGTTGAATTGCCAGTATGCAAATAGGGCAAATAAGAAAAACCAAACTCCGAAGAAGTATCGATTGAATTTCATAGAGGTGAATTTTGGGTGGAACCAAATCTACAGAAAATAGGCTAAAATATCAGATAGTTAATGGATAGGTTTTGGTGATATCGAGGAATCTTCCATCTGTTTATTTATGATTTATTGAGACCTTTACCTCTTAGTTACGCCTAAACCATTTTTGATATGATTGAATTCACACGAACCAAAACCAAGCAGGATCTATGGGGAATTCTGGCCCTTCAAAAGGAGAATCTGGTCCAAAATATCTCCCAGGAAGAAAAAGAAACACAGGGTTTTGTGATGGTTCAGCATTCGTATGAAACCATGGAAAGCCTCCACTCCATCGAACCCCATGTAATTGCAAAAGACGGGCATTTGGTTGCTGCTTATTGTCTTGCTATGACCAAACATTCACGGAAAGATATCCCGATGCTTATTCCCATGTTTGAGCAGTTTGAACAGCTTGAATACAAAGGAAAAAATGTGAGTGAGTACAACTACATGTCTGTAGGGCAGGTTTGCGTGGGAAAAGACTATCGAGGTCAGGGAATCTTCCAGCAACTTTATGAAACCTATCGGGATACATTTCGGGGGAATTATGATTTTGCCATCACCGAGGTTTCCACTCAAAATTTTCGCTCCATGAGAGCTCACCAAAAACTAGGATTCGAGGTTGTCAAAACCTTTAAAGATGAATTTGAGGAGTGGGCGATTGTGATTTGGGATTGGAGATGAAAAATTCAAAAAAATTTCATTCAAGCAGGTCAGAGAAGGATAGTATAAACTGTTCAACAACCTAATTTTCATTTAAATAGAAGGTTTTCTTGTTATAGATAGGTAACTGAATTGGGGAAATAATTTTCCCCAATTCTTTTTTGTACCAGTTTGAAGCTAAAAAATCTATTTAAAATAACTTGAAAACGGGATTTGGCTGGTGTGCCTCAATGATCGAGAGATCCAATTCCTTTACTTTTTCAGGATAATTGGTTGAAAGATCCTTCGTCTCCCCCGGATCGGCATTCAGATTGTATAGTTCCACTGTCATTTTGGAAGCATCTTTCACCTGAAGCTTCACCAATTTCCAGCCATCCTTCAGCACGGCTTGCCTTCCTCCCAATTCATGAAATTCCCAGTAGAGATAATCATGTTTCTTTTGAGTTGACTGCCCAAGCAAGGTGGGCAAAAATGAAATTCCATCAATCTTATTTGGCCCATCTGATCCTGTTATTTCTGCGAAAGTCGGTAACCAATCCCAAAATGCTGATCGATGATCAGATGTACTTCCAGGTTTCACTTTTCCCGGCCACTTGACTATCAAAGGAACATGTACCCCGCCTTCATATAAATCCCTCTTATATCCTTTGAAAGGTCCATTGCTATCAAAAAAATCCGGATCCGCTCCACCTTCCTGATGTGCACCATTATCCGAAGTGAAAATCACGATTGTATTTTCGGTGAGACCTAGTTGGTCCAACTTCGCTAAGACTTCCCCGACATAGTGGTCAATTCTTCCCACCATAGCCGCGAAAGTTGCATGAGGATACGGCTCAGATTGGTAACCCGGGATCGACATTTCAGGACCATAATCAGCCCCCTTTCCTCCAACATGCGGCTTTTCCTCCCCAAATTTCAATCGGTATTTCTCCAAAATCTCATCAGCAGGAGCCGCAAGTTCGGCATGTGGCATCACGATCGGCATGAAGAGGAAAAATGGCTGATCTTGATTTTCCTCGATGAATTCCAGTGTTTCCTCCTGTATCAAATCCGGGGCATACGTGGTTTTCTGAATCCATCCATTTCCCGGTAATTCAATTTTAACCTTATTTTCCCAAAGATGTCCAGGATAGTATCGGTGGGCATATCGCTGACAATTATACCCGAAGAACTGATCAAACCCTTGTTGATTTGGATCGCCGGTAGTCCCCACGAATCCGAGTCCCCACTTCCCAAAAGCTCCTGTGGAATAGCCAGCCTGCTTCATGACTTTGACAAGAGTGACCAAAGAATCAGGCATCGGATATTGGCCTTCAGGCAATACTTCAAAATTCCCCCTCACAGGCGTGTGACCGGTGTGCAATCCTGTGATAAAAGCCGATCTGGAAGGAGCGCAAACTGGTGCTCCAGAATAATGATTGGTAAAGAACATTCCTTCCCGGGCCAGCCTGTCAATATTTGGCGTCTCAATATATTTCTGACCCAAAAATCCTAAATCCCCATATCCCAAATCATCGGCAAGAATAAAAATGATGTTGGGTTTTGGTGGAATTTCACTCGGGATGGTTTGGGCATTGCCGATAGAAATTACTGATTGGAATATCAGCATGAAAAAACAGCCAATTAAAGATCTTAAGTCAAACTCGCACATGACCTAAAGTAACGAAAAAATAAAACCCGCATAAAACAAAAAGGGAAGCGATCCTTGCGAATGCTTCCCTTTGATGAAATTAAGATCGTAACCGTAAAGTCATCCCAAGCTACAGTTATTATGGCTTTTCCCCCAGTTACCCGAGTTCATAACATTAGGTTTCAATTCCCATTCTAGACCTTTCGGTTTTCGATGTCGATATCTGCATTTCTGTGGTTGCCCCTTTCAGAATTAATCCCGAAGGATTAAGACCCTTTATGCTTTTCTCTTGAGTTTTCAACCTTAGTCCGGAATCGTATTCCCGGCCTTTTATCTCTTACTTGATGAATCTAATTTAAACTGTAAAAGAATGTAAGTCAAGTTTTTTCAAATCTTTTTACCCTATTTTTTCATCCTATATTCATATTTATATTCAATCTAATTCCGCTGAGTATTTTGATCAATAAACCAAGTCTGAAAGGAGGTCAACTATCGGATTACTTTAGCCTGATCCGCATCAAATACATGTCTGCAGTCATATAGAGATAGGATTGATCCCCATTAAAGGCACAATTTGCAGTGCCTTCACCTGTCATGATTGTTCCCAAAAGTTTTCCCGCAGGACTTATCACCAGGACTCCTCCCGGACCGGTGGCAAACAGATTTCCATTCTTGTCCACTTTCAATCCATCCGGCAATCCTTTTCGGTCCTCTCCCACCAACTCAGTCACATCCAGCAAAACCTTCCCGCTGATTACATTTCCATTTTCATCCAGATCAAACGCATAGTATCGAGCCTTTTCGGGATCGGACTGCGCCACATACAAGGTCTTTTCATCAGGACTCAGCCCAATTCCATTTGGTCGGCTTAGGCTATCCACTTGCATAGACAGCTTTCCCGTAGGGTCAATTCTATAAACTCCCTGAAAATCGAGTTCTTTGGTATTCCACTCATCAAGGCCATACGGCGGATCGGTAAAATAAATATCCCCTTTGGAATGAATGACCAAATCATTGGGACTATTGAATTTCTTTCCTTCGAAAGCTGAAACTATCGCTTCATAATCCGGAGTCGGATTATCCAGAGTTGATTTCATCCGGGCGATTAGCCGGTTTCCATGCTGACACAAAATCAGATTTCCATTCTGATCCAACGCAAGGCCATTTGCTCCCGGCTCCCGCTTTCCTTCTTCATCACCCTGATACCCAGATGGCTCGAGATATAAACTCAAACTGTCTTGATCTGTCCATTTCCAGATTTTGTTCATAGGCACATCGGTAAAAATCAACGCATTTTGGTTTTCAAGCCAAAGCGGGCCTTCAGACCATTCAAATCCCGAAGCTAAAATTTCAATTTCTGCACCCATCGAGATCAATTGATTGATTGTAGAATCGAGCCGCTCAACGGAGCCTGTTGTTTTAAATGGTGAAGTTTGTTCTTCAATTTGAGCTGATTCCTTTGGTCCGGAACATGCCCCTAAAATTGCAAAGACAGCAAAGAGCTTAAGATTTTTCATGAAGGTGGTTTTTCGGGTTTCGAATTCATTCAACTCCGCATTCATGGGGAATTGATTCTGAATTTAATCGAAATTAAGATCTGTTTAAAAAATCCATTTTTAAAAACATTGAATCTTAATACAATTTGCAAGCAGTGATTTCCTTTCCGCCAATCTTGGGCATTTCGAGCCAGTCGGTGATTTTAAAATCTGCTGAATGGCAAAATGGACAGGAATGAACCATCCCGACAGCATCCACATAAAAACTGATTTTTCCTCCAGACAGGCAACCCACCCTTCTCTGATGATAGCCATGGTAGATTATTGGAGGAAATTCCAAGTTTTCAGGATCATGATTCAGTTCCTCGTACAACTTTTCCATTAAATCGATTTGGTATGCATCCAGCAAAACTTCTTTGTTGTGATAGTGACCCACCGCTCTTGGTTCGAGCCATTGAACAAAGTCAGCTCCCAAATGGCTGGCTAATCCTGCATGCTTTAACAAGAATTCTCTGTTTGCATTTTCTCGTGTGACACAAACTGAAACTGCAACAGAAAGTCCTGCCTCGCCGGCAGCCAAAGCTGCTTTGGTTGCTTGGGCAAAAGCATCTCGATGACCTCGAAACCGATTATGGACTTCTTCTTGGTAGTGATCAATACTTACTACAACTCCGGTGGCTCCCGCATTTTTCAATTGATGGGCTTTTTCAAAATTCAAGTTGAATCCTGAAGTAAGTATCCACCATTCTGTAGTTTTATCCCCTGAAGTGATCAATTCAATCATATCATCAAATCTCACCATGGGTTCTCCTCCGCTAAGAGAAATCTGGCCCAATCCGTCTTTTTGAAGTCTTCCTATTATCTCTTGAAGATGGGGCAAGGTAAATGTCTCGTGGAGGTTCAGGTTATCCCATTCAAAACAGTGTTCGCATCGCATTGGACAACGAGTGGTTATGGCAAAATTGACCTGTTGATAAGCATTGACAGGCAATGAATGAGGGACGTACCTATTCATTTCAGTCAACACATATTTATCAAAATTAAGGGAGGGGAAAGGCGGTATATAGAGCCCAAACCAATATTGATTGTTTCTTTCACTAAACTTCCGCCTGCCATTTCTGCCAAACGCTTTTTTCTTAAACTCTTTAAATTGACGGACTGCGTCTTTTGTTTTTCTAATTGATCCGTAAGCTTGAAATGCCAAAAAAACAACATGAAGGTTAACCCAAATCCGAACACTAAGCCTTTTTAGGAACCCTGGATTCTTACGATTCCTAGAATACTCCACTCCTTCAAAATTCGAGATGAATGGCTCGGAAATCTTTTCGTTTATTTCCTTGGATGCCTCAATTAGTACTTCTTTCATATTCGTGCTATTGAACTCCCAAAGTGGCTGACTGAGTCACTTGCATATACTGGTTCAGGCTGAATTTGGCAAAGGCTCCCGGTTCTCTGAATTGGGTCAGAAACTTCACATCTGCCGGTCCTTGATATTGCCTGATCGGCTCATAGTAACCCATGGAATGCAGAAATGCGGAGTAGGCTTTATTCTCGGAGTAATTTTGAATTTTGTAAGTAATATAGGCCCGGTTACCTATTTCGGGTTGCTCAAGAAAATGTCCATCCATCTCGAGTAAAGGCTTCAAAACATTTCGACCCGTCTCATCCTTCGCAATAGATGGTTTTAGATTTTGGACGGATTGCAAAGGAACCTCATCTACCACTGCAAGATTGATCCTGTCAATTTCCCAAAACATAAAACCAGTTTTGAAAGACACATCGATTGTTGGTCCCTCAAAATCAAACTCATCTAACAAAATCGCAACTTCCCGATTCATCAAAGGCCCGATAGTTTTGACTTTTTTGACTTCTTGCCAACCATTAGTAGTCCTCACTGAAATCGTCAATGGCAGATGCTGTGCCTCTTGCCAATCAATAATTTCCTGACCTGGTTTAGTCTTTTGATTCTTTACCCAATTGACATACCTGGATCCAAAACGACTTGTAAACTCACCCAGCAAAAACTCCAGCCAATAAGAATTTCTCAAATCAAGAATCAAACTGAGGTTTTTGCCTTCACCGGGATGATTAAACTTTGTCACCAACTCATTGACCGACGACCGGGTCGATGGATCGTTGAACCCGCAGTGAATATTATCTGTCACTTTTATTTCCCCCAGCATATCAAGGTTGTTATTTAACACTGCTGATTGGGGCTCATTTATTTCCTTCACCAACATTAAATTTCCCTCAGGATCCATGATTATTTGCTCCTCTTTCGAATGCTCCACCAATACAAGATTTGCCATATCTGTGTATTGACGTTCTTTGAGTTCATTGCTGATCATGATTCTGACTTCCGATCCTATCGCAGCTGATGGAAGTGGAACGAAGTCTTCACGAGCAAGAGATGGATATATGGAACCCCCAAAAGTCTCCCCTTGCAAAACATACTCCTGTCCATCGTGGACACTAATAAATGGACAGGAGCTTTTTGTCAAAGCAACGATGGCTGATATCAAAGCCAAAGAACCTACTGTAATTCCCAAAGCGGCCATAATTGTTGAACTCGAACTTCTGCCTTTGTCCCTTTCAATCAATTCCATCCGGGTGATTTGCGAAACGGGTATTACAACATTGCTTCCCACAGGTACCGAAGGCTCCAGATTGGCGTATAAATGAACTTCATATAAGACAGCCTGATTACTTGTCTGATACCTGTATTTCCCTGTTAAATCATTGACATAGTTTTGGTGCTCAATAGGTATAACATCCAACCTTGCCGTCAATTGCTGTTGCTCAACATTAGTCACCATTTCACGCAGCAAATAAACTCCATGAGAAGTATGAAGGATGAAAACCTTGTTTCGAAGGGAGTCAATCTGCAGAGCTTTGTTTTCTGCTGATGCAGAAGTGGAAGTCTGAATAGGCTTATAATAATTACAGCCCTGAAAAAAAATAAAACCTGCTGCCATCAATAGACCAAAAACGAGATTAAGAGTATTTTTTTCCATGATTTTAGATTTTACACCTTTTGAAAAAAAACGAACCTGCAGAAAAATGAAGATTTTGAAGACTCCTTCTTTAAAAATAACTAATCAACAAGTCGCTTGAAATAAAAACTCGATTTATTTTGTCCTTCGAGATCCCTCAGAATTTAACTCTAGCATTTTGGGATTTTAGCTTATCCTGAAAGGATAAATTCAAAAACTTTCAATTGCGATTACCCAAAAAAATGCCACTCGGTTGAAAAAAAGTTAGAAGAAGAGATTAATAATTGCTCCCTTCTTCTAACTACTGACATTGGTTTAAAATCCTTTTTACAGCCCTGTTGCCTGACCGGATTTTCCACGGTGAGCGATCAGCTTTTCGCGGATTTTAAGTTTTCTGAATACATCCAAAGGTTCGGCCGCTCCGCCTATTTGTATTCTTGCTTCCCGCACCAGCGATCTCACATCCGTCAAAAATGCTTTTTGCAATACTTCCTGTGCTCCGGTCGCATCTCCTTCCATTTGGCAAATTCTGAGCTTTTCCCGATTCACTAATAGTGCTTTTGCATAGGCCTGAGAGATAGCTTCCAATGCCTGCATCAAATCTTCGAGCGGATCTTTTGTATTATGACTTGCATCGATCATCCAGGAGATACTGCTCCAACCCTGCGCACCATCCAGGTCTCCGGCTATCAGTTCGCAAAAAATCAGAAATAGCTGATACGGTTTTGCACTGCCTGTACTGAGATCATCGTCTCCATATTTACTGTCATTGAAGTGGAAACCTGCTAATAGGTTCTGATGCATTAGCGTCGCTACGATCTGCTCGATATTGGTATTGGGAAGGTGATGTCCCAAATCCACCAACACTTTTGCCCGATCTCCAAGTTGTCTGCAAAGGAAAGATGAAGTCCCCCAATCCGGAATTACGGTGTGATAAAAATTAGGTTCGTAAGGCTTGTACTCGAGCAAAAGCTTCCAATCGGAAGGCATTCCTGCATATATTTCTTTGAGAGAATCAGCCGTCCATTGCAAGGAATTTCTAAAATTCGCCTGCCCCGGAAAGTTACTTCCATCAGCCAGCCAAACAGTCAACCCTTTACTTCCGAGACTTTTCCCAATCCGAATCACTTCCAGATTATGCTCGATCGCCTGCTTACGAACAGAAGCATCTGCATTACTAAGCGAACCCATTTTATAACTCAAAGGCTGACCGTAATCTTGAAAAGTATTGCTGTTCATCGCATCAAACCCTATCTGAAGTTCGGCTGCTTTCTGCTTTATAGCCATCGGATCCTTCGGAATATCCCAGGGAATATGAAGGGAAACTGCATCCGTTTTCTTTGTCAATCGAGCCAAAAGACCGATATCATCCAGCTTTTCTTCCAAATTTCTTGGCTCACCGCCAATCTGAAACCTCCCAAATCTTGTCCCTCCTGCACCAAGTGCCCAGCTCGGAACTGCTATCTGGAAAGTTTGAATTTGTTCAATCAGTAACTCAATATTTTGCCCCTCAGATTCCAATTGCTCTCCAAGAAGTTGGAAAGATTTTGCATGAAAAGGATCGATCGGAAAATCGGAAAGTTGATCAGAAGTGATTTTCATAGGTCTGTAGTTTTGGCTTTATCTACTTTAGCATTGATCCAAAAAGGTGCGGTGACAAACCAAATGAGCATTCCTACGGTCATCATGTGATGACTGGATTCAAGTTCGATTTTCCCCATAAAATAGAGTACCGAAGGAATCCCTGTCAGACCTAGTCCGATAAAAGAAAGGAGTTTCAGAAGGAACTTCATACAGCTATAGATTTTTTGAGTGGATACTTGATTTTGGATAATGCAATGAAAAGGAAAACTGCCACAAACCATCCCGGAAGGCCCAGAAAGAAAATTTCTACTCCATAGAATTGATTAAGGACAATGCAAAATAGGAGTGTCAAGATCCAGGAAAACAAAGCCGGAGAACTGAATTTGGTATTATTGGTGAGTGCTTGTTCTTTTTGAAAACCAAACCTGTCTGCGAAATAGAAATCCGCGAAAATCACTGCTCCCATTGGCATCAGAAGCAATCCGTAGAGTGCTACAAAGTCAAGTAATCTCATAACAAGCGCAGGAAAGCAAGCGGCAAGACTTGTGATTCCCCCCACGATTGCAGTGATTTTCCAAGTTGGAATTTTTGGGTATATAGCCTGCAACGCCAATCCTGCCCGATAGATGGTCGGATTGGCGGTGGTCCAGCCCGCCACAATCACGCAAACTGCTCCGGCTATTCCGGCTGTCTGGAAAGCAATCTCTCCCGGAGCAAATTCTTGTGAGTTGGAGTTGGCCTGAAGAAACACCGCATACAAAATTCCTGAGGCGATCCAAGCCAGGAAGTGACCAAGATACACTCCACCGAAGGTAAGAAAACCATATTTCCAGGACTTGGCGTACCGCAAAATCGTAAGGTCAGACATTCCAATGTGCATGGCCATATTGCAAAACCAAGAGAAAAAAATGATATGCCAGATGGTGAATTTGGACATGCCTGGAAGCGGAACTCCTGTCCAGATTACTTCCTTTGCAATTGATAACAGACTATCGAAAGAATCAACTCCCAGTTGCGTCAAACCAATTAATCCGGCTGACAAAAAGATTAAAATCATCCAGGGAGACATGATATTGGCAAACTTAGCTACCTGATTATAGCCTTGAATTGCCACCAGTGTGATGACTGATCCTACCAGAAATACAGTCGCCACCCAGCCAGGCGTCCTTGGAGTCCAATCCTGAAGAGTTGGCATTTCCAAGCCAAATGGAATACCGACGGCAGTTGCCGACACGGCAATCATGGAACCCGCCAGAAAACAAAACATCAAAGCATTGACCAAATTATACCAACGAACTACCTGTATTCCTGAGATTCGCTCCAATTGATAATACAGAGTCAGTCTTTTGGCTGTAGCAATGGGTGAAGTGATGAAAGCCCAACTGAGTACAGCAAGTAAATTACCGATCAATAATCCAAAAACCAGATCTCCTGCTGTGACTCCATGGGCGACAAACAAAGGACCAATCACAAACTCCGTCCCAGCGGTATGCTCTCCTGCATACATGCCCAAGAAACTGTTACTGCCCTTTAGGTTTTGTTGGGGAACGGGAGTTCTCTCAAACTCATTTGTATCAGAAATTATCTTTTGGAAAAAATTCTTCTTCATAGAGGCTAAATTATTTCTTAATAAAATCATCGCCACCTCCATTTCTATCCTGCCGTATCCTTTATCATCTTTTTAAAGAACTTGACAGAAATTAACTTTGGAGAAAGTCTTTATTGAGGTAGCTTTTAGAAGTAAGTGGATTTTCGAAAAAAAACTTGCTTTTAACTCAGCTTGACGGAATAATTAAATAAAATCTCATCATTCAAGACAGCACAGGATACCTAATGTCTGCTTTTGATACAAATTCACTATACGAATCAACCTGCCAATTGCTATGGACACACCTATTAAAAATTTTAAATATGTAAGTTTTCTTTGGGACGAAGCAAAAGCTGCTGCACTCGCCGGAAACGAAGTCGATTTACTTATCTACAGGTCAAATATTCTCGGAGCTGATCTCCGAATTACAAATTATGGCGGTGGTAACACCAGCTGTAAGACAATGGAACCAGATCCATTGACTAAAGAAAAAGTCGAGGTTATGTGGGTAAAAGGCTCTGGTGGAGACATTGGAACTCTTACAAAAGCGGGTTTGGCAGGCCTCTATGTGGACAAACTTCGCTCATTGAAAGGTATCTATCGAGGGCTGGAGTTTGAAGACGAAATGGTCGAACTTTTTAACCATTGCATTTATGATTTGCAATCCAAAGCACCTTCGATTGACACTCCGCTTCACTCATTTTTGCCATTCAAGCATATTGACCACCTTCACCCGGATGCAGCGATTGCAATCGCCGCTTCGAAGGATGGTGAGAAAATAACACAGGACCTTTGGAAAGGTCAAATCGCTTGGGTGCCTTGGCAGAGACCAGGCTTTGATTTGGGTCTTAAACTTAAAGCAGCTTTGGATCAAAATCCTGGAATACGCGGAATCATGCTGGGTGGCCACGGACTTTTCACTTGGGGAGATACTGCTTACGATTGCTATATCAATAGTCTTGAAGTGATCGAGACTGCTTCAGCTTATTTGAACGATAACTACGGAAAAAGAAGACCTGTTTTCGGAGGACAAAAAACAGAATCACTTAGGCCTGAAAACAGGAAAAAGCAAGCGGCCAAAATCGCTCCGATCCTGAGAGGCTTGGCTTCTTCAGAAAAAAGAATGGTCGGCACATTCACTGATGCTCCTGAAGTTTTACAATTCATCAATAGTCACGACTTGGGAAAATTGGCTCCAATGGGAACCAGCTGTCCGGATCACTTCCTTCGAACCAAAATCAGCCCGCTTGTTTTGGATCTTCCCGAAAATGAAGATTTCTCAAATGTCGAAGCCCTGAAATCAAAAATTGGTGAAGCATTCCAAGCCTACCGTGAGATGTATGCTGATTATTATCAGAAGCATAAGCATCACAACAGTCCGGGCATGAGAGACCCTAATCCGGTCATCATCATTTGGCCAGGAGTGGGTATGTTCAGCTTTGCAAAAGACAAGCAGACCAGCCGTGTTGCAAGTGAATTTTACATCAACGCAATCAACGTAATGCGTGGCGCTGAGGCCGTTTCTGAATACGTTTCTCTTCCGCTACAGGAAGCATTCGATATTGAGTATTGGCTGCTTGAAGAAGCAAAACTTTCGAGAATGCCAAAAGAAAAGCCTCTTTCAAGAAAGATCGCTTTGGTCACAGGAAGTGCTGGAGGAATAGGAAAAGGAATCGCTGAAAAATACATTCAGGAAGGTGCCTGCGTGGTCGTGACCGACAAAGATGCCGATCGATTGAAGCAGGCAGAACAAGAGTTCCAAAAGAAATATGGCAAAGATGCTTTCCTTGGAGTTGTACTCGATGTGACTGATGGAGAAAGCCTTGAAAAAGCCATCGAAGCAACTTGCCTGAGATTTGGCGGAGTAGATATCATCGTCAATAATGCAGGGATTTCTATCAGTAAGACTTTCGAAGATCATACAGATCAGGACTGGTCAAGACTGAACGATATTCTGGTCATGGGACAATATATAGTATCCAAAGCCGGAGTGAAAATCATGAAAGAGCAAGGCTTAGGTGGTGATATCGTGAATATTGTGAGTAAAAATGCTTTGGTAGCTGGCCCAAAAAACGTAGCTTATGGTACTGCAAAAGCGGCACAATTGCATATGTCACGCTTGATGGCCGCTGAACTGGCTGACTACAAAATCAAGGTGAACGTCGTGAACCCGGATGCAGTAATCGAAAACTCAAACATCTGGGAAGGTGGCTGGGCAGAAAACCGCGCTAAAGCCTACGGAATAGACGTAAAAGATCTCCCTCAGTATTATGCAAATCGCACGTTGCTGAAGGAAAGTGTAAAAGTGAGTGACATTGCAGACGCTGCTTTTGTTCTGGTAAGTGGTCTTTTGGACAAAACAACCGGAAATATGATCAACGTCGATGGCGGTCTGGCAGCAGCTTTCCCCAGATAGTCCTTCTTTCTTTGCTTTAACAATAAACCCACCCCATTATGATCATCGACAAATCTGACCGCATTCACTTAGATTCCCGGACGCCAAAATACCTTCAGGTTGTCAACCTTATTCTGGATGAAATAGAAAAAGGAAACTTGAAAGTTGGAGACAGAATTCCTTCCATTAATGAGACAAGTTTTGACTTGCTTTTATCGAGGGACACTGTGGAAAAAGCATATAATGAATTACGTGACCGTGGGATTATCACATCGGTAAGGGGCAAAGGGTTTTATATATGCTCTACGAATATGGGCAGCAAAGTCAAAGTGCTGCTCCTATTCAACAAGCTCAGTTCTTATAAAAAGATCATTTATTACTCTATCATCGAGACTCTCGGAGGCCAAGCCACTGTAGATCTTCAAATTCACCATTACAACCGGAATATCCTGGAAGATCTGTTGGTGCAAAATCTTGGCAATTACAATTACTATGTCCTGGCACCACATTTCTTTGATAAAAACTCACATCCCGAGACCGCATACGATCTGATAAAAAGGATCCCAAAGGACAAACTTTTGATTATGGACCGAGCGGTAAAAGGTCATGAAAATGAGTTCCCGGGAATTTATCAGGATTTTGCCAAGGACATATTCGAAGCGCTTGAATCAGGAATTACGCTGTTGCGAAAGTACACCCGCTTAATTTTAGTGTTCCCTCGAGGAGACCATTATCCGGTCGAAATCATGGACGGATTCAAGAGATTCTGCTTCTTCCACGATTTCAACAACATGATCGTGGACGGAATCGATGACGAGCCTCTTTACGAAGGAGATTCTTTTATTGTTCTTGCCGAAACTGATCTTGTCAACATCATTAAAAAAAGCAGGGAACAGTGCCTAAAACTCGGAAAAGATGTTGGCATCATTTCTTACAATGACACCCCACTAAAGGAAATTCTGGCAGAGGGAATCACCACCATTTCGACAGATTTCAATCACATGGGAAGATCAATCGCTCAGCAAATCCTTGGGGAAGAGGATAAAATCCCAATCAAAAACCCATTCCGATTCATCGTTCGTAAATCCCTTTGAGTATAAGCTGACAGTAGATTTATGAACAGAATACCGGTTACCGCTGTCTTTGACATTGGGAAAACGAATAAGAAATTCTTTCTTTTTGATGAAAATCTTAAGGAAGTCTACAATACCTATATTCGTCTGGAAGCAGATATCGATGAGGATGGATTCCCGAGCGAACCCCTGAAACCGGTTGAAGAATGGATGATTGCGACTTTCACTGTTGCCCTCGAATCAAAAGAATTTGAGATCAAACGTGTCAATTTCTCAGCTCACGGGGCTTCTTTCGTCCATACAGATGGGGCTGGCATTCCCGCAACTCCACTTTACGATTACCTGAAGCCTTTTCCGGAGGAACTCCTCGAGCGATTCTATTCGGAGAATGGAGGCAAAATGGCATTTTGTCAGAAGACTTCCTCCCCGCCTTTGGCCATGTTGAATTCAGGTCTTCAGATTTACTTTATCAAATACGCTAAACCGGAGTTTTTCAAAAACGTCCGTCATTGCCTTCACCTGCCTCAGTATTTCAGCTTTTTGTTTACCGGAATCATGGTTTCAGATTATACCAGCATCGGTTGCCATACAGGTTTGTGGGATTTTGAGTCAAAAGGATATCATGAATGGGTGAAGCGGGAAAGAATCACTCCTCTCCTTCCTCCAATCGTTCCGGGAAATACACTTTTGAAAACCAAACTTGAATTCGGAAGAATCCCCTGCGGAATAGGTGTTCATGATTCATCTGCGGCTTTGCTGCCATATTTGAAACAGGAAACCGAGCCTTTCGCTTTGCTTTCCACCGGAACATGGGCAATCAGCATCAATCCATTCAATAAAACTTCCCTCACAGAATCTGAGCTAGTGAAGGATTGCCTGCAATTCCTGAGCATCACCGGCGAACCAATAAAAATCAGCCGTCTCTTCATCGGTGAAGAACATAAATATCAGGTGGATGAAATGTATGGGTTCTTTGATCTTCCTTTGGGTACTTACAAAAAGCTGAAATTTGACGAAGAGCAATTCGGAAAAGTCAGAAATAATCCCGCAAAACGAATCGGATTTCATTACTTGAAGCCAGCAGATTATGGGTTGGAAAAAGCCAATGAGACCGATTGGGCAAGCTTTTCTGATTTTATCGAAGCGTATTACACCTTCATCCATGAGCTTACAGATATCCAGGTTGCATCGTTGAAACTGGTCTTGGATGATGCGCCGGTTGATCGCCTTTTCGTAGACGGAGGCTTCAATGCCAATGATATTTTCCTTGGAATGCTTCGCAAAAAACTTCCAAGCATGGAAATTATCCCGAGCGATTTCCCAAATGGTTCTGCTTTGGGTGCAGCCATGCTCGTTACAATGGATAAGAAGGTTTAACTTTTACACTTAATGAAGCCTGACTCTCCTCATATTGCCCTTTTCATCCCTTGCTATGTGGATCAGTTTTATCCAAAAGTTGGGATCGCTACTCTTGAATTGCTGGAAAAACTTGGCTGCAAAGTCAGCTATCCGCAGGGACAGACTTGCTGCGGCCAACCCATGGCAAATGCCGGTTTTGAGAGAAACACTGTCGGGACTACCCGCCATTTCATCGAGATATTCAAAGAGTACGATTACGTAGTCGCACCTTCGGGAAGCTGCGTTCTCCATGTGAAAGAACACACTCCGGCGATTCCAGAGTTGGAAAAAGAACAGGCGGAACTCCATCATAAAGTTTACGAGCTCACGGAGTTTATCACCGATGTGCTCAAAGTGCAAAGAATTGACGGAAGCTATCCGCATCGTGTCGGATATCACGCTTCCTGCCATGGACAGCGAGGTTTGAGATTGGCTTCCAGTTCGGAATTGAATGAAGAGCCTTTCAGCAAAGCCAGAAAACTTCTTGAAAACCTTGTCGGCCTCGAGTGGGTTGAACTCACCAGAACGGATGAATGCTGTGGCTTCGGAGGAACTTTCGCAGTGACAGAAGAAGCTCTTTCCATCCAAATGGGAAAAGACAGACTGGATGATCATCTGGTTCACGGAGCAGAAATCCTCACTGGCGGCGACATGTCCTGCATCATGCATTTGCAGGGAATCGCCTCCAGAAACAAGCAAAAGCTTGAATTCAAACACATCGCCGAAATCCTAAACGAAGCCATCTCATGAGCCATCCGGTACAAGCTGCTGAATTTCTTCAGGATGCCGCCAAATCAAAATGGCACGATGAGACTTTGTGGTTTGTCCGGGATAAGCGGGATAAAATCAGCCATACGATCCCTGAATGGGAACAATTGCGCGAACTTGCTTCGAAGATAAAAGACAATGTCCTCGGAAATCTGGATGTCTACCTGGAAGATTTTGAGCGAAATGCAACCAAAAACGGCATCAAAGTGCACTGGGCAAAAAATGCAGAAGAGCACAATGCAATCGTCCTGAGCATTCTTCAGGAGAAAAACTGCAAGGCAATCGTCAAGAGTAAATCCATCCTGACCGAAGAGTGCCATTTGAATCCATATTTGGAGAAAAGTGGAATTGAAGTCGTGGATACAGACTTGGGAGAGCGGATTGTACAATTCCTCAATCAGCCGCCAAGCCATATTGTTTTGCCTGCGATTCATCTTAAGAAAGGTGATATTTCAAAGATTTTTCATGAAAAGCTTCATACCGAAGAAGGAAACGAAGACCCTACCTACCTTACTCAGGCAGCGAGAATCCACCTTCGCGAAAAATTCCTGGGAGCCAAAGTCGCCATCACAGGCGTCAACTTTGGGATTGCCGAAACCGGAGAATTTGTCGTCTGCACCAATGAAGGCAATGCCGACATGGGTGTACATCTGGCAGATGTGCATATTGCGTGCATGGGAATCGAAAAGATCATCCCAAAGCGTGAGCATTTGAGCGTATTTCTTCGATTGCTTGCACGATCGGCCACCGGTCAATCCATCACTAATTACACTTCACATTTCAGAAGCCCGGCTCCGGGAAGAGAGACTCATATAATTTTGGTGGATAATGGTCGCACCGCCCAACTCGGCAGAGAGACTTTCAGAAACTCGCTGAAATGCATCCGCTGCGGAGCTTGTATGAATACCTGTCCGATCTACCGCAGAAGCGGAGGTTTCAGCTACGAAAGTACCGTTCCCGGTCCGATCGGATCGATACTTTCTCCGGGTTTGGATTTGAAAAAATACAGCACACTACCTTTTGCATCAACGCTTTGCGGCAGTTGCTCGGATGTCTGTCCGGTAAAAATCAACATTCACGAACAGCTGTATGCCTGGAGACAAGAAATCACAAAAGCGCAGGGAACTTCTCCAAAAAGCCTCTCAATGATGTTAGGAAATGGGATTTTCAAAAGTCCTTTGGCTTATAAAATATCCGGAACTCTGATGCGGGCAGCTTTGAAAACTCTGCCTAACATCTTGATTTACAACCCACTCAATGCGTATGGCAAAAGTCGGGACTTGCCCGAATTGCCAAAAGAATCTTTCAAAGACTGGTATAAAAACAACAGAGGATGAGCAGCAGATCAGAGATTCTCGGTAAAATCAAAAGCCTGAAACTGGAAGAAAAACCACTTCCGGAAACTCCTGCTTTTGCTGTTTCACCAAATCTGGAAGAATCTTTTATCAAGTCAATCCTTTCCAACAAAGGCGAGATTTGGACCATTCAGGAGCTTGAAGGGAAAATTCATTCGGGTATTTTTCCGAAGGTTTATTCTATAGTTTCAGAATTCGAAACCTTTTCCAATCAGGAATTACCTACCGATCCGCATGAATTTGCAGACCTGGATCTCGCTATTCTTCGCGGCCAATTTGGTGTGGCGGAAAATGGAGCGATCTGGCTGGAAGATACAGATTTGGGTTTGCGTGCAGTTCCATTCATTGCGGAGCATCTTGCGATTCTCCTGGATCGAAACCAATTGGTCGGAAACATGCACCAAGCCTATCAAAAAGTAGGAATGGCAGAATCAGGTTTCGGACTTTTCATAGCCGGACCATCCAAGACCGCCGACATTGAGCAATCGCTCGTAATCGGCGCCCATGGCGCCAAAAGCTTGCTTTTGATTTTAACCTGAAACTGATTTCAGGCAAGCGAGTGAACTGCGATTCTGTTTCCTTCAGAATCCAGAAAAACTCCCATGTATCCGATATCCGGAGCGATCATTTTTTTAGGAATCAAAACAGACCCTCCGGCCTCTCCTACTCTGCCCAATTCGATTTCACAATTTTCGGAAGAAAAGTAAATCAGCGTTCCTGCAAAATCCGAGGTTTTGTAAAAATCCTTGTGCTGGACCAGACTTCCTCCGGCACCCAATTTTTCCTGATCCCAGGGAAACCAAGCCATCACCAAATCCCCCATTTCATTTTTATCCAACTTGCAGTCGAATACTTTTTCGTAAAAAGTGATCGCCCGATCCATATTTTGGACGGGGATCTCAAACCAGCCTATTGTTACAGATTTCATAGCGTATGAGGGTTAATGGTTATTAAGTTATTTATTGAATGTTCAACATTCGATGTTCGAAATTCGATGTTCGAAATTTTTAATATCGAATATCGAACACTGAATATTGAATGATAAAGTGGAATCGCCGAAAACAATTACATTCTAATCAACTTAATCGGATATGTCTTACTGGCATTCCACTGGCAGACATAGATATTTTCATCTTGATCGATGCAGACATCATGACAATGCTTGAATATCGGAGCAGATTGCACCATCAATTGCAATTCTCCATTTCGGTATTCAGGTGCTGTTCCTCCTGGATTTGACACCACTTTATTGTCTTTGTCAAGAATGGTCACAAAACCAGAATTATCCATTTGCTCCAGGTATTTCAGTCGTGACCAGCAAACCCCCGCATATAGATTTTCTCCGTGAATGACAGGACGGCAGACAAAAGCTCCCGGCAGGAAAATGGTCTCGATGTAATTCCCGTCCATCGTAAATCGTTTGAAGGAATTATGCCCTCTTGAGGTGCAAAGCAAAGTTGGAGCTTTCCCTCCACGCTGATCGACGGCGATTCCGTGAGCAGTTTTGAACTGTGCATCACCATGACCGTCACCTCCGAATTTCCGGATAAACTTCCCATTCTTATCGTATTGAAGGAAAAACTGAGAGCCATATCCATCGGCTACATATAAGTCTCCGTTTGGTCCAACCGCAGTTTCGGTTGGGGTATAGCGCATTTTATCGGTATAGATCCCTTCCGTCACCGGAGGCATTATTTCGGCAACGATTACTCCATCGAGCGTCGTCTTTACGATTTTACCTCCATTATCTACAATCCAGAGATATTCGGCATCGCCTTCATCTACCAGAGAAAGTCCGTGTGCGGATTTCAATCCCAGTGTCCAGGTATTCAAAAGTTTCCCGGATTGATCGTAAATGATCACGTTGTTTTTGGCTTCGTCGGTAAGGAGAATCATCCGGCCTTTTCGGTCCATGACCATCTCGTGACAGTTTACAACAGGCACTTTATCGGGATCAAGCATCCCCCAT
Source organism: uncultured Cytophagales bacterium (assembly GCA_942492775.1). Classification (GTDB taxonomy): domain Bacteria; phylum Bacteroidota; class Bacteroidia; order Cytophagales; family Cyclobacteriaceae; genus Algoriphagus. The sequence goes on along the minus strand of OW818636.1, from coordinate 1,738,750 downwards.
TTGGGATCAACACGGTACTGAAAATCTCCATGGCCGATCAGTTCATCTGATTTTGGAGAGAAGGCAAAATTGGGGGAAACACTCATGGCTAGTCCTAGTAGAGAAGATTGTTTGATAAAATCTCGGCGGTTGTTTTTCATAACTTTTTGCAGGGTATTGAATTTAATAAATCCATCCGAAAACAGAAGAAAATTCAGTAGTTTAGGTTTAACCTAAAATAGACCCCTATGAAAAAACGACTCTATCTTTTTCTTTTTGCACTGGCATTTTCCCTGCCGATTGGCCTGACACAAGCTCAAGAAATCGCGCTCCAACTTTACTCTCTCAGAAATGAGATGAAAGAAGATCCCGTCAAATACCATAAAATGATCGCTGATTGGGGAATTTCAGCACTTGAAGGCGGAGGCACTTATGGAATGTCTGACGCAGAATACGCCAAACTGCTCGCTGATAACAATCTCAGGGTAGTTGGGGTAAGCGCTGACTACAACCAACTGACCAAATCCCTTAAGCCGATTATCGACGAGGCCAAAAAGTATGGTGCAAAATACGCGACCTGCTATTGGATACCTCACGCAGAAGGGGCTATCTCGATGGACGAAATCAAAGTTGCCACAGCACTTTTCAATTCTGTGGGTGAGCAACTGCAGAAAGAAGGAATCACGTTCACGTATCATCCGCATGGATATGAGTTTGCAAAAGAAGGTAAAGGCGTCGTGATGGATTATATGCTGAAAAACGCAGAGCACTTTGCCTTCAACATGGACGTGTTCTGGGTAGCGATGGGAGGAGGAGATCCTGTGAAGATTATGAAAAAATACAAAGGTAAATTCCCTCAACTTCACCTAAAAGACCGCAAAATCGGAACTCCGGGTTCACCTGACGGTCGAGGTGATGTGGAAACCAACGTAGTCCTCGGAACAGGTGATATTGACATTGCCGGACTGATCAAACAAGCCAAAAAGCAGGGAACAAAATACCTGGTGATCGAAGATGAAAGTTCAAGATCAGTGGAGCAAATCCCACAAAGTGTGGCTTTCATCAAAAAGAATCTGGAGAAGTAACCAATTGAATTGAGAATCGGGTGTGGCATAAGCTACACCCTTTTTTAATCCTCAAATCAAATCATAATCTCAGATCCTAAAAGCAGAAACCTGGACGAAGTAATCTCAAAATTAGAAGATGCATTATCTTAGTAAAAACATCCTGACCCCAACTTCAAAATCAACCAACACCATGGCAGATACAATTTCACCTATCATCCGGGTGAGCGAATTATTGAAAATTTACAAGAAGGAAAATCTTGTACTTGTAGACGCAAGCAATCACTCCAGAGAAGCTTATGAAAAGCAACATTTGGACGGGGCATTATTTGTCGATGTCAACACGGAACTGGCAGATATCAAGGCAGATTTGTCAAAAGGCGGGAGACATCCTTTGCCCGATCCCAAGGATTTTTCTGCAACGCTGTCAAATCTGGGAATCAACCCTGACAGTCACGTGGTCGTCTATGACGATAAGAACGGATCAAATGCGGCCGCGCGTTTTTGGTGGATGCTCAGATCCGTGGGACACAAAAAAGTGCAGGTTCTTGATGGTGGTTTTCAGGCAGCAGAGCAAGAAGGCTTCCCTATTAATTCTAACCTTGTAGTCCCTAAAAAAACAGGAAACTACCTTGCGGAAAAGTGGGAACTACCTTTGGCGAATATGGAGGAAGTGGAGGAAGTTTCACAAGACGAAAATCATATTGTCATCGATGTGCGGGATGAAGTGCGCTATCGTGGAGAAAAAGAGCCCATTGATTTGATCGCAGGACATATTCCCGGAGCTGTAAATGTCTCTTTAACCTCCAATCTGAACATGAATGGATTATTTCTTTCCCCGGATGAATTGAGGAAAAAGTATAGGGATCTCCTTGCTGAATTTGAAAATGAAGACATAATCGTGCACTGCGGCTCGGGGGTTTCGGCTTGTCATACCTTGTTGGCTATCGATTATGCAGGATTAGAAATCCCCAAACTCTATGTGGGTTCCTGGAGCGAATGGAGCAGAAATAACAAAGAGATCGCCACCACAACTCGATAATTAATCATCCCTGGTCCCAAAGTTTCTAGGAAAGTAAACACACATCAACCAACCCTCTTATGATCAGTCGAAAGGAATTTTTGAAGCGAATGGGGTCTTTGGCCGGTGTGGCATTCATTCCTGATTTTGGCTTTGCCACTTCCAAAAGACCAGTTTTAGTGGACGGATTATTTGATCTTCATTGTCATCCGGCAGCTTTTTTCAGAAAAGGAACAGATACCTATACAGGAGACGAAGCCTTCCGGAAAAGCATTGAGTCAATGAATTCAACCCATGTTCAGGGAGCATTTTTGAGTATTGTGTCTGATCTCCCTGTTTTGAAAATCAATGAAGGCGGGAAAATAACTTCCAGAAAATTTAATACGGGTGAAGCTTGGGGAGAATATAAACGCCAGCTTTCAATTCTGAAGGAGTTGATTGGAAGTTCTGAAAGTAAGATTGCCGGCTCTCAAGAGGATTTGAAAACCGGAGGAAATGTGAAGCTTTTTTTATCCTGTGAAGGCGCTGATTTTATAGAAGGGAATCTCGATCGCATCAATTTGGTCTATGAAGACGGCGTTCGATCAATCCAACTCGTCCACTACGCGCCCAATAATGTCGGGGATTTGCAAACGTCCGACCCAGTCAATTCGGGACTTTCTCCTTATGGAAAGCAAATCGTCCAACAGATGAACGAACTTGGAATGGTCATCGATTTGGCCCATGCCACTTTCAAAACTTGTCAGGACGTAGCCGAAATCACGAGTTCGCCCATCATGGTCTCGCATAGTATTTTGCAATCCGGATACGAAAGACCAGTCAGCGCTCGGGCAATCAGCGTGGATCATGCCAAAGTCATTGCGCAAACAGGCGGGGTAATCGGAGCCTGGCCATCCGGATTTTCAAGTGATTTGAATGACTTTGCAAATAACACTTTGAGATTAATAGACACAGTCGGAATAGATCATGTAGGTTTGGGCACCGACATGGATGCAAACTATTTGCCTGTGATTGCTGATTATTTTGATGTGGAGAAATGGACCGATTTGCTTTCGGAGAAAGGTCTTTCCATCGAGGAAATACAAAAATTGGTTGGAGGAAATGCAAGAAGGGTTTTGATGGAGGTTTTGAAATAGCCTATCAAAACTGAATTTTAAAATAAGAACTAACCGAAGGCAAAATATCGATCGCCCAGTGGACAAGGATTAGGAAAATAATATTCCTATAACGGCTCCAATGCATAGCAAAGAATAGCCCGATAATAAAAACCGGAAGGCCGGTATTCAAAAGAATCCCTTCCCAATCACCTGCCTGACCTTCCACTCCAGTTGACAGTAAATATCGGGTTGGCAAATGCCAGGCTGTAAAAAGCAGAGTTGAGATCAAAATCCCTGAAAAGCGGTTCCACTTTTTTTCTAAGCGGGTTTGCAGATAGCCCCTGAAAAATAATTCCTCCGGCAATGCCGCAATGAACAATGGCATCATCACTCCTACCATCAACCGAAATGTGGAATCTTCAAAAATGTAGAAATTCTGTTGGATAGACCTGATATGCCCGGCATTCAGGAAAAACCCAAGCAAAATGAAAAGCAGCCCGGCACCTACGTTTCTGAACGTTGGCTGGATGCGAAGAAGCAGGTCTTTTGACCGATATCCCCAACCTACAAAGTAAACGAAGAAGGGAATCAGGAGCAGCAAAATGAATTTGTAGACGATCGAATACCAAACGTCCTGCACAAATTGAGCTGCTCCAAGGATCGGATAAGGATACTGTCGAATGACCATTCCCAGCAGAAATCCTGCGAAAACATAGAAGATCGAGTACCCGATCAGCCAGCGAATCTCCTTATCAAGGGATTTAAACTTGATCGATTCCATCGGGATACGCTGCCAGTTCAGGAAACCTATCAAAGAAAATGAGCGGGATTTTCGGGGCACAAGAAGGGGGTGAACAGGATTTCAAGATAAAAGAATACTTTAATATTTTCCTATCTCCAATCTCTCAATTTACATTGCAGATCTTTACTTATTTACACCTCTGACTCTCAATCCGCAACTCTTATTTGAAACATGGAAAAAGTAAACCTTGCACAGAAGCTCTCTCTTTTTTCGGATCATTGGAGCCCAAAAATTGTCGGGGAACTCAATGGTCAGCATGTCAAATTGGCCAAGCTAAAAGGTGAATTTGTTTGGCATAAACATGACCTTGAAGACGAGCTGTTTTTTGTGATCAAAGGAAGTTTCAAAATGGAATATCGCGATAGAACCGTGGTCGTGAACGAAAATGAATTCCTGATCGTGCCAAAAGGCGTCGAACACAGACCTGTGGCGGAAGAGGAAGTTTCGATCATGCTTTTTGAGCCCGCCACCACTCTCAATACCGGCGATGCCGAAAGCGACTTGACAAAGCACGATCTGGACAGAATCTGAAATCCTTGTTGTAACGACCTTTTTCAACTCCAATTTTAGTAAATTAAGTAAGGAAAGTACCCTTACCCAAAAACCTAAAATTCTGAGGGATGAAAGGTGACGAAAACACGCTAATCAGAAACGATCAAAAGACGATCCGTGCATGGGTGATGTACGATTGGGCAAATTCAGCCTACGCCTTGGTCATTGCCTCCGCCATTTTCCCGGCCTATTACAATTCAATTACCCGCTCCAACGGAAGCAGCAGAATAAATATACTGGGTCTTGACATCGAAAATACCGCTGCTTATTCCATCAATCTGGGCATTGCCTTTGGCATCATCGCCCTCATCTCCCCGCTTCTTTCCTCGATCTCAGATTACTCCGGCAACCAAAAGCGTTTCATGCAATTCTTCTGCTACCTGGGTTCTTTGGGCTGTATGTTACTGTTCTTTTTCACCGGAAGCGGTCAGGCAGAATGGGCGCTGTTCTTCATGATGCTGGCAACTATCGGCTATTCGGGCAGTATTGTTTTTTACAATTCTTTCCTGCCGGCCATCGCAAGCGAAGAACGACAAGACAAAGTAAGCGCCAAAGGGTATGCGTTTGGATACATCGGCGCGACCACTTTGCTGTTGCTGAATCTGGCTGCCATCCTAAACCAAAACTCGCTTGGCATCACCGATGACACGCTACTGCCGCGGATTTCTTTTCTTCTTACAGGCTTCTGGTGGCTGGGATTTGCGCAGATCACTTTCCGCAAACTCCCAAAAGGGGTTTATGCCCGCACGAGCTCGGAGAAGAATTACCTGCTGAACGGCTATCTGGAGCTGATTAAAATCTGGCAACATCTGAAAACCGAACCCAAGCTGAAGACTTTTCTCCTGAGTTTTTTCTTTTACATCATGGGAGTCCAGACGGTCATGTTTATGGCTTCTTCTTTTGGGGAAAAAGAAGTCCATCTTCCCATGATTTCCCTGATCATCACCATTCTTTTGCTGGAATATGTGGGCATTGCCGGCGCATTTCTTTTTGCTTGGATCTCTAAGAAGCTCGGCAATATTCCGGCGCTCACCATCGCTGTGACGGTGTGGATAGTGATCTGTATCGGCAGTTATTTCATTCAGACTCCGATGCATTTTTACATCGCGGGGTTTTGGATTGGGATGGTGATGGGAGGAATTCAATGCCTTTCCCGATCGACTTATTCCAAGTTTATTCCCAAAACAGGGAATAATGCAGGCTATTTCAGCTTTTTCGATGTCTGTGAAAAGCTGGCTATGATGTGCGGGCTGGTGATGTGGGGATTTTTGGACAATCTCACCGGGAGCATGCGCAATTCCATCTTCGCGCTGGCCATCTGGTTTACAATCGGATTAATCTTGCTTTTGGCCGTACGGAAAATCGAAAAAAGGGAAAAGCCAATGGAATCCTGACCTACTTTGAATTCGATTTTTTCCATCCGGGAGTTCATTAATAACGGCCTTTGCTAAACCTTCGAGGTTTTAAAAACCTCAAAGGTTGAAAACCTGCAAACAACAATTCAAATCTCTTGTTGTAGATTGCTAAAGATTAAAACCCAAACAATTCAAAAATTATGAAAAACAACAAATCCTTTTTCCTGGCATTAACCCTAATGCTATTCATTGCAGGTACCAGTCAATCTTTTGCTCAATTACAAGTCCCTGCTGCCAGCCCATCAGCATATGTTTCTCAGAATGTTGGTTTCACTAAAATCAGCATCGACTATTCTTCACCTGCGGTAAAAGGCAGAAAGATTTTTGGAGAGATAGAGAAAAACGGCGTAACATGGAGAGCTGGAGCTAATGCTCAAACAATTATTGAATTCAGTACAGCAGTAAGTATCGGTGGCAAAAACCTTCGTGCAGGAAGATATTCTATCTTCATGACTCCACAGGCATCCGGCGAGTGGACAATCCACTTCAACAGCAAGGCGAATTCTGTTTTCTTTTATCAGAAAGAAGGCGTAATGGATGAGGCAGCGATTGCTCAAGACGATGCAGCTTCTGTCAAAGTAGCTCCAGTGATGGGAGACAACACTGAAAGACTTACTTACACGATCTCTGCTGAAAACAACAAAGTAGCGAAAGTGACTATGGCTTGGGAAAAAGTAAAAATCTCTTTCATGGTGGACACACAGGTTGATCAGAAAATGGAAGGCTTTAAGACAGCATTCTAAATTAGATTTGACATTCAAAATAGATCCTGCTTCTCTTGAGGCAGGATTTTTTTTTTGCCTTGCTCAAATTGGATTATCGGATTTACTTAATCAGAATGGGATTGGGATTACTAAAACTAGTCCCTAAGAAAAAATTCATTCCTTTCCTTTTTTCAAGTTCCAATAGCTTATTGTAATTCTCTATACTTGGAAGCCCCATATTTATTCGTGCCGCATTTACTGACGACAAATTTTCTCTACTGACCTCTTCTTCAAGTATTGCAAAAGAAGGTTTTGTACGGCTTGAACTTACTGCCTGATACCAGTTTTCGACCAATGCAAATTCAAAAGGGGAGATCATGCCCTTCCTCCATTCGTTCCATAACTTCTCTCTGATTCCCTGATAAAGGGAATCATTTCTCACAAATTCCTCTGAAATGGAATTATAATGGGAAAGTATTGTGGCCGCCCAAGTCCTGTTTCCAATGAGTTGTTCCCCTGGAAAGCCAAATTCATTCATAATTTTTTCAATACATTTTGTCCTTTCAATTGCCTTTGGAGCAAACTTTCGCTCTGCATATTGGTCTTGTTTATCTGAAGAAAAGGTGAAAAGTGCACCCAAAGCCTGCCATTGATCCTGAATGAATAAATTTTTAACCTGCTTTTTCACTTGAGGATTTCTCACCTCTTTCGGTAATCTTAATTTTGAATATTTTCTCAGTTCTTTTCCAAATTCAGCTTTTATCTCAGGATGATCTACAAGCTGCTTTTTTATCCTCTTCCATTTCCATCCTGCCTGGAATGCTTTTTCGGAAAAATATTGAAACCCCAACGTATCCTTGATTTCCCAAGCTACCTGACTTGCGATTCGAAGATCCCGGGGAAACATGAAATCAAAATTTTCATCAAGCCATCTAAAGCCTTCATCAGCTTTATCCCAATTTTCCTCAATCAAAAAAACTTCGATTTCCCGATTTTTAGAGTGATAGCCTCTATAATCCTGGGCCTGGGTTTTTCCCAAAACCAGAAGGAAGCAAGCAATTTGAAAAGTCATTGAAAGAAAAATCTTTTGTGTATTCATGCCTGAATTTCCCTTTTTCAGGGAAGAAAAAAAGGTTAAAAATTGCAACCAGCAGTTAAAAAAACTTTGATGGAAAAATCCTCTCTTATTGTTTCATTTGGCGCAAAACTGACCAGTCCTCCAATTTCCACATAAACAGCTGGAAATATTCTTTATTTTAGATCAAACCCAAAATCTGACTATGAATTCAATTGCCTCGAATCCAACGAGCCGCGTGGTATCTCTCGATGTATACCGCGGACTCACCATGTTTCTACTGATTGCTGAGGCCGCTTTGGTGTATGATGCGCTACTTGACTTTTTTCCGGAGGGCAATGCACTTCATGGATTTTTCCTCCAATTCACCCACCATGAATGGAACGGTTTGCGGTTTTGGGATTTAATCCAGCCTTTCTTCATGTTTATTGTGGGCGTGGCGATGCCCTTTTCGCTGAATAAAAGGCTGGCTGTGACGGAAGATCGGGGTAAGGTGACAATGCATATTCTAAAGCGATGCTTGCTACTTTTCCTCTTTGGCACCGGCCTTCATTGTGTGTACAGCGGGAAGTTGGTGTTTGAACTTTGGAATGTCCTGACTCAGCTTTCATTCACCATTTTGGTGACTTACATCCTGATTCGTCAGCCTTGGAAAGTTCAGCTTGGCGTTTCCCTTGGACTTTTGGCTTTGACAGAAATCATGTACCGGGTTTACAATCCCGAATCTCCCTTTGTACACGGTTCCAATTTTGGGAATTTCACCGATCAAATCCTGATGGGCAAAATCAATAATGGCGGATGGGTCGCGATCAATGCGATTCCAACGGCAGCACACACAATTTGGGGAGCGATTTGTGGAAATCTTCTGCTTTCCAAGACCTCTGATTCCGCCAAAATCAAAGCCTTCGTAGTGGCTGGATTGATCGGCTTGGTAGTTGGTTACGGATTGGATCTGGCGGGAATCACGCCAATCATCAAGCGAATCAGCACTACAGCTTTTGTGTTTACAGCCGGAGGTTGGGCGATATTGGCTTTGGCTTTCTTCTACTGGTTGGTCGATGTAAAAAAGCAGCAATCCTGGGTTTTTCCATTCCTGATTGTAGGGATGAATTCGATCTTCATTTACCTCTTTGCTGAGATCTTGGGTCATAAATGGCTCTTCGGATTTATTGGAATTTTCAGCACCGGCTTCCTTTCTCCGCTGGGAATCGGAGAGCACGGATTGGAACTGATCACGGCTTTACTGACGCTGGCGGCTATGTGGGGATTGTGCTCTTTCCTGTATCGAAAGAAGATATTCTTCAGGATTTAACTTTGGTGAAATCAAATCCATTGAACCTTTGAATCTCTGATTCGATTGGAATAGTAATCCTAAAAAAGTTTAAGCATGTCAAAGCGCCAACAAACCTCCAAAGAAGAACTTGCCAATGCTGCATCGCATGGGTTTGGACTGATTTTGGGATTGATTGGGATTCCATTTTTGCTGATGAAAGCAGTGGAAAACGGTAGGTTTTCGGCTTTGATCGCGGCTATGGCTTTTGCCTTGGGCATATTGATGGTTTACACGAGTTCCACATTCTACCATGCTGTAAAAAACAGGAAGCTGAAAAACAGGCTTCAGGTGTTAGATCATATTTCCATTTACTTCCTGATCGCAGGATCGTATACGCCGATGGTTTTGGCTGTTCTTCCCAAAAATCAGGCGATCATTTTTTTGTCAATTCTCTGGGGATCGGTCCTGATCGGGACTTTTTTCAAACTCTTCTTTACCGGTCGTTTTAAAATCCTTTCGGTTGCCATTTATCTTCTGATGGGATGGCTGGCAGTGTTTTTTATCTTTGATATTTTGGAGAAAATCTCTTTCCAAAATCTGGCTTGGATCGGTGTCGGAGGCCTTTGTTACACCATCGGAGTGTATTTCTACATGAAGAGTAACAAGCCGTATTATCACAGCATTTGGCACATTTTTGTGCTGGGCGGGACGATTTCCCATTTCGTCGTGGTGTATCAGATTATTTAAGGAAACAAGCAATACTTACCTACTTCTTACATTTTTTCCAATGAAGAAATGTTAATCAGCTTTTTGGTGGAGTCTGCCTTACTTTTAAAAATTCCTTGTATCCACGTCCTTGATAAACTGGATCAATCCGGGAAAAAAGTGTTCCGGATCATCAAACTGGCTCAGATGACTTCCATTTGGACAAAGAAGAAATCGGCCATTTTGTACTTCCTCAGACATCCATTCCATGTGATCGGGATCCATCGTGTCATGTGTAGCTCCGATGACGAGAGTAGGAACTGTTATATTTTTCAACTGATCTTTCACCTCCCAACCCTTCAGACTTGCGCCGGGAGTAATTCCAAACTCGCTGTAGCCTTGCATAAAGACATACACATTGGGATTTACATGTTCCATCGTTTTGGAGGCTTGTTCCGGCCACTCATTCATAGGCTTTCGCAGGACATGAAAAGGATAATGGTGTTCCGATAGCAACTCCATGTATCTGGGATTTTCAAAGTCATTGTTCTTTTCGATCTCCATCAATTCGGCAAAAACCGGAGCCGGCATCTGCGGCCCGAGAACTTCCTTGGCGTATTTCTCATAGTCATCAAGACTTGCCATCATGTTGGAAATCACCAAGCCTTTTAGATTTTCCTGATGCTTAAGCGCATATTCCATCGCAAGCATTCCCCCCCAAGACTGTCCATAGAGATAAAAATTATCCTTATTTAATCCCAGCGCAATCCTCACCTGCTCGACCTCATCCACAAATCTCTCAATCGTCCAAAGCGTGGAATCTTCCGGCTGATCCGAGTAATACGATCCCAACTGATCGTACAAAATAAACTCGATGTTTTCCTGCGGAAAGTAATCTTCAAAATTTCCGTATTGCTCGTGCGTCATCCCAGGACCTCCGTGCAGCAAGAGCACTTTCATTGTCGGATTATCCCCGACACGCTTGGTCCAGACTTTAAATTCACCATTTGTAGTTTGGATGGGGATCATTTGAACCCCCGTTATTACAGATAGCCCTGTCGAGTCAGCTTGTATCGTTTCCGTGTGAGTTGAGGATTGGCAAGAATAGAAGAAACCTGCGGCAAGAATTAATAAAATGGACAATCGTTTCATTTTTGAAAAAGGTTTAGGCTCCATTAAACTAGACAAAAAATAGCTCTGAAACGCTGATTTCTAGGGACTGATTTTTTCAATTTTGAAAGAAAAAAGTAACTCCAACTTTCAAATTCCCCTCACTGCAGGAAATAGGTTTGAACAAAATCGGGAAATCTTCTTGATACCAATCCATGTTATTTATTACCGTATCAACTTTTCCAGGTTGGAATTTAATGTCGTTTAATTCAAAAACACCGTCTGCATTCCCTTCAATTTTTAGAGAAATTTTATACACAAATTGATCTGAATCTAACTTTATTTTCACGGAGGTATCCACCATTTTTGATAAATCATTTAACTCTAGGCGACCTGTCTCATGACTTAATGGCAAACAGGACACCAATGTCAACACAAGTAGAAAAGTGAAATCACTTAATTTTATTTTCATGATTGGAACTTAAACTGAAGAAGGCAAAAAGTAATATTAATCCATTCAACAGATAAAAAAAACCTCCCATTCAGGAGGTTCTTTACTTTCATAAGGCTGAGTGAATTTAAGTAGTAGGCCAAACGACCCAGGTATTTTTCCAGCTTTTATCCTTTGCTGATTCGATGACTGCCTCGCAAACTTTCTGGGTTTCGAATGCATCCCGGAACGTCGGTGCACAAGGTTCGCCAGTCTCCAGACTTTTGAAGAAATCAGCAACCTGGTGAATAAAGGAATGCTCATATCCAATCGAAGTTCCTGGAATCCACCAACGCTTCATATATGGATGATCTCCGTCTGTAACGTGGATGGATCTCCAGCCACGAACCTGACTTTCGTCAGCATGGTCAAAGTATTCCAATCGTGTCAAATCGTGAAGATCCCAACGTAGCGAGGCGTGCTCTCCGTTGATCTCGAATGTGTAAAGAGCTTTATGGCCACGCGCATATCGGGTAGCTTCGAAAAGTCCCAACGATCCGTTGTCAAAATGGCAATGGAAAATACAGGCATCGTCAATAGTCACTTTTTGCACTTCGCCGGTTCCCTGATGAACTCGCTCCTTGATAAATGTTTCGGTCATGGCAGACACATCTTTGATACCTCCGTTGATCCACATGGCAGTATCGATGCAATGTGCCAGCAAATCTCCAGTCACCCCTGATCCTGCGGATTCAGCATCCAATCTCCAAAGGCCATCTCCACCCTGAGGCAATTCCGGATTGATGGTCCAGTCCTGAAGGAAGTTTGCCCGGTAATGGAAAATCTTACCCAGCTTGCCTGAATCCACGATTTGCTTCGCCAAAGTCACTGCAGGAATCCTGCGGTAATTGTACCAAACGGTATTTTTCACGCCGGCTGCTTCGACAGCTTTCAACATTTCTTCTGCCTCGTCAACTGTTCTTGCCAGAGGCTTTTCGCAAAGAATCATCTTGCCAGCGGCCGCTGCTGCAATTGCAATTTCGGCATGCTTATCATTTGGGGTACAAATATCCACCGCATCGATATCGTCGCGTGCAATGATTTTTCTCCAGTCAGTTTCGATGGATTTGTATCCCCACTGATCTGCGAAAGCTTGGGCACGCTCCGGATTTCTGGAGCAGCAAGCCTGCAAAACCGGCGCATATTCATATTCCGGGAAAAAGTCTGTCAATCGCTTGTAGCCGTTGGTATGGATTCGGCCCATCAGGCCTGTTCCGATTAGACCAATTCTGATTAGTTTTTTCTCTTTCATAATTTAAATATTGAATGATGAATTAAGAATGGGAGACCTTTTCTTCGGTCTTCCGACCTCTGTCTTCTGTCTTATACAAATGAATGTTTAACTCCAAAAATTTAAGCCTACTCCTCCCAACCGTGATTTTCTCTCACTTTGATCATTGCCGCAAGGATATCATTCCAGGTTTGCTGATTGCCCATCACCGCATTTGGGAACATGCAACCATCCCAACAGATATGACGCATTACTTTAGTCAACTCACCTTTCTCATCTCTCAGCCAATGACCGGCATCTGTCGCGATGTCAAGTCTGCCGTTTGGATCAGTGGCCAGGCAATGTCTGCCAGTCTTATCATGGGAACCTGAACCGAATACTGTTCCGTCATTTTGAGCGACGTGGAAGTCAATTGTCCAAGGTCGAAGTGCTTTAGTCAAGGTCTTCAAGCCTTCTGTTAAAGCCTCTCGATCCGACCATTGGAAATCCTTCGGAAGAATACGATCCTCAGGGCTATTGTAGCCAAGCATGTACAGGAATGTATGAGACATATCGGCCTGAAAACCAATATTTGGCCTGTTTACCTGCTCCAGCGTATCTATCATAGCTCTCCAGCTATGCATTCCGCCCCAGCAGATTTCACCCTCGGCGGCAAGTTTTTCTCCGAAATCAGCCGCAACATCGCAAGCCTCACGGAAAGTCTGAGCAATCAGCTTTGTGTTTCCAACCGGATCTTTGGACCAGTTTTCCACGCTGCTTGCCGAGTCAATTCTTACAACTCCATAAGGCCTTACTCCCAGATCTTTCAGCTTTTGGCCAAATTCACAGGATTTACGAACCATCTCTACAAATGTCTTTCGCTCAGCAGCGCTTCCCATAGCCGGGCCTCCCCAAATCGGAGCAACCAAGGAACCTATGTTCAAATTCAAACCAGCCACTTTTTCAGCAAGACGCTTGATTCCGTGGTCTGACATATCCAAATCGATGTGCGGATCAAAAAGGCCAATGTCGATTCCATCGAATTTGACGCCGTCTACTTCAGCAGCGGCAGTCTTTTCGAGCATGGTATCAAAGGAAATTACAGGTTCGGAATCCGGACCTTTTCCGACAATCCCTGGCCAGGTGGCATTGTGGAGTCTGGGGAAGTTGTTCATGGTTATGTTTGGATTGGAAAATTGAAAGATTGGAAAATTTGAAAATTAAAATGCTACAAAAGATTCAAGATTCAGAAGATTGGAAACCGAAGTATGATTTCAGATTACTGACTTCATCTCATCCTATCTTGTCTCTTGCTTCTGGTCTCTTGCTTCTATTTTACCACCAAATCCGGGTTTCTTGGACCAAAATGCTTCAGCATTACAATCGGATCGGTTTTAGAATGATTGGTGATTTTCACACCGGCTTTCGCAGCTTTCTCGCTCACAAAAAACTCGTCATTTGTCAACTGACCAAAGCGGATCAAAGCGGGAGTTTCGATGTCCCAAACACCCATTTTGCCATGGCCTTGCATCATGATCAAGCCGTAAGCTGCAGCATCTGTGATGGTGACGGTTTGTCCCGGGAAAATGGTCAATTCCTTCGCACTATAATCGTGAGAACGGTAGCAAATCCATTTATCACTGTATCCGGCAGCGTTCATTTTGGCTTCATCTTCCACCGGAATCGGCTCCATGTATCGGGTCTCAAGCAGATTTGGGTTGATGTTCAGATCCCAGTCGATCATTTCTACCAGTAGATCATAATCCCCTACCCGGTCTTTTGGAGTTGCATTCCAAAGCAATTCATCCGGAATAATCGCCTCATTCACCAGCGATTGGTACATCGCGAAAATATCTGAAGCCTTCTGTGGCTCATACGTACACAAGCTACCCGGAGCATGAAGCATTCCAGGAGGGACGTCCCAACCTGTACCCGGCTGAAGTCTGAATGCCTGAGAATAATTGGTGATTTTATTATCGCCCTTGTCGAAGTTCATCAGACATTCTTTAATCTGCTCTTTGGTAGTACCCGGAGCAATTCCGAAGAATGTATAAGGGAAATCTCCCCCGTGATTGTTGACTTGCGGAGGATAATAATACGCTTCCGGCTTTCCTTTTTGACCGGTCAAAGCTCCAAACTCATCGCTTGGATGGATATGATGCGGCAGCGGGCCCATGTTGTCAAAAAACTTGGAATACATCGGCCATGCTTTGAATTCATCCCAAAGTCGGCTTCCGATGATTTCGCTTCCGATTTCATCCACTGCGTCTTTCAGCAGAAACAATTCCGTTTTTCCGTTGTCTTCGAAAGCAATATGACTCAAGCCTTCATTTTTGCTGGTCAGGGGACCGTTTTGTGCAGGTGTGGTAGAAGAAAACCAACGCTCGTCAATTCCTCCTCTTTGGCCACCCAAAATATAATAATCATCCGGATGAAGCTTGATTCTTCTGCCGGGAACGCAGAAAGATCGGGGAACCCATGTCGGTGTCAATCTCAGAATTCCTTCTCCTTGTTCGAGTGCTTTTTTTGCTAAGCTCATAGTACTGTGGGGTTATTATCAATCAATTAATTATTTCTGAAATTTGGCTTCAATCTCCTCTTTTCCATTCAGGACTTGGATATCCAGGTCGTATTGCCTGGTTTCTCCGGGCTGAAGAAGGATCAGCGTTCCGTCTTTTCTGGCGGCAGTTTGTCCGACCGGAGGATGAGTTGCCGGCTCCAAAGCAGTTACATATTCATTTTTGCCCCAGTGCTGCCAATTGATCAGCCAGGGCATTTGCTTTTTAGAAAAGGAAATGCTCAAAGCAAGTTGAAGATTATCATTTGCGTAGCCACAGAGCACCTGATCATTTTCATCTGCTTTGGGATCAATGAATGCCACATCTTCTCCAAATCCCGAATGCTCATCCATCGGCGCTGCACACTGGGTGAATTCATGCTCAAGATTGAAAGCTGTGTTATTGGCATCGCTTGGCTTCGGCTTCTTATCTCCTTGCCAAATGATCCGCGTTCCCTCATCGATCAGCGGCCAACCGCAATTGATATGGTACAAAATCATATGTGGCGCCGGGGTATTTCCTCTGTTGGTCACTTCGTCTTTGATTCGGATTCCGGCTTTTCCTATCGTCCCGGAGATGGTTCTCTTCAGTTCCAGACTTGGACCAAAAGTGGTCGTTTCTTTAATCAAACCAACGATCTGAAAATCCAGATTTCCGGAATGAATATCCGGCTGAGTGATCGAAATAAGTTCTGCGGGAGTATTGCTGAAATTGCCGTGAAGGCCTCTTTTTCCAAACTCGTCGTTATTTGGCGGGCCCATGTATGAAATTCCACAGGTAGTGAGTAAGCCCCCACCAAACGTCCGAAGCCAGTCGATTCCTTCATTGGAAAAAAGGTGAGGTGATACGTGGCCTGCATGACTAAGCCAGGAAAGGCTATGCTGGTTGAAGAATGTATCGAGGATATCCATGCCCCGATCCAGAACTACCTTGTATCTCAGCCCTGTACCGGTATTGATCCAGGCAATGCGGGTTCCTCTACCGGGACCATTGTCCAGAACTGAGGTTTCTATCCCTCCCAATTGATGAGAATTGGAGATTTTATTTTTCCATCTGGCTTCGCCTGAAAGGTTCATTTTGGGATTATTTGACGGGATTGTAACCTATAAAAAAAGCCTTCTGAGACTGTCCTGCCCTATATGGGTTTCTGAGAAAAGCATGGAGTTAAGTTAGGCATTTAGTAGAATCTTGCTTTGCCATTCCTCAAAAAAAATGGTCCAAATCCGAAGACTTGAACCATTTGTGAAACCCCTATTTCAACTGCTCCTTTTTTTTATTGAACCTTCCTAAAAACCAATATTTTCCCGGTATTGGAATTCATTAACAAAAGTTTGTTCTCTGTTAAAGTTTCAAGGTAAAAGCAATCAGCAATCCCAAGCTTTACATTTTCAATCTTGAGATACATTTGATTGGCCTCATCATTTTCCCATTTACTACAACTTTGTGAGCGTTCAAGGATAAAGTAACGGCTTGAAACTTGAGTTCTTGATTTTACAACATCTCCATATTCCTCGATAAGTCCGCCGGAGGAAGTGAATTCCAAAAACAATTTGCTGTCTTCTTCATTTGCCCAGGATCCAATAATGCTTGGATTAATGATATCATTTCCACTAAATGCGAGCAGAACAATTAACAAGATGAAATTCATAATTTAAATTTTTTAGCAACAAGAAAAGTCAATTAATCATTTAAGAAGTACCTAATTAACTGAATTATTTTTTACGAAAGTGAGTGCCACCACTCAAGCTCTTAAATAATGCCGGAGTGAAGACACTTCCGGCGGCATCAAAGCCATAAATTCTTAAGCTCATTTTTACAAAAAGAAAAAGAGCCTTGCGGCTCTTTTTCAGGGGTCTATTATTTGCAGAAAAGTCTGTTTACAACTTCTTCAGCATGATATTCTTGAATTGTACTTTCATCGGCGGACCCACGTGAACCTGGAAACCCATCAAACCTTTCAGCATCCGGTTTTTGGTATCATCGTCCTGCACTTCGCTCATGAGAGTCCCATTCACATAGTGCTTCATCACGTTTCCTTTGATCACGAGATGAATATTATTCCATTCACCCTTTTTGATCAAAGCACCAAGTTCGTCACGGTTACCAAGTTCGCTTACGAGATTGAGGCCTTTCCAGGCATTTCGCTCAACAAATCCACGAGTTTCGGTAATGCTGTCCGGCTGACTTGTGATTCGGGTTTTCTGACCACGATAAGCGAGTGTTGTTCTTTTTCGCTCTTCGTAGTTTTGGCCGGTATATCGATTTCCTCCATCGATATCCGCCTGATAGCCTCTCAATGCAAATGGAACTTCCGTGAATCGATCACTTCGATATTGAACCCCGGAGTTACCGGTTTCAGAAATCCAGTAATCTACTTTCAATTCAAAATCTGCCGGCTCTCCGCCTTTCCAGATGATGAAGGTATTGTTTTTCAATACCGTCTCAGGCGTAATAATTCCTGTTATTGCTCCATCTTGAACTGACCAATACACCGGATCAAACTCCCACCCATCCAGGGTTTTTCCATCGAAGATGGATTTAAATCCATCAGCAGGTTTGATCACATCGGACACTTCGAGTTTTCTGGCTCCTGCAGCTTCGGAATTTTTGCAAGACCATACTCCGCCAGCAATCAAACCTATTGAAAGGCCATAAACCGCTAGTTTACCTAGTTTGGATTTAAGTTGCGTTCTCATTTCGGAGCTGGTGCAGGCTTGTAAACTTCGTGCTCAGGATTTCCGCCAGAGATCAAATATGCCATCAAATCTCTCAATTCTTCAGGGTTCAGTCTATTGATCAAACCTGGAAGCATGATAGAAACTTCAGAGTTTTTGGCAATGGTAACCGTGTTTTTCGGCACAGTACGAATGTCATCCGGAGAGAAAGGATTTTGAGAGATGTAGTAGTTTGTTGGGTCTTCATCTGTCAACCTACCGACAATAGATCCACCTGCTTTCAATTCCAGAGTAGTCGCGTGATACTGCTCGGAGATCACCGCACTTGGATTGATAGTTGCGTCAAGGATGTCTTTCGCAGAGAATCTGGTACCAAGCTGACTCAAATCAGGACCGATTGCACCACCTTCACCTTGCATGGTATGGCAAGACTGACAAAGTGTAGCAGCATACATTGCTTTTCCCTTTACCAGGTCTCTACCCACAAGTGTATCCATGAATGGAAGAGCTTCTTCCATTGTCCATCTTCTTCCCGGACCTTCAGGCTGCACACCAGTATTGACCAAATCATTTCCACTGGCTGTCAATAATTTACCACCGGACATTTCATCATACTTTTCAAAATCAGCTTTGGCAACATGGGAAAGTGCCATTTTTCTGGCTCTGTCCAAGAAACCAACATAGCTTCTTCCTCCTTTGTAAGTGGTAAGCGCTTTGTTTATCCATGTAAAATATTCTTCCTGCATGGCCGGAGTCCAGCCTGACTTTGCTCCACCCAACACAGTTGCAAAATAAGTTTGCTGAGCAGGCGGTACGTTGGCAAGCATGTTTGCGATGTCCATACCGTACTGAGGATTTCTCATGATCAAATCCGAAGAAGCGGTATAAGTCTTCTGATAGTTAGGATCATCTTTGGCAACTTTAAGCAATGCCAAGGTTTTTTCAACTGAAGAAGGCGCATCCAAGTGAACTAACAAAACGCTCATGGTACGATCCAACAGGTTGTCGTTTGTTGGGAAATTAGGATCAAGGTATGCGATCAATTGGTTCTTAACTGCAGGATTTGGATCACCCTGTCTGTAAAGAATTAGTTCAAAAGCTCTCAATAAATCCTGCTTTCCTTTGGTATCCAATGAGCCGTAATTGATGCCCATCAATGCCTGGATCATTGGTTCCGGGTTGCCTTTGCCTGCATGTCTCGCCATTGCGATCATCAATTGAGTCAATGTAGCCGGATCTTTTTCTGCCAAAGCTTTCTCTTTCCAGCTAGCCAAAGGCTGATGCTCAACTACGATTCTTGCAGCATACTGGACAAATCTGTCTTTATGCTTCAGGTTTGGCCAAGCCAAATCAAGAGCTGATGCCGGCGCACCGTCAAAGTGAAATTCTTCTAATTGCTTTCTGAGTTTTGCTTCCTCAGGTAAATCGGCCGCCAACAAAGGTTTCTTTTCGCTTGCATCAATATCACCTGCATAATAAACTCGATAGAGATCAGACTCTAATCTTCTTCCGCCTGTCATGAAATACATTGCTCCATCGGGACCAATTTCGCCATCTGTCAACGGAAGCGGTGATCCTGAAATAAATTCCTCAGTTTCTGCTTCGTATGTTGCTCCTGATGGTTTCAGGTGAATGCCATAGATGATACCAAAACTCCAATCGAATGCATAAAGCGCTGTTCTGTATTTCTCAGGGAATTTTGCATTTGTTCCAAACATCAAATTGGTAGGAGATCCCTGGCCCAAGTTGACAACTGCAGGCAGGTTATCCGGATAGTTTGGAGTCCACTTTGAGTTACCAGTTCTCCAGCCAAATTCACTTCCACTGGTTACATGGTTGATTCGGGTGGGTCTGTACCAAGGCATACCAAAGTCCCACTCCATATCTGCATCATAAGCAAACATATCACCTGCTTCATTGATAGCGAAATCAAAAGCGTTTCTAAATCCCGCGGAAATCAATTCCCAGTTCTTTCCTTCCGGATCGATTTTAGCTATCCATCCTCCCGGAGCCATTCTTGTGTTGGCATGTCCTCTTGGGTCTTTGATCAAAGGGAACAAATTATCCTCATCCCAAACTTTTGGAAGACGATACGCATTCATTTCTGGTACGTCCACGTGATTACCTGCAATCAGATAAATTGATTGTCCGTCAGGGGATACTTTCATGCTGTGAGGACCGTGCTCGCCAGGCTCTCCTGTAAATGCTCTTACCTGAGTAACAGTTTCAAATTGGTCATCACCATCCAAATCCTGGATTCGGTAAAGGCCTGT
The DNA here is from genome assembly GCA_942492775.1 of uncultured Cytophagales bacterium. Classification (GTDB taxonomy): domain Bacteria; phylum Bacteroidota; class Bacteroidia; order Cytophagales; family Cyclobacteriaceae; genus Algoriphagus. The sequence continues at coordinate 1,718,747 of OW818636.1, read as the reverse complement.
GCTTCTTTCGAAAGTCTCGTTACCATTGTGATTTACCATCACATAGAGACTGTTGAAAGCATAAAGCAATCCCTGGGCAAAGCCCATACCCACCTGAGGCTCGGCTACATTGCCGATGATAAGCTTTTCAATTTTTGGAGCCAATGAATCGGAACCAATTGGGGGAATTTCCAATCGATACAGGAAACCGTATTGATCCGCAGTGATAAGTCTGTTTTTGTCGTCAAAAGTCATGGCCACCCATGATCCTTGCTCTTTATCTCCGGGACTATAGATATGCTCAGCTACGAATCCTTCCGGAAGTCTCAGCTTATCTATTTTAGGGTTACCCGTGAGTTGAGGTTTTTCTTCTTTTTTGGCACATCCTATAGACACCAGGATTAATGCTGAGAAAAAGAAAATGTTTCTAATAAAATTGTTTCGATACATATTTCTGGGGTTTTATTGACATGACTTTAAACGCATTAAAAGGTGGTAATTAATTGGTCATAAATAAAACCACCCACGAAGAATAATTACTATTCATCAAATTAAATATTGGCCTAAAATAACCCAACACCAATAGTCAGAAAACGCTCCTTCTACCAGTGTTGGGTATTTTTAATTTATACTGTTTTGCCTTTAGAAATAAGGACTCAAAGCTGACTCATCAGCAGGAAGTCCATAATATTTAGACAAATTGGTAAATACGTTTGATCTTGGCACCGCTCCATTTACCGGAGGATAATAATAAGCCAATGGATTGGCAACTATTCTCTTTCCGTAAGGAATGATAATCTCATCAATTCTGCCTGTTCTTGTGATATCAAACCAACGCTTGTTTTCGAAAGCAAGCTCCACTCTTCTTTCTTTGAAGATCGCTTCTCTCAGATCCGCTTGTCCTGCAGCTGTCGTAGCACCCAGCCTTGCTCTTGCCCTTACCAGATTCAGGTATGGGATAGCTTCTCCGCTTTTACCTTGCTCATTAAGTGCTTCGGCAAGGAACAAAAGTGTCTCTGCGTATCGGTAGATAGGGAAGTTGGTGCCATGATTATTATGAAGCGAGTGAGTTTTTGCAAACTTCTTGATGTAAGGATAGTTCTTATCTGTTCTGAAACTACCCGCCAGGAAAACTGTCCCGATTGAAACATCTTTTCTTTCATCACCTGCTTCAAAAGCTGCAATAATATCCGGGGTAGGAATATTGTTTCCCTCACCATCGATATTTTGAGGATTTGAAGTGCCTGTAATTGGCTTCAATTCTGATGCACTAATTGGTCTTGGAAAGAATTGGTAAATAAAGTTACCATTCAATCCTGCTGCACCCTCCAAAAACTGAACTTCAAATATTGACTCAGCATTGTTCTTATTTGCAACATTCTCTGAAAACACATTGGCATAATTTGGAATCAGAGAATACTCATTGCTGCTTACGATTTCCTTCAGCAATTTTTCTGCCTTAGCCCATTCTTTCTGAACGATGTAAACATTGGAAAGCAACATTCTGGCAGCGCCTGAAGTAGCTCTTCCAGGCTGCTGAGTTGACTTTGGAAGCAATAATGGAATTGCTGCTTCTGCATCTGAGACAATCTGAGCATAGATTTCGGCTTCAGTAGAAAGCGGCAACGCAGACTCTTCTCTGTTTGGTACCGGCTTAATGTGCAATGGCACACTTCCAAAATACCTTGCGAGTTCGAAATAAGCATAAGCTCTCAGAAACAGCGCCTGTCCTTTCAAATTGTCCTTTGAGGCTTGAGGCATTTCCACCCCATCAATCAGATCCAAAATCTGATTTGCACGTGCAATGATCAAGTAATCCTGACGATACTGGTTGAGAACGTGGGTATTTGATGAAATCCCTGCTGTAACAGGATCCGCAAAATCTGCCAAATCCTCCTGCTGCTCAGTGGCTCCAAACAAGATATTTCTTGCGTAGTACGTGTTATCTGAGTGCATCTCACCCAGTAGCCAGGCTCGATCATTTGTAATTGTTCGAAGCGGCACATACGCTGCATTCACAGCTTGCTGGAAATCATTCTCTGTTTTGAAGAATGTAGCAGAACTTAGCTGAGTTTCTGGGACTACTGTCAGAAATTCCTCACAACCGGTGAGAAGTAAGCCTGCGGTCAATATTGTTATGATATGTTTTTTCATTTTTTCTCTGGGATCAAAGTTGAGTGATCAAGGATTAAAAATTAATGTTTGCACCGATCGTGATTGTTCTTGGTACAGGATAGTTTGACAAGTCAACACCCGGACTCAAGTTACCACCATCTCCCTGTCCATTTCCTTGTGAACTGACTTCAGGATTTGATCCTCCCCAATACTTCGTAAACACCCAAACGTTCTGAGCTGAAGCATACACTCTTGCAGATTTCAAGACTTTAGCCCATGCACCGAAAGTGTAACCAATTGTGATATTTCGGATAGTGAAATAAGAAGCATCATAGATGAAGTTGCTGTTGATCCAGTCTCTTTCAATACCAGTCACGTTACCACCACCTGTTGAAGTTCCGAAAATACCATCTCCCGGATCTTCAGGAGATTTGAATCGGCGGCTCATTTTTTCAACCATGTTGAATACACCATCTGCGTTTGCAGTACTATACAAGTGTCTCATCAGCAATTGGTTTCCGTAAGAACCCGATGCAACAATGCTCGCATCCCAATCTCCGAAAGTGAAGTTGTTGGTGATACCGTAAACGAACTTTGGAAAAGGATTTCCCATGATTGCACGGTCATCCTTATCGCCACCTCGTGTTATGATACCATCACCATTGACATCCTTAAGCTTGATACTTCCGACTACTGATCTGCCTGGTACTTGAGGAGAATTAGCCAAATCCTCAGCATTCATGTAGTTTCCTAATTTGATATGACCATAAAACTGTCCAAATGGCTGTCCAACCTGAGTAATGTGGAATGTACCATATACTCGATCAATTCCGTCTGCCAATGAAACCACTTCATTTCTGTTGAATGAAATATTGGCATTGGTAGTCCATCTCAGTTTTCCGGTTGTATTGACAGTATTCACTGAAAATTCATGACCCCAGAATTTAATTTCTCCGATGTTGTCATTGAAGTTCGCAAATCCTGATTCCTGAGGCACCTGAACTGCATACAGCAGGTTGGTGGTGTTTTTGGTATAGAAGTCATATACGAACGAAACTCTGTCATCCCATAAACCCAGGTCTAATCCGATATCAAACTGTTGGGTAGTCTCCCAGCCCAGGTTACTGTTTGACAAAGAAGTAACGCCGGCACCTGCAACAGCTGTGTTTCCGAAAACAGCATTAATAGTATTGTTCACCAAAGCATATTGGGTATAGTTACCGATGTTGTTGTTACCGGTGGTTCCAATACTTGCTCTGATTTTGGCAAAAGAAATTCCGGAATTATTTGCTAAGAATTCCTCGTCAGACAAGACCCATCCTGCTGATAATGATGGGAAAACTCCCCATCTGTTATCAGCTCCAAATCTGGAAGAACCATCACCTCTTACTGAGGCAGTCATCAGGTATTTCCCTTTGAAGTTATAAGTCAATCTGGAAAACACAGAAGTCAAAGACCATTCCTCCACTCCGGAATTGGTACCGCCTCTGTTGATGTTAATCGCACCCTGAATGGTTGGGAGTCTGTCATCGGCATAAGTATCAGCCTGAATTCTGGTACGGTCACTTCTGAAATGCTGATTTGAAAATCCACCTAACAATTCGAAATTATGATCCTTGATGCTTTTCTGCCAAGTCACGGTGTTCTCATTCAACCATGCAAAATCCTGGAAATTCTCTCTGATCGAAACAGCAACAGTAGGTAATGCAACGTTGATTGCAGAGGTAGCTGTGGATGGATTGAAGAAGAAGAAATTGGAATTTCTGACTTCTACGTTGAATGTCGATTTGAAGGTCAAACCCTTAATCGGCTGATATTGAATGTAGGCATTCGAAAGAATACTTGTAGATTTTGTCTCATTCGTCAACTCCTCAGCAGATCTTACCCAGTTTGGATAAGCGAAAATGTTACCCGTGCTTGCAGGGAATCTGTTAAAAGAGGTCAACGATCCGTCTTCATTGTAAATTGGCATAATTGGCCAGGTATGAAGGGCATTGAACAAGATACCTGTACCTCTGTCACCGTCTGTTCTTGGCACATTATCAATCACATATTGAGGTGCAAGATTTACTCCTATTTTTACTTTATCGGAAACCAGATAATCGGTATTCATTCTCAAAGAGAATCTTTGATAGTCTGTATTGAGAACCACACCATCCTGGTCAAACACACCTAAAATTACAGCTGTATTTATTCTCTCCTTATTGGAAGTCAGTGTAAGGTTGTAGCTGGAGATTGGCGCTGTTTGCAACAAAGCATCATACCAGTCATTGGTTTTACCTCTATAACTTGCCGGATTTTGGAATTCCGCAGGTACAGGCTGACCGGCAGCTGTATAGTACTCCTGCTTGAATACCGCAAAAGCCTCTGCATCCATCATTTCCAATCTTCCTTCCTGAGGTACTTCCTGGAAACCAGTGTACACGTTCAGTGATACGTTGGTCTGTCCTGTTTTGCCTTTTTTGGTAGTGATGATTACTACACCGTTTGCAGCTCTTGATCCATACAATGCAGTCGATGCCGCATCTTTCAAGATTGTGATTTCCTCGATTTCATCCGGGTTGATTGCGTTGATATCGCCTGTAATAGGAAATCCGTCAACTACGTACAATGGATTACTACCACCCGATACAGAGAGTTGACCTCTAATTCGCACGTTCATACCTTTTCCAGGCTGACCTGTTGTCTGGTTGATTTGCACACCGGCCAGTTTACCCTGGAGTTTTTGGGCAACTGATGAAACAGGCATATCAGCAAGTTCTTTTGAACCTACAGTCTGCACAGCACCGGTCAATTCCTTTTTGATTTGGCTACCGTAACCCACTACAATCACCTCAGAGAGATCAGAGGTGGAATAAGCAAGGCTTACGGTCAAGTCACCTTGGTTGGCCTGAACAAGTAGCTCTTTCGAGTTGAAACCAACGAAGCTTACAACCAGTGTTTCACCAACTGATGCTTCCATTACGAAACTACCGTCGATATCTGTGATTGTACCTCGCTGAGTGCCTTTGACAATAACTAAGGCACCTGGAACAGGCTCATTATCTCCCTCGGAGATCACCTTTCCCTTGACATTGAATGTTTGTGCATGAGCCATAAAACTCAGGCAAAACATGAACAGTAAAAACCCGATGAACCGGATCCTCACTTTAGTTTGATAGTGGTTTTTCATGTGATTGGGTTTAATGAATTGAACTATAATTAAATCCAAGTACACAATCTGATTCACTATTTCTATCCTGCACCATCCTGCATTTTTCCAGATAATAAAAAATATTAAATTTCTTTATTTAACAGGATACTACAGGATAGTATACTAAAAAAAGTAAGCTAATAGCATAAAAGAAGTATTCTAAAAATTATATAAAAAACTACCCACACGATATTATTATATATATCAAACTTTGATATTCGTGTTCCCAGATACTACTTCCCAAAAAAAGATAAGGTTGAAAAATTACAACATTCTCCCTATACTTAAAGAATAAAGCCCCAATCAATGAATAAACCTAACCTGCTTCGAATCCTGATTTTTTTTACGCTGGGTTTGATCACTTTCCAATGCACCCAGCGCGAAGTCCTTCCTCTTAAAAAGAATGCAAGTATCGCCCTGATCGGAAACAACCTTGGCTCAAGAATGATGAGTTATGGTCATTTCGAAACTGAAATGCACTTGCGCTATCCGGATAGCACGCTTTTCATTCGCAATCTCTGTGATCCGGGTGATACTCCGGGATTCCGACCACGATCGGGAGCTAATGATCCATGGGCATTTCCAGGGGCTGAAGAATTTCAAACAGAATACGCGACCCCATCCGGAAGTGAAGGATTTTTGGAAAAACCTGACCAATGGCTGACTCGCCTGAAAGCAGACGTTGTGATTGGTTTCTTTGGATACAATGAGTCCTTCCAGGGCCCTGAAGGTCTCGAAAATTACAAAGCCGAACTAGAAGCTTTCATCCGACATTCCAAAAGCCAGAAATACAACGGTGCAACTCCACCTCAACTCGCATTAGTTTCCCCAATCGCTTTCGAAGATCGCTCTGTGGAAATCGACGTGCCAAATGGTTTAAAGGAAAACGAAAACATCTCTTTATATACAGAGGCGATGCGGGAAGTAGCGAAGAAGAATGAGGTTTTGTTCGTAGATGCATTTGCTCCATCCAAAAAATGGTATGATCAGACCGAAGAACCTCTGACTATCGATGGTTCACAACTGAATGATTTGGGCTATCAAAAGCTCGCTGTTCTGCTTGCTGACGAGATTTTTGGGAATGCAGATTTGGAAGCAGAAGCAAACAAAGAATTGGTTCACGAGGCAGTAATGGAAAAAAACTGGCTTTGGAACAACGATTATAAAATCCCTAATGGGGTTCACGTTTTTGGAAGAAGATACGATCCTTTTGGTCCGGACAATTATCCGTTTGAGCTGGAAAAAATCCGCCAAATGACTGCAATTCGCGATACAGCTATCTGGATGGCTGTAAAAGGCGAAAAGAAAGACCTGGCCGCTGCGGATTCCAAGACAGTTCAACTTCCGGAAGTCCAAACCAATTATAATCCGGATAATAATGGAAGCCTGGAATACAAATACGGAGAAGATGCTTTGAAGACGATCAAAGTCCCTGAAGGTTATAAAATCGATCTTTTCGCTTCAGAGAAAGAATTCCCTGATCTGGCAAATCCTGTTCAACTTTCCTTTGATAATGAAGGCAGACTTTGGGTGGCCACCATGCCAAGCTACCCGCATTACAAGCCGGGCGATCAACGACCAAAGGATAAATTAATCATCCTGGAAGACACTGATAATGATGGAAAAGCTGACAAGCAAACCACTTTCGCAGACGATCTTCATATTCCGGTGGGCTTCGAAATCGCTCCCGAGGGCGTCTATGTTTCGCAGGGAAATAATCTTGTTCTCTTGATTGATGACAATGGAGATGATAAAGCTGACCGCAAAGAAATCCTACTAAGCGGTTTTGATGACCACGATACTCACCACGCGATTTCGGCTTTCACCACGGATGAATCAGGAGCGATTTACATGGCTGAAGGAGTCTTCCTCCACACCAATGTGGAAACTTCATATGGCCCGGTTCGCGCTTCCAATGGAGGTTTTTACCGATACGAACCCAAAAGACATAAGCTTGAGCGGGTCAATCAGGTCAGCATACCAAACCCTTGGGGAATCGCTTTTGACGAATGGGGCCAAAACTTCTATGCAGAAACTTCCGGACCAAATGTAAACTGGATGCTTCCCGGATCAGTTTTGCCTCGATACGGAAATGCCAATTTCAAAGGTCCAAACCTGATTGAAAAAGATCATATGGTTCGTCCGACTTCAGGGTTGGAATTTATTCACAGCCGTCACTTCCCGGATGATGTTCAGGGTGATATGATCATCAATAATACGATCGGTTTCCTTGGCACCAAGCAGCATCAGATGATCGAAGACACTGTTGGTTTCATTACCAAATGGAAACAAGATTTGGTGATTTCTTCCGACCGTAATTTCCGCCCTGTGGATATGGAGATTGCTCCCGATGGATCGCTTTACATCGTGGATTGGCACAATATCCTGATCGGTCATATGCAGCACAATGCCCGTGATCCGCTCAGGGATCACGTCCACGGCAGGATTTATCGCGTGACGTATCCTTCACGGCCTTTGGTGACTCCTGCGAAAGTAGCCGGAGCAAGTATCCCGGAATTGCTGGAAAATCTGAAGCTTCCAGAATACCGAACCCGTTACCGAACCCGCAGAGAACTCCGTGGAAGAGATAAAGAAGAAGTATTTACAGCAGTTCAAAACTGGACCAAGTCTTTGGACAAGAATGATCCAAACTACGAACACAACTTGCTGGAAGGCCTTTGGGTCACCTGGGGCATCAATAAGGTGGATCAGGATCTGCTGAAGCAAATGCTAAAATCCAAGGATCACAGAGTACGAGCCGCCGCAACTCGCGTCGTCCGATATACCGGACACCAGGTCAAAGACCAGGCAGAACTCCTGATGGCATCAGCAAAAGATCCTCATGGAAGAGTCAGAATGGAGGCAATTGCAGCGGCATCGTGGCTACCAAGAGAAGTTGGTTTGCCGATCCTTGCGGAAGCCGAAAAGCAGCCGAAGGACAAAACCTGGATTCCCGGAACTCTGGAAACTGCAGTGGCACACCTCAGTGGAATCTCAGTCAGGGAGAAAAAAGAAGAAGACATCAAATCTTCACTCACTGGTTCTGACCGGGAACTCTTCGTCCTCGGAAAAGAAATCTATGCGCGTGAAGGATTTTGCAGCACTTGCCACCAACCTGACGGAAGAGGACTTTCCGCTTCCCAGTTTCCTCCACTTGCAGGGACGCCTTGGGTCACTGGCAGTCCCGAGCGATTGATCAAAATCGTATTAAAAGGTCTGATGGGCGAGATTGAAGTGCTGGGCCGTCAATATCCCGGACAAGTTCCGATGACTCCATACGAAGGAATGCTAGACGACTCTGAAGTTGCAGCTGTCCTGACTTATGTCAGAAATTCCTTCGGAAATCAGGCTTCTCCTATTTCTCCGGATCTGGTGAAAAAAGTTCGTGAAGAAGTCAAAGACAAAGAAGGATTCTACAAACCTGCGGAATTGCTGAAAATGCATCCGATGGAGAAGTGATGTAGGATTTTTGATTTATGATTTCGGGGTACTTCGGCATTCGATGTTCGTTATTCGATATTCATTATTAAAAAACTTGTAAACGCAGTATCCAGTCGAAGTGATCAGTTTGCAGTCGCAGTGACCAGTATTCATTTCCAGAACCTAAAAAATATTCCCGATAAGGCTTTTCACCAGAAGTCTTATCGGGAAAATATATTAACCTCAAAAGCCCATGAACCCGATCAAAACCTGTCTTTTCCTAACCGCTTTTTCTCTTCCGGCCTTTCTTTCCGCCCAGGAGATGAGTGCAAAATTCAAAAAGCAAGTGATTGCCTTCGAAAGCGCTGAATCTGTCGGTGTCATGGACGTGGATAATGACGGAATTCCGGACCTGGTATCGGGAAGCTATTGGTTCAAAGGACCTGAATACATTGATCGATCCACGATTGGTCAGGTCAAGCAATTTGGAGAATATTTCGAGGATTTCTCCACGATCCCGATGGATGTGAATTCAGACGGAAAGATGGATTACATCACTGGAGGTTGGTTTGAAGGAAAATTAATCTGGAAAGAAAACCCCGGAAACAACAAAGAATGGGCGACACACCTGATCGCCGAAACCGGAAATGTAGAAACTGCCAGAGGTTGGGATCTTGATGGAGACAGGATTTTGGAAATCATTCCCAATACTCCCCGGAAGCCTTTAGCATTTTACAAATGGGTTTCTTCCGGCACTTTTGAAAAATATCCTGTCTGGGAAACTCAAGGCCACGGCTTGGGATTTGGCGACATCAATCAGGACGGAAGAGGTGATATTATTATGTCCGATGGCTGGCTCGAAGCTCCATCCGATCTGAAAACAGGGAAATGGATCCTCCATCCGGACTTCAAACTGGGTGACGCAAGCATCCCGATTTTGGTAGTCGATGTCGATAAAGACGGTTTGAATGACATGATTGTAGGTCAGGGGCATGATTTCGGGCTGTACTGGATGAAGCAAGTCAAAACTGGAAATCAAATCAGTTTTACCAAACATCAAATAGATCCCTACCAGTCCCAATTCCACACGATGGAGTGGGTTGACTTGGATAATGACGGAGAAAATGAATTAGTTACAGGCAAGCGATACCGTGCCCACAACGGAAAAGATCCCGGAGGAAAAGACTACGCCGGCCTGTATTTTTTCAAATGGAATGGTTCATCTTTTACCAAACATGTCATCAGCTACGGCCCTTTGGGTGAAGGAAAAGGAACCGGAATCTACTTTTCTGTTTCAGATCTGAATGCAGATGGAAAAATGGATATCGCTGTGGCCGGAAAAGATGGGTTGGTGGTTTTTTATAACCTGGGAAACAAAGAGGTCAATTGATCTTTTGAGCCTTGGTTCGGAAGTCATTTCTTAAAACTTGAGAAAGTTCAACAAACGCAATTTGTTTGATTTTCTTAACTTTGTCCCATGGAAGGGAAAATCACACGATCAGTTTCAGACTATAACACTGAGCTGAAATTACGGGGCTTTAATGTTTTTGAAATTGAAAGTGATGGAAACGCCACTCACGTGTATAGCAGAAAGGATTTTTATAAAATCTGCCTGACCACAGGAAAAAGCAAAATCCATTATGCGGATCGAAGTTTTGAAGCGGAGGGCACGGTTTTGTTTTTTGGGAATCCCCATATTCCTTATTCATGGGAAACACTCTCAAGGACTTACGTGGGATATACCTGCCTCTTTTCAGAGGATTTTCTTCAAGTCTCAGATCGATCAGGTGGAATGCTCCAATCTCCTTTTTTCAAACTTGGTGGGACTCCTATTTTGACTATCACCGAAAAACAACGGGAGTTTCTTAATGGTCTGTTTCAGAAGATGATAGAGGAGCAACAATCGGATTATTCACTCAAGGACGATCTCATCAGAAACTACATCCAACTGATCTTTCATGAAGCGCTAAAATTGCAACCTTCTGAAAACTACGATCAACATAAAAATGCAGCTTCCAGAATTGCTTCTGTGTTTTTGGAACTGCTCGAAAGACAATTTCCCATCGAAAGTCCGGAACAACCGTTGCAACTTAGAACTGCAAAAGATTATGCGAGCAACCTCTCTGTCCACATTAATCACCTCAATCATTCCCTTAAGGAAATCACCGGAAAATCCACTTCCACCCTCATAAATGAAAGAATCGTGAGTGAGGCAAAGGCCCTGCTTCAGCACACCAATTGGAATATCTCGGAGATTGCCTTTGCCCTGGGCTTTGAATATCCCACCTATTTCAATAACTTCTTTAAGAAATTAACCGGTACAAATCCAAAATCCTTCCGAGAAGTGATGGTTTGATTTTCTTAAGTTTTGATTTGAAAACCTTTATCTCGGTGGGACCTCAATAGGTACCTTTGTGAAGGAATTTCAAATCGAAACCCCATGAGCAATCTTCAAGTCCAAAACTTACCTAACTCTTCCAAGAGAGATATTTTTGAGAGATTGAGAAGCGGAGAACCCATTCGATTGGATGATTCTGAATATTCCAAAATCAACGAGGTAGTCATTCGGACAATTGCATTGAACAACCGACTCAATCAAGCTGGAGAGATCAATGAAGTCCGTGTTATTTTAAGCGAAATAATTGGCGCAGATGTCGATGAGACGACGACAATTTTCCCTCCCTTCTACACCAATTTTGGCAGATTCACCCAATTAGGAAAGCATGTATTTATCAATCATGCTTGTTCATTTTTAGATATGGGTGGCATCACGCTGGAAGACCATGTGCTGATTGGCCCCCAGGTCAAACTCGTTACCGAAAACCATCCTCTGAATCCCGAAGACCGAAAAGCTTTGATCGGAAAACCGATCCTGATCAAAAGAAATGCATGGATTGGTGCCGGGGCAACCATATTGCCGGGTGTGACTGTTGGAGAAAATGCTGTCGTGGCCGCCGGAGCTGTAGTTTCCAAAGATGTACCTGCTAATACGGTGGTGGGAGGAATTCCTGCAAAGTTCATCAAGAACATTGCGTAAGGTCTCGATCATCTGAAAGAGATGGAAGTAAAAATCTGTTTTAAAAAACAAGACTTAAACCATGAAATCAAGCATGACCCAGAGGGACACACAGAAAAATGATTAAAAGCCATGCGAGATTCCTCCCGATAGCTATCGGGATGGCCTTTAAAAATCAAAAAATAATCATATGAAAAATCAACTTATAAATTTCCTCATCGCAGGTGCGATTTTCTTTACAATAACCAGCTGCACACAACCAAAAACTATGGAAAATCCTGAAAACAAAATCTCTGCAATTTTCCCAATGGAAGAACCCGTTAATGGAGAAACTTTCACCGGAAAGACATGGCATACCGAACTTGTTCCCAATGACAGCATCTTGACCACTGTTGTGGGAAACGTGTATTTCGAACCTGGTGCGCGAAGTCATTGGCACTCTCACCCGTCAGGGCAGATACTGCTCATCACCGATGGAGCGGGGTTTCACCAAATCGAGGGTCAGCCAAAGCAAAATCTGAAAAAAGGCGATGTGGTGATTTGTCCTCCAAATGTGCTCCATTGGCATGGCGCAAGCCCGGAAATGGGAATGCAGCAACTTTTCATCGTACCAAACACAGAAAAAGGTATTGTGGATTGGAAACAAGCTGTATCCGATCTGGAATATCTGAAGTAAAACTATTTGGATTTACGCTATTCTGCCACTAAACGAATTCTTTGAAAATCCGCCGGAAGACGGGAGACCGAAGACCGAAGAGGTCCTGAATTAAGAATTTGAGACTATTTCCATTTTTGGTTTTTATCTACTGTCAAGAAGTGGTTAATCATTAAAACTAAACCACAAGATGAAACAAAAAACAACTAGTCAAAACTTGCCGAGAAGGAAATTTATCCGGCAATCCGCGCTTGCCGGGGCTGGGATTGCTTTTACCCCAGCTTTTATAGCCACTGCGAAAACCAACTCAACCAACGCTGAAAATCCAATGACTTTCAATATCAAATCTAAAGGCTACGCTGCCTTTGACACTTCCGGAAAATTAAAACCATGGGAATTTGAACGTAGACCTGTCGGGGACAATGATATTTTGATCGACATCAAATTTGCCAGCATTTGTCACTCAGATATCCACCAAATGAAAGGAGACTGGGGACCTCAGCAATACCCCCAAGTTCCGGGTCACGAGATCGCTGGGATAGTTGCAGCCGTCGGAAAAAATGTAACCAAATTCAAAGTGGGAGACCGTGCCGGTGTTGGCTGTATGGTGGATAGTTGCATGGAGTGCGATAGCTGTACCAATGGTGACGAGCAGTTTTGCGAAAGAGGCGAAACGCTTTTCACTTACGGCTATCCCGATCCAACTTCTCCATCAGGAATCACCCAAGGCGGATATTCCACCAATATCGTGGTGAGAGACCATTTCGCGGTTCATATTCCGGAAGAGATTAGCCTCGAAGAAGCCGCTCCTTTGCTTTGCGCAGGGATCACCACTTATTCTCCACTTATGAAGGCGAAATTCAAGGCTGGAGACAAAGTCGGAGTTGCCGGAATCGGTGGACTGGGTCACATGGCTATTAAGCTAGCTGTATCCAAAGGTGCCGAAGTCTATGCTTTCACCACCTCGCCTGAAAAAGTACAGGACATCCTTTCCTTTGGTGCCAAAGAAGTAATCGTGGTCGATGACCTCAGCAAGCTCCAACCTTACAAAGGAAAACTGGACTACATGATTTCAACCATTCCGGTTCAGTTTGATTTGGCTGCCTATGCCTCAACTGTGAAGCCCTTCGGATTTTTCACTCAAGTGGGAATGCCGGCTGGCTTTGAATTGACTCTGAGCAATATTGGATTAGCATCTTCTCGGGTCAACTTCAATGCTTCTCTGATCGGTGGAATGCCTGAGACCCAAGAAGTGGTGCAGTATTGCGCAGACAATAAAATTTTCCCAAAGATTGAAATCATCAATGCCGCCGAAGTCAATACTGCCTGGGAAAAGTTGCTGAACAAAGAAGCTCGATATCGCTATGTGATTGATGCGGCGACATTTTGATTCAATAAATTTATCCGATTCCGAAAGGATGAAAAATCCCACTATGGAATCATTGCGTTAAGGAAAAGTAGATGAAGTTTTAAGCACATAAATAAAAGCAAATCGATGGCTCGAATATTAATCACAGGTTCTTCAGACGGATTGGGAAAGTTAGCCGCTGAAAAATTGATCCGTGAAGGTCATCAAGTGGTCTTACATGCCCGAAACTCAGAGAGAGCAAAAGAAATTACGTATCAGATAAAAGGAGCCGAATCAGTTTTAATAGCTGATTTGGCTCAACTTGAAGAGGTTAAGAATCTGGCCAAAGAAGCAAATCAGCTTGGAAAATTCGACTGCATCATCCACAACGCCGGGGTTTTAAACACAGATCCGGAAACTATTTTCAAGGTCAATGTCCTCGCTCCTTATGTCTTAAGCGCATTAATTGACAAGCCAAAAAGGTTGGTTTACCTCAGCTCGGGTATGCATTTTGGCGGTAAGCCCATTTCGAAGTTGGAGGACATTGGGAAGATCAACTACTCCGATTCCAAATTGCTGATCACTACGATCATGAAAGCGATCGCGAGACTTTTCCCCGACACCTATTCAAATGCTGTAGATCCCGGATGGGTTCCTACCAAAATGGGTGGGAAAAATGCGCCGGATGATCTGCAAAAAGGAATTGAGACTCAGGTTTGGCTGGCTACCAGCGACGAAAAATCTGCAAAAGTTTCGGGATTTTATTTCCGGCACCAAAAGGCCCTTCCTCCTCATCCGGCTGTTTTGGATGAGGATTTTCAAAATCTTCTGATTCAGCTTTTTGAAGAGGTTTCCGGGGTTAGTCTTTTGCCTTAAAAAAGACATTCCCTCTCCTAATTCAAAATCAAGACCTGAGCAAAAATCAGGAAACCAACTTCCATTAAGATGAAAATGCGATTCTCCTTCTCAACCTTGATTTTGGTACTTCTAATGGGTTTATTTTTCATCACAGGTACGTCTTGTGAGAGAACCGAGGCCCAGGATCAAGTTCCAGATAATACTATTGATATGAAGAGCATAGGTAAGAAAATCACAATCCAAGCAGGTGAAAAAACCTTTACTGCCACCTTATCGGAAAATGAAACCGTAGAAAAGTTTCTACTCCTTCTTCCAATGACTGTTGAAATGGAAGATCTAAACCGGAACGAGAAATTCTATCGGATACCAAAAAATCTTCCCACGAACCCCTCAAACCCAGGGACTATTCAAACTGGGGATTTGATGCTTTGGGGAGCTAATACCATGGTGATTTTTTATCAGACTTTCTCCACCTCCTACCCTTATACCCGACTCGGGAAAATAGATGATCCATCCGGTTTAGCAGAGGCTTTGGGAGCGAAAAAGATTATTGTTACTTTCCAAATTGCTCCTTAGATAGGATTATTGGTGTTTACTAACTTCACTCTTTCCTCCCTTTGATCCTTCGGAAAGTTCTGCAGAGATTGGAATACTATTTCGTAGTGCAAATCGAAAAGAAAATGGAGGAAATCAGATCTCTTCCATTTTTCATTTGAATCAATTTTTTCGTTTTCTTACCTCTCTAATTCCAATTGGGAACATTACTGAAAAGCAGACAAGAAAGAGCATGAACAGGATACTTATAAGTTTTTTACTCTGCCTCTTTTCCATTAATCTTTTTGCCCAGCAGTCCGTCCCCGTCAAACCTCGAATCCTGATCAGTACTGACATCGGTGGGACCGATCCTGACGACAACCAAAGCATGGCTCATTTGCTGATGAATAGCGAAATGTTTGACATCGAAGGGCTGGTTTCCTCCCCCTCCTATGGCACAGGGAGTACTTCGGAAATTTTTCGGATGATTGATTTGTATGAAAAAGACCTTCCCAATCTGCAGAAACACAGTTCCGGATTCCCAAAACCCGATTATCTCCGATCCATTACCAAACAAGGACGCAAGGGAAATGCACCTTACAGCGGAGTCACCACCTCAACTGAAGGTTCAGATTGGATCATTCGCTTCGCAAAAAAAGAGGATCCCCGACCGCTATGGGTGTTGGTATGGGGTGGGTTGGAGGACTTGGCTCAAGCTCTTCACGATGCTCCTGAAATCCAGGAAAACATCCGCGTCTATTGGATCGGCGGACCCAACAAAAAATGGAGTGCAAATAGTTATGCTTACATCGCAGCCCATTTCCCGAATCTTTGGATGATCGAAGTCAACTCAAGCTACTATGGCTTTTTCTCCAACAATCAACAGCCCGATGTGATTAAAACGACGGACTATTTTGAAAAACATATCCAAGGAGCCGGGCATTTGGGGCGAGATTTCAAAAGCTATTATGACGGTGAAATCAAAATGGGTGATACGCCTTCCCTACTTTACCTGATGGATGGCGATCCAAACAATCCCCTTCGGGAAAGTTGGGGCGGGAGTTTTGAGAAAATCTCCCGCAGTGCCCGGGTGGTGTATGATCGAATGACTACCCTTTCCGATACCGTTGCTTTTTGTACCGTAATCGAATTCCAACTGGAAGGTCCCGAAATCCATGTTCCTTCAGATTCCGTGGTTTTTTGGATGGAAGTTCCCTATGGAGATTCCAAACAAATCTGGCCGGGATACTACCTGGGAAATGGGAGGTACGCCCTTAAGTATTCTCCCAAGCAAGCGGAGATTTTGCGCTATAATTTTACCTCGAGGATTCCCGGTTTTCCAACCGGAACAGGAGAACTAGTAGTCAGCAATCTCTGGCCGGGAACACCCAATGAAACCGATTATCGCCTGGGCCCGAACTGGTACAGCGACTCCTCCGATCCGGCCTTCTACGACGGCAAACTCCAAGGTGGAATAACCATCCTAAAATGGAGAAACGACATCCTGATGGACTGGGCGGAGCGATGGGCCTGGTTGCGGGAGTGAAAAAAAATAATTCTATTATCAATATATATTTATTGTTTATCAATAATTTTTTACTGAGGTTTGGAAAATCAAATCCATCCTCCTATGAGCAATTTCAAATCCCAATGGAAAGAAAAATGGTTAAATCAGACCGCTTTGATGCTGATTACTATTGTCATTTGGTCCATCTTTATCGGACTCTGCATTCAGGCAGGCGCATTGCTATTCACATTTATTTACAGCCTGTTTAAACCGATTGTGGCCCAAAACCTCTTTGAAGGGCTCAATCTTTCGGCATTGCATGAGCAAAATCTCTGGTACTATGCAGGCGTGATTTCCCTGGTACTCTTCATTGCAGGTCAAAAGGCCTACCTCTTTTACCTGATGATCCGGGTTTTTCTAAAAATCAACCTCGTTCATCCCTTCAGCAAGGAAGTATCCAAACTGATTTCCACCATCAGTTATGTGGCTTTTAAGATCGGATTATCCATTCTTCTCACCTCCGCCTTCTTCAATTGGTTGGCAAAAATAGGCTATGACTTGGACAAGGTAACCGGAATGGTCAGCGGCGGTTTTGAATTTTTGCTCATGTCGGCGCTTTTGATTGCCATCGGGATGGTCTACAAAAGAGGTGTTGAACTCCAATCTGAAAATGAATTAACCATTTGACCCACTCACACCATGTCTCCTAAAACCGATCTCGTCACACAATTCCTCCATGTCATTTCATGGATCATTTTCATCGCACTCTGCTATCAAACTGGCGCCTTGATTTTCAACTACACGTTCATGCAATTCCATGTTTTTGAGCCGGAAAGGCTGTACTTGATATTGGATCTTACGAAGGTCTTTGAACAGGATGAAGTCCTTTTTGGAATCCTATTTAGCTTGGCTATCGGGGTAACTGCAATGAAGGCTTACGCTTTCTTTTTGATTACGCAGATTTTTACAAACCTGAACCTGCATAAACCCTTCAGCGAAAAGATTTCTACTCTGATTTCCAAAATCAGCTTCTACATTTTCTTTGTCGGGATTTTGGGCGCAGTTTCCCATCAATTTCAGCAGGGATTATTGATAAGGGGGTACGACGTAGCAGCTGCTGGACAATATTGGAATGATTACGATGCCTATCTGATGATGGCCGCAGTGGTTTTTGTAATTGCTCAGATATTCAAAAAAGGCATGGAAATGCAATCCGAAAACGACCTTACCGTCTAACTGATGGCAATAATTGTAAATCTTGACGTGATGATGGCCAAGCGGAAAATGTCGTTGAATGAACTTTCCGAAAAAGTAGATATTACGCTCTCCAACCTATCCATTCTCAAAACCGGAAAAGCAAAAGCCATCCGATTCAGCACCCTGGAATCCATCTGCAAAGCACTGGATTGCCAGCCGGGAGATATCCTGGAGTTTAAAGAGTAGCGGTTATTGAGTTATTGGTTTTTCAACATTTTAATGGTTTAGGTTATTACAACCTAAACCATTTGTGTTTCCGGGAAGGTCCAAACTCCCATTCATGGAAAATGTAAAAATATTTAGTTTTTCTAGAAACTAAGACTTGCAGAAGATAGCCGCTAGATGTACTTTCAGAAACTTTTGAGGAGAAACGGATAGGCTTTGCATGATTTTTTGGAAAAAATTAAAGGGATAAAAACTGCGCCTAAATGTCCGAATCTGGCTAATAAGAGAGAAAAAAGTGAAGCATTTAGCAAGTTATGAGCAATTTTATGGAAACAGAACTGATTAACATTCTTAAACAAAAAAATGTAGCAGATAATCTCATTGATAGAGTAATCAATTCAGGTTACATAATTAGGCATTGGACAGACTTTAAAACGCCTGAAGGCTACATAACCGTGAGTGACAAGATGTATGGAAACAAACAATTCTCTAGTTCATTCGATGTCAACAAGTTTATACAATATATAGAAGGAAAGAATGTTTTCGAGAAATTACCAGACTATAGAACGTATAAAGCAAAAAACTTGTCAGAAATTCAAGAAATTCTGAATGAGTCCCCTAGAAATCTATATATTGAAAATGGTCAAATGTCATTTAGAGGACAAGTGAAGGAATATAGATTTTCAAGAGACATACCTAATCCAGTTAGATCTGATAATACTGGAAAAGAGTTATCAATATTGCCGGGTGCATATCGAGACAAGCCTCTTGGAATCAATAGTAACCCATTCAGACAAGAATATAGTACTGTTGATTTGTTCCTACGTGAATTAGAACCGAATAATCCTGATATATTATTGGATAGTTCCTTTTCGTATGATATTATGAGGGTTGAACAACATTATGCAAAGCAAACCGAAGGATTAGATATTTCTTTCGACATAGATACAGCTTTGTTTTTTGCAACAAACAAATTGAAATGGAATGAAGATGGCACCGCTTATCATTCAAGAGTCGAAAAAGGAAAGCATTCAGGTGTATTGTATTGTTTTGTTTTTAGAGATCCCCCGGTAAAAAAAACGAAATACTTGATTCAACAGTTCGATCTATTTAAGACATATACACCGACAAGAATTCTTAGACAAAACTGTGGTTTACCTTTATTTAGTGAATATGATAGAAATATTGCAATCTGCGATATTGATTGCATTATTTATTTAGATGAAGATTTTGAATATGAAAATGGTTTGACGCCAAAATACATGTTTCCAGATGAAAAAGAGGATTTATTTTACGGAAAATTGATTGAATTAAAGAAAAATAAATCTCATCAACTACTAGAGAATATTGTTGAGTATAGAAATTAAAAACTGCTCATAACAGGCGTTTGACTCAATGGTAGGTAAAGTGGTATATTGAATATTCTACCTCGCATCTTTTGTGCGTATTGACAGTTTTGAGCTCAGAAATCCGCCACTACGCAAAGTACCGAAACGTCATAAGCTATGCTAGGACGACCGCCAAACATTGACAGAAACAAAATGAAAGTATTACTAGACACCAATATTATAATTCACCGAGAAGCCAACAAGATTTATAACCTTGACATTGGACAGCTTTTCAATTGGCTCGACAAACTCAAATACGATAAATACATTCATCCTTTGACAATTGAGGAGTTAAATAGGTATAAAGACCAAAACTCTTTAAATACGATGAACATTAAAATTGAGAGTTACAACCACTTAAAGCATCAAGCTCAATTAAGTGATACTATCAAACAAGTAAGCCAGCAAGTCGACAATCAAGAGAACGACCTTAATGACACGCAAATTCTAAACGAAGTTTTTGAAAACAGAATTGATATTCTAATTTCTGAAGACAAGAAAATTCATACGAAAGCAAAACTTTTGGGAATTGGTGACAGAGTATTTCGTATTCAAACTTTTTTGGAAAAGGCAACAGCAGAAAATCCAGACTTAATAAAACATAAGGTTTTAGCAGTTAAAAAAGTTGACTTTGCAGAAGTTGATTTAAAGGACATTTTTTTCGATAGCTTTAGAAATGACTATGCCGAGTTTGACAAGTGGTTTAACAGTAAAGCAGAGCAACCTTGTTATGTTTGCTACAGCGACAATCAACTAACCGCTTTTCTATTCATAAAAATTGAAAAGGTAGGAGAAGAAAGTTATTCTGAAATCAACCCTGTTTTCAAACAAAAGAAAAGATTAAAAATTGGAACTCTTAAAGTCACAGGTAATGGATATAAAATTGGTGAACGGTTTCTAAAAACCATTTTTGACAATGCTTTGCTTTTTAAGGTTGATGAAATTTACGTTACAATTTTTGACAAAAGACCTGAACAAGAACAACTTATTGAAATGCTTGAGGAATGGGGCTTTAATAAACACGGGATAAAGACAACGCAAAATGGAGACGAGCTTGTTTATGTCAGAGAGTTTAGTAAAAATCTTCCTGTTAACATTGAAAACCCCAAACTGACCTTTCCATTTTTTTCAAGAGAAACAGATAAGTATTTGATTAGAATAGAGCCTCAGTATCATACGGAGTTGTTTCCTGATAGTATAAACACAAGAGAAGATAAAGCAAAATACACAGAGAATGAGCCACACAGAAACAGAATTAGTAAAGTGTATATTTCTCATTCACCTGACAGAGGTTTGAAATCGGGAGACATCGTTTTAATTTACAGAATTGGAGAAACTACTCCCAAAACATATTCAAGCACAGTTACGACAATTTGTATTGTTGAAAGCGTTAATAATAATTTCAAAGACTTTGACGACTTCTTTGATAGTTGCAATAGACGAACAATGATTTCTAAAGAAGATTTAAAAAGTAAATGGTGGGACAAATTTCCAAATTATAAACCGTTTGTAATCAACTTTCTTTATGCTCATTCGTTACCGACACCTAAGCCAACACTCAGCGACTTAATTAAATTGAAAATATTCGAAGACCCAATGAGTTTGCCAAAGGGGTTTGCCAAATTATCCAATGAACAGTTTAACGATTTGATTAACTTTGCATACAGGAAGAAATTAGAAAAATGAAAGTAGTATTATCAATAAAACCAGAGTTTGCATTCAAGATTTTTGACGGGACAAAGAAGTTTGAATTTAGGAAGTCCATTTTCAAAAATGAGAATATAAAAACAATAATAGTTTATGCATCATCTCCTGTTCAGCAAGTTATAGGTGAGTTTGACTTTGACGAAGTTTTAAATTATGACCTTTCTACACTTTGGGATTTGACACAAGAACATTCGGGTATTAGCGAAGAATTCTATTATGACTATTTCGCAAATAAAGATGAAGGTTTTGCAATAAAAATTAAAAAGACAAGGAAGTATAGAAAACCTAAATGTTTGAGAAAAGACTTTAATTTATCACCACCACAATCATTTGCATACTGGTCGGACAAATGAGAAGAAGCACAGCTAGTAACAGCACCTACCCAAAAGTGGCGGTTCAGTGCATCTAACAACCTAACCAATGCCAAACAAAAACCTTTCAGACCTCACAGACCAGGAATTACTAGACGAATCAAAAAAATTAAAATCCTTTTCCCTTCTCAATGCTTTGCTGATTGGATTTTTGGCGGGAATTATATTTTACAGTATTGCTAAAAACAGTTGGGGTTTGGTCACCATAATCCCCTTGTATTTTATTTACAAACTGGTGAACGACCCGAAAAACAAAAGAAAGAAAGACGTGGAAGAACTTATCAAAGAGCGAAACTTGAAATAACAGGGATTGTGAAGTGAAACTTTTCGAAGAAACCGGCATATTAAAGCCGAAGTTTGGGACCTTGATAACTTAAAATATTTTTAAATAATATCTATGATTGCTCATTTTGAAAATTTGATTAAAAAGGCATATCCAGCTTTTAATTCCAGAGACATTGACACGGTACTTTCAACATTTCATCCTGATGTTCAATGGCCAAAAGCTTTTGAAGGTGGGTATGTGAGTGGACACAAAGAAATAAGGTCTTATTGGACAAGACAATGGTCAGAAATAAATCCAACTGTTGAACCAATCGGATTTAATCAACGACCAAACGGCACATTAGAAGTAACTGTTCACCAAATTGTGAAAGACTTGCAAGGAAATATATTGTTTGACGGTATAGTAAAACACATCTACACCCTGGAAGACAACTTGTTACGAAGAATGGATATTGAAACAGAAATTCAGAAATGAGACTAATTTAAACTTGGTAAAAGCCGCAATCTCCAACAGTCGTTTTGCAAAAATGAAGCTTTCTGATCCGTATCAAGTTCAGTGCTGGCAGACAGTTTTCTGATTAGAAATCCCGCTCGAAAGCAAAACCCGAAAACGTTATCAAAGCCCCATTGTAAAACCCACCCATTTTTTATCCCCTAAAACCAGCACACCTGATTCCGACAATTTCAAAAGCTAGTGTGCAAACATTGCTATTCCCAATATTCTTGTTTCTCGTAAAAACCGAACATTTTTTTGACCTTGGCTTGGTTACTGATCGGGTGTCCCGAAAAAGGAATTGAATCAAATGTCCAAAGTGAAGAAGAAAGTACTTTCCGTATTGTATTCCATCAAGCACCGACTATCGAGAACGAAACTTTGGCTTGGGAAGAAGCTTGGTCTGATCCGGACGGTGATGATTATGCCTTATCAGGGCTTTGGAAACGGGAAAGAATTGTTTTTTCTGGGAAGAGTGCTGATGGACCGAGGAATCGGCGCTTCGCTTTTGGAGGACAGCAAGTGGCGAAACTTCCAGAAAATGTACAAGCGCTTCATGTCCTGGGAAATCTCGGAAGCGAGGGTGGAAGCATCGTTTGAGGGCATTACAAAATCGGCGATCACGGACTCGGAAGGGTATTTTGAAATCCGGATGGAACTGCCTCAGCCCATAAAAGGCGAAAATCGTTGGCAGAAAATTCGTGTAAAGTTGGTAGATCAAGTCGTCAAAAACCAACAACCTTCAGAGACTTACAGCCATGTGTTTGTTCCCTCGGAGCATGTGGAATTCGGCGTCATCTCCGATATTGATGATACGATTGTGCCGACGGGCGCCACCAAGATGTGGGCAATGGTGAAAACCACTTTCCTGGGTAATGCAATGACACGAGTTCCTTTTCCGGGAGTAGCGGCGTTTTATCAGGCGCTGTCCAAAGGACTTGTGGGCCACGAAAACAATCCCTTCTTCTACGTTTCGAGTTCGCCGTGGAATCTGTATGATTTCTTGCAGGAGTTAATGAGCATTCATCATCTTCCGCAGGGACCGTTGATGTTGAGAGATGTGGGATTGTCGCGGGAGCATTTTTTTGCCGGCAGCCACACAGTTCATAAGCTTGTTCAGATTGAAAGAATATTCGATATCATCACCGATATTCCCTTTATCCTGATCGGGGATTCAGGTCAGCACGATGCGGAAATTTACCTGCAGGTGATCCGGGATTTTCCCGGCAGGGTCAAAATGGTTTATATCCGTGACGTCGATCCGGACAGTCATCAGAAGGTGCTGAAAATCGCGGAGGAAATCGGGAAGTTGGGGGTGGAATTGATGTTGATTACCGATACGATCGAAGCCACTCACCATGCGGTTTCCAAAGGTTGGATTTTGGAAGAGGACATCGCCCATATCGTGGAAGAAAAGAAGGAGGATGAAAAAGTGACCAAGCTATGATTCCAATTGAATCCATTTAAAACCCAACTTCAACCGTGGGCTGTGTCCCCACAGCCCACTTAATTGATTCATTCAATAGATTTTCAAGTAAATAATATTCCGGTCTGTTAGGACACCGACCGGGGAGACGAGAATAATCTGTCAGTTTTTTTCCGAGGAATTGGGAAAAATACTTTGGGAGATTTAATTCCCAACCTTTTCAACCTTACCACTTTACAACTTCCCACCCTCCAACAGACTGCTTCTTCGTACCTCATCGCAGTGACGTCACAACTGACAACTCTACAACCTCCTACTTCCAACCTCCAACCTCCCTCCTCTAAAAAGGATACCCAATCGCGAAGTTAAAGATCAGGTTGTCTTTTCTCCAGGCTTTACTTTTCAGCTCAAAACTGTCCACCCAACGTTCGCCTTCTGGCAGGTAAGGAATGCGAAGAGGCACAGCAAGGTCAAACCGGATCACGAAAAACTGGATATCAACTCGCAATCCTACTCCGGTTCCGACAGCGAGCTCATCCCACCAGGAAGAAGTGAATTTGCCTCCCGGCAAAGTTTCATTCTCGTTCATCAGCCAGATATTTCCTGCATCCATAAATGCCGCTCCCTGCAACACCGAAATGATCGGGAATCTGTATTCAATATTTCCTTCCAACCGGATATCCCCGGCCTGATCATAGAAGGATTCCTGGTTAAATTCTTCCGGTCGATACGTCCCCGGTCCTAACGATCTGATTCGGAACGCACGAATGCTGTTTGGTCCGCCTGCAAAAAATTGTTTGATATACGGCATTGCAACTGATTGACCCAAGGGCTTGCCTACTCCCGCAAAAATTCTCGTTGCAATCGTCTGCTTGTCAGTGAATCTGAGATAATAGCGAAGGTCTAAATCTGCTTTTGCATAATGGGCGTAGGGCAGTCCCAGAAATTCCCCTGACTCAGACCCAACAAGATTGCTTGCAGCATTGAGTGCACTTCCTGCCAGGTCAATTCCTGCTCCGACAAAAATCCCGTGAGTCCTGAACTGATCCATAAGTTTGTTGTAGTTGAAAGTATAATTCATTCCCACAATAAACTGACGCTCGAAACTGCTTCGCAGGAATGGATTGGAATCCAGGATAGCTTCAAATTCTTCCGTGATTTGGGTTGGATTGACCAGGTTGATGCTGATTGGGTTTATCTCGTGATACACAAACCGATTAGCATTCCAGAAATACCCATAGTTTCCCGAAATCGTGTTTAAGCGAAACAATCCTTGTCTGTTCAGGAATTCTGTCCCCACACTGATTTTGGTTTTGGGGACTGTGTAGCTAAAACGTTCTTTGATCGGGACAAAAAATATAACTCTGGGATAGATCAAATCTGCTCCCAATCCAAGTTCAAGGGAATTCATTCCTTCCACTTCTCCCCTGCTCAGCTGAAATTCATACGCAAATTTGGCAGTCAGATTGAGGGTCTCTCCACCTTGAAACAAGTTTCTGTTTCGGTAGATTAGATTTAATGCCGGGCCTGCGAAATTGTTGGATTTTGAAATAGCCTGCAGTTCGGCGCGAACGGTCCGTTTGGTCATCGGCGAGAGGTAAATATTCGCCCTCAGATGTCCGAGTGAATCAGTTGCTGTCAGCTCCTCATACCGAAGATTGACAAAACGATAATTTCCGATGGAGGTTAATCGATTACTGGAAAGCTTTGATTTGGTGGGATTGTAGAGGGAATCTTTTTCGATGAGAATAAAATCATCCAATAACTCAGGTTTGAAAACAAGATTTCCCTGAATGAAATTCTTCCCATTGAGCGCGACCGTGTCAATGAGTTCCGCTTCATCGTCTATCGAATAATTGGGAAAAACATTGATCTGATCAACTTTGTAGGGAATGATTCCTGCTGTGGGGACGGATTTTTTAAACCTTAGATACAAGTTGAAAGTCCGGGTAGTATCTCCCAAGTTGGTATCTGCTTCAAAAATCAGGTATTCGTCATTGAAGTTGTAATAGCCGATGTTTTTCAGTGCATCCTCTATCCGGGTTCGCTCACTGTTGAGTTTTGATAAGTCAAAACGGGTTCCCGGTTTCAATTCGGTCTCTTTTAGTAATTCGATTATTTCCCGATCTATTTCCATCGAATCCCGATCCACAAGCAAAGTGTCCATCAGGTAGGGACTTGATATCCTGACGGAATAGTCGACGTTTGCAAACTTGTTTTTGCGGTGGACTTCTGAACTGGTTATACTGTAGAAAAAGCCTCTGTTTTCCAATCGGTTAAGTATCAGTTCTTCCGTGTCTGAAGGACTTACCTGGCTGAAATAAACGGGTTCCTCTCCCAGTTTTTTATTGATGAATTTGTTGATGAATCCCGGTTTTTCCCTCGTTCCTCTATAGTGAGCCCATAGGCCGACATACATCCCCAATATTTTACCATTAGGTTCTGGTCGAAGCAGGTCTTCCACCTCTTCGGTTATTTCCTTGATATCGGCGATTTTTGACTCAGACTCCAGTTTTAAATTGGCACCTGTGTAGAGAAACTCATCTTCGGGGATAAACTTCTTGACGCTGCAGCCAAATCCCAGAAGGAGCAGAAAAGCGAATGCGAGAAATGCAGAAGAGTTAATTTTCATTGTCCTTCTGTTTAGGTTGATCCACTTTTTCCTCAGACTCTTTTTGCTTTTTATACCCATTCTTCTTTTCAAGTTCATCGATTGGATTCAGTCGGTTTTGATTTTCAACCGAACCTCGCCACAGTTCCCGAAACAGATTGAACTCCCGGTTGAAAATCACCCCGAATCCGGTCACAATCAGCGGCCCGTCGATGATGCTTTCAAATTCATTTCTCTGAAATCCACGCAATCTCCATCGCCCATTCCCTGTCAACAAATACTCCAGACTGACATTTCCCAAGAGAGCGCTTCCTTGTTGAGAATTTGGAGAACTTCCTTCTATATCTACCTGGCTGCCGACTTGCACCACCAGTCGGTCATTGAACAATTGCTTTCTTGCACTCACATTGAGTTGGGTCCGCTCTTGGGGAGTGTTACCCTGATAATCGGTGAAACTATCCAGGTCAAAGTCCAATTCAACTCCGCTTTTCCCCAGAAGATTACTGGAAAGGGCATTGAGCTGACCGGATAAAACCTGGCTTGCGCTGCTTCTCGCAATCGCTTCTGTACCTCCTCCGGATCCGTCACTTCCGGTGGAAGGGAAAAATCTATTTAAAACCAAAAGTGAAAAAACCTGCTTGTTCAGCTCGTCTTCCTGTTCATTTACCTGAAGAACTCGCGTATAGACATTTCCTCCAAGTGCTCCTCTTTGTGCCTCCGGCATATCGAGGCGAAATGAGATTTCAGGACGCAGCAATTCTCCGTTTACATTTAGGTAAACCAAGAACGGAAGCTCCTGAAGGTATTGATTTCTCGATCCGCCGGAAGCACTTGTGAGTTGCGAAGACATGAGTTCGGATGAGGAAGTTTTGATTTGGTAGATCGCGCTGATCGCAAGAGTGGCATCCATCGGGTCACCGTTCCAAGTGATGCGGCTTCCTTCGGCAATGCTAAATTTCCTGCTGACAAGATTATACAGGGACATTTCATAATGTCCATCCCGGATCTCGTAGTTTCCGCTCAACGTGATTCTGCCGTTCGGATTGATTTCAAGGTTTAGGTCTGCTTTGCCCGAAACCAGCAAGTTGTCACCGGAGCGCTCGTCCACCACCAAACGAAAAGAAGTCTCGGGATCTGCCTGAATGATTGCCCGGATGTCATAGCCCATCAATGCACTCGCGGTCTCCTCCGTCTTTCGGGTGAGAATGTCATTCGGATCTTTTCGATTGACAAAAACTACCACCCCATCTCGTTCTACAATATCAAGTTGCGATTCGGGTATGATCACAGTCAACTCAGTCCCTTTTTTCACAGTCAGATTTGCCACGACTTTGGGCAAAATCAGGTCTCCGGTGACGATCACATCCGCGTCAATAATACCTTTTCCAAAAAAGAGATCATTGTCGTCTTTGGAAGAATTCACAACCGAAAAGTTGTCGGCAGTCAGCTTCAAATCAAACGTTGGATTGATGAAGCTTTCCGTCAGGACAGATCCATCGATCTGGAAGCTATTGCTCTTTTCATCCCGAATCGTAAAATCTCTGAAATAGACTCCTGCATTATCAAGAGCTATTTTTTCATTTGAAAGAAGATACTTCGAATTGAGTTGGGAGACGATAAAAGCAGCTTCGTTAAAAGTAATTTCACCCGAATACTGCGGATCAACTGTCGTTCCGCTCGCTACTATCACCCCTGAAATATTACCGGAAGCGTCTTTTAGCTCACCCCGAGAAAGTCCCGCAATCACTTCCATGTCGATCTGATTGAGCCTCAGCTGCACGGCAAAGTTCCCTCCTGCTTCATTTGCCTGAAAATCCCCGTCCAGATCCAGATCCATTCCTCCGTCTTTCAAACTCATAGCGAGGACGTAATCTCTGAAAGTTTCAGAAGTAGCGTTCAGGCTTAGATTTCCCAGCGGAGTCTCAAGCACTCTCAAACTATCGACTTTGAGTTCTCCCAAAAGTCCGGTTGCCCCAAAAGGATTTTCGAGAATCAGCCTTCCGTTGACAAAACCTGCTGCAATCAATTCATCGGGATTGAGCAAACTGGTAAAAGTCTCCAACCGGAAATTATCAAACTGAATCGCCAGATGCTCGTCTGTAATATCGCTCAGGTCATCTCGAATGGATAATTCCTGGTCTTCATTGAAAAATCTGAATTCCTCCAGATTCACATATTGATCTGCAATCTGTATCAGATTATTCTCAGGAATACTCCATTCGAGTTTATTGACCATTAGATTTTCGGGGGAAACATGGATGCTCAGCGAATCTCCCGAATAGCCAATATCGGAGGCAATGTGAAATGATTTTTCTTCCCCTTTAAAAGAGTTGAAGTCAAAATAAAGGCGTGACTGCTGAAGCTCTCCGGTGAAATAAGTGCGATCCATCGCCAAGGGACCGGAGTTTAGCTCCAAAAATCCAAAGGCCAGATCCAGGTTTTCATTGTCGGAATTGATTCTGATACCCAGACTATCTACTTCCGAACCGCCGTATTTGACATAGGGGAAATCGATGCTTGCGATAAGTTTGTCTTCGGGTTGGCTAAAATCCACCTCGATTCTTGCGCTGTCGAGTTGCTCCAAACCATGGAGAAGAACCTGATTTAAAATCGGTGCCTGATTGATGGAAAGGTCCAGCTCCATCGTAATGTTTCCGCCAGGAACTCCAAGAGAATCCAGTTCGTCGAGATGCTGTTTGAAATGATCTGTGATTGCTACGATCAGGCTGTCCGGTGAAGTATTGGAGCGAAGCGAACCATTCAAAATCTGGCTTTCGATAGATACACTCGTTGAATCTTCCCGGATTCTGGCGTTCAGATCCAATGAACCAACCGGATAAGTCCGCTGATCATAGACGACTATGGCATCTCTCAAACTGGTAGTCAGGTCAAAATTTGAGGGATTTCCTGCAAAATTTGCCTGCAACCTGAGTTTCGCCCGGGTGCTTTCCCCGACAAATCCCAATTCATAGAGATCAATTCCTTTCAGATCGAGATTCAAATCAATAATTGATTTGACTGAATCCAACTCTAAATTGGTAAGCAAATCAAAGTTCAAAAACTCATCTTCCAGCCACATGTGGACATCGCCTTTGCCGTTTTCCAACTGACCTTCCAGCTCCAGACCTGAGTAATTGTTGCCATTAAGGCGGAGTCTTTCAAAGGAGGAAGTAAGCTGAGCATCGAGGTCATTCAGACTGGAACCTGACCCTTTTGCTGAAAGCTGAAAAGAAACTGTGTCCAATCCCGGATTGTCCAGGATCGCTCCAATCTGAAGTTGGTCAACTTCCAAATCTGCATCAAAAGCCAGCGTTTCATTGTTTTGAAAACTTCCGTCCAGAAGAATATTTCCCAAATCTGTTTTCAGATTGATCGTAGCCAACACATCATCCAACTTTCCGGAGGCATTCGCAGCTAAGTTTATACGATCCGGAAGCGTGACACCGAGTTGGGATTCATCCACAAACTTGAGAATTGTCTCGCGATCGGTTTGGAACTCCACCTTCGGAAAATCGAAAGCCAGTAATTCCACGTCCAAAGGATCCGTCACCCGACCACTTGCACGAAGCAGAGTTTCGCTCCATTTAAGATCCAAAACCGGAATTGTCAACGCCTTCAAATCTCCTTCAGCTTGAAGACGAAGTGTAATCGGAGCTGAAGCTAATTCACGAATAAGCGTGTCGTAGGCGAGTTCCGGCGCAAAGAAATAACTGTCCCGGATATCAAGTCGGGTATCAGCGAGGGAAATCTTAAAATCGATTCCTTCGGAATTATCGATCAATTCCTGGATAGATTGAAAGCCGAGATTCGTAATTCCCTTCAGCTGACTTCGGTTGGTTTCGATCCAAAGATCTTTCAATTCCGAATTTGCTTCCGAAATAGAAAAGTCGAATTGAAGATTTTTCAACTCAAATCCTCCTGCCTCCACAAATCCTGCGTCAGAGAGTTTGAGACCTGCCTGGTTATTTTCCAGAAATAAATCCCCTGCTTCCAATCGAAGATCTTGAATTGCGATTACTTCCGGATTAAAATATCCCTGTTTGGTTTCGAGGTCAGCAGTTTTGAATTCCACCGAGTTGTTGCCAACCGAAATATTCGAAATCTGAACAGCCCAGTCCGGCCAGGCAAAGGGAACAGATTCGGAGATTTGTTCCTGGGCAGAAATGACTTCAATCCCAAAATCATGAAACAAGATCTTTGAATCTTGAAGCCCGATCGTGCTCACCTTCACCCGTTGATTTTGCAGGTCAATTTCAGGAGCCTGAAGGGTGAATTTACCAATATCCAATCCTGCTTGCTGCCGATCTACAGTATTGTTGTAAGTAGCAGATACATTGGAAAGCTGCAGATTATCGAGGATCAAAAAAGGCAAAACTGAAGCGACACTGTCCTCTTCGACAGGCTCAAAAGGCTTGGTTTGGGTATAAGAAATTTGAGAATTTTGAATGGAAAGATTCGAAATCCGGTATTGAGATTTGTCTAAATCTAAAATCGGAATCTCTAATTCAAGTGATTCGAGAAGCAAAAAAGCATCGATTCCCAGGACTTCATCAGCATACCGAAGGTCAAAATCTTTCAGCGAAACAGGTGATAAAGAAATAGAAAGCGGCTTAACCTCTTCCGGCACAACAGTATCTTCTTTGATAGAAACCTCCCCATCTTGCGTAACGAATGCCTCAAGCAAAAAATCAAAGTTGAATTTCCCGGATTTCTCAGTTCGTGAGATGTTAGCCTTGAGTCCTTCCCATTCGAGTTTGGTGATAATGATCGCGCCGGTTTTAATCAGGGGAATTATCTCAACTCCTGCCTCTAACTTTCGGGAATAGAGCAAGGTGTCGCCTTCTGTATCTTCCAGGTAAAGCCCTTCCAAAAACAAATTTCCTGAGAAAGTGACAAAGAGTTTGTCTATTGAAACGCTTGTTTTGGTTTTATCGGAAACATAGGTTGTTGCCTTTTTTACAACAATACCCTGTCCCCATGGGCTTCTTATGAAAACCAACAAGAGAATCAAGAGTGCCAAAACTGAGGCTATCACAATTCCCAAAACCTTAAAAAATGTCCGGATAAATCTTTTGATAAAATTTACATTAACTGATTCCACTAAAAGGTCGTAGCTATTCCGTTCTCTTAAGTCAAGAAATAAGCCAAAAGAGGTGCGAAAACCTTCAATAAAATAATCGGAACACGATCGTGAAGGTTAGTAAAACTAACACAACTGCGGGTGGTTTGTTTAAGAGTGGGTTGTGTCGTAAATCCGTGGGCGGTGTCCCCACAGTCCACGCTCAATAGATTTTCAAGAAATAATATTCCGGTCTGTGGGGACACAGGCCGGGGTATCAAACCTTGGGCTGTGTCCTCACAGACCACTTCAATTAGCTTACTATTTATCGGTTGTATCCTTGCCGTATTAAATTTCGTTATGATTTATTTCCCAGTCTGTGGTGACACAGACCGGGGAGACACTGACCAAAAAAACGCATTTCAAAATCGATCCAGATAATGAGTTAGAAACCCAAACTCATCAATACCGGTTTCATAAAATCTCGAGGATGACCATTGATAATCTTCTGGAAAAACTGCCAAATTCCAATGGTCTTGAAGTGGATTTAAATGGATATAGTTTAGCTTTTGCTCCAATTTCTCCTGTTTGTCCATCAAAATCGCTAATGAATCTCTTTGCCAAATCCGATAATTCCGATCCTGCTCTTCAACTTTAAAGGCTGGAATCAATCCTGAATTATTCGA
Organism: uncultured Cytophagales bacterium; assembly: GCA_942492775.1. Lineage (GTDB taxonomy): Bacteria > Bacteroidota > Bacteroidia > Cytophagales > Cyclobacteriaceae > Algoriphagus. The sequence continues at coordinate 1,686,674 of OW818636.1, read as the reverse complement.
TTTCAGATCTTTAACAATTAAATGGCTGGTAAACTTTTTAAAGCTGGCTTGTGGCATTTCTTTCCCATTTGAATCTTTCATTTCCCAAATCACATGAATATGGTTTGGCATGATCACAAAACCATATATGACTACTTTACTTCGAAGCACCAATTCTCTCCATGATGAAAGGAGAAAATGAATATACTTTTCATTCTTAAACAAGGCCCTCCAATCTTTAACTGTAGAAGTCCAAAAGTAAACTTGGTCTAATTCCATGTGGGAATTCCTTATTTCATTTTGATTAATTACCATGCTGGAAAAAATTAAAACTTGTTAAAAAAACCATCGGAAATTTCCCGGTCTGTGGGGACACAGACTAGGGACCTTAAAACTTTTCAACCTTTAACCATGGGCTGTGTCCCCACAGCCCATTTGCATTTTATTTGGGAGCCACATAAATAATGTGAAATTCCGGTCTGTGGGGACACAGACCGGGGAGACGAAACAAATAACCAATTAATCACGAACACCGAATAAAGAACATCGAATGATGAAGTTGGCAGAACCTTAAAACTTTCCAACTTAACTCCCAACCTCCACCACAAACCGGACATACCTCGTCATCGGATGCACGCCATTGTCCTTCACTTCGGCGATCACATGAAGTTGTCCGGAAGATGAAGCATCGAGTGTAACTTGAACTTTGTTGCCTTCAGTAGAAAGTTGTGCTTCGCCTTCATAGGTTCCCACTTCTTTGTAAATCCAGAATTTCGTCTCCAACTGATCTCCGTCCGGATCGCTGGTTTGCACTTCCAAAGTCAATGATTCTCCAGGTTTGGCGGAAGCGCGAGTTGAGCCGACAGCCTTTACCATCGGAGGATGATTGGCATCTGCAAAATCCATAATACACCAATCGGCTCTTGCGGCAAAATCCTCCTGAATGGCTTCAATCCAGCGAATTTGAGGATATGTCGCATCCAACGTATCCGTGAAAGGATTGAAATCGAGGACCTCTTTCCCATCTTCCCATCTGTTTGGCTGATCGGCAGACTGCACCAATCGGCCTCCCCAACCGCCCCATTGAGGTTGGTTAAGATTGTCCAAACCCACGTCAACCAAATGTAAATAAGCCGGAGAATCGCCTTCTGAAATAAAGTCATAAACTCCAAAACTTCCCCATTGGAATTCCTTGATTTTGGTGGAATCACCATGGATATGCTCATCGTCCCCGACCTGAAACTGACCGTCTCCATAGCTGTAATATTGCTGGAGCAATGGGCCGTGATTGTTGATGATTTCATCCCCCATGAATTTGCCCTCAAAAAGGTAATGCTGAGATTCCGGCACCGCCCTTTTCCAAGGGTAAGCGAAGCACCAAAACTGACTCGCATTGTAATAAATCTTCAGGTCCGGCCAGTTTGGAGCGATGTATTTGCGATACGTTGCATCCTGATCGAGGATGGCGTAAATGATCGCTTTGTCAATTACTTTTTTGTAGATGCTGTCCCAGTCAGGAGTGCCTTTGTATTGATCCTCGATCGACTTCAGCGCTCGTGCAATGGTATTTGTGCCGCCCCAAACCTGGAGATAGATCGGTTCCATATCGGCATCGAGCAACTTGGCTTTTATAAAATCAGAGCCTTCCGTATCCACTTCCATTTCCCCCTCAAAGTCAATATTCCCAACTCTGACTACTGATCTCAGGTACTCTGCCGTTGGAAAACCTTCCGCATGCTGACTAAGTTTGGGATAAACTGCCTCGTACGCATCCAAAAGCGGGTTCATCCATTCCACACCGGGCCAACGCAAATCTGTCTTGGCGCCGTACATGGTTTTGGTCATCTCCATTTCAGAAGTGAAAAGTGTCCCTTTTCCATCGCCTTTGTAATGCCACATCGAACTGCTGTAAATCAAGCCCTCGATTCGAAACTCATTGGCATAAAGCAGCATTCGGATATAGGAATCCACATCATCGATCTCACCGTCCGTGGTGACAATCGTCCGGGGCTTTTTGGTTTCAGGAGCAGTTTCTGTGACCGATTCCGTTTTGGGTTGGCAGGAGAAAAAGGAAAAGAAAAGGGCAGCAATCAGGAAATAGCGCATAGGTGATGGGGTTGAGAAAGGGAAAATAGGGAAAGGGATGGGAAAAATGAAAATTAGAAGAAAAGTCAAATTTTTTTTCCGCAATTATGGGAATACCTTTAATATCTATTGGGGTTCATCTATATTCAGCAAATTTGATTTTCCTCATGAATCCTTTTCCAAGAAGCACCTTGAAGGAAAATCTCATAAAACCTGAAGGATCAATTAATACAAGCCGCCTTGAATTCGATAACTTTTTTTGACACTGAGATCGATCCAAAGAGCAGGAAAATTTTGGATATCGGAGGAATCGATGGAGACGGAAATAGTTTTCACCATACAAATTCAAGTGCATTTGCAGAATTTCTGAAAGGCAGAGATTACCTATGCGGGCACAATATTTTTAAGCACGATTTACTTTACCTAAGTAAGATTATTTTTCAATCAGGAATAGCCGATCACAATTGTATCGATACTTTATACTTGTCGCCACTGCTTTTCCCCACAAAGCCTTACCATGCGTTATTAAAGGACGACAAGCTTCAAACCGATGAGACCAATAATCCCCTAAATGACGCAATCAAGGCTAGAGATTTATTTTTTGATGAGGTAGAATCATTTAGAAATATCGACCCTTCAATGAAACAGATTTTCTATCTGTTGCTCAAAGATCAAAGGGAATTTCAGGGATTTTTCAAATTCGTCCAATTCTCCTGTGAAACTCTCGATTTGAAATTTCTGATTCGACAAAGGTTTCACGAAAGCATTTGCGAAAATGCCGATTTGCCTGAAATCATTGCAAATCACCCCATCGCACTGGCATATAGTCTCTCTCTCATCCATTCTTTTGTCAAAAGCAAAAACCAGTTTTCCATCACCCCGCCATGGGTTTTGAGGAATTTTCCGGAAGTAGAGCGAATCGTGTTTCTGCTTCGAAATTCTCCCTGCGTCCCCGGATGTCTTTATTGCAACCAAGCTTTGGACATTCATCGAGGGCTGAAACGGTTTTTTGGTTTTAATGCCTTTCGGTCTTACGGAGATGAACCGCTTCAGGAACGGGCCGTTCAAGCCGCGGTAGAAAACAAGTCCATTCTGGCAGTTTTCCCAACAGGCGGTGGCAAGTCTATCACTTTCCAGGTTCCGGCACTGATCAGCGGGGAGAGTTCCAGAGGATTGACGATTGTGATTTCACCGCTTCAGTCTCTGATGAAAGATCAGGTAGACAATCTTGAAAAAGCAGGGATCACAGAAGCCGTGACGATCAACGGATTGCTAGACCCGATTGAGCGGGCCAAATCTCTTGAAAGAGTGGAAGACGGTTCTGCCTCTATCCTTTACATTTCTCCTGAATCCCTCCGATCCAAAACAATCGAGCGGTTGATTTTAGGCAGAAAAATCAGCCGATTTGTAATTGACGAAGCCCATTGTTTTTCCTCTTGGGGTCAGGACTTCCGAGTGGATTATTTGTACATCGGTGATTTCATCAAGGCGATTCAGGAAAAGAAAAATCTAAGCTATCCCATTCCGGTTTCCTGCTTTACGGCAACCGCAAAGCAGAAAGTCATCGAAGATATCCGCGAGTATTTCAAGCAAAAGCTGAATCTCGATTTGCAACTTTTCACCTCCAAAGCTTCCCGGACTAACCTCCAATAAAAGGTTTTAGAAAAGGGAAATGAGGAGGAAAAATACCAGGCTCTCAGAGATTTAATCGAGGAGAAAAACTGCCCGACCATCGTCTACGTCTCCAGAACCAGGAAGTCCAAGGAACTAGCTGAACGTTTAGTCGCTGACGGCTATCAAGCCAAGCCTTATCATGGGAAAATGGACAAACAGGAAAAGTCGGAAAACCAAGACTCTTTTGTCAATGGAGAAATCCAAATCATGGTAGCTACTTCCGCTTTTGGAATGGGTGTAGATAAGAAAGATGTGGGAATGGTCATTCATTATGAAATATCCGATTCGCTCGAAAACTACATCCAAGAGGCCGGAAGAGCTGGACGTGATGAAAATATAGTAGCGGATTGCTTTGTCTTATTCAATGAAGAGGATCTTGGAAAGCATTTTGTTCTTTTGAACCAAACCAAGCTTTCCATCAAGGAAATTCAGCAGGTTTGGAAAGCAATCAAAGAGATTACCAAATTTCGATATTCTGTATCCAACTCAGCTTTGGAAATCGCTCGAAAAGCGGGTTGGGATGATAATGTGGTAGAAATAGAAACCCGAGTCACTACTGCGATTGCCGCATTGGAAGAAGCAGGTTATCTGAAGCGGGGACAGAATATGCCTAGGGTTTTTGCCAACAGTATTTTGGCCAAAAATGCCCAGGAGGCAATAGATAAAATAAACGGATCCGAGAGATTTCAGGAAAGACAAAAGGAGCAGGGAGTCCGAATTATCAAAAAGCTATTCTCGAGCAAAAGCCGGAAACATTCCAATGACGAAGCGGCGGAATCAAGGGTAGATTACATCAGTGACCACTTAGGAATAGTAAAAGAGGAAGTGATCAATATCGTCAATCTGCTCCGGGAGGAAAAAATATTGGCCGATGCAAAAGATCTCACTGCTTTTATCAAACAGGGAGAACACATCAATCGCTCCCTACAAGTGGTAGAGACTTTTGGAAAAATTGAAAATCATCTTCTCCCGATTTTTGAGCAGCAAGAGAAGAAGTTCCACATCAAAGAGCTAAACGAGCAGATTGAAGCCACCGGACTGGAAGAAGTCAATCCGAATAAAATCAAGACCATTCTCAATTTCTGGTCTATCAAAAATTGGATCAAGCGAAAGACGGACGCATTTTCAAAAAATCATTTCGCAGTAATCAGCCTTCATCCCAGAGAAATTCTCAAAGAGAAACTTCAAAAGAGACATGTGCTGGCCAGGTTTATTGTGGAATATCTATTCAAGAAAAGTCCTGTTTCGGATGTGGATTTGACTCTGTGGAAAGAAGAAGTTTTGGTAGAGTTTTCTGTTTTGGAACTTCTGACTTCCTATCAAAAAAGCCAAGATCTGTTCAAATTACCTGTCGATCTGGATGACATTGAGGACACACTTTTTTACCTCTCCAAGATCGAGGCGCTGAAAATCGAAGGTGGATTTTTGGTCGTCTATAACCGGCTGACAATCGAGCGGCTAGAACGGGATAATAAAAAACGGTTTACAAACGATGATTATCAGAAGCTGAACCAGTTCTATGAAAATAAAGTCCAGCAAATCCACATAGTCGGTGAATATGCCAAGAAAATGATCAGTAATTACCGGGATGCTCTTCAGTTTGTCGAGGATTATTTCCATCTGAACTATGGCTCTTTTCTCCGTAAATACTTCCCCGGAAGTAAAGCAGATGATCTCAAACTTCGTATGACACCCGCGAAATTCAAACAACTTTTTGGGGAGCTTTCTCCTACGCAACTTAGCATAGTCAAAGACTCAAAAGCCAAATACATTGCTGTAGCTGCAGGTCCGGGAAGCGGCAAAACCAGGATTTTGGTACACAAGCTTGCCTCTCTTCTTCTGATGGAAGATGTCAAGCACGAGCAATTGCTGATGGTTACTTTTTCAAGAGCTGCTGCCACAGAATTCAAGCATCGCCTGATTGGACTGATCGGCAATGCAGCCAATTTTGTGGAAATCAAAACCTTCCACTCTTATTGTTTTGACTTGTTGGGCAAAGTTGGAAGCCTTGAAAAGTCAGGAGACATCCTGAAGAAAACTGTGGGAAAAATTCAAAAAGGCGAAGTAGAAGCCAGCCGTATCACCAAAACTGTCTTGGTAATAGATGAAGCTCAGGATATGGATGCCGATGAATTTGATCTTATCAAAACTTTGATACAGCAGAATGAAGAAATGAGAGTAATTGCTGTGGGAGACGATGATCAGAATATCTATGAGTTCCGGGGATCAAATTCAGTTTATTTTGAAAAGTTTATCAAAACGCCAAACTCCGCCAAATACGAGCTTGTTGAGAATTATCGCAGTCTCCCCAACCTCGTCGAGTTCACAAATGAATGGGTCAAAAAAATCAGTCACAGACTAAAAGAATTCCCGATCGTGGCCAGACAAGCCGGTCTTGGCCTGGTTAAAATCGTTCACTATCAAAGCCCCAATTTAATTGTTCCGGTGACCGAACAAATCGTAACATCAGAACTGACTGGCAGCACCTGCGTCCTGACCAAAACCAACGACGAGGCACTTCAACTGACTGGTTTGCTTTTGAAAAATGGCTTAAAGGCAAAATTGATTCAATCGAATGAAGAGTTTAGCCTCTACAATCTGGCAGAGGTGAGATACTTTTTAGGGAAACTTTTCTCCAATACCGATACCTATCTCATTCAGGAAGAGTTGTGGGAATTTGCAAAACGGGAACTGAACAAACATTACCACAAAAGTGACAAACTCGAGATTTGTCTCAGCCTGATCCGGGACTTTGAACTCAGCCATCCCAAGAAAAAATATAAATCCGACTGGGAAGTTTTTCTACGGGAGTCAAAACTGGAGGATTTCCACCGGGAAAACCAGGAAACTATCCTGGTATCTACCATCCACAAAGTCAAGGGGAAGGAGTTTGATAATGTGTATTTGATGCTCGAAAATTGCAAAGGAGACTCAGACGCTGATAAAAGACTTCTCTACGTAGCCATGACCAGAGCTAAGCAAAGCCTTACCATTCATCTCAATTCCGGCTTTCTGGATAAGTTTTCGAATAAAAATCTGGAATGGATCGAAAACGATAACCACTATCCAACCCCAGATACGCTTACCATGCAATTGACTTTTAAGGATGTCTGGCTGGATTATTTTATCCATAAACAATTCTTTATCTCCCAGTTATTTTGCGGAGAAAAACTGGTCCTGAAAGAAACTGAATGTGTGAATTCAAAAGGACAATCAGTCTTGAAATTCTCAAGGCAATTTTTGCAAAAGATTGATATTCAAAAAGAAAAAGGATTTGAACCAACATCTGTCAAGATCAACTTTATCCTCTTTTGGAAAAAAGAAGAAACCGGCAAAGAGATTCAGATTGTGCTTCCTGAGATAAGGTTTGAAAAAGTGCTGTCCTAGTCAATGCCAGCTAAAAAAACATTTCAAAGACTTAACCTTTGAAAGGGCTATGCATAATAAGATCATGCAACACATTGCTCAGGGTCTATTGAAGGTGGGCATCTGATAGTTGTATACATTCAATCCTTTCTTTCGAATACCCTTTGACTTTTTCCCTCCTATCCAAACCAATTTGAAATTGGCAAAAACAAAAAACTTCACATTGGATTTTTAGCTATTTCCCCTCAAACAACCGGATTGTATAATCCAGCAATTCCGCATTACCAACCTTGCCATGTCCGGGAATGACTGTCAGAACATCCGTAAAAGTTGATTTCACTTTAGTGACTGTCCCCGACCAGGATGCGGTATTTGCATCTCCCAAAAAGCCAAAACCGGCCCCAACTTCCTTGATCAGGCAGCCTCCAAAAAGTACCTGATCAGCCCGTACATAAGCCACCACATTGTCCCGGGTGTGACCTTCTCCAAAAAAACGAGTGACCACATCCAAACCCCCCACTTCCAGAATCAACTGCTCTTCAAAACCGTTTTCGGGGACATGGTTTTCTTCTGCCTTTGCCAATGAAATGGTTTTTATACTACCATAGGAAGGAATACCCTGTGCGTGAAACGCCTCCAATCCGCCGACACAGTCATCGTGAAAATGAGTGGCAACCACACCTTTTACCTTTACCTTTTGATCAGTTTCCAGCCATGCAATCAACTCCTTGCTTGCCTCGTTATCCGCAGGGGTGTCAAAAACCAGTGCTTCCCCATCATGAATGACCAGCATCCCGTTGCAGGCTACCTTGCCAAAATCCTGTGTACTCAAGTAGCTGACATGGACAAAGGTATTTGGACTGAGCTGCTCAATCTGAAGGGTTTCAGATTGATATATGGGCTTGGGCTGCTGAGCGAATAGGTTCTGAACTGCTAAAAACAAAAGGAAGAAGAAACTGTAAAAATTGATTTTCATGGGAAAGGGTCGGTTTGGGAAGCAAGTTACTTCGCTCCTCCAATCCCGACAAGAGCAAAAACCTCAGCAAAGTCCAATGACTGAAAAGAAATTCCAGAAACGCGAGCAATTTATTTCCGCCGCAAAAGCCTTTTCAAATTGACTTATTTTAGTTGAGAATTGGTGAAAAGGTCTTTTATCTTTGAACAACGAGGACTTCGAATGAAGCTTCTTATCTCAATTTTTAATTTAATCCACCATCCTATGTCCTTCCAAGCCTACCTCGACAACATTCAATCCAAAACCGGAAAATCTCCGGAAGACCTCAAAGCCTTAGCCACCCAAAAAGGATTTTTGGAAGGCGGAATGCTCAAACCCGAAGTAAAAGCCGGCCAGATCATCCAATGGCTCAAAGAAGATTTTGAACTCGGACACGGACATTCCATGGCAATCTTTGCCTACTTCAAAGGAAAGAAGAGTTAATGAATTGCTAATTAAGGAAACCTGACCAAGCTGTTTTCTCTTTATTTATAAAAAGATCACCGACTTCAAGGAGGCTAAAAAAACTGATTCATTTTCCAGGTTTTCAGGAAGATGCTTTCGAATTTGAAATGGTCCCGAATTTGAACTTCCATTCTAGAATTTTGGGGATTTTCTATCTCTTTACTCCACCCTAGCCCTCAAATACCTTTGAATTTTCTTTTCCAGTTTTTTGCGAAGCTCAAGTAATTCCTTTTGATAGCCAGGTTCTCCTGCCAGATTGTTTTTTTCCAAAGGATCCACACTCAGATCATACAATTCCTCATGCAGGGGATCATTGATATACCGGAAATATTTCCAACGCTCGGTCCGGATGGCTTCGCTTGGTGGAATTATCGGCGTTTGCCAGAGATGCTCTGTCAGGAATTCTTTCCGTTGGCCGAGTTTGGGAGAATTCAGCGAAACTCCCTGCCAGGATTGTGGTTGGGAAATCCCCGCCAAATCCAGGATGGTAGAAGGGACGTCAATATTCAGGGCAAAAGCCATTTCCAGCTTTCCTCCTTTTTCCCTCGGGTCAAAAACAATCAGCGGCACCCGGAGCGAATTGTCGTACATCAGCCATTTGCCGGCAAGTTGCCGCTCCCCCAGAAAATAACCATTGTCGCCCATGAGGATAATCACGGTATTTTCCGCCAAGCCCTTTTCTTCCAGGGCCTTTCGGATTTTCCCGATTTCGGCATCCACTTCCGAGATCATCCGATAGTAACCCTTTACACTGTGCTGATATTTTTCCGGTGTATCGTATCGCCAATGCCAGCGGGTTCGGTTTTCTCCTGTTCGGACATATTCTGGTTGCGCTAAAAAATCTGAATCCTCCGCCATAATCGGATCGGGAATCACCAAATCCTGATACATCGTATCAAACTCCGGAGACCAGAAATATTGCTTTTCCGCAGGATCATGAGCATGTGGGGCACTGAAACTGAGGGATAACATAAACGGCTTTTCCTCAGAAGATTCGCGAATAAAATCGATCGCTTGTTGCCCCGTGTATCGGGTCAGGTGAACAGTATCCTGATTAATCTTCTTGAAAAAATAACCTCGTCTATCGTTGAAAGCTCCATTCCTGTCATAGCTTTCTCCCACATCAAAGAGCTGGTCAAAGTCGGCATAATTCACTCCAAACTTCCCGAAAAACCCGGTGAAGTACCCCGATCCTTTCAGCATCATCGGGTAAGATTGATCTATATAAGGCTTCTTGATATCGCCTTGCCCAAACGTATAGCCATGCGTTCGCTCGTACATTCCTGTCAAAATACTGGCTCGGCTTGCTGCGCAAATCGGAGTGGTGACAAAGGCATTTTCAAAAAATCTGCCTTCTTCCGCCAACCGATCCATTTCCGGAGTTTGGATGATCGGATTTCCTGCAAATCCCAACGCATCCCAGCGATGATCGTCTGTGAGGATAAAGATGATGTTAGGCCGATTCTGCTGCGCAAAAGCTTGAATATAAAGTCCAAAAAGCAGGAAGAGAACCAGTTGTTTTTTCATCATTCAGAAATTCTATATTTCTAAGAGACTGAGTCTTTTCAATAAAACTATCCTGCCTTCATAAAAAATTAGCCTAACCCAAAAAAAATTGGAGAACTGTCCATCTTTTCTAATTTTAGCTAAGGACAAAATCAATCTTTCCACCAGCCAAATCCTTGCCTTTTGAAAAAACTGCTTCTCCTTCTCGTAATCTATCTGGCGTTTATCAGCCTTGGACTTCCGGACTCGCTTTTGGGTTCGGCATGGCCCGCAATGTTTGGGGATTTGGGGGTTCCGCTGGACTATGCGGGTATTATCTCTATGATCGTAGCAGCCGGGACGGTAATTTCAAGTCTCTTTAGCGGCAAGTTGATTCAATATTTCGGAGTTGCCGCTGTGACTACCTTTAGCGTCCTGATGACGGCTTTGGCCTTGTTGGGATTTTCTTATTCCCATCACTTTCTCTACCTCTGCCTGTTGGCTGTTCCTTTGGGATTAGGAGCAGGAAGCGTAGATGCCGCCCTCAATAATTATGTGGCATTGCATTTCCAAGCCAAGCACATGAATTGGCTTCATTCTTTTTGGGGAGTTGGCGCTTCCATCGGTCCGTTTATAATGGCGGGTTACTTTGCCAAAGGAGAATCCTGGACCAGTGGCTACCAAACGATTGCTTGGATTCAGATCGGTTTGGTTGTGATTCTGCTTTTTTCTCTGCCGCTTTGGGTGAAAAACAAAGGGATCGACGAGTCAAACCAACACACAAAGTCACCAAATCTCTTATCCCTTTTGGCAACACTTCCCGGACTGAAACAAGCCCTAGCCGTGTTTTTTTTCTACTGCACGATTGAGGCTACTTTTGGGCTTTGGGGAGCCAGTTATTTGGTTTTCGAGAGGGGATTTGAAGTGGATCAGGCAGCCAGGCTTACGTCCCTGTATTATTTGGGAATCACGCTCGGTAGATTTTTCTCCGGTTTTTTGACAGCCCATTTCACCAACCGTCAATTGGTTTATCTTGGGCAAGGAGTAATTGGAATGGGCCTAATCCTTCTGTTTCTCCCTTTTTCTTTCACTGTCTTGCCGGGATTTCTGCTTGTAGGTTTGGGATGTGCACCTATATTCCCGAGCCTTCTGCATGAAACTCCGATCAATTTCGGAGAAAAGCATTCACAAACAATCATGGGTTTGCAAATGGCCAGCGCCTACGTGGGCATTACTCTCATGCCCTTTCTCTTTGGAAAAATTGCATCCTTTACCGGCTACTCATTTCTTTTGGGTTTTTTGGGAATCTTCTTATTTCTGATTGTCCTGCTGACCGGACAAATGAACAAAAAGGTCACGAAAGGCAAAATGGCCTGATAATTCTTCGAAAAGAAATCCAAGACAGAACTAACCTTTTTTCCGCGATCAATATTTCGCTAAATTTTAGAAAATTCCTTAACCATGAAAACCATCCTCCTCACTTTATTTCTTTTATCCATTCATTTTATCTCCCCTTCACAAACACTGGATCATCAACTACTCAGTTTGGATCTGGGCTGGGAAAAGGCACTTTTGGATTCGGATGTAGCCTTTTTGGAAAATCTCCTTGCCGATGATTTTATCTGGGTTCACAATCATGCCGGTCAGATCGACGGAAAAGAAGCTGCGATTTCCCGGGCGGAACGGTTTCAGGCAGGTCAAGCGGATGACACCAGAGGGAGAGTTTCCCGAGATCAAAAGGTAGTTATTCTAGGAAATACAGGTGTAGTCAGCGGATACACGGTGGTGGATCGGGGACCAAGACCTGTGACATACCACTTCATGCGAACCTATACACTTGTAGAAGGAAAATGGAAGCTTTTGGGAAATCACACGATGGCAATTCCTGATGAGGAGGTGAAGTAAATCCTTTCGTAAGTGGTAAAAAGTAAGTGGTAAGTTTGTTCAGGTAAAAAACCATTAAGTGAGGAACTGTAGATAAGAGATAAGCAATTACAGAGATGGTTTGAAGATTTTTTCGGTCCTGAAGGCTCACCTTTTTTGTAGATTTGCCCACGCCAAAATTGCCGTAATGGTATTCTGGCCCGAAAGGAATTGCACTCAAAATACAAGAATATTAAATGGTAGATAGCGATAGAGTTACGATTATCGGAGGAGGATTGAGCGGACTTACTTTAGCCTATTTGCTATCAAAGCGAAACATCAAAGCAACTGTCATTGAAGGATCCTCAAGACTGGGAGGAAGAATCCAAACCGTCAAAGGCAAACTGGAAACCCCCATGGAGTTAGGCGCTACCTGGTTTTCGGATATGCACTCGAATTTACTTTCTCTGATGGAAGAGTTGGGACTGAAAAAATACCCGCAATTCTCAAAAGGAATTTCCCTGTTTCAAACCGAGGCAAATGAGCCTCCCCAAAAATTTTCGGTCCCTGAGGGCGATATTCCTTCTTACAGAATCGTGGGCGGAACACAAATGCTGATCGGGGCTTTGAAAGAAAAATTGGATACCGAAAATATCCTCTTGAACACCAAGGTCACTGCTGTGAAGGAAGTTGGTCACGAGCTGCTGATAGAAACTTCCAACGGAAAATCCCTTTTTGCAGACAAAGTGGTGGTCTGTATACCTCCTCAATTAGCAGCCTCGGAAATTAAGATTTCCCCACAGTTACCTGAAAACTTCCTTCAAATCTTACCCAATGTCCAAACCTGGATGGCGGGATCCATCAAGTTTGCAGTGGAATACACAGAGCAATTTTGGAGAAATGAGGGCTTTTCGGGAATGGTGTACAGCCACAATGGAATCGTCGCTGAAATGTACGATCACACCGATTTTGAGGGAAAGAAGTTTGGATTTACTGGCTTTTTGAATGGAGGAGCTTCAAATTATTCTCAGGATGAACGGAAAAAGTTTGTCTTGAATCAATTAGCTGAACTGTTGGGCGAGAAAATTTTAAACCCTGTCGCCTATTTTGACAAAGTGTGGACCGATGAATTTGTCCTTGCGGGAAATCATACTATCCAAAGACCGCATCAAAACAACGGACATCCACTACTGCAAAAATCCTATCTCAACGGCAAGTTGTTTTTCGCAGGAACAGAAACTGCCACTGAATATGCGGGTTACATGGAGGGTGCTATCAGGTCTGCACAGAAAATAGCTGATCGATTTCAAGTATGAATTTCCTGCAGAAATCTTCACTAACTTACTTCCTAAAAATCAGCATCAGGGGTAATAATGTGGTTTTTTTAATTCCCAATAGCTAAAAAAAATCCGTGAACGCTCCCCAACATTGCTACAGGGGGGCATTCACGAAGGCCTATTTCTTACTCTTGTTTCTTGGCTTTCTTTCCTACCTTCTTGGCTCTTGTTTCTTGGCTCTTGTTTCTTGGCTCTTGCTTCTTGGCTCTTGCTTCTTTTTTAAAGCCCATACTTCTCACCCATTTCCTTGATCAGCTTGTAGCCATTTTCAGCCATGTCCCATGGTGCTGAAAATTCACGCCACACTCCGATGGAATTGGCAAAAGCGGGATCGTTGCGGGTGAAACCTTCGATGGTCAGCCAGCCTTCGTAATTCACTTTTGCAAGTGCTTCGAAAGTTTCGTCGAAATTAACATGACCCGAACCTGGAGTTCCGCGGTCGTTTTCGGAGATGTGGAAATGGCCTAGCCGAGGTGCAATAAGTTCAATAGCCGATCCAAGCTTTTTCTCCTCCATGTTGGCATGATGCGTGTCAAACATGGCTTGAACGTTCGGATGATTGACTTTGGCCAGTAAATAATCCAACTGCTCCATCGTGTTGCAGAGATAGCATTCGAATCGGTTGAGTGCTTCAGGAGTTAAAAGGATCCCCAAATTTTGGGCATAATCTCCAACTTCATGCAGGACTTCGGCCGACCAATTGTACTCATCCTCGATCGGTGCTCGGGATGCGAAAGTGGCAAAAGCAGAGTGAAAAGGCCCGCAAAGTACTTGGGAATTCAAGTCTGCTGCCCGATCAAGAACCCAACGGAGTTTTTCCTTTGACTTCTCCCTGATTTTTGCGTCGGGTGAAATCGGATTTTCATCCGGACTCAAGACCGTCACCGTGGTTACTTCCAGTCCAATATTTTGACAATGCTTTCCAACTAATTTGAAGGATACTTCTGGCGATCCTCCAACAAAAAACTCAGCTCCGTCATAACCAATGGCCTTCAACCGATCCAAAATCGGAAGCAAATCGGCAGACATTTCTGCTGACCATGCCAGCACATTAAATCCTATTTTGTTCATTGTTTTCGTATTGTCAACGGACCACAGTCGACGGTCGACAGCCGGGAATCTGTGGACTGTCGACCGTGGACTGTTGACCAAAATTTTATTTAAAATCCTCCACCCTCATTCCCTTTCGGAAAGTATCAAATCCAAACATAGTTGGCTTATATTCTCCGACAATTTCCACCGAAAGATCCGGTTTGATCACCTCCGGCATTCCGAGTAAATAAAGGGACGCATTCAAAACCAACCTTCGCAAATCTTCACTTTGAAAGTCCAGCGAAGAACCCATCGTCGAAGTGAATGCCATTCCCGGCTTTCCGCCTTCGATCTGATAAGGCTTAGTCCATGCGATCGGCATTACAGATTTTTCCCACATCAAGGGCGCTTTGTCATCCATTCCGGCAGTTGATTGTCCATAGATCAGGACGTCAGCCTCCTTCGGCAAGTTCTTGATCCCATAAACATCCGAAGGAACCCAAATATCATTTACACCACGCAGGATCGGATGATCATTCATTTGCTTTACTCCATCCATCAAAGCTCTGGCACCTTCTTTGGCATGAATACCGTGGTGGTTGACCCAGGTTTCCCCGAAAATCCGCTGACCAAAACCCCGCTCCCAGCCTTCGGCTTTACTGTTAAAAGACCATTTTGCATAGGGTGAATTTAAGTTTTTAGAGTAGGCAAAACCATGGGTGGAAGTTCGAAGTCCGATCACGGGCTTTCCTGCTTTCAGAAAATCTTCAATGAACTTGGATTGATCATCCGGCAATTCACGGAAGCGGATCAGCATGATCATCAGATCAGCCGATTCAAGATGCTCGAGTCCCGGGATGTTGTTTTGAAAACTTGGGACAATGTTTCCGGTTGCAGGCTCGATCGGGAATAAGATAGTGGTTTTGAATCCATATCGCTGAGAAAGCAATTTTGCCAACATGGGCATGGATTCCTCAGATCGATATTCATCATCTCCCGCCACCAAGACAATATGCTTTCCCTTTCCCGGACCTTCTTTTCCTTCGAATTGGAGGAAGGTTTTGCCGTTTTGAGCGCAAGCCATCAGGCTGTAAAAAGTAAGGAAAAAGCTAAAAACAAGGCTTTTTGAAATGCAGGACATATTTGCTGGTTTTATGAAAATGTTCAGAACTAGGTTAATTCTATTTCATTGATTTAAAATAGATTTTTTACATGAAAATGAGACAAAAACTCAATGCTTTAGTTGTGCTTTCTTCCGGATTTTCTTGAAAATCAAAACCGGAATCATCACTGCTACTCCTACTCCCAAACCGATCAAAAACTCTTTAATGATAGCGGGCCAAGTGGGAAGAAGGTGGTGAAAAAACTCAATATTGTGAGCAAAAATCCCACCTGCAACCAACAATAAGGCAATCGTTCCGACGAAGGCAAGTACACGGATCAAAACAGGCAGTGCACCGACCAATATCCCGCCGACTTTATCAGAAAAGCTGTTAGTCTTGTCGTTGAGTGCGATTAGCTTTAACCCAAACTCATCCATGCGGACGATCAAACCAACGATTCCATACACACCCACCGTCGCGATCAGCGCAATCACGGAGACAACGATGATTTGCGTAAGAAGAGGCTGATCTGTGACAGTACCCAAGGCGATGATGACTATCTCAACCGAAAGGATAAAATCTGTGGTGATGGCTGATTTGATCTTCTGCTTTTCAAAAGCCAAAATCTGTTCCTCGGTGAGCTCTAAATCCAAATTTGCATGAGCTTCTTTGGGATGGGGCACCAGGTATTCATAGATCTTTTCTGCTCCTTCGAATGCCAAATACAAACCGCCGATCACCAGAATAATGGTCACCGCCGCAGGCAAAAAGGCACTTAAGAGGAAGGCAATTGGAAGGATGATCACTTTATTCAGGAGCGAGCCTTTAGAAATTGCCCAAAGAACTGGGAGCTCCCGGTCGGAAACGAAGCCGGAAGCTTTTTCGGCATTTACTGCCAAATCATCCCCTAATATTCCGGCGGTTTTCTTTGCCGCCACTTTACTCATCACCGCTACATCGTCCATCAATGCGGCGATGTCATCCAATAATGCAAATAATCCTGAAGCCATTTTTTAAATACGAATTACGAAATACGATTTACGAGTTGCTGAGAAAATTGGAGATTGTTCTGAATCTAAAGGAGATCAAGGTACAAAACCCTTCCACGTTTCCTCGTTACAACTTTCGAACCTAATTTTCCAATTGGCAATATTAGACACAGAACTCTGAATTATGACGAAAATCTAACTTTACAACTTTGAAACCTTACCACTTTTCAACTAAGTATTCAAAAGAATACGAATCTCGAATGATTAAGAAGACGTAACCTTACAACTTTCTCACTTTACAACTTTCCAACCCAATATCGAACATCGAATAACGAACTCCGAATGATGAAGAAGACCTAACCTTACCACTTTACCATCCGCCACGGCGGACAAGCTCTTTCAACTCAATCTTCCAACTCCTTCGGATCAAATATCAGCGGAAAAAACTTCCCTCCCATTTTTTCACCTTTATGAATCACGGGTACTCCTTGAAGCAAAGGCTCATCTGTGTCGGATACGGTTCCGTCCGCAAAGACATTCAGCACAAAGGCTTTTCTGGATCGATCGGAGTAGTTGGCAAAGCTACCATGAACAAGAAGCGGATGGTGAAAAGCAGCATAACCGGCCTTAAGAGGCACAGCAACAGGTTTGAATTCGGCTTTTTGTTCCTCGGTCATCATTGCCATCAATCCGTTCATTTCTCCGGCAAGTGCAGGCTTGTCGAGCAATCCCCATCGATGACTTCCTGGCACATATTGAAGACAGCCGTTTTCTTCCGTCGCATCATCGAGTCCGCACCAGCAAGTCAGGTGCTGCATCGCGATCGTCCTCGTCCAATAAGAATAATCCTGATGCCAGGCCACATTTCCTCCGTGATGGGCGGGCTTGCAGAAGAGTTGGTCGTGCCAAAACCTCACTGCCCGATTTCCCAGTAATTGGCTTGCTGCCATCCGAAATGCTGGATTCCAGATCGCATCATGAAAAGCTGTCGCCAATCTCCAGTGTCCTAAAGAATGAAATAAAACCTTGTTCGGGTCTCCCGATTCATTGCTGTGAAACTCATGGAAAAGATGATGAAGCGGATGGGTAGGATCCATCACTTCGTCGAGGGCTTTTTTCAATGCTTCGATCTGAACTTCATCCAGCATTTTGATGCCGGCCAGATAGCCATTTTCATTGAAGAAGGCTATCTGTTCGTCACTGAGACGATATTGATCCCAGTCTTGTGAAGTTTTGGGTTGGGGAAATAGATCCGAAATGGGTGAGTGGAAATCTGCCAGGTCTTTCATTAGGTTGGGTTTGTTAAGCAGGGAAATTTAAGAAAAGTTTGTCCTGAAAGATATGCCACTAGTGGATTTCTGTTCCGAGATCGTTTCCGTTGATTTCCGGATCGAATGTCTGAAGTCCGGCTTTTCATAAGTAGATTGGGTTGAATAAAAAAACCCGCCAAAGTTTCCCCTGAAAAAGCTCTTGCGGCTTGTAAGGGTTTTCCTTTAACCCAAAAACAACCTAATCATGATTACAAACAGACGTAAATTCCTCAAGACCGGAGCAACTGCAGCCTTTGGCCTTTCAGGACTGACGATAATCTCCCCATCCGTCATGGGAAAATCCATGGGCTATGTGGCACCCAGCGACAAAGTCAACCTGGCCTGCATCGGAATCGGAAATCGAGGTAATGAAATCATCAAAGCATTACATCAAACAGGGCTTTGCAATGTCGTAGCGCTTTGCGATGTAGATATGGGTGCGAAGCAGACTTTGGAAGTCATGAATATGTTTCCAAATGCGAAGAAATTCCAAGATTTCAGAAAGATGTTTGACGAGATTGGAAATGAATTCGAGGCGGTAAGTATTGCTACTCCTGACTTTTCACACTTCCCCGTGACCATTATGGCGATGGCCGAAGGCAAACATGTCTACGTCGAAAAGCCAATGGCCCGAACTTTTCAGGAAGTGGATCTGATGATGGCATCGGCTAAGAAATACCCAAAGCAGGTTACTCAAATGGGAAATCAGGGTCATTCCGAAGGAAATTATTTTCAGTTCAAAGCCTGGAAAGATGCCGGAATCATTAAAGACGTAACCTCGATCACTGCTCATATGAACAGCCGCAGACGGTGGCATGGTTGGGACACCAATATCCAGCGTTTTCCGGCAGGTGAAACTATCCCCTCCACGTTGGATTGGGATACCTGGCTTTCGCAGGCACAGCCACATTCCTTCAACAAGGATTTCCACAACGGTCAATGGCGCTGTTGGTACGATTTCGGAATGGGTGCATTAGGAGATTGGGGAGCTCATATCATCGATACGGCTCATGAATTTTTGGATTTGGGTCTTCCTTTTGAGATCGAACCGCTGAAACTTACCGGTCACAATAATTTCTTTTATCCGACTTCCACAACCCTCGCTTTCAAATTCCCAGCCCGTGGCGCAATGCCTCCGTTGACCATCAACTGGTACGACGGAATGGATAATATTCCTTCCGTGCCGGATGGATACGGTGTCTCCGAACTTGATCCGAATATCCCGCCACCAAGCAACGGACAGATCCAACCGGCAAAATTGAATCCCGGTAAGATCATTTATAGCAAAGAGCTGACTTTCAAAGGAGGATCACACGGAAGTACGCTTTCGATCATTCCTGCGGAAAAGGCAAAAGAAATAGAATCCAAACTTCCGGAGGTTCCTGAAAGCCCATCGAATCACTTCGCCAACTTCCTAAAAGCCTGCAAAGGGGAGGAAAAAACGAGGTCACCGTTTGAAATCGCAGGTCCATTGAGTCAGGTTTTCTGCCTCGGTGTGATGGCTCAGCAAATGGGCGTGAAGTTGGAATTTGACAGCGAAACCAGACAAATCATCAATAATCCGCTTGCCAATCAGGTCTTGGCAGGTATGCCGCCTAGAAAAGGTTGGGAGGATTTTTATAAGGTGTAGGATGATGGGTGACCGATGACGGATGTTTTTCGGGTCGAAGACCGGAGACGGAAGTAATTCAATAGTTAATTTTCGAAAGCCGATTGGGTAAACCTGGTCGGCTTTTTATTTTAAATCTGTGTCGATCTGTGACCTTTTCTGCGAAAATCTGTGGGACCCTATTTGATCAAATAGAAACAAGTAATCTCGAATATCGAATAATGAACACCGAATACTGAAGTGGGCCCAACCTTCCAACTTTGCCACTTTTTAACCTTCCAACTTGCCCAACTCACTTCTCCAGCTTCTCCAAACGCTCCAGCAAAGGCGGATGTGAATAATTCATAAACACATACCAGGGGTGTGGATTGATGTTACTTAGAGTTTTGACGGAAAGGGTTTTGAGTGCCTCGGCAAGAGGTTTTCCTGCGAAAGTTGTTTTCGCAAATGCATCGGCTTCAAATTCATTCTTTCGACTAAGCCAGTTCATTCCCATTCCCAAAATCATGGAAATAGGCGTAAAAAGCATTGTGAAACCGATAATATTCAATTCGGCAGACCAATCCTGAGCTCCTAAAGCCAAACTCATCTGCTCATTGAAAATGAATTGCGCCAGCAAAAACAACAGCAATCCAACCTGCAAAATCGAACTGATCATCCCGATGACAATATGTTTCTTTTTGTAATGGCCAACTTCATGTGCCAGGACAGCCACTAATTCGTCCGGCGGATGCTGGTCCATGAGCGTATCGTACAGCACCACTTTCTTTCTTTTTCCAAAACCTGAGAAAAACGCATTCGCTTTTGAGGATCGCTTGCTTCCATCCATTACCAGGATATTATCGAGAGGAAAGCTTACAGATTTGGCGTAATCGATGATTTTATGTTTCAATTCCCCATCCTGAAGAGGAGTGAGTTTATTGAAAAGCGGAAGAATCCATGCTGTGTAGAACAAATTGACCAGGACCATAAAAACTGCGGCAATTGCCCAAAACTGCCACCAGAAGTCTTTTCCCATCTGGTGAACAAGCCAAAGAAAAACAAGCAATAATCCTCCGCCAACGATGATTGAAAGCAAATAACCTTTCAGTTTGTCCGCAAAAAAAGTCCCGACTTTCGTTTTGTTGAAGCCATATTTTTCTTCAATCACGAAAGTGTGGAAATAATCAAAAGGAAGACTTACTAAATCCGATCCGATAAAAATCACTCCAAAGAAAACCAACGACTGAAAAAGTGGTACAGAAACAAATCCCTCCACCCATAGATCGATGGCTCCAAACCAACCTTTACTGATAAATAAAACAGTCAGCGCAAATGAAAAAAGCCCGGAAATCAACCCGAATCTGAAATTATCTGATTGATATGCTTTGGCCTGGATTAGTTTTTCCTGACTCAGGTAATTGTCCAGAGTTGTCGGAATGGTAGGTACAGGTTGCTTATTATTGAGAAAGCTGAGGATTTTTTCTATAAAAAAACCAAACGCCACCACCCCAATAAGCAAGTACTTGAGGGTAACCGGATTCATGTAAGATTAGAATTTAGGGCAGGGAAGAATTGTATCCCTTCTTGAAGGTTTACCCTGGTTATTATTTGGAAGTGTCCAGGACAAACTTATCTCGTGCGCTCCCCCGGACTGGATACCCAGTTGAGAAACAGTATAATCAAAGCTATAACCGATATTAAGGCCGCTCAGAAGATTCAATCCAACCATCATCACGATGGCATCCCGGTTGCTTTGGTCTTCGACAGGCTTGTAAGGCAAACCTCTGTACCAAACTCCAAAAACGATGGGCTCTACATAAAAATAAGCACCCACATCAAGTTGTTCGAATGGGCCTTGGCGCTTGTAGTTAATAGTTGGTGTGAAATATCTTTCCTTTCTGATGTGAGTAAAATCCTGTCTCATGGATCCTTCACCCAAAGAAATCCTATATCCTGCATGAACCGAAAATTTTGCAGGCAAGGGACTTAATCCATCAATGAAAGATTGATTTGGTTCGTTTACATGATGGGCAGCCGCTCCAATCCAGAAATTCTCTGTAAAAAACATCCCTCCCAAAGAAAGTGAAAGCATACTTACCGGATCACCCAAACCTGGAATATCTGTTCCGGGCAAAGTAGGACCAAATGGATCACTTGGATTGATTTGGTTGGCAAAAACCAGATTTTCATAAAACCCGATTTCCCGTCGAATATAGCTTGCCTGAAAACCCGGACGGAAGTAAGAATTTTCCCCAAGCTTCAATTCGTAGGAATAAATCGCTGAGATAGTTGTCGATCTTAATTCCGCAGCACCTTCTGTATCCTGCATTACCATTACTCCTATCCCGCTGTTATATTCGGGCAAATAGGTATCATAATAAGCTGAAAAGGTCGTGAACTTGGCATCAATGCTCGGCCACTGATTCCGATAGTTGAACCCTACTCTTCCTGTCAATTCGCTCCCGGCCATTGCTGGATTCAAATAAAGCGGAGCCGCATAGTATTGGCTATATTGGGGATCTTGTGCAAAGGCCGTGATCGAACCAAAAAGGCCGATTATTGCAAAAAAAACAAAGTTAGCAGAAGACCGTAACAAGGATTTGTTCGTTTATTTGATTATTCAATGGCTTTTAGAACGATTTGCAGTTCTGGTTGTTTCAAAAGCAGTTCGAAAAGTATGAAAAGCAACCCTAATTCCATAAGGTTAACATTTATTTTTACCATCAGCCTGGCTCTAAGCTTTTTTTCAGGCGCATCAAATTCTTATGCTCAAGGATTCAATGATAACGAATGGATTTTCGGGTATTGCAGTGGAGCTACCGAAAATAATTACCTCTCCTTCGGAAAAGGCGGAACAGCTACTGTACAGACTCTTCCCGGTTCGGTTTTAATTGGAAAAAACAACAATGCAATAGCAATCGATCCTATCACAGGACAACCTCTTTTCCTCACAAATGGCGAACTGGTTTATGATTTCGGATCAAATCCACTCCAAGGAAGTGCACCAGGTTTGAATGGAAATATTGACGGAAGACAGCAAGTGGCAACAGGTTTTCTGGAATATGATCCGGAAGGAAATAAGCTTTTTTACATTTTTTACATCTCCCCGGGAGGTCAACTTCTTTATTCTGTGGTAGATATGAACGCCACCGGTCAGGCAACTGGCAATGAAAGGCCATTGGGTGAGGTGATTTCAAAAGATGTTGCAATAGGCTCTGCTTCCGGGGCATTATTGGTGGTTAAGTCTCCTTCTTCTCCTTCCTACCTAATAAGTTTTGAAGGTGGAAATCTGATCTCAAGAAGATTCGGGGCTACGGAAGGTGATTTTACAAATACAGACTCAGAAAGCATTCCTTTTACTCCAAAAGCAATCGTTTTTGATGAGGAAAAAAACCAGCTGATTCTAATTCCCGAAAATGCCGGGGATGATATTATAGTGGTGGACTTCAATACCAGTTCCGGAAATTTCGGTTCCTCAACACCTATAAGTCAATCCGGTGCCTCCGATCCAATTGAAGGAGCTGAGTTTTCTCCGGATGGGGCATTTATTTATTTCTCCAGAGGAAATCAACTTTTACGTGTTCCAACTTCGGATTTAGCTGCTACTCCGGAAGAAATTCCCCTCACTGCCGGATTGAATTCTATCTATGATATAAAAGTCGGTCCGGATGGAAGTTTGTACTACATCTACGAAGAAGTAGTCGGCGGGCCCCAATTGATGGGAAAGGTAACCAACCCGAATGAGCCGGATCTTGCCTTGATTACAGTTGAGGAAGATCCATTCAACGGAACTGATTTTTGCGGTACAATCTTCCCGGTTTTCGCACCAAATGCAGACATTTCTCCATCGGTAGATTTCACCTGGTCGCCAGAAGAACCCTGTGCGAATAACCCGATTCAATTGACTAGCGAAATCACTCCGGAAAACTATAGACCAGAAAGCTTTAGCTGGGAATTTGACCCTCCTTTGGTAGATTCAGACGGTAATCCATTGCCTGCAGATTTTAATCAGGAACATTTCCTTATCCCGGGAGATGCTGCACAGGGAACGAGCGTAAGTGTAACTTTGACTTTGACTTTTGCAGACAGTTCTACCCAAACTGTCACTAAAAATATCCCCCTCACTGAAAATAACCTGGAGGCAAATTTCACTCCGAATGACACCACACTTTGTGAGTCCTGCATCGATATTGGCCCTCTTTTGCAGGCACAGGCTGCATCGGGAGAACAAGATGGCGAAGCCCCCCCAACGGGTGGAGGCGATAATTATGAATATTTCTGGTCAAACCTTCGAGATCAGGGTTGGATCACGACAAAAGACAATGTTGTCTGCTTGCCTGGATTGTACTGGGTTTTGGTAAGAGAGCCGGGATCTGAATGCTATGCGTATGCAGAGATCCGGATCAAGATGTGGGATTTGCCTGATCAAACCAATAATATCTGGTATTTCGGAGATGGCGCGGGGCTGGACTTTAATCCGGATCCAACCAACCCGGATGCTCCGACACCAAGGCCAATTGCAGAAAGGCATCCTCAAAATATCCCTGCCGGAACGACCACTATTTCCGATCAGACAGGGCAGGTACTCTTCTACACGGATGGCCAAGCTGTCTGGGATCTGAACGGAGATCTGATGGCAAATGGAGATTCGATCGGCGGGGATAATGCAAGCAGTCAGGGAGTTTTGGCCGTGCCTGTTCCTGAGGAAGAAACTTTGTTTTACCTTTTCACGACCCAGCTTTCTGCCAATGGCACAAATGAAGTCAAGTTTTCTTTGGTAGATATCAAATCTGAAAACCAGACCGGAGTTGGAAATGTCGTCACCAAGGATAATTTCCTTTTCAGTCCCTCCACGGAAAACACAGCAGCATTAGATGCAGGTGATACTACTTGGGTCATGTTTCATGAGTTAGGAAATAATACATTCCGCGCTTATCCAGTCACAGTCAATGGCATCGGAGAGCCAGTGCTGAGTTCTGTTGGATCCAATCATGGTTTCAATTCAGGAGTTGGTGCGATGAAATTCAGTCCTGACGGAACCAAACTTGCGGTCACGATTTCCGAAGGCGGATGTAACAAAGTCGAAATATTTGACTTCGACCAGGAAACCGGCGAAATGAAAGAATACGCAAGACTTGACCTCGGATGTGACGGAGATGTCTACGGCCTTGAGTTTTCGAATGACAGCGAACGTGTCTTGGTTTCGTACCGAAATGGTGGACCGGGAGTGGAGGAATTTATCATCCGTCCGGTGGAAAATAATGACCCAGATGCAGCCACTTGTCCTTCTTGCTTTGGCAATGCATCCACTCGTGCAGAAATTGAAGCTTGTATAAATAGCACCAAAAAAACCGTAAGCCAAACCGCCGGGCTTGATCTTGGAGCGTTGCAAATAGGACCTAATGGAGTGATTTATCTGGCAATAGTTGGCTCCAATCAGATTGGGCAAATCAACGTGGGGACAGGCTGTACTGCTACCAGCAGTTTTACAAGGGATGGCGTGGAACCAATGCCGGGCACAACCAATCTTGGCTTGCCTTCATTTGTCCAAAACTCAAGCAGCTCGATACCCGAACCTGCACTCGCAGCTCCAGAGCGACTTTGTCTTGATCCTGTTTCGGGTGCCGGAGCATTGTTAGAAGGTGGAGGAGAACCTGATATTGACAGCTATTTCTGGACAATCACAAATGACGACGGAACCGTGCTCAGAGATAATTATGGAGGTCCGGGTGACCAATTCATGACTTTGGAGCAGCTTTTTAACGCTCCGGGAATTTACACGGTAGAACTAAGAGTAGATCGTTGCGGTGAAGCAGAGTATTTCAGAGATAGTACCCAAATAGAAGTAGTTGCTCCACCGGTATTGACTCTTGCAGATGACGCCACCCTTTGTTTAGGAACTCCGGTTGAACTTACTGCGATTGATGATTATGATCCTGCGGAAGGATTGTATGATTTTGAATGGGTAAATGCTGCCGGACAAGTATTCGGAGATGAAAACTCAAACACGATCACCGTGGATGAGGAAAGTATCTACATCGTCACTGTAAGTTACAGATTGCCAGCTGGGTTGTCGGATGAAGAAGCCCTGTTTTTTGAAACTTGTCCTTCAATGGCTGAAGTTTTTGTAGGTCCTGCATTTGAGTTTGATCTCACTCAAACCGCAACAGAGGTATGTTATGAGGAGACATCGGTGATTTTTGCGCCTAACACTCCAATTACCGGCGATTGGTTTTATGAACTCAACGGAGACCCGAATCGAGTTGCTTTGGGTGAGTTTTTTGAGTTGGAATTATTTATCGACTCACTACCCGGCCCAGGCCAATACGAAATCATTTTTGTAACTCAGGATCCGATACTTTTGGATTGTACGATTGAGAAAAAGCTGAATCTGCTGGTAAATGAACTGCCCTTATTAACTGCTTTGCAAACAACTCCTGCCACAGATTGTAACACTCCGGACGGATCATTTGAGATTACCATGCAGGCAAATGCCTCGACTGTGACTGTTGTAGAAACTGCACAAGTTTTTACAAATGTTACAGCAGGAGATATATTTGCTGTTCTGAATCTTTTGCCGGGAGTCTATACACTTCAGGCAGAAAACAGCACTGGCTGTTTTTATACTGCAACAGTGACAGTTGAAAATAGCAATCCTCCAATAGGGTTTGTGTACACGGTGACTGAGACTGACGAGACTTGTAGTGCAACAGGGATATCTCCGGGTAAATTATCGATCAATTTCACTTCCGGACCTCAATCCGGTTCCTACGTCATCACTCGTCAGGGAGACGGGCAGCAATTCACCGGAGCATTTGCCAATACCGCACTTGTGAATGTGCCGGTGCCATACGGCGAATATTCTATAGAGATTTCAGACCCGACCAATTGCGCGATTCCTTCCCCAGATATTTACACTATTGAGGAGAAATTTGAGGTGTTATTTTCGGTTCCAACGGACTTTACAGCTTGTGAAAGTTTCTCTTTTACCCCTACACCTCAGGGTAACTTGACTTTCACTTTATCTGGGCCAGGAGGACAAATTCTCCCTGACGCAAATGGTGAATTTGTCATTGCGCAAAGCGGAACTTATACCATTACAGGTGTGGATCCAACCGGAGTAAACTGTCCAAAAACCGAAACCATTGTGGCTTCGATCACTCAGCCAATTGATTTCGAAGTTTCTCCACAAATCGTGGATTGCCAGGTTGGAGTGAGATTCGAGGCTATTTTGAATAATGCACTTCCTGAGGATGTAATTTTCTTATGGACAGATGCTGCAGGAATAATTGTTGGAAGAACTCAATCTTTCGCACCAAATCGGTCCGGAACCTATTCATTGGAAGTTCAGCCGATTTCCGGAGGACTTTGCCTGACAAATAAGATTCAGTTTGACGCCGAAATACTGGAAGAAAATTTACAGTTGGAACTTGAAGTAGTTCCTTTTTGCCTGGGGCAAACCAGTACAACACTTTCTGTGATAGCCGATCTTTCGACTGTCGCCGATATCGAATGGTATTCAGTCGTCGGAGGAACGAGAACACGAATTTTTTCTTTTGATGATCTTCCAATAATCGAAGTTTCTCAGGAAGGAACCTATGAAGTATTGCTGCGAAGTGCTGCAGGTTGTGAACTCGGCCGCGCAAATGGAGTTGTGGCCAAGTCTGTTATTATTCCGCCGGTAGTTCCCTCAGGATTTACAATTTGTGCCATCGAAGGAGTAACTCAAAGTATTGACCCGGGAGATTACGACAACTACTCCTGGATTCTGAATGGGGAAGAAATTTCAAAGGATGCTATTTTCACCCCTGAACTTCCCGGCGTTTATGAGCTGAGAGTTTCTGACAATCTGGGATGCGAATACATTCAAACTTTCGAAGTTCTGGAGGATTGTGCCTTGAAGATCATTTTCCCAACAGGCGTATTTTTGGATGATCCAAATCGAAATTTCATTCTTTATGCAAATGAATACATCGACAACGTAGAAGTATTTATTTTCAATAGATGGGGTGAATTGATCTTCTATTGTGAACATGAAAGTCCAGAGGCATTGGAACCAAACCAACCATTCTGCCCTTGGGATGGTCAAGTAAACGGAAAATTTGTACCGAATGGAACATACGCGGTGGTTGTGAAGTTTACCAGCCAAGATCAAAATCTAACTCAAAAAGTCACCAAAGCGATTACCATCATTCAATAGTATGCTTATCCTTATTTCTCCTGCCAAGACCCTTGATTATAGTGTCCCAAATTTCAAAGAATTCACCCAGCCGGATTTTCAGCAAGATGTAAAATCACTGATTCAGGTGATGAAGAAAAAGTCAGCAAAGGAAATCGCTGAACTGATGCATGTGAGTGATTCACTGGCGACACTCAACGAGGAGCGATTCAAAACTTTCCAAAAGGATTTCAATCCTGAGAATTCCAAGCAGGCGCTTTTGGCATTTAAAGGAGACGTTTACACCCGTATCGATGTTGATAATTACACTTCAGAAGATTTCGACTTTGCTCAAAATCATTTGAGAATCCTTTCAGGACTTTACGGTTTGCTCAAGCCACTAGATCTTATTCAGCCCTATCGATTGGAAATGGGAACCCGCTTGGAAAATAAAAAAGGCAAAAACCTGTATGAATTTTGGGACAAAAAGATTGCAAAAGCAATAAATGAAGCAGCGAAAAAGCAGCCCATTGTGAATTTGGCGTCTCAGGAATATTTCAAAGCAGTTGACCAAAAAACGCTAAAAAGTCCTTTGATCAACATTCATTTCAAAGAATTCAAAGACGACAATTATCAGATTATTGGCTTCTTTGCTAAGCAAGCACGAGGCATGATGACCAACTTTGCAATCAAAAACAGAATTACCAATCCCGAAGACCTGAAGACCTTCAATGAAGACAGATATGAATATTCTGAAAAGCTGAGTTCTTCAAAAGAGTGGGTGTATGTGCGATAATTTTGTATGTTAAATATTTGTAACCAAAGGATTTGAGTCTTTTGGTCATTTTTTTGCGCAATAAAAATGGTACCTTAGGCTTCTGAAAACCAGCATTTTCAGACCAACTATTTTGCGAAACCCAACTTCCAAATTTTACCTCTTTGCCATTTTATTATCCTCAATGGCATTTTTTGCCAATGGGTCTTTGACCAATTTTGGTCTGGTAATTCCTTTGTCTTCCAATGATCAAGTGTCGAAAGATACTTCTTTGGCAACTGATCCCGAACTAATTGGTCCTGACAGACTTTGCAATGTTTTTGGAAGTGTCATTGGGAGTTTTTTTGGGGCAGGTGATCCTACTACAGACGTATATAGCTGGAAAATTTTTGGTCCTGCCAATCAATTGCTCAATGAACTTGGACCTGGAGGGGCCGGGTTTCAAACTATCAACTACACTTTTTCTTTGTCAGGAACTCACCGGATCGAGCTAGAGGTAAAGAGAGCGGGAATCTTAATCTTTAAAGAATCGAAAGATATGGAGGTGATTCAAGGACCCACAGTTGAGCTTAAACCTATTTACTCGATCTGTACTGGTCAGACATTTGAGCTTCAGGCCATCTCCCCATCGAGCCCAAATTTTACAGATTACGTCTTTGAATGGAGAAACGAAAACGGTGATATCCTAGGCAGCAACAACACACTATCTATAAATAAGGTAGGCAAGTATTCTGTCCTTTTATTTTTTGAGAATAGTGAAGGGCTGAAAGAATGTGAAATTGAACTATCCACCGATGTGAAATTGTCTTCATCTTTTGAAATCAAAGGTTCACAAACAAATCTTTGCCCCGATCAATCTATCACCTATACATCTGTACCAAGTGTCTTTGGAGAATGGTTTTATAAAAAAAGCGGATCTCCGGACAGAGTTTCTCTTGGAAATGGGTTTAACGCCACAATTACAGCCTTGTACGATCTTGAAGGTCCAGGCGAGTATGAAATAATTCTTTCTGTAAATAATGAAACAAATCCAGGCTGTACACAGGAAGCTTCAGAAAGTTTGAATTATTACCCCCAGCCTGATTTTGTCTTTTTGAGTGCAAAAGGATCTTCCGGATGTTTGGTTGCAGATGGCGCTATTCGGGTCCAAGCCATTACCTCGATAGATCAGCTCGAAGTAGATGGAGTTGGAATCCCAAACTCTGCAATGGCACCAGGAGAAATACGGGAAGTTCAAGGTTTAAAATCAGGAAATTATTCTGTCATCGGAATTCTTGGTAATTGCACGAACACTTTTACTTCGGTCGTCCCTCTAATCGATCCTCCTGCTCAGCTAGAATTTGAAATTTTAAATATTGAAGGAGAAATTTGTACCCCAACCGGCAAAAATCCAGGATCATTTCTGGTGAAATTAATCAATGGGGGAATCGATGGTACTATTAGACTTTTGAATGAAAAGGGAGCAGTTTTGCGGGAGGAAGCCATCACAGACACTCAATCCGAGATCAATATCACAATTCCCGGTGGAAAATATTTTTTTGAAATCTACGACAAGGACAGTTGCAGTCTTCCCAAAAACGATGAGGTTTTAGTTCCTTCTCTAAGTCTAGTTGAATATGAGATTGAATCTACTTTATCTATTTGCCAATCATTCGATCTTGTCCCTGAGACTTCTCAACCGCTGGAATTCACGATAATTTTTCCGGATAATTCACAGGAAACAAAACCAGCCGGCGAAGCTTTCAACCTGACAAAGGCTGGTGATTACCAGATTGTAGGAAGAATTCCCAATCAATCCCAAATCTGTCCAACCCTTAAAGAATTTAAAGTTGAATTAGTTGAGCCGGTCGATTTTGAGCCGTTATTGAAAGAGCAAGATTGCTTTGGCAATAGAACCTTTGAAGCAAATATTTTTGGTAGAGATCCAGAAACTGTGAAGTTCAGGTGGCTTAATGAAGAAAATGAATTAGTGGGAATTGGCCAGTTTCTGGATTTGGATCCTTTTTCATTTGGAATGTATTCGCTGGATGTACAACCATCAAATAGCAACGCCTGCCCAATTCCTCCTAAGGAATTTCTCATTGAAGAACCCATTTTGGAAGTGGATGTGACTTTGAAATCCACCCAACTTTGTGAGCTTGGACCTGGTGCAATTATCAATTTAGAAACCACTTTCTTCGAAGAAGTGACTGACATTGAATGGAGGAGATTTAATGCTTCCGGGACAATTGACAACCTTCCGGAATTCAAAAACAAAACAGAAATTACCGTTTTCGATTCTGGAATTTATGAAGCTTCTGTATTTAGCATTATTCCCTCAATCAACAAAAATTGTGAGCTTGGCAGAAATACAATAGAATTGGCAATCAACCCTAATAAAATAGATTTCACTATTCCCGCCTCGCTTTCGATCTGTGAGACGTATGAATTCATACCTGAAACTACTCAAGATCTAACGTTTGAAATCACTTATCCAAATGGTGAAACGACTACCCGACAAAGTGGTGAGCCTTTGATTTTGAATCAAAAAGGTATTTACCTCTTCTTGGGATTAAGCAATGATCAGGTTCCGACACTTTGTCCGGAAGTGAAATCGATGGAAGTAATCATCAACAAAAAAATCCCATTCACACCGGAGCTTTTTCAGGAATCCTGCGACGGGACTAAGATTTACCGGGCAAATTTGGGAACTACAAGTCCGGCGATAGCAGACTTTACTTGGTTTGATGAGTCCGGAAATATTATTGGAACTTCCGAATTTCTGACTTTAAATTCCTATGGAAATTTTGCTCTTGACGTTCAGCCAAAGGGAAGTATTCCATGTGACCAGATTCCTGTTCCTTTTTTCGTGGAAACTCCTGTCCTGCAAGTTCCGGTTTCAATTTTTTCAGATCCACTTTGTCCCGATGCCAGCTTCACTGTGATCACTGCCACAAGCCAGTTTGATTTGGTCAATCGCATCGAATGGTGGTTTACTGATCTGAATGGAATTGAAAAACAACTTCCTTCCGAGACCGATAGAAAAGAAATTTTGGCGTTGGAAGAAGGGACTTATGAAGTGAGAATATTCAATTCTCTTTATTGTCTGCTCGGGTTTGATAAAATTCTAGTCATGAGAAGCATGGATACAGTTCGGCCGGAAGTGAAGGAAAACTACCAGGTTTGTCCGCGCTATGAGATTGCCGAAACCATTAATCCAGGCCAATTTGCCTCATACGAATGGTATCACGAAGGAATTCTGGTTTCTATCAATCCAACTTATAAACCGTTATTGATTGGAAATTATGAGTTGATTGTATTCAGTGCAGAAGGTTGTGCTTATCAGGCTACCTTCGTGACAGAAGAGGAGTGCGAACTCAAAGTTTCATTCCCGAATGCGATTCAACCTGGAAACCCTGACAAACAATTTTTGATCTATACCAACTATTTGATTGATGAGTTGGAAGTTTTTGTATTCAGCAAATGGGGTGAGGTTATCTTTCAATGTGCGAGTTCAGACCTTATTTCTGAAGCCTCAACTTGTCCTTGGGATGGCACTTTTGCCGGAAAAGGAATACCTCCAGGGTCTTACGCAATCAGGATTAATTTCAAAAATCTCGAAAAGAATATTTCGAAATATTACTTGGGAAGTGTTTTGGTGATTGAATAAAATAGAAATAAGCAATCTTTTTGAAAAAGGCTAAAATTTACGAATAGCCCTACTTTACTCAGCTAAGCTTTGGTTATATGGCACCAAAACAGGAGTGGATATTTGGTATTATTCTGATTTTTTGATAGATAGAGTTTCAGAAGAATTCTGCATTGTTGACTTGCATTTTGTATATCTGGCGATATAAAATCAATTTTCAGCCAGTTTTTTAAGAACAAAAATTAGATTGCTCAAACAATTATTTTATCGGAAAAGCCTGAGTCCAATATTTTTCCTATTTTCAACTGTTTCAATCGATTGTTCTTATAACCTTAAATCCAAAACCCTCACACATGACTCAAACCATCAACCGTGGCGCACTCTTCAACGCAAGTTGTTTAGCACTCATCACCACCGCTTTCACCTTTGCTATCAGAGCGGGTATTTTACCTCAACTGGGCGAAGAATTTGGCCTTTCTGCAGAGCAACTAGGTTTTATTAACTCAATGTGGTTCTTGGGATTCCCCATTTCCATGATCCTGGGAGGTCTCTTTTACCACACCGTGGGTCCAAAAAACATTATGACCATCGCATTTATCACTCACACGTTGGGTATTTTATTGACATTGTATGCTGGTGGTTACACTACTTTATTGATTTCAACTTTATTTATCGGATTTGGAAACGGCTGTACAGAAGCTGCTTGTAATCCAATGATTGCTGACATGTATTCAGGTAAGACACTGAATAAGATGCTAAATAGATTCCACATGTGGTTCCCGGGCGGTATCGTTTTGGGAAGTTTGATATCCAAATTCATGACTGATTTCGGTATGGGCTGGGAAGCTCAGATTTGGGTAATGATGATCCCAACAGTGGCTTATGCGGTGTTATTCTTCGGAAAAACTTTCCCAAAACCAGCTGTAGAAGGTTCTACTTCAATTGCTTCAAACTTGAAAGCAATGGTAAGCCCTGTATTTATTTTCTTATTTATTGCAATGGCCCTGACTGCTATATCTGAATTCGGTCCACAGCAGTGGGTTGGATTGATTATGGGATCAAGCGGAGCTAGTCCGATGCTGATTTTAGCTTTAACTACAGGCGTGATGGCTACTGCCCGTTTCTTTGCAGGGCCAGTAGTACAAACGCTTGGACAGACTGGAGTTCTGCTAGGAGGCGCGATTTTAGCAACTTTAGGTGTTTATTTATTTAGTACAGTTACTGGACCTATGGCCTATGTTGCCGCTGTAGTGTTTGCCCTCGGAGTGGGTTATTTCTGGCCTGTCATGATCGGATCAGTAGCACAGCGTGTTCCCCTAAGTGGTGCTCTTGGAATGTCAATTATCGGTGGAGTCGGAATGTTTTCCACTGCTATCTTCCAACCTATAATTGGTGGCTGGATTGATAATGCCAATGCAGCAAAGGCAGCAGAAGGATTAACAGGTACAGCTTTAGAATTGGCATCAGGGCAAGACACCTTAGAAAAAATGTTGATTTTCCCTGGCACATTGATTATCCTGTTTACCATCTTCTTCTTTTGGCAAAAAAATTCGAAACCGGCTTTCGCCGCAGTTCACTAATTCTAATCAGCAGCCTTCGGGCTGCTTTTTTTATGCTCAAAATTAAACTGACTCTCTTTTTCATTTTGGTCTTAGGCTTCGCAAGTGCCCAGGAAATTGAAGGTCCAATAGCTGTCCATCCAGGGAACAAATATCTGATGACTTCTGAAGGAGAACCCTTCTTTTGGATGGCGGATACAGCTTGGGAGCTCTTTCATAGACTTGATACAGAAGAAGCTGCTTTCTATCTCGATAAAAGAAAATCTCAGGGTTTCAATGTGATTCAGGCTGTCGTGCTTTCGGAATTAGACGGGATCAATGAGCCGAATGCAAATGGCGACAAGCCTTTTCTTTCACTTGAAAAATGGGAATACAATGAGGCTTATTTCCGTCATGTAGATAAAGTGATTCAAATGGCTTTTGAAAAAGGTATTCACATCGCTCTTTTACCAACTTGGGGAGACAAACTTTTTAAAGACAGTTGGGGAACAGGTCCGGAAATTTTTACTCCGGAAACTGCTTATTCCTATGGAAAATGGATTGGGAATCGATATAAAGATCAACCAAACCTCATTTGGGTTTTGGGTGGAGACCGTAATCCAAGAGAAAACTCGGCTGATGTGAAAGTTTGGAATGAGATGGCGAGGGGAATTGTGGAAACTCAAAACCCTTCTAATCGGCAATTAATCACCTTTCACGCGCAGCCAACCAGCCCGGGAGGAAGCTCCAATTGGTTTCACAAAGAGGAATGGCTTAGCATCAATATGCACCAAACCGGTCACTGCCCTGATCAATCAACCTATGAGAAAATCACTTATGACCTGAATCTTTCGCCTCAGAAACCAACAATCGACGGAGAACCCATGTATGAAGAGCATCCGAAATGCTTCAATGCAAAAGAGTTTGGTTACAGTGAAGCTACAGACATCAGAAGAATCATGTATTGGAATGTATTTGCAGGTGCTGCAGGTCAGACTTACGGTTGCCACGCAGTCTGGCAAATGTATGATTTGGATAAAACTCCGGTGAATGCTCCTCTCAAGCCATGGAAATTATCCCTGGATTTGGAAGTTGCCAATCAGGTCAAGCATTTGAAAAATCTGATGCTCTCTAAGGAGTATTTTTCGAGGATTCCTGATCAAAACTTAGTGGCTGATGTACAAAAAGACGATGAATTCTATGTCGCCGGCACACGAGATGAAGCAGGAAATTATGTCCTATTTTACTTTCCCTCTGGGAAGAAAACGAAAGTGAACCTTTCTAAAATGAATGGAGAAAAAATTACAGGAAAATGGTTTGATCCAAGGACTGGGGTAAGCTTTCCGTTAAAAGAAACACTTCAGAAAACTTCAAGCCTGATGGTTACTCCTCCTAGCGAAGGAAGAGGAAATGATTGGGTGCTGATTTTAGAGGCAGTTAATTAATTTCCGCAGGTATAGCTTTGGTAGTCATCCTTGAATAAGGATCGAAGCTTTTTATTTTCATCACGATAAGTAATTGCCTGAGTCCTCACGCTAAGCTCAATATCTTCGGTCGTTTCGACAATACTTCCATCAGTCAGAATAATCGTACAGGGACCCTTGATTTCATCGATATCAGTGAGGTCATCAATAATCTCACAGCTGAAAAATAAAAGAAGAAAAATAAATGGGAGCTTTTTCATTCAATACCGTGTAGTCATTCAGGATAAAATTGAAATCGAATATCTATAAAAAATTTGACGTCAGGAACAAAAATACTTGCTAAACAGGCAAAAAATAAAACACAATAGTTAAATCGAGCTTCAGTGACTTTGTCAGGATTCACCCCGACAAGATTGTCGCGGGTCGCAACCTTTCCGACCACAGTCGGGATGCTCTATCTAATTGAGCTTACTACCTGAAATTTAAAATAAAAAAAGTCCAGCCTGTATCAAGCTGGACTTTGTGACCTTGTCAGGATTCAAACCTGAAACCTCCTGAGCCGTAATCAGGTGCTCTATTCAATTGAGCTACAAAGCCATTTCGGTTTGCAAAGGTACCTATTATTAGATTTTTTCCAAATGTCATTTTCAAAGAAATTCAAGATTACACCAGAATTATCCCCTTTTGCTTAAGAATAATTAAGACTAATAAAGGGGTAAATCCTTTGGGATTTCCTATTTTTGCCCGCATTGATTGCAAAAATAGTATTCCCTTTTGATGAAAAAAATATACACTTTCCTGATCGCCTTCGCTTTGATTCATTCTTCCTTTGCGCAGGAGACCATCAAGTTGCCCAAAACTCCAATTGGCGGCAGACCAAACATCCCAAGCGATTTAGTATTCGAATTCGGATTTAATCAGCTTAACAACCGACCTGAGGCTTTGGGAATTAAGTTTTTTGGCTCACGTACATTCAATGTCTATTATCAACACCCCATACCCGTTGGAGGTAAAACTTCAGGCATTACAATCAATCCGGGAATAGGTATCGGTACTGATAAACTTGCATTTGAAAATGATGAAAATCTTTTCAACAACCCTTTGCTCGGTCCTGAATCAAGTGTACTCAGAGAAGTAGCGGACGTCTATGGTGATGACATAGTCGTTTACAACAATGTGGTGGCAACCAATTATGTTGACATCCCTCTTGATATCACTTACCATCTCAACAAAACAAACTATTCAAAAGGATTCAGATTCAGTGTTGGCGGAAAAATAGGTTACCTGTACAATGCCCACACAAAAAATAAATTCGAGGATTCGGACGGATTGAGGAGAAAAATAAAAGATTCCCAGGATTTTGGTTTTGAAGAATTCAGATACGGAGTTTCCGTAAAAGCGGGATCGCCTGGTTTTTATGTTTGGGGATATTTTGGGTTGAACGATCTGTTTAAAGCAGGACTTGGTCCATTTGGAACACAAGCAAATCAGATCAACTTTGGACTTGCTATCAACGTGTTTTGAGTAAGCACAGAAAAAAATAACAACCGGGCAATTTGTCCGGTTTTTTTATGCCCAAATCCAGTTAAATCCCAGAAAACAAATCAGAAATCCGAAGAACAAACCCACATAAATTTCCAAAGGCTTATGCGCTCCCAAATAAAGTCTGGCAGAACCAATAGCTCCTGCTAGGAATATGGAAAGTATCAAAGGATAAAGGACTGGAAAAGTATGGAACTTGGATCCTAATACGAGAACCATTGCTAAAAGTCCCCCGGCTCCCGTCATGTGTGCAGACATTTTCCAGAAGAAAGTGACAACCGTCAAACCAATCACTGCAAGTGTAATCAGCGAAAGTGTTTGCCAGAGAATAGGATCCAGTTCAGATTTTTGATACAAAAAGTAAACCGTCAATAAATAATAAGCAGATGTAATCGAGAAAGGAATCAACCGATCCTGGATCTCTTTCATGTGCAAACTTTTCAAAGTTCCACTAAGCCGTAACCCGATGATGGTAATCATCGGGATCAGCAGAGTAGACAATACGATCAGGAAGAATATCCGATCCTTAAATTCCGCAGGAATACTTGTTGCCTCCGGAACGGCATACAAAATCAATCCAAAAACTAAAGTCGGAATAAGCAATGGTTGAAAAACAACCGACAAAACCAAGGCAGGATACTTCAACGCTACAATTCTTTTCTCAATCTTGCCACTGGAATCTGAAGCTGCTCACGGTACTTGGCTACTGTCCTGCGGGCAATATTATATCCCAACTTGTTGAGCATTTTCACCAACTTATCATCGGAAAGTGGACGTTTTTTATCCTCTGCATCGACCATGGTCTGCAAGACTGACTTCACTTCCCTGTTACTTAC
The DNA here is from genome assembly GCA_942492775.1 of uncultured Cytophagales bacterium. GTDB lineage: Bacteria > Bacteroidota > Bacteroidia > Cytophagales > Cyclobacteriaceae > Algoriphagus. Next base: position 1,649,500 of record OW818636.1, on the reverse strand, counting down.
ATCTTCCCCACTATCTGTTGCAATACCTTCAGAGAAGAAATATTTAAGTGGATAGACTCCAAATTCAGTCTGAATAGCTTTGCTGTTTGCGACCCTGGAAACCGTGGAAATATCCATGTCGATTCTTTCGGCAATGTCTTTCAAAATCATCGGACGGAGATTCGTCTCGTCACCATCCAGGAAAAACTCCTTCTGATACATCAGAATTGCCTCCATGGTTCGCAGAAGTGTGTTTTGTCTTTGCTTAATGGCATCAATAAACCACTTGGCGGAGTCCAGCTTTTGCTTGACGAAAGTGACTGTATCTTTTAGCTTTTTGTCCTTTTTATCACTCTTGTCATATGCGTCAAACATCTCCGAATAAGACCTTGAAATCCTGAGCTCAGGCGCATTTCTTGAGTTGAGGCTTATTTCCATCTTGCCATTATTATTGGTAAGAATGAAGTCAGGAATAATGTATTGCGTTCTCACCAAACCATCAGATGCTCCTCCCGGTTTTGGATTAAGCTTGGTGATCAGATTGACCGCATCTTTGGTTTCCTCATCAGTTAGGTTGCACTTCTTCTGAATCTTAGAATAGTGTTTTTTGGTAAATTCCTCGAAGCAATCCTGAATGATCATCAGCGCATGTACCACAATTGGATCATCTGGATGCTCTTTTCTCTCCAGCTGGATAGTGAGACATTCCTGAAGATTTCGGGAGGCAATTCCTGCAGGATCGAAAGTCTGAATCTTGCGAAGGATTTCCTCCAACTCATCAAAATCGGTTTCTATATTTTGGCTGAAAGCCAAATCATTAATAATGGCATCAAGATCTCTCCTGATATATCCATCATTCTCGATGCTACCTATAAGTTGCAGGCCAATGATTTTTTGACGGTCATCCAGTTTAAGAAATCCCAATTGAGAAATCAATTGCTCATGAAGTGACGTGCCGCTGGAAATTGGCATTTCGCGATCTTCCTCATCGGCATTGTAGTTTCCGTCGCCCTGCATTTTGTAGCCACCATACTCGTCATCCAGATAATCATCCAGATTGACGTCATGGTCGTCATGCCCCGCGTCTTCTTCGTAATTGTCCTCGTATTCTTCCTGATTAGCCTCAGGCTCCTCTTCTCTTCCTTCTTCCAAGGCAGGATTAATCTCCAATTCCTCTTCGATCCTGGCCTCCAGTTCGGCTGTAGGCACTTGCAGCAATTTGATGAATTGAATTTGCTGTGGGGAAAGTTTCTGAGAAAGGGATTGGCTAAGATTTAGCTTTTGCATTAGAAATGAGATAAAACCAGCTTTTTAGGTTCAAAAAAGGCCTTTTCACCAGAAAAAGCCTTACTTTCAAAGTTATGAAAAACGAGCAATTTTTTGATATAAACGTTATTTAATCGTTTTTTTGCATTCCATTTAAAACATCCCGGAAAACTGATTTTCCAATAAATAAATCTCCTAATGGCATTTAACAAACGGGTCAAAATCAAGACCATCCTGGACCAAAATCCAATTGGCACTGAAGTCACCCTCATGGGCTGGGTTCGCACAAAAAGAAGCAATAAAAATGTTTCTTTCATTGCTTTGAACGACGGCTCCATTATCACCAACTACCAGGTTGTGGCCGATCCGAACTTGATTTCTGAAGAAATTCTGAAAAAATGTACAACCGGAGCTTGTCTTAAAATCACTGGAAAAGTAGTGGAATCACAGGGAGCCGGGCAAAGTTCTGAGCTTAATGCTCAAATAATCGAGGTACTCGGTGAAGCTGATCCGGAAAAATATCCTCTTCAACCAAAAAAACACTCGCTCGAATTTTTGAGAGAAATTGCCCACCTGAGAATGCGTACCAATACGTTTGGTGCTGTCTTCAGAGTAAGGCATGCGTTGGCTTTCGCAGTAAATAAATATTTCAACGACAAGGGGTTCTTCTACATTCATACTCCTATCATCACTGCATCTGATGCGGAAGGTGCCGGAGAAACATTCAAAGTAACTACGCTGGATCTCCATAAACTCCCAAAGACGGATGATGGCAAAATTGACTTCAAGCAGGATTTTTTCGAAAGAGAAACAAACCTGACAGTGTCAGGACAGCTTGAAGGTGAATTGGCTGCGATGGCATTGGCGGAGATTTATACCTTCGGCCCTACTTTCAGAGCTGAAAACTCCAATACTACCAGGCACCTGGCGGAATTCTGGATGATCGAGCCCGAAATGGCTTTTTACGATGCTGAAGACAATCAAAATCTTGCTGAGGATTTTTTGAAATATGTCATTCGATATGCTTTGGATAATTGTGCAGAAGATTTGAAGTTTCTCGATCAGCGTGCAGCTGAAGAAGAAAGTGCCAAGCCTGCGGATCAGAGAAGCGAGTTAGGTCTGATTGAAAAGCTGAAGTTTGTCGTGGACAATGACTTCGTTAGACTCACTTATACTGAAGCGATCGATATCCTCAGAAACTCTAATCCAAACAAGAAGAACAAATTTACTTATCTGATCGAATCATGGGGTACGGATCTGCAATCCGAACATGAGCGATATCTGGTAGAAAAGCACTTCAAAAAACCGGTGATTTTGACAGACTATCCAAAGGAGATTAAATCCTTCTACATGCGTCAAAATGAAGATGGCAAAACCGTAGCAGCAATGGATATCTTATTCCCTGGTATCGGCGAAATAGTGGGAGGTTCTCAGCGAGAAGAGCGTCTTGATGTACTGACCAAACGAATGGAGGAAATGAATATCCCTCAGGAAGAAATGTGGTGGTATCTGGATACACGCAGATTTGGGGCTACGCCTCATGCCGGATTCGGATTGGGATTTGAGCGAATGATCCTTTTCGTCACAGGAATGAGTAATATCCGGGATGTAATAGCTTTCCCCCGAACACCGGGAAACGCAGAATTCTAAAAAAATCCCCGATGCGAGTCGGGGATTTTTTTTAGCTCACAATTTTAATTCTTGCCGCAAGGGGAATACAAATGATACTGAAGAAAATGGCAATGTAACCGACCACATTGTAATTGAGTAAATGCCCTTCTGCATCTTCAGCAATTATAAATCCTGCAACCAATGAAGCTACTCCGGTGGAAAGTTGCTGAACTGCAGAATTAAAACTTAAGAAACTACCTCTGTTTTCAGGCCTTGCAGTTCCGGTGATCAATGCTGCTGCAGGCACATATCGACCATTGGAAGTCACAAAAAACATCGTCGAAGCCAATAGAACCAACGGGATTGGGGTCACTCCAAGATTAGTGATGATCGCGATTGGAATTAAATTCAAAGTCATAAAAATCACGAAGATTTTTAGCTTCCCGTGCTTATCCGAAAGCTTTCCTACCCAGGGAGAAGTAAAAATCGTGAAGGCTCCGCCAGCCATGTAGATGTAAGTCAATTGCATTTCGGTGAAACCAACATTGGCCACCGTATAAGCACTCAAAAATGGAATGATCATGAATTGACCCAGCATCATCATGACCGATAATGTGATCGCCTTCATTTGATTAGGATCACTTGTCACTTTGGCGATTACTGCCAGAGGGTGTGGCCTTATCGAGTCTCTATCCAAATGTTCTGTGATATTTGGAATAAAGCGTACAATCATCGCCAAACTCGAAACCGACAAAAATGTCAGGATATAAAATGGCGTATGCCAATCGGATAAACTCGCCAGAAACAAACCCATCGGAACCCCTAAAACTGAGGCGACTGAAAATGCGGCCATCACCAAACCCATAGCTCTTCCTCTTCTCGTATCAGGAATCACATCACCGATAATTGCGAGAATCAACGCTGAGGTCAATCCTCCAAAAACTCCGGAAAGTACCCGGGCTATCAATAAAACAGGATAACTCGGTGAAAGAGCACAGCCCAAAGTCGAGACCGCAAATCCTACATACACCCAAAGCAAAATCTTCTTTCGATCAAATCGATCCAAAAAGAAAGCTCCAAAAAAGCTGGAAATACCAGCGCTGAATGTATAGGAAGAGACAAGCAAACCAAACTCTCTCGGCGAAATATCAAAAAGACGCATGAGCTGAGGACCCAGAGGCATCAAAATCATGAAGTCGACGATGTGAATAAAATTGATAGCTGCCAGCGTCCACAGCAAAAGTTTTTCGTTTTTCATTTCAAAAATGATTCTCCGTGAGAACCGCGATCAAATGATAATAGTTTGGAGTTGGGCAAGAATCAGGCAATGTCAAGTCGGATATAGGTTTCCGGAATTTCTTCAATGATGTCTGAGGCAATTAAACTTCTTCGTTTCTTTTTTCCGGCAAATTCCCCGGCTAGTCCATGGTGAAAAACACCACAAATAGCTGCGTTTTCGGGTAAATATCCCATCCCTAAATATGCGGTAACCATTCCCGTCAAAACATCTCCTGCACCACCGGTTGCCATATAGTTCGTTCCTGTTGAATTGAATAGTTGACGGCCATCTAGCAAACTTATGACTGTATTTGCTCCTTTAAGAACCAGAATTATTTGGTAGAATTTTGCAAAATCCCTTGCCAAAACCAGCCGTTGGATGTGATTTTCAGCAGTACCGACCAATCTCGAAAACTCTCCGAGATGCGGAGTTAATATTGAATTCGCGGGAAGTTTTGAAATCAATTCGGGATTTTCCGCAAGCAGATTTAATCCATCCGCATCAATCACCAAAGGCTTTTTGAATTCATAAAGAATTTGCTCCAAAAGGTATTTTCTATTGACTTTCCCCCATCCCGGACCAATTCCTATCGCATCGTAATTTTGAAGATTTATCAATTCACCCCACGTTACCATCGCTTCCGGAACGGCAGCTTGCAAAATGAATCGCTCTGTTTCCTCAAGATGACATGTAACCAAACCGGAACCAGTTCTGAGTGCACTTTTGGAGGCAAGAGATAAAGCTCCCATTTTACCGGGACTTCCTCCGACAAGAAGGATTCGTCCAAAATCGCCTTTATGACTGAACCGATGAAATTTTCTATGTAGAGTTGGAATATCACGATTCTGAACATAAAAGAAATTGGAATCGAAAGACTGATATAAATTCTCGTCTATTCCAATATCCACAACGCTTAATTGACCCACAAATTCCGAATGCTCAGGAAGAAGCAATGACAACTTGGGGAAAGCAAAAGAAACTGTAAAGTCAGCTTTTACTACATTTTCTTTGCAAATCGTTTCAGAATATAAACCGCTGGGTAAATCGACACTAATCTTAATCCCCTCAAACTGATTTATTGTGGTAATGATTTCTTTGGCGGTTTGCCTTAGTTCCCCTTTTAACCCGACTCCTAAAAATGCATCAATCAAAATACCTTTTGACTGATCAGGCATTTTATTCCATTCAATTAGAGTAATATCCTTTGAAAGTAAATCCCAATTACGTCTTGCATCAGGGCTAAGCAGATCTGTGCTTTCAAAGCATTTGATCACTTTGACATTCCTTGAGGATTCATTGAGTAATCTTGCAATTGCCAAACCATCACCTCCATTATTTCCGGCACCGGCGAAAACAAAAACAGGCAAATTTTCATCAAAATCCTGCTCATTAAACCATTTCACAAAACCTTTAGCAGCTTCCTCCATCAATTCATGACTAGATTGCCCTGAATGTTTCAAATGCAATTCGTCTAAAAGCTTAACTTGATTTCCAGATAGAATCTTTACCATAATCAGGCAGTTTCAATTGAAAGATCTTTTTTTGGAATTGTCACTAAGAGTAAGAATCCCAAACCAACCAAAAAGAAAATCCCAAGAGACAAGGAGCTATTTCTCATACTTCCGGTCATTTGCTCGATCAATCCGTAAGATAGAGTCCCCAATACTATTGCTAGTTTTTCAGTAACATCATAAAAACTAAAATAAGAAGCATGATCTGTAGTAGATTTTGGAATAAGCTTAGAAAAAGTGGATCTGGAAAGTGATTGAATCCCGCCCATTACCAAACCGACGATGAAAGCTAAAGCGAAGAATTCATAAACCGTATAAACAAAATAAGCCGCACCACAAATGATAACCCACACAAGAACCATGATGACAAGACTGGCTTTATTTCCATACATTTTTGAGATAAACGCAAAAAAGTAGCTTCCGATTATGGCGACAAACTGAATGATAAGAATGGTTAAAATAAGTTGATCTCCTGGTAGTCCTAGCTCTTTATCTCCAAAAGACGCTGCCAGATACATCACTGTTTGAACTCCCATAGAATAGAAGAAAAAGGAAGCAAGAAACCTTTTCATCACTTTTATCTTCCTAACCTCACCCCAAACTTTCCTGATTTCATGATATCCTTTTAAAAGAATTTCTTTTTTGATATGCTTTTTAAATGGGTTTTTAGGAAGATTTCTAAAGGGAATCTGAGAAAATCCCGCCCACCAAATCCCGGTAATTAAAAAAGAAAATCGTGCTGCAAATCCCCCTTCCGGAATCATAAACCAAGATGGAAATTGGATCATCAGAAGGTTTAAAACAAGCAGAATCACACTTCCTATATATCCAAGCGCGAAACCTTTTGCACTCAACATATCATATTCGCTTTCTTCTGAGATTTCTGGCAGATAGGCATTGTAAAAAACTATACTTCCCGCGTATCCAATGCTCGCCAAAACACTACATATAATTCCCCATTCAAGATTATCCCCATCAAAGAAGAAAAGACCAATGCAGGCAATAGAGCCCAAATAAGCAAAGAACTTCATAAAGTGAAGCTTCTTCCCGCTTGAGTCAGCTATACCTGAAAGCAAAGGTGAAATGAGAGCTATTACCAAAAAAGAAAATGAAATGGAGTAAGAATACAAAACTGTATTGATCATCTCCAAACCAAAAAAACTAACCTTATCACTTCCATCAGCAGCTTTAGTTACGCTATTGAAATAAACAGGAAAAATAGTGGAAGTGATCACCAGGCTATAGACAGAATTTGCCCAGTCATACATTGCCCAGGAATTTTGGACTTTCTTTTTGTTAGGTAGATTTATAATCATAAGCCGTTAAATGAAAAAAGCTATCTCTTGCGAGATAGCTTTAAATATACTGGATGATTAGATTAATTAATCAACTTTTTTGGTAGCTGCATAGAGCACTCGACGGGCATCAGCTTCTCTAAGTTCGGTTTGAACGTCTGAGATTGGACCCATTTTCACATCTTTATCAGCTTTCATTGAGATTGTTATTAATCCTCTGTCTGATTCAGGAAGCAAATCTCTTTCTTGGTTCACCCACTGTACAATGTCAGCAGAGTTTAACAAAGCATCGTTTGCCTGAATTCTTGGCTCAGTTCCATAAACAGCAACATTCTTAGGCTTTCCAACATATATGTAGGAAATCAAAGTTTTCTTCTGCAGTTTCTGAAGCTGGGAAGCTTGAGGAAGTTTCTGCTCAACCAAGATGTCCTGTTCTCTCAATACGGTTGTAACCATGAAGAAGAACAAAAGCATGAAGATAATGTCAGGCAAAGCTGATGTAGGAATTTGCTCTGAAGTTTTAGTTTTTTTCTTAAACTTTCCCATATCAATTACTTCCTAGTTTATCTGGTTCTGCAATAGAAATCGCCATTGGGATTCCTTCTTTTCCTTTGTCTGAAAGAGCTGTCTCAGCTGGCTTTTCACTTGAAAGGGCTCTATATTCTTCTGAAGTAAGGTTTACCCTAGCTGCATAAATATCGAAATAAGCCTTTTTTACCAGGTCAAATACTTCAAGGTAAATGTCATAGCTAGTACCCCTGTTAGTCTTTATTGACACAATCGCCTCTCCTGGATCATCAGATGATGCAGGATCTCTACGAGCCAAAGACTGTAGTGAAGCTGGAAGTGAATTGTAAAGAGCTTGTCCCTCTTCATCGGGAGCACCAAAATTCAAAATGAATGCTTTAACTTCCTCATCCAATCCATCTGTGCTTCCATATTCACCTTCTACAAGAAGCTGATCGTTTGCATTGATAAGGATTGTAAAGATATTTCTTTCATTCACCTTGATGTCAGGTGGCGGCACATTTGGATCCTGCTTGGGAGGAAGGAAATTTATAATTCCTTTATCCGAAGCGATCGTAGTAGTTACGAGAAAGAAAATCAAAAGAAGGAATGCAATATCGGCCATAGACCCTGCATTAACTTCTTGTGATCCCTTGTTTTTGCTTCTTGCCATATTACTTGATTGCTTTATTTACTTCAGTTACAAGAATACTAACCATAGCAGCTATAGCCAATATGTATGTGCAAATAAGCATTCCACCAACAAATTGAGATCCGCCTGGAGTCAAATTGAATGGATCTGCCTCAAACTTTGGAAGAACTTCGTTGTCGGAGATAGAATAAGAAATAAAGAACAAGACCACAATTCCTAAAATTCCTGCTCCAGTTTTAAGTAAGCTCTTAGGATCATCCAGGGACTTGAATAGTGGAAGTATAATCGAGATTACTGTCCCAATTAGTACTAACGCGTAACTAATGTATAATAAGATGTCATAAATATCCATAATGTAGCTTCTTTGTTGTTAACTAAATAATTTGAAAATCATCAAGTTGACTGATTACTTACCAGTTAACTTATGCTTAACAAGAACGTCAATCAAAGAGATAGAAGAATCTTCCATATCGTTTGACAAAGAATCAATTTTGGATATTAGGTAGTTGTAGAACAACTGAAGGATAATCGCAACGATCAAACCTGCTACTGTAGTCAAAAGGGCGATTTTGATACCACCTGCTACCAGAGAAGGAGAGATATCACCTGCTGCTTCGATTGCATCGAATGCACCAATCATACCAATTACCGTACCCATGAAACCCAACATTGGAGCCATCGCAATGAAAAGAGATATCCATACAAGGCCTTTCTCCAATCTACCCATTTCAACAGAACCGTAAGAAATAACTGATTTCTCAACCATTTCAATACCTTCAGAATATCTCATCAAACCTTGCGTAAAGATAGAAGCAACAGGACCTTTTGTGTTTCTTGTTACATCTTTAGCTGCTTCAATTCCACCTGAAGAAAGAGCATCTTCAACTTTAATCAACAACTTCTTTGTGTTTGTAGTTGACATGTTCAAAGTGAAGATTCTTTCGATTGCAATAGCAAGACCAAAAATCAAACACATCAAAACTGGCGTCATGTACAAAGGATCACCTTCAATAAACTGTTCTTTTACTACTTGATGGAAGCTTTGCTCCTCTGCGACGATCTCATCGTCTACAATTGTGGGAGATGCAGCAGGCTCCTCGGCCGCTGGGGTGGTTGCTTCTTGAGCAGCAGTGTCAGCAGCTGCTTCTTGTGCGTTAGCGAAAACAGGAACAAACATGATACCTGCAAGCATGAACAAAGCGATTAACTTTCTCATAATGTGATTTTTGATTAGACTTTAGATAAAGGTTAAATGGTTTTTTACACTAGAATCGAGTTTTAAAGTTATCATTTTTTAAATTCAAAAAACAATGACCTCTTTTAGATTTTTTTTAACAATTCCGCTTTTAAAGCCCAAAAGAGGCAATTTTTACACGAACGGAACATTAACTATTTTTTGAAGAAAACAGATTAGACCTTTAAACTCGCTGTTAAGGTTCTTATTTTTTCTCAAAAAGAAAAATAAAAAAATGCCTTGTTCGGGCACTTTTACACCAGCAGTCCAAAATACCATTTTTAATTCTGAGTTAACCCAATAAAATCCATCCAAATCCTGCCTTGAAATGTCCCTTTCTGGTTTTTATTTAAGGTTTTTTCACTTTAAACAGAATAATGCACAGGCTAGAGCCTTAGTTTTTATTTTTTGAGGAATGGGAAGAAAAAGTTCATTTTTTCCGGGCCCAGCTAAAATTCTCACTAAAAACCACTGCTATCAGCCTAAAAAAATTGGAAACAGTTTAGAATTCAAATCAGAAATCACTTTTAAAACAAAAAAACCAACCTCATTTATGAAGTTGGTTTTAAATGCAGAGAGAGAGGGATTCGAACCCTCGATACCTTTAAGGGTATACACACTTTCCAGGCGTGCTCCTTCAGCCACTCGGACACCTCTCTGTGTCAATTTTGAATCGTTTTTGCGAATCGGAGTGCAAAGAAAAAAATTATTCGCCCCGATTCCAAATCTTCCTGAATAATAGCCAATAAATGAAATCAGGAAGTCATCTCACCGGCCAATGGAATTGTCAGTTTTTTCCTGACATCATCCAGACTTTTCTCCTGCCCAAGCAAAAACATTAATTTGGTAATTGCTGCCTCGGTGGTGATATCTGCGCCGCTTATTACTCCTACATTCAATAGTTCTTTACTAGTCTCATACCTTCCCTGAATTACTCTTCCACCGTTGCACTGAGATACATTCAGGATAATTAATCCCTTTTTAATTGCCCTCCCGAGCGAATTCATAAACCAAGATTCACTTGGACTATTGCCGGAACCGTATGTTTCCAGCACAACTCCCTTGAGACCTTCGATATCGAAACAGGCATCCATTATTTTGGAGGTAATTCCGGGAAACAATTTCAAAATCATCACTCCATTATCAAGGTGATTTCGATTTGTTAATTTCTTATGCGATTCTAAAGGTCTGATTGCTGAAGTGTTATAATCAATCACAATTCCTGCTTCAGCCAAGGAAGGGTAATTTTCGGACTCAAATGCATCGAAATGAACGCTCTGAACTTTCTTTGATCTGTTACCTCTCAGCAGCATATGATTAAAGAAAATACAAACCTCAGGCACGATCGGCTTGTCATTGATTTTCGCAGTAGCTATTTCAAGGGATGTCATTAAGTTTTCTCTTGCATCCGATCTCATAGCTGAAATGGGAAGTTGAGCTCCGGTAAAAATCACAGGTTTATTCAAGCCTTGAAGCATATAGCTCATCATAGATGCAGAATATGCCATCGTGTCTGTGCCATGCAAAACCACAAAGCCATCGTAGCTGTCGTAGTTCTCATATATAATATATGCCATGTCCGTCCAATGCTTCATCGAGACATTGGATGAATCAATTGGCTCCGGAAATGAAATCACCGTGATGGCGATATTCATATTAGACATGATGGGGATCTTCTCCAGGATTTGGCCAAAGTTGAAAGGAACCAAAGCTCCCGATTCATCATAGGCCATACCAAGCGTGCCCCCGGTGTAAATAATCAGCACCGAAGAGGTCTTACTCGTTGTTAATCCCGTATTGAGTCTTACGATTTTGTAGTTCATGACTGAAAATCATGGAATAAATTCAATGCGTTTTCTTTTGTTTTGAGCGCAACCGCTTCTTTTGAAATCTTAAGATAGTCCCCAATTTTCTCTGCAATAATTGGCAAATAGGCAGGGGAATTTCTTTTTCCGCGATGTGGCACGGGAGCAAGATAAGGTGCGTCAGTTTCTAACACCAGATTTTCTAACCCAATTTCGGGAATTACCAGATCCAAACCACCATTCTTATAAGTAGCCACACCACCGATTCCCAAAAGAAATCCCATTTCTATAATTTCTCTGGCTTGGCTCACATTTCCATTAAAACAATGGAAGATACCCCTTAGCTTTCCATCATGTTCTGCTTTTACAATGGCAATCGTCTCATCCATCGATTCTCTGCAGTGGAGCACTATCGGAAGATTTTTAGCTTTTGCCCAGCCAATCTGAATCCGCAAGGCCTTTTTCTGTTGCTCAAAAAAGGATTTATCCCAGTACAGATCGAGCCCGATTTCTCCTACAGCTGCAAATGATCTTTTACTAATCCAATGTTCCATCACAAGAAGCTGATCTTCGAAATCCTCCTTCACATCACAAGGATGCAAGCCCATCATCGGAATGCATAAATCCGGGTATTTCTCCTCACAAGCAAGCATTGCCTCAATCGTATTCACATCGACATTTGGCATGTAAATCCTCTCCACTCCCGCCTCTCGGATATCCTGAATGACCTGATCGCGATCATCATCAAATTTCGTAGAGTAAATATGGGCGTGGGTATCGATCAGATTCATCAGTATTTTCTGGATTTCCATTGGATTTGGGAAGGCCAAAAGTAATAAAGAATCGTATGGCAGGTAGAAACCAAATAATAAAAATCAAACAACAATAGGTCCTTCCAACTTGGGGGTATAGTCACTCTGGATGACAATTCCCTCTGGAAATATCCCTGTAGCGTAATTTTCAGAAACCAAAAGCTGATCCCAATCCCAGGGCTAACCCAAATTAAATATCCAATTGCAGGAAAAAACCCAGCTTGGAAAAAGAGCATAACTAACCAAAATACCGGTAATGTTACCACGCCCTGCATCCAGCGTTTCCGCTGTTGGATCAGCGATTTCCAATCAGGTTCTGCCTTTGTGAAAAGCAAAATCTCCGGACTTACCTGATGGATGACCCTATATCCGGCTTTTCGGATTGATCTGGAGAGCTCAAGGTCTTCAGTGAGACAAAAAGGCAAATGAGCAAATCCACCAATTTTTTCCAAGGCTTCTCTTCGGATCACCATATTATTACCCATTCCGGTTGTGGGCCATCCCAGATCTGTTACTACTTTGACTATTCCCAAAGTATTCCACCAATCGATTTCCTGCATTTTAGCAAGCAAGCTTCCACCCTTCACCTGAGTGATCCCATTGAGCAAACCCACACGTTCATCCATACAGGAAACTGCTTCTTTGATCCAGCCAGGGTTCGCTTCGCAATCTGCATCCGTGAAAAATAAAAATTCCCCATTTGCACGCTCTTCCAAAAAAGCCAAAGCATTTGCCTTGCCATTCGCATTTCGCGTGAATGCCTGATGCCCTTCAATAGCTATATAACTTCTTGACGGTCGATCACACCATTCCTTTATAATCTTTAAGGTCGAATCAGAACTCTGGTCATCCGCGATCAAAATCTGTAATTTTTCCCCCGGATAATCCAGCTGCCCGAGTGAAGCTAGTAGCCTCGGCAAGTGCTCTTCTTCATTTCTTGCAGCAATCAAAACAGAAACAAGAGGAAGACTTGAGGGCAATTCTTTTCTATGATTTTTGAAATTGATCCTGCTAAAAAGGATAAGCAAAGCATTCTGAATGAACAGAATAAAAACCAAAACTATTGAAGCGACCAAGATCATAGTGTCGAGGTGGTCCATCCCTGATCCAAAACATAATCAAGGTAATGCGGCAAAAAATCGGGTAAAACTTTCGCCGTTTTCTGCTGATCGTGAAAAACAACGATTTTGCCAGGTTTGGAGTGAATCTTGGTTTTTTCTAAAATCTGTTCCGATTCCATTTGCTCATCGTAATCACCTGAAAGTAGGCTCCACATTGTAATCTGGTGTGTTTGCTTTACCAACTTGGCTTCAGCTTGGGTCAGGAGACCGTAAGGAGGTCGGAAAAGAGTGGCTTCGAAAGCTAACTCATCCCGGAGGGTTTCCTGACATCGTTTCACATTTTCGATGTACGAATTCAGATCCGTTTTCCATCCATTTAGATGATTATAGGTGTGATTTCCGATATGATGTCCCGATTCCAGAATTCTCCGAGCCAATTCAGGATGCTTTCGAACATTATCCCCAACTACAAAAAAAGTGGCAACCTGATTCCTTTTTGCCAATTCATCTAACACAAAATCAGTAACTCCGGGAACCGGTCCATCGTCAAACGTAAGGTAAATCCGGTTATTCTCAGGGTTTCCATTCCAAACTCTTTCCGGAAAAACGCGCTGCACAAGAGTAGGAATCGTATGCCAAACCATTGCTTATTGAAACCTAAGGCTGAGTAATGTCAAATCATCCGTAAGCGGAACATCCTGAGAAAACTCGCCCATTTTTTCCAAGAAAACTGTATGAAATTTCTCAGGATCCATGTGCAAATGCGTGTCTACAAAACTCTGAAAACGCTCTTCTCCATATTCTTCTTCAGAGGGATTCATGGCTTCCGTCAAGCCGTCCGTGTACAAATGAATTGTAAAATGATCCAGGTTTTTTCTGGTTCCAATTTCCAAAAAGGGCAACTCCTCAAAGGCTCCCAAGATTGTGGTCCCGGCTTCTAAAATTTCGCTACGCTTTTCTTTTTCCCAACAAAGCAAAGGAGGATTATGGCCTGCATTCACAAAATGAAGTTCTCGGGTTTTGAAATTAAAATGCCCAAGGAAAAATGTAATGAATCGTTCTCCTTTTGTATTCTCAAAAAGTGTATAATTCAGCTGATTGACAATCATTTTCAGATCTGCATCGCTTCTGAGCAGCGTCCGAAGGGCTGCCTGAAAATTTGACATCAAGAGCGCCGCAGAAATTCCTTTCCCGGAAACATCCGCAATACAGAAGTACACTTCATCTTTTGACTTCCGAATCAAATCGTAATAATCCCCTCCCACCATGCTATGCGGGAAATAGGTCACTTTTGCTTTCAGTTCTTTGGTATTAGGAAGTTCCGAAGGAAAAAGCATCTGTTGCACCTGAGAAGCAATCGCCACCTCACGGTTCAACACTTCCTGGTGTAATTGCTTTCGGGCAAATCGTTTGTTTTCAAGAGCCACCACCAAAATATTTGTAAGAGCCTGGGTGAAATTCAGGTCAACATCCAGACTGAGATCTTTTCTTCGCAGAAATAAAATCGCCAGCATTTTATCTTTATGATAGACTGGCAAATAGGTCTCAAGTTCCTCGAAAGAATATTCGCTAGACATATTCAATCTCAGTTCGCCGGATTTTTTTTCATCCAAAACCTGATCGCCGGAAATAAATTTTGGCACCTTGGCTTTTACTCCATGGCTTATTTTATTCTCAAAATCTCCCTCCTTGGCCACGTAGAGCAGCAATGCTTTGATATTCAAATGAACCAGGCAGGTAAATTTGAATATGTTCAGAAGAACCGCCTCGGACTGATTTTCATTGATCGCCTGGGTGATTTCCAGCAATGCCTTTAGCTCAAGTTCCTTGCGTTGATATTTTAAGGTTTCAGTAGTCAAGGATCAGAGTGAGTTATGTGCCATCAGGCCTTTTTTAGTTGCGAGAAAAAACAATTCTTTCCCATCTTTCATCACATCCACTTCTTCAAAACGCTCATGATCGGGCGATTCGAGGCATTTGATGTATCCTTGGGCATAAAGGGTTTGCAGCGTTTTCAGAAGCAATTCGTCTTCCCACTTGAGGGTTTCTTTGATGTATTCAAAAGGCTGGACGAAATATAGCTCGTCCATAAGGTCAAATTCTGCGTCGGTCATGGTTTGATTTTCATGGCTAAATTAAACACTTCTGCTATTTCGGCGACCTTTCCAGGTGAAATTTCCGACAATCGCTCCCAAACCCACTGCAAGCACATAAATCGGATGAATGAATGAAGTAAGAACAACATTGGTATTTGAGAACTTGATGTTGAGGTTTCTCAAAACTTTGCCCAACGATCTTTTTTCAGTAAAAATTTTGGAAGCCCAAACCAATCCGAACACCAATAATCCAAAAGATCCCAATCCCAATAATCCAAA
This sequence comes from uncultured Cytophagales bacterium, assembly GCA_942492775.1. Taxonomy (GTDB): domain Bacteria; phylum Bacteroidota; class Bacteroidia; order Cytophagales; family Cyclobacteriaceae; genus Algoriphagus. The sequence goes on along the minus strand of OW818636.1, from coordinate 1,634,113 downwards.
ACTACCTAACCAGACTAGCTGGACAAGAAATGAGAAAATTGCCGAAAGGGCATGCGAGAAAGATCGGTGGGCTTTCCACTTTCCTGCCCATCGGACACGTTGATTGAGGAGTGCTTTCCAACTTGGTTCAGATTTGGTTTGAACCAGAGTTTCTGCGAAAGGCAAATAAACGCAAGATCCGGATCCGAACTTCTTTCCTATTTTCTTCAGCAAAAACTCATCATCTCCCGAGAAAAAATCCCGATTTCCCTCATATCCACCTACTTCCAGAAATGCACTTTTCCGATAGGCAAGATTTGCTCCGCTGCACATCAGCGGTTTGTTTTTGGAGAAAAAGTAAGCAGTGATCAAAAGTATGCTTGCCCAATCCGCTTGCTGGAAAGCTCCCACGAACCTACCATTATCGGTTACCATCACAGGCCCGGCGACTAGTTGAGTTTCATTATTTTCAAAAGGAGAAATCATCCCATCCACCCAATTTTCCGGAAAAGAACAATCCGCATCCGAGCACAGGATGATTTCACCTTTGGCCTGACTTATCCCAAATTCTAAAGCAGCCTTTTTTTTTCCTTCTCCGGAACTTCTTAACGGGACAATTCTCTGATCACTCAATCCTGCTTCCTCTATCAATTCAAATGTATCGTCCTCACTGTTATCATCCACCAAAATCAACTCCAGATTTGGAAAGTGAAGGCTTTTGAATTCTCCTGACAGACGGCGGATATTTTCAGCCTCATTGCGACAGGGAATAATGACAGAGACTTTTGGAAAAATCTGTACAGGCTTAGTTTTAGAAGCACTTGAAGGCCAGAATCTGGTTAATTCTGAAAGAAGAAGGAAATAGATCAGCGTCCAGATCAGATAAAAACTTAGCATCTTTTGGGCTAACTTGCGGGTGTGAGTAAAGAACCAAAAAAAGAGGCAAAGGAAAAAATCATCCTGGGAATCGATCCCGGCACCACCGTAATGGGGTATGGCCTGCTGCTCATCGAGGGAAAGAAATACAAGATTTTGCAATACGGCGTGATTCATCTGAAAAAATATGAAACGCACGAACTGAAGCTGAAAAAGATTTTTGAGCGGGTCACCTCCATCATCGATGAATTCTTGCCGGACACTGTCGCACTTGAGGCACCTTTTTACGGAGTGAACGTGCAATCAATGCTCAAACTTGGACGGGCTCAAGGTGTGGCGATGGCAGCTGCTTTGGCTAGAGACATTCCAATCACTGAATATTCACCAAAAAAAGTAAAGCAATCCGTGACCGGAAATGGAAATGCCTCCAAAGAACAAGTGGCCGCTATGCTGCAAACTTTGCTAAATATCGAGGAACTGCCGAAGCTTTTGGATGCAACCGATGCGCTGGCGGTTGCTCTTTGTCATCATTTCCACGAAGGAAGGATGCAAACCCGCGGAAGAAATGAAGGTTGGAAATCCTTCATCGAAGAAAACCCTGATCGATTAAAAAAATAAAACCCGATTCACATCGGGTTTTTCATTTCTAGAAATCAAATCCTGCTGATATTTTCAGAACTTGATTTTTCACATCTGTGTCGAAATAATTAAGCCCGATCAAGCCAAAGTCATAGCTCAACTGCAAGTTTACACCACCGGGAAGGAATGCGCACATGCCGACAAGACCTCCAAAATCGTATCCGCGGATGACATCCGTACTGGTCGAAGTGACTCCTGCCAACTCATACTTTCTGGAAAGTAAAAAGGAAGCCTGAGGGCCCGCAAAAACATTCAATACCGGAATGATGTCCAATCTGAATATGAGTGGAAAGTCCAGATAATTCAATCGCTCATCAATTACAGCACCAGTCGTTTTCTCATTGGACTCATACCCTTTTTGGGAAAACTGGATTCCCGGCTCGATCGCAAACTTGTCGATTGGATACCAATAATAGAATCCCACATGGGCTCCTACTTTTGCATTATAGTTTGTGTCCGAGAAATTTGCTGAACTTAATCCTGCCCTAACTCCAAATAGTTGTGCCTGGGCACTCCCAAAAATCCCAAACGTGAAGAATAAGATCAAAAGCTTTTTCATGACTTGTATATATTTTAATTTACTTGCTAAAACTAACAGAAGCTTTTAAAATACTCAGCCGAATCTCTGTTTTTTAATCCCACTACCATGGAAAAACTCATAGGCATCTTTGATGAATTTCCTTTCCTGACTGATGCAGATAAAAAAGCTTTCGCTGCCAAACTGGAAAGTCAAAGCTATGAAAAAGGTGGATTGCTGGAAGAAGCAGGCAAAACCAGCTTTTACCTTCACTACATCAAATCAGGAGCTGCCAGGAGTTTTTACGTCCGCGAAAACAAAGATATAACCGTTTCTTTTTCTCTAGACGGGGAATTTGTCACTGCGATGCACTCCTTTATAACAAGGAAGCCATCCTATGAAAACATAGAGGTATTGGAAAAGAGCGTGGTCTTCAGAATCAGTTACGACGAACTTCAGTCCCTATTTGTGGACAATCCCAGAATAGAGCGCGCTTATCGGATGATTCTTGAGCAATATTACATCGTATTGGAGGAGCAATCTATTTTTGCAAAATTCAAAACTGCACGAGAACGTTACCTCGAATTGATGGAATACCGGCCCAAAGTAATTCAAAAAGCTTCAGTAGGTCACATTGCTTCTTACCTCGATATGAGCATTGAAACGCTGAGCCGAATCCGGGCCAGGATTTGATTATTTGACTTTTCTCAAAAACTTTTTGTTTGGTAAATGGCTAGTTTTGGCGAATTATTTTGTCCCAAAACCCAAATGCCATGAAAAATATTGCTTCATCTCTCTTTTCATTCTTTTTGTTAGCTGCAGTGATTGGCTGTAGCAGCACCACAAATGAAATGACTTATGACTCTTCCCAACTTGTCCGCGTGAGTGCCGAAGAAGTGGAGAAAGTCGTGGAAGATTTCATCATGACGGAGGACAGTGCTACGATCGAGATCCCTGCAGGATATTACGAACTCAGCACCCAATTAATCCTCGATAATAAAAACCATATTATCATCAAAGGTGCCGGAATGGACCAAACGGTGCTTTCTTTCAAGAATTTAAAAAGCGGTGGCGAAGGGGTGAAAATCGTGGGAAACTCAATTACCATTCAGGATTTGACGATCGAAGATGCGCCCGGCGATGGAATCAAATCGCAGCATTCCGATGGCATTACTTTCCGCAGGATCAATGTAACGTGGACCAATGGCGATAAATCCAAAAATGGCACTTACGCCATCTATCCCGTGCAATGCAAAAATGTGTTGATCGACGAATGCATCGCTTCCCATTCCCGTGATGCAGGGATTTATGTAGGTCAGTCCGAAAATGTTGTCGTGAAAAATTCTCTAGCCTTCGGAAATGTCGCCGGAATTGAAATTGAAAACTGTGACAATGCGGAAGTTTATGGAAACGTGGCGAGAGACAATGCCGGTGGAATTTTGGTTTTCAACCTTCCGGGACTTCCAAAATCAGACGGTCGCAGAACTCGAATCTATGACAACGATATCATCGATAATAATCACGAGAATTTTGCAACCGCACTCAGTGAAGAACCGAACGGAAATACTGTGACGATGATTCCTCCTGGGTCGGGCGTCGTGCTTCTTGCTGCGAAAGAAGTGGAGGTTTTCAACAATCGGATCCTTCGAAACAAAACCCTGGGAGTAGCTATCGCCAACTATCAGATCACAGGCTTCCCATCCGAAGCTCCAAATTGGTCACCGTTTACAACGGATATTTACGTCCACGACAACCAATATGATAACAGCGAGGGATTTCCGGATTTGACCAAAGAAATGGGTCAGTTGGTAAGTATTTACAATGCCCATGGCACAGCCAAAACTCAGGATATTATCTACGATGGATTTTGGGATAAAACGATCAGCGAGACCATCGATTCCAACCCGATGCGAATTTGCATAGCAGAAAAGGGAATCGAAAATCTTCGCTTCACGCGCTTCTATCTGATGGATGGAAAAGACAATATTGAGGCTTTCGCAGATTATCAGCTTTTTGAAAGTTGTAAAGTCGATGTTCAGACCAATACAAAGGCTCTATCAGGAATGTGATTAGATGATATTGGAATTGAATAAGAAATGAGGGAGATGGAACTACAAAAATTATCACTAAGCATCAGTACGATCATTCTGGGAGGAATTTCCCTGTTTGCTTGTCAGGCTGAGAAATCGGAGGAAAAATTAGCAGAGACCAAACTTGAGGCAGAAATCGCCGATGGTGAATTTCCATACAAAAGACTTTCTACCTACGGTTTTTTCTCAGGAGAAATCAATGAATTGAAACCTGCGGAAGGCGTGATTTTATACAAACCGGCATCTTCTCTTTTCACGGATTATGCTTTGAAAACCCGTTTTGTGTATTTTCCGGAAGGAGTCAAAGCGACCATCAATGACGATGAATTGAATTTGCCAAAAGGAACTACGCTGATCAAAAATTTCTATTACCCAGCCGATTTTCGAAAGCCGGAAGGAGAAAGAAAAATCATCGAAACGCGGCTGATGATTCACAAAGAAACCGGATGGGAAGCTTATCCCTATATCTGGAATGAAAGCCAAACGGATGCTGTCTTGAAAGTAGTCGGAGGCGAAATTGAAGTGAAATATGTGGATGTTCAGGGAAAAGATCAGGTGATTAATTACCTGGTTCCCAATAAAAATCAATGCAAATCCTGCCACAATAAGTCTGAAGAAATGGCTCCAATCGGAGTGAAAGTTCAACATTTGAACAATGAACTGGATTTCGGAAGCGGACCTAAAAATCAATTAGCCCATTGGACAGAGATTGGAAAGTTGGAAGGTTTCCAGGGCGAATCAGCACATCCAGCAATGATCAATTACGAAGATTCTTTTCTCCCTCTCAATGACCGAGCAATGGCATACCTAGATATTAACTGTGCGCATTGCCATAACGCAGAAGGTCCTGCGAGTACTTCAGGACTGTTTCTAAGTTACGATCAGACCGACCCGATGAAACTTGGAATCAATAAAACTCCGGTAGCTGCTGGCTTTGGCGCAGGAAAATTCAAATTCGACATCGTACCCGGTGAGGCGGATGAGTCGATCATCACCCATCGGATGAACTCCACTCAGGTGGGTGTTGCGATGCCGGAACTTGGCCGGACGACCATTCACAAAGAAGGTGTCGAATTGATCCGGGAATGGATCAATAGCCTAAATTAGAAACAAAAAAAAAGGCTTTCCATGAAACGGAAAGCCTTTTTGCTTTTATGAACTTCTGATTAGAATGAATATCCCAGAGAAAACTTAAATCCTCTGTTATAAACATCTGCCTCGCTGTTTTCAAAAATAGGAGTCAAACCCAAATCATATGATCCCTGGACATTGAAACCCTTGGGTAAGTTGTACCCCAAACCGAAGACTAATCCCATATCAGTTTCCTTAATAGAGTTGGTATCGATGCTCAAAGTAGAACCGCCAAAATCACTTTCGAATTTGGATTTGGTGAGAAATGAAATCTGTGGTCCTGCAAATAAATTAAACCCGTCAGACACGTACATTCTCAAAAGCAAAGGAACATCTACATAATCCAAAACTGCCCTGCTATTGACAGCATCATCGTTTTGAGTTCCTTTTATGGAATAGTAAACACCTGGCTCAATGGCTATTCTGTCTGTCGCAAAGATGGAAGCATACACACCTGCATGATATCCGGTCCTGTTGGTATAGTTATTTTCAGAGACATCATCTCCTCCAAAATTGAAGAAATTTGCTCCACCTCGAATCCCAAATCCACTTGTACTTGTAGATTGAGCTTGCGCGAATTGGACTCCCAAGAGACCAAAGGCGAATAAAAACATTAACTTTTCATGAGTTATAAATAATTGGTTCCCTTCATGTTTTGCCACGATTGTGCCAAATAGTATAAGTAGTAGCTAAATCCAATTCTGAAAAAATAATTTTCAACCTGAATAATTATCCTAAAAATCAGGATTTAGGATCTTGTCCATCATCAGTTTTTAAAAAGGAAAATCCGGTTAGAAAGCGATTTGATTACCTGTCCATTTTGAGGTGAATAGAGAAAGAAATTTTAGAAAAATATTGGTTTGAATCCTGAAAAGGATTGATCATTTAGCCAATCTCATCTCCAAATACTTATTGGTAAATCCCAAACGTTCGTAAAGTATTCTTGCAGGATTATCAGCTTCCATATGAAGGGCGATTGCTCCATCCGATTTTTCTATTGCCAATTCCATGAGTTTTCTCCCAATTCCTCCACCTCTTACGGAAGCATCCACCGCGATGTAAACCAGGATATTTTCGGGAATATATCCTGACATTCCGGTTTTGTTCATGACCAAAGCTCCACGGATTTCGGATTCCTCTAAAGCCAAAATCACAAATCCGCCGGGAGTATTTGGCCGAAAGACATAATCAAGGCACTTCATCACATCTTCCTTTGGATCCCCAAATTTACCAAGCTCCCTGACAAGAAATTCTGCAATCTGATTTTTCAACTCTTCAGAGATTGGATTGTCAGGAAATAAGCAATGGAAAGAGATCATTCTAAAATGGAATTTTGGTTAATCTTTCGAATCAGCGGTAACAAAAAAAGGGACAGAAATTAATCCTGTCCCTTAATCTATCTATTCAAAATGTGTTTATCAAACGTTTTCGCTGCTCATCACTGCGGAGAAATATTCTCTGTTCATTCGAGCAATATTAGTAATCGAAATGCCTTTTGGACATTCTGCTTCGCATGCTCCCGTGTTGGTACAAGCACCAAAACCTTCCGAATCCATTTGTGCAACCATCTTTTCAGCTCTTGTTTTCCGCTCAATCTGTCCCTGCGGAAGCAAGGCAAGCTGAGAAACTTTAGCAGAAGTGAACAGCATAGCTGATGCATTTTTACAGGCAGCCACACAAGCTCCGCAACCGATACACTGTGCTGCATCCATTGCAAGATCAGCCATTGTTTTTGGAATCGGGATCTCGTTAGCATCAGGAACTCCACCGGTGTTTACCGAAACGTATCCACCTGCCTGAATGATTCTGTCCAACGCGGATCTGTCTACCACCAAGTCTTTCAAAACCGGAAATGCTTTCGCTCTCCAAGGTTCGATTGTAATCACATCTCCATCAGAGAATGATCTCATATGCAACTGGCATGTGGTGGTTTGCAACGGTCCGTGTGGCTTTCCGTCGATATACAGAGAGCAGGTTCCGCAGATTCCTTCACGACAATCGTGATCGAAGTGCACAGGATCCTGATTTTTCTCTGTCAATTCCTCATTTAATACGTCCATCATCTCGAGGAACGACATGTCCTTAGAGATTCCGTCTATTGGATAGGTGGCAAATCCTCCTGCATCAGCAGAGTTTTTTTGTCTCCATATTTTCAATGTCAATTTCATAATCTTCTGAATTTTTTTCTGGGCGATTATTTGTATGATCTCTGAGTCAACTTCACGTTTTCGAAGGCTAAAGGCTCTTTGACAAGTTCTTCTTCCTTATTGTCACCGGTGTACTTCCAGGCAGCTACATAAGCAAAGTTTTCATCGTCTCTCAGAGCTTCTCCCTCAGGAGTCTGATATTCCACTCTGAAGTGACCTCCACAAGATTCGTTTCTGTTGAGTGCATCATCGACCATCAACTCTCCCAATTCCAGGAAGTCGGCAACACGGTGTGCTTTCTCCAAAGACTGGTTAAGCTCTTCATTTTGTCCCAGTACTTTTACGTTTGACCAAAATTCTTTTCTCAGTGCTTGAATCTCTGCTTTCGCTTTCTTCAAGCCCTCTTCAGTTCGGGCCATTCCGCAATCATTCCACATGATCTTACCCAGTTTCTTATGGAAATAATCAACTGATTTCTTTCCGTCGATATTGAGCAATTGGCTGATTCTGTCTTTTACTTCTCTGGACACTTTTGCAAACTCCGGATGAGAAACATCCACTTTTACAGGCGGTGTCGAAGCCAGGTAATCTCCAAGAGTGTAAGGAATCACAAAATATCCATCCGCCAATCCCTGCATCAAAGCAGAAGCTCCCAATCTATTCGCCCCGTGATCGGAGAAGTTTGCCTCTCCTAAAGCATATAATCCCGGAACTGTAGTCATCAAGTTGTAATCCACCCAAAGACCGCCCATTGTATAGTGTACTGCCGGATAGATCATCATTGGTGTTTGGTAAGGATTTTCACCGGTGATCTGCTGATACATATCGAAAAGGTTACCGTATTTGGCTTTGATTAAAGCCTCGGTATCTCTCTTGATCGCATCGCGGAAATCCAGAAATACTGCCTCCCCTGTTTCATTTACACCTTTTCCTTCATCGCAAACTTCTTTGGCATTTCTGGAAGCCACGTCTCGAGGCACCAGGTTTCCAAAGCTTGGATATTTTCTTTCCAGGAAGTAATCACGATCTTCTTCTTTGATTTCAGAAGCTTTGATTTGTCCTTTACGAAGTTTCTCTGCTGTTTCTACTGTCTTTGGCACCCAAACACGTCCGTCATTTCTCAAGGATTCAGACATCAAAGTCAATTTGGACTGATGATCTCCTGAGACAGGAATACAAGTTGGGTGAATCTGCGTAAAGCAAGGATTTGCGAAATATGCTCCACGCTTGTGAGCTCTCCAAGCTGCAGTCACATTGCAACCCATTGCGTTGGTGGAAAGGAAAAAGACGTTTCCATAACCTCCTGTGCAAAGCAAAACTGCATGAGCTGCATGTGTTTCCACTTCACCTGTGATCACATTTCTTGTCACAATTCCTCTTGCATGGCCGTCTATTACAACCACATCCATCATTTCGGTACGTGGATACAATTTTACTTTGCCATTGGCTACCTGACGGCTGAGAGCAGAATATGCTCCCAAAAGTAATTGCTGTCCTGTTTGGCCACGAGCGTAGAAAGTTCTCGACACTTGAGCTCCACCAAAAGATCGGTTGGCTAGCAATCCGCCATACTCACGAGCGAAAGGAACACCTTGCGCTACGCATTGATCAATAATACTTACCGAAACTTCTGCAAGACGGTAAACATTGGACTCTCTTGCCCGATAGTCTCCACCTTTGATGGTGTCATAAAACAATCTGAAAACTGAGTCTCCGTCGTTTTGGTAGTTTTTGGCAGCATTGATACCGCCTTGGGCAGCGATCGAGTGCGCTCTTCTCGGGCTATCATGGAAGGTAAATGCCTTCACATTATAACCCAACTCCGCAAGAGAAGCAGCTGCTGAAGCTCCGGCTAATCCTGTACCTACAACGATGACGTCGTATTTTCTTTTGTTTGCCGGGTTCACCAGCTTGCTGTTGAACTTATGTTTAGTCCACTTTTCGGCCAGAGGACCTGCAGGTGATTTGGAATCTAATATCATACGGGACTATTTTGTTAGCTCAGTGATGTGAAATAGATGTAAAGTGGCATGCTGGCAAATAAAACCGGTACCAGAATGCAGTAAACTCTTCCTACGAATTGAATCGCGGGCGAATATTTTTTATGGCTTAATCCAAGGGTTTGGAAAGCGCTGGCAAATCCATGAGAAAGGTGAAAAGCAAGGAATGCCATTGCTACCACATAAAGTCCCACCATCCAAGTCTGCTGAAATGCAATTTGTACGACGGCATAAAGATCTTTGTATTCCTCGCCTGCATAGTTCACCATCGGAACATCTCCCCAATGCATCTGAAACCAGAAGCTGTACATGTGACCAGCCAAAAACACTAAAATGATGGTTCCCAAAATACCCATATTCCTGGATGCAGCGCTGCTGTTGGTGGAAGCCTTAGATTCAGCATAACCTATCGGTCGAGCCGATTTGTTTTGCTTGGAAAGTAAAATGGAATAAATCACATGACCTATCACAGAAATATAGGTGACGTAGGAAAGGAGTTTCACGATCGGATTGGTGGTCATGAACTTGGCATACATATTAAATGCCTCTCCTCCATCGCCTTTGAACAATAACATATTTCCGGAAACGTGACCTGTCAGAAACAGGATAAGGAAGAGACCTGTCAATGCCATGATAAGTTTTCTTCCCAGTGTGCTACTCAAGGTTTTTTTAACCCAGCTCATATCAATTTTTCGATTAGTTTAGAACGAATTCTGCGAGTTTAATGCTGCCAAATTTACATTTGGTAGTGATAGTAAACAATCCATTCAACTACTGTTCAGTTATTTTAAAAGGTTCTAAATAGATAATTCTTTCGTACTTGACCTTTAATCATTTTCGTTACCGTAACAGTCTGTTGATTTTTATTGTTTGACTTTACGGGGAATTTCTCCTTACTTCCATTTATTTCGTATAGGTTAAAAATGAAGATTAAAACAGATCAGCTCAACTTTTAGGCTGGAGCTGAGTTTTAAACCTATAAAAGACCAAAGTTGACCAATATGAAGCTTAAAATTTTCCTTGGGTTCTTTTTAACATTCCTGTTTCTCGGTATTTCAAACGCATGGGCCACCCACATCCGGGCCGGCGAAATCATTGCTGAGAGAATTTCGGTGCAAACCCTCACCTATCGGATTATAGTTGTCGGATATACCGATACACGTTCCAGTGTAATTTTCGGTCCGGGAACAATCAATTTTGGAGATGGTAGAGAGGACCAATTAAATACTGAAAGTGATTTCTCCCTTGTGGAAAGTCTCGGTGATCAAATCGAAAAAAACACCTTCGTGATCACTCACACTTTTCAAGGTCCGGGAACCTACACTATCCGATTCCAGGAATTCAACAGAAACGACCGAACTCTTAACATGGACAATTCAGTCGACACTCCTTTTTATGTAGAAACTCAGATCACGATCGACCCATTCATCGGGGTAAATAATTCACCCGTTTTGACTATCCCCCCTGTAGATAACGGAGCTATTAACGTCCGCTACATTCACAATCCTGGCGCTTACGATCCTGACGGAGACAGCTTGGCGTACGAAATGGATGTGCCAAAGCAAGCTTTCCAAAGACCGGTTAACAACTACAGAAGCCCAGCTTCGGAGGAGTTTAGCTTTAGTCAGGAAGACGGCTCGACACCAGCATTTTTGACTTTGGACCCGATTTTTGGCGATCTTGTTTGGGATGCACCCGGAACAGCCGGGCAATTTAACGTCGCTTTTAAAATTAAAGAATATCGAAAATTAGACGGGAAATGGGAGCTAATCGGATTTGTAGTCCGGGACATGCAGATCATTATTGAAAACTCAAACAACAAGCGACCTGAACTGATTTTACCACCTGACCTTTGCGTAGTTGCAGGCACCTTAATTGAAGAAATTATCCAGGGTGAAGATCCGGATGGAGATCCTGTTAAAATTGAGATTTTTGGTGAACCGATGGAAATCACAACTTCTCCGGCTACTTATGTACCTCTAAGCAAATTCCAGCCATCTCCCGGGATCGTTGATTTCTCCTGGCAAACGGTCTGCAACCATGTCCGTGCAAGGGAATATGATGTTCGGGTCAGAATCACAGATCAACCGAGTTCAGGACCTAAGTTGGTGGACATCAAAACCTGGAGAATCACAATTATTGGTCCTCCTCCTGTTTTTGACGAGATAGAACAGATGGAAGGAAGGTCTGTGGAGCTCAATTGGGATCCTTACGAGTGCGCTAACTCAGCCAGTGAAATGCAGATTTGGAGAAGAATCAATTCTGATCCTTATGAGCCTGATTCTTGCGAAACCGGAATCAGACCCGGCTATGAATTGATAGGAACCACCGACATGGCGACCTTTAGTTTCAAGGATTTGAATGGCGGTGAAGGTTTGGCACCCGGAAATACATATTGCTATCGATTGGTGGCGGCTTATCCTCAGCCTAGAGCTGGCGAAAGTATCGTGTCGGAGGAAATCTGTATCACGATTGATGTGGACGTTCCGATAATAACCAATGTAAGCGTTGAAGCTACTGATCCGGTAAATGGTGAGATTTTTGTCAAATGGACACCTCCATATGACATCGACAAAACCCAATTCCCGGGGCCATACAGTTATGAATTGATACGAAATAATGGATTTACGGGGAGTCAGGGCAGAATTTCCCTTGGAGTCACCACCGACACTTTGTTTACTGACAAGGCACTGAATACCGAAAATCTTGTTTACAATTATCGTGTAGTGTTACTGGACAACAACTTAAAAATTGATACTTCATCTTCAGCCTCTTCGGTTCGCTTAGAGCCAACTATTATAAATGAGGCTATTGAATTGAACTGGTCATTCACAGTTCCATGGAATAATTCGATCACTCAATACAAGCACGACGTCTATCGAAATCGAACCGATGCAGCCTCTGCGGATGCAGACACATTTGTGAAAATCGCTGAAGTCGATGTAACCCAGGCAGGATTTAAGTATTTGGATGACGGAAGTTCCAATGGAATTCCTCTTCAAAAAGAAATCGAATATTGCTATTACGTCGTCACAAAGGGAGCTTACAATGTTGCAGGACTTATCTATCCTTTGGAAAATAAATCACAAATCGTCTGTGCCAAACCAGATGACAACCGACTTCCATGTCCTCCCGTCATCACGTTCGAAGGTCCGGTTTGCGAAGAATATCTGTCTGAAGTAGCCTGTAATGTGAATACCTATTACCATGACCTCAGCTGGCAGCCGGATTTCTCCGGTGATTGTGACGATGAGCTCAGTGGCTATAAATTGTACTTCACTCCTGACGGAGAAGAAGGTCAATTCGAATTGGTAGCGGAGCTTTCAGCTTTGGAACTTGAAACTAGAATTAACAATCTGCCAAATTACAGAGGATGCTACTACATCACTGCCATCGACCGATCCGGAAATGAAAGTGAGCCTAGCAATGTGGTTTGTGTGGACAATTGTCCAAAATACATTCTTCCAAACGCATTCACTCCAAATGGTGACGGGCTGAACGAAACCTTCATGGCCTTTGACAATCCGTTCTCTGAATGTCCAAGATTTGTACTCGGAGTCGAGATCTTCATCGTAAACAGATGGGGCGCTGAAGTATTCTCCTATAATAGTTTAGAATCATCCGAAAACGATGTTTTCATCCGTTGGGATGGTCGGGACAAAAACGGAAACGAACTTCCTTCAGGCACTTATTACTATTCAGGCAGGGTTCAGTTTGATGTTTTGGATCCTGCGAAAAAGGAACAAAACCTGAAAGGAACCATCCAACTCCTTAGATGAGCCAAACAAAGTCCATCGTCTTCTTTGACGGTGTCTGCAACCTCTGCAATGCTTCCATAGATTTCATTATCAAAAGGGATCGCGACAACAAATTCCTAGTGGGAGCACTGCAAGATGGTTTTAGCAAAGAGATTCTCTCAAAATACCAGGTTAAAGCCGATTATTTGGATAGTCTGGTCTTATTGGAAAATGGAGAGATCTTTTACAAAAGCACTGCTGCTTTGAAAATTGCCAGGAATCTTTCTGGCGTTTGGCCTGCTTTTTATCCCCTTATATTTCTTCCAACATGGCTTCTAGATCCGGTCTATGATTTTATCGGGAAAAATCGATACCGCTGGTTTGGTAAGAAAAACACATGCCGAATCGCAAGCCCTGCCGAAAAGGCGAAATTCCTTTCAAAGGAAACTTTCCCTCTTTAAAAATATTGGATAATCATCCAATAGATAGGCATTCCGATTGTGATATTGAAAGGAAATGTGATCGCCAAAGCCATTGGAATATATAATCCTTCATCAGCCTCTGGATTTGCCAGTTTCATCGCTGCAGGTACCGCGATGTAAGATGCACTCGCCGCCAAAATTGCAAAAATAAAACGGTCTCCGGCTTCGGGAGCAATCCAAAAACTCAGGAATGCCACTGCACATCCATTTACAAGGGGAACGAGGATTGCAAAAACACTCGAGAAGTACCCGTATTTAAAAAAGGTTTTTAGCTTTCTGCCGCTGGAGATCCCCATATCCAAAAGGAATACCGCCAGAAATCCCTTAAATATATCTGTGACAAAAGGCTTGATTCCTTCTGCCTGTTTTTCGTCAGCAATCAATCCAATCACAAGACTGCCTAAGATAAGAAGCACACTTCCGTTGGTAAAGGCATGCAAAATGATTTCCTTTTTCCCTCCTTCGGACTTTTTCTCTGAGTATTTCTCCAGCAAAATCACACCTGAAATGATCGCCGGAGCTTCCATCAATGCCATCACCGCAACCATATGTCCGCCAAAAGTCTGTCCTTGAATATCCAAAAATGAAACAGCCGCTACAAATGTCACGGCACTGATCGAGCCGTAGGCGGCTGAAATCGCCGCTGCGTTTGCAGTTCCAAGTCTTTTCCGCAGGAGAAAAAAAGTATAAAAAGGAATCGCTGCGGAGAGAATAATTCCGAAGGCCAATGCGCCAAGTATCCCCAGATCAAACTCGCTATGAGACAATTCCTGCCCTCCTTTGAAGCCAATCGAGAGCATGAGGTAAAGGGCTATAAACTTGGCACTTGTAGTAGGAATCTCCAAATCGCTTTTTAATCTGACTGCCAAAATGCCCAAGACGAAAAAAAGCAAGCTTGGATTGGTGAGGTTGTTTAGAAGTATTTGAAAATCCATGGCGCAAAGATGAAGTTGGATTTTTAGAGAAAAAAGTAAAACATATTATTTTTTTATAAGTATATATTTATACATTAATTTAATTTATGAATATATCTCTCCATCATCTCCGAATCCTGCAGGCAATTGCAAAGCAAAAAAGCATCACGAAGGCTTCGGTATCATTGAATATGAGCCAGCCGGCGGTTTCTATCCAACTTAAAAACCTTCAGGATCAGTTTGAAATCCCGTTGACAGAGATTATTGGCAAGCAAATTCACATTACTTCTTTCGGGGAGGAATTGGTTGAATCGGCAAACAGGATCTTCGCCGAACTAGAAATGATCCAAAACAGGGTTCTGGAGATGAAAGGCCTCCTTACCGGGAAAATTAAGATTTCCACCGTGTCCACCGGAAAATACCTGATGCCTTATATCATGTCAGATTTTCTGAAAATCCATACCCATCTGGAAATGAACCTGGAGGTATCCAATCGAATTACGGTGATTTCACATCTTCAGGAGAATTCCACCGATCTGGCGCTTGTCTCAATGGTACCCGAAGAGCTCGATTTGGACAGTATAATCCTTACTGAAAACAAATGGTATCTCGCCTGTGCCCCTGAAAATACCGATCTCTATCGAACTGAAATTGAAAAAGGAAACTGGGACAAAATCCCTTTTGTACTGAGGGAAAAAGGCTCCGGAACTCGTGTCATGATGGAGAAGTTTTTTATGGAGAAGGAATTTACGGTGAATAGCAAAATGGATCTTTCTACGAATGAAGCCGTAAAGCAAGCGGTGATGGCAGGACTGGGAGCGTCGCTTCTATCAAGTTTTTCCATGACTCAGGAAATAATCGACAAAAGAATTACAATCCTGGAGTACCCGGGACTTCCCCTGAGAGCTAATTGGACCCTTGTCTGGCTAAAGCAAAAAAATCATAATCCAGCAGTAAAAGCCTTTTTGAGTTGGATTGAGGAAAATAAAGAATCTGTTTTTAAAACACATTTCAGCCATATCCTAAATAATTGATGGAGATACAAACCAATTTTCAGGTTAGGGAAAACGGTTATATTTGCGCCTCACAATCAAACTCGAATCTATGAAGGCATTTGTTTTTCCGGGCCAGGGAGCCCAATTTCCCGGAATGGGAAAAGCCCTTTACGAAGAAAACCCTGTTGCCAAAGCTCTTTTTGAACAGGCAAACGATATCTTGGGATTCAGGATCACGGACATCATGTTTGAGGGTTCAGATGAGGAATTGAAACAAACCAGAGTTACTCAGCCAGCGATATTTCTCCATTCGGTGATTTTGGCTAAAACCACTCCGGACTTTGCTCCGGATATGGTCGCAGGTCACTCATTGGGAGAGCTCAGCGCTTTAGTTGCCAATGGCACTCTTGCTTTCGAAGACGGACTGAAACTTGTCTATCACCGGGCAATGGCCATGCAGGAAGCCTGCGAAATCAATCCTTCTACAATGGCTGCAATCCTGGGTTTGGCTGACGAAAAAGTCGAAGAAATCTGTGCAGGAATCACCGAAGATATAGTCGTTCCGGCAAACTATAATTGCCCGGGTCAATTGGTAATTTCAGGTTCCAACCGAGGAATAGAGATCGCCTGCGAATTGATGAAAGCTGCCGGAGCAAAGCGTGCTTTACCACTTCCGGTTGGCGGAGCATTTCACTCTCCTTTGATGGAGCCAGCAAGAGAAAAATTACAATCCGCTATCGAGGCAACTCATTTCAGCAATCCAATCTGCCCGATTTACCAGAATGTAAGCACAACTGCTGTGAGTGATGTGAATGAAATCAAAGCAAATCTCATCGCCCAACTTACCGCTCCTGTCAAATGGACTCAGTCTGTTCAGAACATGGTGAAAGACGGAGCGATTCAGTTTGTCGAATGCGGCCCCGGAAAAGTCCTTCAAGGTCTGGTGAAAAAAATCCATCCGGAAGCTGAAGTTTCAGGATTATAAATCAAAAAGACCCGCACTCAAAGCGGGTCTTTTTGATTTCCGTTGAAAATCTTGACTACGCATGGATCCTGACATTCTTCCAGAAGTGTTCGATTGCTTTTGCCAAGAACAGGATGAATCATTTCCGGCAGGATCTCCGCCAAAGGAACCAACACAAATCGTCTGTCTTGAATAAATCGGTGCGGGATTGTCAATTCCGGAGCATGAATTACTTCATTGCCGAAATACAAAATATCGATATCCATTGTCCGATCACCCCAGGTTTCTGTCCGCTTTCGGCCCAGTTTTTCTTCGATCTCCTGAATCTGCACCAAAAGCTTTTCCGGAGATACTGAAGTTTCTATCTGAATTACCTGATTCAAAAAATTACCTTTTGCAACGTTTCCCCATGCCTGAGTCTCATAAATGGCAGATCTGGCGACCAAATGGTTCTCTTCGGAAATGAATCTTACCGCCTGATTTAATAATTCTTCGCGATCTCCACGGTTTCCTCCAAGAATCAGCACAACCTTTGCAAACATTTCCTCAGTTATTAGCCTTTTGTAAACATCAGCCAAAATAGGTTATTTTGGCCTTTAAATTAACTATATATGAAATTCTTAGGAAACGTTCTCGCGGTCATAGTCGGGCTTTTCATTTTCAGTATTCTGAGTGTTCTTGTCACCTTCGGAATAATTGCAATGATTGCAGCTTCCGGAGAAAAAGAAGTGACGATAAAAGAAAATTCAATCCTCCACCTCAATCTAAACGGTCGTTCGCTGGTTGAGCGAACTTCTGAAGACGATATGGATCTTTCCTTTTTGGGAAATCCTTTCGGAAGAGAATTCAACGCAGGTTTGGTCAATCTGAAGAAAGCAATCGGAGAAGCTAAAACCAACGATAACATCAAGGGAATTTACCTCAACACTGGCTTAATCATGGCCGGACAGGCAAATCTCCTGGAGCTGAGAGAAGTATTGGAAGATTTCAAAACTTCCGGAAAGTTTATCCTGGCCTACGATGAAGCCTATACTGAAGGCGGATATTATCTCGCATCTGTTGCGGATGAACTCTACCTGAATCCAATGGGAGCAATTGATTTCAATGGCTTTTCTTCGGAAGTGATTTTCCTGAAAGGTTTCTTCGAAAAAGTCGGAATCAAACCAGAAGTTTTCCGGGTCGGTGAATTCAAAAGTGCAGTCGAGCCTTTCATTCTCGATAAAATGAGCCCTGAAAACAGACTGCAAACTCAGTCTTTCCTAAATGATATCAACAACAATGCGTTGAAAGGAATAGCAGCATCCAAAAAAATGAACCTTGATAGCCTGACCAAAATTAACGTGCAAATGCTGGTCAGAAAGCCCGAAGATGCTGTAAAATACGGTTTGGCGACAGCTTTGGCTTACGAAGATGAAATCGAAGGCAAACTGAAAGCAAAGCTTGGAATCGGAGAAGATGACAAGATTTCTTCCATCAATGCTACAGAGCTGAACTCAACAGTAAAATCCAAAAATGTAACTTCAAAGAATCGGATCGCTGTCATCATTGCCGAAGGTGATATCGTAAGTGGAAAAGCCGATGGCGCAATTAGCTCTGATAAATTCGCAGAGGAAATCCGCAAAGCCAGAAAAGACGAAAACATCAAAGCAATCATCCTGAGAGTCAATTCCCCGGGAGGATCTATCCTTGCCTCCGAGGTGATCTGGAGAGAAATGGTAGAAGCTAAAAAAGCAAAGCCTTTGTACGTTTCAATGGGTGAAGTGGCAGCCTCAGGTGGATACTATATCTCCGCTCCTGCTGACACGATCGTCGCTCAACCGAATACGATCACAGGTTCCATTGGAATCTTCGGACTTTGGTTCAACGTCGAGGAATTGTTGAATGAGAAACTCGGAGTGACTACAGATGTTGTTTCCACCGGTGAGCTTTCTGATTTTATGAATCCAGCCAGACAAATGACCGAAGTGGAGCGAATGATCGTTCAGACCAACGTCGAAGAAGGCTATGAGACATTCATCAAGCGAGTGGCTGAAGGCAGAAAAATGAATCCTGACTCGGTGAAAGCAATTGCTTCGGGAAGAGTTTGGACTGGAGCACAAGCAAAGGAAAGAGGTTTGGTTGATGTCTTGGGAGGTTTGGAAACAACGGTTGAAATTGCTGCTAGCCGGATCGGAGCAGGCGATGACTATCGGGTTGTTTACTATCCTGCGCAAAAAGCATGGTTTGAATCCTTCCTTGAGGACTTTGGAGACAACGTTCGGGTTGGCTGGATCAAAGCTGAACTGGGAGAAAGCTATCCGATGTATCAGAAAGTGCAGAAGTTGAAAAACTACCAAGGCGTCCAAGTAAGGATGCCTCAGGAAATAAACATCAAATAAAAGAACGGCCCCGGGGAATTCCGGGGCCGTTCTTTTTTATTGTTTTTGGAGCAAAATCAACCAGGCTTTTTCTACTTCACCAGCTTCCAATTCTTCCTTAGCAAAGCGGTGCAAATGATCAAGCCAGGATTCGGGGTCATTTTTGAACCGAACGTGCATTTCCTGAATTTCAGGAGTTTTGGCAAAAGCCGCTATTTCTTCCTCGCTCGGCAATTGCTCCACATTTCCCAGTCTGCCAAGATTATTCCCGCTGAGGACCAAACTGTCTCTGATTTCGTCAGGGATTGAATCGATTCCGATTCCCATTGTACGAAGAGGCTTTGCAATCTTGAACAACGAATCTCCGCTTGCCCGGCAGTACCAATCTCCACCGAGACGAGCCACAGCATCCAGTTTATGCGGATCAATCACTCCGAAATCATCCAGAATCGATTCGCTGATATGAGCCACCAACACTTCGCAAATCACCAGATTTCCCGCTCCACCCCCAGTTCCCAAAGGCTTTATTTCTATCACTTTGCATTCGTATGCGACGGGCGCTTCTTTCACTCTTGGTGGCTTCACATGCAAGGAATCAACAGCAGTCAAACCTGCTTTTTCAAATTCATTTACGCCCTTTCCATATTCGGTGCTGGCCAGAGACATTTGCTCCACCAAACCGTAATTGACGATATGGATCACCACTTCCGGCACTTCGAGCACATTCTCCAGCGTGTGTTTGGTTGTATTATCCCGCACTCTTCTCGAAGGTGAAAAAATCAAAATCGGAGGATTTGTGCTGAACATGTTGAAAAAACTGAAAGGGCTCAGATTGACATTTCCTTCTTTATCAACGGTGCTTGCAAAGGCAATGGGGCGGGGTGCTACGGTACCCTGCAGCAAACTGTGAAAATCCTGGGTGCCGAGGTCTTTGGGATAAATGGTTTTCATTTTATAAAAATAGATTGCAATTTTAATTGATAAGTCATTTCCCAGCAATTAGTTCTGTATTATGAAACTCAACCCTGTTAAAATTTTCCAAGTTTCCATTCTTCTGCTGTTCTTAGGCCCGATGTTTTCCTTGTCAGCTAGTGGCCAAAATCACACTTTAGCCACTTTCAATGTGCGGTGGGACAACTCAAACGATGTCGGAAATCTCTGGAAAGACCGACTCCCGCATGTAATTGGTCTGATCAAATTTCATAAAATCGGACTCTTTGGAACCCAGGAAGGCTTGCATCATCAAATCGAACAAATGAGTACAGGTTTGGGCTATTCCTATCTTGGTGTAGGCAGGGACGACGGAGCTCAAAAAGGTGAATACACTGCTATTATTTTCGATCCCGACCAGTACAAATTACTGGATCAGGGTACTTTCTGGCTTTCCCCAACTCCAGAAATCCCAAGTAAAGGTTGGGATGCGGCATTGAATCGGATTTGTTCCTGGGGAAAATTCAAAGACAAATCAAACAAGACCTTCTTTGTATTTAACATCCACTACGACCATATCGGCCAACAAGCGAGAGAAGAAAGCAGCAAACTGCTGATGGCTCAAATCGAGAAAATCAACACAAAAAAACTGCCTGTGATTTTGATGGGTGATTTCAATGTCACTCCCGACAATCCCGCCTATTCAACGATTACCACAAATCCTGTTTGGCAGGACGCACGGTTGATCTCGAAGATTCCAGCCTATGGTCCTGCAGGAACTTTCAGCGGATTTGATTGGGAAAAAATGCCTGACGGAATCATCGATCATGTCTTCATCAATGGAAAAATCGAAGTAATCCGACATGGTATCCTGACGGATAACTATGGGAAAAAATATCCTTCAGACCATTTTCCGGTACTGGTGGAAGTAGGATTTAGATGATTGGATTACCACGGACGAATGGTTCTCATTTAATTAATGTGTGAATCCATTCAATTGAGCAAAGGTTTGTAATTGAAAATATCCAATTTTATGCAATCAGTTATCAAATTGCCTTCAGGAAAGTCTGACCTTAAACTCGTTTCCAGAACTTATTACTCCTTTTTCCTTAATTTTTAATTGAAATAATAGTAGTAATTGCCGTTCAAAAAAAAAAAACCTCCCTTTTATGTAGTTTTTAAATGCCTGACTAATTTTTTTTACAAATTCGAAATATATAGTTTTTAATTTATTTCTTTAACTAAACAAAATCCCATGAAAAAATTAATTTTATCCTTTTCAATCGCCATATTTTTTGGTGCATTTCTAGTTTCAACAAACTCCAGTGCGGTAGGATGTCCTAATTCGTATGATGTGACTTACCCTTCTAAGTATTGTGATCCGCAAGGTGAAGGGAGCTGCACAAGATTGTGCCCAGGTGATCCGGGCGATCAATAACAAATTAACAATTAATTTAAGCACTACTAACCTGGGTTAAGTACAAACTTAATTCAGGTTTTTTATTAACCAAAAATGAAAAAACATCTAACCATTGTTTCGAGCTTAGTTCTAGGTCTTATTTTTTCGGCCTGTGATCCATCTTCTAATAAAAATTCCAGTTTTCAGTTAATTGAAACCGGCAAAGTATTAATACTTCCTATTGATAATGAAACATCCAACATCAGTGATGGAATCCACTATTTCGACGGTGATTCCCCCTTAATATTCAATCTTAATTGGGCAAAAAACAGCATTCAAATTTATGACCTTAAAACAAAGTCAAAAATTAAAGAACTCGAATTTGATTATGAAGGTCCTCAAGGAGTTCTAGATGTTTTTGGCATTTATGTCCATAATCTGGACAGTATTTTCCTTTTCAATCAGCTAGTTGGGCAAATTTCATTAACTGACACATCAGGAAATGTTTACCAAAAGATAAAATATGAAGCCCCTGAAAAGTACACTCCTGCTTTTGTACATAATACTTACTTTTTAAGCAAGCCCATACTAATAGGGGACAGAATGATCGTCAAAACACACTTCCACGGTCAAATAAGTAAGACAACTAATGATGATCTGAAAGAAAAAGAACTCATGTATTCAATAAACCTAAACTCTGGAAAGACACAATTCTTAGGTTTAAAATACCCGGATAATTACCTCCTTCAGGGAACAAAACTTTTCGAACCCTCTATTGTCTTCCATGAGGGGAAATTTGTGATTTCTTATTTCGGTGATCATAGGATTTATTTTACTTCGGACCTGGAAGGACCCATCCAATCTAAGGATGTCAAAAGCCCATCTTTAGAAGAAACTCTTCCAAATATGCCTGTGGGAGCAGAAAGAGAAGTCCTAAGATCATATTACCATGCAAGTCCTCACTATGAAACTCTCGAATTTGATCCATTTAGGAAAGTCTTTATCCGATTTGCTCTTCACGCACATACGCTAGATCCAAGTGTACCTGTAAATGAATATCGAAATTATTCCGGTCCATTTTCTATCCAAGTGCTAGATGAGAATTTGAATCTCATCTCAGAAAAATCATTTGAGAAAAATAAGTATCATCCATTTGATTTCTTTATTGCTAAAGAAGGCATTTATATTTCCCTGAGTCATCCCCTTAATCCAAATAACAAAGAGGATGAATTTGCCTTTGAGCTTTTAGAATTTGGAGAAGTTATTGAAAAGTAAAACGAAAAGCTTCCAAAAATCAGAATTAACATTTCGCTTTTAAAGTAAGAGGAAATCAAATTGAAATAGAAAAAGGGCCTTATCGGCCCTTTTTCTATTATTAGTGTTTTCCAGTATACCCCGGTTCCAGAGCAGCAACTCCCGGAAGGACTTTCCCTTCCATATGCTCCAGCAATGCTCCTCCACCTGTAGAGACGTACGAAACCTGATCTGTATAGCCAAACTTATTTACCGCGGCAGCAGAGTCACCTCCACCGATCAATGAATAAGCACCATTTCTGGTTGCCTCGGCTACTGCTTCCGCTACTGCCTTTGTTCCTTTGTCAAAAGACTCCATTTCGAACACACCCATCGGTCCGTTCCAAAGGATAGTTTTTGATTTCAGGATTACTTCTTTGAAAATCTCACGTGATTTTGGTCCGATATCCAGGCCCATCCAGCCATCAGGAATTTCACCTTTATTGGCAACACCTTGCTCGGCATCATTTGCAAAAGCCTTTGAAATAATTGAATCAACGGGCAAAATCAGGTTGACGCCTTTTGCTTTCGCAGTCTCCATCAGCTCCAACACAAAGTCCATCTTGTCTGCTTCGAGCAAAGAATTTCCGATCGTCCCGCCTTGTGCTTTTGCAAAAGTGTATGACATGCCTCCACCGATGATCAGGTTGTCAACTTTGTCCAGCAAGCGCTCGATGATCAAAATCTTATCGGCGATTTTCGCACCGCCCATAATGGCCGTGTATGGACGCTCAGGATTATCAAGTACCATGTCTGCATTTTTCAATTCTGACTGCATCAGGTAGCCACAAACTTTTTCGATGAAAAACTGTGCAATCACGGCCGTTGAAGCATGAGCTCTGTGAGCTGTTCCAAAAGCATCATTCACATAGATATCACCCAGTTTGGCAAGTTTCTTAGCGAATTCAACATCTCCGGCTTCTTCTTCCTTGTAAAATCTCAGGTTCTCAAGCAATAAAACCTCTCCTGGCTCCAGGCCCAAAGCAAGCATTTCAGCTTCTTTACCAATACAATCAGAAGCGAATTTCACAGGTTTACCAAGTGCTTTCTCCAAAGACAAAAGTATGTGCTTTAAGGAATATTTTTCCTCAGGACCGCCTTTTGGTCTGCCCAGGTGAGACATCAAAATCACAGAACCGCCATCGTTCAAAATTTTATTGATAGTAGGAAGTGCAGCCTGGATTCGAGTGTCATCAGAGACATTATTATGCTCGTCGAGCGGCACGTTGAAATCCACCCGGATCAGCGCTTTTTTCCCCTCAAAGCTGAGGTTATCGACATTTTTAATTCTAGGATTCATGAGTATGGGCTAATAGATTTTAGTTAATTCTTCGTCAAAAATAAGTCCCGAATTTATCAAAGATTCCATCAAAAACCGCCGGATCGAAATGATCAATTTGACTTTGAAATTCTAAGTCGCGATTTCAGCCTTTTGCCGCTGCTCTTTTCAGACGATCATTAATTGCTCTGCCCAGGCCAACTTCCGGCATCAACTCAGCCAAAATTACTTCAGCACCGCTTTCATCGAGCTGGCGCATGGCTGCAAAAAGATTAGCAGCAGCCTCTTTCAAATCAGAATTCTCACTCAGGCAAAACTGCCGTGTAGAAGAGATTTCTTCGATTTGTCTATTGAAACTCAACACGGCAAAATCAACTTTTCTGCTTTGAAAATCGGGAATTAACTTATCAAGATTTTCCAAAATAAATGGTTTTCTCGGAGCGTAGTGACTTTCGAGTAAGCCCGGCGCTTGAGGATTGGAGGAACTGTGATCTTTGATTTCCACCTTCCCGACGATCAATTCTATCTCCGCTATTTCAAGTCCGCCAAGTCGGTAAATTATTACTTCCTCACCTTCCATTCCGACAATGGTACTTTCCAAACCCACTTTACATGGGCCACCATCGAGGATGTAAGGAATTTTTTCTCCCAATTGGGCATCGACATGCTCAGCGGTTGTGGGACTGATGTAGCCAAAAGGGTTGGCACTTGGAGCGGCCAAAGGAAAATCCAGCGATGCCAATAAAGCCAACGTAAGCTCATGATCAGGAACACGGACAGCCACTCTGTCCAAGCCGGAAGTAACCAAATCGGGGATGATATTTTTTCGGGGTAAAAGTAAAGTCAACGGACCCGGCCAAAATTTCTCTGCTAATTTCTGAAGCGGTTTTGGAAAATCCTCGGTGTACTTTTCAACCTGATCAATCCCCGAGACATGAATGATCAGCGGATCAAAACTAGGTCGGTTTTTAGTTTCAAAAATAGAAGCAACAGCGGCAGGATTCAGCGCATTTCCCGCAAGACCATAAACCGTCTCGGTAGGAATAGCGACCAATTTTCCTTCTTTCAGAAAATTCGCCGCCAACCTGATATCCTGACCTATCTGAGCCATTTTACTTACAGAAGTCGTCGAGCCAAGTTTTGGCTTCGGTATGTCCCAGAGAAAGCGCCATTTTCAAATCCACGCAACCTTCTTCTTTTTCGCCGAGTGCACTCATTCGGGTCACGCCAAGCAAATAATAGGCTGCCCCATTTTTTCCATCCAGATTGACTGCATTGGTCAGCGATTCCATCGCTCCTGCCGGATCGTTGTTTCCAATCTGGGCTTTTCCTTTGTTGAAATAAACCAAAGCTTGGTTTGGATTTACCTGCAAGGCTGCGTCAAAATCCAGTAAGGCATCTTCGTATTCTTCCATTCCCAGCAAAGCGAGACCACGGTTGTAGTAGATGTCCGTTTGGGAAGGATCCAGGCCATTGGCCATGTTGTAATCAGAAATCGCTTGTTTGAAATTCTTGAGTTCAAGATTTGAATTGGCCCGATTAAACCATGGTTTGTAAATCGTCGAGTCACTTTCGATGGCTTGGGTGAAAACCGGAATCGCTTCTTTGTATTTCTCCTGTTGAAAAAGTGCCACTCCTTTTGCATTCAACGCCTGGGCATTTGCAGGATTAACTTCCAGAAGGAGGTCGAAATATTCGATGGCCTCATTCCAGGATTCAGTGTCCATTTTCTCCATTCCTGCTTTTAGCAGCTCCTCTTCACTCGGGCTGCAACTCAGCAGACCAACAGCCATTACGGCAATCAACCAAAGTTTTTTCACGGGATAAATTTTCGGCAAAGATAGGGAATCAAGCCTTTTAATCAGGCTTTCTGAGTGAGTTTACTCAGGGAATTGGCGGGAATCGGAACGGGACGCATGGTTTTCATGTCCACGGCGACCATTGTACACTTGCATTTTGCAAAAACATGGGAACCTCCGGCCTTACTTTCACCGACCAAATATTGGGCTAAGTCAAATGAAGAATTCCCCGTTCGGGTACAATGAACAAAACATTTGATTTCATCTTCCAAATGGACTGGCTTCATATAATCGATCTCAATCCTCGCTACTACGGTGCCGATTGACATGATATCCCACTCGCAGACTTCATACAAATAAACAGCTCTCGCATGCTCAAAATAGCTAAAGTATACGCCGTTGTTCACATGAGAATACCCATCGATATCTGAAAATCGGATTTGGATCGGGGTGAAAAAATCAATCTCGCGCTGAATCTGCGCAGGGTCAATTCGTTGCATCAAAGGAGGATTTCTGATTTACTGGTTTTTTCAAGCATTCGCATGATCGAAGGATTGTAGCCGATCATGTCGGTGACAGAATCAAACGCGATCCAAGCCAGGGAAATACTCTCCTTGCTCACATGAAGTGGCTCGTTGATTTCTGCTTCGAAAAGGTATCTCACATCAAAGTGAAAATGCTCAGGCACGTGGGGGCGCTCGGGAATGATGTGCTTGTCTAGATCAAAAATATTCAAATCCACCAAAGTCAGGCTTTTCAGTCCGCTTTCTTCAGTAGCTTCTTGCATTGCTACTTCCAATAAGTTTTCGTTTCCATCCGCATGCCCACCCAACTGCAGCCATCTTCCCAGTTTGCGATGCAAAGTCAGAAGCGTATGAGTTCTCTCTTTGTTGACTACCCAGGCAGAAGCTGTGAAATGCCCTTCCAATCTCTCCCGCTTGTAAGCCAAAGGATCTTCTGTTAGTTCTTCAAAGTCTTTGATAAAACTCACTTCATCCTCATAAGGAGTGCGGTATTTGTTCAGTTGGTCTCTAAATAGAATTCTGTCCATTGGTGTTAGCATCAAATAATCGATCCAGCATGTGGTCGAAAGGTTTCGGATCCTGATACAATCGGTCTGAATAGAAAGTTGCCAGGAATTTTAGGTAGTTGGGCTGATTATTTACGCTTACTTTTTCAATCGCAATATTTCCGTACAACTGGGAGATTAGCTCTCCATCAGCTGGTATTTGAAGGGGTGGTTTGAAGTAAAATTTCTCCGTCACTTTTACCTGCTCGTTCACTTCTTCCATTTTCCGGTCCAAGCTGACCTGCTGATAACCCAAAGCTAGAACTCGCTGCGCAAAAGCCAAGAAAACCTGTGAAAATGTTTTGGAAGTAAAAGGTTCTTCGAATGTAATCGCGAAACCTTTGGCGTAGCGGGAATCAAAGATATGAACTTGAGGATACTCATTGAGCTGAGCTCTCTTGAAGTGGTAATTTTTATAAAGTCTGGCCAAAAGCACCTGACCTTCTTCCCCACTTATCCAGTCTTCGGCTTCCTGGATCTCAGATTCCTTCAGCACAAAGTTTTCCTTCAGGTTCATCGGGGACTTATCCGATGCCTTGAAAACTTTATTGAAAAGATCGTCCAGAAAATTACTCATGGGGATTGATTGAGAGTTTACCGTCTTGCAGGAGTGTGATCAGACCATGATCCTTTAATTGGCGAATGAAATTTAGGTTTTTTTCCGAAGCAGGAAGCCTGAGACTGTCCAGCAATTGGTGTTCTGTTAACTCTCCGCCTTGCTTTAAAGTTTCGAGAACCCGGGTTTGAAACCGAATCTCAGTTCCTTCGGGATCTTTTGATTTCCTGTCTTCCTGACACCAATCGCAAATCCCACAAGTTTCATCGGTCTTTTCTCCAAAATATTCCTGAATGTATTGTGTTCTGCAAATTTTGTTTTGACTGGCGTATTCCACCATTTTGACTGCTTTGTGCAAAGTCAGTTCACGGCGAAGTTCGATCCGATTGAGATTCAGCGGGAGCTTCCCTGCATCATATCGGGGAGTCAGAAATGTCAGCTGAGGCTTGTCTTTTCGCTGATCGTAATCCATCACTTCCATTTGCACCAATTGCTGCAAACTCTTGATAAGGTCGGATTCTTTGATTTCGAGAGATTTGGCGAGTTTGGCTTCCTGGATTTTGATGTACTCTGAGAAAATATTTCCTCCATACGTTCTCAGCAGCATTTTGATAATCGGATCCAGCTTTGCGTGAGCAATCTGAATCTCGTACAATCTTCCCGGATCCACATTGAAATGGACTTTCGAAGGAGAATAATAGCTTTCGCTCAACCCAATAAATCCTTCTTCTTCCAAAACCTTCAACGCATAAAAAGTCTCCAGAACCCCCAGATTGTAGGTGTTTGCAAATTCGTTCCATTCAAAATCGAAGCTGCTGAGCATGTTGCTGCCAACAGCGATTCGGTAAAAATTCGCCAGGCATTGATATACCCGTTTCAAAAAATCTGTCGGAGGATACATCAAGGCCGATCGGGTCAGAACCAATTCAAAATCTTCCTCATTGACCATCAAAACCCCAAAGGCTTTTTTGCCATCTCTTCCAGCACGACCGGCCTCCTGATAATAGTTTTCCAGATTTTCGGGTAGATCGCTGTGAATCACCACCCGTACATCCGGCTTATCGATCCCCATTCCGAAGGCATTGGTACTGACCATCACCCGGATTTTATTTCCTTTCCATTCTTCCTGTCGCTTTGCACGGTCTACCATACTCAAGCCGGCATGGTAAGCTGAAGCCGAAATTCCCATTTGGGTTAGCGCCTTCGCTATCTGATGGGTAGCGTGGCGATTTCTGACGTACCAGATCGCTGAGCCCGGAACCCTATTCAGGATTTCTGTCCCTTTTTCAATCTTATTTTCAACGATTCTGACACTATAACTCAGATTGACCCGGGCAAAACTCTGACGAAACTCCTTGGGAGCTTTCATCTCAAGCTTTTCCATAATATCAGCACAAACCTCCGGTGTCGCAGATGCAGTAAGCGCCAATACGGCTACTTTCGGATGATATTGGCGGATTTCTGCTATCTCCAAATACGGTGGGCGAAAATCATATCCCCATTGAGAAATGCAATGCGCTTCGTCTACCGCGATGAGATTTACATTCATCTGGCGAAACCGCTCAATAAATAGTTCGGCTTTCAATCGCTCCGGGGAAACATAGAGAAACTTGTAATTCCCATAAATACAATTGTCCAGTGTGCGGTCAATCTCCCGATAACTCATACCGGAATAAATCGCCGCAGCCAGGATTCCCTTGCTTTTCAAAGCATCCACCTGATCTTTCATCAGCGCAATCAGCGGACTGACGACCAGGCAAATCCCTTCGTTGACCAAAGCAGGAATCTGAAAACAAAGAGATTTCCCTCCGCCTGTGGGCAAAAGCGCAAGTGTATCCTTGCCATCGAGTACTGCATCGATGACTTGTTTCTGGACAGGACGAAAGTCCTCATGACCAAAAACTTCTCTAAGAATATCCTGAGCCCGATTTTGCACTTACCAGTTTGGTTCTGTTTTATTCAGAAAGGAAGAAATTCCCTTGACACAATCTTCATGTGAACGAGCTGCGGCATTGATTTCCGCCGCCATTTTCAATCCTTTTTCTCTTGATTCCTGTGACAATGCCCGAAGGAGTTTTTTGGTTTGACCCATCGAGAATCCCGAGTTCTGGTGAATCAGTTTTTGGGCAAATCCGATGACTTCTTTTTCCAACGAATCATCCCCGACCACTTCAGTGATCAGTCCCAATTCTGAAGCTTTCGCAGCTGTGATCAATCCACCGGAAAGCAATAATTCCTGAGTCTTGGCACCACCGATTTGTTCGTGCAAAAACACGGAAACAAGCGCAGGCACAAAGCCGATTCTCACCTCTGTGTAGCCAAAAAGTGCTTCCGGGACAGAGAAACCAAAATCACAGACTGTCACCAATCCGCTTCCTCCCGCCAAAGCATGCCCCTGAACCTGAGCAATTACAACTTTGGGCATGGTAAAGATCAAGGAGAAAAGGTCTTTCAGACGGTTACTATCTTCCAGATTTTCTTCGAAAGTAAAAGCTTGCATTGCCTGCAAATAGCTCAGATCGGCACCGGCACAAAAGGCCTTTCCGTTTGCTCTAAGTATAATTACTTTGACATCGTCACGATCACCCATTTCCACAAAAGCATCTTTCAGTCCCAAAATCAAATCAGGACTCAGAGCATTTCTCTTTTCGGGTCGGTTGAGCGTGATATAGCCAATTCGATCGGCCACTTTTGTCAAAACTGGTTTACTCATGAATTTATTTTTTGATTGTGATCAAGTTAGGTTCAGAAAAAGGCAATCCCAAAAAGGGACTCAGAAAAGTATTCGAAAAGCTTTGTCTCCCAACTTCAAAGAATCTGAATTATCCAGATTTTCCCATCGATCACCTCCCCAAATCTGAATGGTTTTTGGAATTTCTGTTGAAAAATGAAGCTGATTTTGGTCGGATGAAAACCCAATTGAATGGAACGGGAAATCGATTTTTGAATCTTCTTTTTGACCTGCAGAAAGTACTTCTGGGAATTGAGACCATTTATTTGCAATTCGATTTGGGCCGACGATGAAACTGATTTCCTCTGATTCCAAACCTTGATTCCAGGAAAAAAGCTTTCCATTAGAAGAGAAATCAAACATGTTCCCCTTTTTTCCCTGATAAATAATCAACTCCTCTTCAGGTGTTGAAAGCTCATTTTTTACCAAAGAAACTGACCAAAAGAAAATCAGGAAAATAGCAGTCCAGGTGAGATTTCTCTTGTCCCCAAATTCCCAATTTGCCCAAATCAGAAGTAGTGCCCAAATCAAGATCATTCCAGGAAAACCAATGGTAAGCCGGTCAATTGTCCCCAGAGGAAATTGGTGGATGATTAATGTGATCTGATTCTGGGACCAGACCAACCAACTCAATATCCAACCCAATACCTCTCCAAGAAATGGAATCCACCCCAAAATCATCAACGGAACGCCCACTTGCATAATCAGGAAAGAAATGGGAATCACAAAGAGATTTGCGATTAAAAAGTAGGTGGGGAATACATGGAAATAATAAACCGAAAGCGGAAAAGTCACCAATTGGGCAGCAATGCTTACCGATGTCATTTGCCATAAGTATTCTCCTACTTTATTCGATGGCAACCACCAGTTTAGAATCAAAGGCTGGATCAAAACGATTCCTAATACCGCCAAATATGAAAGCTGAAAACCGACATCAAAGATCACATCGGGATTTACTGTAATCAGAAGCATTGCAGAAAAAGCCAGCACATTATAAATCGAGGGCTTTCGCTCGCGCATTTGTCCGAGCGTAATAAGAGAAAACATCGTGGCGGCACGCAGGACTGAAGGCGATAAACCAGTGAGAAATGCATACAGCCAAATGATTCCTATCACGGCTATGAGGTAGTATTTGGTTTGATGTTTTTTCAGTCGAATTACCTTCATCAAAAACAAAAATATGGCATAGATAATACCCACATGCAGTCCCGAAACAGCCAAAATATGCATGACACCGGTTTCGGAATAAGCTTGTCGGATTGCCGGATCCAGGTTTTGTTTTTGCCCAAGAAGTAAAGCCAATGCAACCTGCCGAGAATCCGGATCTGGGATTTTTGATTCCAGCATCAACACCATTTTTTGCCGGAGATGATCCAGGAAATAACGGAAATCTGAGCTTTGACCTGCTTGAATTATGCTTACCTCCTTTCCTATGAACTGTCTATAAAAAATGTCTTTTCTTGCCAGAAAGTCTCTGTAGTCAAACTCATTCGGGTTTTTTGGTCCGGGAATTACCTCAGGCGCTTTGTTGACTAGTAAAATTTGCCCCGGCAAAAGTGGAGTTCCACTTTGATGGTAGACCAATACTTTGCCCGAAGCATCCGACCAGCCTGCAGAAGTTTTCACAGACTTGAATTCAAGCAAATTCTCAAATGAATTAGGCTTTTGTACATCGTATTGAATCACCTCAGCGAGGTATTGGTCAGCAGCTATTACTTTCTCCAGTCCTTTAGGAAAGCTTTCCTTTTTCACCTGAATCAACATCGCACCAAAAAGAATCAGCATCGCGTATGCAAGAGCGCTTGGCCGGAGAATAGTTTTTATTTTTTCCTGCTTTAAAATCAGAAATAAATACCCAAGCCAAAAGAAGAGAATAGCTCCCAGAAGAAGCCAAAGTCCCGGCGAATACTCTGATCTGCCCAGAAATATCCCGCAGAGCAGAAAAGGTAAATACCGTAAAAATGGAAAGTCAGCGAATCTCATGTTTTAAAAAATTAAAGATTTAAGATAAGCTTTTTTGACAAAAAAAAGAGCCCTTCGCGGGCTCTCACTATTTTTCTAGAAAATTGATCCTCAGAATCTATATCCTAAACTGAATCCTGCATTTGGCTCAATTCTGGTAAACTTATTCGCGACTTCATCACTGAAACCGCGTGCTATACTCGCATAGGGACCAAATGCGAAATTGTCAGTCACTTCCCACTTATACCCTAGTCCAGCTCCAAAAATAAAGGCTGTCATATCTGTAGTCGTGATTGCGCCATCATTGTTTTCCTCAAAGTCCCCAAAACGAATCTTTGCAAAAGGATAAAGATAAAATCTGCCGCTTTCTTTATTTCCAAAATAGAAATTCATTCCTGTTTGGATAGAGTTGGTTTTGTACTCTTTACCCTTTCCTTCGGAATTGTATCCAAAACGATCGTTTATATGGACTTGAAAGTCCAAAGAGTGGGTTTCGCTCAGATATCTCTCATATCCAACCTCAACAGAACCCAAAACAATCAGGTTTAGGAAATTGACTTTTATTTCATTGGAAAAGTCTCTGTTCAGCACAGAACTGCTTGAAATTACTTGCTGAGCCTGACTGAAAGATAAAATTCCTATTAAAAGAGTAAGGGTGAAAAACGTTTTTTTCATGATACTATAAGTTGGTTTATTTTGAAACTGCAAGGGTCAAGCCAACTTCATTTTATAATGAAGAATATTACATTCTTCGAAGATATCTCCCTCTTTTTCAAACCCAAATTTTGAATACAAAGGCACGGCAGTCAGTTGCGCATGCAGGTATTTGAGTTTGCCGGAAGTGGTGGCGTCAGAAGAAATATCGCTCAAAACTGCTGCTACAAGTGCTTGACCAACCCCTTTTCCTCTGGCTTCTTTGAGCACAGCAAAGCGCTCGAGTTTTATCCCTTTCTGAGTAAATCTCCATCTTGCCGTCCCAACTGGCATTCCGTCTAGCAATGCCAAAAAATGGGTAGAAGTTTCTTCAAATTGGTCGTATTCATCAGCCGGATCCACTTCCTGCTCGATCACAAATACTTCTTTTCTTATTTTGAAAGCAGATTTCAGATCTTCTTCGGCGGTGATTCTATTTACCTGAAGACTCATTTCTATGATGTTCTTTATCGATTTGATCTTTTTCGTACGCTTCAATAATAGCTTTCACCAGTTTATGTCGGATCACATCTTTTCCGCTCAGGCTCACGGTACCGATACCTTTCACATCCTTCAGAATCTTCAAAGCTTCCGACAAACCTGACTTTTGGCGAACAGGTAAATCCACCTGAGTTTGATCTCCGGTGATGATCACTTTTGAGTTGGGCCCCATTCGGGTCAGGAACATTTTGATCTGCTCCTGAGTGGTATTCTGAGCTTCATCCAGCAAGACAAACGCATCATGAAGCGTCCGACCTCTCATGTAAGCCAAAGGCGCTATTTCGATTACCCTGGTTTCCTGATAATATTTTAGCTTCTCAGGCGGCACCATATCTTGCAATGCATCGTAGATCGGTCTCAAATACGGATCAAGTTTCTCCTGAAGATCTCCCGGCAAGAAGCCGAGATTTTCTCCTGCCTCCACGGCTGGTCTTGTAATGATAATTCTTTTTACTTCTCTGTTTTTCAAGGCACGCACAGCGAGGGCTACAGCAATGTAGGTCTTGCCCGTTCCAGCAGGACCTAAAGCAAAAACCAGATCATTCTTCATCGCAGCTTCCACGAGCTTTTGCTGATTAGCTGATTTTGGCTTGATGACAAGACCTTTATTGCCAAAGACAAGAACCTGATCTCTGTTGGCTTCTTCGAATGGAATGCCTTCCAGGTCAAGATAATCTTTTACATTTTCAGGAGTGAGATGCCCGAATCGATCAAAATGCTCGAGCAAGAGATTAATCAGATCGTTGATACGAAGGATTTCCGGAGCACCACCTTGAATGCGAACTTCATTGCCTCGGGAAATAATTTTGCTTTGGGGAAAGGCAAGAGCAATTTGCCTGATATTCTCATTGGCAGGGCCTAAAAATTCAGCCAATGGTACGTTTTCTAAGGTGATTACTTTTTCGACCAAACTCGTTTATTGATTAGATTTTCGTTGAAGGTGAAAGAATAAAATCTCTACTTTTGTTCATCCCCCACCTAAACAAAAGTACAAAATTTTAATCGACTTGCTTCCATGGCATTAGTGACATTCCTCTCAGATTTTGGGGACAAAGATTTTTACGTTCCGGCTGTAAAAGCCAAAATGCTTTCAATTAACCCGCAATTGAATATCATCGATATTTCGCACAATATCGGAGAATTTGATCTTGCTCATGCAGCATTTGTGCTCCGAGCCTCCTTTCGGGAGTTCCCGAAAGGAACCGTCCATTTGGTCGCCATCAATACTACCGGAAGCCATACACATGGATACATCGGAGTGAAACTGGAAGAGCATATATTTGTCGGTCCAAACAATGGAATTCTGAGTTTGCTGGCCGATTTTGAACCGGGCATCATGGTTCAGTTTGCCGATATCCATTTAAAGGATTCTACCTTTCCTGCGAAAGATATTTTGGCCCCCATCGCTGCAAAAGTAGCTAGCGGGGCAGCCATCCACGATTTTGGCGGGCCGCTGGTAAATTTCAAAAAACTGATGTCCCGTCATCCGAAAGCAACTAAGCAGCAAATCATCGGTCATGTCCTGCGGGTGGATCGCTACGGCAACCTGATCACCAATATCAGAAAAGAGATCTTTGATAAACTCAATCCAGGCAAGTTCACCATTGAGTTTGGCAGAGAGAGCGTGGATAAGCTTCACATGGGATACGATCAGGTAGAAGCAGGAGATTGTTTCGCTTTCTTCAACAGCATCGATCTGCTTGAAATCGGAATCAATCATGGACATGGCGGCGATTTGCTGGGATTGAGATACGACAGTGTAATCTATATCAACTTCGAAAGCTAAGCTAATGCTGATCCGAATCGTTCGCATGACTTTCAAGCCCGAGGCGGTACCAGCTTTTCTGGAAAACTTCGAAGCAAATAAGTCTTTTATCCGGAATTTCCCGGGATGTCAGCATTTGGAACTCTGGCAGGATGAAAATCTAAAAAATATTTTCATGACTTACAGCCATTGGGAAAGCGAAGAAACACTGGATCAATATCGTGATTCTGAGCTTTTTAAATCCATCTGGAGTTTCACCAAATCCCTATTCTCAGAAAAACCGCAGGCCTTCAGTTCAAAAAAGTTGCAGGAAGTCAAATCCTAAGGTTGGAGGTAAAAAAATCTTTATTCATATTTGCATCCCGTTGTGAAAATAACGGGAACGAGACACACACTCACCACAAGCCCAGATGGCGGAATCGGTAGACGCGTTGGTCTCAAACACCAATGAGGTTACACTCGTGCCGGTTCGACTCCGGCTCTGGGTACGAAAAAGGCTCACAGAAATGTGGGTCTTTTTTTGTTTATCAGGTGTTCCTTTTTT
This sequence comes from uncultured Cytophagales bacterium, assembly GCA_942492775.1. Taxonomy (GTDB): domain Bacteria; phylum Bacteroidota; class Bacteroidia; order Cytophagales; family Cyclobacteriaceae; genus Algoriphagus. Next base: position 1,598,764 of record OW818636.1, on the reverse strand, counting down.
CAACTCTCAAAACTCGGAATTTTCATGAAGCATCATTCAATCGTTCAGATTATATCGAAAAGCAAATAAAACCATGCAATTTGAAAGTTAAACTTTCAAATTGCATGGTTTATGTTTAATTTTCATGCAAATTGAAAGTCATCGTGAATTGCCATGATCCATCGAACACTTGAAGACAAGCTAATCCAAGGCCTAAAATCCATGCCTGTGGTGGTCATTTTGGGACCAAGGCAAGTTGGGAAAACAACTTTAGCTTTAGAGTTTGCCAAACCTATCTTAGACAAACCTGTCCACTATCTTGATTTGGAGTTGGATTCTGACCTTGCAAAGCTGGACGATGCGGAAAGCTATCTCCGAAGATTTGAAAATCAGCTCTTGGTGATTGATGAAGTCCAGCGAAAGCCTGATTTGTTTCCAATCATCCGAGGATTGGTGGATATCCGAAAAAGAGCCGGAGAAAAAGCCGGGCATTTTTTGCTTTTAGGCTCAGCTTCCAAAGAATTACTTCAACAATCCTCAGAAACATTGGCCGGTAGGATTCGCTATTTGGAATTAACTCCATTCACCGTTTCAGAATTGCATCAAAATGATCCATTGGGCTTTGGTGTCGAAAAACTCTGGTTTAGGGGTGGATTTCCAGACAGTTATTTGGCCGATTCGGATGAAGAAAGTTGGAGTTGGAGGAATGATTTTATTTCTACCTATGTGGAAAAAGACATTCCGCTATTTGGCCCTCAAGTGCCAGCTACCCGCATGAAGCGATTTTGGACCATGTTGGCACATTTCCATGGGCAACAGGCCAACTTGAGTAATATTGCCAAAAGTCTGGAAGTCAGTCACACCACGATAAAAACATACCTGGATATATTACAGGATTTCTTTATGGTCAGGCAGATTCAACCATGGTCTGGCAACACGAAAAAACGACTGGTTAAAACCCCAAAAATCTATTTAAGAGACTCGGGATTGCTTCATAATCTTATGAATATCCATACGTTTGACCATTTGCTCGGACATCCTGTAGTGGGATCAAGTTGGGAAGGTTTTGTCGTTGAAAATATCATAAATCATCTTACACCAAGATGGATTTCCAGTTACTATCGCTCAAGCAATCAGGCGGAAATCGATTTAGTATTGGAAAAAAGCAATCAGGAAATCTGGGCAATAGAAGTGAAACGGTCAATCGCTCCTTCGCTCTCTGCCGGATTTCACAGTGCCTGTGAAGATATTCAGGCGACTCGAAAGTTTGTTGTTTACTCGGGAAAGGATCGTTTTCCTATAAAAGGAGAAACGGAAGTCATTGGATTGATAGATTTTATCAACCTGACAAAAGAAAATGATTGACCTTTTGCCTACCTAATTTACCTAAACCCCTCCCCCTTATTTAGATGAATTTTCTACTTTTTTGGAGAATATCAGAACGATTTAAGCATAAATGAAAAAGTCCTCTCAAATTTCTTTGAAAGGACTTTTTTTAATATTTGAAATTTTTAAATCCGAAATCTTAAATCCAATATCCGAAATCAACTATTCCCCCTCAAAATCTCCATTGGAGGCTGGTTGATGATCTTTCTTCCATTCAGCCAACCCAGGACAATGGTTAAGCTTGTGATAGCCACGTAAAGGAATAAAGCTTCCAGCCAAGCCCCTCGGAAAGTGAAATTGAAAACAAATTCACTCAGCAGAAAGGTCGCCATAAAGGAAAGAATCAATCCGGAAAGTGAGGCTAAACTTCCAAGGAAGAAGTACTCAAGCGTGTTGATTTTGCTCACGATTGCAGAACTGGCACCCAATGTCCGAAGCAAAATGCTTTCTCGCATTCGCTGGTATTTGCTGATGATCAGCGAACTGATCAACACCAAAATCCCTGTTGCAATGCTGAAAAAGGCCATGAACTGGATGACAAAGCTGATCTTGCCCAGGATTTCTTCCAGAGCTGCGACGATCGTCCCTAAGTTGATGATGGAAATATTTGGGAAAGTTCGTACGATCTCTGACTGTACATCTGCCGCTTCCCTATCGTCTTTGGTTTTTGTAATCAGCACATGGAATTTAGGTGCAGACTCCAAAACTCCCTCTGGAAACAGGACAAGAAAATTGGTCGAAACCTGATTGAATTTGACATCTCTTAAGCTACCTACGTAGGTTTTGATTGGTCTTCCCTGCACATTGAATTCTACTTCATCTCCCAGTTTGATATTATTTCCCTCTGCAAATCCTTTCTCAAATGAGACAAAAATACTGTCTCCTGCACTTCCCAAAGGTCTTAACTTTCCTTGAGTAAGAGTCTCGGAGGAAATAAGAGTGTCTCGATATGTCACCCGGAACTCCCGATTGTACAGCCATCTTGAATAGCGTTTTTCCTCGGAAAGGTCTTCGTTCTCCTTTTTATCAACCCCTTCAATCGAGTTCAAAAGCATGGTAACGATCGCTACTTCCTGCATGATCGGCAATCCACGACTGGTGATTTTGCTTTTCACATCCTGCAATTGGGCGGTCTGAATATCAAACATCAGCATGTTTGGCTGATCTTTTTTGTCTGCGAATTTAGCTTCTTCCAGCAATTGATTTTGTAAGAAAAACAGCGTGCTAATCATCGCCGTGCCCAAACCTATCGTCGCAATCAAAGAGACAGTTTGGTTATTTGGCCGATAAAGATTGGCCAGAGATTGTCTCAAAGGATAAGCGAAAGTGATCGGTAAAAACCGTCGAACTGTCCACATGATCAATTGACCAACGCCCCAAAGCAAGCCAAAGGCTACAACGACAAATCCGGTAAAGCCAAAAGCGAGTTTCCAATCTTTCAGGAGATAAAAACTGAATCCCCAGATAAACGCCAGAATTCCGCCGATTACCAACCAGCGAAGCGGGTCTTTCATCAAGGTGGAATCCGCTGTTTCAGGTCGTAATGTTGCCATGGGAGACACATTTCTGACTTTCAGCAAAGGCAGCAATGCAAACAGAATCGAAACGAATAATCCGGTGATAATTCCAAACAGAATCGAAATCCAGGAAACCCCGACATTCACTTCCACAGGAAGGAAATCAGCAAAAACAACCGGCAGGATGAATTGGAGAAGGGTACCCAAGAAGGATCCTAAAATCGCTCCAACCAATCCCATCAGGATTATTTCCGAAAGGTAAATCAGCAAAACATCTCGGGAGGAAACTCCCAAACATCTCAAAACTGCAACTGAAGCAAGTTTTTCTTTTACAAAAACATTGACTGCAGAAGCAACGCCAACGCATCCCAATAGCAGGGCAATGAATGCCACCAAGCTCAGGAAGTTGGAGAGATTTGCAAACGAACGGCCAGTAGATCGCTTTCGATCTTCAACAGTATCCGCATCGACGCGATCGACCTCCCACTGATCTTCATAGGGTTTGATCAACTCCTCCACATTGGTATTTTCCGCAAAAAGGAAATAGCGATTGTAATTCACCCGGCTGCCGTATTGGACCAGCCCGGTTTCCAACAGATATTCCATCGGAATATAAACCGTCGGAGCTACGGTCGCCGTGATTCCGGTCTGACCCGGAACTGACTGCAATTCGCCAACTATCTCGAAATCAACATTCCCAACTTTTATAAAATCTCCAACCTGAGCGTTGAATTGTGCCAAGAGGGCTTTTTGAACCAATGCTTTTTTTCCTCCCTGACGGAAATCAGATTCACCCGTAATCGGAATTGTTTCCAAAACTCCATAAAATGGAAAGTCTCCTTCAAGAGCACGAACTTGAGTAAGTCTACTTGCACCCGTTTTCGGATAAGCAACCATTGAGGCAAAATTCACTTCAGCTGCCATTTTCACAGCTAAGCTATCGAGGCCTTGATCACCAACAGGGGTATTGTTTTCCAAGACAAGATCTGCACCGAGCAATTCCTTCGCCTGGTTATCGATGTCTTTGGTAAGGTTTTCTCCAAAGCTGCTGATCGCCACCAAAGCAGCGATTCCAACCACAATCGAAGAAACAAAAAGCAATAAACGAGAGATGTTTTTCCTGAAATCCCGGAAAGCCATCTTCAGAATCCAGGCGTAATCAGGCTTGAACATCCTCCTGTATTTTTCCGCCCTTGATATGAATGATTCGCTGAGTTTTCGCAGCCAATTCCAAATCGTGCGTGACCAAAACCAGCGTTGTTCCCTGTTCTTTATTCAGGTCAAAAATCAAACGTTCGATCATTTCTCCGGTTTCTGTATCCAGATTTCCGGTAGGCTCATCTGCGAAAAGGATTTTGGGCTCATTTGCAAATGCTCGTGCAATGGAAACCCGCTGCTGTTCACCTCCGGAAAGTTGGGTAGGATAGTGAGTCGAACGGTCACCTAATCCTACTTTTTCGAGAAGTTCCTGCGCTTTTTGACGGGCGTCTTTTCTCTTTTTCAGTTCCAAAGGAACCATCACATTTTCAAGCGCTGTCAAGGTTGGAAGCAACTGAAAGTTTTGGAAAATAAAACCAACGTGCTGGTTTCTGACAAACGCTCGCTGATCTTCGGTCATCTTCTCAAGAGACTCCCCGTTCAAGACCACACTTCCCGTGCTTCCAGAATCCAGACCTGCACAAAGACCCAAAAGAGTGGTTTTCCCACTTCCGGAAGGTCCCACGATCGCGAGAGTTTCTCCAAATTTTATATCAAAATTAACTTCATCCAAAACGGTCAGTTTCCTTGCCCCACTTTGATAAGTTTTACTCAGGTTCTTAATAGAAAGAATATTCATTTATAGGTTCAATGGATTAAAGATGAAAAGTCAAACGCGCTGAGCTTAACTTTGTTGGCGAACACCAAAGTATATTTTGGAATTCAGGCAAATAAAAGAAAAATCGAAAGGTCTTGCTAAAACGAAAGCGGAGAACGGTAGATTTTCTTTTTCAGAAGCAATTCTCAGGTCTATTGAAAATCAGGATCTAAAAAGAATTGAACTATGATCCGCCTTTTTTCTTTTAATACATTTACAAGCAGATATTAAAATTCTCATGATCAGATTCAGTCACCCGATTTCAAAGATTTTCCTTCTTTTACTTTTCGCAGGAACTCTGGCCTCTTGTGGATCTTCTTCGGAAACAAAAGAAGCAGAAACACAAGAATCAACAGAACAACAAACCCCGGTTGCCGCTCAAAAGACAATCCTGTTTTTTGGAAATAGCCTTACTGCCGGTTATGGAATAGAACAAGACGACGCTTTTTCAGGATTGACTCAAGCGAGGATTGACAGTTTGGGTTTGAATTACCGTGTGATCAACGGTGGACTAAGTGGCGAAACTACCGCGGGAGGACTCAGCAGATTGGATTGGTTTCTTGAAGATGAGCCGGCCATATTCGTTTTGGAACTTGGAGGAAACGATGGCCTTCGGGGGATTTTGCCCAGCGAAAGCAAAAAGAATTTGCTAGCCATCATCGATAAAGTACGAGCAAAATATCCTGACACTAAAATCATTCTTGCAGGCATGCAAATCCCGCCAAATATGGGCCAGGACTATACGGATGAGTTTAAGAATATTTATCCGGAAGTGGCCGCAGAGAAAAATGTCACGCTCATTCCATTCTTGCTTGAAGGAGTGGCGGGTAATCCTGACCTGAACCTTCCTGACGGAATTCACCCAACCGAAGCCGGACACAAGATCGTAGCGGAGACTATCTGGAAAACCCTGAAAGACTTCTTGTAAGAGGCCTAGTTAGCGCCGATAATAGTTATTCCTTTCAAACCCTTACTTCCAAATCGGGGAGTCAAATACTCTGTTTTGTCTACAATACCGCCATGGAGCCATTTCAAAAGAGCTTTCGGCAGATTGACTCCCGAAAAGTGAGTAAAAGGATAACCTCCGCTAAACCTGGGATTGAACTCCAGGATAAATGCTTTGCCGTCTCTCCAAAAAACGTCCGAATCCATTACCAGAGGATGCCTGGTCAGATGGCTTAATTCTTTTCCCAGGGCCTCAAGTTCTGGATGATGAACTGTCTCTACTGCCTCCGTCTCACCGCCTTTTCTTAATAACTTCTTGTTCACAACTGTAAGCTTGTATTCACCGCTCAGATCATTGATGATGTCGAGCATGAATTCCTCGCCCGTTATTTTCTCCATTATCAAAATTGCGTGCTCAGGATCTTGCCCGCTTTCATACTTCAGAAAGGAATTGGCAATTTCTTTTTTTGCTCTTTTAAAATAAAACTCAAGCTCTTCCTCATTGTCGGCTTGATACACTGAAAGGGATGCCATCCCCCATCTCGGTTTAATGATCACGGGAAAGTCAATCTTTCCCAAACTTTTTGCTTCATTAAATTCTGCCAGATCGCAAAAAGTAGGAACTGTATGAAAACCATTCTTTCTCAAAAACTCAAAGGTTTCGAATTTATCGTTCGCCATTTTAGTAACCCATAATTCTGCCACTAAAACATAAATCCCTTTGGCGTCAAATCGGGATCTTGCAGCAGCAAGAACTGGCAAGTCATTGTCCAAAAGAGGTACAATTACCTTGATCTCATTCATTTCGCAGAAATCAATTAAGAAATCAACATAATCCTCAGAATAGATCGAAGGAGCGATTTTAAAAGCATCTGCCACATATAATGCAGGGGCATTTTCATGATTGTTGATCGCAAAAACTTTCCCCCCATAGGGGTGAACAGCTTCTTTGAAATAATCAATCAAATAATTTCTTCTTCCAACACTGGTAAGCAAAACATTCATCAAGTGGGATTTTAGGTTTCTTCTGGAGGAGTAAAATTTTCGGAGGTTTTGAAGTAAATTCCCTATTTCCTGATTTGAATTGAGTTCCATCTTTCGTTCTCACGGACCACTTTGCAGGGATTTCCAAATGCAATAACTCCATCAGGAATATCCCGGGTCACTACACTTCCCGCACCAATCAGACAGCGCTTGCCAATTGTAATATTATTGGATATGACCGCCCCTGCACCGATTTCGGTGGCTTCACCAATATTGGCAAATCCTGAAATAACGACTCCTGGATTGATGTTTACAAAATCCCCCAAATTGGCATGGTGGCCGACAGAAGCGGATCTTTTGATCGTAACTCCAAATCCAAGATTACACATCGTAGATACCACAGTCATCGGCTCGATAAATGCCCCGCCTTTTACTTTGGAACTTGGAGCGAAATAGGCTGTCGGATGAATCAAATTGATGTATCGGTCAGATTCAATCTTGAATTTTTCCAAAAAATGATGATATAAAAGATACTTCAAATTGCCATGATGTACTCCGAACTGCACTCCAAAATCACGATTGGAATTGAAATCATATTCAAAATCGAAGAAGTGCTCTGCTTTGTAAAGATTTGATGGAAAGGGACAATCAGGCCTGTCAATATTTTTTATGATATCATATTCCAAACACCCAAGGATCTCAGCGCCTAAGTCCATCACAATCGGCACTCCTCCGTCACTATGACCCAGAAGGATTATTTTTTTCATGGTATGATCTTCAATTAACTTCCAAAATAAGAGAAAAGGATTTGAGATTAAAATCCATCATTGGCGCAATATATCAGGCAAAATTCCCGATGACTTTGGGCTTTATAAAATTGAAAAAATATCTCTTCGCCATGAATCCCAACGTTCTGAGATAGAGCAAAGGATCCTTGTGTACATAGATAAATAAATGCCAATTAATGAAAAACCGATCTTTGTGGTTTTGTTTCATACTCCTCTTTCTATAGGTCCCTTGGGCATTAAGCCTGTAAAAAGAAGTCTGCTTAGGAGTGAAAATGGTATTTCCACGAAGCTTGTAAAAAGTGAAAATCACCACATCCAGCATCGGTGTTTTCATAATTATTTCATTTTTCAAAAAATCAGCCATTTCATTGCGCATCATCCAGCTTGAAATATGACCCAAGTAAAATCTCTTTCTAAGTTGGGAGGGTGTGAAAATCGTAAATTCCTTGGGCAATCCTATAGCTCGGGTGTTTTCCTGACCTTCTAAAAACGTGTCAGTCACACAGATTGAGGCATCCGGATATTGATTCAATAAATCGGCCTGAAGCTGAAGTTTATGTTCATAGGTCCAATAATCATCTCCATCACAAATGCAGATATACTTGCCCCTTGCTTTTGCATAAAGATTCAGATGGTTAAATCTTCCGATTTTCTTTCCATTCCGGATCATTTTAGCTTCAGAATTGCCAAGCATCAGGCGAATTTTGTCCGGATATTTATCGGCATAGCGAAAACAAATCTCTCTCGTTCCATCTGTACTATCATCTTCTCCGATAAGTATTTCAAAAGGAAAGTCAGTTACTTGACCAAGGATACTTTCCAAACATTTTTCAATGAAGTGAACATGCTGAAAGGTAGGCAAGCAGACAGAAACCAAAGGTATAATTTGATTGATTGGCTTTGATTCGCCCAGGTATTCCTGCGAATAAGAGAAATTAACCATGGGAAAATGTCTTCACTAAATTTTTATGAACACTTCGATTGTAAAACCCAAGGTTTCCAAATTCAGAAGGTTTAAAAAACTCCTTCTCATGAAGTTCGATTAAGTGATGAATTCTACTTACCAACTCCAGGTTGGTACAATGCCTGGATTTATGTCCATCCCACCAGATATTATCCTCTATTCCTACCCGTACGCCATATCCCATTGCTACCGCAGATGCATTTACCTGCAACTGATATTCCCCTAAACCTGCCAGAGAGATATAATGATCCTTCGGGATTTCCTGAATAGCTGCGCCTATCTGACTGAATGTAGCCTGCAAGCCTGCAATATTCCCAAAAAGCAAATTCCAATAGAACGGACCTTCAACTATCCCTTTTTTGATCAGGTATTGACCATAATTGATCATTCCCATATCAAAACATTCCAACTCGGGTATGACTCCGTAGTCCTTCATTTTTTCCGCAAGACGTGTTACCATATCAGGCGCATTCATGGAGGCTTGCTTCGCAAAATTGAGAGAGGAAAGCGTAAGTGAACACATATCCGGTTTAAGTTCGATCACCTCGGATCGTTTTTCGAATTCCGGAAAATTCCTTCCGGAACTACTTCCACAAATGATCAGATCCGGGCAAAATTTTCTGACACCCTCGAAAATCTCCTGATAGATGCTCTTTTTGTAAGTGGGAACACCATCTTCTTCCCTGGCATGTAAGTGTGCTATGGTTATCCCGATTTCATAAGCTTCATGGGTTTGCTCTATTATTTCCTGAGGAGAAATGGGTACATGAGGCGTATGGTTTTTCAAGGGGACCATACCGGTAGGGCAAAAGTTGATGATGATTTTAGAATTCATCAATGAAAAATTTTAAGGTTAAGTTGGATTATTTGTTTCAAATATACTCACAGCATTAAGAAACCCGAGAAAATTGAAATGTTCTTCTCATAAAATACAAAACTTACATAGGTACCTGATTTCAGCCTTTGTTGTTTAAAACTCAAACACTAACTCTCCGGTTTTCGCATCAAAAACTCAATTCCCTGATTAAAATATTTTCAAAACCAGAGCATATTTAGAATTTTAATTTATCCGTGTAATTTTCCAAATTCTTATACTAATCACTAAAGCTTTGGAGCACTTTAGATTTCACCCCACTCCAATTGACCGTCTGGATTATCTCTCAGAAAGGTTGGGAGTGAACTTCTTCCTAAAAAGAGAGGATTTGTTTGGTCTGGCCGGTGGAGGAAGCAAAGCAAGGATGCTGCAGTATATTCTGCAAAAAGCTAAAAATGAAGACGCCGATTACATCGTCACTGCCGGAGGTCCCTATTCCAATTTCAACAGAGCTCTTGCATTAATGGCTCAGAAATTAGGAATGAAGGTGAGGCTGATTCTTTATGATAAAAACACCCATCTCGATCGTGTCTCCTTAAATAAAAGAGTTTGTGATTTGGCAGGGGTAGAATATGTCACTTGTGATCCTGAAGAAGTCGCTGAGATTTTAAAGCTTGAAATTGAGAAACTCAAATCCAGAGGAAATTCACCTTTCTTCATTTGGGGCGGTGGCCAGTCTGTGGAAGGCAGCTTTGCCTATTTTGATGCCGCAAAAGAAATTAAGGAGTATAATCAGGTTGTGCCTGATATTTTGGTGACCGCCTTAGGAACAGGCACTACTTTTTCAGGATTGTATCTGGGATGCAAAACTTACTTTCCTGATTGTGTGGCATTAGGAATAAGCATTGCAAGAACCAAAAGCCAGGCGACACCCGTCGTAAAAGACACGATTTCCAAACTTGCCAAATACCTAGAATTGGAAAATCAGGAATTTGATTCCGAGGATAATATCGTTGACGATTTTCTATTTGGGGGATATGGAAAAACCAGCCCGGAATGCAAGGATTTCATCCATAAAACTTCGCTTAAGGAGGCAATCCTATTTGATGATATATATGTAGGGAAAGCTCTCTTCGGACTCTGCAGAATAATTGAAAACAATCCCGGACTGAAAGGTAAAAACATTGTTTTCCTCAATACAGGAGGGATTTTTAACTTTTAGTATTGAATCCAACCAAAACTATTTCGATGTCCCCGTGACCTTTTCCTCAACTCCTGTTTTCAAAATCACAGTTTAAAAAACTGATTTGAATTGCAGATTAATTTTTCAAACTTGTCGTTGAAGTTTAAAAATTTTGTAAAACATGAGTTTTCAAATCAAATCTTCCGGTGAGTCTTATGATGTGATTATCGTAGGATCCGGAGCAGGCGGAGGAATGGCCTCCAAAATACTTTCAGAAGCTGGACTTTCAGTAGCGGTCGTTGAAGCCGGCGGAGATTGGGACCCCGCCAAAGAAGAGGACAGGACTCAGTTGAGGCCACCTTGGGAATCTCCACGAAGAGGCACAGGGACAAGAATCCGACCGTTTGGGGATTTTGACGCGGCCATAGGCGGCTGGGATATCGAAGGTGAACCCTACACTCGAAAAGACGGAACCGAATTCGATTGGTTTAGATCCAGAATGGTCGGTGGACGTACCAATCACTGGGGGAGGATTTCACTTCGTTTTGGTCCAAATGACTTCAAAAGAGCAAGCATTGATGGGATGGGTCACGACTGGCCAATTGGATACGACGATGTGAAGCCTTATTACGATAAAGTAGACAAGCTTATTGGTGTCTTTGGATCCAAAGAAGGCATGTTCAATGAGCCGGATGGATTTTTTCTTCCTCCTCCAAAGCCAAGATTGCATGAGCTTTACATCAAAAAAGGTGCGGATAAAGCAAGTATCCCGATGATTCCATCGAGGCTTTCTATGCTAACTCGCCCTATTAGTAAAGATCGTGGGGTCTGCTTTTTTTGCGCCCAATGTAACAGAGGTTGTCAGGTGCATGCCGATTTTTCCGCAGGCACATGCTTGGTTCATCCTGCGATGAAAAGCGGTAAAGTTGATCTCTACACGCACTCTATGGTTCGAAAAGTAACGACCGACGATACTGGAAAAGCAACTGGGGTTTCTTTCGTGAACACGAAGGACATGAAGGAATACAAACTCAAATCACGAGTAGTGGTATTGGGTGCTTCTTCCTGTGAGTCTTCCCGAATCATGATGAATTCAAAATCAAAATCTCATCCCAATGGCATCGGCGGAGATTCCGGAGTATTGGGACGCTATCTGCATGATTCCACAGGAGCAAGCAGATCAGGTATTTTGCCGAGTATGATTGATCGTGAGCGATACAATGAAGATGGTGTCGGGGGATTGCATATGTATACTCCTTGGTGGCTTGATAATAAAAAACTGGATTTTGCCAGAGGTTATCACATCGAATACTGGGGTGGTATGGGTCAGCCTGCCTACGGAACCGGAGGCGGGATGGACTCGATGAGAAAATACATCAAAGATGAATTTGGCAGCCCAAGTCCAAACGGTGGATATGGCGAAGGATTGAAGAAAGATATCCGCAAAATATATGGCTCTACGCTGGGAATGTCCGGTCGTGGGGAAAGCGTTCCGATGTATGACAATTACTGTGAAATAGATCCAACGACAGTGGACAAGTTTGGTATTCCGGTTCTACGCTTCCATTACAAATGGACGGATCAGGAAATCAAGCAAGCCAAACACATGCAGGATACTTTTGAAGAAATTCTGACCGGTTCGGGTGCTATTTTATTGGGTGAGAAGCCTGGGGCTGACACACTTTACGGACTTGCTGCACCTGGAAGAATCATTCACGAAGTAGGTACCACCCGAATGGGAAATGATGCGAAGACTTCGGTCGTCAATTCCAATTCTCAGGCGCACGATTGCAAAAACCTCTTTGTGGTTGATGCAGGACCATTTGTTTCTCAAGCGGATAAAAACCCAACCTGGACCATTTTGGCTTTATCCTGGAGAACATCAGATTTCATTATTTCCGAATTGAATAAGAAAAATATCTAAGCCATGAACAGAAGAGAAAATCTCAAATTGCTCTTTACGGGCTCTATCGCCTCGGGCTTGTTGCTTACAAATTGTGCTCCTGAAAGCACCGCACCTGAAACTCCTCTCCTTTCGGGAGGAACTATGGGCGGAAGAGTTCCGGAGGAAGATCTCAGGGATCAAAAGTTGCTTTCAGAAATCTTCTTTACAGATGAGGAACGGAAGAAACTCAGTACCCTTGTGGACATTATCATGCCGAAGGACTCCGAATCTCCCGCTGCCACAGAAGTGGGCGTGGTGGATTTCATGGAGTTCATCATGAAAGATCAACCTAACTATCAGACTCCGATGAGAGGCGGCCTTATGTGGCTAGACTTTGAATCTGACGAGAAATTCGGGAAGAAATTCACCGAACTCAGCCAAGCAGAAGTGTTGCAAATCGTAGATGAAGTCGCCTGGCCGGAGAAAGCAAAGCCTGAATACGAAGGTGGTGTAAGGTGGTTCAACATGCTGAGAAACCTCACTTGCTCAGGCTATTTCTCTACAGAAGCTGGCTGGAAATACATGGGCTACATGGGTAACCAAGCCAATGTCTGGGATGGGGTGCCGAAGGAAGTAATGGACAAACATGGAGTAAGCCTGGAGGAGAAATACCTTTCGGTGTATCTCAAACCTGAAGACAGAGGAACTGTTGCCGTCTGGGATGACCAGGGAAATCTGATCGGTTAATCCCGTCAAAAATTCAAAAATCCACGGCTCCAAAACCGTGGATTTTTTCTTTCCGATAAATAAACTTTTTAGATACTTTGAGATAATCGCCCTGAGCAATTCACTTAAATCAGGTGTGAGTTGATATTAAATAGTAAAACTATTTAATTGTTTTATCCTAGTATTTTATTTTCTTAGGTGAAAAATCAGGCTATGAATAAATTTTTAACAGGTACGGTTTTGGCGACCGTATTTTTTGGTTGGGGGTGTGGGGCTTCAGAAGAAAAAAGGAACACCGATTCATTGACATGGGAATTGGAGATTGTGGATTCGATTCAGATCGCCACTTTGGAAGATCTCGAATTAATGTCAGTCCAAGCAGAAAAGGATCTTTTTCTTTTCAGCGTTTTTGGAAAAAGTACAAAGATGATTTTGACAAATTCATCTGGCAAAATTTTAAGAAGACTGGATGTACCCAAAGATGCCCCAAATGGTTTTGGTGGACTTTGTGCAGGAGCAATTTTCATGGGAGACACCATCATCATTCAGGGACGACAGGGTATTTATTTCTATGATTTGGAGTTTAATTTTTTGAAAGGACTGAAAAGACCTTATCCCCTCCAAGGAATGTTTTATTCAGGATTTGATCATTTATACTTCGCCGAAACGTTCGCCGGACCTTCCTTGGTCTCTTTCAGCGGAAATCCTCAGACAGATTTTCCTCCCAACCAAAAAGGATACTATGAAAATTACAATGCCTTTGACCTTATTCCGCTTGGTACAGAAGAATTCAAACCCATCGCACCACTTCATACGGATAGCCGCTATCTCAAGTCTGGTGAAGCTTTTAATTTCATTTCTCTTTCCTTTTCTCTTGCCGGGAATAAATTGACTTATGCTCATCAATCAGATACGCTGCTTTATGATTTGGATCTGAATGATCCACAATTGAAGCAAAAATCAATGAGAATTCCTTTCGACAAATTTGTAATGAAAAGCGGATTTCCCTACGGAGATGAAGAAGATTACACGGAGGTATCAGACTCTCCAGGCAAGATTGCCAATATTTTAAAAGTGGGTGAATTAGATTTGATCACTTACTATTCCGGGTTAAAAAAGGAAAATTTCCCCTCCCTTGATTTAGGAAGAGAGGAATACCAAAGAGAAATTGACCGAATGAATCCGCAAAAGTGGATGGTTAGGAATTCAAAAGATCAATTTAGCGAACATAAACTATTCCCGAAAAAATACAGGCTCGGCCGGGTTGACACTCAAAACCGAATCTGGGCTATGCAAAATGTCAATGAATTAGAGGAAGAACCGGAAGTAATCACAATTTATCAATTGAAACTCGTCCAAAAATGAAAAACCAACTTTTTACCCTCGGGCTAAGCCTTCTTTTTGCTTTTGCCTGTACTTCAAAAGAGGAGGAGATTCTCCAAAAGCCGCTTTCAGAGCAATCCTTTGAATTTGAAATCTATGATTCGCTGGTGGTGGATTACCTGGGGAACCTTTATCTGGGGGATATTTCTGAAGATGGGTCCGCATTTCTTCTGGTTGACCATCTGACCGATTCCATTCTTGTAACCAGTGCCGCGGGAGAAATCCTCCATAAATTCAATAAGCAAGGAGATGGCCCGGGTTTATATCAACAAACACGATTAGGTCCGCCGATTTTTCTGAATGAAACTGAAATTATCCTCCCTGCCTTCAGAGGATTTTACCTTTATTCGGTGTCAGGAGAACCTACACGCACTTTCTTACCTGAATTTCAGCCGGGCTTTTCCATGATCAACCAATTCAGAACAAACATGGTCATCCATGAAGGGAAAATATTCTTCCCATGGGAAGGAAGAATCGCAGATGAATTTGGCTTTGACGGCAAAAAATTTCAAGTGGAAACCAAACGTGTGGAGATTTTGGATTTGAACGACGGGAAGTTTACCCCCGTCCTACCCTTTCCGAAGGAATCCAAATTCAACACTAATGAAAAAACCTACCTCAATGCAAACTATTCAACTGGTCTTGCAAGTAAAGGAGATACACTTTTCGTCTCGTTCCGAAATGAACCGGTTTTATACGGGTATCACTTTTCAAATTTGGACAGCCCCGTCTCTATACGCAAGATTCCATTTCCGGAATTCATAGAAAAAGAGCCTAAAGATGCTGAGACATTTGGTTCTTATGAGACGAGAGATATTTATACTGGATCGATGAATCAAGTAATCCCTATAGATAAAAATCAATTTATCGTAAACTATGCCCGAGGGCTGACGAATGAAGAATATGATCTGATCACATCAGAAGCAAATGGAGATAATTCTAAATTTTATGAGGAAATGCAAAAGAAAAACATTTTCGGTTGGGTGGTATTTGACGGAAAAACGATTTCGAGCCTTGTCAAAAAACAGAAGAATCTTGGAAATATTGACAAGTACATTTCTGATGCCGAAATCTGGTTTTCACCCGATTACTCTGAAGTGGAAAAGGACTACGTCGTCATCTACAAAACCCGCCTGATCTCCAGGTAATCACCATTCAAATAGACCTTTTTCCACCCGCAGGCAATGTCTCAGGACTTTGCCTGCGATTGTTTATATTGTTTTCCAGACTTAAAATCCACAAATGAAAAAGAATTCTACCTACCTGATACTTCTGGCTTCGGGCATGCTTTCGCTTTCCAGCATAGAAAGCTTGCAAGCACAGGATATCAAACCCACGAGCGAAAAAGCTCTTCAGGAATCAGTGGAAAAGCACAAAGCGATGCTTTCCTCCACTCCTCTCAAAGATTTCAAAGCCAAAAATGTAGGCCCAACCAATATGTCCGGCCGAATCGTGGACATTGAAGTGGCTCAAAATCAAAACACATTTTATGTGGCTGCGGCTTCCGGAGGCGTCTGGAAAACCGAGGACAACGGCCAATCTTTTACTCCGATTTTTGACCACCAGAGCGCATTGGGCATTGGCGCGATGGCACTTTCTCCATCTGACAACAATGTCTTGTGGGTTGGCACCGGGGAAAATAACTCCAGTCGATCTACCTATGCAGGTTCGGGAGTCTACAAGTCCTCCGATGCCGGCAAAACCTGGCAAATGATGGGTTTGCCCTATTCCCATCATACAGGACAGATTCAGATTCACCCAACTAATCCTGACATTGTCTGGGTGGGAGTGATGGGTTCGCTTTATTCCAAAAACAAAGATCGCGGGCTTTACAAAACTACCGACGGCGGCAAAACTTGGAAAAAAGTCCTTTACATCGACGAAAGTACCGGCATAATCGACATCAAAATCAATCCTTCTAATCCTGATGTTCTATTGGCTTCAAGCTGGGAAAGATTCCGTCAGGGGCATGATTTCATCGGAAATGGAGATGGATCTACGATTTGGAGATCTGAGGATGGAGGAAATACTTGGAAAAAAGCTGTAACCGGCTTTCCTCAGGATGAATTCGTCGGCCGAATAGGATTTGACTTTAGCCAATCCAACCCAAGCGTTGTTTATGCACTACTGGATAATCAGGGGAAATCCGACAAACCAGCCGAAGCTCCCCGTCAAAGAGGAGGACAGCAAGAGCAAGAAGAAAACCCGATCAAATTTGAAGATTTCAAAGAAATGAGTCTGGATCAGGCTTTGGCACTGGACGACAAGAAACTTAATTCATTTTTGAGAAGAAGCCAATTCAGCACCAAATACACCGGTGCTGAAATAAAAAGACAACTGAAAGTGGGTAAAATCACCACCGCCCAGATCGCCAATTACATGGGAGGTTCAGTGGATGCAAACGCAGCAATGTTTGGCCAGCCAATCAAAGGAGCTGAAGTCTATCGCTCAGAGGACACTGGCAAAAGCTGGAAGAAAGTATCTGAGTCTGATATCAGTCGCCTTTACAATACGTACGGTTACTATTTCGGCGAAGTGAGAGTAAGTACACAGGATGAAAATGAAATATTCGTACTCGGTGTTCCTTTGCTGGTATCCCGTGACGGTGGCAAAAACTTCTCCCGAACAGATTCAATAGGCGATCCTCACTCCGATCATCAGTCCATGTGGATCAATCCAAAGGACAGCAAACATATTCTTCTTGGAAACGATGGCGGACTCTACAGAAGCTATGGCGGCGGATCAAGATGGGATCATATGAATACTCAAATGCCGATTTCTCAATTCTACTCAGTGATGGTCGATCAGGCTACTCCATACAATATCTATGGTGGAATGCAGGACAACGGAGTTTGGTTTGGTAAGTCTACCAACAAACCTGAAGACGCTTGGGATCCTTTGTTCGGTGGTGATGGAATGGTCGTAGCTGTGGACACTAGAAATAATGAGATCGTGTATACAGGTTCACAGTTTGGTTCCTATTTCAGAATCAATAAAGGAAATGGCGAGCGTAAGAGAATCACACCGGGTCATGACATTGGAAATGCTCCCAACCGCTGGAACTGGAGAACACCAGCCGAACTCAGCTACCACAATCAGGACATTGTCTATATGGGTTCTCAATACGTTTATCAATCGCTCGATCAGGGAAACACCTGGACTACAATTTCACCAGACCTGACAAAAAATAAGAAAAGCGGAAATGTACCTTTCGCGACACTTTCTGTGGTTGAGGAATCTCCTTTGGAATTTGGAACACTATACGCAGGATCCGATGACGGAAATGTATGGATCACCCGAAACGGTGGAGGAAACTGGACAAACCTAAACACCGGCCTTCCACAGGACAGATGGGTAAGCAGCATCAGCCCATCCAAATTTCAGGAAGGATTGGTTTACATCACTTTGAATGGCTACCGATACGACGAATTCACCACAATGGTCTATAAAAGTGTAGACTATGGAAAAACCTGGACAGCGATCAAAGGCAATCTGCCCGATGAGTCAGTGAACATTGTGATCGAAGATCACACGAATCCTGCAATCCTATACCTCGGTACTGATCATGGATTATATGTGACAATGGATGGAGGAAATAACTGGAACCTGTTCCAGGGCGAGATTCCAAACGTCGCCATTTACGATATGGTAATTCAGAAGAGAGAAAATCACCTGATCGTAGGTTCTCATGGACGAAGCGTGTACGTGGTCGACCTGAAGCAAATTCAGGATTTGGCAAAGCCGACTCAACTGGTCATGGAGAAATAAAAAAGTCTTAAAATCAAAAAAGCCCTCTGGATATAATTCAGAGGGCTTTTTTTTTGAATGTGTGGAAATTTAGAAAATCTTAAATCCTACAGAAAGAACCCATTGATTGATTCTATTGTCTGTATTATATTCTCCGATGTTTTCAGTCACACTACTTAGTCCTCCTTCATATTTGGCATCTACCGAAAGATTTCCAAGATCAAATCCAAGCCCTGCCTGATACCCAAATGTTGAATTTTTAAACTCAACATCCTGAACAGTATCCCCAGCATCTTTTATTTCAGAATTGATATTGAAACTGGCTATTGGACCAGCCATAATCCGAACCACTTTAAAAAACCTGTATCCAACCATAACCGGAATATCGAGCCTATTGAAACTAGCATCGTAATTTTCAGGATTCTGGCTTGTAAAAGGAGGAATGTTGGCTTGGAACTTCCCACTTGTTTGAGTAAATAAAACTTCTGGTTGCACAAAAAAACCAGCTCCTCCAAATCTACCGAAAACACCTATATGATATCCTGTTTGGGCGTCATTTGGAATAAACTGGTCACTTTTGAAATCGATTTTAGTACTGCTTAGTCCGGCTTTGATACCAAATCCAGAATTTTGGGCGAAGCCTTCCGCTGCCAATAAGACAAATAAAAAGGCAAAAATGAGCTTTTTCATGGTTAAAGGGATTTATGGTTTAGTTTTCTACTAAACACCCCTTTTGCAATTCCCTTGCCAAGAATTATTCAATTAATTAGAAGGCTTGCTTTTGATTTAGCCAGACTGTACAAATCCCAAAAGTCCATTGGCTTTGCCACCAAAGTATCAAACGGAATAGGGGTTGTTTGCCTATAATATTCCACATCACCGGCAGTAAAACCGATAATCGGGATTTTATTGGTTTTATCATTTTTTTTCAGATTTACCAATAATTCCACTCCATCCATGAAAGGCATCATTATATCTGTGAGAATGATATTGAATCTGTTGTCATTCTCTAAAACCTCCAACGCTTCAACTCCATTATGTGCCACCACTACCAAGTCGTTTCCCTTTTCAAAAATTTTCCGAAGGATCAAAAGGTGAAGTGAATCATCGTCTACTACTAATACACGCATTGCGTTTTGGCTGAATGTGTTTTTTAAAATACTTTTTCAAGTATATGAAATTCATTTAAGGGCAGAAAATTAAAGCCTTAATAAATTGAAGTAATTCTAAAAATAAAAGAGGGAACCTAATTGGTTCCCTCTTTTCAAGATCTTTCTGATGAAAATCAAGCTCTTTATTGGGTTGTTCCAAATACACCTAATAGGTCCATAATTACTACTCCGATTACGATTGGACAAACCCATTTGATAAAAAATATCCACCCGATTCGGTAAATCCCTTTGAATCCCGGTGCACCAGAAGTCAGTTCATTCGCATAATCTGATATTTTCTGAGCCCAGCCAGTATATAAACTCAGCATCAGGCAAATCACTATTCCTGCAAAAGTGCCAAAGACAAAGTCCATTATCCCAAAAAATCCTTTCAACTCATGACCAAGGAAATTGATGCTCAATTCTGCGAAGAAATTACCTTCGATGGAGGATAGAGCGGACGGAACTGATAATGCCATCGCTGCGATTCCCACTATCCAAGTTGCCTTTTTTCGGTGCCACTTTTTCTCATCGATCAAATAAGAAACAGGAACTTCCAGCATCGAAATAGTTGATGTCAGCGCCGCTACCATCAAAAGGATAAAGAATAATGCTCCAATGATATTGCCTCCCGGCATAGCATCAAAAACCAAAGGAAGTACTTCAAAAACAAGTGCCGGACCGGAGGCAGGATCTTTGCCTGGTAATAAGGCAAACAAAGCTGGAAACACCATTAATCCTGCTAATAATGCGATTGCAGTGTCCATTCCAACTATCCAACTGGCTGATTGAATAATATTCGATTTCTTGTCCAAGTAAGAACCAAAAGTGATCATCAAACCCCAGCCCACACCCAAGGAGAAGAAAGCCTGACCAAGTGCAATTAGGAGAACTTTGGAATTTATTTTGGAAAAATCAGGCGACAAATAATACTCTATGCCTTCCTGAGCCCCTTCCAGCGTCACCGATCTGCCAGCAATGAATAGGATAATGATAAACAAAACCGGCATTAGGAATTTGGAAGCCTTTTCGATCCCTCCCGAAACACCTCCTAAAACGATCAGAATCGTCATCAGGATAAAAGCAAATGTCAATGGAATGACATACATCGGTGTCCTGACAAACTCCTGAAAATCTATCGGAATGTTTACTAATTCTGTGAAAATGTAAGCAAGCGTCCAACCAGCTATTACAGAATAATAACTAAATACTATGAAGCACATCGCTATACAAAGTACTCCGGCGATTTGCCAAAATTTATTTCCTCCGGTGTCTCGAATCGCTCCTATTGGGTTTTTCCCTGATTTTCTTCCAAGAGCAATTTCATTGAATAATAGGGGTAAACCGATCAATAAAACGCAAAGAATATATACAAAGACGAATGCTCCCCCACCATTTTCACCAGTCAAATATGGAAATCGCCAGATATTTCCCAAGCCAATCGCAGAGCCTGCTGCAGCCATAATGAAACCTAGGCTTGAGCCAAATTGGCCTCTCTCCTCGGGGGTTGAACTATCTGCCATAAATGATGCTGAGTAAAATTTGGGTGTAAACTCCTTTTTAAGAGCGGGCTAATATAATTTGATTTGCCAAAATAGCAATTCCCTCCCGGAAAGTTTTAGGCTCAAATCCGAGCTCCTTTCGGGCTTTTTCGATAATAAAGCCGGTTTTTAAAGGTCTTTTTGCAGGCTGTGAAAAGGTTGAGGAATCAGCTCTTTTGATTAAGTTTTTATCCAATCCAAAATACTCCGCAGTCATCATTGCCATCTGAAATGGCGTCAAAAAATCAGAACCTGAAATATTAAAAATCCCCAGAGCCGAACGCTCCGCAATCAAAATACATCCGGTCGCAAGATCTTCCGCAAGTGTTGGAGTTCGAAATTGATCATCCACCACTTGAATTTCTTTTCCCGCTTCAAGCGACGATTTCACCCATAAAATTATATTGGTCCGGCTCAGATCATTGGCAATCCCATAGACCAAAACAGTTCGCGCAATCGCCCATTTCGTGGAATATTTCATCACGTATTGTTCCGCTTCCAGTTTGGTTTGGCCATAGAAGTTGACCGGTGAAGGCTCGGCAGACTCATCCAACGGCCCTGTTTCTCCTGAAAAAATAAAATCAGTTGAAACGAAGATGAAATGGCTTTTGCAACGCTCACCGGCTAGAACCAGGTATTCGGTTGCTTTTACATTCACCTCGTAGCAAGCTTCCTGATTTAGCTCGCAAGTATCCACGTTTGTGATGGCGGCTCCATGGATGATGATTTCAGGTCTGATTTCGCCCAAAACCTGGTTTACTTGGTCCTGATCTGTGATCTCTAAAGAGACATATTCAAAACCTGCTCCGGTCAATCTACAAGGACCTTTTCCGCTTGCAATTACTTCGAATTCATCTTTTTGAACCAGCTGCTCTACCAACTTTTGACCCAATAGACCATTGGCTCCGGTGATGAAAATCTTCTTCTTATTTGGCATCAGGGTAGCTGTAGCCATACTCTTTTGCAATTTTCTTTTTGGACATCTTCTCTGCAGTCACCTTCATATAGACAGGATTCAAAGGAATCTCCCGGGTATCTGTTGGCTCAGCTGCGATCTTCTCCACTACATCCATTCCCAGGATCACCTCTCCAAAAACCGTATATTCCTGGTCCAAATGAGGAGTTCCTCCAAAAGTCGTGTATACTTCGATTTGTTCGGGAGTGTAGTCTTTCGTCAGTTTCAGGCTAAGAGATTCGGCTATTTCATCCCGCTTCGAAACCAACAACGAAGTCAGGCTATCAAACTCCCCCGCTTCATACAATCTCTTGTATTCGTTGCGCAGGTCTTGCTGACTGCCAATCTGCACATAGCGCATGAAAGCTTCCTGAAGCGCTTCCATGTCAGTGATTAATTCTGCTTCATTGTAAACCTTGCCCTGCACGATGTAAAACTGGGAAGCATTCGAGCGACGCTCCGGATTGATATTATTGCCCTGACGAGCAGCGGCAATCATTCCTTTTCGATGATAGTGATTTGGTCGAATTTCCGCTGGCAAAGTCGGCCATTGTTCAGCCGGCAGTTCTTCTTTTGTAAATACATCTCCTCCCTGAACCATAAATCCCTTGATGATCCGGTGAAACTCAGTGGAGTCAAATCTTCCGGCTTCCGCCAAAGCGATGAAGTTGGACTTATGCTCCGGCGTGTCGTCAAAGAGCAAAGCCACAATATTTCCATGGCGCGTTTCGATCGTAATCACATAATCCTTATCTCCTGCACAGGCAACTGAGCTTATAAAAAGGAAGACAAAAAGCAGATTTTTCAGGTAACTCATTTATTCAGGGTTGATTTGATTTGATCCAATATTACTTTTCCGCCTGCGGCAAAAACCCGATCCGCCAGCATTTTTCCTAATTCTTCCGGCAGATCTGAAGTTCCTGTTACTTCAATTGAAATTCTTGTTTTCCCATCGAGACTGACGATTCCTCCGGAAAGCTTCAATTGATCGCCTTCCAGATTTGCCAACGCAAAAACAGGAATGCTGCAACCTCCTTCCAAAACTCTCAAATACGCTCTTTCGGCACGAAGTTTCTGTGAAGTCTCTTTGTGATTGCAAGCCTCAGTGATTTTGGCTTTCAACTCAGGATTCAGATTTTCCGACACTTCTATTGCCACACTTCCTTGCCCCACGGCAGGAGTAAATTCAGCTAAATCAAGTTCCTGCGAAATCATTTCATCATACCCCATTCGGTGAACACCTGCATACGCCAACAAAAGTGCATCGCAAAGTCCTTCCTCCATTTTGCGGATTCTGGTCTGCAGATTACCGCGAACCTCCACGGTTTTCACATGGGGATAGAAATGCTTCAAAGTCGAAACTCTCCTTGTCGAAGATGTTCCCAACAATAAAGGCTTGGATGAATCAGCCAGTGAAATATTTTTCTGATGCGAAACGATCACGTCATTCTCTTTTTCACGCTCGGTGAAAGCAATGATTTCAAAGCCTTCCGGCAAATTGGACTGCATATCTTTTGCACTGTGAACGGCGATATCAATCCGGCCATCGAGCAATTGATCCTCGAGCTCTTGGGTAAAAACTCCTTTGCTCCCGATTTTTGCGATGGAAACATCCAGCACCTGATCACCCTTGGTATCGATAAGGACAATCTCCGTTTCCAGTCCTGATTTTTGCAAAAGTTCCTCCACGTAGTACGCCTGCCAAAGCGCAAGCTTGCTGCCTCGGGTTCCTATTTTTACTATATGACTCATTGATTACTTCCTCTTTTACTCGTGCTTTTTAGCACACCTTCTTCGATATACTTTATGATT
Source organism: uncultured Cytophagales bacterium (assembly GCA_942492775.1). Taxonomy (GTDB): domain Bacteria; phylum Bacteroidota; class Bacteroidia; order Cytophagales; family Cyclobacteriaceae; genus Algoriphagus. The sequence goes on along the minus strand of OW818636.1, from coordinate 1,575,149 downwards.
TCACCTGCAATATTGACTCCTGTGGCCTGCTCGATTCCTTCCAAACCCGGAGAACTATTCACTTCCAAAATCAAAGGTCCCCGATCAGACTGAAGCATATCCACTCCGGCAATATCCAACCCGAGTGCTTTCGCAGCCCCAAGTGCGGCCTTTTTTTCCGCTGCCGAAAGTTTGATAACGGTTGCTTTTCCTCCACGATGCAGGTTTGACCGAAACTCTCCCTCGGCACCTTGTCGCTTCATAGCGCCTACTACTTTTCCGTTCACGATGAATGCCCGGATATCAGCGCCTTTGGCTTCTTTGATAAATTCCTGCACGATAATTCGTGCTTTCAATCCATGGAAAGCTTCGATGACCGATTGGCCGGCTTTCTTGGTTTCCGCCAAAACTACTCCAAGTCCTTGCGTTCCTTCAAGAAGTTTGATGATCAGCGGTGCGCCACCGACATGCTCCACAAGTTGCTTTTCTCCGCCCTTGGAAAAGTTGGTAAAAGCAGTTTTTGGCATTCCCAAACCCGCTTTTGACAAGATCTGAAGGCTTCGCAATTTATCACGACTTCGCACAATCGCCTGAGAATTGACCGCGGAGAAAACTCCCATCAATTCAAATTGACGGACTACGGCAGTTCCGTAAAAAGTAACAGAAGCTCCGATTCTTGGGATGATCGCATCTACTCCGGTGAGTTTTTCACCTTTGTAAATAATCGAAGGTCCCTCCTGCTCGATGATCAGATCACAGATACTGTGATTGACGATAATTGCTTCGTGACCTGCAGCCTGAATCGCCTGATAAAGCCTTCGGGTTGAGTATAAATTGGAATTCCTTGAAAGGATCGCGATTTTCATGTGATTAAAATTTTTTCTTTAAGGCCACATGGAATCTCACTTGGTTGATAATTATCCCGGTGTGTGACGCATGCGTCATGCTCGATTTCATGTTGCTTTTTTTCGGTAAGCCCTCGACAAATTAGAACCTGTCACATCTACAAGGAAACGATTCCTTAGAAGTTTTCGTCCCAGCAAAATGGAATTTTTCATGCTGGATCTATCAGAAAGCGTGAACTCGGCAATGTAAGTTTCCCCAGCCAACCTGATTTTGGTTTCGATCAGATAGCGAGTTTCTGCATGCCCGAAAGAATTTTTCACTTTTTTTTCTTTGTATTTTTCAAATCTTACGGTCTTTCCGGTGAAAGAAGGATGCCCAGGTAAAAGTACCTGAAAGGCCAAAACTTTCTTGCCTCTATAATCTTCTTCCCGAATCTTTTCAGCATGAATGCTGCTGGTATAAGCCCCTGTGTCGATTTTGGCCCAGACAAGCTTCAATCCCAATTTGGGAAGAGAGATTTTCTCTTTTCTACCGATGATCTTTTTCTCCATTTCAATCGATTTTGGCCATCAGAAGTAGGATTTGCATCGAAAGATCCGTAAAAATCAGCTTCGCATTTCCATTCCGCTCCAAATGATAATGAGCCTCATTGAAAAGCGTATAGAGGCTATTCACATGATCTTCGGTCAGTACATTCACACTGATATTATTGACAAAATTTCTATCCTCTCCACTAGTACGAAGAAGTGAGTCCAAACTCATGTTTTTTAGCAAAATCTCCCGAAGTACATTCAGCCCAGTCAGCATAAGTGACTTTTGGGCTTCCTTGTCTGCTTTGTGAAACTCATCTGACATTGCAAAAATCTCTTTCAGCTTTTTGCCATGGCAAAGTCGAAACCAATCTCTGATCTGGCTCACCTGCAAATCTTCGACTTGATTTACGAGGCGATATGCTTCCCGTAAATTTCCGTCAGCTACCATCGCGATCTGATCTGCAGCTCCGGGTTCAGAAAGTCCGGTTTGAATAAGATGAGATTTGATTTCTTCATCGGTAAAAGCTCTTACCATCACCTTCTGAGTTCGGGAAAGAATCGTCGTCAAAAGCTGATCCGGCTGAGAAGTCACCAGCATGAAAATCGTCTTCGCTTGAGGTTCTTCGATGATTTTGAGCAAGGCGTTGGCAGCGGAAGGATGTAAAAATTCCGGTGCCCAGATCATCATGATTTTATAGCCTCCTTCGAAAGACATCAGTGAAAGTGCTTGTATTATTTTCCTCGCGGCACCTTTAGAAATATTCAACTGCTTTTTTTCAAAGCCATTGAAATAGATGAAGTCATGGACATTGCCATAGGGCTGCTCGATGGCAAACTTCCGCCAACTCGTCAAAACATCTACTTTCTCTTCCTTATCATCATCTTCCTTATCATCCTCTTTGGTTTTGGCAATCGCCGGAAAAGCAAAGTTCAAATCTGGCAAAACCAATCTGGACATCCGCTGACACGCCGTACATTTTCCGCAGGAATCATCCGGACCGGGATTTTGACAATATAAATAGGTTGCCAAAGCCAAAGACATCGTCAGGTTGGCTGAGCCCTCAGGCCCATAAAAAAGTAAGGCATGCGCCAAATGGTTATTTTTGACGGCATTGAGCAGGTTTTCTTTGGTCTCGGGTAATCCCGGAATCTCAGCAAATTGCATGATTTAATTAATCAGGATGATTTCTCCCAAATTCTGTAACTCTTTGACGTTTCAAAAATCCTTTCGAGGATTTCTTTGTCTTCAGGAGTCCAGGCTATTTTTCGGCGACCCATCACCGCGATGGCCACTTCTTCGAATTTGGGAAATTGGAAGGTAGAGAATCCCGCCGCTCCGCCCCAAGCAAAGGAAGGAATAAAGTTTCGGGGATATCCATCTCCAAAAATATTAGCGCCTACGCCGACGACTGTTCCTGTGTTGAACATCGTGTTGATGCCGCACTTGGAATGGTCGCCCATCATCAGACCGCAAAATTGCAAGCCGGTATTGGCAAATCCACCTTTGGTGTAATCCCAAAGTTTGACCGAAGCGTAGTTGTTTTTGAGGTTACTCGTATTCGTATCAGCGCCAAGATTACACCATTCGCCAATGACAGAATTGCCCAAAAAGCCTTCGTGACCTTTGTTGCTGTAGCCGAAAATCACCGCGTTTGAAACTTCCCCGCCAACTTTCGAATGAGGTCCGACCGTGGTATCGCCTCGCAGCTTTGCCCCCATATTAATGGTTGAGCCTTCGCAAAGTGCAAATGGTCCTCGAATGATGGCGCCTTCCTGGATCTCGGTATTTTTCCCAATGTAGATCGGGCCGTTTTCAGCATTGAGAATCGCGGCTTTGAAAGTAGCTCCTTCCTCGATGAAAATATTTTCCGGCGAATAAACCCGGGTGTAAGGATCGTTGATCTCAGCTGAATTTCGTCCTGAAGTGATCAATTCAAAGTCTTTCTTGATTTCTGAACCATTGAACTGAAAAATGTTCCAGGTTTTCTGAAGCAAAACCGGTTCAGAGTCCAGCTGGATTATTTCTTTTTCCTTCGCAAAGTCAAGGTTCTTCTCAGTCTCACCGATGTAAGTTGCCAGCAAGGTTTTGCCGAAGTAAAGCGATTGGTTTTTTTCGAGCTTTTGGAGGATTTTCTCCACTCCATTTTCAGGAAGCCAAGCTCCGTTCACAGCTAATGCATGGCCCGATTTTCTGGAGAATTTCTTTTGCAAATAATCCTGTGTGAGGAAAGAAACCGCTGCACCGGTGCGCTTTTCCCATTTTTCTGAGATCTTCAGAATCCCAATCCGGATATCAGCCACCGGCCGGGTAAAAGTAAAAGGCAATAGAGATCCACGAATGGCCGGATCATCAAACAAGAGCAAATTATCCATAGGGCAAAAATAAAAAAGTCTCCCGGAATCCATGCTCCGGGAGACTTTTAAGAATGAGTTTGCTCGAATTACTTCTTCGCAGCGTATCTTCTGTTGAATTTCTCAACACGTCCTGCAGTATCAAGCATCATTTTCTTACCAGTATAGAACGGGTGAGATTCAGCACTTACTTCGATTTTGTATACCGGGTAGGTATTTCCATCTTCAAATACGATCGTCTCAGAAGTTTCGATTGTAGATTTTGTCAAAAACTTAAACTCGCTTGAAGTGTCATAGAAGACCACGTCTCTGTAGTTTGGATGAATTGTAGCTTTCATATCACTGATTTTTTATAGTATCTTTTTCAAATGAGGCACAAAGTTACCCTTTTTCAGAAAACACACCAAATCTTTATCAAGTATTTCCTGTCCTTTTGGGGAAAAGTTTGAAAAACGGGGCTTGTGAGAAGATGAACGCCATTGATTTTTCCGATCAAAATCTCATTTTCGGGAATGTTTTCTAGCTTTAGCCAATGCAAAAACGATCCAGTCTGCGCCTGACCCTGAGTTTGCTCATTTTTATAGCATCTTACTCGCTACCCTTTTTGTCTCTTGCCCAAGGTTCCTACATTCCTTATGACCGGGATTATTATCATCGAATCGAGCGCTACGAAATCCTTCAAGGCAAAACCAATCCGTTTTTCAACACCGGCTACAAACCTCAAAGAAGAGATCATGTGGCAAAATATCTGGATAGCCTAGCGCAGGATTCCGCGGTAATTCGGTCCCGGGTGGATCAATTCAATCTTCAATATCTCGCTCAGGACAACTGGGAATTTGTAGAGCAGGAAACCGAACTTTCGAAGAAACCATTTTTAAAAGCACTTTACAAAAGACCCGGTGACTTCACTTATTACAACAGCGACGAGTTTGATATTCATGTCAATCCCGTACTCTATATAAATGGAGGATTTGAAACTGACAACGACCGAAACCCGAACAGATTAACACGAGGCGTGGCGATCAGAGGATCCATTGACAAGAAAGTTGGGTTCTACACTTATCTGACTTCTTCAGAAAGTTTCTTCCCGAGTTGGGTGAAAAACACTGCAGAATACAACGGGGCAGTTCCGGGCGAGGGATTTTGGAAAGAATACGAAACCGATGGCTACAGCTATTTCTCAGCTTTGGGGCATGTGAATTTTCACCTTACCAAGCACATCGAAGCTCAGGTGGGTCACGATCGGAATTTTGTCGGAGAGGGTTATCGCTCCTTTTTACTTTCGGACTTTTCCAATCCTTACATGTTCGTCAAGTTGAACACCAAAGTCTGGAAGTTTCAGCTTACCAACTTATGGACCCAGATGACTGCCGATGTTTTCTACAATCGAGGCAGACCTACAGACGGGAAATATCCTCAGAAGTATTTCTCATTCCACCGCTTGGGATTGAATGTTGGTAAAAAGCTCAACCTGGGTTTTTATGAATCTGTAATGACCGACAAGATTGACTTCAACTATTTCAATCCCTTTGTCTTTTTCCGTTGGGTCGAGCAACAGCAAGGCTCTCCGGACAAAGTCATGCTGGGAATTGATTACAAATGGCTTGTCTATCCCGGAATGGAGCTTTACGGACAGTTTGCCTTGGATGAATTTGTCTTCGAGGAATTCTTCGAAATCAGCGGTGAGGGATCCAAACGAAATAAATATGGAATTCAGCTTGGCTATAAATACATCAATGTCTTTGGAGTCTCGAACTTGGATTTTCAATTTGAATGGAATCAGGCAAGACCTTACACCTTTCAGGAAAAGACGGACTTCCAATCTTATTCCAACTGGCGCACTCCGCTCACACATCCTCGCGGTGCAAACTTCCGGGAGTTTGTCGGAATTATCCGATATCAGCCGATCCCAAAACTCAATCTTACCCTGACCGGAATGTATCAGCTATTTGGAACCGACGAAAATGCTGAAACCAACTGGGGCGGCGACGTTCTGAAAAACAGACTCGAAGGAAGCCCGACCGGACTGTATAACAACTTCATTGGTCAGGGTGTCGAAAACCAGGTTGTTCAATCAAATCTGAATGCCAGCTATATGCTCAGGCATAATTTCTTCATCGATGCGACCCATACTTTCCGCAGGAGAACAGCCGAAGATCTGGACAGTCCGGAAGTCAATCAATTGGTACAATTGGGGATTCGATGGAACTTCCTGAGGCCGGATTACAATTACTAGAAAATCCCGCGAGCGCAATTTTGCGTAACTTCGCGGCCTATTTACCGAATACTCTGCCATGAAGACCTATCTGCGAATTCTTTCCTACGCCAAGCCCTACGGAAAATTCGTGCCTGTCTATGTGATTTATGCCTTTCTGGCGATCGTTTTTGGCTTGCTCAATTTCACTTTGCTCAAGCCGTTGTTTGATGTGATCTTCGAGCAGGTCGATCCTGCAGGACTTGTCCAATATCAGGAAAAGCCAGAATTCGGCTTTTCAATTGGTTATTTCACCCATTTATTCAACCATACTTTTTTGGAGATTTCCGAGACTTATGGTAAAATGGGAACGCTGTACTTTGTCTGTGGCATCATCGTACTCTCGGTTTTCCTCTCGAATCTTTTCGCCTACCTCTCCGGAGTTGTTTTGGCCAATGTGAGAGCTGTCGTTATCAAGCGGATGCGAATGGATATTTTCCGACAGGTAAGCACTTTGCACATCGGGTATTTCTCCAATGAACGCAAAGGCGACCTGATGTCCAAAATGACCAATGACGTGCAGGAAGTGGAAAATACCATCGTTCAGTCGCTCAGGGTTGTCTTTCGGGAGCCTGCCACGATCATTCTTTACTTCGCTGTCTTGTTTTTCATGTCCGTGAAACTGACGCTTTTTACCATCCTGATCATCCCGATTTCGGGAGCAATAATCGGCGGGATCACAAGGAAGCTGAAGAAAAAAGCGGTGCAAAGTCAGCAGTCACTCGGAAGGATTGTCAACATTCTGGATGAAACACTCGGAGGAATGCGAGTGATCAAAGCCTTCAATGCAGAGCGATTTATGACAGGCAAGTTTGACGTGGAGACGGATTACTATGCAGATGTGAATGTGAACATGGCCCGAAAAAACGAACTAGCATCTCCTATTTCCCAGTTTATGGGAGTCTTCGTAGTCGCAGGAATCCTCGTTTACGGAGGCAGTATGGTTCTCAGCGGCGAGTCTGATCTCAGCGCTTCCGACTTCATCACATACATTATCATTTTCACCCAGGTGCTGAATCCTGCGAAAGAAATCTCCCGCGCCGTCAGCAGTATTCAGCGGGGCATTGCCTCGGCAGAGAGGATTTTTGAAGTGGTCGATACGACGTCACAAATCAAATCTCCTGCTATTGCAAAGCCATTGAAGAGCTTCGAAAAGTCTATCGTCTTCGACAATGTGAGCTTTGCATATCAGGATCAGAAAGTATTGAACAACATTAATTTCGAACTGAAAGCTGGAAAAACCATCGCACTTGTCGGCCCTTCCGGTGGCGGAAAATCCACATTAGCAGATCTGGTTCCAAGATTCTACGATCCTACTGAAGGAAAAATCCTGCTCGATGGTGTCGACATCCGGGAGTTTGAGGTTCATAATCTCCGCGAACTCATGGGAATCGTGACCCAGGAATCTATCCTTTTCAACGATACTATATTTAACAACATTGCCTTCGGAATCGAGGATGCGACAGAAGAACAAGTGATCGAGGCGGCGAAAATCGCCAACGCTCACAACTTTATCGTTCAAATGGAAGGAGGTTACCAAAGCTCCATTGGCGAGCGAGGATCCAAGCTTTCCGGAGGTCAAAGACAAAGAATCAGTATTGCCAGAGCGGTCCTGAAAAATCCTCCCATCTTGATCCTGGATGAAGCTACTTCTGCCCTGGATTCTGAATCTGAATTGCTGGTGCAGGAAGCACTGACCAAGTTGATGAACAATCGTACGACTCTTGTAATTGCGCATAGACTGAGCACGATCCAACATGCGGATGAGATTTTGGTAATCGAGCGCGGAGAAATAGTGCAAAGGGGAACACACGCCGAACTCAATCAGATCGAGGGTCTTTACCAGAAGCTTTCCAGTATTCAGTCAGTTTAGGTATATTTAAACAACTAATAAATAATCATATGAAATCAAGCATGATGAAAGCGACCCACATTGGATTGACTATGGGCCATGCGAGATTCCATATAGCCATAAAAAATCAAATTACAATCATATGAAAAAGCTACATCAAATCCTGCAAATTGTCTTATTGGTCTATTTTGGAGCTTTTTTGATTTTTTTCCTTGGATTTAGCTCCTTGGGTGGAATGTTTGGAATGGAGGAAATCACCGCTGATGCGATGGTCACGGTTTTCCTGATCGGCGCAATCCTTTTCCTGATTACTTGGGGCTCAAGCTCTATGACGATGAAAGGAATGAACGACCAAATGAGCAAAAGAGAAATAGAAATGAATTCTCTGAAGGCAAAGTTGTATGACTTTGAGCATCCAAAAACCACTCAGGCAGCCCCAGCTTCTGTACCTCGAACCACCAAACCCGGTGAGTCCGATCAGAGTAATATCGCTAAGCGACAGAATATCACGGATTGAAAAATTTCTGTTTGAAATTGAAAAGGAAGCTCGAAAGGCTTCCTTTTTTTTTATCCTTAGCTGAATCTCTGAGGAAATTTTAAACACTTTTCCAGCCCTTTTTTATCCCTCAGAACAAACGAGACAAAGAATAAAGATGAGGTTTGAATCACTTTTCTAAATCCAGATTTTCCCAAACAAAATAATCCCAATTAATAAAGATTTAATTTTCTCAACCTACTATATTGAAGATACCAAGCAGGTCTCTTTTTTTTCATTCATATGGTCGCAAAAACTTTTGGAAGTGCAGTATCCGGTGTGGATGCAAACATCATCACTATTGAAGTCAACGTAGGTCAGGGAACCAGCTTTTTTATGGTGGGTTTGCCGGACAGTGCAGTCAAAGAATCTCAGCAGCGCGTAGAATCCGCTTTGAAATATTTCGATTACCGAATGCCAAGACAAAAAGTGGTCATCAATCTCGCTCCGGCCGACGTCCGAAAGGAAGGTTCTGCCTATGATCTCCCGATTGCAATGGGAATTCTCCAGGCCTCCGAGCAAGTGGATTTCCCGACACTTGGTGAATATGTGATCATGGGCGAGCTCTCACTGGATGGGAATCTTCGCCCCATCAAAGGCGTCTTGCCCATCGCAATCGAAGCCCGAAAGCGAGGTTTCAAAGGATTTATTCTTCCGATAGAAAATGCCAAAGAAGCATCCATCGTCAATAATCTCGACATCATCGCCGTGGATACGGTTCAAAATGCGATTCTATTTCTCCAAGGAGACTTGGTCATCGAGCCGCTCGTGACCGACACCCGTGAGATATTCTACGATTCTCTGGATCATATCGAATTCGACTTTGCCGATGTGCAAGGCCAGGAAAACATCAAACGAGCGATGGAAATCGCTGCCGCCGGAGGTCATAATGTGATCATGATCGGACCTCCAGGAGCCGGCAAAACTATGCTTGCCAAGAGACTTCCTTCTATTCTTCCACCTCTTTCTCTGGTGGAAGCTCTTGAGACCACCAAGATCCACTCGGTCGCAGGTAAACTTGGAAAAAATGGTTCTCTGATGGCTCATCGCCCTTTTCGAAGTCCACACCATACGATTTCGGACGTGGCTCTCGTAGGCGGTGGCGGCAATCCCCAACCCGGAGAAATCTCTCTGGCGCACAACGGGGTGCTTTTTCTGGATGAATTACCTGAATTCAAGCGGGCAGTTTTGGAGGTGATGCGCCAACCGCTGGAAGAGCGGAAAGTAACGATCTCCAGAGCCAAGGTTTCGGTGGACTATCCCGCCAACTTTATGCTCATCGCAAGTATGAATCCCTGCCCTTGCGGATATTACAATCATCCAGACAAGGAATGTGTCTGTGGTCCGGGCATCGTGCAGCGCTATCTGAACAAGGTTTCTGGTCCGCTGTTGGATCGCATCGATCTTCATGTGGAAGTGACTCCGGTGAAATTTGACGAGATGACCTCCACCCGCAAAACCGAATCCAGCAAATCAATCCGCGAGCGAGTGATCCGTGGACGGGAAATACAAGTGATGCGATTCAAAGACAACCCGGAAGTTTTCTGCAATGCCATGATGCCTTCCCATCTCGTGAAGGAAGTCTGCCAAATAAATGACGCGGGAAGATCTCTGCTCAAAACCGCAATGGAAAGACTGGGACTCAGTGCAAGAGCTTATGACCGAATCCTGAAAGTTGCCCGTACGATAGCCGATATCTCAGCAAGTGAAAATATCAAAGTCGAGCATCTCGCCGAAGCGATTCAGTACAGGAGTTTAGATAGAGAAGGCTGGGCGGGATGAGAATGGAGGATGGAGAAATAGAAAATAGAATTCACACGTTCCGTGGTATCCAAGTGATGCTGGATAGTGATTTAGCTGAACTTTATCAAGTAGAAGTAAAGGCTTTGAACCAGGCTGTAAAAAGAAATTCAAATCGGTTTCCTGAAAGTTTTAGATTCCAGCTTGAAGAAAATGATTTTCAAATCTTAAAATCATCCACAGGGAACCTACCAAATTCTTTAAGGTCACAAATTGTGACCTTAAAGAATAGCCGCGGTAAACACAGAAAATATCTTCCATACGCCTTCACCGAACAAGGGGTAGCCATGCTTTCAGCAGTTTTGCGAAGTGAGATAGCTGTTCAAGTAAGTATCCAAATCATGCAAGCGTTTATTTCTATGCGAAAGTTTCTTTTGCAAAACGCTTCAGTCTTTCAGCGTTTGGATAGTTTGGAACTTAAGCAACTGCAAACCGATGGGAAAATTGATCGGATTTTCAAGGCATTGGAAGCCAGTCAACCAGCTCCAGACAAGGGGATATTCTTTGATGGGCAGATTTTTGATTCCTATGCTTTTGTTTCCGATTTGATCAAGAAAGCACAAAATGAGATTATTCTGATAGACAATTACGTGGATGAATCAGTCCTAACCTTATTGACCAAACGTGCCAAAGAAGTTGAGGCGACTATTTATACCAAAAGCATCACCCAAGCATTCCAACTTGATCTCGAAAAGCATCATACTCAATATCCCGAAATACAGGTAAACACTTTTACCCAAAGTCATGATCGCTTTTTACTGATTGATAGAAAAGAACTTTACCATATCGGTGCCTCACTAAAAGACCTGGGCAAAAAATGGTTTGCCTTCTCAAGAATGGACAGCATGGTGGAGGTAGTTTTGACACAATTAAACCAAGAGAATGGATGAAAGGGTTTGAGAGAGTTTTGGTCGAAAACAGCTATTTATGAAGGGCTGAGAAAGAATAAAAAAAAAATTAATCAAAAAATGAGATTTGGTAAGACTATAAAAATATTCCTAATAGATGGCGACCCGAATGGTCGAATGAGTTGTGAGCTATCCAATTGGTCAGGTAAAGCCTACAAGATCCCAAGGATTAAAATTAAAGATTGCACCGATCGGGCAGACTTAGTAAGTACCGCAGTGTATCTTCTTTTCGGGAAAGACGATGAAGGAAAAGATCAGGTTTATATTGGAGAAGCTGAATCAATTTTGAAGCGATTAAGTCAGCATTTGACCCAAAAAGATTTTTGGAATGAAGCAATTGTCTTTCTCAGCAAGGATGACAACTTGAACAAGGCTCACATCAAATACCTGGAAAATAGACTTTTTGATTTAGCAAGGAATACGAATCGTTACAAGATTGAAAATTCCATCACACCAACGCAATCTTCAATCTCCGAATCGGACAAAGCCGAAATGGAAGAATTTATTGAAAATATCAAAATGATGGTGAATACTCTTGGGCACAAAGTCTTCGAGGAGAAAAGAGAGTTTAAAGCAAAAAGAAAACAGGAAAGCTTTTTTATTAAAGCAGTCAGAGGGGCTGATGGACAAGGAGAACCAACATCGGAAGGTTTTTTAGTTTTGAAAGGATCAAAAGCTGCCGGTACAATTACTCCATCTTTTAGTGCAAGCCTTTCCCTACTTCGGGAAAAACTAATTGAAGAAGGCATCCTAAATAACAAAGTTGAATATCTTGAATTTATTGAAGACAATATTTTCTCAAGTCCTTCAACCGCCGCCGCAATAGTAATGGGAAGGGCCGCAAACGGACTAATCGAATGGAAAAAGAAAGACGGAACAACCCTGAAAGATTTTGAGTCGAATGACACACTTTCAGAATCACCAAAAATTTAAATTTTAATTCCATCCAACTTTTGGCTCCCACCCATCTCCCAAAACACCATTCATCAAAGCCTCTAAACAGAAAAACCAAAATCTCGTTATTCAAACAAAACTTAACGCTATGACCCGAAATCTTACTTTACTCTTCTTCTTTCTGTCCTTTGCAGCTTTTGCACAAGATGTGATTCCTGCCAAAGGCGGGGATATAACCATCAGACCGATCCTTCACGGGACGTTTGTCATGGAATACAATAACCTCACGATCTATGTGGATCCTTATGGAGGGGCTGAGAAATTTGCCGGGCAGAAAAAGCCTGACATGGTCCTGATCACGGATATTCACGGGGATCATCACGACCAGAAAACACTCGATGGATTGGATCTTTCCGGAGCAACAATTGTGGCACCCCAAGCTGTTGCAGATAAGTTGCCTGCCGGAAAAAGCAAGGCTGTCGAAGTAATCGGAAACGGCCAATCGAAGACAATTCACGACCTGAAAATCGAAGCAATCCCGATGTACAACCTTCCTGAAACCGATGACAGTCGCCATCCAAAAGGCCGTGGAAATGGCTACGTGGTTGAAATCGGTGGTAAGAGAATTTATATTTCCGGTGATACGGAAGACATTCCCGAGATGCGTGAATTGAAAAAGATCGATGTAGCTTTCGTCTGCATGAATCTACCTTTCACGATGACTGTGGATCAGGCAGCAGAAGCAGTTTCTGAATTCAAACCCGGAATCGTTTATCCTTTCCATTACCGTGGAGGCGAAGGACTTGCCGACACAGCAAAATTCAAAGAATTGGTAAATGCTTCCGCTTCGAAAGTAGATGTGAGATTGAGAAATTGGTATCCTGAAAATTGATTTTTCCTGACGGGAAAGTCAACTATTACTCATTCAAGCTCCAAACCTAAAGCCTGCGAATAATTTCGCAGGCTTTCCTTTTCTTACAAAACCAAATAAAATATCGTTTGGAATTAAAGAGGAGTATTATTTTAAACTAACTTTAAGTAGAAGCAACCTAAACACTTTTAATATGATCCCAAAAACCGAAAATAAGCTTGAAGAACTCGGTTCTTTGAGCAAAAAAGAACTGATCAAGCGGGCAAAGAAGTTTTCGAAGCGATACTGCGTCGGAGATGGAAAGAAGTTTAAGCTAAAGGACTATTCCACCACTCCGAAAATGAATTTGGGAGAGGAGGACAAACCTCTTGTAAAAGAAGCGCTGGAACTTGGCGTCGAGGCTTTGGCTGCCTTGCAGGATATTCTTTATGCCCAGGATCGCTGGTCTTTGTTGGTAATTTTTCAGGCTATGGATGCAGCCGGTAAAGACGGGGCAATCAAACACGTGATGTCTGGGGTCAACCCACAAGGATGTCAGGTTTCATCATTTAAAGCGCCGAGTTCGGAAGAATTAGACCATGATTTCTTGTGGCGGTGCCAAAAGCACTTGCCCGAAAGAGGCCGAATCGGGATTTTCAACCGATCCTATTACGAAGAAGTTTTAGTGGTTCGAGTTCATGAAACGATCCTGAACTCACAAAAGCTTCCTGCCAAATTGATGACAAAAAACATCTGGGAAGACCGATTCAAAGACATCCGGAATTTTGAAAAATACCTGGCAAGAAATGGCACTGTTGTGATCAAGATCTTTCTGAATGTCTCCAAAGATGAGCAAAAGCAGCGCTTCATTGAGCGGGTAGATGATCCGGATAAGAACTGGAAGTTTAGCTCCGCAGATGCAAAAGAACGCGGATACTGGGATCAGTACATGGAAGCTTATGAGGACATGATCCAAAACACTTCCACTGAAGATGCTCCCTGGTATGTGATTCCGGCAGATAATAAATCCTACGCCCGTATTGCGGTAGCATCAGCGATCATCCATGCGCTGGATCAAATGGAGCTCGAGTATCCGAAAGTCAGCAAGGAAAAAATCGCCGAGCTGAACGAGATAAAAAGAGCCTTACTTGAGGAAAAGGATGAAAAATAACAAAAGCCTTCCTGGACAATCCCGGAAGGCTTTTTTAATGATCATTTTTCAAAAAAGTTGAGAAAAATCACTTTGACATTTGATTAACCTCAATTTTACCAGGCTATATTTTTACGAAATTCAATGAAGGATTTTTTAAAAACCTAAAAGCCATGAAAATTCTTTTTCTTGTAATCGCCTTATTTTTTGGTTCTATTTCGATTTCCTTTGGACAGGAAACTGACACGCTTTCCCAAAAAGAAAATCTAATGAAAGAAAGTCAAAGACTGAAAAAAAAAGGAGTGATACTCCTTAGCGTCGGAGCAGGAGCTGCTGTAATCGGAGGAGCTCTTTTTGGAAGTAATTTTTCAATTTTTGGCTACTCCTCAAGTGAGGAAACAATGTTAGCAGGTACAGGTGGATTGCTTTTTCTCGCGGGTGTCGGATGCGTGATTGCCAGTATTCCTGCGTTTTCCAAATCGAATAAAATCGAAAAAGAAGCAGCTACCCTAAGTTTCAATACTCAGCCTATTTACTTGCCCAAATACGCCAATGCAGGACCAAAATCATTTTTATCTCTGAAAGTTTCTATTCCACTTTGAGACACCAAGATAAAAAAACCAGAGAAAATCAAAGAAAGCAATCACCTGACTTTTGTTCCAAAATTCATAACAATACACTTTGAAAATTTGCATTCGAAGAGTCCAAACTCTTCCGAAGCGGCTATTTTTTTAGTTTTTTATTTTCAATAAATTACTTTTGAATTCTCTATTTTCAAACTCCGAACACCTTGAAAAACAAGGCTCTTAACTTTCATTTTTACGATTTAAGCAAATGAAAAACCACCATAAGTTCCACTTCATTTTTCGCCTCCATTTATTATTCATCCTTTCGGGACTTATTTTCAGTTGCAAAACTCCCCCAAGTGACCCTTTCAAAATTTTCGAAGACACTACTTCAATGGTTTATGGACCATACCGGGTGATCAAACTCCCGATCGAAAACGGTGTCAAAGTGCTAAATCCAATCCAGGTTTCCCTCGGGCCCGGAGGGGCAATTTTTGCAGCAAACCAAAGCGGGGAAATCTACACTCTTCAGGATTCGGACGGAGATGGAGTGGAGGATGAAGCCTTACTATATATTGATTTAAATGAATTAGGATTACGTTCTCCGAGTGGCTTTGCACATCGGGGCGATACGGTTTACATTGGTACCAGTTCGGAAATCCGGGCTTTTCTAGATACCGATCAAGATTACAAAGCAGATACTTCCTGGACTTTTTTTGACAAAATTCCAACGAGTCAGCACCCGTATGAATGGACAAGCGCTTTAAACTTTGGGCCGGATGGTATGCTGTATTTTGTTCTTACCACAGATTCCTGGAATCCCGGCGCCTCTCCCGATTCATTGGGCATGAGAGGGTCAATTTTGAGGATTTCCCCTGATGGCTCCAAGTTTGAAATAGTAGCAACAGGAATTCGCTCCATACACGGGATGAATTTCAATCAGGACGGAGATTTGTTTTTCGCAGACAATAAAGGTGGTGGAAATCCGACAGAAGAAATCAACCTCCTTCAGGTTGGGGCGTTTTATGGACACAACCTCAAAAAATATGAAGGTAAATATGACACCATCACCCAACCTATATTCTCTCTCGAGAATGAGATTGCTCCCGGTGGAATTGAGTTTAATTCCCCTGAAAATGATTTCGGAGGAACTCAGGGAAATTTATTTGTGGCTTTTTATGGTCCCGGGGAGAGATGGACCAGAGGAGGAGTGGGTCGAGTTAAAGTTTCAAAAACTGCAACCGGCTATGAATTTGAAGAATTTCCGGTAGCAGATATTCCCAAATTATCGGATTTAGCTTTTGCAAAAGATGGATCTCTCTATGTCGCTCATCATGGAATTTCTGATTATTGGTACAATCCCGTTGAGAAGCAAACCGGCGGATTTTATAAGATCATCTATGACCCTTCGCTTGAAGGAAAACACTCCGTCGAGAAAGCAATAATTAAAGAGGACTTTTCAACAGCTTCACTTGAAAACGGGAAAGAACTCTTTGCGATTCGTGCTTGCTCTGCCTGTCATGCAGTGGATGGAAATACAGATCTGATCGGACCAAATCTGAAAGGAGCTGGAAAAGAGTTTAGCCAAGAGGAAATTCTGGAAGAAATCAATGATCCATCTAATCGAATCAAACCCGGCATGATCGCAACCAGAATCACCAAAAAAGACGGGAAAGTCTTACTTGGCAGGATTGTCTATTCCGATACTGATCAGATTTCTATCATGCTTGTTGGCAACCAAATCGTCCAGGTTCCAAGGAAAGAGATTGCTTCTGCAAATGAAGAATTGAAATCTCTTATGTATGAAAATCTACTCGCGGGGCTTTCCGAAGAAGAAATTAAAAACCTGTTGAATTACATTTCAAGCCTTTGACTCAGGAAAAGAAAACAGTCCTTATATTCCTAAAGGTCTGTTGAAGGGAAATTTCTCGGTCAAAAAACTACAATTCATACGAATTTCCCTCGGCACATAATTCCACTTCAAAATCGAGAGCCAAATTCCGGGTACACTCTTGATGCATCTGCTCAAGTCGCAGATCAGAATTCATGGGATCATGATGAAACAAGGCCAGTTTTTTTACCCTGCAAAGCTTTCCAAAAGCAATAGCGTCTTCCATCGAACTATGGCCCCAACCGATTTTTGTGGCATACTCCGCTGCGGTATATTCTCCGTCGTGAAAAAGTAAATCTGCATCTTTGGCAATTTCATAGCCGCTTGTCCAATCGGGTTCGTACGGAAAATTGGAAGAACCCAGCGGAAGTTCATGATCCGGCATATACGCCAATACAGCATTTCCGGCGGTTAGTCTGAATCCAAGAGTTGGGCCGGGGTGAGAAATATAAGCAGATTGGATCTTCACCTCCCCAATTTCAAAATTGGAATCATCCACCTCATGAATAAGCGGATGCCGAGGCAATTCATTTAATCGAACAGGAAATAATGGCGCAGAAAAGTACCTCCTAAGTCTATGAAGTAAAGGTTCCACTGTGGCAGAAGGTCCCCATAGATGGACGGTCACTTTGGGATTGTATAGCGGAAGGAAAAATCCCAACCCCATCGTATGATCAATGTGAAGATGGGTAAGCAGGATATGGATTTCCCGAATTTCGGGGCTAAGGTGTTTACCCAATCGCTGAATTCCCGAACCGGCATCGAGGATAATGCAAGTGTCTCCGTGCATGACTTGTACGCAGGAAGTATTGCCTCCGTATTTGTAATTTTCCGGATCCGGCGACGGCAAGGAGCCTCTGCATCCCCAAATATCTATTTTCATACCAAAGGGGATTTCCAAAACATTGCCATGGCGCCAAGATATCGATCCGGTCTTCCGACAATCGGAAATGCTGTCACCGTGATTAGCACTCTTTCTCCTTTCAGATTATCGATGTAAAAGGAACCATGCGCTGGCTTTTGAGTTGCCAGGGTTTGGACCAGAGGAAGTCCCTCGGGAGGCAATGGATTTCCATCAATATCCGTCGGTTTGAAAACTGTGGACCATTCTTCTACTTTCATACTTCCTGTCTCTCCAAAACGGAGCCCCAAAATCCCTTCCGCAGGCTCGTTGTAAAACAGTAAATTCCCCATAGGGTCTACCAAAAAGACAGGCATGCTCAGGCTATCGCCAAATTGTCTGCCCAGAATTAATTCCAAGGGTTGTGATGCCATGCGTAATAAGAGTAAAGTGATAAAAGCAACAGAATATAATTATAATCCAATTATTATCAATAAAATAGATTCAGAATACTATTCAAATCTGGGTTTGAAAAAACGTATGGCAGACACATATTAATAAATACCCGAGTGACTAACTTTAGAAAACCCAAAAGATTTACCGAAATGACTATAGAAATACTCTTACGCTACCTTCATTTTATCTGCATTTTCGCAATCGTGAGTTCGCTTGTCGCAGAGCACATTTTGCTTAAGCCAAATCTGAAGAGGAAAGAGATTGGTCGGCTAGCCAAAATTGACGGGATCTATGGATTTTCAGTGCTTTGTCTTTTTGCTGCCGGAATGACGCTTTGGCTTGGAGGGCATGGAAAGCCGTCGGAATTTTATACTGAGAATGCACTTTTTCAAACCAAACTGGGATTGTTTCTCGCGATTGGATTGCTTTCGATCTTTCCGACTGTTTTCTTTTTCAAGAAAAGAAAAGGTGATCAGGCAGAATTAATACCCATTCCAAAATCAGTCTTTTGGATTATTCGATTGGAGCTATTGCTTGTATTTATTATTCCTCTTTTGGCAGGACTGATGGCAAAAGGGATTGGGCAATAAGCGGTAAAGGAGATTTCTACGAATACCCAATCTTCCTTTTTTAGCAACTCAGGAAAATTCCATTTGTGATTTTTGACAAAATGAAGATCACTTTGGGATTATTTCAAATAACTACGCCTACTAAATTAATACCTTAAATGCGAAAAATTCACAGGAGTCTCATCAATCAACTATCTAACAAAATATTCATGAGAATATTTGTTCTAATCATTGCCATGCTCTTTTCTTCATCTTTTGAGGTTTTTGCCCAAGACCAAGAAACCAGATTTTTAATTGAAGAATACATCAAACAAAGTGAAAGACAGAAAAAAACCGGATTGATCATGCTTGGAGCAGGTCTCGGGGCTACATTGATAGGAACAGTGATGTTTGGGTCAGCTTGGTCTACAGGTTCTGAAGTAGTTGGTGTCAGTGGCGCTCTCCTTGTAACTGCAGGGGTGATTTCAACTTTGGTCAGCATACCAATAATAATAAGCTCCGCCTCCAAAGCCCGAAAAGCCGGACAACTGAGTTTGGATTTAAATACAGTTAAAGTTCTCACTCCTGGCGGATATTCCCCTTCGATACATCCTGGTTTAAAATTATCCCTCTCTCTTAATTCCGCAAATCGATGAAAAGTATAATCATAGCATTATTGCTTCTTGGAATTATTTTCCACTCCAATGCCCAAACTGAAAAATTGGCTACCACTCAAGCGAGTCTAATGGAAAAAAGTGACTCCCAATACACTGCGGGGTGGATTTTCCTTGGCACGGGTACTGCTTTAGTCTTGACCTCCTGGGCTTTACCAAATACCTATGACTCTTCTGATGGATCAAGCAACCAAAAATTAATTTCGTTTTTAGGATGGACTGGTGCGCTTGCAATAATTACAAGTGTACCTCTATTTCTAAGTGCCGGTCAAAATGCAAGGTTGGCAGCAAGGCTCTCGCTTCAAAATCAAACCCTTTATCAGCCAATTTCAATTCCCGGGCAACCAAAAAGTTTTCCATCCTTGAGCCTGAAAATCCCCCTTTGAGGATTTTCAGGCTTCCAACTATTCAAATCATCAAGGATTCTCTCACCCAAAATTTCACTTTTTCAACTTCCCGAAAAGCCAATCATCGGCTTTCTTGCCTTGCTCGGGGTACGTCCAATGCCCTGTTTCAGGAACGACAAAAACTTCTTTGGGAGCCTTCACTTCATTGAAAGCCGAATAGAAAGAAGTTGGAGGACAAGTGTCGTCGTTGAATCCCCAGCTGTAAAAACCAGGGGTCTTTAAGATTCTGGCAAAATTCACCACGTCATAATAACCAAGCGTTTCGATAGCTTCTGGATTGTTGTAGTAAGGCAGGTTATTTCCTGCGAAAACATGAGGCCAACCGCCCGCCCTGCCGTTTAGGTAACCCGTCATATCACTCAATGCCGGATAAAAAGCTGCCAGATATTTGATCCTCGGATCCAAAGCGGCTGTGGTGATCGACAAAGCTCCACCCTGACTTCCTCCCTGAATACCAAGATTCTCTCCGTCATATTGAGGCAACGAAACCAAAAAGTCAACACCTCTAACACAACCCAAATACACTCTTTTGTAATAATACAGGTCCTTGTCGGAGATATTGAAGGTAGGATACCCGCTCAGTGCACCAGCAGAGAGATTATTGTAAACCTCCAGCGGCATATCGATAGGGATTCCGTGGATTCCTATCTGCAACGTGATGGCCCCTCTTGCTGCTTTGCCCATGTCGCCGGAGTAAGGACGAATCCCTGCACCCGGAACCATTAGAATCGCAGGGAATTTTCCGGCACCTTTTGGGACTGTCAAGACTCCATAAACCCGGCTATTTTTGATATTTTGAAAATTCACATGATAGACATCCACCAGCTCAGTACTCTTTTCGGGCATGTGGATCATCTTGGGATCCATTGGGATTTTTGCCAATTCAGCTTTCCCCGCATTCCAAAAAGCCTCGAAATCCTCCGGCATTTTGACAGTTGGCTTGATGTTTTCAGGTTCGAAAGCAGCAGTTCCCAAACCTTTGTATTCCTTCCCGTCTATCGTCGCAAAAACTTCGCATCGCAGGAATCCGGGATTTTTCATGGTGGAATTTGGAATCGTTGCCTTTCCTTCGGAAAGTTGAAGAGGGCCTTCTTTGATCGGCTCCATTTTCTCTTCTTTGACCACAAACCTGACATTTTCCACAGCAACTGGCCGCCCTGATTGGGTCACAGAAACATTGAATTCTACATTCTCTCCAACTTTATACTTCCAATCCGACTTATCCGGCGAAACTGAAATCTCAAGATATTGCTTTGGAATTTGAGCTGTTACATCTTGGGAAAAACTGACTGCCGCCAAGAACAGAAGCAGAAACAGGTTTTGGGTTTTTTGGGCTAATTGGTTCATAATGATTGTTTGAGCGGGTTTGATGTTACAAATTAATTCGCCTCCGGAGTGCCTTCACTCACGGAAATCCGGCTACTTACTTATCGAAAATGGAAAGTATTGATGCTTTGAGAGGAGCTAGCAGCAAGAAACATTAAATCTCTTCTGAATCTCCAAAGGAAATTCCCAATCCCCTTGCGGCATGAACGAGCGTGTTGTCTAGTCCCACAACATTGTAAGCACTGATGGCCTCTTTGATCGGAACAGAAGAAAAATCATTGTTTCGAAGGACAACCAGATGTCCAAACTTTTCATCTAAAATCAGTTCAAAAGCTTTTACTCCAAACACAGATGCAATTATTCGGTCATAGGCTATCGGAGTTCCTCCGCGTTGGGTATGGCCCAAAACTGTCTCTCGGATGTCTGCCTCAATTCCTGCATCTTTCAACTGCTGGCTCAATGTATAAGCCACTCCTCCAAGTCGAACTGCAATTCTTCCTTCCTCACCTTTAGAAGAAGTAATACTACCTTCTTTGGCATGAGCACCTTCGGCAATTACAATATTTGCGAAGCCTCTTCCATCTGTATATCGCGATTTGATTCTCTTTACAATTTCATCCACATCATATGGAATTTCAGGAATCAGGCAAACTTCTGCACCACCTGCGATGGCTGTATAGAGCGCAATCCAGCCGGCATTTCTACCCATCACTTCCATGATCATCACCCGATGGTGACTTGTGGCGGTGGTCACCAGTCTGTCAAAAGAATCTGTCGCTATCTGAACTGCGGTGAGAAATCCAAAAGTGAAATCTGTGGAAGAAAGGTCGTTGTCGATCGTTTTTGGCACTCCGACAACCGGCATTCCAGCCTCAAGCATAGCTTGAGAAATGGCCTGAGATCCATCACCACCAATATTAATGACTGCATCAAAACCCAGGGATTTGATTCTTGCCACCAACTGGGGGATCCGGTTTACTTCTTTAATGCTTCCATCAGGCTGATGCTCCGGAAAATTCAAAGGATTTCCTTTGTTGGTCGTGCCGAGGATTGTTCCTCCGAGTACGTGAATTCCGGCAGTGACATTATCATCAAGTTTGAGAAGGCGCGCAGGCTCATCCATCAGCCCATTGAATGCTTCGAAACTTCCCCAAACTTCCCAATCTTTTTCGGCCGCAGCACGCTTTACAATTCCACGAATCACTGCGTTCAGTCCGGGACAATCTCCTCCACCTGTGGATACCAATATTTTTTTCATCCTGATTATCTTTTCCTTTTGATGTATCTTTTTCTAATCAAAGCAATTTAAGCCTAATGCTCATATTTCTCACTTTCTCGTTGAGTACTAAAAATCACATTCATTAGGCAGAATCGTCCCTATTTTTGCAAATAAATTTAACCCTTAAAAGCCATGAAACGGATAATATATCTTCTATTCCTTGCCCTTGCGGTGCAAAGTTGCAGTCCAAAAACTCAAGACAACGGCTCAACTTCTGAAGCAACCGATTCCCAATCAACTATTGAAAATCTTGATGCTGCTACTTTCAAAGCCAAAGTGGAAAGCGGAAACGGGATTATTCTAGATGTCCGAACTCCTGGGGAAGTGGCTCAGGGATATATTGCAAATGCAGTAATCATCGATATATACGATCAAAATTTTATCGCAGAACTCAATAAGCTGCCAAAGGATAAAGAAGTCTACGTGTATTGTGCGTCTGGTGTGAGAAGCGTGCAGGCAGCCGAAATACTTCAGCAAAATGGGTTCACTCACATTTTCAACCTAGGTGATGGCTTGATGGATTGGCAGCGAAGCGGGTATCCATTAATTAAATAATCAGTTTTCTGTCTCAGCCGCTTGCAACCGAGACAGAAAACATTTTACGCAAGTGAGGCGAAAGCTTGTTCCAGATCCTCAAGCAAATCATCCGTGTGCTCCAATCCTACCGAAACACGAATCAGATTTGGAGGAGTCAGGGTATCGGGACCTTCCACAGCCGCTCTTCTCTCGATCAGGCTTTCTACTCCTCCGAGGCTTGTGGCATTTGCAAATAAGTGAAGCTTGGAAATCAAAGCATCCGCAGTTTCTGCACCGCCTTTCACCTGGAAGGAAACCACCGCACCAAATCCACTCATCTGGCTGGCAGCGATTTCATGTCCGGGATGATCTTTGAGTCCAGGATAATATACTTTTTCTACTTTGGGATGATTCATCAGGTAGTTTGCCAACACCATCGCATGCTCGGCATGACCTTTCATTCGATAAGGGAGCGTCCTGATACTTCTGCATAGATAATAACAATCCATCGGAGAAGGTGAAGCTCCGCCCACTCGTTGGATCGTTCTGATTTTGTCCCAAAAAGCATCTTTCTTTTTGGTAATCAGGGCTCCTCCTAAAATATCACTGTGTCCTCCAAAATATTTGGTGCTGCTATGCATGACAATGTCTGCACCCAGCTCAAGCGGATTCTGAAAAACAGGTGAGGCAAAGGTGTTATCGACAGCCATGATCGCACCATGAGCTTTGGCAATAGCAGCTACTTTTCGGATATCGGTTACTTTGAGTAGTGGATTGGAAGGTGACTCAACCCAAATTAATCGGGTATTAGGTCGAATTGCGTTTTTCACCGCTTCCAGATTTGTCATATCCACAAAACTTGCTTCGTGAACTCCCTTGAAAAGAATGGCGATTGAATTGTGCAGACCATGATACATATCGTCCGGTGCGATGATATGGGAACCAGGTTCCAAAGCCTGATAAACTGCCGTTCCTGCTGCGTTTCCGGAAGCAAAAGCTGCTGCGTCTTCCCCTTTTTCCAAAGCAGTCAGAACCTGCTCAAGTGCTTGTCGGTTCGGATTGTTGGCCCGGGTGTACAGCATATTGCTTTCATTCCCATGGAAAAAAGTGGTACTCAAGGTGATAGGCTGGACCACCGGCATTGTGGAGTCGGTAATGTTATTTCCAATGTGGATGGCGATGGTTTCGAGTTTCATTCGGGAGTTTGATTTGGTGATTTGAAGGTAAATAAAAAAGGCTTTCGGTAATTCGAAAGCCTTTCATCAATTATCTGATTCGATCCACTGACCGAACGAGCATTTCATCTTTCCGGATAAATCGATTTGCCAACATATTGCAGACCATTGCTACTAAAACTGCCCAAAAACCTGGCTGATAGGCTCCATTCGCTTCTGCTCCGATTTCTGTGTTGACTCCATTGGTGGTAAGGAAAATCGCAGCAACCAGTACAACCATTACCAGCGAATTGATCATGTTGAACATCATTTGTCGGGTGCGGTTGGCATATTGGAAAATAGAAACCAATGCCAACAATCCGCCAAAGCTTGCAAGTGCCCCGATGTACCATTTCGAAGAAGACTGGATGACTTCTCCTTCCGGATTGAGGTTACTCAGAGTAAAAGCCGTCAGATTCCAGGAATCTTCAGTCCCTGAACCTGTCATAGTTTGCTCCCAAATCGGAAGACCGATTGTAACCCCCATCGCTATCACTACCAAAAACAAAAATACTGTCTGAATTCGCTGGATCATTTCTTTTCAATTTTTCTGCAAATAAAAGCCCTTCACCCATCAATACCAAGGATTGCAGGTTTCTCTACTTGATTTGGCAGGGAATAGTATCTTTGCACCCGTATGATCG
Source organism: uncultured Cytophagales bacterium (assembly GCA_942492775.1). Taxonomy (GTDB): domain Bacteria; phylum Bacteroidota; class Bacteroidia; order Cytophagales; family Cyclobacteriaceae; genus Algoriphagus. The sequence continues at coordinate 1,550,834 of OW818636.1, read as the reverse complement.
AAACCAGGCGATACTTTCTTGAATTGAGCTATAAAGGAACTCAATTTCACGGTTGGCAAATTCAGAAAAATGCCTTCACGGTACAGGAATGCCTGGAATCAGCACTTTCCACTTATTTCAAAACTCCGATTTCTGTCATGGGAAGCGGACGAACAGATACGGGAGTTCATGCCAGCATGCAGGTTTGTCATTTTGACTCAGATCAGATTTTTGACAGGGAAAAATTTCTGAAAGCCGTGAATGCAATCCTTCCAAAAGATATTTCCATTCATACGATCAGGAATGTGAAGCCGGATGCCCATGCGAGATTTCATGCGCTGGAAAGATCGTATGTCTATCGGATTATTTTCAGGAAAAGTCCCTTTCTGGATGAATTGGCCTGGCAATATTTCTTTGATCCGGATGTAGACAAGATGAATCTTGCTGCGAAAGCTTTGCTCAGACACGAGGATTTCGAGTCTTTCAGCAAGGTTCACACAGCCGTCAACCATTTTCGCTGTCAAATTAAATACGCTCGCTGGGAACAAAAGGACGATGAATTGTTATTTCATATAACCGCCAATCGATTTTTGCGTGGAATGGTACGGACGATCGTAGGAACTCTCCTTGATGTGGGTCTGGGAAGAAGGTCAGTGGATGAAATGGACCTCATCATAGAATCCCGCAACAGATTGAAAGCCGGAAAAGCATCTCCCGCAAAAGGCCTTTTTTTGAGCCGAATCGAATACCCAAAAGACATCTATTTAGATTAACATATTTTGAGCTTAGAGAAAGAAAAAGAATCATCCGGCGAAATCGTCGACATCAAAGTACTGAAGCAGCTTTATTCGTTCATAAAGCCCTATAAAGCTCAGTTCTACTTTTTGGTGTTTCTGACAATCGCCATGGCCATTTTGGCTCCAACCCGCCCCTATCTGATCCAGATTGCGATCGATGAGCATGTGACCATTGGAGATCGCGGTGGATTGCTCAAAATCGTGTACATCCTGGTTGGACTTATGTTCCTGCAAGCCATCGTGCAGTGGGCTCATACTTATTACTCAGGATGGATTGGGCAGGTCATCATCAAGGATATCCGAGTGAGGCTGTACCAGCATCTTCTGAAACTCAGATTGAAATTCTTTGACAATACCCCGATTGGAAGACTTGTAACCAGAAATATCTCGGATATCGAAACGCTTGCTGATGTTTTCAGCGAAGGACTTGCGGCAATTGTGGGCGATTTACTTCAGCTCGTCACGATTCTTGCCGTCATGTTTTACATCGACTGGAAACTCACACTTGTCAGCTTGAGTACCCTTCCTTTGATGATTATTTCGACCTACGTATTCAAAGAAAAAATCAAAGTCACCTTTAATGACGTCCGCAATGCTGTTTCTAATCTGAACTCGTTCTTGCAGGAACACATCACCGGGATGAACATTGTGCAGATTTTTAACCGGGAGCAGCGGGAGTATGATAAGTTCAAATCAATCAATAAAGAGCATGCTGCCGCGCACATTCGCTCAGTGATGTATTATTCCGTTTATTTCCCTGTAGCAGAAATTATCCAGGCAATCGGAATTGGTTTGGTTGTTTGGTATGGTGCAGTCGGCGTGCTGGGAATGGATTTGCAAATCGGGGTTTTGATCTCCTTCATCATGTATCTGCAGCTGTTTTTCCGACCGATTCGAATGATCGCTGACCGATTCAACACCCTTCAAATGGGTGTCGTGAGTTCTTCTCGTATTTTCAAATTGCTGGACAGCAAAGACAATATTGCCAACGAAGGCAACCATAAACCTGAAAAAATCAAAGGTCATATCCAGCTTCAGAATGTTTGGTTCGCTTATGTGGACGAAGAATATGTACTGAAAAACATCAATTTCGAAGTTCAACCTGGCCAAACAGTCGCCCTTGTCGGAGCAACCGGTGCCGGAAAATCTTCTATCATCAATCTGATTTCCCGCTTTTATGAAATCAACAAAGGACATATCCTGATTGACGGTACCGACATCCGGGAGTTTGAACTGGGAACTTTGCGAAAGCATATCGGGGTAGTGATGCAGGATGTATTTCTGTTTTCCAATACCATTTACTATAACATTACACTTGGCAATCCGACTATCACACGCGAGCAAGTGCTGGATGCAGCCGAAATGGTCGGCGCCAGAAAGTTTATCGAGCGATTGCCTGGTGGCTTAGAATACAATGTCATGGAGCGGGGCGCGACACTTTCTGTTGGACAGCGACAATTGATTTCGTTTGTGAGAGCGATGGTTTACAATCCGGAAATTATTATTCTCGACGAAGCGACTTCCTCTGTGGATTCTGAAACAGAAGAATTGATTCAGGACTCTATCGAGAAAATGATGCGAGGCAGAACTTCAATTGTGATTGCTCACAGACTATCCACGATTCAAAAAGCTGATAAAATCATCGTGATGAATAAAGGAGAAATCGTGGAAACAGGTACGCATGACAGCTTGCTTGAGCTTGGCGGATTTTACACGCAGCTCCATCAAATGCAGCTTAAAACGATGGCGATCTAGAATTACTTATTTGAATAAATAACCCAACGAACGTGAAATCCAGAATTCTACTACTTATTTTATTTTTGCCATTTATCGGATTTGCTCAGGAAAGAGGAGTTGGAATACGACTGGGTGAGCCAATCTCAATTACATACAAAGATTTTATTGAAGACTACCTCTCCATCGAAGCCATGATAGGGAGCGCTGGAGTAAATAGTGATAGTTATTATCAGAAGGATTTTGAAAATAACCCTCCCGTTTCAAATGCTTTCTACAGAGGGCAAAGCACCAGCAGAGGAATTTCCCTCAATCTAAGAGCTGCTTTACATGAAGATTTCACTGATGAGTTTGGAATAGAAGTCGGTTATTTACTGGGTTATGCGGGCGCAGGAGTTCAATTCAGGACCGTTGATGTCACCTATTTTTATGACGTGGATCAAATAGGTACCAGCCCAAATCTCACCGAAGAAAGGACCAATGTTGATTTTGGGCCAGAGGTATTTGGCGGCGGAGAATACTATTTTGATGAATTGCCTATCAGTGTATTTGCTGAAGTCGGGTTCTTTTTGGAACTCCTCGACCGAGTTGGTCATATCAAAGGTCAGGGAGGAATTGGAGTCAGATATTTATTTTGAGGATGAGAAAAAAACTTGGATTGATTGCGATTTTTCTTGTGCTGCTAGTAGTTGCAGGATATTGGAGTTTTGACAGACTTGGAGGAAATAACCCCATTGAGATCCAAAAAATCGAGTCAGGACCTGAAAGTCTGGCAGGCAGGACCTATTCCGGAATTCCACAGGACGAGAAACTTGCCCTGATTTTCGAAGAAATGGAAACCCAGAAAGGATTGCATCCGGGCACTTTTATCCATACCATTTATGAGATTGAGCCTGCAGGAAAGTTGGATACCATGATCGTTTTTGTCGGAATCAATCATGCTTTGCCTTTGGCAGATCTAGAGTTCAAAAAATTTGAAGAGCAGTCCTATCTGCTCGCCAAAATCACTGGAAGCAGGTGGGTAATGCCAGGTCCTGATACGGTGAAAGCAACTTTGGAAAGCTATGCTAAGGAAAATGGACTGACTCTTAGTGGGATTTTTATCGATAAAATCATCTCAGAAGAAGAGGTGCATGTGATCGCCCCTATCCGCTAAAAACGTGATTTAGGTATTTTTAACTAACCTATTTCTTTCACAACCGTGAAAGGAGTATTATCAATTTTAATCATTTGCTATGAGAAAAATTTTCGCCGTTTTTGGTCTTTTGGGCATTTTAGTATTTCAGGGATGTGAAGGACCCCCTGGCCCTCCAGGTTTCCCAGGAGAAGATGGCGTTGACGGTGTAAATGTCGTGGCGGAGGTTTTTGAAGTTGAATTAGACTTTACAGCTGAAAACGATTTCTCTGAAGTCTTCCAATTTGATCCAGCGATCATCGAAAGTGATGTTGTGTTGGTATTTATCGAGTGGGAAAGAGAAGGAACAACTCCAATTTGGAGAGCACTTCCTCAGACAGTTTTCTTTGACCAGGGAGTATTGATCTACAATTATGATTTCACCAGCAAAGATTTCAGGCTGTTTCTCGATGGCCCGATGGACTACGCTACATTGGGAAATGAGTGGAAAATGAACCAGGCTTTCCGGGTGATCGTCGTTCCGGGAGATTATGCTTCTGCAAGGTTAGACTTGACCAACTATGAAGCTGTAACCGAGCTTTTGGGATTGAAGGATGAAGATTTCAAACGAATCGAATTAAAAAAGAAGAATTAACTGACATTATCTAAACCAACTGATTACCACAGAACAGGATCGGTGCTTTGCATAAGTCCTGTTTTTTTATGCCTTGATTTTTTCCTTCAAAATTTAATTTGGCGCTTATCTTTGCGCCATGCAATTACAAAATGACCTTCTGCTTCGCGCCGCCAAAGGCGAGAAAACTGAACGAACTCCTGTTTGGCTGATGAGACAAGCTGGCAGAATTTTGCCGGAATACAGAAAAGTAAGAGATAGTGTCAGCGGATTTATAGAACTGGCCCAGACTCCGGAACTTGCAGCCGAAGTGACGATTCAGCCTGTAGATATTCTTGGTGTGGATGCAGCCATTATTTTTTCAGACATTTTGGTGATTCCCGAGGCTATGGGATTGCTCTACGAAATGGTGGAGAAGCGAGGTCCTTGGTTCCCAAATACTGTCAGAACTGAGTCAGAACTTAAAAAACTCAGAATCGCCGACGGAGAGAATGATCTCCGCTATGTGATCGATGCGATCAAAATCGTAAAAAAGGAATTGAATGGTCGTGTTCCTTTGATTGGTTTTGCCGGTGCGCCTTGGACGATTTTTGCATACATGGTCGAAGGATCAGGTAGTAAGACTTTCTCCAAAGCAAGGGAAATGCTCTATACGGAGCCTGTATTTTCCCATAAACTGCTGCAGATGATTACAGACAGCACGATCAATTACCTGAAAGCTCAGATTCGTGCAGGAGCTGATTTGGTGCAGATTTTTGACAGCTGGGCCGGGATTTTGGGGCCAAAGCAATACCAGGAATTTTCCCTGAGGTACATTTCTCAGATCTGCGATGCGATCACAGAAGTGCCGATGACAGTTTTCGCCAAAGGTGCTTTTTTTGCCCGAGAGGAAATGGGACTACTGAACTGTGAAACAATCGGGTTGGACTGGAATATGGGAATTGCCGAATCAAGGAAATTGATCGGATCAACTAAGACTCTTCAGGGAAACCTGGATCCCGCAGCACTTTACGGAAACGCTGATCAGGTCAGAAAAGCTACCATTGAAATGATGGAGGAGTTCAGAGGAACTCGCCACATCGCAAATTTGGGACATGGCGTATATCCAGATATTGATCCGGAGATGGTCAAGGTCTTTATTCAGACTGTGAAAGAATTCAAATAAATGAAAAAAGGAGCTTTAAGGCTCCTTTTTTCATTTCTACAAGAATTGGATTTATGACTCCAAAATGATTTGATCTCCAATTCTGATTGTGCCTGTTTCCAATGCCACCATGTTTTGGGCAAAGTAGACTTTGTTGCCAATGGTTCGATATCCGGCTAAAGTCTTCAAGGGCTCTTTTCCCTGGAAGCCCGTTTCCTGATCGATTGTCGTCAGGACACATCGGGCACAAGGTTTTACCACCTGAAATTCTACCGCGCCGATTTTGATCTTTTTCCAAGAATCCTCTGCATAAGGCTGGCCTCCGGTAAAGACAATATTTGGGCGAAAGCGATTCATTGGAACCGGATTTTCCAATCGTGAATTCAGATCATTCAAAGATTTCTGACCCAGAATCAGATAAGGCATTCCGTCTGCAAAGCTTACTGATTCATCATTAACCGCATATTTCGAACTTACTTTTCTCTGAGTTGATTCGGGCATGATCACCAGGTGACAAGACATACCCAGCTTTTCGCTGAACCAATTGTCCAAACCCGGATCGACAATAGTTGCAAGCACCTTGTCATCCCAGATTTCCACCTCGATCTCCTGATCGGAAAATTGATTATAAGGTATTTGAAGCTTGTCTTTGGGATTTCTTTTGTCAAAAACAATCAAACCAGTTTCACCCAATTCAACCTGCAAAAGCGCCATTTGGGGGTGAGTTCGCTGGGTCAAAAAAACTCCTTTCGGATCCACCAGCATCCATCTTCGGTCAAATTGGAAGCCTCTTTCCTCCACTTTTGCCTCAGTAAGGCGTATTCCTCCTAATGATTTGATGGGGTAAATAAAGATGTCTTGGATTGTAAAATTCTCATGCATGTCCTAAAAATAGCTTTCTCAGGATAATTTCACTTCTTCCAAACCAGAAATAAAATCAATTGTAAAACGAAGAATCTCAGATTGGAGAGATTCGAGTTGGTGATTAACCACTATTAAGCAAATCCCCAATAGGATCACTGCAAGCCATTTGCATCGTTCGGAATTTGCGCATTTCAAAAAGTCTCTCATCTCAGTAGTATAGATGCAAAGTCGTGAAGAGAGGTTGCATAAGATTACGACATTTTTGAAAAAAACCTGTCAGAAAGTGATACTCTAAATCGGATGAAAGTGACAATTCCGGATTAAAGCGAAAAGTCTTTTGCCAACTTGGCTGACAATCTGACACAAAAAAGCCTGAATTAACCGATGGCACATCCCTTGAATAGAGGGACTTGTATTCAAATCCGCAACTAAATAAAATTCTATAATCATGGGAAAAATTATCGGCATTGACTTGGGCACAACCAACTCCTGCGTAGCCGTTATGGAGGGTAACGAACCTGTAGTCATCCAAAACAGCGAAGGAAGAAGAACCACTCCATCAATTGTGGCTTTTCTTGACAACGGAAACGGAGAAAGAAAAGTAGGTGATCCGGCTAAGCGCCAGGCTATTACCAACCCGTCAAATACCATTTCCTCAGTAAAGAGATTTATGGGCAAGCGTTTCTCTGAAGTTTCTGACGAGAAAAAGCATGCAACCTACAAAGTAGATCAAGGTCCAAACGATACTGTAGTAGTCCGAATTGGCGACAGATCTTATACTCCTCAGGAGCTTTCTGCTATGATTCTTCAGAAAATGAAGACTACAGCTGAGGACTTCCTTGGTCAGGCAGTCACTGAGGCTGTGATCACAGTTCCTGCTTATTTCAACGATGCTGAGCGTCAGGCGACAAAAGAAGCCGGACAAATTGCAGGTCTTGAGGTGAAGCGTATCATCAACGAACCAACCGCAGCCGCTTTGGCTTACGGGATGGACAAGAAAAATCAGGACATGAAAATCGCTGTGTTTGACCTTGGTGGTGGAACATTCGATATCTCTGTTCTTGAACTGGGTGATGGTGTATTCGAAGTTAAATCTACCAACGGTGACGTGCACTTGGGTGGTGACGACTTTGACCAGGTGATCATCAACTGGCTAGCTGAAGAATTCAAGTCAGAAGAGCAAATTGACCTGAGAAATGATCCAATGGCACTTCAGAGATTGAAAGAAGCTGCTGAAAAAGCGAAAATCGAGCTCTCAAGTTCTGCATCCACAGAAATCAACTTGCCATACATCACTGCTACTCAAACCGGTCCTAAGCACTTGGTAAGAACTCTCAGCAGAGCGAAGTTTGAGCAACTTTCAGAAAACTTAGTAAGAAGATCAATGGAACCTTGCAAGAAAGCTTTGGCTGATGCGGGTTTGTCTCCATCTGATATCGACGAGGTAATCCTAGTTGGTGGATCTACTCGTATCCCTAAAATTCAGGAAGAAGTTGAGAAATTCTTCGGAAAGAAGCCTTCGAAAGGTGTAAACCCTGATGAGGTAGTTGCAATCGGTGCAGCTATACAAGGTGGTGTCTTGACAGGTGAAGTAAAGGATGTGCTTCTTTTGGATGTAACTCCACTATCACTTGGCATCGAAACAATGGGTGGAGTATTCACCAAATTGATCGAATCAAACACAACTATCCCTACTAAGAAATCTGAGGTGTTCTCCACTGCTGCTGACAATCAGCCAGCTGTAGATATCCACGTACTTCAGGGAGAAAGAGCTTTGGCAAAAGATAACAGAACCATCGGAAGATTCCAGATGGCTGATATTCCACCGGCTCAAAGAGGTGTACCTCAGATTGAAGTGACTTTCGACATCGATGCTAACGGTATTCTGAACGTGTCCGCTAAAGACAAAGGAACCGGAAAAGAGCAGAAGATTAAGATCGAAGCTTCTTCTGGACTTTCTCAGGATGAGATCAACAGAATGAAGAGCGAGGCTGAGGCCAATGCTGCTTCTGATAAAATTGAGAAAGAAAAAATCGACAAGCTGAATCAGGCAGACGGTTTGATCTTCCAGACTGAAAAGCAATTGAAGGAATATGGAGAGAAACTTTCCGAAGGAAACAAATCAGCAATCACGGCTGCTTTGGAAACTTTGAAAGGTGCTCACCTATCTAAAAACATTGCTGGAATTGACTCAGCAATGGAAGGATTGAACAAAGCTTGGGAAGCTGCTTCTCAGGAAATGTACAATGCTCAAGGCGCAGGTGGTGCTCAGCCTGGTCCGGATGCAACTGCCGGTGCTGGTGGAGGAACAACCGGTGACGGAGTATCAGATGTAGATTATGAAGAAGTAAGCGAAGACAAGAAATAAGATTCGCATAAAATCAACTTAGCGGCATCTGTTGAAAGGCAGATGCCGCTCTTTTATCAAGAGCCAAGAATCAAGATCTCAGCATCAAGACTCTTGGCTTTTTGTTCTTAATTCCAGACTCAAAAGACATGCAATTAACAGCCGATAATAAATTGAAAAAACTCATAGTGGTAGGCGATCGGGTTTTGATCCGATTGAAAAAACCAAATGAGAAAACTGGCTCAGGATTATACCTTCCTCCAGGTGTGCAGGAGAAAGAACGAGTTCAGCAAGGCTATATCATCAAGACTGGCCCGGGATATCCAATTCCGATGCCGGTAGAGGATCATGAGCCATGGATGGAGTCTGAAGAAAAAGTTAGATATGTTCCACTTCAGGCAAAAGAAGGCGACCTGGCAATTTTTCTGCTAAACGGATCACACGAAGTAGTTTATGAAGGAGAAAAATATTACATCGTTTCTCAAAATTCTATCTTGATGCTCGAAAGAGAGCAAGAACTATAAAAAAGAAAAGCTCGGTTTCCCGAGCTTTTTGCTTTTAATGCCACCAAATTTTTCTCCTCTTCATTGACTTTGGTTCCACATAGGAAGCTTTAGAAGAAATATCAACAGGATCAGAATTCATTCCATATCTCGGATTCTTTGCCTGAAGTCCTTGTGGATTATCGATTACTTTTCGAGTTCTGACCTGCACTTTGGCACTCTCAGAATTCCATACTTTATAATTTTTAGCAACCGGTCCTTTTACAGTTGAAGGACTGCTATTGGTTACTACAGGTACTTTTGGCCCTAAAGATTTGCCCACTTTGGCATTTTTGAAAGATGGACCTGTGATAAAATCCTGTGGAAAAGCTACAGATGCAACTAGCATGGCAGCGACGAATAAAATCGACCTTTTCATTAGTTGTATAGTTGGGTTTACACTTGTAAAAATATACGGATTTTAGAAAGCATGGGTTTCTAAAATCAGAATTTTTTAAATCTTTATCTAAGCCAAAAGAAATTATATTTCCTAATACTTTAAAAAACTTATAAAATCACGTTTTAAAAGAAACCTGATTTAAAATAAAAAGTGTTTTTTTTGAATAAAAAAGCTTAATTAAAAAGCAGGTTTTACCAGATCTGCATAAAAAATAAAAAACCGAGGTGAATATCACCCCGGCTTTTACAACAATAGACCCTGTTTAATATTTTAGAAAGCAAAGACAGCTGCCAGCAAGAAAGACGACAGGCTTTTGCTCGAATTCAAATCTTTGTTAAGAAAATAATCGTCGCTCATGGTATCGAGTCTAAGCTCAGGAATCAATGTAAGATTATTTCCGATTTTGGCATTTCCTGAAAGAGTTAATGCAAATACGTTTCCATCCCCAGCCTCATTAACACCAACTACTTCAGAAAGACCTCCATTGAAAACACTGAAGTATTCACCGCGAAGACCCAAACCAAAAGTTTCTGAAGGTCTTGCCTGCAGATATCCAGCAAATCCATAGAATCCGGAACCTTCACCATCTGTATCCTGAACGTCAGATCCACTGAATACTTCGCCTGAAGCGGAAGTGTTATAAGTAGTATTCACACCTAAGTACAAAACTTCAGAGAGAGTGAAACCAGTTGTCAAATCAATCTGGAATGTTTTTCCAAGGGAAGTTTGTCCTGGTACCAGAGTGCCATCATTGCTCAAAGTCCCATCCTGGTCACCATATATAACATTCAGATATGTATTACCCAAATCGGTGGAATAACCCAATTGACCTCCAAGTGTATAAGTGCCGTTTAAGTTAAATTCTGTCATATCCGTTGGGTTCATGACAGCTGCCAAAAACGAGAACTTATCAGATAATGCAATGTTGGCCTTAATACCTGTATGAGAGAACGGCCCGTAGGAGAACATGTATGATGTAGAATAATTGAAGTTGGCAGTTGGAGAGATCACTTCATATCCAAGGAAGGTATTGAAGTTACCAAAGGTCAAAGTCACCGCGTCAGTCACATTCCAATAGACATACAATTGATTGACTATTTGAGAGCTACCTGCTGTACCTCCGGAATATAGCGGCGAACCAAAAACTGCATCCTCACCTCTTGGGCCAAATACTAAATCTACCACTGCACCCACTTTTTGGCCTTCATATTTTGCAATGATGTTGGCCATACCCAGAGAAAATCCAGGTAGGTTTCCGAATGATGAGGCAGGAGCCTGGAAATTGTCTCCTTTATTAGGAGCATTGAAATTGGTGCGGAAATACGCATCCACAGAACCTGACAATGTCAATGCTGGTGTTTCTTCAGTTGCTTCCTCTTCTTGGCCAAAAGCCAATTGAGTAGAAGTGATTGCGAAGCAAAGTATTAGTAGGAATAGATTTTTCATTTTAATTTTGGTTGTTGGTTAATGATAGAGTTGACTAATAGGACCCCGGCCCGGTTGAAAGAGAGTCGCGTTTTTTTCTTCGGGCGGGGTTCTTTATTTTTTATAGACTATTCGTCGAATACGATAGTGTAACCTCTGATTCCGTGTTCGTGAGAATCCAATCCGGATTTCTCATGCTCTTCAGACACCCTGATACCCACGGTTACTTTTAGAACATAGAAGATGATGAAAGCTGATATGAAGGCTGTAGCACCGCAGATCGCTGCTCCGATTAATTGAGTAATGAAGGAGTGATCTGGATTGGTAGAGAAGATTCCGACAGCCAAGGTTCCCCAAACTCCACAAGTCAAGTGAACTGAAACAGCGCCAACTACATCGTCTAATTTTAACTTATCAAGAAGTATGGATGAAAGGACCACAAGAACTCCAGCAACTAATCCAATAATGATAGCTGAACCAGGAGTGATCACATCAGCACTGGCTGTGATACCCACTAAACCCGCTAAAATTCCGTTCAAAACCATTCCAAGGTCAAGTCTTTTGAAAGCAATGTATGCAGTGAAAAAACCTCCCATTGCACCTGCACATGCTCCAAGACAAGTTGTAACCAAGACGATTGAAACCAAAGCCGGATTGGCTGACAATACAGATCCTCCATTGAATCCGAACCATCCCAGCCACAGCATAAAGGCTCCAATTACGGCAAGCGGAATACTTGCCCCAGGCTTATCTACTGTTTTGCCATTTACGTATTTACCAATTCTTGGTCCTACCAGGATTACTCCGGCTAAAGCTCCCCATCCACCTACTGAATGCACAAGAGTACTACCAGCAAAATCATAGAAGCCCATTTCTTTCAATGCACCACCACCCCACTGCCAGCTACCGATCAAAGGATAGACTATACCGACAAAGAATAAGGTGAAAATCAAATACGCCCAAAGTTTAACTCGTTCGGCAATTGCACCAGATACTATAGTAGCACAGGTGGCAGCAAACATAGCCTGAAAGAGAAAGTCTGTCCAGTATGTATATCCACCGCTCGCATAGTCAGCAGTTACGTTTGCATTTTCTGGAGAAAACCAAAACATGCTCCAACCAGCGGAATCAAAACCAAACCATCCCGGGGTTTCGAAACCAGGATACATTAAATAAAATCCAACAGCTGCATAGGTTAGAATTCCTATCACAGGAGTGACCGTGTTTTTGAATAAAATATTCACGGTGTTTTTGGCCTGCCCAAATCCGGTTTCAACGGTGGCAAAACCAAGGTGCATAATAAATACCAAAGCAGTACAGAGCATCATCCATACGTTGTTGGTGGTAAAGAGATTGTTGGCAAGTTCTGCCGAAACATCTAAAGGGACGGCCACATCTTGGGCCAACAGGGTTGTGTAATACGTCATAGGTTTGAGGTTAAATTTTGAACTACTTTCAGAATTTCAGCAGGGTGATTGCTGAAGCTCGAATCGAAGGTAATTAGAAATAAAACAAAAAAACAAACCACTTTTTGTCAAAAAATCATTTTTATTAAGTTTTATAGATCATTTTTGAATCAAATTTTACATTTTTTTCAATTTTTTTTTAATTACCAGCTATTTCAATACCCAATGGGGTAAAATTTTATAACTCAGGAAAGCTTTAGATTATTTTTCGGAATCGATTACGAAAGGGCCATTTAGGAATTTAATCAACATTACAGACACGAATTCAAAATTAAATCCTGTAAAATGGAATTTTGCAGGATTTTAATACAATAGATAGTTATTGCGAAAAATATAAATTTTTGAAAAAGTGAAATTATTTTCAACCAGTTATTAATTTTTTGACACAAAAAATTGAATTATCAAGCCAAATAATACACTAGGAAAGCAAAAAACCCAGAAATAATCCGGGTTTTGACGTTTTGAGATAGTAATAGATATTTATTTACTAAGTGAAGCAAATTCTTTAGCGAAATAGGTCAAAATCACTTTTGCCCCGGCTCTCTTTATGCTAAGTAAAACCTCCAACATTGCTCTTTCTCCATCAAGCCAGCCTTTTTCTGAAGCGGCTTTTATCATACTGAATTCTCCTGACACGTTATAGGCGGCAATTGGTACCGGATAATTATCATGGAGTAAGCGAATCACATCTAAATATGACAATGCTGGCTTTACCATTAAGAAATCCGCTCCCTCATTCATATCAAGGTCAGCTTCTATCAGCGCTTCCTGAATGTTTGCCGGATTCATCTGATAGGTTTTCTTATCTCCAAACTTCGGTGCTGAATCTAATGCATCCCGGAAAGGACCATAAAAAGCACTTGCGTATTTTGCTGTGTAGGACATGATGGAAGTATCTGTAAATCCATTATCATCCAGCAAATCCCTGATATACCCAACTCTGCCGTCCATCATATCGGATGGACCCAGAATATCCACACCGGCATCAGCTTGCGCCAAAGACATTCTTCCAAGAATGACCAAGGTTTCATCGTTAAGGATTTTTCCGTTTTTCACCAAACCATCGTGCCCATCACTGCTATATGGATCCATTGCTACATCGGACATTAAGCAAACCTCAGGGAATTGCTTTTTAATTTCACGAAGGGCTTTAAGATAAAAAGTATCCGGGTTATAGCTTTCTGAGGCTATTGGGTCTTTCAAGGATTCCGGATAAGCAGGGAAAACATCAAACGCTTTAATTCCGAGTTTCAGACAGGATTCAATTTCAGGAAGCATCGTATCAATCGAATATCTGAATATCCCGGGCATGGAATTCACCTCTATTTTCTTTTGGGTACCGTCCACCAAAAACAAAGGATAAATCAGGTCTTTGACCGATAGACTTGTTTCCTCTACCATTTCCCGAATGGCTGCCGACTTTCTGTTTCTTCTGGGTCTTCTTTGCATGATATTTAAAACAACATCTTGATTTGGTCGAGGTCTAATTCTGTGTAGTCCTTTATAAATAAGTCACATTTTGGCAATTCTTCTTTAGAGTGTGAAGAAAGTACTCCGACCACCTTCATTCCTGCATTAAGTCCGGCAGATGCACCTGAAAATGAATCTTCAAAAACCAGACATCTATGCGGTTCAACGCCGAGCAAAGTTGCACTTTTCAGATAGACTTCAGGATCAGGCTTGTGCTTGGAAACATCTTCAGAAGCAAGCTTTGATTCCAATAAATCATGCAGATTCAAAGTGCCTATTATCAAATCCAAATTAGCCCGGGGAGCTGATGTCGCAACTCCTGTGGGAAGATTGGTTGATTTGAGCTGATTGAAGAAACTTAAAAAACCGGGAATTGGATCCACTTCTGATTTATAAATTTCACGAAACAAACTTTCCTTTTCATCCTCCAGCAATAGCAACTCCTCTCCTTCAATTTTCCTTCCCAGAAAATGACTCAGGATATAGCCGTTATTCTTGCCATACATATGTAGAAGAAATTCTTCCTCAGTTGGAAAGAGGTTTCTCTTTTCGAAGAAAATCTTGAAAGCTTGAGAATGAAATGGATTGGTATGGCAAATCACTCCGTCCATGTCAAAAATTACTGCTTGAAGCATGAGTTATTTTTCAAATTCAGAAATAGTTTTTTCAATTATATCGCAGCATTCATGAAGCTGCTCCTCAGTCATCACCAAGGGTGGGGCAAATCGGATGATATTCCCATGAGTTGGTTTTGCTAGAAGTCCATTTTCCTTAAGTGCTACGCAAATATCCCAGGCAGTACTGCTTTCCGGGGAATCGTTAATCACCACAGCGTTCAGCAAACCTTTTCCTCTGACAAGTTTGACAATTTTATATTTATCAACCAGCACCTGCATTCTTTCACGGAAAATGACTCCCAATTTTCTTGCATTTAGGGAGAGCTTTTCATCTCTGACCACCTCCAAAGCAGTCATAGCTACTTTGGTCCCCAGAGGGTTGCCTCCAAAAGTTGAGCCATGCTGACCAGGTTTGATCACACCCATTATTTCCTTGTCGGCCAAAACAGCTGAGACCGGATAGAATCCGCCGGAAATGGCTTTTCCCAAGATCAACATGTCTGGCTTAGTATAGGTTTCCTGTTTTTCGCAGTGACCATTGCAAGTACAGTTACCACAAACTGCTAAAAGTGAACCCGTACGAGCTATTCCGGTTTGAATTTCATCAGCTATCAAAAGGACGTTTTTTGCAGCACATGCTACTTTTGCTTTTCGGATATAATCATCAGCAGGAGTATAAACTCCAGCTTCTCCCTGAATCGGTTCGATCAGAAAGGCCACAACGCCCGGTGTTTGCAAGGCAAGTTCCAAAGCTTGAATATCATCAAACGGGATTCTGATAAACCCATCGGTGTAAGGGCCGAAGTTTTTACGGGCATTTTCATCGCTGGAAAACGAGATAATGGTCGTTGTCCTTCCATGGAAATTGTTTTCGGCAACGATGATTTTGGCTTCATTTTCCGCCACACCCTTTTTCTCATAACCCCACTTTCTGGCTATTTTGATTGCGGTTTCAACACCTTCTGCGCCTGTATTCATCGGAAGCACCATATCAAACCCAAAATACTCAGTGATATATTTTTCAAACGGGCCTAAAACATCGTTGTAAAAAGCTCTGGAAGTCAGCGTTAAAATCCCGGCTTGCTCAATCAAAGCGTCTTTTATCCTTGGATGACAATGACCTTGATTCACTGCAGAATAAGCTGAGAGAAAATCAAAATACCGCTTTCCTTCCACATCCCACAAAAACACGCCTTCTCCTTTGGCCAGTACCACAGGCAAAGGGTGATAATTGTGGGCTCCGTATTTTTCCTCCAACTCGATTGCCTGGAGGCTTGAAGTGATATTCTCCATGTTTTAGTTAGTTTTGCACTACTCCGTATTATTAAGAGATCACAAATATAGCAATTGCCTTTTCGAATGCCGATCAAAGACAATAAGAACCAAAAACAGGTACCACAGCTTTCTCCTGAAGACTACTATTTCAACAGTCAGGGCTTAATGGTTTTTACCGAAAAATATCATCTCAAACGAGGCAATTGCTGCGGCAGCGGATGTAAGCATTGCCCCTTTCCGAAAGGATGAAACAAGATTGAATATTTTTGAAATGCATTGTTGTTAATTCCCTGAAAGTTCCGATATTTGCAAACTCATTAAGAAACGCATCCCATTTACGATACTATATCATGGCAAAAGTTTGTGACATTACCGGAAAAAGACCTCGCGTAGGTAACAACGTGTCCCATGCAAACAACAAGACTAAACGTAGATTTTACCCAAATCTTCACAAGAAGACATTCTACGTTCCTGAGGAAGACGCATGGATCACTTTGAAAGTGTGTACTAAAGCATTGAAGACGATCAATAAGAACGGTATTACTGCAGTTTTGAAAAAAGCTCAGGAAAACGGGATGATTGTAATCAGATAATCAAAGTCACGACCCATAAATCAATACTAAGATGGCTAAGAAAGGAAATAGAGTACAAGTGATTATGGAATGCACAGAGCATAAAAACTCTGGCCTACCAGGTACTTCAAGATACATCACCACCAAAAACAGAAAAAACACTACTGAAAGATTGGAGCTGAAAAAATTCAACCCAATCATGAAGAAGATGACTGTTCATAAAGAAATTAAGTAATTAGCTCGGGAGCAATCCTGGTAAAACACACAAAAAATGGCTAAGAAAGTAGTAGCAACCCTAAAAAAAGAAGGTGGCGTAGCTTACGCCAAAGTTATCAGAGCAATTAAGTCTGAAAAGACTGGCGCTTACACCTTCAAAGAAGAAATGGTTCCTGCCGCAATGGTACAGGAAACATTGAACAAATAAATTGCCTTAGGCATCTTAGATTATTCAAGTCCCTCTGTCCATCGGTCAGCAGGGACTTTTTCGTTATATTCCACTTTTAACACTAAAGCAGCATGGGAATCTTTGGTTTCTTTTCAAAGGATAAAAAAGAAAGCCTCGATCAGGGCCTTCAAAAATCCAGTGAAAACATTTTCTCCAAATTAAGTAAAGCTGTAATTGGCAAATCAAAGGTTGATGAGGATGTCCTGGATGAACTGGAAGAAATTCTGATTACCTCCGATGTGGGAGTAGATACCACCATCAAGATTATCAGAAGAATTGAAGAACGAGTAGCCCGGGATAAATACCTCAACACGACTGAGCTCGATCAAATCCTCAAAGAGGAAATTGCATCACTTCTGGAGGAAAACAACACCCAGGATTTATTGGATTTTGATATTCCTGCTGACAAAAAACCTTATGTAATCATGGTGGTTGGCGTGAATGGAGTTGGAAAGACAACTACTATTGGCAAGCTGGCCAATCTTTTTAAAAGCGCTGGAAAGTCAGTTGTTTTAGGAGCTGCTGATACGTTCAGAGCTGCGGCAGTCGATCAGTTGATTTTGTGGGGAGAAAGAGTTGGCGTACCGGTCATTTCGCATGGAATGAATACTGATCCCGCTTCAGTTGCTTTCGACGCTGTGAAACATGGTGTAGACACGAATGCCGATGTGGTAATTGTAGACACGGCAGGCCGACTGCATACCAAAGTAAACTTGATGAACGAACTTGGGAAAATTAAAAGGGTGATGCAGAAGTTTATTCCCGATGCACCACACGAAATCCTACTTGTATTGGACGGTTCCACAGGTCAAAATGCTTTTATTCAAGCCAAGGAGTTTACGAAAGCAACAGAAATAAGTGCGCTCGCAATCACAAAACTTGATGGTACAGCAAAAGGAGGAGTTGTCATCGGGATTTCAGATCAATTCAAAATCCCGGTCAAATACATCGGAGTTGGCGAGAAAATGACTGATCTCCAAATCTTCAATCGAAAGGAATACGTCGATTCCCTATTCAAGAAAAAATAAACAAAAGCTAATTCAAGGAATACTCCGCCAACCAACGGGGTATTTTTTTTGAGAAAATTTGAACAAATGAACATTTTTATCGTACTTCATATTGATATCATTTTAACATCATATTGAAATGGAAAAACTTTCAAAACCATCTTCAGGATACATTTATCTCCTGATCGAACTTGTACTCTTAGCAGGAACAGTGTTCGCATTTGTAAACGCTCAATATATCGTTGGTGCGGCCACCACTTTATTGTTTTTAGTCTCCATAGGGGGATTCTTTATCGTGGATCCTAATAAGGCTGTGGTGCTATTGCTATTCGGGGAATACAAAGGCACTGTGAAAGGAAATGGATTCTTTTGGGTAAATCCTTTTATGATCAAAAGAAAAATCTCTCTTCGGGTGAGAAACTTTGAGAACAAGCCTCTAAAAGTGAATGACAAAATCGGTAATCCGGTCATGATCGGAACCATCGTAGTTTGGCAAGTAGAAAACACTTTCAAAGCTTCTTTTGACGTCGACGACTACGAGAATTTCGTGCATCTCCAAACTGATGCCGCTGTCAGAAAAATGGCAGGATTGTATCCTTATGATAATTTTGAGGCTGAGCAAGCCGAAATCACGCTACGGTCCGGTGTAGAAGAAGTAAATCATTCCCTGGAAGGAGAGATAAGCGACAGACTGAATCACGCAGGAATAAAAGTAATCGAGGCCCGAATATCTCATCTTGCATATTCCTCTGAAATCGCTTCTGCAATGCTTCAAAGACAGCAAGCCACTGCGATAGTCGCTGCAAGGCAGAAGATTGTGGAAGGAGCAGTAGGAATGGTCGAAATGGCACTGGAAGATCTAAAAATCAAAAACATCATCGAATTTGACGATGACAAAAAAGCAATTATGGTTTCAAACTTAATGGTAGTCCTCTGTTCTGATAAAAGCGCAACTCCTGTCTTAAACGTAGGAACTCTGCATCAATAATCATGGTGAACCGGGTTTTCAATGAAAGTCAAAGCTACCGAGGAACTTGGGTGATCTACTTGATTTTACTAGTGGAGCTACCAACCTTAATTTTGATGCTCGTCTTATTCTTTTCCTCGGAAGAAAAGAAAGAGATCGGAATAGCTTTGATTTTTGTGGTCAGCATTTTGAGCCTCGTTTTGACCCTGATTTTGAATATCAAGTTGGAAACTCGAATAGACGACAATGGAATTCATTTTCGATATTTTCCCTTTATTCGGAAATGGAGGTTTATCCCAAAAAATTCAATCAGTTCCGCTGAAGTAATTTCTTTTAACCCGCTTCTGGATTATGGTGGATGGGGAATGAAGGCTAACAAGACAACTAAGCTGTTTAATGTCACTGGAGATCAAGGACTTTTGATTGATTCAGGCGAATCAAAAAAAATACTTCTTGGCACATTAAAAGCTAAGGAATTAAAATCCTTTTTGGAGGATTGGAAGGAGGATTAAATTATGGCAGCAAAAAAAGCATTTGCGCTTCGCTTGGATGAGGAGATGATGAAAGCTCTCGAAAGGTGGGCTGCTGATGAATTTCGAAGTACCAATGGTCAATTGGAGTGGATCATTCGCGAGTCTCTCAAAAAAGCTGGCCGCCTTCCTAAAACTCCTCTATAAGATCCCAAAGCAGAAATAAAACTGATTTACTGTTTCAAAAAAATCAATCGGCTGACTGAATCAATGAGCTCGTTAACATTTTTAAAAGTAAGGCTGAATTTATCGAAGTCGGAATATTATTCCAGTTTAAGACTTCTCATGATTTGGTAACTTGCAGCTTCAAATCCCACTAGATGAAGTCTGCAATCAGTTTTGTTATTCGATACATCCCAAGAAGCTTTTTACAAAGAGTAAGCCCTTTAGTGATGAAAGTCTTTGCTCAGATGAACAAGGGAAATACCGTACAATGTCCGGTTTGTGAGCATTCGTATACCAAGTTCTTGCCATATGGTAGAATCGCACGGCCCAATGCACTTTGCCCAAATTGTCTGGCATTGGAGAGACACAGATTGATGTGGCTTTTTCTACGAGAAAAAACCGATTTTTTCACTGCTAAACTGAGAGTTCTACACATTGCACCAGAGCATTGTTTTATCGAGCGATTTGAAGCATTGCCAAATCTGGACTATGTCACGGCCGATATTGAATCTCCCTTGGCCAAAGTAAAAATGGATGTTCACAGCATTCCTTTTCCTGATAATAGCTTTGATGTTGTCTTTTGCAATCACGTGCTGGAGCATGTCACAGACGATCTGAAAGCTTGCTCAGAATTTAACAGGGTTCTGAAACCTACCGGTTGGGGGATTTTACAATCTCCCGTTTACAATCAAGAGAAAACCCTTCAAGACAATTCCATTACCGATGCTGCAGAAAGAGAGCGAATTTTTGGACAGCGAGACCACGTCAGAAAATACGGAAAAGATTATGCTGAAAGGCTCCGAAAGTCCGGAATCAAAATCGAGGAAAATCACTTCGTAAAAGAGCTTGAGCCAGCTCTGGTTTCCAAGTTTGCCCTTCCAATAGATGAGACAATTTTCGTTTGCAGAAAGGGGAATTAACCTCTGGAAAGCTTGATGAAAAGCTCCCAAATGAGTCCCATTCCATAGGAAAGCAACTGGACAAAAGAGGTAATCAAACTCAAAATCCCTGTCTTGGCAGACTTGAATTTCTGTGTAGCAGAAATCAAAATCAAAATACACCAGGTTCCAATTATCAACAACTGCATCCCGAAAAGTGATTTTGCGGCAGCTTGGGTAAAAAGCATACTTAAGCAAAAAAGCAGAAAGAAAACAGGCATCAGATGAACTGCCTGAATAGCTTCCGGATGAAATCTTGATACATTCACTCGGTTTCTGCCAAATGAAAAAGCCTGCTTGGCAAATGATTTGAGTGTGTTTTTCCTTTTGTGATATACGAATGCTTCCTGCACCAGTTCAAGTCGGAAACCTGCCTTTTTGATTCGCATACTCCACTCAATGTCCTCTGCTCTGTTTGGGTCAAGAAATCCTCCTGTCTGGTTAAAAACTTCGCGAGAAACTCCCATATTAAAACCCCTCGCTTGAAACTTGGCCGGATCTTTCAACTTACCGCGGATTCCTCCTGTAGTCAGGAAAGATGTCATCGCAAAATCCATCGCTTTTTGAAGAGGAGTAAAACTCTGATCAGCAGCATCAGGACCTCCAAAAGCATCAAGCTTTTTTGAATTAATGGCCATTTTAAGATGGGCTAAATAATCTTGAGGAAGAATGACATCTGAATCGAGGATTACAAAAAAATCCCCTTTAGCAATCTTCATCCCATTGTTTCGGGCAAAACCCTGACCCTGATTTTCCTGATAGATGTATTGGAGGGGGAACTTCGGCTTGTAATCTTCAACTACCTTTTCGCAAGTGATCTCAGATCCATCTTCTACTAGAATGACTTCAAAATCTTTTTCAGATTGAAGAATGAGACTTTCCAAAAGTTCTTTGGCCTCTCCCGGTCTGTTGAAAACCGGAATGATTACTGAAAAAAACATCAGAAATCCAGATTTAACTCTTCGTCGATTTTATACTCGGTTTCTTTAGCCTGATTAGATGTCATCAATTCGGCAATAAATCCAGTGACAAAAAGTTGAACCCCTATAATCAAGGCTACCAACGCAAGGAAAAATAAAGGTTGATCCACGATCTCACGAACCGCCAATCCTTTGCTAAGTCCATATATTTTTTCAAAAATCAACCAGCCAGTGATTATAAAACCTGTCAAAAATGAAATCATCCCCAGCAAACCAAAGAAATGCATTGGCTTCTTTTTGTAGCGATGGACGAAGGAAACTGAAATCAGATCTAGAAATCCGTTTAAAAACCGCTCAAACCCAAACTTTGAATAGCCATACTTCCTGGCTTGATGCTGAACTACTTTCTCTCCGATTTTACCAAAACCATTCCATTTGGCTAATAAAGGAATATAGCGATGCATTTCTCCGTAGATGTGAATGTTCTTCACCACCTTAAGGCGATAGGCTTTGAGTCCACAATTGAAATCATGCAATTGAATGCCTGAGATCCATCGCGTCACTCCATTGAAAAACCGGGAAGGAATTGTCTTTCCAATAGGATCGTGCCGTTCTTTTTTCCAACCGGAAACCACATCAAAACCCTCTTCCGTGATCATTTTATATAATCCAGGAATCTCATCCGGGCTATCCTGAAGATCTGCGTCCATGGTGATCACTACTTGTCCGCTAGCCTTTTTAAAGCCTGCATCCAAACCCGCAGATTTCCCATAGTTTCGGGTGAAATTAATTCCTTTCACTACTTTGAAATCACTCGCAAGTTTGGAAATGACCTCCCAAGACTTATCTGTACTTCCGTCATTAATAAAAATAACCTCATAAGAAAAGCCGTTGTCTTTCATGACACGGCTGATCCATTGGGTCAATTCTGGTAAAGATTCCTCTTCGTTGAAAACAGGAACTACAACGGAAATTTGAATCATATTTTAATAAGAGAAATCTTCTTTTTTCTGGTTGAAAGCCGAGACTATTAGTCCAAGAATTATCGCTCCAAAAATAGCTGACAAAAAAGTTGAAAATGCAAAAAACTCGGCAGTTTGCATAAATTTCATAAAAGCAGGTAAACTATCCGGATCGGGAGGAGATGCGCCCATATTTTCCTGTGCTTGCATTTGAAATTCTATGATAGAATTCACATAACTAGGGTCAATGAGCTTCATGTATAAATAAAATCCTAAACATCTTATTAGCCCACCAATTAACCCTACTAAAAGGCAAATAACATAAGCTTTCCCGAAAGATAAAAGTCCTGAATTATCCGTTTTATACTCTTTTGTAGCCAAAAAATAGAGAGTAAAAGCAATACCGACTGTTATTAAAAAGGAAATAATACCTGACATTATACTTGAAGATTCTCCTTGGAGACCAAGCATCGCCGTTATATAAGTATAGATAACACCAATTAATCCATAGATTAACCCCCATTTTTTAACTGTTTCTGAAATTGGTATTGAATTTTCCATAAGATCGTTAGTTAGGGTTTTTTCTTAAAATAATAGATATAATAATAGTAAAAAAAAGACCAGGGATCACTTTCCAAATCGCGTCATTAAAAGCTACGTCCCAAGGAATCATATTTTGAACGCTCAAAAGAGTGGATTCAAATGAATCTTTACCCATTTGAGTGATAATCGTTTCTTGATTTTGTTGGAGAACATCCAGTTTCGAAAGCTTGATTTCTTCGAAAAGTTCTGGAGAAAACATTAAAGTAAGCCAAATGCCGATCCCTGAAATAATAGCGATCAGGGAATAAGTAACAAAACCAATCGACATTCCTTCTGAAAAAGAAAGAGATCCATTATTTGTGTATTCTTTAAAAAATTTTATCGCCAAAAACAAAGAAATTGGAGTGATGACATATCCGAAAATCAAAACAAGATTGGTCGGATCTGACCTCAGAAACGATAAAATCAAGAAAGCAACGATGCTTAATGCACCACCGATTCCTCCAAATTGGTAGGCAGAGCCCAGGTACTTATTCATTAACCTGAATCAATTGACCTTTTTGAATCACATATTTTACCTGACCTGTCAGCTCTTTTCCAAACCAAGGGGAGTTTTGAGAAAGCGATTTGTTTGATTTTTCACCATAACTCCACTTAGCAGCTGGATCGAAAATTGTCCACCCAGCTGATTTCTCAGAACCTATAACCTTTGCTGGTCCTGAAGTAATCTTTTTAATTAAAAGCTCCCAACCTAGTTCCTTTTCTAGTTTAACCATTGCAGGCAGGAATGTTTGTAAACCTACCATCCCGAAAGAGGCAAGGTCAAACTCCATGAATTTGGAATCAAAATCCTGAGGCTGATGGTTTGAAACCAAAGCATCAATTGTCCCATCTTTTAACCCTCCAATCAAGGCGGCTCTGTCAGATTCCCCTCGGAATGGGGGTTTCACCTTATAATTTGAATCAAAATCCATGAGATCATTTTCAGAAAAAAGCAATTGATAGATTGAACAATCCGCTGATACATTTAATCCTTCATTTTTGGCTTGACGAATTAATTCTACTCCTTTAGCTGTGCTGATAGTTTGAAAATGAACTCTTCCTCCTGCATATCTGATAATTTCAAGATTTCTTTGAATCGCAACATCCTCGGCAAGATTTGGAATTCCTTTCATCCCCAATTTAGTAGAGATTTCACCTTCATGCATTTGCCCAAAAATTGCCAACAAAGGGTCATATGCGTGGTCAAAAAGTAACCCGTCAAATTTCTGGAGGTATTGGAGAATCTTCATGTATCGATCTCCATTATAAAGTGTCTTTATTCCATCCCCAAAAATATATACACCGGATTGATGATGCATATCGAGAATCTCTGTAAGATCTTCACCATCCGTATTTTTGGTTACAGCTCCTTGAATAATTAATTCGGAAGTAAAAGGCTTTGATTTATTGAGGACAAAATCAACTTCATTTTTGGATTGAATAGTCGGCTCTGTATTTGGGAGAATTACTGCACTGCCAAAACCACTTGACTGGAGTGATTCACAAAGGCTATGTACAGTCTCCTTGTATTCTAATCCAGGTTCACCAATCCCACATCTCAAATCAAGCCAAGACTCAGAAAGCAACCAGCCAGTACCATCAATCACTTGATCATACTGTGCACTCTCAGAACCTGAAGAAATTGGCATTAATTCATTTTCAAAAACGAAGTCAACTGGTTTTTGAATACCGGCAGAGGTGACTAACCTTAGACCTTTGAAGAGTACAGCCATTTATTTTGGATTTGATGCAAAACTGCAACAATAATCTAAAAAATGAAAAGTGAATGGGTAAAATGTCCTTGATTGAACAAAATGAATCAGATTTTATTTGAGTAAAAATTCTTAACTACTCTAAAAGCAAAAAACCCAGCTAGTTGATAGCTGGGTTTGAATAATGTGGCGGCGACCTACTCTCCCGGGTGTAACCCCAGTACCATCGGTGCTGCAGGGCTTAACTTCTCTGTTCGGGATGGGAAGAGGTGGGACCCCTGCGCTAGGCCGCCTAAATCGTTGTGGTATATACCACTTAATATCGTATGTTCTTCAGTCTTCTGTCTTCCGACTTCGGTCCTTTTAATAACATGTCTTTGCAGAAACTGTAACAACACTAGCGTAAGTTTTTGGGCAATTAGTACTACTCGGCTATGACATTACTGCCTTTACACCTATAGCCTATCAACGTCATCGTCTCTGACGGCCCTATATGGAAGTCTCATCTTGAGGGGAGTTTCGCACTTAGATGCTTTCAGCGCTTATCTCTTCCCGACGTAGCTACCCGGCAATGCAATTGGCATCACAACCGGTACACCAGCGGTCAGTCCAACCCGGTCCTCTCGTACTAAGGTCAGGTCCTCGCAAACTTCCCACGCCCGCAACAGATAGGGACCGAACTGTCTCACGACGTTCTGAACCCAGCTCGCGTGCCACTTTAATCGGCGAACAGCCGAACCCTTGGGACCTTCTCCAGCCCCAGGATGTGACGAGCCGACATCGAGGTGCCAAACCTCCCCGTCGATATGAGCTCTTGGGGGAGATCAGCCTGTTATCCCCAGCGTACCTTTTATCCTTTGAGCGACGGCTCTTCCATTCAAAACCGCCGGATCACTATACCCGTGTTTCCACCCTGCTCGGCTTGTCGGCCTTACAGTCAAGCTCCCTTATGCTATTGCACTCCTCGTACGGTTACCAAGCGTACTGAGGGAACCTTTGGAAGCCTCCGTTATCCTTTTGGAGGCGACCACCCCAGTCAAACTACCCACCAAGCAATGTCCCCCGTAATCGGGGTTAGATACCAAGCAAACAAAGGGTGGTATTTCAACGGCGACTCCACAGATACTAGCGTACCCACTTCACAGTCTCCCACCTATCCTACACATCATTTGCCCAGTACCAATGCTAAGCTGCAGTAAAGGTGCATGGGGTCTTTCCGTCCC
>OW818636.1:5000-1520000 GCA_942492775.1 uncultured Cytophagales bacterium | reverse complement strand
AGGTTCTGAAAGGAATTTTCGTCAATAATTTCAGCTCCGATCGGACTCATGATATTCAGTTCGGAATCAAAAACCTCCCTGTAAACCTCCATCCTTCTCGCATCCAGCATCGATACGATCACTCCCTGGATTTCGACTTGATGTTTTGCACCCAGTGCTAATGCCTTCAGAGCGCCAACTCCAATCAATGGTAAACTACCGGAAAAAGCCAATCCTTTGGCTGTAGAAACTCCAATCCTGAGTCCGGTATAGGAACCGGGACCTTCAGAAACTGCAATCGCACTCAATTCTTTAATATCTAATTTTTGTTCTACAAGCAGTGAATCTATCAGGCCCATTAGCTTCTGTGCATGCGCTCCTGTCTCCTCTATTTCACGAAGACAAAGCAACTCACCGTTTTCATGCAGCGCAACCGAGCATATCGAAGTTGAAGTCTCTATCGATAAGATGATCGCCATTGCTTTACTTTGATGAAGCTGTAAGCACCAATTCCATTTTCTTTGGCTGAGACAAATATTCCTTTGCCAATTTGATATCAGCATCCTGGCTCAAGCCAGCCTGAATCATTCCTTCCTGAAAATAGTATCTTGAAACAATCTCTTCAGAAAGTATCTTTTTGATCTCAGCTTTATGCGTCACCAAATCCTGCTCTTTATTGTGATGCACTCTTTTTTCAATCGCCTCAATCTGAGCTTTGATCTCATCATAATAGGCTTCCTTCTCTGCATATTTGAGCAAATCATCGACTGACTTTTCCAGATAGGTAGTATAGTCGTACTCCTTACCTTCCAGCCAACCTACAAACTCGTCGTAATCTTTGTCTGTGATAGAAAAGGAACCGGGGTTCCCGATTTCTTTATGCTTATAGAAATATTGGGTAGCAAAATCGAATATGTGATTTCGACCAACAAGACTGTATGAAATCGGCGCATAGGTGACAGAAACTGCTTTTTCATCGGGCTCAATACCTGCTCCATCGAGTACAATGCGTCCATTCATTGTCTTGAATGCCTTTCTCAAAGAGTCTGGTACGGAAGTGATCTCACCATTTTTCCTGCTTTGAGCATAATCAATCGCTTGAATACATCTTCCGCT
Source organism: uncultured Cytophagales bacterium (assembly GCA_942492775.1). Classification (GTDB taxonomy): domain Bacteria; phylum Bacteroidota; class Bacteroidia; order Cytophagales; family Cyclobacteriaceae; genus Algoriphagus. Next base: position 1,518,905 of record OW818636.1, on the reverse strand, counting down.
TGGAATGTAGTATTTGGCAGTGGTTACTTTCAACTGGGAATTATAAGTCAAAGGAATTGTGGTTTGAACAAGGCCTTTTCCGAAGGACTTTCTCCCCACCAAAACTGCCCGATCGTAATCCTGCAAAGCGCCGGCAACAATCTCAGCCGCTGATGCACTTCGCTCATTGATCAAAACTACCAATGGAATATCCTTGTCAACCGGGGTTTTGGTTGTCTTGTAAGTGAAATTCACATTTTCAAGTTTCCCAATAGTTTTTACTACTTCTTTCCCCTTCGGAATGAAAAGATTAACAATTTCGACAGCTTCATTGAGCAACCCTCCAGGATTATCTCTCAGATCGAGCACGAGTTTGTCTACACCTTGAGCCTTGAGATCAACAAGCGCATTTCTAACCTCTGAAGAAGCATTAGTAGTGAAATCTCCCAGCTTAATATATCCGGTCTTGTCATCCAGCTTGCCATAGTAAGGAACATTCTTGATCGAGATTTTCTTTCGGATCAGGTTAAATTCCAACGTATCCGCTCCCCTCTTTACCTTTAAATACACAGGAGTATTTGCGGGACCTTTTAATAGGTCAGACACTTGGGAAGTTGCTTTTCCTACAACATTGACCGTATCTACAAACAATAAGTAATCGGCGATTTTCAATCCTCCACTTTGCGCCGGGAAACCTGTGTAAGGCATGATGACCATATTTCCATCCCCTCTGTTTCCTATCAAAGCTCCAATTCCAGCATATTCTCCGGTAGTCAGAACTCTGAAATCGTCTGAATCTTCTTCCGGAATATATTCTGTGTAGGGATCCAATTCTTCCAGCATGGCATTGATACCAATTGTTACCAGTTTATCGGGATCAATTTCATCTACATAATAGGAGTCAAGTTCTCGCACAAGCGTTGCAAAAATGTCAATGTTCTTTGCCAAGGCAAAAAGCTTGTCGTTCTTAACCTGGAATGCAAAGAATCCGGTAAGGACTAGCGCTCCAAGTAAAAAAATGAGAAGTGATTTTTTAATTGATCTATTCATGCTTTTGAAGATTATCAGAAAGTAAGGTTTGAAGCTTTTTAAGGCAAAGGATGATTTTGGGCTGAATCTCTGAAAATTCCATGAGATTGCCCGCAACATAAATCAGTCCCAGATTGAGTTCGATATTCTCTAGAGAAAGAAGGTCTTTATTTAAGCGATACGCTTCTTTCATTCTCCGTTTAACGAAATTGCGATCAACTGCTTTTTTTAACTTCCTCTTGGAAACGGAGAACAGGACCTGTCGGGTTCCGGTTGGGACACCATTTTTAACAAAAAACTGGACTTTGAACGGAAATAAAAAAAAAGAGGAACCTTCGTTAAAAAGTTCCTTGATTGATTTTTCGGCGTGAAGACGCTCACTTTTGGGAAGTTGATAATTCATCGCAGGACTGTAATCGTATGTGAACATACGAAAACAAGCAGAAAGAATTACTTCTTAAGTGTCTTTTCTGAAGATACGCTTAGCTTGTGTCTTCCTTTTGCTCTTCTGGCTTTCAATACTCTTCTACCGTTAGCAGAAGACATTCTTTCTCTAAAGCCGTGCTTATTTTTTCTTTTTCTATTAGAAGGTTGAAATGTTCTTTTCATGATCGAATATCTTTAACTAATTGCTTTCAGGACAATCTTCTTGGATACTGGTTCCAAAAAGGAATGCAAAGATAAGTACCATTTTCTGAAATACAAATCAGGCTTCTACATTTGTTCAGCACAAATCAAATAACAATGATTCATTACCGCATCAGTTGCTTAACCCCCCCCTCTCAATTTGTCCAGTTCGAACTCAGAATCACTGCTCAAAATGAAGGTGAAATCCATCTCCAGCTGCCCGCATGGAGAGCCGGACGCTATCAGCTGGCAAATTACGCCCAAAACATTCGAAATTTTCGAATCAAAAACTCATCCGGCCAGCGAGTTGAATTTCAAAAAATAACCAAAGATTGCTGGGTTTTTAAATCTGAAAACTCCGAAGAATATTTAATCAGCTACGAATACTTTGCTGCCAAAATGGATGCAGGAAGTGCTTGGGCAGATGAGGAGCAAGTCTATTTAAATCTGGTAAACTGCTGCTTTGAGGTCAAAGAAATGGTTGACGCGCCGTTTGAACTTGAATTAGACCTACCCGATTATCCGATGATGGTTTCCACTCTTCCGGAAACGGGAACCGGTTACTTTCGGGCAAAAGATTTCCAGCAGCTCGCAGACTCGATAATTTTGGCTGCTAAAAAAATCACTCATTGGGAATATTCCGTCGGAGAAACCCTTTTTCATATTTGGATCCATGGAGAAGTTCATTTTGAAAAAGAGCCTTTTATCGAAAACTTTAGAAAATTCACCCAAACCCAGATCAGGGATTTTTGTGAATTTCCGGAATCAGAATATCATTTTATTTTCCATTTTCTGGCATATCCGCATTTTCACGGAGTGGAGCATCGAAAAGGAACGGTCATCACTTTTGGTCCTACGGAAAACCTGAAAGATTCTGTCCATATGAATGAACTTTTGGGCGTGAGTTCTCATGAGCTTTACCATGCTTGGAATGTCTGCCGAATCCGACCAAAAGAGCTTCTCCCCTATGATTTCTCTCAAGAAACCTACACCAAAGCCGGTTGGATGCTGGAAGGAATCACCACCTACATGGGAGATTTATATCTGTTGAAATCCGGTGTTTTTGATCTGCCAACCTATCTGAAAGAAGTAGAAGATATCCTCAACCGCGAATCTCTCAATGAAGGATGGAGGAATTATTCGATTCTGGAATCCAGCATGGATCTCTGGATTGATGGATATCAGGCCGGGATTCCGGATCGGAAAGTCAATATCTATTCTCATGGTGCCGTAATTTGCTTTTGCCTGGATATCATGCTTCAAAGTGAAGGCTCCTGTCTTCCGGAAGTGATGAGAATGGCTTGGGAGAAATATGGCAAGCCATTTCAGGGTTATGACGAAAAGGAATTTTGGAATCTGATTCTTGACTGCGCAGGGGATAAAGAGAAATTCAATTCCTTTTATAAAAGCTTCATCTCAGGAAACGAAGACTTGCTAAACTATTTCGAATCGATTGTAACAAACCTGGGATTTGAACTTCGCATACTTCCAAACCCGGAACCACTCACTTCCAAACTTGGAATCCTTTTTCAAAAAGATGTAATCACCAAAATTCACCAAGAATCTCCTGCCTACTCAAGCCTGATGATCGGAGATCAATTCAAAGCTGAGTTTTCACCGGAAAGTGTAGTGATCGAAGCCTCCCGAATCAATGGCAAAAATCTTGTCTTCGATTTCCCGATCGTTGGAAATGAATTCTATCCCGTTTATTCAATCGAAATGGGGCAAGAAACCAGCTTGCGTAAAAAATGGATGAAATAAAAAAGGGGTCTTGCGACCCCTTTTTTATTAATTAAAATCTGCTTCCGTCAGAGTTGGATTCAACTCCAGAGATTCAACTTTCGCTTCAAGCGGAACAGGAATCATTGGGGATTTGATCGTGTAAGCCATAGGGATCAACACGCCATTTCTCTCCTGGTAATCACTGTAGAACGTATCACCAGCCTGTGCATTTTCATTCTTGATTTTCAAACCGGTTTCCACCGCGTAATAATTAATCGTTGACGCTCCTGATGGACTCGTTACGATCACTTTGTATGCCTGAGTTCCTTCCACATCTTTGATTCCATCAAGAGCAAGTGTATAGGACATGGATCCAAAATATAATTCTGGTAGGAAGAAAGAACTTAATCTCCCTGCTTCAATTTGATCTGCAGTCATTTCAATGGTCTGACCTTGCGCACTTACAGTTCCTTTTCCATCTTTCATCACCGAACTCTGCATCACATTTCCTCCAATAGAGGTTTTTTGAGCAAACCGCATGTTTGCATCGTCATAGACAAAAGCCAAACCTAAGGCCGTTCCCATGACAGTTGCACTCATGGTTACCTTGGCAGCTTTGATTGCACTTGCCTTTTCAGAACCTCCGATAGCAGAAATATAGTTTTCGATGACTTTATCAGCCGTCATGCTGGCGTCTGCCATCTGAATTTCTTTTGCAGGAAAGCCCATGTTATCATATTCGACTACCTCACCAAACTGAGCCAATTTTTCTTTTATCTCAGCTCCATTTCCCACTACAGTCACATACAACTTGGTCGGATCGATCAATCTTTTCGCAGTTGTATTGATATCCTCCACAGTTAACGCATTCATTTTTTGCAAATAGGTAGCGTAGTAATCCTTTGGAAGGTTATATCTCACAGTGTTCAAAGCAAAATTTGCGATGGTGGAAGGGCTTTCCAGAGATCTTCCAAATGAACCGGCAAGGCTTGATTTTGCTTTTACAAGCTCTTCTTCGGTTACTCCTTTATCAACAAGATTTACGATTTCATTCATAAACTCATAGACTGCAGAATCCGTCACTTCCGTTCTCACGGAAGCATTTGCAGAAAAGGATGCAATCAATTTATCAGCCCCAATAGAGGAATAAGCACCGTAGGTATAGCCTTTGTCTTCTCTCAGATTCATGAACAATCTAGAAGAAGAACCTCCACCCAGAATCTGGTTCAACACTCTGCTTGAGATATAATCTGTATCTCCGATTTTCATTTCCAACGGCTGAGCAATGTCAATCACTGTTTGCACAGAGGTACTTCTATCCACGAGCGCAACCGTGTTTTTGGCTTGACGCTGAGGAACAGGATAGGTGAAAGTTGGGACTTTTCCCGCCTTCCAGTTTGCAAAATACTTCTTCACTACTACTTCAGCTTCAGCCTTATCCATATCCCCAACAATCGCCAAATAGGCAATATTTGGTTTGAAATAAGTCTGATAATAAGCCTTTACATCCTCTACAGTTACATTATTGATAGTGGCTTCAGTAGACACTTCACCGTAAGGATGATTTTTTCCATAAACCAAAGCAGAGGTCAATCTTCCCGAAATCGCATCCGGGTTATCTTTGCTTTGAGCCAAACCTGTCAATGCCTGCTTTTTCAATTTATCAAGTTCTCCTTGCGGAAAGACAGGATTGAAAAGCACATCAGCCATCAGTTCTAACACTTTATCTTGATGCTTCTTCAAGGAAGATGCAAACATCGAAGTGGAAGAAGCAGACAAACTTGCTCCGACAAAATCAATTTCTTCATCCAGTTGATCTTTGGTTCGATTGGTCGTGCCGGCTGTCATCATTTCACCAACGAAACTTGTCATGCCTGCTTTTTCTCCTTCCAAAATCGGGTCTCTCTCCAGCACTAGCGTAAAGGATACGCGGGGAAGTTTTGTGTTTTTAACAACGAATACTTTCAGTCCGTTTTCCAGGGTAAAAGTCTCTGCTTCGCCAATTTTAATCTCAGGAGCCGGTCCTGAATTTGGAAATTGGCTTCTGTTCACCTGAGCAAATCCCAAAGTGGCAATCAGAAGGCTCAATACAAATGATATCGCTATTTTTTTCATTTTTTTAGATCGTTTAGGTAAAACAATTACTCAGTAGGCTGAGCAGATTTAGGTAAATAATACAACACAACCCGACCAGTAAGGTCCAGGTATTCTTTGGCCACGCGCTGAATATCAGCTTTGGTCACTTTGCTGTATGCGTCCATTACCTGATTGATGTAATTGGTATTTCCATACACCACGTGAGCTTCAGCCAGATTTTCGGCAATACCTGCAACAGTTGAATTACCACTTACGATGTTATTTTCCATGATATTCTGAAGCTTCGCAAAGTCATCATCGCTGATTCCGGTATCCTGAACCTGCTTGATCAGCTTGTCGATTTCCGTTTCAAGATCCTTCGCCTCCACTCCCATGTTGGTGATTCCATACATGATGAATACTCCGCCATCTTCCAATTCCAAAGGAATCGCAGCAACAACCAATGCTTTCTGTTGCTTATCCACCAGCTCTTTTGTCATCAAAGAAGAATTGCCACCCGTCAGATAAGTAGAGAGCATAGACAATGCATAAGAATCCGGGTGATTTCTCTTAGGAAGATTGTATGCCTGGATCACTGCAGGAATCTGAATGTTATCATAAATGATATCACGGGTTTCTGCAGTTTTCTTTGGTTCGATTATGTTCGGACGGTAAATAGCCTTCTGACCTTTTGGGATTTCTGAGAAATAAGATCTCACCCATTTTTCGGTTTGATCATAATCCAAATCCCCTGCAATGCTCAACGTGGCATTATTTGGCACATAAAAATCCTTGTAGAATTGCTGGAATTCCTCAATTGAGGCTGCATTCAAATGGTCCATCGAACCGATCGGAGCCCATTGATAAGGATGAGCAACGTAGGCTCTTTTCAAAGTTTCAGGCAAAATCGTACCGTAAGGTTGATTCTCATATCGCTGGCGTCTTTCCTCTTTTACTACTTCTCTTTGAGTGTCTACACCGATTTGATCCACTTTGGAATGAAGCATTCGCTCGCTTTCCATGTAAAGCGCAAGTTCCAACTCATTGGAAGGAAGTAACTCGTAGTAATAGGTGATGTCATTGGAGGTGTAGGCATTCAATGTTCCGCCGCGCGCCTGGATGATATTCATGTATTGGCCACGCTCAATATTTTCGGAACCTTCAAACATCAGGTGCTCAAAAAAGTGAGCAAATCCGGTACGCTCGGGATTCTCATTTTTGGAGCCTACATGATACAATACTGACGTCACCACAATCGGAGTGGTATTGTCCTGGTGCATGATCACATGCAATCCATTGTCAAGGGTAAATTCCTTGAACTCGATCTTGTTTTGGGCCAAGGCCGGAATGCTGAGCATGCCCGCCAACAGGCCTAAGGCAGTAAATTTTCTCATATTAAAAGTAATTGGGTTAGTTTTCATTTTTTACTAATACTATTTCACCAAAGTTAATGTTTCACTTGTTCGGTTTTGAACAACAAAGTTCATCTTCAAGTCCAAAAAAACCGGCTATCCTTAAAGAGATGCTAATTAATAGTTTTTTAATACAACTACAATCTTTTCAACTTCGTTTTAAGAAAAATTAAAAGCCCGAAATAGATCATCTTTCGGGCTTTGGGAGATTAAGGATTCAACCTTGCTAAAATATCTTTCACTTCATGCCATTGCAGTCTCGGGCCAAATTGGCTCACAATTTTTGAACTAGCCATAGAAGCAAGTTTACCACTCGATGCATAGCTGTGACCGTTTGTGATGCCATACATAAATGCCCCTGCAAACATATCCCCGGCTCCATTACTATCAATCGCTGTCGTCGGATAAGGCTCGATATCAATGAAAGTATCCCCATCGTAGATCATAGCTCCGTTTTTACCCTGCGTAATCACAAAATGATTTGCCGCTTTTTTCAATTCTTCCCTTGCCTCCATCAGGTTGCTTTTTCCTGTGTAAAGCATGGCTTCTTCTTCGTTTGCAAAAAGTAAATCCACACTTGGCCCGATCACATCATCAAAACCTGCTTTGAAATACTTCACCATAGCAGGATCTGAAAAAGTAAGAGCCACTTTCGTCCCTGCATTTTCAGCAGTCTTTTTCGCAAAGGACATAGCCTCTTTTCCGTTTGGAGAAGTCACCAAATACCCTTCGATAAACAGGTATTTGGAGTCTTTGATAGCATATTCACTTACATCCTTCACAGAGAAATTCTGTGAAATGCCAAGGAATGTATTCATTGTACGCTCAGAATCTTCCGTCACCATTACCAGACACTTTCCGGTGATTCCTTCCTCAAGACCGCCTTCATTCAGATTATGAGAAACTCCGGAATTCTTCATGTCATTCATGAAAAAATGGCCCAACTCATCATTGGCAATCTTGCAGCAGTAGAAGGAATTTCCTCCAAACTGACTTATTGCAATCACTGTATTTCCGGCTGATCCTCCACACTGCTTTTTAGCTTCGTGGGTACTGATGATTCCCATCAATTTATTTTGTCTCTCCTCATCCACCAATGTCATCAGACCTTTTTCCACACCGTGGTCAAGAAAAAACTGATCTTGTACTTTAAACTCAATATCGACCAGGGCATTGCCCATACCGGTCACGTCGTATTTTTTCATTTTGGAATAGTTGGAAAGTTGTAAAGTTAAAAGGTTGTAAAGTTGGTTTGGAGGTTGACTATTACTTCATCATTCGAAATTCAGCGTTCGAAATTCGATATTAAAATTCATCTAATTCACTTGAGAAAATCAGGATTGTCGTTCAACATCACCTCGTAAATCGTAATTCGGAATTCGTCTTTACTCAAAAATCGGATGGCGTTCAAACGGTTTTTCCCGATCAAACAAAAACCGATATGTATGATGCGTCTTGTAGATATCCGCCAGAAGTTGCTCGCAAACCCGCATCATTTTGGGATTGAAATCCCCGATCCAGTTCATCTCGATGGTTTTATAGGGGAAAGAATCCTTGCCACTCATTTTATCATAGGTGATGATCATGGCACTTTCCACCCCTTTTCCCTGATGCTCGGGTACTACTCCAAAGACTAAACCGAGCATTTTATTGGGTGGGAAAAAGGTCTTGTACCAAAGGAATTTCAACTTTCCGATCAAATCCATTTTTCCATTTACATGCTTGAAAATCTGATTGATCTCCGGAATCTGAATAAAAAAGGAAACCGGCTCGCCTTTGTAAAATCCAAAGTAAATCAGCCGCTCGTCGATGATAGGCTGCATTTTGGCAAACATCATCTGAGCTTCTTTTAGCGCCAATGACTTGCCCATGTGTCGGGCCCACGCCTTATTATATACTGTCATGAAATATTCCGGAGCTTTTTCCTTCAGCTCCTTGCCCTTGATGTAGCGGAATTCGTAATCCGGATTTGCCATGATCACATTGGCGCGCTGAATCATTTTCTCATCAAAGCCTACATTCTGAACATTCCTGGCGTAGGTGAATTGCTTGAAGTAAAGTTGAAAACCGTAATTCTCGAAGAATGCCTGATAGTAAGGGAAATTCCAGGGCATGTTATAATTCGGCTCGGTAAATCCCTCCACGAGTAATCCCCACCATTTGTCCCGCTCACCAAAGTTGATCGGACCGTCCATAGCTTCCATCCCCTCGCTTTGCAGCCAGGCTTTTGCAGTATCGAAAAGTAAAAATGCTGCTTCCTGATTTTGGATGCACTCAAAGAAACCTACGCCTCCGGTCGGCTGCTTTTCTTTCATCTTTGGATTGATGAAAGCCGCAATTCTTCCGATTGTCTCCCCTTTCTCGTCCTGCAGCAACCAGCGTTTTGATTTGGCTCCGTTTCTGAAAAGCTTGTTGGTTTCCGGGTGAAAAAGTCCCTCTATATCAGCATCAAGCGGCCTGATCCAATTTTTCTCGTTCTTATACAACCTGACTGCCATCTCAATAAATTCTTTCTGATGGGCAGGAGTGGTAACTTCGATCAACTTCATTCGGGGGATTTTATTCGGCTAAATTAGGGCAATGAAGTCAGTCTGCAAAAAATCAAATTTTTTCTACTTGTTAATAGCTTGTGTTTAATCAGATTGGGTCTATGACCTAATTGAGAAAAATCATCTTTATCAGTTAAGTAATTTACTACTTGGGTGGAACTGATTGTTAAATAACCTTTGTTGGAATTCTCGTTGAGCACCCCCAAAATCAGGGTTATTAAAAACTGAAGGATTGTTGGTCATAGAACCTTCCTTAATAGAGTTATCGACTTTATCAAAGCTTTTGATTTCCTTGATTTCTCCACTTTCGGCATAAAACTCCCACGTGCCGATTTTCTCATTTCCTAAATACCTTCCCTTACTAAAAACTTTGCCGGAGTTTGGAAAGTAATGATACCATAAGCCTGAACGAAAACCTTTAGAAATTGAACCAGAAGCTATTTTATTTCCATTTTCATCATAGTATATCCGCTTACCTTTTCCATTTGAGAATTTTTTAGCCGGGAATTCAACTCCATTAAGTCTAAAAGCGCTTAAAGAAATCAGTTTGTTGTTTTGGTAAATTTCTTCTTGAAGTATTATCTCCTTTTCATCAAAAAGTTTCCAAACCCCTTCTTTTTTACCTGCTACATATTCTCCTTTTCGAGAATATTTTGAATAGACATCATCCTTCTCGTTCCACTCCCCGAATTTTTCTCCAACTCGATAATTTCCCACTGTTTCCAATGCCCCTTCCTCATTCCAAAATTTCCATTCCCCATTTGCTTTGTCATTAACAAAAAATCCTAAACTTCTAGTCATCCCCCCTTCATAGTAATCAGTAAACGGTCCATCCAAAGCTCCCTCCTTGTACGCTCCTTTTTCCTTAATGCTTCCATCTGAAAAGAAAAGGATGTATTCTCCATCTATTTTCCCTAACCTGTAGGGGATCGATGCTTCTACAGTTCCATTGGGGAAAAAAGTCTTCACGCTTCCGTCTAACATATCCATGGAATATTCCATCAACAGCTTCTCAGTACCACCGGGATAAAACTCTTTCCATTCCCCGTTTTTCTTTCCACTTTGAAAATTACCGGATACCGATATTTCTCCATTTTCAAAATACTCATAATATTCACCGTCAAATTTCCCTTTGGAATAATTGGCCAAGCGCATAATTTGACCTGTTGGATGAAACTGTTTAAAAATTCCATCCGGGACATCTTCTTTAAAATTTAAAATAAAAACGGGCTTCGTATGGTCATATTTTTCATCAAAAACCTTTGGATCCACCTTTAAAAGGCTTAATTCCGGATTTTCCTCCGGCTTGAGTTTATTGTATACTTTCCACTCTCCTACCTTTTCATCGCCTTCCAGCTGGCCTACTCCTATTAGATTGGTATTCCCAAAAAAGAAATACCCGGTTTCCAAGCCCAGCAGATTAAAAAGAAAACCAAAAATCAAAAGCAGGGATGTCAACATGAGGAATAAAAATTTGATAACTTCTTAAAATACAAAAAGCCCGGGAATATTTAATATCCGGACTTTTAAATTCTTTTCGTTTTCATACAACCTCACCGCCATTTCTATAAATTCTTTCTGATGGGCAGGTGTCGTACTTCTATCAACTTCATTCGGGGGATTTTATTCGGCTAAATTGGCCCAATACCCGCAAACCACAAAAAATTACCGCTTAGGCGCCAGATTTGGATAGTCGGTGATGATCCCATCCACTTTCATATCAAGAAGTTTGTCCATCTGCTCGGTGGTATTCACGGTCCAAGGCACTACCTGCATCCCCTTTTCATGGAGGATTTTTACTGTCTCAGCAGTTAGGAGTGGGAATGCCGGGGAATAAATCTTCGGCTGAAATCCAAGTTCGGCAAGTTGCTTTTCATATTCGGCAGCATTGGAAACCAACATCGCCAGAACCACTTTCGGATAGGTTTCATGGATGTATCGGATGACTCTGAAATCAAACGACTGGATATTGACCCGGTCTAATCCAATCGTCTCTGAGATCAATTTCACCACTTGATCAGAAAACTCCGCTACTCCTGGATGGTAGATTCCATCTCCTTCCGGCGAACTCTTGATCTCAATATTATAGGATGGTTTCGTCAGATTGTTGTCCTCCGCATATTTATCCACCACTGCGAATACATCCTTCAGTTTGGGTTTGGTTGCGTAGAATTTAACCTGCTTTGGAAATTTCGCCTGAAACTTAGTTCCGCAATCATAGCCTAAAACCTCCTGATAGGTCATTTTGTAAATATTATGACTTCGATCCGAGGCAGGAATCTCTTTTCCCTCCGGATCCAGGCAAATAACCGGATTCATAAATGGCTCATGCGAAAGGATCACTTCCCCATCACTTGTCACCGCAAGATCTACTTCCAATCGGGTCGAACCTAATTCCAATGCTTTGATCATGGCCAGAATGGTATTTTCGGGCATCAGACCTCTCGCGCCTCGATGGCCTTGAAGGTCGTATGTGAATTGGGCTTGGCTGGACAAGGGATATAGGGCTAAGAGTAAAAGAAGGATTTTGCGCATATCCAAAAATAGAAGATTTTGTGGTTTTGGAGGGCTTTGTGAGATTAGGAAATGGTTAAATAAAAAAGCCACTTCGAAAAGTGGCTTACATTCTTATTCCTCTACCGTCGCATACAAATCAAACTCTGTCGCCTCGAATACCTTCGCCTGTACGAAGTCCCCGACTCTGCAATAGAATTTCGACGCGTCGATTAGCACCTCATTGTCCACCTCAATTGAGTCAAACTCCGTGCGGCCGACGAAATATCCGCCTTCTTTTTTATCAATCAGGACTTTGTACGTATTGCCGATTTTCTCCTGATTCAGATCGTGAGAGATTTGTTCCTGCACTTCCATCAGATGGTTTGCCCGCTCTTGTTTCTCTTCCTGCGAAAGCAAATCTTCCATTCCAAAGGCATGGGTATTTTCCTCGTGTGAATAGGTAAACACACCCAATCGCTCAAATTTCATTCGCTCCACAAAGTCCACCATTTCCTGGTATTCCTTTTCTCCTTCTCCCGGGTGACCGGCAATCAGGGTTGTTCGGATCGCTATTTCAGGGATCATCTCACGAATGTTGTGAATGAGTTCTTCCTGTTTTTCGCGGGTGGTGCCTCTTCTCATTGCTTTCAGCACATCCGTTGAACCGTGCTGAAGTGGAATATCCAGGTACTTGCAGATATTCGGACGCTCTTTCATCACATCGATCACATCCATCGGGAAACCTGTCGGATAAGCGTAATGAAGCCTGATCCATTCGATTCCTTCCACATCCGAAAGTGAGCGAAGCAAGTCCGCCAGATTTCTCTTTTTATAGATGTCAAGTCCGTAATAGGTCAAATCCTGCGCGATCAGAAGCAATTCCTTGGTTCCTCCGGCAGCTTTGTGCTTAGCTTCTTTTACCAGTTCCTCAATCGGTCGGGAGATATGTCCGCCCCGCATCAGGGGAATCGCACAAAACGAACAAGGTCTGTCGCAACCTTCAGAAATCTTCATATAAGCATAATGTGCCGAGTGAGTCAGCAATCGCTCTCCCACCAACTCATGCTTGTAATCTGCTTTGAATTTCTTCAGAATGGCAGGCAATTCCCGGGTTCCAAAAAATGCATCGACCTGCGGAATTTCCTTTTCCAAATCATCTTTATAGCGCTGCGAAAGGCAACCCGTCACGTACACTTTATCCACCAAACCCTGCTCTTTTGCCTCCACATATTGCAGAATGGTATCGATCGACTCTTGCTTGGCATTGTCGATGAATCCGCAGGTATTGATAATGACGATGTTATTGTCCTGAGAATTGGACTCGTGGCTTGCGTCGATTCCATTTCCCCGCAATTGGGTCAATAAAACCTCCGAATCCACCAGATTCTTGGAGCAACCCATCGTGATGATGTTGACTTTATCCTTTTTTAACGTTCTCGCTTTCACAGATTTCCTTCTTTTTGAGGGGGCAAAGGTAATTAAAAAAGGGTTGAAATGGTGTAAAGGTTAAAAGTTGTAAAGTTTGCCGTCCCCAACCTTACAACCTTCCCACTTTAACACTTTACCACTTCCGCTTAACATTTTGATAAAACAACCTTAACCTGGCCTTTCAAGCTCGGGGAAAAAGATTGCCTAATTTTGAATCATACAGCAACTACTTTTTAACTCCTTGCATTTATTTTTTGCCCCGACTAACCTCGGGGCATTTTGCAAAGGGGACTGAAATTACTTTTGCCGATTTGCTTCCTTCCAGTACCTTAGAATGGAAATTTAAATCAGATGGAAATCACCGCACAAAACGCCCAAATCTTAACTTTTGACAGGAAAAATTATTCGGACGAAATGCTTCTGGCGCTCTACGAATCGCTGATCATGCCGCGCCGGATCGAGGAGAAAATGCTGATCCTGCTTCGTCAGGGCAGAATCTCCAAATGGTTTAGCGGTTGGGGACAAGAGGCAATCTCAATCGGTGCGGTGAATGCGCTGAATCCGGATGAATTCATTCTCCCCATGCACCGGAATCTGGGAATTTTCACCGGAAGAAATATGCCCCTTGAGCGCTTATTCGCCCAGTTTCAAGGCAAAAAATCAGGTTTCACCAAAGGCCGGGATCGCTCTTTCCACTTCGGAAGCATCGAGCATCATGTCGTTGGGATGATTTCTCACTTGGGTCCTCAGCTTGCGATCGCCGACGGAATAGGTTTGGCAGATAAACTTTCGCTGGAAAGGAAAGTCACGCTGGTTTTCTCCGGTGACGGGGCAAGTTCGGAAGGTGATTTTCACGAAGGTCTGAACGTCGCTGCTGTCTGGAAACTCCCGGTTATTTTTGTCATCGAGCATAACGGTTACGGTCTTTCCACCCCGAGCGAGGAGCAATTTGCTTTCAAATACTTTACAGAAAAAGGCCCGGGATATGGAATGGAAACCCTCCGAATCCAGGGAAATAATGTCCTGGAAGTGTACGATTCGATCTTGCGTGTTGCGGAAGACATCCGTCAAAACCCAAGACCTGTGCTGGTGGAAGCGATTACCTTTCGGATGCGCGGTCATGAGGAGGCTTCCGGCACCAAGTATGTTCCGAAGCAGTTGATGGAGGAATGGGCGAAGCTCGATCCAGTGGAAACCTATGAGACCTATCTGGAATCAATCGGCGTCCTTGACGAAGACACCAAGGAAAAACTGAATAAAAAGGTGAAGAAAGCCATCAACGACGGGCTGGAAATTGCTTTCGCAGAAGAAGAAATCATGCCAAGTCTGGAAGAAGAATTGGCGGATCTGTATTTCCCATATGAGCAAAAACTTGTTTCACCTGAGGAAAATGGGGTAAAATCCGAAAAGCGATTTGTGGATGCGATCAGCGATGGCCTGCGCCAATCGATGGAAAAGTTTCCAAAGCTGATTCTGATGGGTCAGGATATTGGCGAATACGGAGGCGTGTTTAAAATCACGGATGGATTCAAAACTCAGTTTGGAGCGGATCGGGTGAGAAATACTCCGCTTTGCGAAAGTGCAATTATCGGTGCCGCACTAGGTCTCTCGATCAGAGGCTACAAAGCGATGGTAGAGATGCAGTTTGCTGATTTCGTCAGTGTGGGCTTCAATCAGATCGTGAACAACCTGGCAAAAATCCATTATCGCTGGGCGCAAAATGCAGATGTCGTAGTTCGAATGCCAACCGGTGCAGGAATGGCTGCGGGTCCTTTTCACTCTCAGTCAAATGAGGCTTGGTTTTTTCACACACCCGGACTGAAAATCGTCTATCCTTCCAATCCGTACGATGCCAAAGGCTTGCTGAATGCGGCTTTGGAAGATCCGAATCCTTATCTCTATTTTGAGCACAAGGGGCTCTATCGCTCGATCAGCGCGGAGATTCCGGATGACTATTACACGGTGGAAATTGGCAAGGCGGCGCTGGTGAAAGAAGGCGAACAAGTCTCCATCATAACCTACGGAATGGGAGTGCATTGGGCAGTGAAAGCGGTGGAAGAACTGGGGATTTCAGCGGATATTTTGGATCTGCGGACACTGCTACCATGGGATCAGGAAGCTGTAAAAGCTACCGTAAAGAAGACAGGAAAAGTGATTTTCCTCCATGAAGACACCCTGACCGGTGGAATCGGTGCGGAGATTTGCGCCTGGATTTCCGAGCATTGCTTCACCCTCCTTGATGCTCCTGTGATGCGTGAAGGAAGTTTGGATACGCCTGTTCCGTTTGCTCCGCTGTTGGAAAAGCAATTCCTGCCGGTTGATCGGTTTAAGAAGAAATTGAGGGAATTGGCGGAGTATTAAAGGGTTTTTGTTTTCGGTGATAAGGGTATAATTTCTCTCGATAACGCTTCGGGATTACACCCAGTCTCAATGAAGATTTGTATAACGGAATGAGGGCATTCAATCCTCCACCAACCGGATTTTATAAAACAGATTGTAATCTCGCTCCACTTCTCCCTCGGAGGCTTTGACGATCAAAGTACCATCCGAGACCCCTAAGTTCACATCGCCTTGGATGGGAAGCTCTTTTAAGATTCCAATTTGCTGATCGCCTTTCAGGACAATGTATCGTGGTTGTCTATACTTTGCCACAGCTTTTCTCCACTCCGGATCTTGGTGGTAATTTTCTCCTTTGGCACGAAACTCAGTATAAACTTCCTCCGGAACCGCTGTATTAAAAATCACCAACTGGAAATCTCCAAAACTTTTCACATCGCTAAAGGACGGATAAAGAAGGTTTTCACGTGATGGGTCAGGGATTTCCTGATTTCGATCAGGATGAGACAGGGTGACAGCTATTTCATTTATGTATGAATTGCCATCCAAATCATACAGGAAAAGTTGATCTCCTATCGGAGGAAGAACTGCCGCCTTCTTTCCTTTTGGATCAAAAGCCAGAAAAGGAAAACTCTGCCCAATCCAGCGATTGGATTTGCGAGGAATCCAGTTTTCTGAATACAAACTCAAATAGGAAATTGAATCCTCACTCACATCATAGAAATAGCCAGTTTTCACCTGACTATAAAAGCTTCCACCAATTTTGTCAGGATCCGCATCGGCAGGATTGTAGGAATTCACTTCTTCTCCGAGAATAAAGTCTTTCCCACCTTCATTCCAACTCGTAAAAGTTTGCCTGAAGAAGGAAATGAAAATGGCATTTAAGCCTACCGCAGGGCCCTTTATCTTTTCGATTTTCTTGAAGTCCCGATCAAAAACATGGAAATCCATAGTCGCGGACATTTCCTTGAATATATACCGGTCCTTTCCCATAAATCGCCCTTCCCAAATCATTGGAACTTGATTGGGGCCCTCTCCTGCCAGCTCTATTTCTACGATCAATTCACCCTTCCCATTCACAAGAAAGATTTTACCGCCACGTCTCTCCTTCATGAGATATTGATCAAGCTCCTCTTGATAATCTAAAATCACCAAATCCTCCAAGACCTCCACCATAATAGAATCAACCACTTCAAACTGAAGTTCTCTTACCGGATCAATTACTGTACTAATGGGTTCCTTTTCGGAGCATGAAAAAAGCATTGTTGCAAAAAGGACGATTAGAGTGGAAGAAGAGGATTTAATCATAGCAAGAAGTTAAGGCTTAAATGTTAGTCGCAGAAAGCGGGATTTATAGTACAAGCAAAGTGAATTAACCCAACAAATTAAAAATGGGAAGTGAAATAATTTCTACTTATCTGGGTTCGGGGTTTCAAATCTTGATCAGCTCAAACAGCTTCATTTTTTCAGGGATCTTTCTTCTAATTTATTTATTTTGAGGAATTCAAGGGCTTAAACTTTTTTCATATGAACCGATTGCTCTGCATTCTCCTGCTTCTAATCTTTTTCCAAACTGACCATTACCAAACCCTGCGGAATGAAATGGTCAAGACCCAATTGGAAGGCCATGGCATCCATAATCCGTCCGTACTAAATGCAATGCGGAAAGTGCCTCGCCACCAACTTGTACCCGGAAATGTCCGGCACTTGGCCTACGAGGATGGCCCGCTGCCCATTGGATACGGACAAACAATCTCCCAACCTTACATTGTCGCCTTTATGACGGAGGCGATCGATCCAAAATCCGGCATGAAGGTATTGGAAATTGGAACCGGATCAGGTTACCAAGCGGCAGTTCTGGGTGAAATAGTTGCTGAAGTTTACACCATAGAAATCGTCGAGCCTCTGGGTACAAAAGCACAAAAAGATCTGGAAAAATTAGGCTACAAGAATGTTCATGTCCGTGTGGGTGACGGGTATAAAGGCTGGCCGGAACAAGCGCCATTTGATGCGATCATCGTAACCGCTGCACCGGAGAAAGTACCCCAACCTTTGATAGATCAATTGAAAGAGGGTGGGAAAATGATCATCCCTGTAGGTTCAAATGCCGATACACAAGAACTCCGGCTTCTTGAAAAAAAGAAAGGAAAAATCCGAACCTCCTCCTTACTTCCTGTCCGTTTTGTACCCTTCACACGAGATACTTTGAGATGATTATTCAATGAGAGAAGTCCATAAGGCTGTAAGGGAGTAAAGGCTCGACCAAAATAGATTTTGCCATTCGAACAGGAAATACTTTCTCGAGGAATTTTTCTCCAATTATCTAAATGTTGGATTTTGGAACAATCTTGACACTATTTTTTGTTAAATTCATCAAAACAAAGCTTTTCTAGCATGAAAACTTCCCTAAAACTCGACCTCACCTTTGAACAGATTCTGTCCCTGGTCAATCAACTTCCACAAAGGGAGAAGCAAAAGCTGGCCAAAGAACTCGAAAAAGAGGTAATCGATACAAAACTTACCCAACTGCTCAAAACCTTCAAGACAAAAGAACTGGATCTTCAAACCTTAACCGAGGAAGTAGAACAGGTAAGACAGGAAATCTATGATCGGCAGAAGCTTTAAAGTTATTTTTGACACCAATGTCTGGATCAGTTTTTTAATTGGAAAACGTCTTACTAGCTTAAACCATCATATTGCAAATCAACAAATTACGTTGGTTACCACTGCCCAACTACTTCTGGAAATCAAAATCGTTACTGGACGGGAAAAACTGAGAAAATATTTTCCGGAGGAAAGTGTCATCGAATTGATTGATCTTCTTGAAACAATCGCTGAAAAATTCGAAATAAGACCAAAGAATTCTTTAAGCCGAGATCCAAAAGATAATTTTTTATTGGATTTGATTGAATTCTCAAACGCAGATTTTTTGGTGACCGGTGATAAGGATCTACTTGAACTCAACCCTTTCAAAACTGCAAAAATTATAACCCCGGCAGACTTCGAAGTCTTTTTGAAAAAATTGGAAGTTGAATAGTCTAGCCTAGTTTATCCTTAGATTTAGCTTTGGACTAAATTTAAATTCTCAATCCAATACCGAAGAAAATTGACATACAATTAACCATTAAGCCCCATGACCAAAAAACGAATATTCTTCACCGGCGGATCGGGAAAAGCAGGAAAGCATGTCATCCCCTACCTCCTCGGGCAAGGACACCGCGTGATGAATGTGGACCTGACACCTTTGAATTATCCGGGGGTGGATAATCTGCAAGCGGATATTACAGACTCCGGACAGATGTTTAATGCCATGAGTTCGTATGCCGGGTTTGATGAGATGGAACCGGGTACGGGCGTACCTAAATTTGACGCAATCGTCCATTTTGCAGCCGTGCCCAGGATCCTGCTCAAACCTGACAATGAAACTTTTCGGGTCAACACCATCGGTACCTACAATGTGATTGAAGCGGCTGTCAAGCTTGGAATCAAGAAAATCATTATTGCATCCTCTGAGACTACCTACGGAATCTGTTTTTCAGATGGCCAAACCGATCCTCATTCCCTGCCTTTGGAGGAGGACTATGATGTGGATCCCATGGATAGCTATGGATTGTCAAAAGTGGTAAATGAGAAAACAGCCCGCAGTTTTCAACGACGGTCAGGAATTGATATTTATGCCCTGCGCATTGGAAATGTGATCGAGCCTCACGAATACGCTGAACTGTTTCCTAACTATTTCAAAAATCCCGAAGTGCGCCGCAGGAATGCCTTTTGCTACATCGATGCACGTGACTTGGGTCAGATTGTGGATTTATGCTTGCAAAAAGATGATCTGGGATTTCAGATTTTCAATGCAGGAAACGATCACAACGGCGCGATTATCCCCAGCAAGGAATTAGCTGAACAGTTTTTCCCGGGTGTGCCAATTACCCGTGAATTGGGAGAGCATGAAGCTTTGTATTCAAATCGCAAAATCCGTGAAGTCCTTGGTTTTAAGGAAGAGCATAACTGGCGGAAATATGTGAAAGGGGAATAATTGCCTGTTTGGAAAGCCTGTCAATTTTGACTCAACTTCCCTTTGTTTACTTGATCGACAATTTTGATTTGCGGAGAATATTTTTGCTATTCTCCGCATTTTTGCAGAGAATAATCTCATCAGTGTTGAGATGCTTCCCAACCCACTTCCAATTCTATCTTTTCACTCAAAACGAAACCAATTAAAAACATAATTCTCCTTGCGGAATTCAGGTTGAATTAGTAATTTTTGTTTTTAGTTTCAATTTTTCAAACATATCCAATCATGTCTACAATAATTCTTGGAGTAGGTTTTATAGCGATCGGAATTTTAATTAATCTGTTTCCCAATTTGATCGCAGGCTACAGTACCCTTTCCCAAAAAGAAAGAGAAAATGTCAAAACTAATGGACTGTCACGCTTTATGCAAATTGGAATTAGCAGTATGGGAGTGGTTATTATTGCCGGACATTTTATTGCTCAATTGATGGAAGAACCTTCTTTAAGCAAAAACATAAACGTTTTTGTGATTTTAGCTGGTGCAGTCATCTTTATTATTTTTGGACAAAGATTCAAAAATTAAGGATCCGGGATTATTTCAGGACCATTGCCTAGCCTGACCGTTTTTGTAATTATGCCACCAACTATCCAATAGAATTTCCAATTCATGCATCACATCTTAATAATTAAAACCCACTAATAATTCCATTCAAACTAAATCCAATCCATTTGTATAAGAATTTAGGTGAAGTGGAATATTTGCTTCTAAAAGAAATTTAATTTTTTACCTTTAAAATATGTTCAACTTTTAAATAAATTTTATAAAAAACTTAAAGATCAAATCTCTTTTCGCCGCAATTGGCTTTATGGCATTTTTACTAGGTTCAACGGTTATGGTTTCCGCACAGGCTGCAAATTGGTGTCGGTGGGACGATAGATCAGAAACTTGTAAACCGCAAGCCCCAAATGGGTATTGTGCAGTTTCAGGGCCTAATTGTGATGTTCCAGTAGTGGAATAATCTAATAAAGTTCAGGCCTTCTCGTGAAAGAAGGCCTGATTTTAATCACCTCCCATTTTTCTCATGAAATACTTTCTTATAGTTTTTGTCTTTGCCTCTCTATTTTCCTGTGCTGAAAAGAATCCAATGTCAGATAATCCATTGGATTACATTTCAGACACAACCACCATTTCGATTGATCCTAAAACAGAACCTTATACTCGAGTCATTCAATATCTAAATGGGGATTTATATTGGTGGAACCCTAATCGTGAATCAATAAGTGTAATTGATCTTTCTACTAATCAAGTCAAAAACACCATAAAAATGGAACGAAATGGCCCCAATGGACTTGGGAAACCCTTGGGTTTTTTTGTTTTGAATCCTGACAGTATTTATGTCCCTACAATGGCTTACAAGATAAGCCTAATCAATTCCCAAGGATTATGGCAAGCTGATTATGATTACTTTGACTATTCCCCTTTTGGGGAAATGGTCGCCTCGATGAGCAGATATTCCAATTTGATTCAAAATAACAACCTAGGAGTTTTGTACTTAAATCTTCCGAGTCTTCAATACGTGGCGCCTCCTGATTTAAATGAAGATGCTTTAAATAAATACCCGCCTATTTTGTCTTTCAATTTATTTCAAGGAAGTTTTGAAATACCAAAATTCAGGGTTCCGCTTGCCATTCTGGAACATAGAGATTTTATCAATTTCGGTTTAACAATTACCTCAAACTCCCTTCTCTTACTTCATAACCAAAGCAATAACTTTTTAGAAGTTGAATTCAACGGAATTGATTATAAGGAACACAATCTCCAATCAGAATTACTAGAAAACTTTTCAAATGAATATTTCAATAGCCCTCGGGATTTCTTATCAATTGAAGAAAATATGAAGGGGCTATATAAAACAGCCACAAATTTTGGCATATCCTATGACCCTCATCGTCAACTACTTTATAGATTTGGATGGCCTGGAGAAGAAATCCCAAAGGATGTGGATCCAATGCAATTTAGTTCTACTCCTCCTTATTTCACCATCAGTATATATGAGGGAGCAGATTTTTCCCTGATAAAGGAATTTACCCTTCCCAGAAATACGTATCTGGCCCATCACTATTTTGTGAATGAAAAAGGACTTAATTTATTTCCCATGCATCCGGAAAATCCTGCGTTTAATGAAGATGAAATGGTAATTCATACCTTTGATTTTAGCGGGTTGAAGTAATAGTAAAAGAAGTCCTGCAGAGATTCCGAAGATCTTTCGATAGGGAAACGTTTAATTTTTTATTGTTTCTCACTAGCTGGGCTTAGAAAGAATACTGGTCTGAGCGAAGTTTGTAATTACGCCCCAACTAGTTGAAGATTAGACTTCGGCCTAAGCTTAATCCAGACAGCTATATTGAAGTAATTAAGATCGACCTATCAAAAAAATCTCCCCTCCAATCTATTTTTCCCCAACCCTCTTCCAAAGTAAAACAGGCAGCACCCAAAACACTCCCACCAAGCTGAAGACCAATCCCCCGACTGTTCCGATAGCAAGAGAAAACCAGAACACTTCATTCTGACCTTCCATCAGAAAAGGAATCAACCCAAAACAAGTAGAGAGAATGGTCAGCAAAATCGGGATTGCCTTGCCTGCAACTGACTTCAGCACATTGCGATTGTAATTTCCCTGCGTCCGATTATTCAAATCATTGACAATGAATATCCCGGCATTCACCGCCAATCCTCCCAGCATCACAAATGCCGCATATCCGCCCTGATCAAAATAGAAATCAAACAGTGAGAAGATCAGAAACAGCCCGACGAAACTGATCGGAATAATGCTGATGATGTAGAAAGGCTGTTTCAGGTTTTCAAACAGTATGGTGCAAATCACAAAAATCCCGATGATCAACAAGCCCAGCAATCCATATTGACGCTGGGTCTTTTCGAAGTTCCAATCCCAGCCCTGCTTGCTTGCCTCATACCCGATCGGCATGACTTCTTTCATCTCCTCCAACACCTCATCCAGGTATTCGTTTCCAAATTTCCCCGAACCCATGTATTCAAAAGAAACGACGCGGATGTATTGTCGGTCTTCTTTATGAAGCGCATTGGTGGTCGTTTCCTTGGACAAAGTCCCGTAGTCTGAGATTTTGAAAATCCTGTCTTCGCCACCGATCAGACCCTTTTGCTCCAGGTCAAACTTGCTGAATTTCTCAGCTTGCTTTTCACGGATTACCAACCCGTAATTTTGATCATCCAGCGTCACAAAAGTCGATGGGCTCTGCGGTTTGGACATGTCCTGCAGCGCATTGATGAGTTCGAATTGATTGGTTTCGCCCAGCGCAATTTGATTTTGGTTCAGCCGGAGCACATATTCCTCCGTCTTTTGCTCATTGTAGCCAAGTCGTTCGTTGGTGTTGACCTCCGGAATTCGCTTATGGGCTACGAGCTTTTCCGCCAGGACATTGGATTGCCGCTCTAGTTCATCGAAATTGTACCCTTTCATTTCCACCCGGAAACTCGGAATTCCTTCCCCTCCTCCGCCTGTGTAGAATCCCTGACCCACTCCGTAAATATTCCATTGCGCCCCACTCCAATCAGTTGATTTCACCGAGAGTTTGCCTTTTAGCTGATAGGGCAAAGCCGACTTTTCATACGCTTCCTCAAAGGTGATCTCGATCTGAGCACTTTGACCGGACATCACATAGGTCACAAACTGATCGATTCCCTTCACGTCTTTCAGATACGCTTCAAACTCCCGTATGATGAAATCCATTTGCTCCAGCGTATTGCCAAAAGGCAGCCTTGCGGAAATGTAAAGCCGGGTTTTCTCTGCTTCCCGGTAAGTAGATTTTTCATAAACTCCCCGCACAAACATCCGCATCGAGCCTCCGAGCGCCTTGTCCACCCAGGGTCTGACTTCTTCCTGATAAAAGGTATTTCCTATTGTCTTATTATACCATTCCTGACCTTCCCATTTCGCAGGAAGAAAGAAGATCGGTGTCCCAAAAAGCAGTACCAATCCAACCAGAAATGATTTTCGATATCTGGCTGTCCACGAGATTCCCGTTTCAAATCTCTGAAGAGAGCGCACCCGCTTTCGCAATTTGGAGACAGAAAGCCCACGACCTTTTTGGATGGATTCTTTGAAAAGCACTTCGTAAAAAGCAGGGGTGAAAAACAATGCAATCACCAAACTCACCCCTAGCATCACCGAGACTACAATGGAAAACTCCGTGAGATTCTTCCGATCCTCCTCCGGCAGAAAAAACACAATCATCAAAGCCGCAATCGTCGTGAGCGAAGCCGCCAAAAGTGCCAGAAAAACTTTTCTGTTCCGGTATTTGTGCAGGTGATCCATCATCACGATGGCATTGTCCACGATCAACCCAAAGCTGATCGTCAATCCCGCCAGCGAGTACAGGTGAATATCTACTTTGAGAAAATAGAGGATCATCATCGATAAGCTGAGATTGACCACAATTCCTGCGAAAAGAATGCTGAGGTATTTCAAATTTCGATTGATCAGGAAAATGAAAAGCACAAGGATCAGGATCGAAAGTCCCGATCGCTTGTAGATTTTGGTGAGCTCCTTTTCCAGGTATTCGGTATCGTCATTTTCCAGCCTGACTTCAAACCCTGCCGGAAGTGATCCTTTGGCCGCCTCCACAGATGCCTTCAGATTTTTCGCCAGCAATACCTTGTTTATCCCATCCCGATTAAAGACCGAAACCGTCACCGAATTATTGCCATTGATCCGATAAAACGAGTTCGGTTCTCCTTCCTCGAGGGTAAGTTTGGCCAGATCCCGCAACCGGATATCGAGTCCGTCCACTCGCCTGACGATCAGATTTTCGAGTTGCCGGAGATCCTTCAGCGATTGATCCACCTGCACAAAAAGCGTCTCTCCTCTTTCGTTGGGGACCGAACCCGGAAAAGTCCTTCCAAAAGACTGAGTGATCCTCTGATTGAGTTCCGTCTTGGTGATCCCGAAAGCCTGCATCTTCTGTATGTCAAACGTGACAAAAACCTGCAAATCATTCGCTCCGCGGACGGTCACTTCCTCCACCTCAGCATATCGGGTGAGTGCGGGTTTGATCACATCCTCTGCGATCTTTTTGATTTCGAAGGATGCAAAAGGCCCGTTCACGCTGTAGGTGAGCACCGGAGTTTTAAAATCATTTCGGGCTTCTGCCGATTGAGTCACCAGCGGATAGCTCACTCGTTGATCCAGTTGCGGATAGATTTGTCGGATAAGGGCGGAGACTTCAAATTTCTTGAGCTCCATATCCGATTTCTTGTCAAATCTCAGGGTAATCGATCCCCGGTCATAATTGGAGACCGAGCTGATTTTCTTCAGTTCAGTAAGCTGGGAAAAAGCGCCCTCCAGGGGAGAAGTTGCCAGTTTCTCCACGATCTCGGGGGAAGACTGCGAAATAAAATAACTGATTGTGAGGACAGGTTCACGCTCACGCGGATTGAGATCCACAGAAAGCAAGGGAACTACTGCGAATCCCAAGATCGTCAGCACCACAAAGGCGATCAGGATTCGGAAAGGCGTCATGGCTTAGTTTGATGGTTTCTTTTTGGAACAAAAAACCAATAGGCCAGTGGTACAAAATAAAGAGCTGTCACCGTCCCGATCGTCAATCCTCCAATCACCGCCAACACAAGCGGTCGCTGCAAATCTGCACCCAGTCCGCTGCTGAAAATCGTGGGAAGCAGCGCCAAAATCGTGGTTACAGAAGTCATCAGGATTGGCTTTAGCCGGATCTGACCTGCCTCATGCAAGGCGAGATTTAAGCCTGCGGAAAAGGAAACTGATTCCAGATCCGAATATTTTTCCCGAAGGCGATTGATGGTATCGATTTTCAGGATTGCATCATTGACCATGATCCCGAGCATCACCACCATCCCGATGGCCGACATCACATTCAGCGTGGCACCTCCCAGCCAAAGAACCAAAAATGCGCCTCCGATTCCCATCGGCAGGGTAAGTACGACTATGATCGGCTGGACAAAACTCTCAAACTGCGCTGCAAGGATGAAATACAGAAGCAAAACTGAAATCATCAGAATCCCGGTCAACTGACGGATATTCTCTCTGTCTGCGAAATACCGACCGGCAAGCTCCATCCCCAGATTTTTATCATTTCCCCAGCGGATAAATTCGGCACTGAATTTCTCCGGATCTTCCTCATTGACCAGGACAGATTGGTAAATCCCGCCTTTGTCAGCGGTTAAATATTTATAGTGATCCTCGTAGCGATAATCTACAAACTCCCCCAAAATATAGGAAGTGCTGTCGCTGGCAAAGACCCGTGTCGTTCTCAGCAAATCCTCAAATTGCGCTTGCGATTCCTTGAGCCGGATCGGGGTGATCTCTCCAAATCTTCGGATGTCTGTGATCGTAAAGGTGCCAAAAAGCTTCGAAAGCTGCTGCTGAACTGACTCCACCGGAATCTGGTACGTCGCCAGTTTATCAGTTTTCAGCGAAAAAATAACCGAAGCCTCTTCCTGCAAACCCGGTCCCCGTTCCCATTGAGCCGTCGGCAACTCCTTCAGCCAGGGATCGAGCTTATCCGATTCAATAGGCTTTTTGGCAGCAAGGTCTTTCCACCTCACTTCGAAATACGGCGTATTGGAACTGAAAAGCTGATCAAATGCATTGGGTGCATCGCCCAGTGTGAAGCTCGCTCCCGGATAGTCTTTTCGGAGTTTGGATTCCATGATTTCCACCTGCTGATCTTTTTCTTCCTGAGAGGGGAAAAGCAAATAGAGCAACGAACGCTGAATCGAGTTTTCCCCGTCAAAAAGCAAAAACTGACGCACCCCCACTTCACTTTCTGCCTGAAGATAGGTTCCTTCCAGACTGCGGATCAAGCCAAGGGTTCTGTCTTTATTTTCCGCAGGACTGATCGGCTCATTCCAGTCAATCTCGAGTGTCGCATCCGCTTTGTCGATGACCGGCAATCCTTCGGTATCCAGCAGCAGGACAAAAAGCAAACTCGCCGGAATGAATAAAATGAAAAGCCCAAATGAGAATTTCTTTCTCGAATTGACCAACTCATATCCTTTCTCATAGACGGCCAGCACCCACTTGAAAAAGGGAGCTTCTTCGGAGCTTTCTTTCTTTTCATCCTTGCTGAAAACCATTAGATAGAGCAAAGGCAACAGGATCAAGGACACCAAAAGTGAAACCGAGAGAATTGCTGTCACGGCTACTGCCTGATCGTAAAACAAGGCTCCGGAAATCCCGCTCAGAAAAACCAGCGGCACAAAAACTGCCAGGGTCGTCAGCACAGAACTGATCACAGCACCCATGACTTCATCGACTCCCGCTACGCAAGCCTCAAAAATCGACAAACCGGATTCCCGCTTTCGGGTGATATTGTCCAGGACGATGATGGCATTGTCGATCTGCATCCCGATTCCCAGAGCGAGTCCGGAGAGGGAAATGATGTTGATCGAAATCCCGAAAAAGTAGAAAACCAGGAAGCTGATCAACAGGGAAGTGGGTAAGCTGATGCCGATGATGACCGGAATTCGGTAGTTTTTCATAAACAGGAAAAGCACCGCAAATGCAAACGCACCTCCGAAAAGCAAACTTGTCTGAAGATTGGAAATGGCAGCATCGAGGAGATTGGACTGATCCTGGGTGATCTCAAAATCCACCTGAGGATAATCATTTTTGAAGAGTTCGATGGACTTTTTGAGCTCCGGGATGAGTTCGTTCATTTTGGCGGATGCCTGCTTATGCACCGTGATGACCAGTCCTTCCCGGTCGCCAAACAAGTGATAACCCATCATTTCCTGGGTTTCGTAGCCCACTTTGGCCAATCTTCCCAGCGGAATGATCGCGCCCGCAGAGGATCTTACCGGAAGCTTTTCAATATCTGCCGGCGTATCCACCCGCGTGGCCAATCTCAGGTAATAGCGAAACTGACCGTCTTTGACACTGATGCCGGGGAGTTCGCTGTTTCCAGCTTTGATCGCATCGATCAGATCCTGCTGAGTCATCTCCAGCGCGGAGAGTGCAAGTTCGTCCGGCTCGACGGTGATGATCCGCTCTTTCTTGCCGTTGATATCTACCAGAGAAACACCCGGAAGCTGCTCGATTCGTTTTTTGAGGACATTTTCAGCCAGGAGACTAACCTCCACTTCACTGATTCCTTCCTTTGGCACCACCTGAACCCGAGCTACCGGAATATCACTGGTGTTGATTCGGATGACTTCGGGTCGCCTCAGATCCTGCGGAAGGGAATTGGTCAACCGGTCGATTTTCTCATTGACATCGATGTAGGCAAGTTCCATCCGGGTGGAATAGTCAAAAGTGAGCCGAATGGTGCCAAGCTCCGAACCGGCTTTGCTCTCCATCTGCTCCAGCCCGGTCAGGGTGATCAGGCCTTCCCGAATCGGACTGAGGACATTTTGCTCAATTGACTCCGGCGAGGCGTTTGGGTAATTGATCTTGACCACGATCTGAGGCACGTCGATGGGAGACAGCAGCGAAACAGGAAGCGTGCGAAAGACGATGACCGAAAAAACCAGAAGCGCCAGAAAGCACATAAAAACTGCAATCGGCCTGGCTAATAAAAATCTCACCATGTCTTAATCCTTGACGATTTGGACCGGAGCCTGATGGGCGAGCTGCAAGTTATTGGTCGTGATGACGGTACTGTTTTCGGGTATCCCGTCAAGAATCTCCACTTCCTGACCGTTGTCTTTTCCCACTTCTACATAGTTCCATTTGGATTCTTTCCCGTTTTCTACGGTGAAAACCACTGCTCTTCCGGATCGGAAAACCAACGCATCCTTTGGCACCACCAGACTATTGCTTTGCGGGGAACGGATAATCGCGCGGGCATTCATTCCCGGAAGGAGATTTTTATTGGCGGTCAGCGAGATGGAAACCTGCACAAGTCCCGACTCATCCACCATCGGATTGATTGCGGTTACCCGACCGATGAGTGCGGTTTGGGATGCGGAGATGGGGAAGACTTCCGCCTTCTGATTGAGACTGATCAGGGGAATGTCTGATTCCAGGACCTTGACCCGAAGAATGAGTTGATCCGTCCCGAGAATCTGGGAAAACTCCTGATTCTTGGCAACCAGACTTCCTTCTTTGAATTTGATATTGGCAACTTTTCCGGAGATCGGCGCTCTCACTTCGCATCGCTGGAGATTGAGTTCGGCTTCCTTTAGCTCCACTTCAGCAAGAGACCAACCGCTGTTTACTTTGATTTTCTCCTCCACCGCGGCTACGATTGCAGGATCTTTGGACTGCAAAACTCCATAAAAATCGATCTTGAGCACTTCGTATTCTGCCTTGGCTTTGATCAGGGCGATCTTGGCTTTTTCGAGTCGGAACTCCGCCTCGATGGGATTGAGTCGGGCGAGCACCTGTCCTTTGGAGACCAGTTGTCCTTCGAGAACCAAGACATCATCCAAATATCCGTCTTGCTCAATGATCATTTTGGCTTCGCTTTGTGCTTCAAGTTTCCCGGTGGCATTGATCAGGTAGTCAAAGCTTTTCCGCTCGGCATTGGCCACTCTTACTTCGGTGGCTGCGACTTCGTTGCGGAAGCTTTCAGCAGGAATTTCCTGAAAACCTTCTTCCGCTTTGGAGCAAGAGAAGAATAGAAGTGCTAATGCGCAGACACAAAAAGTATTGGGAAATTTCATTGGGGTAGTATTTCAAACAAGTCAACTAAGATATAATTTAATGCATGAAAGTCTAATCCGATTAACATAATTTCAGTAAATGAGGGGAGGGCTCAATCAAATTTAAACAGATTCCAAGAAGGATTTTAGCCAGGTTATTACTAATAAAACCTTCATCTAAGCTAATCCTGCTCCACCAGCCAATCGAGTCTTTCCTGAAACTCTGGAAAGGATGGATTTGACATCCCAATGTTTACTCCCTTTTTCACCAAAAAAGCAATTGAGGCAGTTTCTCCTTTTACATTCTTTTTGTAAAAGTTTCTTTCCGGATCAAACAGGATAGGGAATACAAACTTTTTCTCCTGCATAAATGACCTGAGCTTCTCAGAATCCTTTCCTGAATAATACATGATGAATTTTACATCGGGATTATTCAGGACAAACTGGTTCCAATCATAATTCAGCAGGGAATGGTCTCCAACATTATTAGTATACACCACCATTTGATTTTCTGAATCAAACCAAGAAGGCTCAAATTTAATTTTACCAAGAGGATTGATCACCTCTGCTTCACGGAAGTGATCGATGACTTGGCTTTTTTCGGACTCTTTTTTCGAAAAAGAGATGTAGTATGCACTTATTGCCACTACACAAATTACTGCCAGACTAATCAGGGATTTTCGCATAGATAATGACAGGGTTGCTTTCTTCTGTCAAGGATTTAAGTGAGTTTTTGGCCACAGCGGAAAGGGTGAGTTTTTCTAGATTTCTTACCACATAAGGCGCATAACTTATAAATATTATCTGGTCGCCAGTTAACCCAATAGGAGTATAAAAGTATCCTGTATTTTCTTCGTCCACTTTGATTTTGATCCACTCATTTTTCACCTTATTCAGAATTACTATTTCTTTTTTGACACCACTTTCATTTTGAATCAAGACATCAACCAGCAAATGCGTTTTGGTTTCATAGATGAAGTTGATATTAGCAAAGCCTCGCTTATTTATCATTTCAAATCCTTTGAATGGATCATCCATTTCCCAGAAGTCATCTGGAACTTGAAGAGAACCAAAATCAAATCTGTATTTTTCTCTTGGTCCAGAATCACCAAGACTGAAAATTATAGGTTTAAGAGTCTCCCTGAATAAGATTTCATTTTCCCCTGAGAAAAATGAAGGCTCGGTTAGGGGAAGCATGTTTTCAACAAAATCATTTTCAAAAAATTCTTTTTGAAGCCCTCCTTCCTCTGAAATTAACTTCAACCTATAATTACCGGCAATTAAATTATAGCCTGAATAAAGCCAAAAGCTTCCATTTTGATTGCGAGTAAATGAGAAGCAATTGAAAGGAACTCTTTTTTTATTTATCAATCTATTTCCATAGGTGAATTTAGAAATTTGAATTTGATCCCCGAAAGTAGATAGAGTTGTGATTTCATCTTCTAAAAATTGAAAATCTGAAATGTTAGGTATATGATTTGGACCTTCACCGACTTCTCCTGTATATCCTATGTATTTTCCAAACGAATTAAATCCATGCACAGCATCCCTATTATCCAAATCTAAAACCCAAAAATAATCTTGATTAAATTTTACATCTAAAAATGTTCCTAATAAATTAGAATTAGTTGACTCTAGTAGGGTAATTTTATCAATGTCAAGATCATTTGACACTTGCTTAATTTCACTTAGTTCAATATTAGAATAATCCCTATCAGTTGATAATTCACATGAAACTAAAGCGAAATAAATAAGAATTAAATATATGTTTTTCATAAATAAATTTAAAATAACCCAGCTGATTTAAGCTGGGTTACAAGATTAGGTTCCTATTCCGTCACAACTTTTACAATAGAAACTAGAACATGCAGAGGATGTTTGATCAGGAATACAGGTATAAGCGGTCCATTCACCATTACATCTTCTAACAGCTTGAAAACAACCACTTGCTTCAGCGATTGTTAGTGTTCCGAGAAAAACTAAACTTAAAATTAATTTTTTCATTATATAAAAATTAAATGTAATTACTCCTTTCGCACTCGCAGGGCGGATCAAAAAATACCCTAAAAATCCAGACTTCGGCGCCGACCTTGATCTTACGTTGTCAATATACCCCCCCCCCTACTATAAATGCAAGCGAAAAGAGATTTATTTTAACTATTTTTTTTGAAAATTTTATTTTTTTTAGTTTGATTGATTTTCAATTGATTTTCAAAGACTTGGAAAACGCTTAAATTAAGTCAAAAAACAGGTTTCAGCTTTCCACTTTCCAAGATTGCCAAGGGCCATTTCATTGGGATCTTTTCAAATTTTACCGGCAGATAAACCGGTCGAAGCCGGAGACCCGGATCCTCTCTCTCTCTGAAAAATTCAATCAGCCGGTCCATTTCTTCCGGACTTGTGACTTCAATATCCACCTCAACCAAGCCAAGCGGGATCATTTCCAATTGCTCCGCAGCTTTATAGGATACATCGATGGTTCGTTTGGAATAAGAAGGCAGCCGATCATTGATTCTCACCAACACATTGTTTCCATTATCGTGTCGGGTCACTTTGACGATAGTCCCAAACGGAAGGGTTTTGTGAGCAGCTGTCATGCTGTCGATATGGAATAATTCACCGCTGGAAGTCCTTCTTCCGTGAAATTTCTTCCCGTAATAACTGGTCGTTCCTTTTTGAATAAACAGTGAATCTCCGTCCGTTTTGGCCAACCCAAAGCCCGACAGAGACATCAAAAAAACGAACAGCAAGAATTTCTGCATGGGTTAAAACTAGGATTTCTCCGTTGCTTTCCAATAAAAATGCCAATTCTTGTCAATTAAGGAAATGAATTTGCTTGGGCTATGGGTCTACCCTATCTTAGTTCATCTACTGAGATTTCTTTTTCGGATCCAAATCCCTGAAATGGGTGGAGAGATCAATAAAGGAGGCAAGAACCTTCACTTGTGGATTGTTGACAAATTAATCATGATAAAAATCCTTCACACCGCCGATTGGCACCTTGGAAAACGCCTCCAGGAATTCTCCCGATTGGAAGAGCAAAAGCTGGTTTTGGAAGAAATACAGCAGATTGCCGACGAGGAAAATGTGGATCTGATCTTGCTCGCCGGGGATATTTTTGACACATTCAATCCCACCCATGAGGCAGTCGAATTACTGTATAAAACCCTCAGGAAACTTTCCAAAAACGGGACCCGACCGATTATTGCCATTTCCGGCAATCACGACAGCACTCAGTTTGTAGAGGCGCCGGACCCACTTGCCCGTGAGATGGGGATCTTTTTTTATGGAAAGTATGAATCCATCATTCCACTCGGAAAGCTGGATAGCGGAATTGAGGTGACCCGATCTGATTCAGGTTTCGTCGAGCTGAAACTTCTTCAATTCACTTATCCGATTCGGATCATTTTGGCACCCTATGCCAATGAAGTTTCGCTAAAAACTTACCTGGGAGAAGGCGACCGTGAAGCTGAATTCAGACAAATTTTGACTGAAAAATGGAAGAGCCTGGCGGAAAATTATTGCGACAATCAAGGCGTAAATCTTTTCGCAGGTCATTTCTTTTTCATGAAAGAAGGAGAAAAACCGGAGGCCGAACCTGAGAGTGAGCGCCCGATTTTACATGTGGGAGGCACTCAGGCATTATTCACTCATAACCTGCCGCCTCAAATCCAATACGCGGCTTTGGGCCATTTGCATCGCTATCATTCGGTTGGGCATGACACGATTCCGGTTGTGTATGCGAGTTCACCGCTTGCCTATTCTTTCAGCGAAGCGGATCAGCAAAAGCAAGTTGTATTGATCGAAGCCACGCCGGGATTGCCGGTGGTTTTCAAACCAATCGGATTGAAACAGGGAAGAATCCTTTACCGGGTGAAATTTGACAACCTTCCCGATACGCTGAAATGGCTGGATGAAAACCCGTATTCCTTTGTGGAATTAACCTACGAAACGGAAAATTCCATCGATGCCTCCACCCGCAAAGCAATCATGAAAGCTCATGACGGAATCGTCAACCTGATTCCCCAAATCAAAAATCCGCTCGGACTTCAAAACTATAGCCTGCAAGTCGAGGATCTCGGCAAAGACATGGTCAGCCTGTTTCAGCTTTTCTATAAAAGCGAAAAAGGCCAGGAACCCAATGAAGAATTGTTGGGAATTTTCAAAGAAGTCATTAGCCAAAACGATCCCGCATGATACCAATTCGACTAGAACTTCAGGGACTTTATTCCTATCGGGAAAAGCAAACGATCGAGTTTGACCAACTCACAGCAGCCGGACTTTTCGGGATTTTTGGAGCGGTGGGAAGCGGGAAATCTTCCATCCTCGAAGGAATTTTGCTGGCCTTGTACGGCAGTACCGAGCGGCTTTCAGATCGGGGTGAAAAGAACAGCATGATCAATCTGCAAAGCGAGCAAGTGCTGATCAATTTTGAATTCCATGCCGGAAAAAACAATACCAAAACCTATCTGGCCCGGTATTCTGCCAAGCGAAATCCTAAGAATTTTGACGATGTGCGGCCGGCAGAGCATACTTTTTACGAGAGATCCGGAGATTCCTGGGAGCCTGTCAGCCAAAGAGCTGAAGAGATAGTCGGGATGAAAAAGGAGCATTTTAAGCAGACGGTGATTATTCCACAGGGAAAATTTAAGGAATTCATCGACCTCACACCCGGTCCGCGCGCCGATATGATGAAGGAGCTTTTTGGATTGGAGCGATTTGATCTTTCTCCCAAAACAGGTTCGCTCCTGAGAGCTGTCAGGGAAGAAAAAATCCGTCAGGAAACTCAGCTACAGGGATTGCTCTCCTACAGCAAAGAAAACCTGGATGAAAAAGAAGCTCAGTTCCAAAAACTGAAACAGGAAGCTGACGACGCCAACCAAAAATTCAAAAATGCGGATCTGGAGATCCGACAAAAAGAAGCTGTGCGGGCAAAGTATCAGCAATTGCTTCAATTCAGATCCACCCGGAAAGACCTTGATGAAAAGCGGCCTGAAATAGATGCAAAGCGACTTCTTCACCGGGAATTTATCACAGCGAAAACTTATTTGAAGCCAGTCTGGGATCAACTCACGGAAGCGAAAAAAGATCTCGAAAAATACACCACGAGTGTCATCAACTGTGAGCGATTCAAGGATCGCTTTTCGGAAGAAGTATTTCAATTGGAAAAGGAAGAAGAGGACCTGAAGAAGAAAAATCAGGAACGTCCACTCCGTGAAGGCAAGATTCGGGATCTCAAAAAGGTGATTGAAATTCAAACTTTACAGCAAAATCTGGCCGAAGCCAATCGCAAGCTTGAGACGCTTAAACCTGAAATAGACTCTAAAAAATCCGCCCAAAAAGCGCTTCAAACGCAAATTAAACAACTCGAAGAAGAAGCAGAAAAAACCAGCGCTCCTGACAGCACCCTTCTCGCCGAACTGAAATCTGCCGAGCGGGATTGGCAACTTTGGGAAGATCAGCTGGCCAGGCTGAATTCAGAATTTGATCAAATTCGCGCTTCAGGTTTGGAAGTCAGGAACCAGCTGGATCTGATTCTTCAGGCTATTCCGAAGGAGGAAAAAACAATCGAAAACTGGCTTTCCTCCCAAAAGAATTTCATCAAAAACCTGGAATCCGAAAGGGATAAACTGATCCAAAAGCAAGGACTTTCGGCGCATGTTCATTTGCTTCAGGACGGAGAAGCTTGCCCGCTTTGCGGTTCGCAGGAACATCCAAATCCGATTCAGGCAGAAATGGATGAGCAGGAATTGTCTGCTAAAACAATTGAAATCGGAAAGGCAAAAACAGAAATGGACCGGATTCTTGTCCTATCTCAGAAGCAATCCGAACTGGCCATTCATCTGGAAAATCACCGGAAAAACGCGGAGGCCAAAAAGTCAGAAATCGGGACTTTAAGTTTTAGGCTGAATGAGCTGAAAGAAAAGGCATCTAAATCCGGTCTTGTTTCTAGACTAGCAATCTCGGCGCATATTCTGTCCATCACTAAAGCAAGTGAAAATCTTGAAAAACTCAGGCTGAATATCAAAACCCTCAGGCAGCAATTGGACGAAGAGCGCGAAGCCTTGGAAAAAACTGAGGAGAACTTCAATCAGGCAAAATTGAAATCAGGTTCGCTGGAATCCTCCATTGCCACCAAAAAAGAAGAAATAAGAGACCCCACTTTTTGCCAACAATTCTTCATTAAGGCGCCGGAAGTTATCCGTCAAACCATTCAAAATGTCGAAAAAGATATCGAAGAAGCCTACCAACTTCTGGAAGGAAAGCAAAAACACCTTCGTGAAAAACGGGGCGAGCAGGTCAAAAATATTGCGGATCTGGAGAATTTTTCAAAACTGAAACATGAATCCAAATCAAAATTAGAGAAGGCTAAGACTGATTTTGAAGCTCTGAAAATCGAACATGGATTTGCAGATGAGCAAGATTTGGTGAGGCTGTTCGAGAATTCGCTGGATGCAGAAAAAGTGATGAAGGAGATCACCCAGTTTGATCAGAATCTGGCAATTGCCACGAGCCGAATTCAGGAGTTGGAAGCTGAAAATGGAGTAATCGAGTTTCAAGAGGAGGCTTTTTTACAACTTTCCGAGCAATTCCGTCTTTTAAAATCCGCTGCTGAAAACTCACAAAATCAATCCCTACTGCTTGGTCAGGAGATTAAAGATGCTTTGGTCAAGCTGGAAGAGAAAAATGTTTTGGAGAAAACGTATGGCCTTCTTCAAAATCGGGAAAGCTATCTAAGGGAACTGGACGTTCTGTTTCGGGGAAGTGGATTTGTGAAATATGTGAGCTCGATCTACCTCAAGGAACTTTGCAATACTGCCAATATCCGGTTTATGAAACTCAGCAAAAACAGCCTGAGTCTGGAGATCGATGACGACAATACATTTTGGGTGATTGATTACCTGAACGGCGGAAAAAGGCGCTTATTGAAAACTCTTTCGGGAGGTCAGACTTTCCAGGCTTCTCTTTGCCTCGCTTTGGCGTTGGCAGAAAAAGTAAAAGCCCTGAATCAAGCTGATCAAAGTTTCTTCTTCCTGGACGAAGGCTTTGGCGCATTGGATCGAAATGCGCTGAGGGTAGTTTTCGAAACGCTGAAATCTCTCCGCCACGAAAATCGGATCGTCGGCATCATCAGCCATGTGGAAGAGCTCCAACAGGAAATCGGGGTTTACGCCCAAATAGAGCTCGATCCCGATCGGGGTTCGCAGGTGAAATATTCGTTTTGAGAGGATATTGTTGAAGAAAAGAGATTTTCAATTCAGGTCAAATCAGAAGGAATATTCAGGTCAAAATAGGGATCTCGAAGAGGCAAAAAAATATTACTCATCTCACTGAGTAATTTTACTCAATACATTGAGTAAAATCTGAATAACCTCTTATAATAATTGATATTTAGATAGTTATAGATTCATAAATAAGAAAAAAGAGACTTCAAAATTGAAGTCTCTTTTAGGAATATAAGCTCAAAACATCCAGTTGCAAGAATTCTTCCCAGGGAATTCCATCTGTCCCGACCACAAGTGATTTCTCCGGATGATAAGTTTTTACAAACGCATTCATCCCCGACAACGAGCCTACTTTTGAAGTTTTGACTTCAAGGGCAATGATTCGTTTTTTGTATTCTACAACAAAATCCACCTCGTCGTTCCCCTCTCTCCAGTAGTAGATCCGGAGCCTTTTATCTTTGAAAGCCTGATTTACAAGGTGTGCCCCTACGGCAGATTCTACCCAACGTCCCCAAATTTTAGGATCAGCCTGAAGCGTATCTTTAGTTTCATTGGACAGACCCGACATGATCGCAGTATTATGCACCATGAACTTTGGACTTGAAGATCTCTTTCGGACAAGATTTGGACTGTATTTCTCCAATCCGCTCAGCAATCCCGCCTCATTCAGCAACTCCAGGTAATTGGCAAGCGTGGTGGTATTACCTGCATCGGCTAGCTGACCCATTACTTTGGTGAAGCTGAGAACCTGACCGGAATACAGAGACCCAATTTCGAATAAACGCTTCATAAGCGCCGGCTTATCGACCCGCGTCAGCATCAGAATATCTTTGGAAATACTCGTTTCGAGCATTGCATCGCGCACGTAATCCTTCCATCGACCCTCATCATCTTTCAGTGTAATTGCACCCGGATAGCCTCCAAACCAAATGTATTCTTCCGGAGTAAGTCCGAAAGCATCTTTCATTTCCTTATAAGACCAATGCCCGAGATACATGGCTTCGAATCTTCCGGCAAGAGATTCTGTCAATCCCTGCTGAAGCATCAAGCGGGAAGATCCTAACAAAACCACCCGGATATCCCGCTCTTCCATCGTATCTCGATCCCATTCAGCTTTGATCTGCTCGCTCCAATTATCGATTTTCTGAACTTCATCGATGACCAATAGATAAGGCAAGTTCTGTGAAAGCTGTTGCTTGGCTCTGGCGGTCTCCCATTGCTGCGCAATCCAAACTCGATCTGTGGCTGGCACCGCATCCGCTGCCACGAGAGTATGCGGATAATCCAGATCTTTTATGATTTGCCTTACCATGGTAGTCTTCCCCACTTGCCTTGGGCCATAGATCACCTGGATGAACCTGCGTGGTTCATTCTGAAGGCGATTCTGGATCTGGTTTTTCTCTACTCTCTGGTAAGCCATTTCTATTTTACTCAATATATTGAGTAAATTTACTCAATACATTGAGTAAATTCCAAATAAGCCTTCCATTTTATTTACTATCAACCACTTACAAAATAATTTTTAGCAAATTTTAGGAGAGAATCAAGCCATTTTGGCTAGCAAAAAATATACAATCCATGATTTTAGACAAAAAAATCCCCCGACGATTGCCGGGGGATTTCTGTAATTAATAAACCCTCTTATAATATGTTTTCATTCACCCAATCAATCTCTTCCTTTCGGATAGTATGCTCGGGGTCGCTGAATATTAGTTGTTTCACATTTGCACCCATCTTTTCCATCAACTCTGCTGAAGCTTTGATCCTGGATAGCGGAACATGGAAATCTCTTTCGCTACTCCCGATGAAAACCGAAGTTCCGGCAAAATCCCCGTGATATTTTTCGGACTGAAGCTTTTCTCCAATTAATCCTCCGGTGAAAGCAATGACTCCACCCAGCTTTTGGGCGTTTCGCGAAGCAAACTCCAAACTCAAACAAGCTCCCTGAGAAAACCCGATCAGGACAATATTTTCAGGGGAAATTCCAGCATCCAGGATTTTATCCCAAGTTGCCTTGATAGTATTCAATGAATTCTCCAAAGCCAGTTTATTCTGAGCATCCGAAGCCATGAAGCTGAAAGGATACCAAGAGTTTCCGGTTGCACTTGGTGCCAAAATAGCGTATTCCCCTAGATTGAGATGAGATTTGAGCGAAAGAATGCTTTCTGCTGAAGCTCCCCTCCCATGTATCAGGATGGCAGCTTTTTTTGCTTTCTCCAAAGGCAAACCAGCTTGCAATATCTCAGGCATACCCTTCTGTATTTAGTGTAACCGGAGTAAGATTTGCTTCTATTCTGGTTCGGTTTGGCTCAGCCCATTCAGGCAATTTGATCAACTCACCCAAGTGTGCCTCGTCTTCATCAATCGCAAATCCGGGCTCATCTGTTGCCACCTCAAACAGAACTCCTCCCGGTTCCCGGAAGTAGATCGATTTGAAGTAATTCCTGTCTTTGACTTCGGTGACCTGATAGCCATTTTTCATCAGGATATTTTGAACCTCAAGCTGGGTGGCTTCATTGGCTGTGCGGAAAGCGATGTGATGCACTGTTCCTGCACTTTGCATTCCACGATTTCCGGTTTTGTCTATCACGATATCCACGATATCACCAGGTTTACCTTCCGTACCATATCGGAATCTTCCATTCTCTTCATCGATGAATCTGTAATCCATATGCTGGGTCAGCAGCTTTTCGGTAAGTTCTTTGGCTCTAAGGTTTAGTGTAGCTCCGTAAAAACCCCGGATGGAATATTCCCGCGGAATTTGTCCATAAGTCCATCCCGGACGTGAATCGTTATCATTTGCAATCAGTTCAATTCCCATCCCGTCGTGATCTTCGAATCGGATCAGCTTTTGACCAAACCGTGTCAAAACATCAGATACTGAAACGCCATATTTCTTCAATCGCTCAATCCAATAATTCAAAGAATCGGACGAAATCGAAAAAGCAGTATAGGTCAGTTCACCAGATCCTTTTGTGCCTTTTCTGGCCCCGGTAAACGGAAATGTAGTAAAAACCGTTCCCGGACTCCCGAGCTCATCACCAAAATAGAAGTGATAAACATCCGGAGAATCGAAGTTGATTGTCTTTTTCACCAATCTCAAACCAAGAATTCCTGAATAGAAATCGATGTTGCTTTGTGGGTTTCCGGCTATCGCAGTGATGTGATGAATACCGGTGATGAGTGGTTGCATATGAGTTGAATTTAAGAAAAAAAGCTGCCTTATGGCAGCTTTAAGGTGTTTAGGCTGTTGCCTCAGCCAATTCTTTAACGGCTTGATTCACCAATTGAACGTTCAGGATCAATCTTACCTGATCACTTACTACAACGCTTCCGGCTTCGGTCACGGCAGACCAAGTCAAACCGAATTCTTTTCTGCTGATTTTTCCTTCGATTTCGAATCCAGCCTTTGTTTGTCCGTAAGGATCGCCGGCAACTCCACCGAAATCAAGATCAAGTTCAATTTCTTTCTTGGTACCACGGATGCTGATGTCTCCTACCAATTTGTAATCTCCGCCATGATTCTTTACAGTACCTGCGAAAGTCAATTTTGGATGGTTTGCAGCATCGAAAAAATCACCTGATTTCAAGTGACCATCACGATCCGCTTGATTGGTATCAATGCTGTCGATATCTGCAGAGAAAGAAACCGTAGCTCCGTCAAAATCATCGGAAGTGCTTTCTGCAAAACCTTCAAATTTTCTGAAATAACCTGTAACGGTTGAGATGACCAAGTGCTTTACTTTGAAAGAAACTTCAGAGTGAGTTGGGTCGATAATCCATTTTGTAGTGCTCATAATTTTTGTGTTTAGTATGTAGTTGATTTATTGTGTTTTTACATTAATTGTATATACA
The DNA here is from genome assembly GCA_942492775.1 of uncultured Cytophagales bacterium. GTDB lineage: Bacteria > Bacteroidota > Bacteroidia > Cytophagales > Cyclobacteriaceae > Algoriphagus. The sequence continues at coordinate 1,478,497 of OW818636.1, read as the reverse complement.
TGTATTAGGATAAAAAAAATTTACCCTCTCATTTTATCCAAAAGGTCATTCAATTGATTTACTTCTTCCAGCTCCAAATGGACAAAACTTTTATTTCCATTTTCAACCTGAGTTTGTAAAACTGAAAGCAATTCGAGTCCTTTTTCGGTAATCATGACATCCACTTGTCTTCTGTCATTCGGACATTCATCCCGCTTCACCAATCCTTTGGTCTTCAGCTTTTCTACAAGACGACTTGCATTTGACATCTTGTTCAGCATCCTGTCCTGTATTGAAGATACAGTCGTGGGCACTCCATTCTGACCTCTCAGGATTCTCAATACATTGTATTGCTCCGGTGAGATTTCATGCGGCTTGAAAAGGCTGTTTTGGGCGGTTACCAGGTAACTATGCGTGTAAAGAAGATTTACTACCAACTTGTTGTATGGATCTTTAAACTCCTTTTGTTGAATAGCATCTTCGATTTTCATAATCTTCTGCAATTGTATTTAATGTATATACATACAAATGTACTAAAAGGTTTCATTTAGCAAGAAAAAATCTCTGAATAATTTCGAATTGCTTGAGTTTGGTTCAAAATGAAAATACTGAAATCAACAAAAAAGGCTCCTGAGAGCCTTCTTACATTGTTTTTTTATGAGAATGTTGGTTCAACCAATCATCCATCAGGCGATTGACTTCAGCAGGCTTTTCGATGCAGCTGCTGTGACCAACTCCTGAAATCATGTGAAGCTTCGAACCCGATATTCCCATCTGAATGAATTTTGCTTTCTCAGGCTTGGTAGCCACATCTTCATTTCCCACAATGATCATGGTTGGACAGGAAATTTTCGCCAGTTCATCCTCCACCCCTTTTCTATAGATTACTCCTTCGACCGGTCCGGTAATTGATTTTTTATTGGCTCGAAGCTCGCTTTTCCAACGGCGGATTTTTTCTCCATTCGCTGGAATTCCAAGCCAGCTTTCAGCGAACATGATCGGCATTACCTGATTAGCAACAAAAGGCAAAATGCCCACCCACTTTACTACTCCATTCAAGGTTTTGTATTTCGGTAAATTTTCTACCGGCTCGGCATTAGAGGAGGTCTCCAGCAAAATCAACGTTTTGATCGGCTCAGGATGCCTGGCCGCTAACCTCATCCCGACAAATCCTCCCATCGAAAGACCCGCGAAATGAACTGAACCCAAACCAAGTGCTTTGATCAATTCAGCAGCATCCTCAGCCACAGTTTCCATGTCGTAAGGACCTTTGGCTTCACTTTGACCTTGTCCCCGGTGATCATAAGCGATCACCCGATATTTGTCTTTCAAAAAAGCCACCTGAGCCTCAAACATCTTATGACTCCATAATAATCCATGAGCAAAAACAATCGTATCAGGTCCATTTCCCTGATCCGTGTAAAAAAGTTTTACTCCATTAGCGTCAATATAAGGCATATTACATTTGGGTTGTTGACCAATTTATAAAACAATGACCGAAGTCTTTGGAAAAACTTCGGTCATCTGTTTTTGGTTTTCAAAATTTTATTCCCAATCCAAACCAGGCTGAGTGATCTTGAAATTCTCTCTTGCCTTATGCTGATCAACGATCTCCCTCACATCCTGGAGAAGTTTTTTCGCATCGTAAACGATTCCATCTTTTACGGTGTATTTCACACCTCCTACACGAATAGGCTGGTTGTTTTCATCAATTCGAATGGAACCTGTACCATAAAGCACTTTCAGATTTTGAAGAGGATTTTCCTCCACAATTACAAAGTCAGCCAATTTCCCTACTTCAACAGATCCTATTTCTTTCTCCATTCCCAAAGCTTCGGCTCCGTACATGGTCGCAGAGCGGATCACTTCAATCGGATGAAATCCTGCCTCGCGAAGCAATTCCAACTCTCTGATATACGCGAATCCATACAATTGGTAGATAAATCCTGAATCGGAACCGGCAGTAACACGTCCTCCTCGATTCTTATATTCATTCACAAAAGTCATCCAAAGACGGTAATTTTCTTTCCACTGAACTTCTTCCTCAGTCGTCCAGTCAAACCAATAAGAACCGTGAGATTGACGACTTGGCGCGTAGAATCTCCAAAGAGAAGGCAGCGTATATACATCGTGCCACTCGGCAGTGCGGGCTCTCATCAGATCTCTGTTGGCTTCGTAAATATTGAAAGTCGGATCAAGGGTGAAATCAAGTTCCAATAATTCATTCATCACCTTATTCCAATGATCAGAAAATGGCGGTGCTGCTTGCTTCCAAAGCTTTCCGGCTTCTCCGAATCGATGCTGCTCGTTTTGATAGTTGTAATCCAACCTGAAATCCTGAATCGTACGATCCTGAAAAAGCGCTTCCGGCAAACCATACCAATGCTCCATTGAGGTCAATCCCGCCCGAGCTGAGTTCAGCACATTCCATCTTGCCACATCCAACTGCTGATGGTGCATGGCAGATCCTTTTCCAAGTCGCTTATTTTCTTCCATTGCTGCTTGCAAAACCTCCGGTTTTCCTCCGAAGAATTTGATTCCGTCAGCGCCCTTTTTAGCGTTTTCATTTACCCATGCTTTTGCTTGAGCATCTGTTGTGATCGGAGCTTCTGATCCTTGTCCGAAAGCTGTGTAAGCATGAATTCTAGGTGCAGTAATCTCATTTGTCGCAGATTTCTTCTTGTGTTCCAAAACCCAATCCAGTCCATTTCCCGTGGATGGATCTCTAATGGTGGTGATTCCATGCGCCATCCAAAGTTTGAACACATATTCCGCAGGTGTGCCTTGTCCTGATCCGCCGATATGACTGTGCATATCCACAAAACCCGGCAGCAAGTAATGCCCTTCTAACTCATAGACTTTATCATTCGGACCGGCTATTGGTCTTCGATCTTCATTGATCGGAAGTCCGGGATAGCCCACAACTTGGATTTGAGCTATTTTATTTTTCACAACTACAATATCAACCGGACCCACGGGTGGCGCGCCTGTACCGTCAAGTAAAATAACGCCACGAAATATCAGTCTGTCATAGGGACCGTCCCCTTCTTCCCTCACAGGCGCAGGCATGATCTGGGCGAGGAGTGTGAATGAAAGGGAAAAGCTGAAAAATAAGGTGAGTAAAATTTTCTTTTGCATAAGGATGGTGGTGGCTTTGATGAGATCAATAAGTTAGGAGAAAAAGTAGCAAGAACAAACCTGCATTATTTGAACTGCAACAAACAAAAAAGCCCGTCTGGAATTCCTGACGGGCTTTTGAATGAAGGTTGGTGGTTTTTATAAATCTTTGAATTTCTCCATGATATCTTCCGAAATCCCGGTGAAGGAATATCCTCCGTCGTGGAAAAGGTTTTGCATGGTCACAAGTCGAGTATAATCGGAGAACATGGTTACAATATATTCTGCACAAGCCTCAGCTGAAGCATTTCCAAGCGGAGAAAGTGAATCTGCAAAATTGTAGAAAGAATCAAATCCACCGATTCCTGTTCCTGCAGTAGTTTTGGTAGGAGACTGAGAAATCGTGTTTACACGAACTTTCTTCAGCTTACCGAATCTGTATCCGTAACCTCTTGCGATGCTTTCAAGCAAAGCTTTGGCATCTGCCATATCTGTATAAAAAGGAAATACCCGCTGAGCTGCAATGTAGGAAAGTCCAATGATGGATCCCCATTCATTCATCGCATCCTGCTTCTCAGCCACCTGCATCATCTTATGGAAAGAAATCGCAGACACATCGTATGATTTCATTGCCCACTCATAATTCAGATCACCATAAGATCTGCCTTTTCTGATATTTGGAGACATTCCGATAGAATGCAACAAGAAGTCAAAGTTACCTCCAAGGTATTCTTTTGCTTCAATGTAAAGCTTCTCGATATCTTCCAGACTAGTAGCATCAGCCGGAATTACAATGGTGTTACATTCCTGAGCGAGTTCATTGATTGCACCCATTCTCATGGCGATTGGGGCATTGGTAAGGACGAATTTCGCTCCTTGCTCTTTGGCTTTTAGGGCGGTTTTCCAGGCGATGGAGTTCTCATCCAGCGCTCCTGTGATGATGCCCACTTTTCCTTTCAGCAAATTTTCTGGCATATAGCTATTAGATTGTTTCTAAAATGATCGCGTAAAAATAGGGAAATTTTATGATTCCAGACTTTCATTTGATAGTTGGCCGGGATTTACCTGCGAAGTAACTCTCTGGCACTTTCCAAAGCAGAAGCTGACGGAGTGGCGCCGGCAATCATTTTGGCAAGCTCCTGGATTCGGCCTTCTTCTTCGAGTAACTTGATTTTGCTGACAGTTTTTGCAGACGAATTATCCTTGTACACGAAGTAGTGAAGATCACCCTGTCCGGCAACTTGTGGCAAATGGGTGATGCAAATTACCTGATGATTTTGAGAAATCTCTTTCATCATTCGCACCATTTGAAGAGCGACCTCTCCGGAAATACCGGTATCAATCTCATCAAAAATCAGAGTCGGTAAGGCCATTTTATCAGCCATTAAATATTTGATTGCAAAAAGCAATCTCGAGAATTCACCGCCTGAAGCCACCTTTTTCAGAGGTTGAGGAGATGATCCTTTATTTGCAGAAAATAGCAACTCGATCTCATCCATTCCTCCGGGATTTGGTTCGGCAGACTTATGCTCGACTACTAGTTTGGCATTTTCCATACCCAGACCGGTGAGTAGTTTTTCCAGGGATTTTTGAAAATCAGGGAAGCAAGCCGTCCGCAGCTTTCGCAGCTTTTGCCCGGACTCCAATACTTTCTTTTCAGTTTGATCCAGTGTGGCTTTCGCTGCAACAAACGTTTCATCCAGATTTTGAAACTGGAAGACTTTATCTGCCAACTCAGCTTCCAATGCCATCAATTCCTCCACCGAGTTTACTCCATGCTTCTTTTGAAGCTGGTAAATCTTACTCAAGCGTTCCCGAATTCCCTCCAGCTTTTCAAAATCGACTTCTATCCCTCCCTCTTCGTCAGCGAGTGTATCCGCCAAATCCTTGATCTCAATTAAGGAACTTTGGAATCTCTCGCGCAAAGCCTGAAACTTATGAGCCAATCTCTCAAGTGACTGCATTCCCGCCTGTATTTGAGCCATCCCCTGAATCACACCGAATTGCTCATCCTGGAAAAGGTTGAGCATCTCGTTGATTTTCAATTTGATTTCCTCGGCGTTTTCAAGGACTTCCTGGGTAGATTCAAGTTCAGGTTGCTCTCCTGCCTGAAGACTCAGCGCACTTAATTCATCGAGTTGAAATTGGTTGAAATCAGCTTCCTTTTGTAATTCATGAGCTTTTTGCTTGATTTCAAGGTAGGCTTTCTGGCTTTTCTTGAAGCTCTTAAAGTCTGTTCGGTATTGTTTCAGTTCTTCCTGAGTTTGGGCAAAAGCATCTATCAACCCAAGCTGAAAACTTCCCTCTCCGAGCTGCAAGGTGTCGTGCTGGGAATGCACGTCCATCAGATAGGCTCCCAACGTTTTCAAAGTGTCCAACAGAACCGGTGTATCATTGACAAAAGAGCGTGATTTTCCTCCGGGACTGATTTCACGTCGGATGATGCATGTCGGATCAAAGTCCAGTTCTGCGCTTTCGAAAAAGTCCTTCAATCCATATTCTCCAATCTCAAAAACTCCTTCAATGACACATTTTTTATCTTCGTGAAGCAGCACTTTAGTATCTGCCCGGTTCCCAAGCAACATCCCCACTGCTCCAAGCATGATTGATTTTCCTGCACCCGTCTCACCGGTAATCATGCTTAGACCTTTACTAGGCTGCATGAGAAGTTGATCAATCAGGGCATAATTTGAAATGCTGAGGGACTTAAGCATGAATAAGTATTAGATGCGGAACAAATCTAAAAAATAGAGGCTAGCTTTTCAGGAGCTCGTTATACTTTCTGGCATTATTTGGATCTACTTCCAGTAATAATTTAACTGCCTCGGTCCGTAACTCAAGTGACGCATTCATCAAAACCTTCGAAATTTCATCACTCTTTGCATCTATGAATGAAATGGTGAAAATCCCGTTTGGCTGCGTTTTATTAGCCTCCGAAACCAGTCTTATGGCCTGCACCATATTTTCATAGGCAGTTTCCGGATCAGCCTGAAGAATATCAAGCCCTTGTCTGTGATATAAATAATATGCCTCCCGAATCGTGGAAAAAACGGATGAAGTATAAATGTCATTGATCAACCAATACCGATTTCGTCTGTCAGTAGTACTTTGTAGCCAACCCGGACGCCCTGATTGCTGCGCATTATTTACGATATCATTGGCCACTTCAAAAAAGTCGTCTCCGCCATTACTTGCAAAAGTATCATAGTCAAGCCCAAGTGCGATGTGTGCATAGAATGCCAAAAGGGAACTTATATTATTCAGATAGGTGAATCTGTTGAATTCCAGAGGGTAAGATTCGATGTATTCAAAATTCCAGTTTCGATCCACAAAGTTAAAAACAAGTGATTCGTAATTGGTGCCATAAATCGGGCGAACTGTCTGAATCTGAACAGTCGCTTCGTAATATCCAACTTGAGGAACATCATTGATTGTAATCAAAAGATTTCCTTTGATCCTCTCTTCCGGACGAAATTCATCCGTAGTCCAGGATCGACCGTTGAGAAATTGCTCAAAGCTGGTTTTCATCTGATTGAAAACATCGGTGTTTTGAATCCTGGCCCTGTCGCTGTTTATGATTACTGTGAAATCTAGTTCCTGCGAAAACCCAGCCTGAATCAGGCCGAAAAGCAAAAACGTGAATAGCCATTTCTTCATAGCGATAAAAATAGGGATTTATCCAAGCTCAAACCTGTACCGGTACTAATTTGATTTGATCAAGGATCAGATTCGCAATCTGGCTTTTCAGAGAAATTTCAGACTGGACAAAGGGGCCAGAGCGGTGAAAAATCTGAACCTTGTTTGTATCCAACTGAAATCCGGCACCTGCTTCCTTCATTGAGTTGAGAACGATGAGGTTAAAATTCTTCTTTTTCAACTTGGATTGGGCATTTTCAGATTCGTTTTCAGTTTCCAAAGCAAAGCCGACATGAATCTGATTGAGCTTTTTTTCCAACCCCAAGGAAAACGCGATGTCTACGTTTTTGACTAAATGAATTGCTAATACAGCATCGCTCTTTTTGATTTTTTCAGGAGCCACTTCAGCGGGAGCATAATCTGCTACAGCTGCAGCGAAAACACAAATGTCCATTTTCGGGTGCAAGGCTTTAGCAGCCTCAAACATTTCCTTTGCAGATCTGACATCCTTCCAATGAAATGACTCCTTATTGACTTTGAGGGAAATCGGACCGGAAACCACAAAAACTTCAGCTCCTCTTTCCAAGAATACCTCGGCCAGAGCATAGCCCATTTTTCCACTTGAGTGATTGCTGATGAATCGAACCGGGTCAAGCGCTTCCTGAGTTGGGCCCATCGTGATCAGGACTTTCTTCCCTTTGAAATCCTGAGTTTTGGAGAAAAACTTCTCCACTTTTTCAAGAATATTCTCAGGCTCCATCATTCGTCCCTGACCGGAAAGTCCGCTAGCCAATTCACCGGTTTCGGCATCTAAAATCTGATTTCCAAAAGAAAGTAATCGCTTTAGGTTTTCCCTGACAGAAGGATGCTGATACATATCCAGATCCATTGCCGGAGCAACCATCACAGGACATCTTGCAGACAGATAGGTAGCTGAGAGAAGGTTATCGCAAATCCCATTTGCAAACTTAGCCAGGGTATTTGCACTGATTGGTGCCACCAAAAATAAATCAGCCCAAAGGCCCAATTCAACATGATTATTCCAAACACCCGTTTCATCCTTAAGGAATTTGCTTAAAACGGGTCTTTTGGACAAAGTCGCCAACGTGAGTGGGGTGATAAAATCAAAAGCAGAAGCGCTCATAATGATTTGCACTTCTGCTCCTGCTTTTACTAATAATCGGGTAAGAAAGGCACTCTTGTATGCGGCGATGCTGCCGGTAACTCCAAGTAAAATCTTTTTACCCTTGAGGCTCATATATTACTCCTCGGTCTCTTTTGCCGGATATCTATGGTAGACTTTACCTTCCATAAACTCCTCTAGTCCAAGAGTAGATGGCTTTGGCATTCTCTCATAGAATTTTGAAATCTCGATTTGCTCTTTGTTTTCAAATACTTCTTCAAGATTGTCAACTGTAGACGCAAATTCTGAAAGCTTATTGTTCAATTCTTCTTTCAAAGTAGTTGAAATCTGCTTTGCACGCTGACCTGCCACATGAAGAGACTCATAGATATTACCAGTCTTATCTGCGATTTTGTCCAGGTCACGAGTGATGATGGAGGGATTAGTAGCCATATTCGAATTAGATTATGTTTCTATTTATTGATTAATTATCCACCGGTTTGGCGGAAATAATGGTAGCATTTTGAGCAGCCAATCGGTCTGCAACCTCTTTCTTCAATTTCTGATGCTCGACAAGTTCTTCTCTGGTCTCTACTTCGTAGCTTTTTACTTTTCCGGTAAAACCACTTGTAGGATATCGCTGATAGAAATTACTTGCAAATTTGAGCGCTTCATTCAATCGTTCTTCTTTCTTCGAATACGCACTGTTTTTGGCGTAGCCAGTTCCAACTTCTACTAGTTTGTACGCCAATTCTTCATTGTATTTACTTTCAGGAAAATCCTTTGAGAAATTCTGGAAGTTAATAATACAAGCTCTGTAAAAATCGCCCGGGTACAAGCCATCTTTCAATCTGTAGTACATGGAAGATTCCTGATAAGCTTTTTCCTCAAATCTTGTCTGAAGATCTGTGAGCATTCCCATCGCTCTCTCATAGCTTGCTGATCCTGGGAAAACAGTCACAAACTGCTGAATCGCACTGACAGCTTCCTGACTGCTCTGCTGATCAAGATTGAAATCCGGAGCATCCAAATACAAGGAATATGCATTCATGAAGAGTGCTTCCTCAGCTAATGGACTTCTGTTATAAGTTCTGTAGAAAGTGCTGAAGTAGCCTGCCGCCTCTATGTATCGTTTTGTCTTGAAATGGCAGTTAGCATAGTTGTAATCAGCAAGTTCTGCCTTTTCACTTCCGCGGATTACAGGAAGTACTTTATCATACAGGATAATCGCTTTGTTGTAATCACCTGACTGATAGTAGCTATTGGCCCCTGCGTAAAGCTCTTCCCAGTTGGTGCTTTTCTCCAATTTATTGAAAGGACCACATGAGCCCAAAGCCAAGGAAATCAGAAGAATAAGGATGAATTGTACGCGCATGTTCATTTTCAAGACCGCAAATATACGGGATAATTATTCGGATTCAAATGGAAAGGGAAAGGTCTGGCAAGGCTTACTTCTTGATTTGAAGCTTCTTGGTGACAATATTTTTATTGTCCAGGAAAAGCGTGTAGAAATAAATTCCTTCTTTAAACTCAGACACATTGATCGAAAGGCTAGTTCTTTCTGGATCTAATTCATATTCTGCAATAGGATTACCGATAAAGCTATTGATGGTAATTTTGGCTTTTACTCTTGGATTATTGAATTGATAATCAAGCTGTGCTATTCTACTGCTTGGATTAGGATAAACGTCACTCAACTTAATATCCTTATAGTCAAACTCATCAATTTTTGTATCCGGATTAGAAACGCTGTATCTGGCTTCAACCATAAACGTTTCCCGAATATTTTCAGCATTTACGAAAAACAGATCAAAACTGCCCATCGTCTCTACAATTCCCATCTCAAACTCCAAGTACAAATCTGTCATTATTTCACCTGGACTTAGGGAAATTTTGATTTTGGCAAGATCTCTTTTTGGATCAAAGCATTGCTCTCCTATACAGATTTTTACTTTTTGGGAAGAACCTACATTCCCCCTGAGATTTTTGAGCAAATAGGTTTTGGATTGATTGCTTTCGTTTTGAAGAATGATTGATTTTCGCTGCGAAGAACCTAGATCACCTGAAAACTGAAGGTCTTCACTAAGCATACGGATTTGCTGAGCTTCCGCAAACAGCGGGAGAAACAGCCAAAGCCATGTAAAAAATAGTAGTAACCGTTTCATGTAAAATTTTGATCAATAAGCGATTCAGTTGTATCTAACTGTATTCAATATACGGACAAAAATAAGGCATTGGACATCAGAAAATAGAAAAATGCGGTTAATTGTTGTTAACCTTTTTAAAATTTTTTCAGGGCTTGCTCGTTAGCCTTCAATCTTGTTTCTGAGAACAGGTTTCAAAACGTTTTTTTGAATTGGCGAACTGCTTTTTTGAAGCTCTTTCTGGATTTCTTCGTCTGTTGGAAGTGGAATTTTTACATCCGGAATGTCAAAAAGATTTTTGGCTTCAGGATCAATTTCTTCATGTTTTCTCCAGGCATTAATGGTTTTCATATCCGGTTTTTCTTCAGCCCTCCATCGAAACCCTTCCAATCTGGAATTATCTTCCGTCAGCTTTTGAACTGGGGTAAAAGTACCGTCCGGCTTAACTCCATAAGTGACACGACGGATGGCTCCATCGTCAAATACAAGCTTGATAGTGGCACTAAGAGTCCTGTTGATGCCCTGAGTCAGTGTATCTCCTTCCAAAGCAAAATAAAGGGATTCTCCGTTTCCATCGATATTCAAATGACTTATTTGCCCTTCCTTGAAATACGCCATCATCGATCTTCCTTTCATTTGATTGAAATTGAAAATGGTGTCCTGAGTGATCACAAAGGCCTTATCCTTCATAAAAACCCGATCCAGTTCTTCATTTGCAATATAAAAAATCATGCTGTCTGCAGAGATCTGGCTAGTTTGACTCCACATGACAGGGTCTTGAAATAACCGAATCGATGAATCGGAATAATTGAAAGCCAATGAATCTGCCACGCCCGAAAGGTCGGCTTTGACCAGATTAATTGATCGGAAAGCCAGTAAAAATTTAGCTGAATCCGCTTCACTATCCTGCGAAATCAGTGAATCTGCAGTTACGAAAAGTGTGTCTTTTTCGAAATATTTCCGAACCAAGGCATTCCCGTGGACAACACTGTATTTCCGTTCTTCCCAGTACTGACCAATGTCTCCATAGACCTCAATTTCCCTTTCTTTATTGTAAACGCTTACATTTTCCTTGCCTTCGTAGTATGCTTTCTGCTCATCGTAAAAAAGCTGCTTTGCCTTCACCCTACTAGTTTCGGATTCAACGATTCCTTCAAAAAACTGAAACTGCTTTTGCTGAGTATTGTAAAAACTTCCTTTCTGTGCATCGAGCGTATTTCCTTCCTTCGAAATCAAATTTGTAAGGCCTTTCGTTTCCGCAGTTTTTGGTACAGTGAGATAAACCAGGTAATTGGTTTTCATCGTGTAATCAGGGTTGACTAAGACGACTTCATCCTCAAAAGTAATCCGCTCCAGGTTGACTTCGTATGTCCCCCGCTTGCTGGTCAGGACATTCACCGAATCGACCACTTTCCCATCGTTGAGGTAATAAGCGATGTTGGCTGCGCGATCATAATCCAGATTATCTGTGTAAAGAGTGGTCTTTTGATTTGTGAAAATCACGTTAGTTCTCAGCTTCGCAATTTTGGTATTTCCATCGTATTCAGCATAAGCACTTCGGGTCTGAACAGGATCCACTTGATCTACAATTCGCACATCCCCAAATAGTCTTGCCTTGTTGGTTTCCCGAAAGAAATGAGCTGAATCACAGAATATAAGTGAGTTTTGATTCTTCATCTGTACTCCGCCTATCAGCCTTTCAAATCCGGCTGCTCCTTCGAGCAAATCTGCTGATATGATCTCCAAAGTAGAAGACCCTTGCCCCTTTGCCGTAAATGTGACAGCTGAAAGACAAAGGAAAAAAATCAGAAAAACAGAAAGGCTTGATCTCATGATGGGACGAATGTGGGCAAAATTAGCAGAAAATGATATTTTTGATCAATGATCGAAGCTTTTATCCGGCATATTCGGAGCAAGTCACTTTTGAATTCTGAGAAACCATACCTTTTAGCTTGCAGCGGAGGCTTGGATAGTATCTGCCTGGGCACTTTGCTGAATGAGACAAAAATCACTTTTGAAGTTGCCCATGTCAATTTTCGCTTGCGGGCAGAAGAGAGTGACGAGGACGAAGCATTTGTCAGAAATTGGGCCAAATCAATTGGGAAGACCATCCATATCCTTCAACCCGATACAATTTCTTTTGCCAGAGAAAATCAACTTTCGATTCAAATGGCAGCTCGGGAAATCCGCTACGACTGGTTTGAAAAATTGAGAACTGAGCGAAAGCTTGACGGAATTATTTTGGCACATCAGGAAGATGATCAGATGGAAACGATCTTCCTGAATCTCCTTCGAGGCACAGGGATCGAAGGCATATACGGGATGGCGGAGCGTCGGGGTTGGCTGATCAGACCATTACTTCCATTTTCAAGAGCTGAAATTCTCGGATTCGCTAATCAAAATGGCTTGATGTGGAGAGAGGATAGCTCCAATATCAAAACCAATTACAAGCGGAATAAACTTCGAATTCATGCATTGCCGGCCCTTTATGAAGTTGCGAAAGATGCGAAGTCAAACCTTCAAACCAGTTTTTCCAGGCTCAAAGACACCGGAAAAGCATTTACAACTTTATTTGAAATCTGGAAAAAAGAGCATATCAAACTCGAAGACGGGTTGCAGATTCTGCTGGTTTCCGAAATCACGACACTTCCCGGAGCTGCCTCTTTGCTATATTTTTGGCTGCGTCCATTTGGATTCAATCCCGGACAAAGCACCGAAATTTTAGAGTCTTCAATTCGCGGAGAAAGCGGAGCCATTTTCGAATCCTCCACTCATCTTCTCAATCTCGACCGAGATTCCTTGATCCTTGCTCCCAAATCTGCCCCATTTGAATCGATTGAGATTGATTCAAATGACTTGGAAATTTCTTTGCCCGAAGGAAAGTATGATTTACTGAAACTGGAAGGGCACGCCGATCTGGACAAAAATCCTCAAAATGCCATGCTTGACATGGAGCGCTTGAGTTTTCCTCTCTCAATCAGAACCTGGGAAGAGGGAGATCGCTTTATTCCACTGGGAATGAAAAACAGCAAGAAAATCAGTGACTTTTTGATAGATTTGAAAATACCTCTTCTGAAGAAAAAAGGAATCAAAGTGCTGGTTTCCGAAGGAGAAATAGCCTGGGTAATCGGATTTAGAGTGGCAGACTGGGCAAAGTGTACCGCAGCAACAAGGAAGATTTTATATCTAAAAAAGCGATAATTCATGCGCAATCCATTTTCGAAAACATACAATCAGGAGGAACTCGACATGTTCGATTTCTTGGGCGTAATCAAATTTTTTGAGCGACTGAATTACAAGGAAATGTCCCGATTCATCCCTGCCATGCATCATCGAAAATACCTCCGGGATGAAGTTGTGTTTTTCAGCAAGGATCCCAGCCAGGCATTGTATCTGGTGAAAAGAGGTCAAATCAGCCTTACAATAGACATCAAAGACAATTTCGAATCCATTTTGGAAATTAATAGGAATGACGCCTTCGGCGAAAACTCACTCTTGGAAAATGCCAAGAGAACTTATACAGCAATGATCGTTTCTGAAGAAGCGGACTTAATTGTAATTCCTCATTTTGCCATCCAGGAGATTTTCGACAGCAATCCAAAAATCAAAGCAAAGATGATGACCTCTCTGGCGGAATATTATAACCAGAACAATCAGAAACTTTTTCGTTCCTACAGGGAGTCTTTCGGATTCTTCAGTCTCCGCCAAATGTTTGAATAATCACTCCAAACCAAGTTTCTTTCTTTTATCAAAAAAGCCGGCTCACAAGCAAAGTAATCCTAAGCTGGTTTCGATTCCTACGCTTTGTTTGATAACTTAGCGTCGCTTTTTGAAGCCAATAACTCACTCAAAAATCTATATAAAATCATGAGCAAAGTAACCGTAGTAGGTGCAGGCAACGTAGGTGCTACCTGTGCCGATGTTTTAGCTTATCGCGAAATCGCAGAAGAAATTGTTTTGATCGACATCAAGGAAGGTTTTGCCGAAGGTAAAGCTCTTGATATCTGGCAGAAAGCGCCTATCAACCAGTATGATAGCAGAACTGTGGGTACAACTGGCGATTACAGCAAGACAGCTAATTCTGATGTGGTCGTAATCACTTCCGGCCTTCCTCGTAAGCCGGGTATGACTCGTGATGACCTGATCGTAACTAATGCAGGTATCGTGAAAATGGTGACTGAGAATGTGGTAAAATACTCTCCAAATGCAATCATCATCGTGGTTTCCAATCCATTGGATGTCATGACTTATCAGGCGCACCTCACTTCAAAACTTCCACGAAATAAAGTAATCGGTATGGCCGGAATCTTGGATACAGCCCGTTACAGAGCTTTTCTTGCTGAGGAATTAAACATTTCCGGAAAAGAAATTCAGGCAATTCTGATGGGTGGACATGGCGATACGATGGTTCCGCTTCCTCGTTACACGACAGTTGCAGGTATCCCTGTGACTGAATTGATCTCAAAAGAAAAACTGGATGCGATCATCGAAAGAACAAAATTTGGCGGTGGCGAACTTGTGAAACTAATGGGAACTTCTGCTTGGTACGCTCCGGGATCCGCTGCTGCTCAAATGGTCGAAGCTATCCTTAAGAATCAGAGACGAGTATTCCCGGTTTGCATCAAACTGGAAGGCGAATACGGAATCGACGATTGCTACCTAGGAGTTCCTGTGATTTTGGGCAAAAACGGTGTTGAAAAAGTACTCGAACTTGACCTGAATGCTGAAGAAAAAGCACTTCTTGAAACTTCAAGAGGACACGTGAAAGAAGTAATGAGCGTATTGGACAACCTTTCTGCTTAATCTTAAATCTCTCCTTTTCAGACCTAAGATTCTCAGAATTTGTTTGAGTTTCTTAGGTCTTATTTTTGTATAGTAACCTTAGAACCATCCTCGGATCTGTGAAAATCTGGAAAAGCCTGCTCATCTTATTATCCACCCTTCTGCTGATTGGTGCAGGGATCTGGGTCTATAAGAAGTATTTTTCCTCCAGAAAAATCAACAATCTGGAGCTGATCAGTCAGGAAGCTGTTTTTGTTTTAGAAACCTATCAAGGAGCAGAAACCTGGAATCTGCTGGTAAATGATCCGGTCTGGGAAATCCTTTCCACACTTCCTGCTTTCCAAAAATTCAGCGGAGAGCTCACTACTCTTGATAGCCTGAGTGGAGGATCGGGAGAAATCACCAAAATCCTTTCCGGAAAACAAATGACGGTGAGCCTCCACGCCACCGGGATAGAAACCTTCGATTTACTTTTTACAGTGAATCTTAATTCAAAAAAAGCCTTAGCCCTCATTGAGGAAATCAAAGGTCGAATGAATCCGGGCGCCAGATTTCAATCAAGAAATTATTCTGAATTGGAGATTCTGGAATATTATGACGCGACAAACAACCGACTTTGGAGTTTGTCAATTCTGGAAGATTTGGTCTTAGTCTCATCTTCCTCATTTTTGGTCGAGGAAGCCATTCGATTCTACTTGAGTGAAGGCCAGCAAAGCTTTTTATCTATTGCAGCATCTTCTCCCTACGATAAAGATTCTCCTGCCCGACTTCTACTTTCCGGAAAAGGTATGGCAAGTTTGCTAAAAGGTGTGACCACCGACAGGGAAAATCAGAGCATTGCTGCTTTGGAAATCCTGACCGAGGGAGTCGTATTGGATTTGGCTTTCGAAGATGGTCAGATGGTATTTAAAGGACCTTTGGTTTCCGAAAAAGGAATAAACTTCACCCCATCGATTCAGGCGAATCTTCCTGCTATCGAATCAGTAATCTCCAATCGTACTTTGGCATTAACTCAATACAACCTTGAGAGTATCTACGAAACCCAGAAGTTGGAAAACCGGGCATTCACTCCAAGATCTACTTTGAGCGGAGAGATCCAGCGAACGCTTACTGACAAGGGATTTCTAGACAGTTTCTCCGGAGAAATCTACTTGCTTGAATTGGAAAATTATGGAGGTGCCGATCAAAACCTGGCCATCCTTGCGAGGACAACAGATCCTGCTTTCTCATTGGGATTGATTAAAGGATATCAGGAGGAAGCAAAAACAGAAGGCTCTGATTTTTATCTGGGAAATGAGATCCTTTACCTGCCTGAAGAAGATTTCCCAGCGCATTTATTTGCAGGCAAATTCCCTGGTTTTGGCCAGACTTTCGTCACTGCACTGGAGGAGGTTTTGATTTTCACCAACTCGCAACAAGCGATGAAACTTATTCTGGATGATTACGAAGCGGGAAATACCTGGGGAAAATCATCTCAAACTCCTGATGCTAAAAATGGTCTGAGTCCGACTTCGGGATTTACGAGGCTTTACCTGATCGATCAAATCTGGGAAAACTGGACAAAAACCACCAATCCTTCCTGGAGCTCTTTCCTTCAGAAATACGCGACGAGTTTCCGCTCTTTTCCATGGGTCTCACTGAAGATCAACCAGATTCAAGACAAAACTGAAGCAACCCTTACTTTCCCTTACAAGTCAGAAAGGAAAGCTGAATCGACAGAAACTGAAGCAATTTCTTTGCAGCCCAGCAAGAACATCCCATTCAAATCGGCCCTGATCTACGGACCAAAATCCGTGATCAATTTTCAAGATCAAACCGAGGATATTTTGGTTCAGGATACGGACAATGTCCTATTCCTGATCAACTCAGGCGGAGAAGAAGTCTTCTCAATTAAGCTGAGCGGTCCGGTGGTGTCAGATGTTTTCCAAATAGATTTTTACAAAAACGGAAAACTCCAACTCTTACTGGCAACTGAAGATAAGGTCTATGGAATTGACCGACTAGGCGATTTATTGCCCTCTTACCCTTTCGATTTGGGAGAAGAAAGCATTACCCATCTAAATCTCGTCGATTATAGCAACGACAGGGATTATCGCTATTTCATCAGCACCAGCGATGGAGACTTGTTCCTTTTAGACAAGACAGGGAAACAACTGGAAGGTTGGGATCCACTTAAGCTTGGAGAGAAGACAATTGCCCCGCCGGCTCATTATCGTGTTCCGGGGAGAGGCGATTACATGATTGCTCAAACCGAAAAAGGCAGACTGCATCTATTCAATCGCCGTGGAGAAAAGCAAACAGGTTCTCCTGTTCAGCTGGGCGAATCGCTTAAATCAAGACTTGCTGTCTGGCAAGATCCAAAAGCAAAATCTCTCCAATTAGTAGGGATTACTGTAAATGGAGAAGTAATTCATTCCAATTTCAGCGGGGAAGTTGGGTATAAAAATCAACTCATCAAAGAAGACCGAGACAGCGAATTCCAGCTGGTTCAGGATCAGAAAGGAAATGATTTTGTCTTTATTTCAAGACAATTTAATGAGGTGAGTGTAATGGACAGGGCTGAGAAGATCCTCTTCAAAACCAAAGTTTCGGACGAAAACCTGATTTATCAATACTTCGATTTCGGGTCTAACCGACAAATTTTTGCCTTGACAGATCTTGTTCAGGAGTTTTGCTACTTGTATGACATGAAAGGAAATTTACTTACGACCATGCCACTGGAAAGTACCGGCCCGATTCAGATTACCCATCAAGCTTCCCAGGGACAATTTCTGATTCGAACGATAAGCGGTGCCAGGCTGACAGAGTTTCAACTGGCGGATTAAGACTTACTCAGATCAATAAAATCACTTCACCTGAATCTCTTTTTTCCAGGTTTTCAATTGACCAGATTCGTCTTTGAAGTCAACTTCAAGCAAATACGTTCCTGTCAGTTCTGAGCTCATCACCTGAAATTCAGACTGAAACTTATCCACTCCTTTTTGATACCAGAAAAGCAGTGTGCGGTAATCAGGAAGTTTTTCATCTTTCGCATTTGGTGAATAAATCGGGCTGTCAAGGCCGATGTAAGGATTCAATCCTGCATAACCCAAGTAAAGAACTTCATCCGGAATCGGGAAAAGGCCAAAGTTGTTTTCGTAAGAACTGAAGCTCAACACACCGTCGTACTTCCTGTCATTGAGGTAAAATTCCCTGTTGAGGACGTCCAGCTTGTAGAAGAATTTGGGATTGAAATTCGCCAGCATATCTGAATTGAAAACCGGCAAAGCATCCACCATCATCAAAGGATTTCCTTCGAAAAGATAATCCGCCTCCACATTCAAAATTCGGAATTCTTTCAATTTATCTTTTCTCCTCACAGATACATTTGGCACATATTCTTTGATGACCGTTTCCACATCATCAAATCGGGTATAGTCATCCAGCAAGTAGGATTGATCTTCTACAAACCCGGTGACCACACTCATGCTGTCATTTTGATACACCTGCGAAAAGTAGGGCTCCAAGGCTGATGCAAATTTCATCTTTTTCAAAAACTCCTCATCCTCCCTCGAAATAGTAAGCTCAGGAATCTTGAATCCTGCCTTGAATTTGGTCTTTGGACCTGGCAATTGGATCTCAAAAGCATTCAGATTACTGCCGTCTTCAACCTGAATCAGCATATGGTCCCAATGCTTGAAACCACCCAAATCGAAATACAAATTCCCGTTTTCATCCGGGCGATCCGTATACAAAGCGGATTGCTCTCCGTGAACGGAGAGGAAATAAGTTTTGGCAGTGTCGATTTCAGCACCGATTAATTTTCCATGGACAATATGTCCAAAAAGCTCAGGCAGAAATGGCACTTTTTCAATGGATTCATATACCTGATCAGATTCTATCTGCTGGCCCGAATTAGCTAAATATGGATTTGGGCTCGCAATCCTTATCGATTCAATTCTTTCTTCGGGAAGATTCAGTTTGATTGTGAAAGATTCAGATTTCCCCAATTCCTCTTTTGAAACTGAAACCGGAGAAATCCCTGAAGAAGCTTGCACTGGGATTTTTTCTTCTTTCTTTGCCAAAGTCGGAGGCAAAGCAGGATTCAGAATTGTAACCAATTGCTGCGCGATTCCGGCTTTCAAATCAATGTAAGGGCTAATCCGGGTAAAAACTCGAAGCAGGTAATTACCGGATGGAATCGAAGTCGGAAGTTCCATGTAATTGAAAACCTTACCGGATTTCAAAGGAAACTTTGCAATCGCCCAAGATCTATTCTCCTGATCGATCAACTCAGCATAGAAAATCTGGGAAACACCGGGTTTCCCTCCGCTTTGAACTTCCCCGTTAATCCAGATTTTTTCATCCGTAAAAAAAAGCGTCTTGGGAATACTGAAGGAAACAACCTCGGCTTGGGATTGTGCCAAAGCCTGGAAAACAAAACCCGCATGAATGCACACCAAAACGAGTATCCTCAAAGTAAATTTCATCGTCATTTTAATCCTCCCAAAATTCCGGTCGTTTCCGATCCGCATAAAGTGTACAATCTCCACAGCGCCGAGGCGTACTATAATATCCAATTGGCCCCATAGATCCCGGAACCGACCTTGCCGGCAACACAGCCCCAGAAGCAAAAGCTGCCTGCAATTGGGCCGGATTTAAGAAAACTGTGTCCGGAGAAATGAAGCAATCGTCAAACTCAGGATCATTGTATTCCCATGGCAAAACATCCATCCTGTCGATGTAAACTCTTTCCTGTCTTACTATTCCAAGGCTAACAAAACCAATTACGGGTTTATCAGGATTGCCTTCCAATTTAAAATTTCCCCCAATCACAGATGGCAACGGACTGAAAATGGATCCAATATCGTCGGTATTCTTTTTCAGAGTTTCCCAAAACTCCAACGATTCCTGAGGAATTGCTTTCTGCGAAATCAGGATGCTGTATCGCTCCATCAGCCGCTCATCTCCTTCCGGGATTTCTGTAATCGTCTTCCTGAAAACCACCTGCTCTTCAAATCTGGAACTCGTCTCCAGCAAAATATCTGAATTCGTTTCTGATCTATAGCACAAATCGATTCGCTCCTCCTCTCCAATCGGGACCACGTCTTTTATTTCGGGTTTGTAGATGTAGGTGACTTTAATCCGGGGAAGGAAAATCCAAGTTTCTTCAAATGTCCAAAGGAAATCATCCGCATTTTCATCCCCTTGAGTATTAACAAAAACTTCGATTCCCTGCTCATCCCGAACATATCCGGCTTCTTGGATCGGCGGAGTGATGATTGGTTTCAAAGTGCCGGAGACATATTTTTCGCCATTCGCCAGAAGAATCTCAAGTCTGTATTCCTGATTTTCATCGATATTTTGCTCGAAATAATAGACACCATCTTTATCCTCCACAAGTGGAAAAATGCTTCCGGTTCCACTGATCAGGTTAATAATCGCTTTTTTCACCGGAGCAAATCCAACAGTATCTGAGACATTGGTCGTAATGCTTAGCTTCAATTCACTTTTGAGTCCCTCAGAATCCAAATATCCTTCCACCACAAGAACCCCTGCTTCCTGATTTTCAATTTCAGGCTCAAAAGGCTCCCTGCATCCCATGGTAAGGATCACAAGAAGTGAAAAAATAATTCCGTAAGTCTTCATCTTAATCCTCCCAAAAATCAGGTTTTCCACGAGTTGCATAGAGCGTGCAATCGGAGCAACGTCTCGTCGAACTATAGTAAGCAACGATCGTCGTTCCTTCCATCAGCTCCCTGGCAGGAAGTACTGCACCTGTCCCGAAATCGCTGAAGTATTGTGATGAACCGATATATATTGGTTCTATAGAAATCGAACAATCATCAAATTCGGGATCGTTGAAGGTCCAGGGGAACACATCTTTTTGATTGATGTAAATCCGAGTTTGCTTAATTACTCCCAAGCTTACATATCCAACCACCGGCTGCTCATCATCACCTTCCAGATGAAGATTTCCGGAAATGACAGAGGGTAACGGACTGAAAATCGAACCGATATCATCCGTATTTCTTTTGAGGGTTTCCCAAAACTCCACCGCTTCTTGATCAATAGCTTTCTGCGAAATCAAAATACTGTATCGCTCCATTATTCGCTCATCTCCCTGAGGAATCTCAGTGATGGTCTGACGAAAAACAACCTGATCCTCAAATCGTGAACTCGTCTCCAGCAGCAAATCTGGATTCGTTTCCGATTTATAGCAAAGGGCAATTTGTTCTTCTTCTTTTCTTAATTCCACCACTTTCGTGTCATTCCGGTAGATATAAGGAGTTCTGATTACTGGTCGGAAAATCCAGGTCTCCTCGTAAGTCCATAAGAAATCATCAGCCACTTCATTCCCTTGGGTATTGAGGAATACCTCCACGCCCTCCTCGTCTCTTACATATCCAGCATCCAAAATTTCAGGTGTGATAATGGGAGTAATGGGATCAGAAAAGTACTTTTCCCCATTTCTCAGCAATATCTCCAGGCGATAAGATTGATCCTCCGGGATATCCTGCTGAAAAATGTATTTCCCATCTTTGAGCTCCGTCAATTTAAATAGCTGACCAGAATCCCCAATCAGGCTCACCAAAGCCCCGGGTTCGGGAATGATTGATTCCACTCCGCTAATCGGAGCGGTTCGGGAAATTGTAAGCACACTCTCCAGGCCATTGGAATCCAAATAACCTTCAACTACCAAAACTCCCCCTTGAACATTTTCAATTTCGGGTTCAAATGGCTCTCTGCATCCTGCAAACAGGAAAATCGCAACAAACAAAAATTGTAGATTCTTGAATCGCATCAGAATCTGAAATTATAAGTGATAAAAGGAATCGGCTCAGCAAAAATCGAAAGCTGATATCCTCTCAATACACCTTGTTCCGGCGTGTAATAAATCGAATACGGATTGCTTCGTCCCAACACATTGTAAACTCCCATTGACCAGGAAGAATGAGCCAGTTTATTCACTTTGTGGTTTCCTTCGAGGTTTATCGAGAAGTCTATTCTGAAATAGTCTGGAACGCGTTGCTCGTTTCTGTCAGAATAATAAACCCGCTCACTTCCCGCATACACAAACTTGGAAACCGGCAAGGTGATCGGCCGACCTGTGCTGTAGTTACCCGAGAAAGTCGCGTTGAATCGCTTACTCACTTCATAATTCATCACCAATACTGCGTGGTGAGGCTGATCAAAATTGCTCGGGTATTCTGTTCCTTCGTTGATTTGCTCTTTTTGCTCGGAGGAATTCGTTTGGTAAAGGGATCTGGCATACGTGTAAGAAACCGATCCATTCAATTTTCCTGCACTTTTCTTCAGGAAAAATTCAACTCCATATGCTTTTCCATTGGTATTGAGCACATCCTGCTCCACATCATCATTCAGGATGATGGTTGCGCCGCTTCGGTAATCCAATAGATTACTCATCGATCGGTAATACACCTCGGTAGAAAACTCCAATTGATTTTGAGCCATGTTGCGGAAATAGCCCAGCGAGTATTGAATCCCGGTTTGCGGAGCGATAAATTCGTCACTCAGCTTCCAGGTATCGGTGGGAGAAATGACTGACGAATTGCTGAGCAAATGCATATTTTGCCGCATGGAGTTGACTCCTGCTTTGATGGAGGACTGATTATTCAGAGAATATCTTCCCGAAAATCTGAATTCCGGACCGTGATAGGTTTTGATGATTTCACCGTCATCAGAAGTCTTCTCCCCGATCACATTTTCATTTGTGGTAGCCTGACCTTCCGGATATACGAACGTCGTTTGAGGACCAAAGTAATTGTAGAGATTGTATCGAATCCCTCCGCTGACAAACCATTTATCATTGATCTCAAATTCATCTGATATAAAAATGGAAGTCTCAAGCGCTCTTTCTTGCTCCACTTCATCCCGGATCACAATTGACTCAGCGCCATAAGGAGTGATGAGTCCTGGATTAAGCGTGATTTGATTCAAATGAATACCGTATTTGATGACATGCTGAAATCCTTTTTCCTGTCGAAATTCTGCTTTGACAAAATTCTGATCCAGTCCAAATCCGAATTCATACGAGTTGAGAGGATTGTCCTCACCCAGGATTTGAAAATCGTACTTGTCTTTTCCTGCCGAAAATGAAGCTTCCAGTTGATCATTGAAGTAATGAGTCCATTTCAATGCGTAATTCTGATTTTGGTAAGAGTAAACTGTATCCGGGTCAAACTGAAATTGATCCTGACTATAATAGCCTGTAAATTCTAAAATGTCTTTTTCAGAAAACTTATGTCTGACATTCAGATTGAGGTCATAGAATGAAGCACGGCTCGCATTGAAATCCGCATTATCCTCCAGATAATCCAGCACCCAATCCGAATAGGTAGTTCTGCCTCCGGCAATGAAGGTTGTCTTTTCCCCGATCGGACCTTCCAGACTCAGTCTGCTCGTCAACAGTCCGATACCTCCTGATCCTCCGATCTTATCTGTCCGCCCAAACTTGGGTTTCATTTGAAGAACTGAAGAAAGTCGCCCACCATAATTTGCCGGTATACCTGCTTTCATCAGCTCCACACTTTCGATCATATCTGCATTGATGGCAGAGAAGAAACCGAATAAATGAGAAGGATTAAACAAGGTGGAATTTTCAAACAGAACCAGATTTTGATCTGAAGCCCCGCCTCTTACATTGAATCCAACACTTGCTTCACCTACTGTATTAACACCCGGTAAAACCAGAATCCCTTTCAATACGTCCACTTCTCCGAGGATTGCAGGAAGTTTTCTCATCTCGGAAACAGTCAAAGTCTGCACGCCCATCTCTGGTCGGGAGATTTGGTTGATCGACCCGGAATTTACCACTACTTCGCTGAGCGAGTAGATGCTTTCACCGATCGACATATCTAGCACTCCGTCTCCTCGCAGATCGATCAATCTCTGCTCGATGTATCCTCCCAAATTCTGAATGTAAATCGTATGCCTCCCCACCGGAAGTTCGATGGAGTATTTCCCTTCCCTGTCAGAGATGGTTCGGGTGAAATCAATTTTCTCAAAAACAATCGCTCCTGTGATGATTTCCTGATTTTCCAGACTTGAAATAGTCCCGGAGAGAATTGCTGTTTTCTTATCCGGCGAAGATTGACCAATGGTGAATCGGTTATTTCTCACGAAAGCATCATCGACCTGACCGGAAGAGCCGCTTCCGGCATTTCCTACATTGCTGAAAAAATCATCTGAAAGCGCAACTTGGAGTTTTTTTCCTTTGGAAATAAAGACTGCATTGTCTGCCCCAACAGAATAATGAAAATCTGTCCCCTGAAAAACTGCATCCAACAGGTCACTGAGTTTGCTGTCACTTGCCTGCAAATTGACAGTAACGCCGCTTATTTCTTGCTCTTTGTAGTAAAACCGGTATGGAGTATTTTCTTCCACCTGTTCAAAAAATCTCTCTAAAGAAATCCCCGGAAAAAACCCATTTATTTTTGGCTGATCCTGATTTTGTGAGAAACTAACTGCACTGAATGAAATGAAAAAAAGAAAAGTCAGTAAGTGTATTTTCATTTAGATTGGGTTACAGTGTTTTGGTCGGCAAGCTCAACCAACGTGGTTAGGTATTTTTCGGGGGAATCCTGAAATCTGATTCTGCTTTCCTTGAGATATTTTTTTGCTGTTTTTTTATCCAAACCTAAAACTTCAATGGCCTGTTTTGCCTGATTGATTTGACTAAAAACACCAGATTTCAGAATGAAAAAATCTTTTTTCTCAACAAACTCATCCGTGTAAATACTGATATCACGATTGGATTTGGTGGTTTTGAAGCGTTTCACAAGAACCAGATTTTCTCCATCATTCAGAACCTGATAAAGCCCGTTTGAATTATTGGAGTAGCTTTCATTTCCCTCCATGTATTTGAACCGTTCTCCATTGGAAAGGGAAAACTCATCGATTTTATCGGGATTAATCAAAATTCTTTGATTGTAGATCGGATGAAAAGTAATCACCTGATCTTTATAGACGTCATACATAAGAGGCACTCCCGGGTACGTAATCCCATTGATCATGAGGCTTCCATCCCCAAACTGTCTGGAAAAGTAGAAAGGATGCCCTTCGATCGTTTTTCGGGCTTCCACATATTGCCCTCCTGTGATCAACTCCTGAAAATAGGGAAGTTCCTCTTTATAGGAAGCTAGAAAAGTAACATCTCCACCGACTATCTGTGCTTTTGCGGATATCACAAAAAACATGGTGGAGAAAAGAAAAAATATGATTCTTTGCATGCTTCAAAATACGACAGTTCTAAGCTATCTATCGTATTTTTCGATATAATGTTTATTCGGTGCTCAAACCCTGTAAATGGAAAATATTTTGTGCAAATAATTACTCAGACCCTATGACCTCCAGAAGAACACTCCTCAAATCCCTCACTTTGGCACCTTTAGCCTTTTCTGCAAGTACAGTTTTTGCCAAAACCGAGGAAGTAAAAGAAACCAAATTCATTTTTTCGCTGAATACGAGTACAATTCGGGGACAGAAATTGCCACTTCCCGAAATGATTGAGATCGCCGCTCGAGCTGGGTATGATGGAATCGAACCCTGGATTATGGAGATAGATGCTTATTTGCAAACAGGAAAAACACTGGCTGATCTCAGGAAACATTTGACAGATGCAGGAATAATAGCCGTTGATGCAATTGGATTTGCTCCCTGGATGGCACAAGACTCTGAAAAGAGTAAGGGGGGATTTGCCCAAATGGAAAAAGAGATGGGGATGCTTTCCGCGCTGGGTTGCAAGAGAATTGCAGCACCGGCAATCGGCACAGACAATCCGATTGACTTATTGATTGCGGGTGAGAAATACGCTCAATTGCTAGATCTTGGAAGAAAAACCGGGGTAATGCCTCAGTTGGAATTTTGGGGTGCATTTCCTCAGTTTCACCATCTGGGTCAGGCTTTGGCGGTAGCTGCAGCTGCGAACGATTCCGATGCAAAAATTCTTGCCGACATCTATCATCTTTTCAGAGGTGGATCAGGATTCGAAGGACTCAATCTTATCAACAGCAACGCCATCGATATTTTTCACCTCAATGATTTTACAGATCAAATCCCCCGATTAGAGCAGCAAGATAAGGATCGGGTTTTCCCTGGTGATGGAGTTGCCCCCCTTAAGGAAGTTTCTGAAACTTTCAAGGCAATGGGAGGAACGAAGATTCTTTCACTCGAGCTTTTCAATCCAAACTACTATGCAATGGATGCATTCGAAGTTGCGAAAACCGGTTTGGGAAAAATGAAGCAGTTCTTCTGATCAAAAAAAGAATTTGAAAGGCCTAATATTTAGATCGTAATCGAAATATTAGGCCTATTTTTTCTATCCTTGCTCTCAACCAAAAAGGTCCGAACTCAAATACCTATCTCCTCTGTCGCACGTGATACAGACAATCACGCCGTGATCAAGAGTCTTTGCAAGTTCAAGGGCGGCGTAAAGCGCTCCGCCACTGCTCATTCCTGCAAGGATTCCTTCTTCTTTGGCCATCCGTCTGGTCATATCAGTGGCATGAATCTGACTGACATCGATTACCTGATCCACTCTCGAGGGATCAAAAATCTCCGGTAAAAACTCTTTTGACCATCTGCGGATTCCCGGGATATTGGAACCATCAGTTGGCTGTGTTCCTACGATTTGTATTGCAGGATTCACTTCTTTCAGATACATGGAAACACCCATGATGGTACCGGTCGTACCCATAGCCGAAACGAAATGGGTTACCTTTCCTTCGGTATCTTTCCAGATTTCGGGACCGGTAGTTTTGTAATGAGCCAGGTAATTGTCAGGATTTGAAAATTGGTTGAGCATAAAATAGCCCTCTTCATCCCTCATTTGCTCGGATAAAGTTCTCGAATATTCAATCGTCTTTGCAGCAGGAGTCAGGATTACTTTGGCACCATAGGCTTCCATAGAAAGAACCCGTTCTTTGGTGGAATTATCCGGCATGATAAGCGTCATGTCCAATCCCAGCACCTTCGCCACCATCGCCAATGCGATTCCTGTATTCCCGCTTGTCGCTTCGACTAATTTGTCTCCTCTTTTAATATCTCCCCGGTCAAGAGCGCTTCGAAGCATGTTATATGCCGCCCGATCTTTCACGCTTCCGCCAGGATTTTGACCTTCTAGTTTACAAAGGATTTTTACGCTAGGATTTACAGGAATATGCTCCAGTTCAATCAGAGGGGTATTTCCAATCAATTCAAATAGCTTCATTCGAATCGTTTTTAAAGACATACAAATCAGTCACCTCGCTGTCGGCGTGATACATTTGGGTTTGATAATAAACCTTGCTTCCTTCAGGCACACTCTTGGTAAGCCATACATTTCCCCCGATCACGCTATTCTTTCCTATAGTTGTTTTTCCTCCCAAAATAGTGGCCCCAGAATAGATCACAACATTATCCTCAATAGTTGGATGGCGTTTAAGATCTGCATCAGCTTTGTCCACACTCAATGCACCAAGCGTGACACCCTGATAGATTTTGACGTGATTTCCGATCACCGTAGTTTCTCCGATTACTACTCCGGTACCGTGATCGATGCAGAAAGAATGGCCGATTTGAGCACCCGGATGAATATCAATTCCGGTCCTACTGTGGGCGATTTCAGTAATCATCCTTGGAATAAGTTTGATCCCAAGTTTGTGCAGAAGGTTTGCAATACGGAAAGCTGCAATGGCATAAAAACCCGGATAGCTTCTTAAAATCTCCGTTCTTGATTTTGCAGCTGGGTCACCTTCGTACATCGCATCCACATCCTCGTGCACCATGTCAAATACTTTCTCAAGACCTTTGAAAAATTCATAGGCAAGGGCTTTTCCATCACCGCCATGCAGATGAATATTTCGCTCTAAAATGATTGAAAGAGAATTTCTCAAGCGGTCAAATTGAGCTTCGACTTCGGTTTTTTCTTTGATTTTGTTAACAGAATATTCTGGAAAAAGTAATCCGAGTAATTCCTCGAAAAAATTCTTAATCACTTTCGGAGAAGGGCAATCAGTACATTCCTGATGTGCCTTATGTATTTTAGAAATGAATGATTGCATGGTTTGGTTTGGGTGGACTTATCACATGACAAAACCCACTCGAATCACATATGGTTCACCATAAGGAGACTGAAGATTATCATACAATACATTGTAAAGGAAAGTAAAATTTGCACCGCCTCTAGAACCAAAAGGAGCAAAGTAACCGCCACCTAGAAACAGGGCATCTGACCAGATTCTGCTAAACTGTTCCGTTACATAATTGTAATTATCATAATTGAGGTTTTCATACTCTCCGTGTAGAAAAACATTCGGCAGAACATTGAATCGGGAGAAAATCCTGCCACCATAAGCATTGGATTCTCCTCCGGAATATCGGGTGTCGTTAAAATACTGATAGGTGATACCGAGGCCTGAAGAGAATCTTGGGGTAATCATTACTCCTGCCAAAGGTGAAAGGTCAATCAAAGTAACAGTACCAAATTGCATCCCGAAATTCCCACCGAAATACAAGCGGTCTTTGAATGGAATGGAGTCAGAATCAGTGTAAATCTCCCGCTGAGCGAACGAGTTGGTTTGAAAAAAGCCAAAGGCCAAAAAAAAGAGAATTGCGAATTTACTTTTTAACAATGACATATAGATCTTCAGTCTTTTTCTTCATTAAATACTTTTCACGAGCGAATTTCTCCAAAAGTTCAGGATTACTCATCAACTCTTCCCGTTCGGCTTGAATTTTCTCTTTTCGCTCAATGTAAAATTCTTTTTGATCCTCAAGCTGATTCAGTTTTCTGCTCAATCTGAATTGATTGACCACGTTATTTGAATCAATAAAAATCATCCAAAACAGGAAGAATGCAGTGGAGAGGAAATAAAAATTCTTGGTGTACTTGAAATACTTTCTCATACGAGCTTGGGTAAAAATTCTTTGGTCAAGTTACAAAAATGGTGCAAAAAAAAAGACAGCCTCGAAAGACTGTCTTTTAAAAATGAAAATCACTGGATATTATTTCAATCTACCGTTGAAAACAGCTGATTCGCCCAATTGCTCTTCAATTCTAAGCAATTGATTGTACTTAGCCATACGGTCAGATCTGGATGCAGAACCAGTTTTGATTTGTCCGCAGTTTACTGCCACTGCCAAATCAGCAATAGTAGAATCTTCTGTTTCACCGGATCTATGAGACATTACAGCTGTAAATCCAGCTTTATGAGCCATGGAGATGGCATTCAAGGTCTCAGTCAACGTTCCGATTTGGTTTACTTTAACCAGGATTGAATTTGCAGACTTCTCCTCGATACCTCTCTTCAAGAACTTCACATTGGTCACGAAAAGATCATCACCTACAAGCTGCACTCTGTCACCAATTTTTGCAGTTAGCATAGCCCATCCAGCCCAATCCTCTTCTGCACAACCATCCTCGACTGAATCAATTGGATATTTTTCAGTCAACTCGGCCAAATAAGCCACTTGCTCTTCGCTTGATCTGATTTTACCAGTCGGACCTTCAAACTTGGTGTAATCGTATTTTCCGTCTTTGTAGAACTCTGAAGCAGCACAGTCCAATGCGATGGTCACATCATCACCTGCTTTATAACCAGCTTTTGCAATCGCATCAAGGATACAACCCAAAGCCTCTTCTGTTCCACCGGAGAAGTTTGGAGCAAATCCACCTTCATCACCTACTGAAGTATTTAAGCCTTTGTCATGAAGGATTTTCTTCAGATTGTGAAAAATTTCAGCACCCATTCTGATTGCTTCAGAAAAGCTTGGTGCTCCCACAGGACGAACCATGAATTCCTGAAATGCAATAGGAGCATCGGAATGGGATCCACCGTTGATGATGTTCAGCATCGGTACAGGAAGTGTATTGGCATTCACTCCGCCAATGTAGCGGTAAAGTGGCTGTCCGGATTCCATTGCTGCAGCTTTGGCTACAGCCAAAGAAACACCAAGGATGGCATTTGCTCCTAATTTGCTTTTCGTTGAAGTTCCGTCCAAATCAATCATGATCTGGTCAATGGTATTTTGTTCAAAAACATCCATTCCCACTAATTCCGGTGCAATGATGTCATTTACATTAGATACAGCTTTCAACACACCCTTTCCCAGATATTTGCTTTTGTCTCCGTCTCTTAGTTCTACAGCCTCATTGACCCCGGTAGAAGCTCCGCTTGGAACTGCCGCACGGCCAAAAGCACCATTTTCTGTAAAAACGTCAACTTCTACGGTTGGATTACCTCTTGAGTCGAGGATTTGTCTTGCATGAATTGATTGGATCAACGTCATAGTTTTAAAAGGTTTATTAGTATTAGTTTTGATTGATCAATGAAATAAAATCGTCAAAAAGGTACCTCGAATCGTGCGGTCCCGGTGAGGATTCAGGGTGATATTGAACGGAAAATGCAGGCTTATTTTTCAAACGAATTCCAGCCACTGTATTGTCATTTAAATGCACATGGGTGATTTCCACCTCAGGATGATTCTCTGAATCTTCGCGAGAAATATTGAAACCGTGGTTTTGGGAAGTGATCTCACTTTTCCCCGTTAGAAGGTTTTTGATTGGATGGTTGAGACCTCTGTGCCCGTGGTGCATTTTGTAGGTAGAAATCCCGCAAGATTCCGCCAAAATCTGATGTCCCAGACAAATTCCGAATAATGGCTTTCCGGTCTCCAAAATATCTTTGGTCACCTCAACAGCATATTCCATAACAGCCGGATCACCGGGACCATTTGAAAGGAAATAAGCCTGAGGCTTCCAGGATTCCATTTCAGCTAAAGAGGTTTTCGCAGGGAATACTTTGCAATAAACTCCTCTTGAAGCAAGATTTCTCAGGATGTTTTTCTTGATCCCAAAATCAAGGCAAGCGACTTTTATTGCTGCATTTTCGTCTCCGTAAAAGTATGGCTCCTGAGTACAAACTGTAGAAGAAAGCTCCAATCCGTTCATATCAGGCACTTGATTCAATTTTTCATTAAGTCCTTGAAGGTTTCCTTCAAATTCGGAGCTTATGATTGCGTTCATGGCTCCTTTGGAACGAAGGTGCCTTACAAGTTTACGTGTATCGATATCAGCAATTCCGGTGATTCCATTTTTTACAAGATAGTCTTGCAAAGATCCGGAGGCATCCAATCTTGAATAAACATCTGAAAAGGAGTTTACAACGATTCCCGCAATGGTAGGATTATCAGATTCTACCTCATCTTCGTGAACACCGTAGTTTCCAATATGAGAAGTAGTAGTGACAATAATTTGTCCTGTGTAGGATGGATCAGTGTAGATTTCCTGATATCCTGTCATTCCTGTATTAAAGCAGATTTCGCCGCCGTTAGTACCCGGATTGCCAATTAGAGATCCATGAAAGACGGTTCCATCCGCCAAGAGTAAAGTTGCCTTTTGTCTAATCATTTTTTTGAAAGTTGCCCAAAGTTAAAGATTTATTGGGAAGGAGAATGAATGGAAGGGGTATAAAAAAAGGATTGAACGTATGTCCAATCCTTTTATTTATAAGTGATTTTTCAACTTATTTTTCTTCTGATTCTTCAGTTGATTCAGCAGAAGCCTCAGGAGCACTTGGCTCTTCAGATTTAGCTTCAACAGCAGGTGCTTTTGCAGCAGGTGCAGCAGCCACAGCTGGAGCAGCACCGGTTCCTCTTCTTGATCTTCTTGTAGTCTTCTTCGCAGGCTCTGCATTTTTCAGCATCAATTCGTTGAAGTCAACTAGTTCGATGATACACATTTCAGCATTATCACCCAGACGGAAGCCTGTTTTGATAATTCTGGTATATCCTCCCGGACGAGTTGCTACTTTCTCAATCACTTCACCAAAAAGAACGATGATCGCATCTTTGTTTTTCAGATAGGAGAAAGCCATACGTCTGTTGTGAGTCGTATCGTCTTTGGCTCTGGTGATCAGAGGCTCGACGTATTTCTTCAATTCTTTAGCCTTGGCAAGCGTGGTTGAGATACGCTTGTGAAGAAGTAGAGAGGTAGCCATATTAGAAAGCATTGCCTTCCTGTGAGCGGTCTTTCTTCCAAGGTGGTTAAATTTCTTACCGTGTCTCATTGTTATTTATTCTTCGTCAAGTTTATACTTTGAAATATCCATGCCAAAAGTCAAACTTTTTTCCTGGATGAGTTGCTCCAATTCAGCGAGAGATTTCTTTCCAAAGTTCCTGAATTTCATCATATCAGAAATTTCAAGTTTGGCAAGATCACCCAATGTCTTTACATCAGCAGCTTTAAGACAATTAAACGCACGAACAGAAAGATCAAGATCGCTCAAAGAGGTCTTCAATAGCTTTCTCATATGAAGGAATTCTTCATCGATCGGCTCAGGCTCGGCTACACCGGTTGAATCAAGGACCATAGTCTGGTCAGAGAATAACATAAAGTGCTGAATCAAGATTTTTGCAGATTCCTGAAGTGCTTTCTCCGGGTGGATAGATCCGTCCGTAGTTACTTCCAAAATCAGTTTCTCAAAGTCAGTCTTCTGCTCAACTCGAGTGTTTTCGACACTATACTTCACATTTTTAATTGGAGTGAAGATGGCATCGATAGCGATTACACCAAATACCTGATCTTTAGGTTTTGATTCATCAGCTGGCATATAACCTCTTCCTTTTTCTACAGTGAGTTCAATTTCAAAACCCTTAGTCTGGTCAATGTGACAAATGACAAGCTCAGGATTCAAAATATCAAAGGAAGAAGTGAACTTAGCAATGTCCCCTGCAGTGAGAACAGACTGATTTTTAATCTCAACAGTGATTTTTCCGTCGAAAGCTTCATGAACTTTCTTGAATCTCACTTGCTTCAAATTCAAAATAATATCAGTTACGTCTTCAACTACACCTTCGATGGTGGAAAACTCATGCACTACACCAGGTATTTTGATTGAAGTGATGGCATATCCCTCCAAGGAAGAAAGCAATATTCTTCTCAGGGCGTTACCGATAGTAACTCCATAGCCTTTTTCGAGCGGTTTGAAGGTGAATAAGCCATGAAAGTCATCGGCTTTCTCCATCACCACTTTCTCTGGCATTTGAAATGCTAGTATGGACATATATCTCGTTCTTTTTTTAAAAGCTGAAAATATTAAGATTACTTAGAGTAAAGTTCGACAATTAGCTGCTCCTTGATATTCTCAGGAATATCATTTCTGCTAGGAATACTGACGAATTTGCCGGTCAATGAAGCGCCATCCCACTCTAACCAGGAATATTTATTGACACCTCTACCAGCCAAGCTGTTTGTAATAGCTTCAAGAGATTTAGATCTCTCTCTTACTGAAACTATATCACCCGGCTTAAGGGTAAATGAAGGAATGTTAACAACTTCACCATTCACTAGCAAATGCTTGTGAGAAACAAGTTGTCTTGCACCTCTTCTTGTTGGGGCGATACCCAATCTGTACACGGTATTATCCAACCTGGCTTCAAGAAGCTGAAGGAGGTTTTCACCTGTGATACCGGTTTTTCTGGAAGCAATACCAAACATTTTGGCAAATTGTCTTTCCAAAACACCGTAGATGTATTTAGCCTTCTGCTTTTCAGCAAGTTGGATTGCATATTCAGACTGCTTCTTTCTTCTACCTTTTCCGTGTTGTCCCGGACCGTAGTTTTTCTTCTGAAGTGCCTTGCTATGCCCCTCGATAGGCTCACCAAATTTTCTGGCGATCTTTGCTTTAGGACCTGTATATCTAGCCATTCTATTACAATTTTATAATTAAACTCTTCTACGCTTAGGTGGACGACAGCCATTGTGTGGCATTGGAGTCACGTCAGTGATGGTAGTCACATCCAATCCTACATTTTGCAATGTTCTGATCGCAGATTCACGACCAGCACCGGGACCTTTTACAAATACTTCGATTTTTCTCAAACCTAAGTCAAATGCTACTTGTCCGCAGTTTTGAGCGGCCATCTGAGCAGCGTATGGAGTATTTTTCTTTGAACCTCTGAAACCCATTTTACCGGCAGAAGCCCAAGAGATCACTTGACCTGCATTATTGGTAATAGAGATAATGATATTGTTGAAGGAAGCTCTAATGTGAGCTTGTCCGACAGCTTCTACCTTTACTACTCTTTTTTTACCCTTTGCTTTATCGTTTCTTTTCTGAGCCATAATCTAAATCAGGTTTTATTTAGTTGCTTTCTTTTTGTTGGCAACTGTCTTTCTCTTGCCCTTCCTTGTTCTGGCGTTGTTCTTGGTATGCTGACCACGAACAGGAAGCCCTTTTCTATGTCTTAAACCTCTATAGCAACCGATATCCATCAGTCGTTTGATGTTCAATTGGATCTCTGACTTCAGTACACCTTCAGTTCTGAATTCTTCGCCAATAAGAGTACGAATGGTTGTTGATTCTTCATCATTCCACTCGCCTGCTTTTTTGTCGAAAGAGATACCGGCTTTGCTCAGGATCGCTTGAGCTGAACTTCTACCAATACCGAAGATATAAGTAAGTCCGATCTCGCCACGTTTATTGTCTGGTATATCTACACCTGCAATTCTAGCCATAATCTTAACCTTGTCTTTGTTTATACTTAGGATTTTTCTTGTTGATCACGTAAAGTACTCCCTTCCTTCTGATCAACTTACAGTCAACACTTCTTTTTTTAATAGATGTCTTTACTTTCATGTCAGTCTATTTATATCTATATACTATTCTACCTTTTGATAAATCGTAAGGAGACAACTCTAATTTTACTCTGTCTCCAGGAAGAATTTTAATATAATTCATCCTCATTTTACCGGAAATATGAGCAATAAGCTGATGTCCATTTTCCAGTTCCACTTTAAACATCGCATTGGACAATGCTTCCGTAATGGTCCCGTCCTGTTCTATTGATGTCTGTTTCGCCATATTAGAATTTAAAATTCTCTTCTATGTATTTATGGGTCGTCAAGACCTCTGTTTTATCTTCAAATATTGCAACCGTATGCTCGTAGTGGGCTGATGCCTTTCTATCAGCAGTGCGGATAGTCCAACCATCACGTTCCTGAACAATATTTCTAGTTCCAAGATTAACCATTGGCTCAATCGCAATCACCATTCCTGCTTTGAGAGGAACTCCGCTCCCTTTCTTTCCATAGTTTGGAACTTCAGGGGCTTCGTGAAGATTTCTTCCCAATCCATGTCCGACAAGCTCTCTGACTACAGTGTAGCCTTTCGCCTCCACAAACTTTTGAATTGCAAAACCGATATCTCCGATTCTATTCCCAAAAACAGCTTGCTCGATACCCAGATAAAGTGAATCTCGGGTGGACTTTAATAAGTCAATAATTGAAGGGGATACCTCACCAATAGGATACGTATAAGCGGAATCGCTATGAAAACCTTGGTGAAAGACTCCACAATCTATTGAGATTATATCGCCATCTTTCAATTCATACTGAGAAGGAAAACCGTGAACAACAACTTCATTCACGGAAATACAAAGTGAAGCGGGGAAACCATTGTAGCCTTTAAACGAAGGCACACCATTATGGTCCCTGATAAACTCCTCAGCAATTTTATCTAGAAAAGAGGTCTTTACCCCTTCTTTGACATGCTTAGCTACTTCCCCATGGGCTCTACCAAGTATGTCAGCACTTTTTTTAATCAACTCAACTTCTTCCGAAGTCTTATAATGAATCATTTTTAAGCAACCTGGTAATTAGAAGGATTGTTCTTCATATTACCGCTTTTCATCATTCCTTCGTAATGTCTCATCAAAAGGTAACTTTCGATTTGTCTCAAAGTATCCATGATCACACCGATCATAATTAGAAGAGAAGTTCCTCCATAGAATTGAGCGAATTCAGTTCCAACTCCAGATATGATTGCTAAAGCCGGTAAAATTGCTACAGCTGCCAAGAGAACCGATCCAGGAAGAGTAATCTTAGAAATAATTCCGTCGATAAACTCTGCTGTAGGAGCTCCAGGTTTGATACCAGGAACAAAACCACCATTACGTTTCATGTCTTCAGCAATTTGCTCTGGATTAACCGTGATAGCTGTGTAGAAGAATGTGAAAACGATGATCAGAACTGCGAATAACAAGTTGTATTGCCAGGAAGTGAAGTCACTAAAAGTAGCTCCAATATAGTTGGCAATGTCACTTTCTGCAGCCCATATCTGCGAAATCAACGCAGGTAGGAACATCAATGATTGAGCGAAAATGATTGGCATTACACCAGAAGCATTCACCTTGATAGGAATATACTGTCTTTGTCCACCGTACACTTTTCCTCCAACTACTTGCTTGGCATATTGAACAGGAATTCTTCTAGTAGCTTCTGTCAAGGCAATCACCCCAACCACTACAAAGAATAAAACCAATGCTTCAATAATTAGGAGTAACATTCCTGAGGATCCTTTTTCAAGGCCTTCAGCAATAAGTGCCCCTGGGAATCTTGAGATGATACCGATCATGATCAGCATCGAAATACCATTTCCAATACCTTTCTCAGTGATTTTTTCTCCAAGCCACATACAAAACATGGTACCTGCTGAAAGTAAAACCAATGAACTGAACATGAACAAGGAAGTGCTTACCATCACGGCGCCAGTTGGCAAAATCGTAGCAGTTACATATCCAATACCCTGAGCAATAGTAATCGCGATCGTTAAAACTCGGGTAATCTGGTTAATTCTCTTCCTTCCAGATTCTCCCTCTTTTTGCATCTTCTGAAAATAAGGAACTCCGACAGTCAATAACTGCAACACAATGGAAGCAGATATATATGGCATGATACCCAAACCAAAGATGGAAGCATTACTAAACGCACCACCCAGGAAGGTATCAATCAAACCGAAGATTCCCTCCGGAGCTGCACCTAACTTAGAAGGATCTACTCCTGGAAGAACGATGAAAGAACCTAATCTGAAGATGATCAGAAAGCCGATCGTATTTAGGATTCTCACTCTGAGATCTTCGATAGAGAAAATATTCTTAACTGTCGAAATAAACTTTTTCATTTACTTAAATCTTGTTTACAGATCCTCCAAGAGTTTCGATTGCTGCAACAGCAGTTTCCGAAAACTTGTGAGCGGTCACATTCAATTTGGATTTCAATTCGCCACCACCAAGGATTTTGATTTTATCATTCTTGGAAGCAATTCCATGAGTCACTAAAGCCTCCATGTCTATCACCTCAAGATTGAATTGCTCAGCAAGGCCTTGCAAGGTATCCAAATTTACTGGTTTGAACTCAACTCTGTTAAAGCTTTTGAATCCAAATTTAGGAACTCGTCTTTGAAGTGGCATCTGACCACCTTCGAAACCAGATTTGGACTTATATCCAGATCTTGATTTTGCACCTTTGTGACCTCTTGTAGAAGTACCTCCTCTTCCGGAACCTGTACCTCTACCTATTCTCTTGCGAGATTTAGTAGATCCATCGGCTGGTTTTAATGTATGCAGTTTCATAATTAAGCTTCTTCAACTTTTACAAGGTGACTAACTTTTTTTACCATTCCAGCAATCTGAGGAGTGTTTTCAACAATCTTAGATTTGCTGATTTTGCCAAGTCCTAAAGCAACGATCGTCGCTTTCTGATCCTTTGG
Source organism: uncultured Cytophagales bacterium (assembly GCA_942492775.1). GTDB lineage: Bacteria > Bacteroidota > Bacteroidia > Cytophagales > Cyclobacteriaceae > Algoriphagus. The sequence goes on along the minus strand of OW818636.1, from coordinate 1,441,187 downwards.
TCTATCAATGGTACTTTTGGTCTGTGTGATTTTTATCTTTCCCATGATGATTATCCGTTAAAGACTTTGGCCATTTTCACACCTCTCTGCTGAGAAACTGCAATAGCATCTCTCAATTGAACCAATGCGTCGATGGTAGCTTTTACCACGTTGTGAGGATTTGATGAACCTTTAGATTTTGCCAAAACGTCTGTAACGCCAGCACTTTCTAAAACTGCACGCATCGCACCACCAGCAATTACACCAGTACCCGCAGCAGCTGGCTTGATTAATACAAATCCACCACCGAATTTACCTAATTGCTCGTGAGGGATAGTACCTTTCAACACCGGAACTTTAACTAGGTTTTTCTTAGCGTCTTCGATACCTTTGGTAATTGCATCAGTTACTTCATTGGCTTTACCCAATCCATAACCCACAACTCCCTGGCCATCGCCTACTACTACTATAGCAGAAAAAGAGAATCTTCTACCACCTTTTACCACTTTGGCTACTCGGTTGATTGCTACTACTTTTTCCTTAAGTTCTGTATCTGTAGCCCGAATGGGCTTTCTTCTTACTTGAGACATATCGGATTAAAATTTAAGGCCACCTTCTCTGGCACCATCTGCCAAAGCTTTCACATTACCATGATACAAGTAGCCATTTCTATCAAATACTACTTCGCTCACACCATTTGCTACTGCTCTTTCTGCAAGCTTCTTGCCTACTTCAGCAGAGACAGATAATGTTGTGTTGGCTTTTGATCCAAGTTCTTTGGAAGATGCTTGTGCCAATGTGTGACCTTTGAGGTCATCAACAAGCTGCGCATATATGCCAGTATTGCTTTTGAAAACTGACAGACGAGGTCTGGAATCAGTACCAGAAATCTTTCTTCTGATACCCTGCTTGATTCTAAGTCTTCTGGAATTCTTATTAAATGCCATAACCTATTATTTTTTACCGGCAGTTTTACCAGCCTTACGTCTAACTTGTTCACCAACGAAGCGCACACCTTTTCCTTTATAAGGTTCAACCTTACGAAGAGATTTGATTTTTGCAGCTATTTGACCGATCAATTCTTTGTCAATTGCTTCCAATGTAATGATCGGGTTTTTACCTTTTGGAGTCTCTGTTTTCAAAGAGACATTCTGTGGCAATGCAAAGAAAATGTTGTGAGAATAACCAAGACTTAATTCAAGTACTTGTCCCTGATTTGTTGCCTTATAACCTACACCTACAAGTTCCAAGTCTCTTTTATAACCCTCAGATACTCCAATGACCATATTATTGATCAATGATCTGTAAAGTCCATGCATAGACTTGTGTCTTTTGGAATCAGTTGGTCTTGAAACAAAAACTTCCTGTCCTTCTACTTTCACCTCGATATCGGGATTCACATCCTGAGTGAGTGTACCTTTTGGACCTTTAACAGTGACCAGCCCATGAGCTGACACGTCTACAGTAACACCGCCAGGTATATTTATTGATTTTTTACCTATTCTAGACATGATAGTAAATTAATATACGTAGCAAAGTACCTCGCCTCCAACACCTTCGGTGCGGGCTTCTTTGTCTGTCATTACACCTTTTGATGTAGAAACGATAGCAATACCAAGTCCATTAATGACTCTTGGCAAACTGTCATGCTTTACATACTTTCTCAAACCTGGAGTACTTACTCTTTTCAGGCTCACGATTGCATTTTGCTTGGTAGTAGGACTATATTTCAAAGCGATTTTGATGGTTCCCTGAGGTCCATTGGCTTCAAACTTATAATTTTGAATATATCCTTTCTCGTGCAATACTTTCGTGATCTCCTTTTTAAGGTTAGACGCAGGTATCTCGACTATTCTATGAGAAGCCTTGATGGCATTTCTCAATCTGGTCAGATAATCAGCTATTGGATCAGTCATGGTTCATTTAAGTCTAGCTCCACCCGAATTGGGCGTGCAAAGTTACGAATTGATTTTTAGAATAAAAACTACTGTCGTGATTTTACCAGCTGGACTTAGTGATTCCAGGAATTTTGCCTGCTGAGGCCATTTCCCTGAAAGTAACCCTGTTGATACCGAACTTTCTCATGTAGCCTTTTGGACGACCAGTCAACTTACATCTGTTGTGAAGTCTAACCGGGGAAGCGTTCTTTGGCAATTTGTCAAGAGCCGCATAATCACCGGCTGCTTTCAGCTCAGCTCTTTTCTTGGCATACTTGGCTACCAGACCTTCTCTTTTTCTCTCGCGAGCTTTGATGGATTCTCTTGCCATGATTATTCTGGATTATTTTTATTTACGAATGGCATTCCAAAAGCTTTCAATAATGCCAAGCTTTCCTCATCTGTTTTTGCGGTAGTCACAAAAGTGATATCCATACCAGAGATTCTGTTCACCTTTTCGATGCTGATCTCAGGGAAAATAATTTGTTCAGTCACACCCAAGGTATAATTACCTCTTCCGTCAAAACCTTTATCAGAAATTCCTTTGAAGTCTCTAACTCGTGGCAAAGCAACGGTCATCAAACGATCCAAAAATTCATACATCTTGTCTCCTCTAAGAGTAACTTTTGCCCCAATAGGCATTCCTTCTCTCAATTTGAAGTTAGACACTGAAGTCTTAGCTTTTGTAGATACTGCCCGCTGACCAGTGATCAAAGAAAGTTCTTCAACACCTTGGTCAACCAATTTCTTATCTGCAACAGCTGCTCCGATGCCTTTGTTAAGAACAATCTTGCTCAACTTAGGCACTTGCATCACTGAAGAGTATTGAAATTTCTCTTTCATAGCCGGAACGATATCGTTCAGGTATTTTTGCTTGATTCTTGGATTAGCCATTGATCACCTCCCCAGTTTTCTTAGAGTATCTCACAAGTTTTCCTTTATCGTTAGCCTTACGTCCAGTTCTGGTAGTTTCGCCAGTCTTTGGATCTACTAACATTAAGTTACTGATATGGATGCCAGCTTCTTTCTTTTCGATTCCGCCTTGTGGCTTAGCTGCAGTTGGTTTCACATGTTTTGTGATCATGTTCAGACCTTCTACGATTGCTCTGCTTTTTGCTTTGTCTACAGAAAGAACTTTACCCGTTTTTCCGTTATCATCACCTGCGATCACCTTCACGGTGTCTCCAGTTTTGATGTGCAGTTTAGTCTGCGTACTCGATTTTCTTTCCATGATTACAATACTTCTGGGGCCAGGGAAACGATTTTCATAAACTGCTTCTCTCTCAATTCTCTGGCAACTGGGCCGAAAATACGAGTGCCTCTTGGCTCGTCGTTGTTGTTCAACAACACTGCAGCATTATCTTCAAATCGGATATAAGAACCGTCTTTTCTTCTTATTTCTTTTTTGGTGCGTACGATTACCGCTTTGGAAACGGTACCTTTTTTCATATTGCTGGATGAAAGGGCTGATTTTACAGTAACGACTACTTTGTCACCGATAGAAGCATAACGCTTCCCAGTACCACCCAATACACGGATAACCAATACCTCTTTGGCACCGGAATTATCCGCCACACTTAGTCTGGATTCTTGTTGTATCATGATTACTTAGCCCTTTCTATAATTTCAACTACTCTCCAACGTTTGTTCTTACTCAGCGGACGAGTTTCACTGATTTTAACGATGTCACCTGGGTTACACTCGTTTTTCTCGTCATGAGCCATAAATTTGGTCGTCTTGGCAACGAACTTACCATAGATCCCGTGCTTCACACGACGCTCTACAGCTACAGTGATGGATTTATCCATCTTGTTGCTCACCACTTTACCAACTCTTTCTTTTCGAAGATTTCTCTCTATCGTAGCCATTTTCTTTTCTGTTAGCTAGTTATTTGGCAGTCAGGGCTGTCTTTAATCTTGCGATCAAGCGCTTAGACTCACGGATTCTGTTAGGATTCTCTATCGGAGTAATGGAATGAGCAAACCTAAGTTTGGTCAGATTCTCCTTTTCAGCAACGATTCGCTCGGCTGTTTCACTTGCGGAAAGTGATTTTATCTCAGTATTTTTCATAGTCTTATTATTCTGCGAAATCTCTACGAACAACAAATCTGGTACTTACTGGAAGTTTCTGCTGCGCAAGTCTTAACGCTTCCTGAGCTGTCTCCAAGCTCACGCCTGTAGCTTCGAAAAGGATCGTTCCTGGCTTTATTACTGCTACCCAATATTCGGGAGCACCTTTACCTTTACCCATACGTACTTCTGCAGGTTTCTTGGTGATCGGTTTATCAGGGAATATCCTGATCCAAACCTGACCTTCTCTTTTCATGGCTCTCGTCATCGCGATACGAGCTGCCTCGATCTGACGGGAGGTGATCCATCCTGGCTCCAGGGATTTGATGCCAAAGTTGCCAAAAGAAAGCTCGTGCCCTCTTGTAGCAAGACCTTTGACACGGCCCTTATGCATTTTCCTATATTTAGTTCTTTTTGGCTGTAACATGATTTCTCACTTAGTCGGTGAAAATTAGTTATTTCTTATTTCTGCGTCGTGGACCACTATTGTCTCTCTTTGGACCCGGAGCGTTGCTACGTGCGCCTTTTGGCTCGTTAGCTGCACCTTGGTTAGGAGACAAGTCTCTTTTTCCGTACACTTCACCTTTGAAGATCCAAACCTTGATCCCGATCAATCCATAAACCGTTAAGGCTTCTGAAAGTGCGTAATCAATGTCTGCTCTTAAAGTATGAAGAGGAATTCTTCCCTCTTTGTACATTTCTGAACGGGCCATTTCGGCTCCACCCAGACGACCAGAAAGTTTAACTTTGATCCCTTCTGCTCCCACTCTCATGGATGCTGCAATTGCTTGCTTCATTGCTCTTCTGAAGGAAATTCTAGCTTGAAGTTGCTGAGCGATAGACTCACCTACCAATTTAGCATCCAGTTCAGGGCGCTTAATCTCGAAGATATTAATCTGAATATCCTTGTTGGTGATCTTCTTAAGTTCTTCTTTCAGCTTGTCTACTTCGGCTCCACCTTTACCAATTACTACTCCTGGTCGGGCTGTATGAATGGTAAGAGTGATTCTCTTGAGCGTACGCTCAATGATCACCTTAGCAATCCCCCCTTTAGGAATTCTGGCAAGGACGTACTTACGGATTTGTTGATCTTCGTATAGTTTTTCAGCGAAGTCTTTCCCACCATACCAGTTGGAATCCCAGCCTTTGACTACACCAAGTCTAAATCCTATTGGGTTGATCTTTTGTCCCATAGTCTGTTCTTAATTTGCCTTTTCGTTTGTTACTAATTCACCAGCGGTAACGTCCTGTGCAATGATTGTATCAATTACAAGGGTTACATGATTTGATCTTTTGCGGATTCTATGACCTCTTCCCTGAGGAGCTGGTCTCAATCTCTTAAGTGATCTTCCTTCGTCAACCATTACGGTCTTGATATACAGATCAGCTTCTTCAAGCTTGGTATCAGGATTTTTGGCTTGCCAGTTTGCAACTGCGGAAAGCACTAATTTCTCTAATCTTATCGCACCATGGTTAGGTGTGAATTTCAATATAGACAAAGCAATGCCTACTCTTTTGCCTCTAACCAAGTCGGCTACAAGGCGCATTTTGCGCGGAGATGTAGGGACGTTATTTAATCTTGCTGATGCTTCCATGATTATCTCTTTCCTTTATCTTTTTTGGCGACGTGGCCTCTGAAATTTCTGGTAGGAGCAAATTCACCAAGCTTGTGGCCTACCATGTTGTCTGTAACAAAAACAGGAATAAACTTATTTCCATTATGCACAGCGAAGGTATGTCCTACGAAATCTGGGGAAATCATAGATCTTCTTGACCAAGTCTTGATGACAGATTTCTTTCCGGACTCGTTCATAACATCCACCTTTTTCAAAAGATGGTGCTCGATATAAGGACCTTTTTTTAATGAACGTGCCATAATTATTTAGATCTTTTACTTACGATAAAGTTATTTGAATACTTCTTAGGCGATCTGGTTTTCTTACCCTTAGACAAAAGACCTTTTCTTGATCTTGGATGTCCACCGGAAGAACGACCTTCACCACCACCCATCGGGTGATCAACCGGGTTCATGGCGACACCTCTTGTACGAGGTCTAACTCCAAGCCATCTCATACGACCAGCTTTTCCAAGAACCACGTTCATATGGTCACCGTTTGATACAGTTCCTACTGTAGCCATACAAGTTCCCAATACGAGTCTCATCTCACCTGAAGGAAGTTTTACCGTCACATATTTACCCTCACGGGCAACGATCTGTGCATAACCACCAGCACTTCTTGCCATCACTCCTCCTTTACCTGGCTTCAATTCCAAGTTGTGTACTATTGTACCCATTGGAATGTTTGCCAAAGGCATTGCATTACCAACTTCTGGAGCTACTTGCTCACCGGAAATCACTGTTTGTCCAACTTGCAAACCTTCCGGCGCGATAATGTAGGCCTTAGCACCGTCCACATAATATAGTAGGGCAAGACGGGCTGTTCTGTTTGGATCATACTCGATTGACTTAACAACCGCAGGTACACCAAACTTATTTCTCTTGAAGTCTACAATTCTGAGTCTTCTTTTATGACCACCGCCGATATAGCGAGCAGTCATTTTGCCTTCATTATTTCTACCACCTGACTTCTTGTTAGGAGCAAGAAGAGATTTCTCTGGCTTAGACGCTGTAATCTCGTCAAATGCTGGAGCTACTCTGAATCTTGTTCCTGGAGTTACAGGCTTCAATTTTTTAATTGCCATGATATTGATTCAATTAAATTTCTCCGTAAAAATCAATTACCTCACCATCGGCTACTTGCACAATCGCTTTCTTAAAAGAATTGGTGAAGCCTGATACTACTTTATTGTTGGTGTAGCGAGTCTTTTGCTTTGCAGCATATCTCATGGTCTTGATAGAAACCACTTTTACACCAAACGTTTTTTCTACAGCTTTTTTGATTTCTGGCTTCTTCGCAGTTTTCTCCACGATGAATCCGTAAACGCCTCTTTCATTCATGGCGGAAATCTTCTCTGTAATCAAAGGTTGTTTCAGAATATCCATTGTCTTATTTCGATAAAATGGTTTCTAACATACTTACAGAACCTTCGCAGATAACCAATTGGTCAGCATGCAGGACTTGATAAGTATTTACATCATTTACAGTCACAACCTTTGCCTTTGGCAAGTTTCTGCTTGACAGATATACATTCTTGTTTTCTTCAGGAAGAACCAACAATGTCTTTTTGTCTGTCAGAGAAAGACCAGAAAGCAAAGCCAGGTAGTTTTTAGTTTTTGGAGCATCGAATTCGATATTTTCCAAAACCAAAATGCTATTGTCTTTCACTTTGTAAGCGATGGCAGACTTTCTGGCTAATTGTTTAACTTTTTTATTCAGTTTGAAAGAGTAATCTCTTGGTCTTGGACCAAACACTCTTCCTCCACCTCTGAAAAGCGGCGACTTTATAGATCCAGCTCTGGCACCACCGGTACCTTTTTGCTTTTTGATCTTTTTAGTAGAACCGGCAATTTCATTTCTCTCTTTTGATTTGTGAGTACCCTGTCTTTGATTAGCCAGGTACTGCTTCACATCCAGATAGATCGCGTGATCGTTTGGAACGATTGCGAAAATTTCGTCAGACAAGCTAACAGTTCTACCGGTGTCCTGTCCTTTATGATTAATTACTGCTAATTCCATGGCTTACTTCTCTAGAATAACGAAAGAATTTTTTGGACCAGGTACTGAACCAGAAACTAACAGGAGGTTTTGCTCAGGGTAAATTCTCAACACTCGAAGGTTGATTACTTTTACTCTGTCACCACCAGTTCTTCCTGCCATTCTCATTCCTTTGAATACTCGGGAAGGCCAAGAACATGCACCAATTGAACCCGGGTGTCTAAGTCTGTTGTGCTGACCGTGAGTTGTTCCACCCACACCAGCAAAACCATGACGTTTTACAACACCTTGGAAACCTTTACCTTTAGAAGTACCGATAGCATCTACGAAGTCACCTTCGATAAATACTTCTTCAGCCTTCACAGTCTTACCCAGATCAACCTGACCGTCAAATTCGACGCGGAAATCTCTGAACTCCACAACTTTCTGCTTTGGTGTTGTACCGGCCTTTTTGAAATGACCCATTAGTGGCTTTGGAGTGTTTTTCTCCTTACGCTCACCGAATGCCAACTGCACTGCGTTGTACCCGTCTGTATCGACGTTTTTTACTTGCGTCACTACGCAAGGACCAGCTTCTATTAGCGTGCATGCGACGTTACGTCCATCGGCACTGAAAATGCTAGTCATACCTACTTTTTTTCCTATAATACCAGACATCTTTAATAAGAGATATTGATAATCAACAGGCAATTGTCTGCCTGAGCCCTTTTTTAGGGACTGCAAAGTTACTGAAATAAAATTCTACAACAAATGCCAACTCCTATATTTTCAAACAATTAGGAAATATTTAATTTGGCTTATTTCTCAATAAACTATTGGTAACCGATTGAAATCGAAATGTGGTTCTAAATGCAAAAAGACCTGAGCTTTCGCACAGGTCTTTTAAGAAGGATTTAAGGTCCTGTCAGACTTTGATCTCTACATCAACTCCACTTGGAAGCTCTATTTTCATCAAAGCATCCACTGTCTTAGAAGAGTTAGAGTAGATGTCTACCAATCTCTTGTAAGTACAAAGTTGGTATTGATCTCTTGCCTTTTTGTTTACGTGTGGAGATTTCAATACTGTGAATTTCTCCTTTTTCGTAGGCAAAGGAATTGGTCCTACCACAATTGCCCCAGTGGCTTTTACAGCCTTCACGATCTTCTCTGATGACTTATCCACCAGGCTGTGATCGTATGATTTAAGTTTTATTCTGATTTTCTGATTCATTTCAATTAGAATTTAGGATTTTTCACCTTTAACTTTTGCGATTACTGCTTCAGCAATGTTGTTTGGAACTGGCTCGTAGTGAGAGAAAGTCAATGAAGCAGAAGCTCTGCCTGATGAGTTTGTTCTCAAGTCAGTTACATAACCGAATAATTCGGACAATGGAACAGCAGCTTTGATTACGGATGAAGTTCCTTTGGTATCCATACCTTTCATTACACCTCTTCTTCTGTTCAAATCACCAGTGATTGGACCAGTATATTCGTCAGGAGTAACTACTTCTACAGACATGATTGGCTCCAAAAGCTGAGGCTTACATTTTCTTGCAGCTTCCTTGAAACCAATTCTTGCTGCCAATTCAAAAGAAAGAGCATCAGAATCGACATCGTGGAATGAACCGTGGAAAAGTCTCACTTTCATTGCCTCGATTGGATATCCAGCCAATGGACCATTTTTCATAGCCTCGTTGAAACCTTTTTGGATAGCAGGTATGAATTCTCTTGGAATAACACCACCCACAATTCCGTTGACGAAATCCAATCCCGGCTTAATTTCTCCAGATTCAGCATCTGGAGCTTTTGGACCAAGTTCGAATACGATATCAGCGAATTTACCTTTACCACCTGTCTGCTTTTTGTAAACTTCCTTATGCTCAACATTTGCAAAAAGAGCTTCTTTGTAAGCAACCTGAGGTGCACCCTGATTGATCTCAACTTTAAATTCTCTTTTAAGACGATCGATGATGATCTCAAGGTGAAGTTCACCCATACCCCTTAGGATAGTTTGACCAGTTTCCTGATCAGTATTTACTACAAGTGTAGGATCTTCTTCAACCAATTTGGAAATCGCCATACCCAGTCTGTCAGCATCTACCTGCTTTTTAGGCTCGATAGCATATCCGATAACCGGCTCTGGGAAAACCATTGATTCTAGTACTACTTTACGCTTTTCGTCGCAAAGGGTATCTCCTGTCTTAATATCCTTAAATCCAACTACAGCACCGATATCACCAGCTACCAATCTTTCGATTTGGTTTTGCTTGTTAGCGTGCATTTGGAATACTCTTGAAATACGTTCTTTATTACCTGATCGACTGTTGAAGATATAAGATCCAGACTCCAAAATACCAGAGTAAGCTCTTACGAAGCAAAGACGACCAACAAATGGATCTGTGGCGATTTTGAAAGCAAGGCCTGCAAACGGTTCTTTCTCGTCAGGGCGAATTGCAACCGGCTCTTCTGAATCAAGACCAGTCGCAACAATATCATCTTTATCCAATGGAGAAGGAAGCAATTCCATCACCAGGTCAAGCATGGTTTGAACACCTTTATTTTTGAATGAAGAACCACAAACCATAGGAACAATTTTCATGTCGATGGTTGCCTTTCTCAAAGCACTCAAAATCTCAGCTTCTGTAATTGAATTAGGATCGTCAAAAAACTTCTCCATCAAAGCCTCGTCGTAGTCAGCTACTGCTTCCAGCAAATACTCTCTGTATTCAGCTACTTCTTCGATCATGTCTGCAGGAATTGGAACTTCTCTAAAGGTCATACCTTTATCATCCTCGTTCCATTCGATTGCTCTGTTGTTGATCAAGTCAACAACGCCAGTGAAGTTTTCTTCAGCACCAATTGGAAGTTGTAAAGGAACTGCATGGCTACCCAGCATTTCTCTTACTTGCTTACAAACTCCTAAGAAATCTGCTCCGGCACGGTCCATTTTGTTAACGAATCCGATACGAGCAACTTTGTAGTTATCTGCAAGTCGCCAGTTGGTTTCAGACTGAGGCTCTACTCCGTCTACTGCACTAAACAAAAATACCAATCCATCGAGAACACGAAGAGATCTGTTTACCTCTACAGTAAAGTCAACGTGACCGGGAGTATCGATGATGTTGATTTGATATTTGTTGCTTCTGTAATCCCAAAAAACTGTAGTAGCTGCAGAAGTGATGGTTATACCTCTTTCCTGCTCTTGCTCCATCCAGTCCATAGTGGCTGCACCATCGTGCACCTCACCAATTTTGTGACTCACACCTGAATAATAAAGAATTCGCTCAGTGGTGGTAGTTTTACCGGCATCAATATGTGCCGCAATTCCAATGTTCCTTGTGAATTTTAAATCTCTTGCCATCTTAATTAAAATCTAAAGTGAGAGAACGCTTTGTTGGCTTCAGCCATTCTGTGCGTATCATCTTTTTTCTTCACACCGGCACCTTCGCCTTTTGAAGCAGCGATGATTTCGCCGGCTAATCTGTCCATCATTGTCTTCTCACCTCTTTTTCTGGCGTAGTTGATCATCCACTTGATACCAAGTGAAATTTTTCTGTCAGGTCGAACTTCCATTGGAACCTGGAACGTAGCACCACCAACTCTACGACTCTTCACCTCTACGGATGGAGCTATATTGTTAAGCGCTTTTTTCCAAACCTCAAGACCATTCTCACCTACTTTTGTTTCTACTTTTGCTACTGCATCATAGAAAATCTTGTAAGCGATACTCTTCTTCCCATCTACCATTAGACAGTTCACAAACTTGGTTACCAAGGTATCATTGAACTTTGGATCAGGAAGAATATATCTCTTCTTTGGTTTCGCTTTTCTCATTTCTTTGGATTGTTATTATTTTTTCTTTTTTGCTGGAGCACCTTTTGCTGCAGCTACTGGAGCACCTTTTCCAGCTTTAGGTCTCTTAGCACCGTACTTGGAACGACCTTGCTTACGGTCTTTAACTCCCGCTGTATCGAGTGCACCACGGATGATGTGATATCTTACTCCTGGAAGATCTTTCACACGACCACCTCTGATCAATACGATCGAGTGCTCCTGTAGATTGTGACCCTCTCCTGGAATGTAAGCATTCACTTCTTTTCCATTTGTCAATCTCACCCTTGCCACCTTTCTCATCGCGGAGTTAGGCTTCTTAGGGGTTGTAGTATACACTCTGGTACAAACACCTCTACGCTGAGGACATGCATCCAAAGCTCTAGATTTTGATTTGGTCTCCAGTGTGGTTCTACCTTTTCTTACTAACTGTTGAATAGTAGGCATTAACTGATAAAATTTAGTTTTCCCGTAAACTGTTGAATTTTGGACTGCAAAGGTAAAGAAAGTAATAAGACGAACAAAATTAAGTAGTTATATTTTTGTTACGCTTCACCGGGTGTTCCAAATGAAATTGGAAACTGTGGTGCATTTCCTGATTGACTGATTTTACCAAATGCTGCCTCGTACTTTTCGATGTTGTCCTTAAGTGCTGCCACCAATCTTTTCGCATGGTCCGGAGTCACAATGATTCTGGATTTCACTTTGGCTTTTGGCACTCCTGGCATCAATCGAATAAAATCGATCACAAATTCAGAATTAGAATGTGCGATCATCGCAAGATTGGAATAGATACCTTCAGCTACTTCTTCTGAAAGCTCCACATTGATCTGCTGATTATTTCGGTTTAGTCCATTTTCGTCTTCCATGAGTTCTTTGATTAAAAAAGGCCTGTACATAGACAGGCCTTTTTATATTGGTTAATTTTCTAGTTAAAGAATCGCTTCGCTAGATCTTTTTGAAGTACGCTCCATATTTTCAGAAAGCTTTTCATACTCTTCCTGAGATCCAACAATGATTCCCTGGATTGCTCTTTGACCGGTACCGGCAGGGATCAAGTGTCCAACAATCACGTTTTCTTTCAATCCAAGCAAGAAGTCACGCTTTCCTCTTATCGCAGCTTCCGAAAGTACTTTGGTTGTTTCCTGGAAGGAAGCAGCCGAAATAAAGCTTTCAGTTCCCAAAGATGCTGCTGTGATACCTTGTAAGGTCGGTGCAGAAACCGCAGTTTCAGCATCTCTAACTTGTACCAACTTCAGATCTTTACGCTTAAGGCTGGAGTTTTCGTCTCTCAATCTTCTAGCGCTGATAATCATACCCGGCTTCAAAGTAGAAGAGTCGCCTGCATCCATTACAACTTTCTTATCCAGAATGTTGTCATTTTCTTCTCTGAATGCCCACTTATCAACTATTTGGTTTTGAAGGAATCCAGTATCGCCAGCATCAAGAATTTCTACTTTCTGCATCATTTGGCTTACGATTACTTCAATGTGCTTATCGTTGATCTTCACACCTTGCAATCTGTAAACTTCCTGAATTTCATTTACCAAATATTCCTGAACTGCTGTAGGTCCTTTGATAGATAGGATATCATTTGGAGTGATAGCTCCGTCAGACAATGGCTCACCTGCACGGATGAAGTCATTTTCCTGTACAAGGATATGCTTAGACAGAGACACCATGTATTTCTTGATCACGCCATCTTTTGATTCGATGACAATCTCTCTGTTACCACGCTTGATACCTCCGTAAGTTACTACACCGTCGATTTCAGAAACCACAGCCGGATTGGAAGGGTTACGTGCCTCGAACAATTCAGTTACTCTTGGAAGACCTCCCGTAATATCTCTTGTCTTACCTACTGATCTTGGGATTTTCACCAAAATCTGTCCTGATTTTACTTTCTCTCCTGCTTCTACAGCAAGGTGAGCACCTACCGGTATATTGTAAGCTTTGGATTCATCCCCATAGTTTACCAATATCGCAGGGTTCTTGGTTCTATCTTTTGTTTCGATAATTACTTTCTCACGGAAACCAGTCTGATCATCGGAAACTTCTTTATATGTGATACCTTCTACAACAGCGTCAAATTCTACCAAACCGTCAAATTCGGAAAGGATAACTGCGTTGTATGGATCCCAAGTACAAAGAGATTCACCTTTAGTGATTTTCTGGCCGTCTTTCACGTTCAACATAGCACCATAAGGCACGTGGTTGGAAACGAGAGTTTTTCCGGATTTGGCATCATTGATCTTGATCTCACCAGATCTTCCCATTACCATTGCAACTGGCTCTCCGCTTTTGTTGGTAGTCTCGATCCATCTGAGTTCTTCTTCAAATTCGATCACACCGTCAAACTTAGCAGGAACACTGGCTTCAACAGCCATGTTGGATGCTGTACCACCTACGTGGAAAGTTCTCAATGTCAACTGAGTACCAGGCTCACCGATAGACTGTGCGGCAATTACACCTACAGCTTCTCCGGCTTGTACCATAGCACCTGTTGCAAGGTTTCTTCCGTAGCATTTTGCACAAACACCTCTACGAGTTTCGCAAGTCAATACTGATCTGATTTCTACTTCTTCGATCGCTGATTCATCTACCATTTTGGCAACGTCATCACCGATTTCGATTCCAGCAGGAATGATAAGTTTATCCGTAATTGGATCGTAAACATCATGCACTGATACTCGGCCCAAGATTCTTTCAGAAAGTGGCTCAACGATTTCGTCATTGTCTTTCAAAGGCTGAACTACCAGTCCTCTCAAAGTACCGCAATCATCTTCTGTGATAATCATGTCCTGCGCTACGTCAACCAATCTTCTGGTTAGGTAACCCGCATCCGCAGTTTTCAAGGCTGTATCGGCAAGACCTTTACGAGCACCGTGAGTAGAGATAAAGTACTCCAATACGTCAAGTCCTTCTTTGAAGTTAGAAAGGATTGGGTTTTCGATGATTTCACCGACAGATCCCTGAAGGTTTTTCTGTGGCTTAGCCATCAAACCTCTCATTCCACCCAGCTGACGAATTTGCTCTCTTGAACCTCTGGCTCCTGAGTGCATCATCATATAGATGGCATTAAATCCTTGCTTATCCTCTTCCATCTTCTTCATAAGATTATTAGTCAAATGAGAGTTGGTACGAGTCCAGATATCAATTACTTGGTTATATCGTTCATTGTCTGTGATCAGACCCATCAGATAGTTATTCCAAACCTGATCAACCTCTTCCTTAGCTTTGGCGATCATTGGTACTTTTTCTGCCGGGATGATTACGTCATTAAGACCCATTGACAGACCGCCTTGGTAGGCACTCTGGAATCCAAGATGCTTGATATCATCCAGGAATTGTGCTGTACGGGCGATACCACATACTTTCACAACCTCTGCAATAATCTGCTGAAGCTTCTTTTTAGTCAATAGTTCGTTAACGTAACCAACTTGCTCAGGCACGAATTGGTTGAAGATCAATCTTCCTGCTACTGTATCAATAAGCTGGACCTTGATCTCTCCCTCAGGAGTTCTCACTTTCACTTTACACTTGATGTGTGCGTGCTTAGAGAGTTTTCCTTCGTTCAGAGCAATAATTACTTCCTCCTGACTGTAGAAAGTCATGCCTTCACCGGCAACGATTTCTTCAGGAGTTGATTTTTTACCCTTAGTCACATAGTAAAGTCCGAGTACCATGTCCTGAGAAGGAACGGTAATTGGCGCACCATTGGCCGGGTTCAAAATATTATGTGAAGAAAGCATCAGGGTAGACGCTTCCAAAATAGCCTCATGTCCAAGTGGAACGTGAACCGCCATCTGGTCACCGTCAAAATCGGCGTTGAATGCGGTACAAACCAATGGGTGAAGTTGAATTGCTTTTCCTTCGATTAGTTTTGGCTGGAAAGCCTGGATACCCAATCTGTGAAGAGTTGGGGCACGGTTAAGAAGCACAGGGTGTCCTTTCAAAACGTTTTCCAGGATATCCCACACAACCGGATCTTTACGATCAACAATTTTCTTGGCAGATTTTACTGTCTTTACAATACCTCTTTCGATCAGTTTTCTGATGATAAATGGTTTGAAAAGCTCAGCTGCCATGTTTTTAGGAAGACCGCACTCATGAAGCTTTAACTCAGGTCCAACGACGATTACCGAACGACCGGAGTAATCCACACGCTTTCCTAGTAAGTTTTGACGGAAACGTCCTTGCTTACCTTTCAACATGTCAGAAAGTGACTTCAGAGCTCTGTTACCGTCAGATCTTACTGCGTTAACTTTTCTTGAGTTATCGAAAAGTGAATCAACAGCCTCCTGAAGCATTCTTTTCTCGTTTCTCAAAATCACCTCAGGTGCTTTGATATCGATCAATCTCTTCAGACGATTGTTTCTGATGATTACTCTTCTATAAAGGTCATTCAAATCAGAAGTAGCAAATCTACCTCCGTCCAAAGGAACCAATGGTCTCAATTCTGGTGGAATTACAGGTACCATTCTTACAACCATCCACTCAGGACGGTTTTCGATTCTGGTTCTTGCATCACGGAATGCTTCAACTACTTTCAGACGCTTAAGCGCTTCCGCTTTTCTCTGCTGAGAAGTATCTGTAGCAGCTTGGTGACGAAGTGAATAGGAAAGATCATCCAAATCCAATCTGGAAAGAAGCATCTCAAGACCTTCTGCACCCATTCTGGCGATGAATTTATTCGGATCGTCATCATCAAGCATGTGGTTTTCCTTAGGAAGCTTGTCCATGATATCCAAGTATTCGTCTTCTGTAAGGAAGTCTAAATACTGAACACCTTCTTCAGCTTTCACACCTGCTTGCACAACTACATATCGCTCATAATAAACGATTTGGTCGAGCTTCTTGGTAGGAAGTCCTAATAGGTAACCTATTTTATTTGGGAGAGATTTGAAGTACCAAATGTGAGCAACTGGAACTACCAGCTCAATATGGCCCATTCTTTCTCTTCTTACTTTCTTCTCTGTCACTTCTACGCCGCAACGATCACAGATAATTCCTTTGTATCTGATTCTCTTGTATTTGCCGCAATGACACTCCCAATCTTTTACCGGACCAAAAATTCTCTCACAGAATAACCCGCCCATTTCAGGCTTGTATGTTCTGTAGTTGATTGTCTCTGGCTGGGTCACTTCGCCATTTGAACTATCCAGGATTGATTCCGGAGAGGCCAAACTGATCGTGACTCTGGAAAAGTCGTTGTTGAGTTTTTTATTTTTTCTGAACCCCATAGTTTTTGAAAGATATGTAAAGGGCTCTTGCGAGCCCTAATGAGCTTAATTAATCCAGAGTAATTTCAAGAGCCAAACCTCTCAATTCATGAACCAATACATTGAATGATTCAGGGATGTTAGGTTTTGGAAGGTTTTCACCTTTCACAATAGCTTCGTAAGCTTTAGCTCTGCCGATTACGTCATCAGACTTTACAGTCAGGATCTCTTGAAGAACATGAGATGCACCGAATGCTTCCAGTGCCCACACTTCCATTTCACCAAATCTCTGTCCACCAAACTGCGCCTTACCACCCAACGGCTGCTGAGTAATCAAGGAGTATGGCCCGATTGATCTGGCGTGCATCTTATCATCCACCAGGTGACCAAGCTTAAGCATATAAGATACACCAACAGTAATTGGCTGATCAAACTTAGCTCCTGATAGTCCGTCATATAAATAAGTACGGCCGTATGCTGGCAAACCTGCTAATTCCAATTCGTGAGCAACTTCTTCCATAGAAGCTCCGTCGAAAATCGGGGTAGCGTATTTTTTACCCAACTTCTGTCCAGCCCAAGCAAGAACTGTTTCGAAGATCTGTCCGATGTTCATTCGAGAAGGCACGCCAAGTGGATTCAATACGATATCCATTGGAGTTCCATCTTCTAGGAATGGCATGTCCTCATCTCTTACTATTCTTGCTACGATACCCTTGTTACCGTGACGACCCGCCATTTTATCACCTACTTTCAGCTTACGCTTCTTAGCAATGTAAACTTTGGCTAATTGTACGATACCTGCAGGAAGCTCATCACCAACTTCAAGTGTGAATCGATCTCTTTTGAATCTTCCGCTGATCTCATTTCGAGAATTCACGAAGTTCTTCACCAATTGAACGACCAATTTATTGGTATGAGCATTTTCAGTCCAGTCATCAAGGATGATGTCTGAAATCAAATTTGCTTCTTCCGGAACATTGTAATTACTCTCATCTCTGTAAGGATTCTTAGCAGGGAAAAGGTTATTCTCAATATTCTTAAGGTTGAATTTGGTTCCTTTAGTGATGATCTCATCACCAAACTTATGCTTCACGCCCTGAGAAGTTTTACCCTCAAGCAAAGTCACCAGTTTATTGATCATGCGGGCTCTGATACCCAACAGATCTTTGGAGTACTTTCCTTTTAGTTTTTCAACATCCGCTTTAGACTTGGCTCTTACGTCCTTGTCTTTCTTTGGTCTAGAGAAAAGTTTGGTTTCGATAACCACACCATTGAGTGATGGAGAAGCTTTCAAAGAAGCATCTTTCACGTCACCTGCTTTGTCACCAAAGATGGCTCTCAATAGTTTTTCTTCAGGAGTTGGATCTGTTTCTCCTTTTGGAGTGATCTTACCGATGATGATATCGCCTTCTTTTACCTCGGCTCCAATCATGATAATACCATTCTCGTCAAGGTGCTTCACAGCTTCCTCAGATACGTTAGGGATTTCAGAAGTCAATTCTTCTTCACCTCTTTTGGTATCTCTTACTTCCAGTTGGAACTCTTCTACGTGAATAGAAGTGAAAATATCCTCACGAACTACTCGCTCGGAAATTACGATCGCATCTTCAAAGTTATATCCTTGCCAAGGCATGTAAGCAACTCTAAGGTTTTTGCCCAAAGCCAACTCACCATTATTAGTAGAATAACCTTCTACCAATACCTGGCCTTTGTAAACTTTTTGACCCTTCAACACCAATGGTGTAAGGTTGATAGTAGTATCCTGATTTGTTCTTCTGAATTTGATTAGGTCGTAAGCTCTGTATTCGTCAGTGAAATTAACCAACAACTGATCGTCTGTCAGATCATATTTGATCACGATTCTCTTCGCATCAACATAATCCACAACTCCATTCTCTTCAGCTATTATCAATGCTCTTGAATCTACTGCAGCTTTTGCTTCAAGGCCAGTACCTACAATAGGTGCTTCAGCTTTCAACAAAGGAACAGCCTGACGTTGCATGTTTGATCCCATCAAAGCTCTGTTTGCATCATCATGCTCCAGGAATGGAATCAATGAAGCCGCTACAGAAACAATTTGATTAGGAGCAACATCCATATACGTGATCTCAGACGGATCCAATACAGGGAAGTCACCTTCAAATCTTGCTTTTACTTTATCATCAATAATCTTACCTGCATCATCCAGAGTTGCATTTGCCTGAGCAATGTTATGATTATCTTCTTCTTCAGCAGTCAGATATATAATATCTTCCAGCTTCATGCCCACTTTACTATCTTTTACTTTTCTGTAAGGAGTTTCAAGGAAGCCCATTGAGTTCACTTTAGCATGAACGCAAAGGGAAGAAATCAAACCAATGTTTGGACCTTCAGGAGTTTCGATCGTACAAAGACGACCGTAATGGGTGTAGTGAACATCTCGAACTTCGAAACCTGCTCTTTCTCTTGAAAGACCTCCCGGACCCAAGGCTGAAAGTCTTCTCTTGTGAGTTAACTCTGCCAATGGATTCGTTTGATCCATGAATTGAGAAAGCTGGTTGGTGCCAAAGAAGGAGTTGATTACAGAAGAAAGAGTACGAGCATTGATCAAATCGACTGGTTTAAAGTCTTCATTGTCACGTACATTCATTCTTTCACGGATTGTTCTGGACATTCTGGCCAAACCAACACCGAATTGACTGTAAAGTTGCTCTCCTACTGTTCTTACTCTTCTGTTGCTTAAGTGGTCAATATCATCGACCACTGCTTTAGAATTGATCAAGCCAATCAGGTATTTCACGATTGAAATGATATCTTCTTTAGTCAATACAATTTTCTCAGAATCAATGTTGAGTCCGAGCTTTTTATTGATTCTGTATCGACCTACTTCACCTAAGTCATATCTCTTATCAGAGAAAAACAAGCTTTGGATTACCTCTCGAGCTGTCGCTTCATCAGGAGCTTCAGTATTTCTCAATTGACGGTAAATTACCTCGACTGCTTCTTTTTCAGAGTTGGAGCTATCCTTGTGAAGCGTGTTATAAATAATTGAGAAATCGGCTACGTTCACATCTTCTCTGTGGAGAATGATGCTTTTTGAGCCAGAATCCAATATCATTTCGATGTCTTCGTCTGTCAAGACGGTATCTCTTTCGAGCAATACTTCATTTCTGTCGATAGAAACCACTTCTCCAGTGTCTTCATCCACGAAATCTTCTACCCAAGTTCTCAGAACCCTTGCAGCAAGCTTGCGACCAGATGCCTTTTTCAAAGCGTTTTTGGTTGCAGAAACTTCTTCAGAAAGTCCGAACAAATCTAGGATGTCTTTATCCGAACCGTAACCAATTGCTCTAAGCAAAGTAGTCACAGGGAATTTCTTCTTACGATCGATGTATGCATACATGACGTTGTTGATGTCAGTAGCAAATTCAATCCAAGATCCTTTGAAAGGAATAATTCTGGCTGAATAAAGCTTGGTTCCGTTGGTATGCTTGCTTTGAGCAAAGAAAACACCAGGAGATCTGTGAAGCTGGGAAACGATTACTCGTTCAGCACCATTGATCACGAAAGAGCCCTTCTCAGTCATGTAAGGAAGGTTACCCAAGAACACTTCTTGCTCGATAGTCTCGAAATCTTCATTGTCCTCATCGTGGCAAAGTAATCTCAACTTTGCTTTAAGTGGAACAGAATAGGTCAAGCCACGGTCAATGCACTCTTCCACACTATATTTAGGTGGATCTACTGCGTAATCAATAAACTCAAGAGTAAAATTCTCTCTGGAATCACTGATTGGGAAGTTTTCTGCGAATACTTTGAATAACCCGTCTGCCCTTCTTTTCTCTGCAGGTGTATCCAGCTGGAAAAAGTCTTTGAACGACTGCAACTGAATATCGAGAAAATCCGGATAGTCTTTGACCACCTTAATGGAGGAGAAACTTTTCCTTTCGGTTTGATTCTTGATAGCCAAGGTAGTGTGTGTTTATAGTGAAAGTAAATAAAGGAATGCGACAATTATCGCTTGGAATAATGCTATTTTAATCCTGCGCATAAACAGGAAAAGACCTGACTAAATTAGTCAGGTCTTAGGAGCTAAACCTTAACCTCTTGGGTTAGGTTTAGCAAATTATTTGATCTCTACTTCAGCACCAGCTTCTTCCAAAGACTTTTTCAAGCCTTCAGCTTCGTCCTTAGTAACTCCTTCTTTCAGAGCCTTTGGAGCAGAGTCAACTAGATCTTTTGCTTCTTTCAAGCCAAGACCAGTCAATTCTTTTACAAGCTTAACTACTGCAAGCTTAGCTCCACCAGCTGCTTTCAAGATAACATCGAAAGAAGTTTTTTCTTCTTCAGCAGGTGCTTCTGCACCAGCTCCAGGTCCACCAGCAACCATAATTGCTCCAGCTGCTGCTGGCTCAATACCGTATTGCTCCTTAAGGATATCTGTCAATTCTTTAACTTCTTTTACAGTCAAGTTCACCAACTGATCTGCAAGTTGTGTAAGATCTGCCATCGTATTTAAAATTTAATTTGTTTGAATGATTTTTTTAGAACTTATTTTTCTTCTCTTTCTGCAAGAGTTTTCAGCACGCCTGTGATATTGTTTTGACCACTAAGCAATGCAGAAACAAGGTTTTTCGCAGGGGACTGTAGCAATCCAATAAGATCGCCAAGCAATTCTTGCTTAGATTTAAGAGTAGACAATACTTCAAGGTTGGCCTCTCCGATGAAAACATCAGAATCAATACCAGCTCCTTTAAATAATGGTCTAACCTCTTTTTTACCTAGTTTCTTTCTGAAATCCAGCAATACTTTTGCCGGAAGGTTACTTGTCTCTTTTGAGAAAATTATTCCGGAGAATCCTTTCAGAGCCTCTTCGGACAATTTTGAATAATCTGAATCCAGATTCTCCAAAGCTTTCTTGATCAAGGTGTTTTTGTACACTTTGTACTCAACTCCTTTATCATAACATGTCCTCCTGAAGGCGTTTATCTGAGCAACAGAGAAACCTGAAGCATCAGTAATGTAGAAGAAAGGGTTTTCTTTAAACTTCTCAGTAAGACCGTCGATTATTACTTTCTTTTCGTCTCTAGTCATGATTAAATACCTTGAATGCTACCCTTGTCTACTGCTATTCCAGGAGACATTGTGCTGGATAAATGAATACTCTTGAAATATGTTCCTTTAGAAGAGGACGGCTTCAACTTAGAGATAGTCATGATTAGTTCTTTCACGTTATCCTGAATTTGCTCAGGAGAAAAAGATACTTTACCAATACCGGCATGAATGATTCCAAACTTATCAACTTTGAAATCGATTTTACCAGCCTTTACTTCTCTAACAGCCTTCGCAACATCTAATGTTACAGTTCCTGATTTAGGGTTTGGCATCAGACCTCTAGGACCTAATACTCTACCCAATCTACCTACCTTAGCCATTACGTTAGGCATAGTGATGATGACGTCAACGTCAGTCCATCCGCCTTCGATCTTTGCTATGTAGTCGTCCAATCCAACGTAATCTGCACCTGCTTCGGTGGCTTCTGCTACTTTGTCAGGAGTACAAAGCACCAATACTTTGATGTCTTTGCCAGTACCATGAGGCAGGGCTACTACGCCTCTTACCATTTGATCTGCTTTACGAGGATCAACGCCCAAACGAACGTCTACATCCACCGAAGCATCAAACTTGTTCATGGTAATGTCCTTCACGATAGAAGAAGCTGCCTCCAGGGAGTACATTTGGCTTGGGTCGTACTTAGAAAGAGCTTCTTTTTGCTTTTTTGTTAACTTAGCCATTGTTTTTTATTTATACTTCCCAAGGGGCTTTTCCAGATACTGTGATACCCATGCTTCTAGCTGTACCTGCTACCATTTTCATAGCAGATTCAATTTTGAAAGCATTCAGGTCAGGCATTTTCACCTCGGCAATCTCTCTCACCTGATCCCAGGTTACAGAGCCTACCTTTTTTCTGTTTGGCTCAGCTGAACCACTTTTGATTTTTGCAGCCTCTAGCAACATGTTTGGAGCAGGAGGAGTTTTTACTACGAATTCAAAAGTTTTGTCAGAATAAACCGTAATCAACACAGGAAGCACTTGCCCAATTTTATCTTGGGTACGTGCATTGTACTGTTTACAGAACTCCATAATGTTCAGACCCTTGGAACCAAGAGCTGGACCTACTGGAGGTGACGGATTAGCCTGGCCACCTTTCACTTGCAGTTTTACATAACCGGTGATTTCCTTAGCCATTGCTTAGTCTTGTTTTTCTACTTGTATAAAGTTTAACTCTACCGGAGTATTTCGGCCGAAGATCTTAACCATAACATTAAGTTTCTTCTTCTCCTCAAATATCTCCTCAATTGTCCCGGTAAATCCACTGAAGGGGCCGTCCATTACTTTAACTGCCTCTCCTACTATAAATGGTGTATCCATTTTCTCGGCAAACTCATCAATCTCTTCAACCTTACCTAAAATACGGTTGACTTCTGATTGGCGTAATGGTTCAGGGGTTTTGGAAGCTCCCCCTTTGTTTGATCCTAAGAAACCGATTACTCCCGGAATGCTTGTTATTACGTGATTGGCTTCACCATTAGAAAGATCCGCGTTGACTAAAACGTAACCAGGAAAGAAATTTCTTTCTCTTACACGCTTTTTACCATTTCGCATCTCATATACCTTCTCAGATGGAATCAGGACTTCAGGAATAAAATCCTCCAGTTTTTGTCTGGCGATTTCATTATCGAGATAAGTCTTAGTCTTTTTCTCTTGTCCCGCTACTACTCTGAGTACGTACCACTTTTGTTCAGCCATTATGTAATGTCAATTCAATTAGAATAAATCATAAAACCATGTCATGATATTTTCAAATCCCAGATCCACTGCTCCGATAAAGAGGGCAAAGATCAAAGATGCTACTAACACCAATACTGCACTATTTTGAAGAAATGAAAATTTAGGCCATGTGACCTTATTTACCATTTCATCATAAGATTCCAGAACAAAGTTTTTCAGATTCATAGTGTACTTGCTTACTGGCACGGGCAGAGAGATTCGAACTCCCATCAACGGTTTTGGAGACCGCTATTCTGCCGTTGAACTATGCCCGTGTGAATGAACGCTCCGCAAATGGGAACGCAAAATTAGGTATTGATTGATAAAGAAACAAATGCGATCCCAAAATACTTTGGGATCGCATCGTTCAATATGTCTGACTTGAATTAGTCTAGGATTTCAGTCACCTGGCCGGCTCCTACAGTTCTACCACCCTCACGGATTGCAAAACGAAGACCTTTTTCCAAAGCAACTGCTGACAACAAGGTAACTTCGATAGTCACGTTATCACCTGGCATAACCATTTCAACGTTTTCTGGAAGTTTAATCTCGCCAGTTACGTCAGTAGTTCTTAAGTAGAACTGAGGTCTGTATTTGTTGAAGAAAGGAGTATGACGTCCACCTTCTTCTTTTGAAAGAACGTAAACTTCAGCCTTGAAGTGTGAGTGAGGCTTCACAGATCCTGGCTTACAGATAATCATACCACGCTTAATTTGTGATTTTTCAATACCTCTTAGCAATAGACCTACGTTGTCACCAGCTTCACCTCTGTCTAGGATCTTACGGAACATCTCAACACCTGTTACAGTAGACTTAAGACCTTCAGCACCCATACCGATGATATCAACTGGCTCACCTGAGTTAATTACACCTCTTTCAATTCTACCTGTAGCAACAGTACCACGACCTGTGATCGAGAATACGTCTTCCACTGGCATCAAGAAATCTTTGTCAACAAGACGAGGAGGGATTGGAATAAATGAATCAACTGCATTCATCAATTCCATTACAGTTTCAACCCACTTTTCTTCACCATTCAATGCACCAAGTGCTGAACCTGCGATTACAGGGATGTTGTCACCGTCAAAATCGTAGAAAGAAAGAAGTTCTCTGATTTCCATCTCCACTAGCTCAAGAAGCTCAGGATCGTCAACCATGTCAACTTTATTCATAAAAACTACAAGCTGAGGAACACCTACCTGACGAGCCAACAGAATGTGCTCTCTTGTCTGTGGCATAGGTCCGTCAGTTGCTGCTACTACCAGAATAGCACCGTCCATTTGAGCTGCACCAGTAACCATGTTCTTAACATAGTCAGCGTGTCCAGGACAATCTACGTGAGCGTAATGTCTTTTTTCAGTAGAGTATTCTACGTGAGAAGTATTAATAGTAATACCTCTTTCTTTTTCTTCCGGAGCGTTGTCGATAGAAGAGAAATCTCTAAGTTCAGAAAGACCTTTTTTTGCCAATACTGTTGTAATGGCGGCAGTTAAAGTCGTTTTGCCATGGTCTACGTGTCCAATCGTACCGATGTTAACGTGCGGCTTGGAACGGTCGAAGGTTGCTTTTGCCATGCGTGTAAATCCTCAGTTTAAGTTTAAAGATATGTTTAAATTAATTTAATGCCGTTATGAGCCAACGACGGGAATTGAACCCGTGACCCCTTCCTTACCAAGGAAGTACTCTACCCCTGAGCTACGTCGGCTTAAACCCGATGCTTCCTTAGAAACATTGAGCGGGAGACGAGGCTCGAACCCGCGACCTGCAGCTTGGAAGGCTGCCGCTCTACCAACTGAGCTACTCCCGCTTGTAAATTCCGAGATGGTTAGATCCCTGATTTCTTTAATTCCTTTCCCGGATGGTGACCGTTCAGGACAATTTTACTAACACCCGGAAAGCCGGATTTTTTTAGCCCTGCAAAATTAGAGAAAAAATTTCGCATTACGGCAATAGTGGGGGAAACAGGATTCGAACCTGTGAAGACATAAGTCAACGGATTTACAGTCCGTCCCAGTTGGCCGCTTTGGTATTCCCCCAACTGCGTCAAAATTTCAAGCTTTTTCTCTCACTTGCTATCTTAACGGATGGCAAAATTATAGCCTTTTCTGAAAGATTCAAAACACGGAATTTAAATTTGAGAAGAAATTCCCCTCTTTCTCCTCAATGGATTCAAAATCAATCGCTTAATTTTCATCCTTCAATGTCTCGAGGAAATAAGAGAAGTAATTTTTCAAATCTGAATCAGTTTCATATCCAGCCGTTTCGGTTATTTTTTTGACAACTTCTTTATCATCTGAAAATCCTAAAAGCCCCTGAAAAGCCCCCAATCGAATATAATTCATGGAATCATTCCTCATTATATCGAGTAAATACTCCACAGCTCTCTCTTTTCCTTCCTCCGGAAATCTGCTGAAGTACTCGCTGTAGTATCCCAGGAAAAAATAAAATCCTTCACCTGATAATTTTTCTACTTTTTCGTGAAACCATTCTCCTTTACCAGCCACAGGTGAGGTGATGTAATAATCAGCGACAGGAATGACCATCCTAAAATTCTCCTCCTCAGCAAATCTCTCCACCAATTCCGGACTAACTTTCTGCTCCGTACCACTCATCAATCCCATCAGCGCTGATCCTGCAACTAAGTAAGACGAATCATTGGCCATTCTCAAAAACGCCGAGTGGTATTTGTCCGGATTAAAATCAGTCAATACATCGATCGCTCCTGCTTTGACAGAATTCCTGATGTCTGACTCCGCAATCCGGTAAACCTTATCCTCTAATCCTTCAGTTGATCCTATCATTTCGGGATTCCCTTGTAAATAGCCCAGAGCAGATTCTCTCACAGACCAAAACTTATCCTCCAAGGCCTTTGGAATAACTAGCATCAATTCTTCTTTTGCTTCCCAAGCAACCAAACTATCAAGTGCTTGATACCTCGCAATTCCAAATTCGGATTGATTGAATTGCTTCACCATTTTCTCAGGGGAACTTTCCACCGAAATTTTAGCAAGAAGATCTTTGGCTTCGTCGATATAAACCAGTTCGATCGGAGCATTATTTTCCAAGGCAAATTGCTGAAAAGCTCTTTCCAGCATCATGGTCTTCGATTTTCGGGTTTCTCCTTCATACCAGCTTATTTCTACCGGAAGTCTAAAAAGTGGTGTTTGATTTAAATCCTGCATCTGATAAGCTGAAATCAGGACGTTTTCAGGCTGAGAATAATCCACTTCGAAAAACAATTCAGGATGACCTTTGTCCAAAAACCATTGATTGAAAAACCAATTCAAATCTTCTCCACTTACTTTTTCAAATGCTAGTCGCAAATCATGAACCTCGACACTCTGAAGTGCATGTGTTTTCAGATACAGATTAAGTCCTTCAAAGAATGCGTCATCTCCCAAATATTCACGAAGCATATGTAGGATTACTCCACCTTTTGAGTAGCTATGTGAGTCAAACATATCTTCGGAATCTCCATAAGAGAATCGGATCAAGTCGACTTGCTTACTCTCAGATTCCTGAAAATAAGTTTCCGTTTCTGTCACCAATTTAAGCTTAGCTTCATCGGGTCCATATTTGTATTCATTCCACAGGAACTCGCTGTAATTAGCAAAGGCTTCATTCAAGGTTAGGTTGGACCAAGATTCTGAGGTGACATAATCTCCAAACCACTGGTGAAACAGCTCGTGAGCGATGATATAATCCCACTCAGAATCGATCGCTTCCCGCTCAGTCAGCCTCAATTCCTCCATAAAAATAGAAGCAGTCGTATTTTCCATCGCTCCGGACACAAAATCTCTCACCACGATTTGGTCATATTTTGGCCAAGGATATTTTACACCAAGTAGATCTGAGAAAAACCCGACCATTTCGGGCGTATTCTTGAATACCTCAGCAGCTCCTCTTTCATATCCCTTTTCAACATAATATCCCAAAGGAATCTCTTTCCAGAGTGCCTCTACTTTTCCAAAATTCCCGATTGCAATTGCAGCCAAATACGGCGCATGTGGAAGTTTCATTTCCCAATGATCCTTCCTCAGACCATTGCCAAGATTTTCTTGTTTGGTCAATTCCCCATTGCTAACCGAAATCATCGAATCCGGAACCGTCAACTTAATTACCTGAGTGAATCGCTCATTAGGCTTATCGATGGTGGGGAACCACTTC
This sequence comes from uncultured Cytophagales bacterium, assembly GCA_942492775.1. Lineage (GTDB taxonomy): Bacteria > Bacteroidota > Bacteroidia > Cytophagales > Cyclobacteriaceae > Algoriphagus. The sequence goes on along the minus strand of OW818636.1, from coordinate 1,413,578 downwards.
GAATTATGCTCAGTTTCTCCTTGAGTCCAGATCATGGTTGGCTTTCCAGGAATCGTATCCAAAGGATCGATGAAATAAAGACCTTTTGTATCCGTGATTGCATCGCTTCCGCCACCTCCGTTTTTCTCAGGGAATGCTGTATAATCGAATTCTATCTGAATCGTGTCCGATCTTGAATATTCTTTTGGAAGATAAATCGTGATTTGCTGCTCATTGTACCGATAAGCCAAAGTGGTCTGAGTTGACTTCTCTACAAGTTTGATTTCTTTCAATTCAAAATCCTGAGCATCGAGGATAAGAACTTTTTGAGGCTTAAAAAACGGCTTAAAGGTCAACTTTGCATGGCCAATAACTGCCTGCCTTTCCCAGTCAAAAGCCAAATCCAACTCTGTGTGCAACAGGTCAAAATCTCTTTTCGCAGAGGCTCTGTAATCGGCGATTTCATTTTCTTTATTTGCGATCAAGTTTAGAATTGCTAAAGAATCTAAATCCTCATCTTCTTCTATGGAGAGAGTTTCTTCTTCAGTTTGTGGTTCAGTTTCAGCTACCTGATTTGTCTTGCACGACCAGATGGATGTCAGTAGCAGCAAGAGCAAAATCGTATTTGACTTTTTCGAGATTCGGGTTAGTTGGGCAATCATTTGTTTCATAGTAGAGAGGAATCCACTCAGAGTGATTCGTATATTGGCGACCAAATTAGCAGGAATGTTTTCAGTTACCATCCAAAACAAGACGTATTCGGTAGAAAATGCCGATCAAAAGATTCAAGTCAACGGTAAAACGATCGAATGGGACCTTAAATGGATCTCAGATCGTAAAATTCATTTGATCTTTGAAAACAAATCCATTGAGGCAGAATTGATCTATTTTGACAAGGAATCGAAAACAATCCAAATCCGTCTCGGAAACAAAATTTCAATTTTATCAATCAAGGACAGATTCGATATCCTGCTGGAGCAGCTCGGAATGAATAATAACAATGCAGGAGCTCTAAAGGAAATTAAGGCTCCTATGCCGGGATTGATTCTGGACCTCAAAGTGAAGCCCGGAGATCTGGTCAAAAAAGGCGATGTAGTATTAATTCTCGAAGCCATGAAAATGGAAAATAGCATTAAATCTCCGGGTGACGGAGTGGTAAAGGCTGTGAAAATTGCTTTGAAGCAAAGCGTCGAAAAAAATCAGGTTTTGATCCAGTTTTGATTTTTTGGTCTAGCATTATGAGTTGAACAAATTATATTTGCCGAGTTATTTTGACTTTACCTGATCAAACTCGGGTACACCTTCCTTAAAAACCAGACATGAAATACAAGCGAATACTACTCAAACTCAGCGGAGAGTCACTGATGGGTGGAAAAAACTACGGCATCGACCCAAACATGCTTCAGCAATACACCAATGAAATCCGCAAGGTGAAAGAGATGGGTGTTGAAGTAGCGATCGTAATTGGAGGAGGTAATATTTTCAGAGGTGTTCAAGCCGAAAAGTCTGGAATTGACCGTGTTCAGGGAGATTACATGGGGATGCTGGCAACATTGATCAATGCAATGGCTCTTCAAAGCGCTCTCGAACAAGGAGGAATGTACACCAGATTGATGTCGGGTATCAAAATCGAAAGTGTCTGCGAACCTTTCATCCGAAGAAGGGCAATTCGCCATCTGGAAAAAGGCCGTATCGTAATTTTTGGCGCAGGAATAGGGAACCCATATTTTACCACAGATTCTACCGCCAGCTTACGGGCAATTGAAGTGGAAGCAGATGTGGTTTTGAAAGGAACAAGAGTTGACGGAGTGTATACCGCAGATCCGGAAAAAGATAAAACCGCTACAAAATATCATACCATCTCATTTCAGGAAGTGTACGAGAAAAACCTCAATGTCATGGACATGACGGCTTTCACACTTTGCCAGGAAAACAATTTACCCATCATCGTATTTGATATGAACAAGTTGGGCAATCTGAGCAAACTGGTTCAAGGGGAAGAAATCGGAACACTGATCACTGGATAAATTAAGTTTACAACCATGGAAGAAATCGAATTATTCTTAGACGAGGCCAAAGAATTGATGCAAAAAGCTGTAGATCATACCTCAGCTGAGCTTTTGAAAATCCGGGCAGGAAAAGCAATGCCAAATATGCTCGATGGGATCATGGTCCAATATTACGGATCTCCAACTCCGCTCAATCAGGTTTCGTCGGTGACCACTCCAGATGCCAGAACTTTGGCTATCAAACCTTTTGAAAGAAAAACCATCAGTGACATTGAAAAGGCAATTATCAATTCTGATTTGGGACTTTCTCCTCAGAACAACGGTGAAATCATCATCTTGACGATTCCGATGCTAACAGAGGAAAGAAGAATTACACTGGTGAAGCAATCTAAAAACGAATGCGAAACCGGTAAAATATCCATCCGAACCGTCAGAAAAGACATTATGGATTCTCTGAAAAAATTACAGAAAGACGGAGCAGCGGAAGATGACATTAAGCGGGCCGAAGACATCGTCCAAAAATTGACTGATCAATATTCTTCCAAAATAGATGAGATTCTCGTCAAAAAAGAAATAGACATCATGAAAGTCTGACAACTTAAAAAACCCGACCATCCAGTCGGGTTTTATTTTTTAATCGGCGCTTATATTGAGGAAAGTAGCGATCCCAAATCTTACCCCTCCTCTCAGGAAGTCACCGTTTTCAAATCCTGCACCCATTTCCACCCGGAAAATCCGGAAAAGATTATCCAGCGAATATCCTACTTCCCAGTAATGTGGGGAGTTTTCAGTTTTCAGGTAATTGAAAAACAAATTTTCCCTGACACCTGAAAATCTCAACATGGGAAGTTGGGTGAAAAGGAATTTTCTAAACTGGTAGTGGACAATACTTGAGACATAAGAAGAATTGGTGCTGTAGGTATAATAGTCTATGAATCGGTAATTAGAGGCAGGTCCGAAGTTGGAGAAGATGGTGCGGTTACCACCGAAATGCTGATAATCCTGAAAATAGACCCGTTCATTGGACAGGAAGGTTCCTGCCGAAATATTGAAATCCAACTTACCGCTGACACCAAAGCTGTAGCTGTGTTCAACGCCAATTTTCAAATGATCGAAATCAGCAGACGTTGTAGAATTGAGCAAGGCTCCAAAGGCTTTGTCATAATTCAGCGTGATTAAAGGCGACCGATCTGTAATCGGATACTTTCTGCCATCCCGAATTCCATATCGGACTCCCGGTCTCCACTCAATTGAAGTACTCAGTTTTAGAATTTGATGGTTTGAAAAAGCGTCATCTCCGGTTTCTACATTTTCTGGTCTGTTTGAGGAATACACTCTTTCCGGCTTATTGTAAAAACTGAAGTCTGAATTGTTGAATAGCTCTCTTCGGTCAGCATAGGTCATATTGACCCGATAGGTAAATCCATAATCCACACGATGAGACCAATATGCCCGAACAAAATCCTGCTCGTACAACTTCATGTAGTTTTGTCTGAATAGAAGAGAATAGAGAGCATTGACCTGTTCATTGATCGGATTTCCACCATTAAACTGGTAAATGTATCTCCCGCCTTCCAAGCCAAAAGTGGTTCCACTTGTAGGAAGTGTGGTGGACCAACGAAAATCAGCTTTCCCATAAAATCGATCACTCGAAAAACCGTATCGTAATTCCGGCTCAATATTGAAACTCTTCTTCTGCACTGTGACGCTATCGGAAAGTTTGGTTTCCTCGTATTTTCTATAGAAAAGGCCCATTCCTACTTTCCACCCTTCCACAGTATTGAAAGAAACCTTGGTCCAGTTTTGCTTAAAACCAAAAGAAACCCCTTTGCCAAAACTATAGGTCGAACCACTCATGAAATCCAGTGGCTTGAATTTGCTTCTGGCTTTTTTGGCAACCGAATCCACTTCACTCACTTTCGCAGCTTCTATCGTCGCAAGACTATCATCCCTATCGTATCCCTGAATCTCCAGAGACGTCAACGGAACGGGGCGAATACTATCCCAATAGCTCAAATCACGCTTTTTTGCCATCGAATCGATTGAATAATACCGCTCTGAAATGACATCAGGCTGACTTTGTTCCTTCAGAGATTCCTTTTCATATTCATTGAGGAGCTTTCGATATTCCTTTCTTGTAGTTGGTTGTTCCTTCGAAAGCTGCTCCAATGCAGAAGTTGTTTTATCAAATTTGGCAACAGCCTCCGGTACATCCTGAACTTTCTCATCGATGATTTCCGGCACAAATGCCAGATCAGGATTGAGGGTTACTTCATATTCGCGGGTGGATGCCAAATACTTGAACTCTCCTTCGAACCCAAAAAACTTACCTCCGAATCTATAAATATGTGTCAGTGGCATCCACACATTTTCAGCAACCGGGGCATATTGCTGAGTGGCTTGGATTTGGAAGCCCATCAGGGAGGTTTGGAGATTCAGACTGTGAATCGCCCAAAGGTCTTCAATGATATAAATGTATCCTTCAAAAACCCGCTCACCTCGGGACCTGGGAGTGACTTTGATTTTGCTGACCATCACATTTTGATCGAAGAAACTCCCTTCGTAATTGAACTTATAGTATTGGAAAGCTTGCCTGGAAAGCGGAGAAATGATCTCGTTGATTTTTTCCTGATAAAAAGTAGTCTGGATGTAGGGCGCCGGCGAAGTGGATTGATTGTCTCCGTTGGTCCGGATTGAAATGACTTTTTCCTCGACTTTATTGGGCTGAGTAAAAGTAATTCTGGAAACCGATTCTGAAGTGTAAGCCTCATTCAGCTTCAACCCCTCTTTCTCCAGTGTTTTTTTCATGAAAAATGGGGCATCGGTAAGACTGCCGGTACCTTTCAGATAGACCGTCATGCTATACTTCTGAAGTTGCAATCGATGATACTTTGCTTTTGCAATTGCCTTCCTCATGATCGTAAGGGCTGGATCTTCTGCACCGGCTCTTACCTCAACTTCATTAAGTGTATAAACTTGCGGCTCCAGATTGAAATTCAGATCTACCCATTGATCCGTAATTACAACTGTTTCTAATATTGATTTATAACCCAGGTACTGAACCAGTACATCATAAACTCCCTGCTTGAGTCGAAACTCATACGCACCATCCTGATTGGTAGGGACCCCGTCACCAAGATTTCTCACGTACACCGAAGCATAGGGAAGTGGTTCTCCTTCACTAGTTTTGACAATACCACGGATTCCCTGAGCAAAACTTCCGGATGAGAAAAAAATGGAAATACCTCCCATCACGATTATTCCAAAAAGAACTTTAAATAGATGTATTCTCATAAAAGTTGGTCAGCTGAAAACGAAGATAATCTGAATCAGTATTAAGAATCGATAGTAGACAAGGTTTTAAGATAATTTAGGAGAGTATTATTTAAATGATAAATAAATAACATAAGTAATAACAAATCGATTGTTGTTACTCCTTAAACTATATAAATGAAATAAATAAGACATTGAATTATAGATCTTGAAATCAAAAAAAGGAGCTGATTTTTCCTTGGTCTTTTTTTAAGCCAAGGGCTTTGACTTTTTCAATTTTTTTAAACAAGTCAAAATCAAGCTGATTGAAAGGATTTAAAAAAATTTCCGGATTTCCATAAAATTAAAAAAAATTGAATTTTTTAATTCTATCCAAATGGAAATCGATTTCCATTACGTATTCTATCAGCCTTTTTTGATTTTGTTGAGTATTCATCAAAATATGCCTAATTCTTTTAAAATCAAGGATTTTAACAATCAGAGCAGGCATTTGTTAAAGATTGTAAAATTAAAATTATTGGTTCACCTTGTCTTCGAAATTAAGTACTCATGCCTGTTTCGCTTTTTCAAAAAACAAAAAAACCCTATGAGAAATTATTTACAACAACTTAAGACGTTGCTTCTGGCAATGGTACTAGTGTTCGGTGCCACGCTTGTTGCTAACGCCCAAAGTAGAACCATCACGGGTACCGTCCTCGATGCTTCTCTTGGAGACCCCGTTCCTGGTGCCACTGTCCTTATCAAAGGTACAACCCGAGGCACTGCCACAGATTTGGACGGCAAGTTTAGCCTTCCAATTCAGTCAGGAGATCAGATTTTGGTGGTTTCATTTGTGGGCTATCTGGCCCAGGAAATTGAAATCGGAAACCAAACTACTTTTACAATCAGCCTTGAAGAAGACATTCAAAGTCTTGAAGAAGCTGTAGTAATTGGTTACGGATCTCAGGACAAAAAAGAAATCACCTCCGCAGTAGTTGGCATTAAGCCGGAAGACTTCAACAGAGGTAACGTTTCTAACCCTGCACAATTGCTGCAAGGTAAAGTTGCAGGTCTTTCTATTACAAGACCAGGTGGAAACCCAAACAATGGCTTCAATGTCCGTTTGAGAGGTTTATCAACTTTTGGAGCAAACTCTTCTCCTCTGATTGTATTAGATGGAGTAATTGGAGCTTCTTTGGAAAACGTGGATCCAAATGACATTCAATCAATTGACGTTTTGAAAGATGGATCTGCTGCAGCGATTTACGGTGCCAGAGGTTCTTCAGGGGTAATTTTGATTACGACTACCAGAAAGGCAGCAAAAGATGGCAGAACAAACGTCGCTATCAACTCTTTCGGCACTCTTGATAAGGCAACCAACTTAATTCCAATCCTTTCTGCTGAAGAGTTCCTTGAAAGAGGCGGAACAAACTTTGGAAGCAACACGGATTGGAGAGAAGAATTGATTGATGATGCTTTCTCTTACACTACGAATGCTACTATTTCAGGTGGTTTCGACAATACAAATTACATGGCTTCTGTGAACTACAGAGACAATCAGGGTATTGTGAACGGTGTGAGCAATCAGAGACTTAACACTCGTTTGAACCTTTCTCAGGGAGCATTGAACAACAAGTTGAGATTCAATCTTAATCTTTCATTCTCAAATGTGGATTCTGAGTCTATCAACGATGCTGCATTCAGATATGCTACCATCTACAACCCAACTGCGCCGATCTATGAAAATACTGAAAACGCAAAAAGATTTGGTGGCTATTTCCAAAGAGATCTTTTTGATTTCTACAACCCTGTCGCTATTGCAAATCAGCAGAAGTTCATCGGTGAGACCAAAACTGCTCTTGCATCCTACCGAGTAGAATACGATTTAATGCCTAACTTAACTTTGTCTGCACAGTATTCTCAAGACAGAAGAAATACACTTTCCGGTGGTTTCTGGGCACTTCAGGATTTCCAAGTAGGTATCGGGGCTACAGGTTCTGCTCAGAGAAATACATTCGACAGAGCTCAAAAAATATTTGAATCAACCCTGAGATACGAGAAAGATCTTTCTTCAAAACTTAACATGACTTTACTTGGTGGTGTGGCTTTCCAGTCCACAAAAAATCAAGGATTCAATGCTAGAGTAAGACAGTATCTGTTTGACTTAGGATGGGATAATTTGGGTGCCGGTGCGGTACGAGTTGGAAACAACACAGATGTTTCTTCGTTCGCAAACGAAGATCAACTGAACTCAGCATTCGGTAGAGCTAACTTCAACTACGATAACATCTTCTTCTTGTCTGCATCAGTAAGAGCAGAAACTTATTCAGGATTTGGAGAAAATAACCAAACAGGTATATTCCCAGCAGCAAGCATTGGAGCAGATTTCACCCAGTTATTCGACATGGGTATCTTTAATGCCTTCAAGCCAAGGGTATCTTACGGTGTAACAGGTAACCTTCCTCCTTCTCCAACTTTGGCACTTGGTGTCTATGGAAATGGAAACAGAGTGGATTTGGATAGTGATCCTTTGACTACAAATGACATCTACGTTGGTCTTAATCAGTTTGCAAACCCAAATAAAGACCTGAAGTGGGAAACCAAAAAGGAATTTAACGTGGGTATTGACTTCGGGATCTGGAACAATAAAGTAACTGGTAGTGTAGACTACTACACCAGAAACATTTCTGACTTGTTGTTCAACGTTCCTGTTGCTACAGGTGCTCCCAACCCATTTGACCCGGGAAGATTCAATACTGCTGCTTCTACTTGGATCAACCTTGCAGAATTGAGAGCGGCCGGTTTTGAATTTGCAGCTGGTGTAAATGACATCGCACTTGGATCAGTAAAATGGACTCCAAACCTTAACTTCACTATTTACCAGAAAACTACAATCGAAAGTTTGTCTTCTGGTGAGCTAGGTTTTGACGAATTGAGAGTAGCCACTCCCGGTTCTCCTGGTCAAAACAACAACTTCATTATCTACAACAAAGTAGGTGAGACTTTGGGAGATTTCTACGGACCAAAATTGAATGGGATAACAGAAGATGGTCAATATATTCTTTCTACTACTAACCCGAATGAATTTGAGAAACTGGGTAATGGTCTTCCAAAAGGAGAATTTGGTTTTGCTAACAGCTTTGCATTAAATCAGTGGACATTAAACATCTTCTTGAGAGGTGCATGGGGACATGATCTGTATAACTCTTACAGAGGTTTCTACGAAAATGCTGATGCTGCTTCCAATAGCTGGAACTCCGTAATAACTGACAAAACTCCAACTGCTCCTTTGATCACTTCTCCTCCTACATTCAATAGTTCTGTGGTAGAAGACGCATCATTCATCAGATTGGACAACATGGAATTGGGCTATAACTTCAAAACTAACTCTCCTAATTTGAGTTCTTTGAGAGTATATTTTGCTGCTCAAAACTTGTTCACACTCACAAATTACACAGGTGTAGATCCTGAAGTAAGAATCAATGACTCTGAAAACACAGATGGATTTACGACGGCTCTTTCTCCAGGTATCGAGAGAAGAAACACTTATTTCCAGACCAGATCTTTCACTCTGGGTGTAACAGTAAACTTTAAATAACCAATCAATAATCACAGATATGTTAAAATTTGTAAGTAAAATCTGTCTTATGGTTCCGGTAGTTTTCTTACTGGGATCGTGCTGGGAGTTGGAGCAGGAAGTACTCGATGGAGTGACTCCTGAGGATGTGGCGAATAGTGAAAACCCTGTATTGATTGACGTGCTTAAAGCCTCTGCCTACTCTAAAATTGTAGGTAGCTGGGGAGCTCACAACAGTATTTGGTCAATCAATGAAGTTTCTTCTGACGAGATGGCTATTCCGCAAAAAGGAGCTGACTGGGAAGATGGCGGGCTTTGGTTGAGAATGCACAGACACACTTGGGGCACTTCTGACGAAGCCTTCAATAACTCCTGGAACTATTGCTTCTCTGCAATCGGTGAGATCAACAACCTGATCATTTCTTTCCCTGATGTTGAGGCTCTTGTAGCTGAATTGAAAGTATTGAGAGCATTGAATTACCTGTGGTTGATCGACAGTTTTGGAAACGTTCCAATCGTTACTGAAACTTCAACCGGTGGTAACCCAACAAACAATACCCGTGCTGAGGTATTCGCTTTTATTGAATCTTCGATAAAGGATAATATGGCTCTTCTTTCAAAAGAAGACACTAAGACTACAATTAACTATTACACTGCTCAGGCAATGTTGGCTAAATTGTATCTGAATGCAGGAATTTACACTGGTACTCCAAAGTGGGCTGAAGCAGAAGCTGCAGCCAACGAGGTAATCAATGGTGGTAAATTCTCTTTGTCTTCCAACTTCTTCTCGAATTTCTCGACCAGAAATGGTGGTTCTACAGAAAACATCCTGACTCTGCCTTACGATGAGGCAAACGCGGGTGGTTTCAACCTTGCACAAATGACTCTTCATTACGCTAGTCAGAATACCTACAATCTTCAAGAGCAACCATGGAATGGCTACGCTTCTTTAGAGGAATTCTACAATAGCTATGATGATGCTGACGTAAGAAAAGCTTCCTTCATTGAAGGACCTCAATTTGCAGCTGACGGAGTGACCCGACTCAGAGATCTTTCTGCGGAAGCAGGCGATCCTGATGGACAGCCTCTTACGTTTACTCCTGAAATCAATCAGTTGGGTCCAAATGCCTTCAGACAAGCTGGAGTTAGAGTTGGTAAATTTGAATTCGCATCAGGTGCTTCTTCAAACTTGAGCAACGATTATCCTTTGATCAGACTTGCAGATATCATCTTGATCAAAGCTGAAGCAGCATTCCGTCTGGGAAAAACCGGCGAAGCTTTAACTGCAATCAACCAAATCAGGACAAGAGCAGGCGTTCCTGCTTTCACTACTCTGACTCTTGATTTGATCTTCGAAGAAAGAGGACGTGAAATGTTTGCGGAAGCTTCAAGAAGAACAGATCAGATCCGTTTTGGAAAATGGAATCAACCTTGGTGGGAAAAAGCAGCTTCTCAGCCTTTCAGAGCTTTGTTCCCTATTCCATTGCAGCAGATCAATGCTAACCCTAGCCTGAAGCAAAATCCAGGTTATTAATAGCACTCACACTTAATCTCTTAAAGGAAGTGTACGCAAGTACACTTCCTTTTTTTACAAAAAGCCAAGATGAAAATTAGGAATTACTTCCTGCCAATTGTTCTTCTGATTTCTTCCTGCCAAAAGGAAGACAAGGCTTCTGATTCCCTATTCGAACTTCTCTCAGAAGATCAAAGTGGTGTAAGCTTCCGAAATGACCTCGCATATACTGAAAAAGTCAATCCCTATACTTTTAGAAATTTTTACAATGGTGCCGGAGTGGCACTCGGCGATATCAACAATGATGGATTAATCGACATCCTCTTTGCAGGAAATCAAACTTCCAATCGACTTTATCTCAATGAGGGAAACCTCAAATTCAAAGACATTACACAATCATCCGGTCTTGAATCTTCTGGTTATTGGTCCACAGGCGTAAGCATGGCGGATGTAAACGGTGACGGTTTACTTGATATTTATGTTTGCAAATCCGGACCTGAAGGTGGAGAAAAGCGCCACAATGAACTTTTCATCAATAATGGAGACCTTACATTTTCAGAGCGATCCAAAGAATTTGGACTTGCTGAGGAAAAGCTTTCACAGCACGCAGTATTTTTTGATTTCGACAAAGACGGAGATCTAGACCTTTATCTTCTCGCCAATTCCGGTCGTTCGGTTGGCGTATTTGATCTTCGTGAAGGCCAACGGGAAATCCGCGATCCGGAAGGTGGAAACAAACTCTTCAGAAACGACGGCACCATTTTCACAGATGTGAGTGAATCCGCCGGGATCTTTGGAAGTGCAATTGGATATGGACTAGGCGTAACAGTGGCAGATCTCAATCATGATACCTGGCCGGATCTTTACGTTTCCAATGATTTTTTTGAGAGGGATTATCTCTATCTCAACAATCAAGATGGGACTTTTTCTGAGGTTTTACCCGACGCTTTGAGTGAAATCAGTATGGGTTCGATGGGTGCGGACATCGCCGATCTGGACAATGACATGCGCCCGGACATCTTTGTTACGGAAATGCTCCCCGCAGACATGGCTCGAGTGAAGACCAAAACGCCTTTCGAAGAATGGGATAAATATCAGGCAAGCGTAAAGTCCGGCTATCATCATCAATTCACCAGAAATACGCTACAGCGAAATCTGGGATTCAAGCCCGGAACTAAGGAACCGATTTTCTCTGAAGTTTCTCGCCAAACAGGAATGGACGCAACAGACTGGAGTTGGGGAGCTTTGATTTTTGATGCCGACAATGATGGCTGGAAAGATGTTTTTGTAGCCAACGGAATAGTCAAAGATCTGACAGATTTCGACTTCGTTGACTTCTATGTGAATAATCAGGAGAAAGTAAAAGGCTTCAAAGAGGATTCGGTTCTGCTTACGAAAATGATCGATGAATTTCCGTCGATTCCTCAGCAAAACTATTGGTTCAAAAATCTTGGCAACTGGCAATTTGAGAATCAAGCAGGGACTCAAGGATTGGATCAACTCACATTCAGTACCGGCTCCGCTTATGGAGATCTTGACAATGACGGTGACTTGGATTTGGTTGTCAATAATCTTAATGAGCGGGCTTTTGTCTACAAAAACACAAGTCGGGAAAAGGGATCAGGCAATTATCTCCAACTGGATTTAGGTGATTCGTTTGGAACGCAGGTTACTTGCTTTGCCGGTGGAAAGACTTTTTACCAGGAGTTTCAGCCGGTCAAAGGTTACATGTCTTCTGTGGATCCAAGGTTACATTTTGGATTGGGAGAAATAGTAAAGCTTGACTCAGTAAAGATCCTTTGGCCGGACGGAAAGCTAACATTGCTCAAAAACATTGAAGCCAACCAGATTCTGAAACCGTCAGCCGAAGACGCAATTCTTTTCGAAGAAACCATTTCTTCACCGACAACTCTTCTTGCAATTTCTGATTACCAAATACCCTATACCCATCAGGAAAGCGATTTTGCAGATTTTGACCGGGACAGGCTTCGATTCTGGATGATCAGCAACGAGGGACCGAGAGCCGCAAAAGCGGATGTCAATCAGGATGGTTTGGAAGACCTTTTCATTCCCGGTGCCAAAGGAAAATCGTCAACCCTTTTCATTCAAGAGAAAGGTGGAATATTCAGAAACCATCAAGCTTCCCTATTTGAAATTGATAGTCTTGCTGAAGACGTTACCGCTAACTTTTTTGATGCAAACGGGGACGATGCACTTGATTTATTAGTGGGCAGCGGAAGTATCGAGTTTGGAGCCAATTCTTCACTTTATCAAGACAGACTTTATTTGAATGATGGCAAAGGCAATTTTTCAAAAAGTCCTCAGGCCTTCTCCCCTCTCCCAACTGCATTTATTCTTAGCCATGATTTAGATCTGGATGGAGATGAGGATTTGATTATCGGTACCAGAAGCATTCCTTTTGCTTATGGAATCCCTGCTGGAATCCAGGTTTGGGAAAATGACGGGAAAGGAACATTTCTAGATATTTCGTCACGATTTGGCGAGGTGATCCAATCGCTGGGAATGCTGACTTCTGGAACAATTGCAGATTTAAATGGTGACGGAAAGCCCGAACTTATCCTCGCAGGGGAATGGATGGCGATCCGAATTTTTACAATTTCAAAAGATCAGTTTGTTGAAAAAACATCCGAGTTCGGATTAGCTGAAACTCGCGGACTCTGGAATTGTCTACTGGTGGAAGACATCAACGGCGATGGCAAACCTGATATTCTTGCCGGGAACATCGGCTTAAATTCCCGCCTAAAATCATCTGAAAAATCCAAACTCCGGATGGTTGTCAATGACTTTGACCAAAACGGATCATTGGACCATATTCTGGTTTCTTTTGACGGGACTAAATCCAATCCATGGGTTTTAAAAAACAGCCTTGTTAAACAAATCCCCTCTTTGCGAAAGCAATTATTGACTTATTCATCCTACCAAAACAAGACGCTGGAAGAGCTTTTTCCTGAGTCAGTTCTGTCAAAATCAGTAACTTTGCAGGCGGATTTACTTGAAACCACACTTTGGATAAATGACGGAAATGGTAAGTTATCACCAAGTCCATTACCGATGGAAGTCCAAGCCTCACCGATCTTTGCTATTCATGCAATTCCTTCCGGTTCCGGCGCTTCAACTCTCATCTTCGGAGGAAATCAAAGTCGGATCAAACCCGAACTTGGAAGTCAGATGGGAAGCTATGGATGGGTGCTTTCCCCTGGCGGAAAAAACCAATGGAAAGCACTACTTCCAGAACAAAGCGGGCTTTTTGTCCCGGGCGAAATCAGGGGAATCCTGTCAATAAAAATCGAAAACGAACCACATATACTCACGTTGAGAAACAATGAAAAACCAATTGCATTCAAGATTCAGTAAGCTTTTACTTATTTCCATCGCCCTCCTTTCCACCATCTCATGCAAATCGGAGTACGAAAAAATGGAGTCGAGAGAATTAAGCTCAGGCAAAGTAGTCAATGAAATTTTCCTTGGCTTAGAACTGGGAATGAGCAAAAAAGCTTTCTATGAAACTTGCTGGGATCTCAATAAAAAAGGAATTCTGTCCAATGGACCCTCTGAACTTTCGGTAGAATATACTGCAAAGATGGAGTCAGGTAATAATGCCAAAATGCGATTCTATCCAAAATGGGAAGATGAGAAGATCTACATGATGCCTGTGGAATTTACATACGAAGGATGGGCTCCCTGGAATGAGGATTTGGCTGCGGAGAAACTTCGGGAGGATGTTGTCAAGCTTTTCGAAGAATGGTATGGCCCTGGCTTTATAGAAGTAACTAATGAGGATAAATCTCAAATTGCATTTGTGAAAGTGGACGGAAATCGAAGAATCCGAATTTTCAAAAAACAACTTTCTATCGTAAGGGCTGAAATCGTGGATCTGAAAATCCAGAAGCTGAAAGAAGAAAATCCCTCATGAAGCATAAATTCCTTTCCCTTTTACTTTTAACGGTTGTCTTCGCTTGCAAAAAGCAGGAGGAAACAGCCCCTACTCTTTTCGAGCAAATCGCCCCGAAAGACTCCGGGGTTGACTTTGTGAATGAACTTTCATTTGATGAGAAGTTCAACATTTTCACCTACAGGAATTACTACAACGGTGGTGGCGTGGCCTTGGGAGATGTGAACAATGATGGACTTTTGGATATCTATTTCACAGCCAATCTGGGTCCTAATAAGCTTTACCTGAATAAGGGAGATTTCAAGTTTGAGGATGCAACTGAAAAATCGGGAACGGCAGGAACCCGGGCCTGGAGTACGGGAGCCGCAATGGCGGATGTGAACGGCGATGGATTTTTGGATATTTACGTCTGCAATTCCGGGGATATCTCAGGTGACAACAAGCAAAATGAGCTTTTCATCAATCAGGGGGACGGCACTTTTACCGAGCAGGCGGAAGCTTACGGTTTGGCAGATCAGGGATTTTCGACACACGCAGTATTTTTTGATTATGACAAGGACGGAGATCTCGATGTCTACTTGCTGAACAATAGCTACCAGGCAATCGGCAGCTTCAACAAAATGCAAAATGAGCGCCCTAAGCGCGATCCGGTTGGAGGAGACAAACTCTTCCGAAATGATGGCGAGAAGTTTACCGACGTGAGCGAGGAAGCTGGAATTTATGGCTCGATCATCGGTTTTGGACTCGGTATCACCATTGGAGATGTGAATCAGGATACCTGGCCGGACATTTTCATTTCCAACGATTTCTTTGAGCGCGACTATCTCTATATCAATAATCAGGACGGCACTTTCACAGAATCGCTGGAATCCTCGATGCGGTCTATTTCCGCAGCTTCCATGGGCGCGGATATCGCCGATATCAATGGAGACGGAATGCTGGATATTTTCGTGACGGACATGATACCGTATTCCCAAAGCCGTTTGAAACAAGTCACAACTTTCGAAAATTGGGATAAATACCAGTTCAACAAGACTCACGGCTATCATTATCAATTCTCGCGAAACATGCTCCACATCAACAATGGTGACGGGACATTCAGCGAAATGGGCCGATTGGCAAATCTGGAAGCCACAGACTGGAGCTGGGGCGCCTTGATTTTTGACATGGACAACGATGGCAAGCGCGACCTCTTCGTGGCCAACGGAATCTATCAGGATATTACGGATCTGGATTATCTTAATTTCATTGACGATGAAGAGACCAAAATCAAAATCATCTCTCAGGAAGGCGTCGACTACAAAGCGCTCACCGACCCGATTCCAATCAATCCGATTGCAAATTTTGCTTTCAGAAATCTTGGCGATCTGAAGTTTGAAAATGCTGCGGAAGAATGGGGATTGGGTGAACCCATCCACTCCAACGGCGCTGCTTACGGTGACCTGAATAATGACGGCACACTGGATCTTGTGGTAAATAATGTGAACAAACCTGCCCAAATTTTCAAAAATGCAGGAACTACTATCAATCCGGATAATCATTTCCTTCAAATCAACTTAATCGGAAAAGGAAAAAACACGGCAGCAATCGGGACTCAGATTCAGGTAAAAGCCGGTGATGAAATCTTCTATCTCGAGCAAATGCCCAACCGCGGTTTCCAGTCTTCTGTGGATCCGAAGCTGACAATCGGCCTGGGGAAAATTGCCTCCATTGACCTGATCCGTGTTCTTTGGCCTGACGGGAGCTACACCGAACTTAAAGATCAGAAGCCAAATCAGCTTCTTACTTTGAAGTGGGAAGAAGCCGGAACGCTGCCTGAAGGTCAATCCTTTTTTACAAAACCAGCAGGCTCATTCTTTCAGAAAGACATTTTCATACAATTGGATTTCACCCATGAGGAAAATCCTGCTGTAGATTTTGACCGCGATCGATTGACTTATCATATGTTTTCCACCGAAGGTCCTGCTTTTGCAAAAGCAGATCTGAACGGAGACGGATTGGAAGATTTGTTTTTTGGCGGAGCCAAAGGGTTTGCAGGAAAAATCTATTTCCAGGAGAGAAATGGAAGTTTCCGAGATTCTAAGCAGGAAGTTTTCAAAGCGGATGAACTTTCAGAAGATACAGATGCGGTCTTCTTCGATGCAAACGGCGATGGATTTCAGGATTTACTGGTTTGCTCTGGCGGCAATGAATCCGGCCTTGGATCTCCGGATTTGATCGATCGACTTTACCTCAATGATGGCAAAGGAAATTTTACCAAAACGCAGCAACCCGGATTTGCAGCCAATATCGGTAGCAGCTCGGTCGTTCAGGTTATTGACCTGAATGAAGATGGCGCACCGGATTTATTTATCGGAGGCAGATTGGTTCCGTTCGTTTATGGCGCTCCTGCAAGCAGCAGCATCTGGATCAACGACGGAAAAGGAAATTTCTCGGATCAAACCGCAGCTTTGGCACCAAGCCTGAAAGATATCGGCATGATCACTGATGCAAAAACTGTTGATTATGACGGAGACGGCAAGCAGGATTTGGTTCTTGTCGGAGAGTGGACGGCACCGATTTTCTTGAAAAATACCGGTAGAAAACTCGAGAAAACTGAAATGCCGGAACTGGCTAATCTGAAAGGTTGGTATCGAACTGTCGAAATTGGAGATTTTGACGGAAATGGTTTGCCTGATTTAGTTTTGGGAAATCACGGATTGAATACAAGATTCAAAGCTTCAGAAGCGAATCCAGTGAAAATGTACGTGAATGATTTTGACCAAAACGGATCGATTGAGCATATTTTCACCCGACAGGAAGGAAATGTTCAGATTCCTTACACGCTGAAGCATGAACTTGAAAGACAGATTCCGACGATCAAGAAAAAATACATTCGCTACAGTGATTACAATGATCAGTCCCTTGAAGATATTTTTCCGGCCGACGTGATTGCCCAATCCATCATTCAGGAAGTCAATCAATTCCAATCCGGAATTCTCCTGAATCAGGGAAATGGAAAGTTTGAATGGAAGCCACTTCCTACGATGGCACAGAAATCCTGGGTATTCGCGATTCAGATTTTGGATCTCAACGAAGATGGGATTCAGGATTTGATCCTAGGCGGAAATCTGGCTCAATCCAAACCGGAAACCGGTAAATATGATGCAAGCTTTGGGGAAATCTTGCTTGGCAAAGGCGACGGAACATTCACTTTTTGGCCTAATGCTCAACATGGATTTAAACTCGACGGGGATGTTCGGGATTTCACTTTGCTTGGTGAGGGCAAACTTTTGGTCGTGAAAAACAGCGCTTCGGCAGAGATTTGGAAGTATTCAGGAAAGAAATGAGAATCAGGTCAAGCGCATTTCTTTTCATTTTAGTCTCCCTTTTCTCCTGCGGAAAGAAAACAGAACCTGCCCTTTTTGAATTGCTTCCTGCGGAAAATACAGGGATCAGTTTTGAAAACAAGCTGACTTCAACCAACGAACTCAATATCCTCGAATACCTCTATTTCTACAACGGAGGTGGAGTGGCAGCGGGCGACATCAACAACGATGGCTTGGTGGATTTGTATTTCACCGGAAATCAGGTTCCCAACAAACTCTACCTGAACAAAGGCAATTTCAAGTTTGAAGACATCACCGAATCCGCCGGAGTTGAAGGAGGCGGTGGCTGGTCGACTGGCGTCACGATGGCAGATGTCAACGGAGATGGCTTGCTGGATATTTACGTTTCGCAGGTTGGGGATTACAAAACCATTAAAGGCAAAAACAAACTTTACATCAATCAGGGCGATCAAAAATTCGTGGATCTGGCGGATGAATATGGCGTCGGTTTTGTCGGATTAAGCACGCATGCAGCTTTTTTTGACTACGATCGGGATGGCGATCTCGACCTATATTTATTGAATCATTCCATCAAGTCTCCTGAGGTTTTTGCAAAAGCAGAAAACAGATCTCAGTCAGATCCGGGCGGGGACAAACTATTTAAAAACCTCGCGAGTGAAGGAGAAAGAGGATTTCTCGAAGTGACTGAAGAAGCCGGAATCTACTCCAGCGTATTAGGTTTCGGCTTAGGCGTTGGCATTGAAGATTTGAATGGTGACGGCTGGCTGGATATCTATGTGTCAAACGATTTCACCGAAAACGATTACCTCTATCTGAATCAGCAGGACGGCACTTTCAAAGAATCTCTGGATTCGTTGATCTCCAACACGAGTCGATATAGCATGGGAAATGATCTTGCGGATCTGAATGGAGACGGATTACCGGAGATTTTCACCACCGACATGCTTCCTGAGGATCCCAAAATCTGGATGAAATCTGTGGGCGAGGACAAGACGGAAGTCTATCAGATCAAGAAGCAATTTGGGTACGGAGATCAATATGTCCGCAATCATTTACAGCTGAATCGCGGAAAAGAAGGATTCAGCGATATCGCACTTTTCTCCGGGGTTTTCGCTTCGGACTGGAGTTGGTCGCCCCTGATTTTCGATATGGACAATGACGGCTTGGCCGATATTCACATCACAAATGGAATTGTGAAGCGGCCAAATGATTTGGATTTTATCCAATACAGTCAGGAAGCTGATCCCAATCTCACCATGGATGAGTTGCGAAAAAGGCAAATCGACATGCTTCCATCGGTCAAACTCCCCAATCATGCCTATCGAAATGAGGGTGATTTGACCTTTATAAATCAAGCTCAAAGCTGGGGTTTGGATCAGGCGAGTTACTCCAATGGTTCAACTTACGCCGATCTGGATAACGACGGCGATCTGGATCTGATCCTCAACAATCTGGACCAGACTTCTTTTGTCTATCAGAATCATTCCGAAAAGTCAGGCAATGCATTTCTTCGAGCCAATCTGGAAGGAAAAGCACTAAACCCTTTTGGTCTTGGATCCAAAGTGACTTTGTATTCAGGTGAAAAATCCTGGTCTCAGCGCCTAAGTACCAGCAGGGGATTTCAATCCGGAACTTCCACCACTTTGGTTTTTGGATTGGGAAAAACCAGTCAAATCGACTCGGTTTTGGTTAATTGGGCAGATGGTGAATCCGAAGTATTCTCTGGAATTCAAGTCAATCAATCAGTCATTTTCAAACAAGGAGCCGGAAAGCCCTTTCTATCTCCACAGACAACTCCTGAAGATTCAATCGCATTCCCTCAAATTGACTGGGTTCATATTGAGAAAGATGAACTCGACGAAACCAAACGAGAATACCTGATTCCTCGAAGTTTTTCCCAAATGGGACCTGCACTGGCAGTCGGCGATGTAAATGCAGACGGATTGGACGATGTCTATCTGGGCGGAACCAAAGATCAGGCAGGAGCGCTTTTTCTGCAAAATCAGGATGGAAGTTTCAGTGAGTTTCCCAATCCGATTTTCCAGCAACTTGCAAAAGCGGAAGATGTGGTTGCTGAATTTTCAGATTTCAATAGGGACGGGAAACTGGATCTATACGTTGGAAGCGGCGGCAATGAATATGAGTCGGGAAATCTGTTTCTCTTCGATCGAATCTACTTCGGTGATGGAAAAGGTGGGTTTCAATTCATTCCGATGGCATTGCCACCGATTGGAGAAAATACTTCTACGCTCGCAATTCACGATATCGAGGGAGATGGAGATTTGGACATTTTCGCGGGAGCCTCAGTAGTTCCCGGAGATTATGGAGCAAGTCCAAAAAGCACCTTGCTTATCAATCAGGGAAATGGTCAATTTAAAGATGGAACAGATTCCTGGTTTGGGACAGAAGCCAAACTTGGAATGATCAATTCTGCGGTTTGGGAAGATCTTGACGGAGATCAAAAAGCTGAATTAATTCTAACCGGAGATTGGCAACCAATTCGTGTCTTTGAGCTTTCGCAGGAAAATAAACTGGTAGAAAAAACTATCCCCAGCTTGGAAAACTCCGCCGGATGGATTCAGTCTTTACTGATTGAAGATGTAAACGGAGACGGCAAAAAGGACATCATTGCCGGAAACCTGGGATTGAACTTAAAGCTGAAGGCATCCTCTGAAAAACCTGTCTGGCTTTACCATCATGACTTCGATGGAAATGGACAGGCTGATCCGCTTATTTTCCATTACATGGGAGAGAAGCTCGTGCCACTAGCCACCCGGGATGATCTGATCAAGCAAATTCCGGCAGTCAAACGAAAGCATACTTCGTATCAGGAATACGCGTCAATTTCTTCTCCAGAAGATCTATTTCCGAAGGAAATCCTGGATCAGGCAAATAAGAAATCGATCTCAGAGTTCCGATCTGGAGCATACTTACAACAGGAAGATGGAAGTTTCGCCTTTACTCCTTTTCCATCTTCTGCCCAACTCAGCCCTGTTTTGAGCATGAACTGGGATGGGGAATCCAAAACAATCTGGCTTGGAGGAAACTTCTCCGGCTTCCGGGTAGACTTGGGAAAAAGCACCGCGTCGGCATTCTCTGCCTGGAAATGGGAAAATGAAAGTTTCGAACAAGTCCCGGTTTCATCGAATGTTCCTTCTCAATCAGAAGTTAGAAATCTCAGATCCATTTCGATTTCCGGAAAAAGCTGGGGTATTGTTGCTTCAAACAATGGAAAGGTTTACTGGATTTCAAAACCGTAAAAACTTGATAAATATCATTTGTTGGGGTGTTAATTTCCGATAGCTTTGGAACCCAAAGACATAGAAATCTGGTTTGGCAAATTAGAGTCAGCCATGAATCTTCCAAATTATTCTACTGAATACTAACCTCCTATATGCGTAACCTCACCTTACTTATGCTCACAGGATTGATTCTGTTCGCATTTTCATGCAAAGAATCAGTTGACTACACCAATGCGATTACCGATGGGACCTACCTGGACCAGGCTCAAACGAGAATCACTCAGGTCATCATTCATGATATTTTTTCCCCGCCGGTAGCTGCTCGAATCTATTCGTATTCTTCCCTGGCAGCCTATGAAGTAGCTGCTGCTACTGATCCAACCAATTACTCTTCACTGATGGGTCAGCTGAATGGATCTGAGAAATTAACTTTGTCAGTTCCACAAAATATCTATCCTCCGCTGGCTTCACTTGCTGCTTATTACCACGTGGGAACAGCCCTGATTTTCTCAGAGGAAATGATGAATGAGCATAGAGATGCAGCTTTTGCAAAGCTGAAAGAAAAAGGAATTCCCGATGATGTATTTGAGGCTTCGGTGAAATTCGGTCAGGAAGTGGGGGAAGCTATCAAGACATACTCGAAAGCAGACAACTATCACCAATCCCGGTCATTTCCAAAATACACCGTAACATCCGGTCAGGAAGGAACATGGCAGCCAACTCCGCCGGCTTACATGGAAGGAATAGAACCAAGCTGGAACAAGATCCGAACTTTTGTACTGGACTCTGCCGCGCAATTCAAACCTCTTCCTCCTCCTCCATTCTCCAAAGAACCCGATAGTGAGTTTTACAAACTTGCCAAAGAAGTTTATGACGTGAAGCAAGCGATGACCGAAGATCAAAAAGATGTCGCTATGTTTTGGGATTGCAATCCTTACAAAGTGAATGTAAAAGGCCATGTCATGTTTGCGGAGAAGAAGATCACTCCAGGTGGTCACTGGATGAGTATTTCCACGATTGCTTCTAAGGCTGCGAAGAAAGACTGGAAAGGAACTTCAGAAGCGATGGCACTGACTGCGATCTCCTTGAATGAAGCCTTTATCTCTTGCTGGGATGAGAAATACAGAAGCAGACTGATCCGTCCTGAGACATACATCAATCAGCATATTGACGAGGAGTGGGTTCCGCTTTTGCAGACGCCTCCTTTCCCTGAGCATACAAGCGGACATAGCGTCGCCTCAACCGCGGCGGCTTATACTCTGGCTCAGATTTTCGGAGATGAATTTCACTTAGTGGATAGCTCGGAAGTAGCTTATGGACTTCCTGCAAGAGAGTTTAATTCATTTACCCAAGCGGCTGAAGAAGCTGCGATCAGCCGATTCTACGGAGGCATTCACTACATGCCTGCGATCACCGAAGGCTCCAAACAAGGAAAGCAGGTTGGAGAAATGATCTGGCAAAAAATCTCAACAAAGCCGGCAAAACTTGCAGCAATGAATTAAACTAAAAAAGCCCTGAGAGATCGGGGCTTTTTCGGTTAATACTCAAATACAGCTATTCCCGGCTCTCTGTCTTCTGTGATTGCATATATTTTCTTTTGTTTTTCATCCACTGCTATTGACCGAATAGAGACATTAGTCTCAAAATGAGCAATTGGATTTCCTTCTAAATCAAATTGGAAAATATCGCGTGAAGTTTCCTTTGATTCCCCTAACTGCTGTCTGGTTTTGCCAATGAAAACAAGGAAAATATAGTTTTCGGTGATGTAGGAATTGTTGTACCCATAAACAGAATTTTCATCTGCTATTGCCACATTGACATTTCCATCAGTTTGAATTGTATAGTTAAATTCCTTGTTTACCGGGCCTTTAAGGACTTTTATGGTTTGGTTATTCAAATCGAATATTTCAAATTCATCAAATTTAACTTTTGCCAAAACCAACTTTAATTTGTCCCTGTTAATTGACTTTGAACCTTGATTCAGGTCGCTTAAAACAAATTTACTTTCATCAGAAATCTTTGCAGTGGTAGACCAAGGTCCAGCTTTTGAAATTTCCTTTCCCAAAGAATCAAAAATGATAAACTTGTTATCTGAAAAATTCATGTAAGAAATAATTTCATTTCGTTTAACCCAATTCATAGACATCCCTTGAATCCAATCTCCACTTTGGCGAATTTTTGAAACAGCAGATTTTGAAGAGTCTGACAAATCAAATTCATAAAACGATTTCCCTGTATTTGAATAGGCCCAAATTGTGTTTTCATTGAATCCCATATCAAATTCCCAAACGTTCATTATTTCATCAGGCCCTTCTCCGGGGTTTCCTTTACCGACTAAATATTCCATAGTCTTTTGATCGATTATATGAATAAGATTTTCACCACTGATAGAGGCTAAAACCACTTTCCCATTTTTAATAGTTAAAATATGAGGAGTCAAAATCTCTGGATAGAAATATTTTTTTGACTCGATATTTTTAGAAACTGGAAAGGATGATAAAGTGAAATACTCCACACTATCTTCAGAAATATTTTTTTGAGTACAGGAAAAAAGCCCAACCAATGCTAGAAATAAAATTACTTTCATGTTTTTAGTTTTAAAAGAATCCCAGAATAAACTGGGGTTCGATGGTATGTTAAGAGCAAGTTGAGGCATTAACTTTTGTAGTTCCATTATATGGAGTGCCATATTTAGAATCTACTCTTCTCCAAAAAACCGTTCTAACTCCTCCTCCCTGATATTCGGTATTCCGAAATTAGATGGCCCGAGGATCTGATTTCCTTTCACATAATATATTTGAAGAGTCTTATTTTCATGAGGAATGCTATCCAACTCATTCAAATCATAAAGTTGGTATTCAGGATCCAGAAATACTTCAAATGGGAATTGATTGGATTTAAGATATTCCTCCATTTTCTCCTTTGTTTTTTGTCCTTTAGGGTCGACTCCTGAAAGGTAAATCAAAACTGATAAGTCAGGATGTTGCAGCGCAAAGTCCTCCCAATTAGTCATATTGCTGGAGAATAAATAGAGTGATCGCTCGGAGATATCTAAATAAAAAACCAGCTTATTTTCCATTTCCAAATTGACTTGCCTGGCCGGTGGATCGCTGTTGATCCGCTCCAAACCTTCTGGAAATATCATCTGACCGGCAGGTTGCGAATCACAGGAAAACAATCCAATTACCAGAAGCAAAGGAGTGAAGAATATTATTAGTTTACGGCTCATCGGTCCTAATTTTGACTTTCATCAATACAGGATAATCATACTCTCCATCCGGAATTTTAGTACTCAACTCTGAACTCAGATTTTCACCAAACTCTTTTTTGATTTCCGATTTATAGGTTACAAATAGGGCCTGACCTGCATCTACCCCAAAGGGATAATGAAATAGATAATCGTCGGAAAGACTGGTTTCCAAAATTTGGAGAGTACGAGACTTCTTATCATAGAATACCAAATCCTTAAAAATCCCGGCTGGTTTTTGAATATGAACGCTAATTAAAACTATGTCTTCGCTTTCAAAAAGTCCATTGAGATTTGCAAACCCATTTTCCTGAAGAAGTTCAAAGCCACCCTCTAATAAATTCAACTCCCAAAATTTGGAAGGAATTGAATAGTTTCCAAAATCAACAGAAATGACTGATTCTAATTCGTTTTCTGAAAATTGATATCCCACCTTATTAAAGGTTTCAATTATTCTAAGTCCTGAAATGCTTTCGAAAAAATTACGTTCCGACATGGGAAGCATTTCGTTAGTGTATTCATTCGGAAGATATTTCTCCAATACAGCTCCGGTGGAATCGGTCCGAATTAATCGGTGACTGACAAAAGGAAAATTATAACTTCCATAAAAAAGATATTCCCCTGAACTTAATTTAGTAAAAGAGCTAGGGATGTAATCAACTTTTAAAATAGGTTCGATCGAATTATCAATGCCTACACGATAGATTTCTGCTTGATCTCCGTTTGAATTAAGCACTTCCAACGTGCCATCTGCACTTACAAAAAAATCAACCAATCTGTTTATTGTATTTGGTCCTTCTTCCACTATCGCCCTACGACCAAGATATTTTCCATTTCTTAGGAATTGGTGAACGCAGTCTTGGACGGCCTCATCAAAAATAAAATAATAATCATTGCTACTTCGAATCCTCAAATCAGTGCCCATCAGATTTTCTGAGGTAGTTTCCATTGGGATAAAGTCCATTATCTCAAGTTCACTTTTCTGGATTCGTGGGATTTCGTCCAAATCCACTTGCAGAATTGAAGAATCTAAAGTTTCAGACTTCTGTTTCGTACATGCGAAAAACAAACAGACAAAAGCAATCACCAGATAATTTTTTAAAACATTCATAAATCTTAATATGCTTATTAGGTAAAAAAGTTGGACTAAATCAAAATTTTGATTAGTCCAACTTAATTTAAAAATTAACAGAAATAACAACCTGCCTCAACAGTACTACATTGAGACCCTGTTTTCCTACCGTCACAATGGTATGCAGTATAACCTCCATTGCATATGGTCATTCGTTGATAACATCCACCTTCAAGGATTGGATCATCCTGAGCCTGACTTGTAATCCCCCCAAACCCCATCGAGCTCAAAAAGGCCAATCCAAATACAAACGATTTAAGTTTGCTTGTTTTCATAAATAATAATGTTTGAAAATTGATTAAAAAATCCCGGCCGGAATGAAGGACTCACCTAAAACCTCAGTGTAATATATTCTTTTTTTAAAGCGCAAGCCTTAGGTGAAAAAAAATTAAAAATTTAATTGAGAACACTTTTTCATTTTCTTGTCCCCAAGCTTTATTGCAAAAAAAAAGACAACTCCTTTTAATACAGCTTCTTATTCTGAATGTAATCCTCTACTCCTTCCGGGAGAAGGTATTTTACAGAATAGGCTACCTGAATTGATTTGCTAATAAAAGACACAGAAATTTCAAAAAAAGAGGCAAGAAGTCGCAAATCACACTTTCCGCATTTCAGGGAAATGATCTGGCAAAAAATCTCAACAAAGCCTGCGAAACTGGCTGCAATGAATTAAACTAAAAAAGCCCTGAGATCGGGGCTTTTTTGTTTCTTACTTTATTGAAGAAAAAAATCTTACCCAATAAAATGATTTAGAGCATGTAGACCCGAAAATCAACACCTGGTTTTATACCATAATCCAATCGAAATGCTTTGAAATTTTACATTGGATATGATCTAAACATAACTCCCTCAATTCCCTAAATGGTCTAGATAACCCTTTTTAAAGAGGATCTAGGGAATTTGAACATGACGAGTAAAACAATCTCTATTCAACTTTCAGCTCAAATTCCAGCACAAACACCAAGGCCTCGGGATTGGCCAAAATAGCTTTTTCCAAATCTGAACCAGCGAATGAAGGATCTTCTCGATTCAATTGATCGGTACTGACTAAAGCCGTAAATCGGGATCCATTCACTCCGATTACCTTAGGGAATGGCTGATAGTCAAGACTCAAATCATTTTTCAGATTTTCAATCCGAAAGGTGCCACCCTTTCCTTCTGAAGACAAAGCCAGCCGAGGCGTATTTTGGATAAAAAACAAAAAAATAAACTGGTCGGGAGTAGTTTCAAGGATTGTAAAAAGTGATGGCTGATTAACCAAACTCTCCTGGTACTGCTTGAAGCCATCTTGATCCTGGACAAAATTGGTGTTGATAGGTTTTTTCACCAGCTCTCCATCATATTCCATATCGCTGAATGGCTCAACTACCCCATTATCCACACGGATAATCTCCGGATTGAAGGAAGAATTAAACAGCACTTTAATCTCATTCCCATCTACCAGTTTGTGGAAGGGGTTTGGAGGACTCAATAAAAACTCAATAGAATTGGGCAAATGCGAGGAAATCAATTTGCCAGTTTCGTCCAAAAAAGTTAAGGCATTCTCTTGGCCGCCTCCCGTAAGCCCAACAAAACCCGTTTTTGTCTTGGCAAAGCGTCGAAAGGGAACTTCCAATTTGATGTGTTCGAGTTGTTGAAAAATACCGGATGAATACGATAAAGGAACGATTTTTCGACCGATCCCATCCAGGACATAGAGGATGTCCTCATCCAACCAAAAGTCATTTACGGCACGAACTTCTTGCGGGCCTTCACCTTTCTTAAGCGGAATTTCGAGTGCCTGTCCCGATTCATTTTCGAAAACATACACAGACTGAGTGATGGTAAAATCTCCAATTACCATCAAGTTATCTGAGAAATCGATCCGATCCGCTTCAAATGGAACTAATCTAGGATCTCCGGTTAATGGCCTAAAATGAACATCTCTTACCAGAGAACTTAGGGTTCGGTGTTCAGAGGATTCGGGAGGGATCACTATTTTTAAATCATTTTTACTAGGTGTATTACAAGAAAATAAAATGATCGAAAGTAAAGACTTATAAAAACAAAAGTATTTTGACATATAAATAAATTTTAGTGAGACAAAAATTCCCCCTAGATAAATTCTAGGGGGGCTAAAATTATGGACAGGTGGTAGACTGACCACAAATACAGCTTATACCATTTCCGTTTTGATGGCATATTGTCCGAGTATCAGCGTTCCACCAATTACAACGAACGGTTTCGGTTTTGCATTCAAATCCACCACTTCCACCACCTCCGACTTCTTGTGCTTGAACTTCCGTGCTACCAAAAGTAAATGACCCAAAAAAAGCCAGTCCAAAGAGTAATTTTTTCATAATTTTTAAAGAGTTAGTAAAATATTAAAAAGATTTTGGCCAAAAACAGATATCCGACCGGATACCCGATACCAATATTATTACAATTATTAAGGTGAGCAAACTTTAGGTATTAAATTTTTTAATATATAGTTTTTAAATAATCAATATAGTTTTCAATAAAATCAGTTCATACCTAATAGCCTGATTTTCATTTACAAAAGGTATAGTTTCATGTCCAAAAACCAATTCTATACTCCTTCCGGAAGTAAATATTTTAAAGAAAAGGCTACGTGAATTGAGTTGCTAATAAAAGACAAAGAGATTTCAAAAAAAGAGGCAAGAATCCGCAAATCCACTTTCCACAATTCAGGGAAATGATCTGGCAAAAAATCTCAACAATGCCAGAGAAACTGGCGGCAATGAATTAAAATGAAGAAGCCCTGAGTGATCGGGGCATTTTCGGTTAATACAGCTTCTTATTCTGAATGTAATCCTCCACTCCTTCCGGGAGAAGGTATTTTACAGAATAACCTTCCTGAATGGACTTGCGAATAAAAGTTGCGGAGATGTCCAGCAAGGGAGCTTCGATGATTTTAATATTGGGATGGTCGAAAGTTTTGGTTTCTCCCGGTCTTGGATAGACGAAGATCTCGTATTGATCTAGAATGGCCTGGTAATTCTTCCACTTAGTCAATTGGCCAAGATTATCACTTCCCAGAAAAAGGCAAAACTGATGCTGAGGATATTGATCCGCCAGATACGTGAGCGTATCGATGGTATAGCTTGGCTTGGGCATTCGAAACTCCACATCGGAAGCTCTGAAATGATAATGATCCGAAATCGCCAACTCCACCATTTTCAGCCGATCAAACTCATGAATCAGGGATTGGCGCTTTTTGAGAGGATTTTGCGGACTTACCACAAACCAAACTTCATCCAGATCTGTACGATCATACAGGATATTGGCAATGATTAGATGCCCGATATGGATGGGATTGAAGCTGCCGAAATAAAGCCCGATTTTCACGGAATTAACTGGCTAGGAATTTTCTGACCAAGTCCTCCGCTTCGGCAGAAGAGACTGCAAAATCGTCGTTTAGGATAGAGACATCAAACTGTGGCTCAAACTTCGCCTCAAATTGAGCCTTGAAGATTCTTCTCGAAAGTGATTCTTCTGACTCCGTTCCCCGATCATTCAATCGGGACGCTAGCACTTCCAAACTGGGCACTTTCACAAAAATAGCCAGTGCCTGATCTCCAAAGTATTTCTTCAGAGCCAATCCGCCTTTCACATCCACATCAAAAATGACTGCTTTTCCGCTGTCCCAGATGCGTTGGATTTCTTCTTTGAGCGTGCCGTAGAAGTTACCTTCGTAGACTTCCTCCCATTCGATGAATTCATCTTCATCGATTTTTCTTTTGAATTCGTCTTGGCTTAAAAAGTAATAATCCTTTCCGTTTACTTCGTGACGGCCTCTTTTGTCCCGGGTGCAGGCAGAGATGGAGAAACCAAGATTGGGAACATTTTTGATCAGGTGTCGAACCAGTGAGGTTTTTCCTGATCCTGAAGGGGCAGAAAAAATGATTGCTTTGCCTTGCTTCATAGCTTATTTGATGTCTTGAATCTTCAGACGGATAGAAGCCGACAATTCAGACGGTACTGCTTGTTTGGTACATTTGGTTTTTAGGACTTCACGGATAGCTTGCTCCAGGTGGTAATGCTCAAAACAAGGCTGACACTTGGCCAACTTATCTTCCATTATTGACTTTCCTCCCTGAGTCATGTCTCCGTCCAGGATACTTTCCAGGAGCTCAAAGCACTTGGTTACATCGCTGCACTGCAACTTTCGCTCTCCGGCTGATTCTGTGTTCATTTCCATGGGTAGTTCTTCTTTAATATTCTTCCTCTTCTTCTCCTCCATCCGTATTGTAGCCCATATTTTGAGCATATCCTCTCAACTTATCTTTCAACAGATTTCTTGCTCTGTGAAGTCTGGATCGCACTGTCCCGATGGGAATGTCGAGAATCTTCGCCATCTCCTCATAAGTGAATCCTTCCAGATCGCAAAGTATTATCACCGTTCGGAAGTCCACTGCAAGACTGTTCAGCGCATTTGAGATCTCATCTCCAAGCATGTCTTTGACAGACTCAGCACGCAAATCGGTGGTACTCTGATAGTCAACATCATCCGAGTTGTAATAAGTTTCCACCTCCTGATAATCGACTTTAGTAGGCTGCTTGCTCTTCTTTCGATACTCGTTGATGAAGCTGTTTTTCAGAATTCGGAACAGCCAAGCCTTGGCATTTGTACCTTGCTCAAATGAATTGATAAACCGATAAGCTTTGAGATACGTGTCCTGCACGAGGTCCTTGGCATCGTCCTCATCGAAGGTGAGCCGGTAGGCAAAATTGTACATGGAATCTATGTGCGGCATAAACTCCCCATCAAAGATGGTGTTTTTCTCTTCCTGAGAATATTTCCGTCGCTGTACTTCAGACATAAGTTTCAAAAGTAACGATTGGCTCAAATTATACCTAAGCATTGGCCAGAATTCAGTTGATTTCCTTTATTTTGTGTCCGGTTATTGTCGGGTCCCCGCACATTGATTCTCCCACAGCCTTATTGGTGAATATGTTTTTCTTCAGACTGCTGTCTTACCTGCCTTTTCCGATCTTATATCTGTTTTCCGATCTATTGTATTTGGTTGCCAGGTTTGTGATCGGCTATCGCAAAGAAGTAATCGAGGAAAATTTGAGATTTGCTTTTCCGGAGAAATCGGAAGAGGAGCGAAAAAAGATCCGAAACCGATTCTATCGGAATTTCACCGATTCCTTTGCCGAGACCATCAAGATGTTGACCATTTCCGAAGAGGAGATGAGAAAGCGGTTTCGTCTAGTCAATCAGGATTTGCCTGTCTCCGCTGTAAAAGCAGGAACAAGTGCTATTATGACAGCAGGCCATCTTTTCAATTGGGAAATGGCACTTTGTGCGATCGCTCTGAATTCCGAAGTAGTAGCTGAAACGGTTTATTTGAAAGTGAATAATCCGTTTTTCAACCGGTTAATCTTGAAAATCAGAACCCATTTTGGAGGTGTGATGACTGAGAAAAGGGATTTCAGAAAAAGTATGATTACGATGAGAAACTCCCCGAGGATTGTTCAACTTGCCTCAGATCAAAGACCTTCAAGTTCGGAAAACCGATACCAACGGGAATTTATGAATCGGCCCGCGGTGTTCTTTGAAGGAGCGGAGTTTTTGGCAAAAAAAATGAAGCTTCCGGTGTTTTTCGGTACAGTGACCAAAGTCAAGCGAGGGCATTACATACTTGATATTTCCAATTTGGCTTCGCCACCGTATGACACAGCTGAGAAGCATAGCGTTACGGATGCTTTCTGCGAAAAACTGGAAGAAAATATCCGAATGCAGCCGGATTTATATTTATGGAGTCACAAGCGATGGAAGATTTCCTGAACTTAAGTGTTGATTTGTAGAGTTTAAAAATAAATGGATTACCTCAAAAGCTTAAACCCCCAGCAGCTTGAAGCTGTAGAACATACTGAAGGACCTGTGATGATTATTGCAGGTGCCGGCTCGGGCAAAACCCGGGTACTTACTTTTCGGATTGCCCATCTTATCCATGCCAAAGGGGTTGATGCGTTCAATATTCTCTCCCTGACTTTTACCAATAAAGCCGCAGCAGAGATGAAGCATCGAATCGAATCTCTGGCAGGACTTGATGCCAGAAATACGTGGATGGGGACTTTTCACTCTGTTTTTGCAAAAATCCTTCGGGTCGAAGCACAGAAAATCGGCTACCCTTCCAACTTCACCATTTACGATACGGACGATTCCAAGTCGCTTATTCGAACGCTTGTAAAAGAACTCCGACTCGATGACAAAGTCTACAAACCAAGCGTGGTACTTTCCCGGATTTCCGGAGCAAAAAACCGCTTGATTTCCTGGCAGGCTTATCAAAACGACCCTTTTGTGAAAGCGGATGACGAGGCAGCCATGAAGCCACGACTCGGAGAAATCTATCAGCGCTATCAGGATCGACTCTTCAAAGCCGGAGCAATGGATTTTGACGATTTGCTTTTCAACACCAATGTGCTTTTCAGAGATCACTTGGAAGTGCTCAACAAATACCAACAGCGATTCAAATACGTGATGGTGGATGAGTTTCAGGATACGAACCTTTCGCAGTACCTGATTACCAAAAAACTAGCCGCCGTCCATCAAAATATTTGTGTGGTCGGAGACGATGCTCAAAGCATCTATGCGTTCCGGGGAGCGGATATTCAGAATATCCTGAACTTCGAAAAAGATTATCCGGACCTTTTTGTAGTCAAATTGGAGCAAAATTACCGCTCCACCAAAACCATCGTCGAGGCTGCAAACTCGATCATTGACAAGAATAAAGCTCAGCTGAAAAAGCTCGTATGGACTTCAAATCCTGCAGGCGATCTGATCGAATTGGTCAAAGCAACTTCGGATAATGAGGAAGGAAGGATCGTAGCAACGACGATTTTCGAAGAGAAAAATAACAAGAAACTCAACAACAGCGATTTCGCTATCCTCTATCGTACCAACTCACAGTCGAGATCGATGGAAGAGGCACTTCGAAAGCTAAACCTCACTTATAAGATTGTCGGAGGACTTTCTTTCTATCAGCGAAAGGAAATCAAAGACCTCATGGCCTACATGAGATTCACCGTGAATCCTTCGGATGAAGAGGCTTTCAAGCGAATCATCAATTATCCGAAGCGGGGGATTGGAGATACCTCGGTAGAAAAAATCCTGGTTTCAGCATACGAGCACGACATTCCTCTTTGGGATGTAGTCCAGAACGCACATAGCTTTTTGGGTGGAAAGGCAGGGAATTCAGTATTGGATTTTTCCACAACGATCAAATCCTTTCAGATCGAGGTGGAAAGAAAAGACGCTTTCGAAGCGGCAAGCAGCATCGCCAAACAAAGCGGACTTTTGCGCGAGCTCTATGAAGACAAAACCATCGAAGGCCTCAACCGATACGAAAACGTACAGGAACTCTTGAACGCCATCAAGGAATACGTTGATAATCCGGAAAATCCGGAGAAAAACCTCGGAGCTTTCCTACAGGAAATTGCCCTGCTGTCTGACAACGATCAGGACAAAGACAAAACCGATGCGATCACGCTGATGACGATTCACTCCTCCAAAGGCCTAGAGTTTAAGCAGGTTTTTGTTGTGGGAATGGAAGAGGATTTATTTCCTTCTCAGATGATGATGCAAAGCCGGGAAGATCTAGAGGAAGAGCGTCGCCTATTCTATGTGGCCACTACACGGGCGATGGACAAATTGTACCTGACCTATGCGCTGACTCGCTATCGATATGGGCGATTGCTGAATTGCGAGCCGAGTCGATTTCTCGAAGAAGTAGATCCTGCTTGTATCAAGGTGAACAAACGGATGACTTCCCGCGAAATGCCCGGCGCCTTCAGAAGCGAAGGCTTGCCCGGAAGTTCGGGATTCATCGGAATCAAAAAACAACCTGAAACCCGCGTGGCTACCACGATGAAACTCCATGACCCGGGACCGGATTTCAAACCCTCAAATACCAATAACCTGAGAGCGGAGCAACTTGTGGAGCATCCAAAATTCGGTTTTGGTAAAGTCCAAAAAATTGAAACAGAAGGACTTAACAAAAAAGCCACCATTCAATTTGAGCATTTTGGGGAGAAAACATTATTACTTAGCTTTGCAAAGCTCAGAATTATAGACTAATCACCCGCCACCTGCCTTTTGGTAATTTTTTTATTACCTTATACTGTGCAAAAATAGGAGGCAATATGGAGCACCTTGAACCTGACAAACAACGACTTATTTTGAAAGAATACGGCAAAAATATTCAACGCCTGGTGGATCATGTCACGGCTATTGAAGACCGCGAAAAGCGCACTCAAAGCGCCTACACCGTCATCGAGATCATCAAACAACTGAATCCTAACATGAAGGCGGAGACAGATCAGAAGCTTTGGGATGACGTGTATATCATGTCTGATTTCAAGCTGGACATCGACGCGCCTTTTCCTATGCCTGAAAAAGAACTTTTGGGAAAAAGACCTCAGCCAATTGGCTATCCAAAGGGTGAAGTAAAATTCAAACACTACGGCAGAAACATCGAAAAGCTGATTGAGAAAGCCATCGAAATCGAAAATGATGAAGAACAGGAAGCTGCTATCATTTTTATCGGTCAGCTAATGCGAAGCTTTCACTCCACCTGGAACAGGGAGAATTTTGATGATGGAATCATCCTCGACGATATCAAAACACTTTCAAAAGGAAGACTTCATATCGATCTGGAGAAAGTCCGTGAAAACAGCCTTTTCGAATCCAACACAAGAAGAGATTTCAAAATCCCTCATATCGAGGAAGAACACAGTAAAAAAAGCAACCGGAATAATCATATCAAACGTCGCCCAGGTGGCGGTGGTGGCCATATCAACAAAAAACGCAGAAATTAATGGCATCATTCCGGGTCAAAGGAGGAATAAAGCTGAAAGGCGAAATCATTCCTCAGGGAGCAAAAAACGAAGCCCTTCAAATCCTCTGTGCAGTATTGCTTACTGCCGAGAAAGTCACAATTAATAAAGTTCCTAACATCCGAGACGTTAATAAACTCATCGAGTTGCTTGGCGATATGGGGGTAAAAGTGAATCAGAATGGACCTGAATCTTATACTTTTCAGGCAGATGATGTGAATCTGGACTACCTGGAGACAGAAGATTTCCTGAAAAAAGCTTCGGCTTTAAGAGGTTCCGTCATGATTCTTGGACCTCTATTGACAAGATTTGGAACAGGTAAACTATCCAAACCGGGAGGAGATAAAATCGGCCGTAGAAGGATGGATACTCACTTTTTTGGTTTCCAAAAGTTAGGCGCCGAGTTTCACTACGATGCCAAAAATGAGATATTTCACATCGACGGCAAAAACCTGAAAGGAGCTTATATGCTTCTGGATGAGGCTTCTGTCACAGGGACAGCCAATATCATCATGGCAGCTGTGATGGCCGAAGGAAAAACTACCATTTATAACGCCGCTTGCGAGCCTTATCTCCAGCAACTTTGCGACATGCTCAATCGCATGGGAGCAAAAATCACCGGTGTTGGCTCGAACTTGCTTTACATAGACGGAGTCGAAAAACTCGGCGGCACAGACCATACTATGCTTCCGGACATGATCGAGATTGGATCTTTCATTGGTCTCGCGGCCATGACTCAATCTGAAATCACCATTAAGGATTGTCAGATTCATCGACTCGGAATTATTCCTGAGACTTTCCGCAGGATGGGGATTAAACTGGAATTCAGAGGAGACGACATTTTCATTCCTGCTCAAAAGCATTACGAAATTGAGACTTTCATTGACGGGTCTATTCTTACAGTTGCCGATGCTATCTGGCCCGGATTTACTCCTGACTTGCTCAGTATCGTCTTAGTGACAGCTACTCAAGCAAAAGGAACTGTGCTCGTGCATCAGAAAATGTTTGAATCAAGACTCTTTTTCGTCGATAAGTTGATTGACATGGGAGCTCAGATTATTCTTTGCGACCCACACAGAGCGACAGTAATTGGTCTTGACAGGAAATATCCGCTTCGAGGTATCAAAATGACTTCCCCCGATATTCGTGCGGGAGTGTCTTTATTGATTGCAGCTTTGTCCGCCACCGGAACATCCGTCATCGACAATATCGAACAAATCGACCGGGGCTATCAATACATCGATCAACGATTGAATGCCTTGGGAGCAGAAATCGAGAGAATCCCATAATCACAGAGGGAGCTTTCAATGCTCCCTTCTTTTTCCATCCAGATAATAAAAAATCCTTGGTTCAGGAAATTACAGTTCAGAGAACATTACCGGAAAATCTTCGGTCTGAAGATCTGTGGATGTTTACTCCTGCCTTGAAAGCCACTTTTTACACACTTCTTCCTATCAATCTACAGAATGTTGCTATTCTGCAGGATACTGTTTTTGATCCAAAAGAAAGGAAGTTTTACGCATCATACACCCATGTCAATTCACTCGGATTTCTCCCTTTAGCTAAAAGAGTGGCTCATTGCGCCCTCAAATCATGGCGTACAATTCCCGATGGAATCTGGATCAAAGATGAATGGAGCGCCAATTATTTTCACTGGATGACCGATTGTCTTCCCAGGCTTTGGTTGGGACTTCAGGAAGGCAAGTCAGACAAAGTCATCCTGATGGAATCCTTCAAAAACCTTCCCTATGTGACCCAATCTTTAGAAATTCTTGGAATTAAGCCTGTATACTTTAAGTCTGGCGAAAATCTCTGGGTGAAAAATCTGGTTTTGACTGGCAGGACTGCAAATTTTGCCAACTTCAATTTAGCACTGACTCAGCTGACGAGAGAGAAACTATCTGTAAAATCAGGCAAGGATCCGTTCCGAAAAATTTACGTTAGCCGAAATCTTGCCTCAAAAAGAAAAGTACACAACGAATTGGAAGTGGAGCTTTTGGTAAGAAAAAAGGGATATGAGATCATTTACATGGAGAAATTGTCCTTGAAAGAGCAATTTATCCTAATGGCGGAAACCAAAATCATGGTTTCTCTACATGGTGCCGCTTTGACAAATATGCTTTTTATGAAGGAAGGTCAAACTGTCCTTGAACTTCGGAATCAGAACGATGACATTACCAATTGCTATTTCAACCTCGCCTCAGCTTTGGGTATCAGGTATTTCTATACGCTTAACAAGGGTGATCAGAAAGCAACCATCTCGACTGACTTTACTGTGGATTTATCCGCTTTGGAAAACGTTTTGAATGAGCTGGGTTAATTCGAAAATACAAGCCAAATACTATTTCGCGATTCATCATCAAAGTATCATTTTTCTCAAAGCCTAAATCGCAAAGAATATTTCCTTTTCGTGTCCCGAGAAGCATTTTTCACGAAGTATATCTGGCTCAGCTTATCTCTTTTCCATTTTTTTGGTATCTTCTGAGCTCAAAGCTCAACCCAGTTTAACCCTATGACTAAGAAAAAACTCCGAAGCCAGGAATGGTACGGACGTACCGGAAAAGACGGATTCATATACAGATCCTGGATGAAAAATCAGGGATTCCCGCACCACCTTTTTGAAGGAGATAAACCCGTAATCGGGATTTGCAATACATGGTCAGAACTCACTCCCTGCAACGCACACTTCCGTGATTTGGCGGAAGCCCTCAAGCGGGGAATCTGGGAGGCAGGCGGTTTTCCGCTGGAGTTCCCAGTCATGTCGCTCGGGGAATGCTCGATCAAACCAACCGCCATGCTTTTCCGAAACTTGGCCAGCATGGATGTAGAGGAAAGCATCCGGGCCAACCCGATGGATGGCGTGGTGCTGATGTGCGGTTGCGATAAAACCACCCCTTCTCTGGTCATGGGAGCAGCATCCGTAGATATTCCTGCAATGGTACTTTCCGGAGGACCGATGCTCGTGGGAAGATTTAAAGGAAAGAAAATCGGCACATCCGACATTTGGAGATTTGCCGAGGAATATAAATTAGGAAAACTCAGTCAGGAAGAATTCATCGAAGCTGAATCCGCCATGTCTCGATCAGTCGGACACTGCGCACCGATGGGTACTGCCTCCACCATGGCAGGAATGGTCGAAGCACTCGGATTATCTTTGCCGGATAATGCAACCATACCCGCTGCTGATTCCAGAAGGAAAGTTCTGGCGCATATGACCGGGATTCGCATCGTGGAAATGGTCAAAGAAGACCTAAAAATGAGTCAGATTTTGACTCGGCAAGCCTTCGAAAATGCCATAATGGTCAATGCAGCTTTGGGAGGTTCGACCAATTTTATCCTTCACCTGACAGCGATAGCCAAGCGAATCGGAGTGCCTTTGGACTTGGAAGATTTTGATCATTTCTCTTCGAAAATTCCACTTATCGCCAATGTACAACCTTCCGGTGAAAACTGGGTAGAAGACCTTTTCTACGCAGGCGGACTTCCGGCTGTCATGAAGGAAATTCAAAAATTCCTGAATACGGATTCAATTACTGTCAATGGAAAAACCATTGGACAAAACATCGAAAAAGCGGAATGCTACGATCGCAATCTGATCGGAACGGTTGAAAATCCAATCAAACCGGAATCAGGAATCGCGGTGCTCAAAGGTAATCTTTGCCCAAATGGAGCAGTTTTAAAACCATCAGCAGCCAGTCCGCATTTGCTCACTCACACCGGACGAGCAGTAGTTTTTGAAAACATTGATGACTTCAAAGCCAGAATCGACAGTCCGGAACTGGATATTGACGAAACTTGCGTGATGGTCATGAAGAATGTAGGCCCTAAAGGCTATCCGGGAATGCCGGAAGTGGGCAATATGGCCCTGCCAAAAAAACTACTAGAAGCAGGAGTTAAGGACATGATCCGGATCTCAGATGGACGAATGAGCGGAACGGGTTATGGAACGGTTGTCCTTCACGTCTCTCCGGAATCAGCTATTGGCGGACCATTGGCTTTTGTGCAAAATGGTGATATGATCGCACTTGACGTACCTGCCAGAAGTTTGAATCTGCTGATTTCTGACGAAGAAATGGAATCCAGAAAAGCCGGTTTCAAGCCTCTCATACTTCCTTACGAGCGAGGTTACGTAAATTTATTTCTGGACAAAGTAAATCAGGCGCATGAAGGAGTGGACTTTGATTTCCTTCAAGGAAGTTCCGGCTCAGAAGTGAAGCGGGATTCACATTAATTCATTTTCATAAAAACCTTCCGGAAAACAGAAACCGGAAGGTTTTTTTTGGATAGATCAATCCTTCGGGATTCCTACGAAGTACAGATCGAATCCACCTAGATATACAGACCTGTCAGATGACATAAACCAGTCTATTATTCTTCTTTCTCCATTTCCAAATTGAAGGTCATCTGCAATGATCCGAAAATCTCCCTTGTACCTGTCCCATGATACTTCGACGGATTTAGGAATCAAGTTGTATTTCAAAAGCTCAGGACAGTAAAAGTCTGAAGAATAGATAAATGTCATTGATCCGATGGCGAAATCAACGTTCATATTAAAGTCTTTCCTGAAGTGTTCAAATCTGAAAGCGGTGATACTTTTCCCGGGATTGATGCATCAGGATACATTTTCCAACAAGAAGTGAATGAGGCAGTTAAAAGTATCAATAATCCAAAAATCAATCTTTTCATAAAAATTTAAGATTTGATAAATTTTTAGTCAAAAAAACTTCGAAGCAATTTAATACAACATAATTGCCTATTCTTTTCACTTTGATTGCCTGTGCTTTAAAAAAAGTCTTTTAAATGCAAATAAACGTAATTCTCATCCCCCTTATAATTGGGATTTTTAGGTAAGTTTAGTAGCTTCTGGCGGTTTTTTAACCAAACAATTAACCCAAATTATGAAAACTCAAAAAGTTGCCATCATCACCGGAGCCGGACAGGGAATCGGCTTGGAGATAGCCCGCAAGCTTGTGGAGGAAGGCACCCATATTATCCTGAATGATCTGGAAAAAAGTCTGACTGAAGAGGCCGTCGCTTCACTAAGCCGGATCGGAAAATCCTCAGTTCTCGGTTGCTCGGGAGACTCTTCCTCAGAAGAAGTTATTTTGGAACTGGTTGATTTGGCACTCAGAAATTTTGGGCGAATCGATCGATTAGTGGCCAATGCCGGAATCACACTTTTTGGAAGCTTTTTGGAATACAGCAGAGACGATTTCTTTGAGGTTACCCGCGTCAATCAGGCTGGCACTTTTTTCCTTACCCAAGCTGTGGCTCAAGTAATGAAAAATCAAAAATCGGGAGGAGCCATTCTACTGACTTCCTCGGTGACCGCTCACCAAAGTCACGCAAACCTTGCCGCATATGCGATGAGCAAAGCAGCAATTGAAATGCTCGCCAAAAACCTGGTTCTGGAATTGGCACCCTTGGGTATCCGAATCAACACAATCGCACCCGGAGCCACTCTCACGGAGCGCACAGCATCGGATCCGGACTATGCAAAAACCTGGGCAAAACTCACACCACTTGGAAAACCTGCGGCAGTAAATCAGATCGCAGACGCGGCAATTTTCTTACTCTCAGACGCAGCAAGCCACATTACCGGACAAACACTGATTGTTGACGGAGGCTGGACCAGCATAAGCCCATCTCCATATGCTTGAAAATCATGAAATCGTTTTCTCCAAAGTTAAATTTTACCATCAGGCTCCCGCACCTTGGGAGCTTCAGGGTGAAGGAATTATTTTGGTTTATAAGTTTCCCAAAGATTGGGTCGAAAACCACGGGCAACTCCCCAACTATCTAAAGGGAAAATTCAAAGGAGGATTAGGCTATGTGATGCTGGTGAATTATGAAAAATCACCGGTTGGACCCTATCATGAACTCTTGATCATTCCGGGAAAATTCAGAAAATCCCGCAAACAAGCCATCACCAAAATCTACGTAGACTCAGAAGCAAGCACCCAAAACGGCCGGGCAAATTGGGGCATTCCAAAGGAAACTCTTCCTTTTATTTGGGAGAAAAATGGCGAAGAAGACCTGATCCAGATTAAAGATGGGAAGAAAATCGTTTTCTCTTGTGATGTAAAAGCATGGGGAATTCCTTTTCCTACTTCTACTTCTCTTCTTCCAATTGACCTGGAGCAAACCTGGAATAAGATTCATTTTCTTACCAAACCAACCGGAAGCGGAAGAGCAAAACTCGCCAAAGTAAAAAATCTGGTGGTTGATCCGGACTATTTCCCTGATATCAGTCTGTTGAAGCCGCTTTTGGCGGTGAAAATCAAACCCTTCCGGATCACTTTCCCTGCGCCCTTGTATGGGGACAAATAGATTTCAGGACTCATTCATCATCCTTACAGGCGCGGGTTCGGGGATAGGCAGAGAGATTCTGCGTTTACTTTATCCCTCTACCAAAAATATTCTGGCTGTTGATTTCAATCAGGAATTGCTGGATAAGTTGATGCAGGAGTTCCCGTCAATCTTTACTTTAAAAGGTGATCTCAGTCAAAAAGAGGGAAACAAATTGATTTTGGATTGGGTAAAATCCAATTGGCAAAGAGTGGATTTTTGCTTCGCAAATGCAGGAAAAGCGGAGTATGGTCAAGCTCAGGATCAAAACTGGAAAAATGCAGAACAGCTTTTTCAGCTCAATGTCCACAGTCCAATTCAACTTGGCTTGACTTTGAAAGTGCTTTTCCCCAATTCCCAATTTCGATTGATTATTACGGCTTCGGCCATGTCTTTTTGGACAATTCCCGGCTATAGCTTGTATGCCGCCACCAAGGCAGCTTTGCTCCAATGGGCGGAAACGGTTTGGTCAGAAAAATCCGGAAACTGGCTGACGTTGGTTTTTCCAATCGCCACAAGCACCGGTTTTTTCGAGGCAGCAGGAAAAAATATTCCCAAGCCATTTCCTCGGCAAGATGCTTCGTCCGTTGCAAAAAGCATCCTCTCAGGAGTTGCGAAGGGGAAAACCAAAATCTTTCCTTCAAACCTTTTTTACCTGATGCTTCGACTGAATAAAATTCTACCGGTTATCCTTCCTCTTTATCAATCAATTGAATACCACAAGTATAAAAATTGGCTCAAAAAACAATTAGAAACCTGAGTCTGTTAACTTTACCAAAAACCCCTTTCTTCCATGAAAAATATTTCTTTCATCGTTCTCTTAATCTGGGCCTTGAGTGCCTGCGAACCTAAAGCAACTTATCCGGATACACTGCCCATGAAAGTGGCTTTGGCTTATGGATTTGACAAGTTTGAAGACGTAAATACCATCGCTTATACCTGGAATGTGAGACGAGACTCCGTCACTGTGATCACCAGGGATTGGAAGTGGAATGTCAAAGACCGCACAGTTTACTATGCGACTCCGGACACAAGCTACACGTACAGCCTCGACATGCCTGCGGATT
The DNA here is from genome assembly GCA_942492775.1 of uncultured Cytophagales bacterium. GTDB lineage: Bacteria > Bacteroidota > Bacteroidia > Cytophagales > Cyclobacteriaceae > Algoriphagus. The sequence goes on along the minus strand of OW818636.1, from coordinate 1,372,126 downwards.
CTTTGCCTGTTGCGGACAAAGGTTTTGTGAATGATAAGTATTGGCTGATGTTCCCTTTCCAGCTTGGTTGGGATACGGGCTATACCTATGAAACTACAGAAAATATCCCTACTCCAATTGCAGGAACAAATTCTACCTTGTTGACAATCGTGTATAAATCCGGCGAACCTGACATGCCGGTGACTGGATATACCCCTGGTGACGCCTACGACTTGTATCTGGATGAAAACAATATGATTTTGGAGTGGGTATTCAGGAGAGGAAACGGAACAGAAGGTAGACCTACTACTTGGGAAGATGTGCAGCAGTTTGGCCCGATCAAGCTAGCCACCACTCACGCAAATGACGCTGGTGAAAAATTTATCTGGTTCTCCAATATCTCCGTGAATTGAGTTTTGATTCACTAAAAAGTATCAAACCGCTTGTGGAGACGCAAGCGGTTTTTTTATTTAGCCAAAATTTGATTCCAACATGGCAGCCAACCTGCTTTGAATGAAAGGTTAAATTTTATGACCAAATATTCAGTGCTGAAGGCACGTCTTGTATCAGCCCGGTGTGAAACGCCGGGTAAAAAGGTATAAATTAGGTTTAGAGTGCTGAAGGCACGATCAGTCAAATTTTAATTTTTTCAACATGCCACAATCATTATCTAAAGTTTACATCCACATCGTTTTCTCAACCAAAGATAGAAGAGCTACAATCTCCAAAGAAGCGAAACCACAATTACAGGCTTATTTGATAGAATTAGCTGCCAATTCCCAAGGAGTATTCACAGAAGAAATCTTTGCAAATCCAGACCATATTCATTGGCTTTGCATCCTTCCCCGAACATTGACAATCGCCGAATTGGTCCAAAAGGTGAAAATTTTAACTTCATCAAAAATGAAAGAAATCGCACATCTGGATTTTGCCTGGCAGAAAGGTTACGGAGCATTTTCAGTTAGCCCATCTAAAGTCGATGTAGTCAAAAAATACATTCAAAATCAGGAAGTACATCATCAAAAGTTGAGCTTTCAAGACGAATACAGAAGATTCCTGAAGGAATATGAAATTGAATATGATGAAAAATATGTGTGGGATTGAATCTGAATTTATAACAGATCGCTCCTTCAGAGCTCATAATTGACTTTCCGGCATTTAACCCCGAATTGCATTCTGGGTTAGTACAAAACGTGCCTTTGGCACTTTCAAATGAACTTGGACCTCAAAGTGGACAAATTCCCAGATTCTTTAAATTAGTTTCAAGTATTGAAATCAACATTTGATCCTTTTGGATCACTGGAAAAGTCTCCCTGAATTATCAATCTGAAATCCTAAATTGAAACTTAAACCCAATTTCCTATCATGAATCCGAATCACATTCCTCGCCGCACTTTCATCAGAAATACTTCGATTTTAACAGCTTCTGGTTTAATTCTGGATCCTCTCTCTGTTTTTGCAGGCTCAGGTGTCAAAGTATGGACCGTCGGAGAAATCATGGACTTGTTCATTTCCCAAGTTCCGAATGCTCCATTCCAGACTACAGTTGACACACTGAAAATAGGTTCGCGCGATCAGGTGGTGACCGGAATTGTGACCACGATGTTTACTACTCTTGAAATCATCAATAAAGCAATCGAGCTAAAAGCGAACTTGATCATCCCACATGAACCGACATTTTTTTCGGGAAGCGATGAAACCGATTGGCTTCAAAATGACCCCGTTTTTCGCGCCAAATACGATTTGATGGCAAAACATGGAATCGCACTCTGGAGAAACCACGATTACATCCATCGCATGAAAGTAGACGGAGTGCAAGCCGGAGTAGTGGACGAATTAGAATGGAATGAATATTACAAGCAAAGTCCTGTTCTGGACATTCCAACTACCTCCTTGGCAAATCTGATCAATCATGTGAAGGAAAAGCTTGGCGTGCCGGCGATGCGGTACATCGGGGATCTTAATCAGTCTTGCAGCAAAATACTCCTGCTTCCAGGAGCAGTAGGAGGAAAAAGACAGATTGAATCCATCATGAAAGAAAAACCGGATGTCCTGATCTGCGGAGAATCCAATGAGTGGGAAACTCCGGAATATGTACGTACCGCAAACGAAATGGGAATGAAACTGTCCATGATCGAGATTGGGCATTCTGCCAGTGAAGAAGGCGGTTCGGAGTTTTTGACCAGTTGGATCAGAAAACACACTCCCGAAATCCCCGTGAGCCATATTCCGTCGGGGAATTCGTTGGTGATTATTTGATGGATAGAATTTCGATAGGAAACAGTCGAAAAATCGATAACGAATTGAATTAGCAAATATCACAGTCCCCGAATTGCATTCGGGGCTAGTCAAAACGTGCCGTTGGCAATTGGCAAAGGTATTCTTGGCCGAAATCGAAATCTGGGTGTGTTTTGAATCGTGCTGAAGGCACGTCTTGTATCAGCCCGGTGTGAAACGCCGGGTAAAAAGGTGTAAATTAGGTTTAGAGTGCTGAAGGCACGATCTGTCAAATTTTAATTTTTTCAACATGCCACAATCATTATCTAAAGTTTACATCCACATCGTTTTCTCAACCAAAGATAGAAGAGCTACAATCTCCAAAGAAGCAAAACCACAATTACAGGCTTATTTGATAGAATTAGCTGCCAATTCCCAAGGAGTATTCACAGAAGAAATCTTTGCAAATCCAGACCATATTCATTGGCTTTGCATCCTTCCCCGAACATTGACAATCGCCGAATTGGTCCAAAAGGTGAAAATTTTAACTTCATCAAAAATGAAAGAAATCGCACATCTGGATTTTGCCTGGCAGAAAGGTTACGGAGCATTTTCAGTTAGCCAATCTAAAGTCGATGTAGTCAAAAAATACATTCAAAATCAGGAAGTACATCATCAAAAGTTGAGCTTTCAAGACGAATACAAAAGATTCCTGAAGGAATATGAAATTGAATATGATGAAAAATATGTGTGGGATTGAATCTGAATTTATAACAGATCGCTCCTTCAGAGCTCATAATTGACTTCCCGTCATATAACCCCGAATTGCATTCGGGGCTAGTACAAAACGTACCGTTGGCACTGATGATGGCAACCTACCTCGTCTCCAAAAAAAAACGAAAGCCCGCGATTCATCTTGCGGGCTTTCGTATAAATACCTTTTCCTTCGGAAAACTTTCGGAAATTAATTACAAACTCCAGGATTTCCCAACCTCAGAAAGTGGAATACATCCCAGGAATTCTCCCGGAATCGGATCATAACTGAGAACATTTTTGCCGATCTCCTCTGAACTGAAATACGCCCAAAGGACAGTTGATTTTAGGCTTCTGTAGAATCCCAAAGGTTCACGAGGCCCGACGGCTGTTCCCCATACATTTTTGGGGAATTTTGGAGAATTGGTTTCGTGCTCTTTGAAGCAAGCTGCCTTATCATCCGAACCTAGCTCGGCAAAGACTTTTCCGTAGGTGGCTTTGCAATCCTCATTGAACTTATTAATCTCAGCTACGACGTTTTTCTGACCGACTTCATCGTATGTTTTGGCATAAACCAAATCAATAAAGACATCTGCTTTCACATCCAATCCACCTGGTGTTTCAGTTTTGGGCAAAAGAAAATCAACAAATGCAGAGATAAATCTAGCTTGATCTTCTTGGAGAAATTGAGGAACCCAAGTCAGTCGATCCTGCTTTGCGCAGGATTGCAGGAGGGAAAGCATTGTAGGTGCGGCAACGGCTGATCCGGCAAACAAGGCTGTTTTTCTTAATGCGTCTCGTCTATTCATAGCTTAGAGATTTGATTTTTTGAGTTCGGACACAGCATGATTGGCGGCTCTTGCAGTGAGAGCCATATAGGTCAGCGATGGGTTGACACAAGAAGAGGAAGTCATGCAGGCTCCGTCGGTGACAAAGACATTTTTACAACCATGCACTTGGTTGGTCGCATTGAGTACAGAAGTCTTGGGATCACGACCCATTCGTGCAGTACCCATTTCGTGAATTCCATAGCCCATTTCGTGCTTGTTGTCAAAATCCATTACATTTTTAACGCCAACTCGCTCGAGCATTTCTTTGGCATCAATCCGGATCTGCTCATTCATTGCCAATTCGTTTTTGCCCCATTCAGCATCAATGGATAGTGTTGGCTGCCCCCATTTATCGAGAACATCCTTGTTGAGGTACACCTTATTTTCATGATAGGGAAGACATTCCGCAAAACCAGTAATAAAGAACTCCCAAGGTCCGGGTGTCATCAATCCATCTTTGAATTCTCCTCCAAAATCTTCCTGATTTGAACCCGCTCCCCAGCCTGCCCGGCCTCCGCCACCTTGGAATCCATATCCCCTAACAAACTTTTCTGACTTGGTCTTTTCATCCAAGTTGACATAGCGAGGGATGTAAATACCGTTTGGTCGGCGGCCTTTGTAGTACTGATCTTCGAATCCTTCTACCGAACCCATTGCTCCTACCCGATACGTATGATCCATCAAGTTATGTCCCAATTCCCCAGAGTCATTTCCAAGTCCGTTAGGGAATCGATTTGAAGTGGAGTTGAGCAAAATCTGTGTGGTACTTAGTGTTGAAGCATTAACAAAAACGATTTTTGCTTTGTAAACAATATCCTCTCCAGTCTCCGAATCAATGATCCTAACTCCTGAAGCCTTACCATTTTGCTCTTCGTAAACAATGGACTGCACGATTGAAAAAGGACGGATCGTTAGATTTCCTGTGGCATGTGCCGCAGGCAAAGTCACTGCATTTGAGCTGAAATAAGCGCCATAAGGACAACCTCGATCACATCGATTCCTAAACTGACATTTCCCTCTTCCGTTAAGGGGCTCGGTCAGGTGAGCTACCCTTCCAATTATCATATTCCTTCCGGAATATTCTTTTTCAATTCGCTCTTTCACGTGTTTTTCCACACAGTTGAGCTCCATCGGCGGTAAAAAATGACTATCCGGCAATTGCGGCAAACCCAATGCTTCTCCGCTGATTCCTGCGTACTTCTCCACATGGGTATACCAAGACTCCAAATCCTTGTACCGAATCGGCCAATCGACTCCGTGACCATCTTGGGCATTGGCTCCGAAGTCCAGATCAGACCATCTATAGCATTGTTTGCCCCACAGTAGTGACCGACCACCCATCTGGTGAGCCCGAACCCAAAGGAAAGGTTTGACCTCTGTATATGGGTTTTCGACATCATTTGCATGAAAATGCTCGTTCATTTCGCCGATAAAACCAGATCGACTACCTTTTGGATGTCTGGCTTTTTGCTCAGGCGTCAGACCTCCTCGGAGATCTGTTTCCCAAGGATCAAGAGTCATGGTAGGATAGTCGACTACATGCTCTACGATTCGCCCCCGCTCGAGGACAAGGGTTTTGAGTCCGGCTTCGCAAAGTTCTTTAGCTGCCCAACCCCCACTGATACCCGAACCGATGACGATGGCGTCATAGGTTAAGGCTTTATCTGCATCGATATTAAAATTGGCCATTACAATAGGTTAATTTGAAAGGGCAAAATATAAGGATTAATCGGGATAGGCGGGGTAGTTGGAGTTTTGGTTTTTGAGAAAAAATATTGCCCTGGCTAATAAATCACAACGGTTTTAAATCTTTGAAGAATTGGTCCCCGTATCATAAAAGAAAACTATCAAAATTCAATGCTCTTTTTAAACCAAGCTAATACAGCCTACTTTTTTATTTTCATTCTTATGTTTTTGATCTGTTGGTGGATCATTGGAAAATTTGTGAAAAAATGGAATTCGAGAGCAACATTTTCTCTAGCCGCATCTTTAATCCTGACATACGTAATGCCTTGGATGTTCATGCTCCTGTTTGTAGGATACATGGCCGCAGATCAGTACGAATCCCCTCAAACTTTTGACCCGGTCGAATGGAAATCCGGAAATCAACGTCAAATTATGGTGAAGGATTTGGTAGAAAGTAAAATCCTGATTGGAAAAAGAAAAGATGAGATCCTGAATCTTTTGGGAGAAAAATATGAGACCAATAGTCTTAAAGCAGGCAAGGAATCATGGGTCTATTACGCAGGCCAATCCGGAAGTGGTTTTGGAATCAAATTTTTCTATTTGAAGATAATTTTTGAAAAAGAGATAGCAGAGAAAGTAAATCTGAGAGAAATCATTGATTAGAATCAGTCTTGTGAATAGCTAGTTTTTAATGGAATTTGCCTCCCCTTCTATTTCCTGCTATTTTCCCGTCATGAAAAAAATCACCCTACTCCTGGTTATAGGCTTTTTGCCTCTTTTCACTTTTGCGCAGCAACTCAGCAAAGAAGAAAAAAAACTCACCGAACTAATCGACACTCATTATGCATCCACGGTTGAATTGCTGAAAGAAGTGGTCAATATCAATTCTGGCTCTCTCAATAAAGAAGGAGTACGGGAAGTTGGACGGATTTTCGAGCGGGAATTTCAGAAAATCGGCTTTGAAACCGAGTGGATCGATCTCCCATCGGAGCTCAATCGAGCCGGCCATTTCGTAGCCACCCGAAAAGGAACCAAAGGGAAAAAGCTTTTCATGATCGGTCACCTCGATACGGTTTTTGAAAAGGATATGCCTTTTTCTCCTTACACAGTATTGAACGACACCACCGCCACCGGACAGGGATTGAACGACATGAAAGGCGGCGATGTGTTGATTTTCGCCAGTCTGAAAGCGCTTCATGAAATGGGTTTGTTGGACGACAGAACGATCACGGTTTATTTCACAGGTGACGAAGAAAGCGCCGGAAATCCTGCTATTTCCCGCAAGGATTTTATCGAGCGAGCCAAACTCCATGACATTGCTTTAGCTTATGAAACTGCCGCCGGATTTGGCACCGTAACAGTAGCACGAAGAGGTGCAAGCGGCTGGACGCTCAAAACAAGCGGAAGACAAGCTCATTCTAGCGGAGTTTTTAGCCAAGGCTCAGGCTTTGGAGCAATTTACGAAGCCTCCAGAATCTTGACGGAGTTTCGCGAGGAACTTGCTGGTGAACAATATTTGACATTCAATCCCGGACAATTTATCGGAGGTTCGGATGTGAAATGGGATGAAATCACCGGAAAAGGGGAAGCCCTCGGAAAAACCAATATCATTTCCCGTGAGGCAATTGTCACCGGAGATTTAAGATTCCTCGGGGAAGCTCAAAAAGAATCCGCCCGTGCAAAAATGAGAGAAATCGTTGACATAAATCTGAACCAGACGGATGCGGAAATCAGCTTCAAGGATGGCATTCCTTCCATGTCCCCGACTGAAGGCAATCTTGCTTTGGCAAAACAGTTGAATGAGCTCAGCCTTGATATGGGCTATGGCGAAGTGAAGCCTGGCGATCCGGGAAGCCGTGGTGCGGGAGATATCTCCTACGTGGCAGATTTCATGGATTGTCTGGATGGATTGGGAGCTTCCGGTCGCGGCGCGCATGCACCCGGAGAGACGATCAACCTGAAAGAATATCCGGCCCTGATCAAGAGAAGCACGCTGTTTATCTATCGCCTGACCCGATAATCTCGGTACATGAAATCGAGCGTGATGCAGACGTCACATGGAGAAATGATTTTCAGCCAAGCGAGATTCCATCTGACCATAAAAAAACAAATTATAAACAGATGAAATCCCAGTTTATTCTTTTCTCACTCGCTGTACTTTTGCTCGCTTCCTGCAAGAAGCAAGCTGCGGACACCCTTGAACCAGAGACAATGAAGCCTCAGAAAGCAGTCGTTTACCAGGTTTTTACCCGACTTTTTGGAAACACGAATTCCACAAACAAACCTTGGGGAACCATCGAGGAAAATGGTGTCGGGAAGTTCAACGACATCACGGATACAGCATTGGTAGAACTGAAGAAACTGGGAGTGAGCCATGTCTGGTACACGGGTGTTCCTCATCATGCTGTGATCCGCGATTACTCGGCGATCGGCATCAACGATGATGATCCGGATGTGGTCAAAGGACGGGCGGGTTCTCCCTACGCTGTGAAGGACTACTATCAGGTCAATCCCGATCTGGCAGTTGATCCGGCCAAGCGAATGGAGGAATTTGAGGAACTGATCTCACGAACTCATGCTCACGGTCTCAAAGTCATCATCGACATCGTACCCAATCACGTCGCAAGAAAATACGAGGGGAAAAACAATCCCGAGGGCGTTTCAGACTTTGGTGCCGATGACGATAAGACACTAGAATACACCCGCGACAACAATTTTTATTATGTGCCGGGACAGCCGTTTCAGGTTCAGAAATCGATGAATGGATATCAGCCTTTAGGAGGAGAAAAGCATCCGCTGGCTGATGGGAAATTTGAGGAGAATCCTGCGAAATGGACCGGAAACGGTTCGAGAAAAGCGCAGCCAGATTTCAACGATTGGTACGAGACGGTGAAGATCAATTACGGAGTAAGTCCGGATGGAAGGAAAGATTTTGCAGAGCTTCCTTCCGGATATGATTCGCTTGGGTTTGAAGCCCATTTTAAGTTTTGGCAGGGAAAAGAAATTCCGGATTCCTGGATCAAGTTTAAGGATATCACTCAGTTTTGGCTGGGCAAGGGTGTCGATGGATTCCGCTTCGATATGGCGGAGATGGTTCCGGTTGAGTTCTGGTCTTACCTCAATTCACATATCAAAAATACCAATCCTGAAGCTTTCCTTTTGGCTGAGGTGTACAATCCGGCAATGTATCGGGACTACATTCACTTAGGCAAAATGGATTACCTCTACGACAAGGTCGAACTCTATGACACGCTGAAGCATATCATTCAGGGGCATGGATCCACTGATAATCTGGCGTCCATTCAGCAGGGACTTTTGGACATTGAGCATCATATGCTTCACTTCCTGGAAAACCACGATGAGCAGCGAATTGCAAGTCCGGAGTTTGCCGGAGATCCTTGGAAAGGGTTGCCTGCGATGGTCGTCTCGGCGACAATCAGCACTTCCCCGACGATGATTTATTTTGGCCAGGAAGTGGGCGAACCCGGAGCGGAAAATGCAGGATTTGGGTCTGCCTCCCGCACTTCCATTTTCGATTACATCGGCGTACCGCATCATCAGCGCTGGCTGAATGGAGGAAAGTTTGACGGTGGACAGCTTTCCTCCAGGGAAAAAGAACTCCGGGAATACTATGTCAGACTCCTGAACCTAACCCGGGAAAATGAAGCGCTGATGGGTAACTATCAGGAGCTGCATTCTTACAACCGAATGGATTCCTCCTCGGCCTATGGCAAAAAAGCATTTGCTTTTGCACGCTGGTCAGACAATCAGAAACTGATTATTGTTTCTAATTTTGATGCTTCGAATGGATTGAAAACAACTTTAAAGCTTTCTCCGGAATTCCTGAAAATCTGGAAACTGGAGACAGGAGAGCGTGAGATTCAGGAAATTCTTTTGAATAAGAAATCTGCCAAGCTGAAAGTCGGAGAAAACTCAGCAGAACTGGAATTGGATCTTGCGCCGCTAGAATCCTGGATTTTGGAAGTGAGGTAGTCTTAATCTTATTCAGGAGTTCGAACTGAATTGCCAAATAGATCAATTAAACCAGTTAAAAAATCTTCTACACTAAAAAAGCAAGAAATTTTAAGTTGAGTTTTATTTCTCCTTTATTTTTAGAAGATAAATGAAGTAGGATTCAGCATAGTCTTCAGAAAGTCGGTTCTTAAAGGAATCTGGAATACGATCGTAGTTTTCCAGGATCTGCTCTCCCGAAACACCAAAATATAAGACTCCTTCATTGGAAAATTGCGGATCATATAAATTCAGCCCGGAAATGGAATTATCAATTAAACCGGGATAAAGAGTAAGTTCCTCATTCCCGAAATCCATTAAGGCTAATTTTTGTTTCCCTTTTTCATTAACCTGAAAAAGGATACGATCGCCATCAAGTCCATAAATTTCGCCCTGAATAAAGCTGTATTTCTTTTCATTAAAAAAAGCCAGCATATCCAGTGAATTTTGGATTTGGAGATAGCGCTCCTCAGTCACCCGTTGCGAATTGAAATTTACACGAAACAAGGGTTGAAATTGGTCCTTATCCCATATATAAATCGTATCATTAAAAGCTTGGGAAAAAACCACTTTTTCATTCCAATCTGAAAATGGGGAAAAAGATTCATTGAAAAAATTATATCGCTCCTTACTTATCGGAAGATGCGAAGACCTTTGAATAGAGTCATAAATAAATATATCCCAATTATCATCATTGAGTCCATTGGTATGAGCAATAGTTTGATTGCCAAGTTGAAAGTGAAATTTTGCTTTTACCGGCAAGGTTTCAGTTCCTGTTTCTTCCAGATTTTCATCAAACCATGTGATTAAGTGGCCTCTGGAAACGACCCCAATTCTTTCTCCATCTAAATACACCTGTGTGATTGCATCTGAATTCAATTTGTCATCATATCCGAAATCAATGCTTTTAAGAGCTTTTCCTTCTAAGCTTACTTGGTGTAAGCTAGTAACGACCCCTCTTTCAAAAAGGTAAAAGAATTTGGTTGATTTTAGAATTGTCGGAATTCCTGAGATTGGGTACTTGGTTTGTATTTCAATAATGTCCAAACTTTCTCCAAGTTCGCTGACCAGAAGAGGTTTCTCCGATTCAACAGGAAGGAATGAAAAATTTTGTGTCGATTTTTGGCAAGAAAATATTCCAACAAACACAATAGATATTAAAATTCTGTTCATAAATTTTTTGTTAACAATAAGGTTTTGTCGTTTTCAAGAACAACAATAAAATACTGGTTTGTTTTAGCTGGGCTGGGTAAAAACTCAATTTAAACTTCATTTGCTTTAGACTTGCAGTTTAGAAGAAATCCTCAACTCCCCAAAATCCTGTACAACTCCAGATTGAGGTAATAATGCCCTCCGCTGATTTCTCTTTTCTCACAAATCCCCAAATCGACCAGCTGGTTAAGATACTGTCTTGCGGTGTTTTCGGCATAGAGTTTTTTGTCAACCAAGTGTTTGACTTTGGTGAAAGGTTGGGTGAAAATCGCCTCTAACAAAGATTCCGGTCTGGAAATACTGGTTTCTTTTTCCAAAACCTGAAGAATCGCCTCCTTTGCATTGAGGATGTCGGTGATTTTCTGAAAGGTATCCAAAGAGGTCACTTCAATTCCTTTGAGGATAAATAGCAGCCAATCTTTCCATGCAGCCCGCTGAGTCACTCCCGCAAGGTTGGAATAATACTCTTCTTTATGAGTTAGAATATATTTGCTCAGGTATAAAATTGGCAAATCCAAAAGTCCGCTCTGAACCAGGTAATGAATATTAAAAATCCTGCCAGTCCTTCCATTTCCATCCCGAAAGGGGTGAATGGCCTCGAACTGCGGGTGCGCAATGGCAACTTTGATCAAGGGATCAATCGGCTGGGCTTGTTCCAGGTTGATGAACTGAATCAGATTTTCAATCAATTCTTCCAAAATCCCTTCACCTCTCGGAGGAGTGTAAATCGGTTTACCTCCATTAGGTCCTGATCCTCCCTGCTTGATATAAGTTTGGGCAAATGGCTTTCGGATCCCATCGGTCATTTGGGTGGTAGTCTGATAAACCAACTCAAAATAGTTTACATCAAATTTTCCTTTCTCCTTCAAATACGCTTGGCCGGACCAGATGGATTCGCGGTATCTCAAGACCTCTTTTGCGGGACCATGGATTAGATTGCTTTCGTCACTGAATGCTTTGTAAAGTTCGTCGTCCGTTGTAAAAACATTCTCAATCTCACTGGAGGCTTTGGCTTCCTGCAAGCTTATCGTATTCACCAGGATTCCTTGGTTTGGGATTGCGATGCTTCTTCCCTGAAGTTTACCCAAAGCGGCTTTAGCTTTTCCAAGCATCTCAAACACATCCAAATCCCGATAGAAGCTCGAATCAATCGGAAGTTTTGGCAAACCATTCCAGGGAATAGAGCGGTCGGGGTTAATGCGATAGAGTTGATCTGACATTAAAATATCTATTTTTTAATGTAAGGTAGGAAATCTGACATTAAAGTCAATCTTAAAAAACATGTTTGACATCAAATTTTTGAATTTTTAATGTGAGCGCCACCTTCTGACCTCAATTTTAATGTGAAAATCGAGCTAACCTTAAATTATTAATTTTTTGAGGTGAAAAGTGAATTTTAGGATTTGAATTGGTTTCGCCAATTTGCAGCCCGATTTTAATTCAATCTATGTCCCGAAAAAAATCCAAAAATCCTAAATGGTTGATTGCACTTGCCTTTGTAATTCTGGCAGGAGGTTTTTGGGCAGTTTATCGATATTGGACTGCTTTTAAATATAGATACGAGTTTGAACATGCGGATGCCTCGGAGCGGGAAAGCTTGAAATTCCGGCATGTCTTCTACAGCATTTCGGATGGAGTTTTGGGACTGGACATTTCCCAATATCAGGACAAGATCCGATGGGAAGATTTCCAGCTTAACCACCAAAATGAATTAATCGAATTCATTGTGGTTCGGGCCACTTTTGGGAAAGATCAAAAGGACATTCAATTTGAGCGTAACTGGAAAAACATTTCCGAGCTGCCTGTCAAAAAGGGAGCTTATCACTATTATCGCCCGAACGAAAACAGCACGCTACAGGCAGAGAATTTCATCAATACGGTCAAACTCTCACCGGGAGATTTCGCTCCGATCCTGGATATTGAGCGCCAATCCACTATTCAGACAAATGAGAATCTGCGAAAAGGAATCCGGAATTGGCTGGCTATCGTGGAAGCTCATTACGGAGTAAAACCTATCATTTACACCGGAGACAGCTATTTCCAGGACAACCTGGACGGGAATGATTTTCAGGATTATCCGCTTTGGATCGCGAATTATAACCTGGTCCGAAAACCCAAAACCAATCATTGGGTGATTTGGCAGTTTTCGGAGAAAGGCGAAATGCCCGGAATCAAAGGAAAAGTAGATTTGAATGTACTGAGAGGCGGATTTGAAAAACTGAATCAGCTGGTTATTCCCTAATTCCATACGAAGCAAACTTTTCGTCTCACTTCAAATCCAAATAGTTCAATACCGCTTCATCTCCTTGCAGCGCATGAGAAGGAATTGGATTTTTGTCGTTGAAAACCCGAAGATCCTCTGCCGACAAAAGTGTGACAAAGCTTTCGTCAAATTGATTTTTGACGAGGATTTTCCCGGCATTCAGCCCTAAATAATGCCCGAAAAAGTTGTAAACCGGAAAGCGTTTGTTCGGCCCATAATCATGACGTTCCGCCGGTAAGTGCACATTGTCGATCTTACTTTCGGCATCGTACAATGCATACACTTTTTGTATGTAGGGAAACTCAATTCTTGGAGTATTTTTGGTCCAATCGCCTCCGTCAGACACGAGCAGCATGGGACGTGGAGCACAAAGTGCTGCGATTTCGACATTGTTGGTCTGGTGATGTTCACTTTGATGCACGGGCATCCCGCTCTCACAGACGCAGCCTCCAAAAAAGTAAGCCGAAACCATCACGACAGGCACTGATACTTTTATCCTGGAATCAATTGCTGTGATCATGATCGTTTGGGTGCCACCGCCGGATTCTCCGGTGATGCCGATCCGGTCCGAATCTACATCAGGCCGGGAGATCAGATAGTCGATTACCCGTTGGGAATTATAAGTTTGAATCGAAAGAGCAATGGGAATCTTATGGTCAACCTGTTTGGAATCTCCATATCCGACCATGTCATAAGCGAAAACCACCGCTCCCATCCTAGCGAATGCGGCACTGCGTTTTTGGACACTCTCTCCGAAGCGTGGGTCAGTGCCGTGCCCATGAACACTGAGAATCGCAGGACTTTTTTGAAAAGGAACTTCTGATGACGGACGATACAGATTGCCGGTGATGAAAAAACCGGGGAAACTTTCGATCGCAATGTTTTCGACAATGTAACCGTCCATTTCGCGGGTGCTGTGAATGATGACATTGAAGGGAGTGTCTCTTTTAGGCATTTGATCGAGCTTCATACCAGAGATGATTCCCTGACGGATAACTTCAGAACGGTTTTCCCAATCTGATCGCGATGTCCATTCTTTCGCCCACTTTTTCATTTGGACATTTGCCTCATCCTCGGTCCAGTATGCTCCTTGGGAAAGCCTATTTTCCTGGGCAAAAAGAGGGGTTGCAGTGAAAAGCAAAACACCGACCCACATTATAATTACGATACGTTTATCCATTTTTTCAAGATTTTCGGTTCTATAAACGCTTATAACGATTGATTTTGGATTTCTTCGGTCTTCGGTCATCGGTCTTCCAACCCGTCACTTAAAGAAAATTCGCCAAAAGGCAGAAAAGCGTAAATACAGAAAAATTAATTCCTCTTATTTCAGTACCAAACTTTTCACCGCAGGCTCAAACCCTATCCGATGCGCCAACACATATAGAGAATCGCCGGCCTTCATTTCTATCGGTTTTTGGAAAATTGTCCAGACGTCTTTGGTGGATTTTCGGTAGCCGATTGAGGCTCCATTTGTCGCAGAAGAAATTGAAACTTTCCCTGCGGAAAATTCTACTTTTGGTTCAGCTGTGATCGGTGCCTCATCTTTTCCTCCCCACCAAGCTCGGACCATTTCCATTTCGGAAATTGCACTCATATCCGGAAAATCTTTCATCCATTGCTCATGGGCGGCACGGAGTTCATTCAGCTTTTCCTCATAGGCTGGATTTCCAACCAGATTTTTAAATTCGTTAGGATCCGTTTGGGTATCATAGAATTCTTCCAATGGTTTACTTGGAGCAAACCATCGCGCCTGATCAGGTGTCAGTTTCCCTTCCTCATTCAACTTCAATAAATGTAGCATCAGAGGATTTTGAAGTCGGTATTGAACATTCTGGTAGTTGGGTTTTTCCGGCATATAGTTGCGGATGTATTTATATCGGCCATCCGAAACAGCCCGAACCCGATCATATTCTGAGTCCATTCGGTCCCTTCCTGCATAAATGTATTTCCGGGGTGTCTGAGATTTTTGCTTTCCCAGGAAAGCTTGTCCCTGAATAGTCTCCGGAATCTCCACTCCTGCCAGAGACAAAACGGTTGGACCTAAATCCACAAAACTTATCAATTGCTCATCCACTGTTCCGGGTACTAAAAACGGAGCTTTGATCATCAAAGGCGCCCGCAAACCCCGGTCATACATTTCTCTTTTTGCATAGGGAAGTCCGTCTCCGTGGTCAGAATAGAAGAAAATGATCGTGTTTTCATACAGCCCATCCTCTTTGAGTTGCTTCAGGATCTCGCCCACCTGAGAATCCATCGTCATCACATTGGAGATAAATCTTGCCATCACGGCCCGACTGATCGAGTCATCCGGGTAATAAGGCGGAATCATCACATCTGCCGGATCCACCAGAAGCGGCTGATTGGCACGCATCCAAACTTGAGATTCATGGGTGGTTTCAATATTGAAAACAGAGAAAAACGGTTGATTCTTGTCGGGGCGATTTCTCCAATGTCCTTTGCGGCTGCTTTCGTCCCAAAGCGTGCCGGGAGCTACGAACTGATAATCCTGTTTGGCATTATTGGTTACGTAATAGCCAGCCATTCTCAGGTATTCAGGAAAGCCTTTCATTCCCTCAGGAAGCATTGCGGAGTAAGCTTTGAAACCGGGAGGATAAACATCAGATGCCGCTGCAGACATCCCCAAAGTTCTCATATGCTGCGCTCCAATCGCCGTCTGATATGCTCCGGTAATTATGGAGGCGCGACTTGGTGCACAGACACCCGCGGTGGAAAATAGATTGGTATATAATACCGATTCCTTGGCGAAAGCATCCAAAACGGGAGTCTTTCCGCCCGTTCCTCCATATGCGCCCAAATTCTGAGGAGACATATCTTCCGTCACAATCCAGACAATATTCGGACGATCTGGATTGTCTTTCTCTGAAGTTTTTGATGGTTCTTTTTGAAAAGAAAAAAGAAATAAAGAAGTCGTAAAAAGGAATAAAGACCGGATGAAAATAAGATTGTTCATAAGGGTTAAATTGGGCTGGTAGCTTAAGGTATTCCTTTTTCGATAAAATTCAGAATGTGGGTTTGCCTTCCTCGAAGCACCCTCTACTTCTTTCCGAAAACACTCAAAGAACCATCCGAGCTTTTGTCAAAATAGATGCGGGTGCATTGGAAATTGAATTTTGGAAAATCCTCTAAGAAAAATGGAAATCCTTTATTAATGATCTTTCTCATACCGCTTTGACTTAAGCAGTCAGATTGGTAAATTATATCCTTTAATCACCCAAATACCTGTTAATGGATTCTAATAAATTGAATCGAAGAGAATTCCTGGGTTCGGCAGCTACGGTCGCCGCTTCCATATCCATCGTCCCATCCAATGTCATCGCAGGCTTAGGAAAAGTCCCTCCTTCAGATCAAATCACCGTAGCCAATATCGGTTGCGGAACCCAAGGCCTTCGGGAAATGGGTGAATTGCTCCAAAATCCGAAAGTCCGGGTGGTCGCAGTCTGTGACTCCAATAAGTTCTCAACCGACTACATCGACTGGTCAGCCAATGGAATCCGAGACGATATCCGGGAAGTGCTCGAGGACAATTCCTGGTGGGAAGGCAAAACCGGAATCCCCGGCGGACGCGATATCGGGCAGGAATATGTTGAGAAATACTACGCCAAAAACAAACCCTCCGGCAGATATAAAGGCTGCGCTTCGTACGAGGATTTCAGAGAACTTTTTGCAAAAGAAAAAGGAATCGACGCCATCAAAATCATGACTCCGGATCATACGCATGCCTCCATTGCTTTGGCAGCGATGAACAAAGGAATTCACGTGGTGACCCACAAACCGATTTCCAACCGGCTACTCGAAGGCCGAAAAGTCATAGAAAAAGCCAAAGAATCCGGCGTGATTACGCATCTCCTCGCCTGGTCCGACCGACCGGAATACCGACAAATCAAAGCCTGGATGGACGAGGGATTGATCGGCGAACTCAAAGAAATTCACAATTGGTCTTATCGCCCGGTTTGGCAGCAGTGGACCAAGCGACCCACCGAGATCCAACCTATTCCGGTAGGGTTCAATTGGGATCTTTGGCTGGGACCAGTTCCGGATATGCCTTATCATAAAAACTACACTCACAATGTCTTCCGTGGCTGGTATGAATTCGGCGGAGGATCAGTTGCCGACATGGGACATTACAGTCTTTTCCCACTTTTTGAAACCCTTGGAATCACCAAATCGCCTACAAGTGCAAGAGCTTTTGGCACCACCACACGCGAAGAAATCAATCAGGTCTATCAATGGGTGAAAAATGACGTGGCTTTCCCGGCAAGCTGCATGATTAAATGGAAATTTCCTGAGCAACTTTCACTTCCCGCTTTTGACCTCTTTTGGTACGATGGAGGAATGAAACCATTTGCAATGGATGAATTGGAAATGGATGGAAAAGACACGCCGGATGAAGGACTTTTGCTGGTAGGCACGAAGGGCAAAATCCTGGGAGGTTTCCGGGGAGAAAATCCGGTGCTTTTGCCTGAAAGTAAAATGGAAGCAAGACCTGCGACAGAGCGGATCGACTCAAGAAGCATCGAACGGAATACCGCTGCATGGGTCGAAGCGATCCAATCGGGCGTGCAAACCCCGGGGAGTTTCATTCGGGCGCAGACAATCACCGACACGATTAATCTTGGTTCTGTTGCGCTCCGAGCAAATAAGAAAGTTGATTTTGATGCTGAATTAATCAAAATCACAAATGATGAAAACGCTAATCAATTTCTGACAAGAGAATACAGAACCGGCTGGGAGATATGATTCAGTGATCAGTCGCAGTATTCAGAGTAGCAAACCAAATAACCATAAACACTTAACCTTTTTAGCAATGAACAATCGAAGAGAATTTCTAAAAACCGCAGGCCTTGCCTCAGCTGCTATCGGCCTGGGCTTACCTCAAATGGCTTTTTCGCCTAAAAACGCAGCTCCTGCATTCAAGATTTCTTTAGCAGAATGGTCTCTTCAAAGACCTCTTTTTGCGAAGCAAATGGACCATCTTGACTTCGCAAAACTTGCAAAACAGCATCAAATAGACGCTGTGGAGTATGTAAATCAGTTCTTCAAGGACAAGGCAAAAGACATGAATTACCTGAAGGAAATGAAAACCAGAGCGGACGGCGAAGGAGTCACTTCCGTCCTGATCATGTGCGATGGGGAAGGAATGCTGGGTGCGGCCACTTCCGAAGAGCGAAAACAAACTGTTGAGAATCATAAGAAATGGGTCGAAGCTGCCAAATTCCTAGGCTGCCATTCCATCAGAGTTAATGCTTACACCGCAATTCCCTATACCACAGATGCAAGATTAGCAAAAGACGCCATGAATATTGCGAGCTCGGGGTTGCGTCAGCTTTGTGAGTTTGCGGATGATTTTGATATCAATGTGATCATCGAAAACCATGGAGGATTCTCCAGCGATGCCAAATGGCTTGCCGAAATGATCAAACAAACGGCACATAATCGGGCTGGAACTCTCCCTGATTTCGGGAACTTCAGAATCCATACCGAGGGAGAAAGGATCTACTCCTACGATTCCTATCGGGGTGTCGATGAACTCATGCCAAGAGCAAAAGGCGTCAGCATGAAGCCAACCGTATGGGATGATAATGGAAAAGAACATCCGCTGGATTATGAGCGAATGATGAAAATCGTGGTTTCACACGGATTCAATGGATATGTCGGAATCGAGCATGGGGACAAAGACCGGGAGTGGGAAAGCATTGATGAGATCCGGGCGAATCTGGATACTGTGCAAAGGACTTTGGAAAACGCCAGAAAATCGTAAATGATTTACGAGGGAAATTTAAATGGCCACAAGGATTTCCGTCTTTGTGGCCTTTGTTTTTAACTTCGTGCCCAAAGCATCCCAAAAATGAAACAACAACTCGGACAGATTGCACTACTTGTAAAAGACTATGACGAGGCGATCGCCTTTTATACCAATGTGCTGGATTTCGACCTGATCGAAGACACTGTCATGAGTGAAACCAAGCGCTGGGTTCGGGTTTGTCCTCCCGGTTCTTCCTGCCAGTTACTGCTGGCCAAAGCTGCCAATGAAGTTCAGGAAAGTCAAATCGGACATCAAGCCGGAGGCCGGGTTTTTCTGTTTCTCTATACGGATGATTTCTGGGGAGACTATCGAAAATACACATCAAGAGGAGTGGAGTTTCTCCGGGAACCGAGCCAGGAAGCCTATGGAACCGTCTCAGCTTTCAGGGATCTATATGGAAATCTTTGGGATTTGATCGAGCCTTTGAAAAAGTAAGCAGTCGCAGTGATCAGTTTACAAAATCGAATTTCAATCCGCAACGCATACAAATTCTTGTCACACGATTTAAATGGAGATTCTTAGCTAATTTTAAACTCAATCATTTTACATTTTAAATTGGAAACACCTCAACTCAACAATCCTCTTCACGGAGTTACACTTGCCGATATCGTAGCCAATTTGGTGGGCTTCTATGGCTGGGAAGAACTCGGGCAGCGGATCAACATCCGTTGCTTCACACACGATCCTTCGATTAATTCCAGTTTGAAATTTCTCCGAAAAACACCTTGGGCAAGGGAGCGAGTGGAAGGATTGTATTTGAAAATGTTGAGGGATCAAAAAAAAAATTAACCGAGGAACTTTATACGATGCTTAATCGTATGGTTTTTATAACTTGAATCGAGCATGAATAAAGCGTCACACAGAACGAAGATTATTTATCTTGAGAGATTCAAAGTTGTCATTTATAAAGATTAAAAACACCTGAAACAATATGAAAGTCACTGCCTTAATTTCGGATGAATTGATCTCAGAAGTAATGGAAGTTTCCAATGCAAAAAACATTACTGAGGCTTTAAAAATCGCACTTTCGGAATATTTGTCAATCCAAAAGCTGAAAGCCACTTCAAAGTTAATCGCCGCTGAGCCTTTGGAGTTTTATTATACTGCTGAGGAGTTGCGAAAGAACAATAATTCATGAATGGAGTAATTTTCGACACTTCCATCTGGATAGAATATTTCAAAGCCAATCCGACATTTTTTCATTCCTGCCAAGAACTCCTTGATCAAAGAACTGTCATAACCTTGGATTTGATATTTGCAGAATTGGTGCAGGGAGCAAAGGGAGAAAGGGAAATCAAAATTTTGAAAGAATACCAAAAATCTTTACCAAGAATTGAGGACGATGGTTTAATATTCGAAGCCGGTATTTTCTCCCAAAAGAATAAATTGATCAATCAGGGAATTGGACTGATCGACACCATCATAATTTTTGCCGGACTCAAGAACCAATGCAAAATCTGGACATTGGACAAAAAGATTATTCGCTTTTTAGATGCGGAATATCCTTCTTATACCTATCAGCCTGAGTAGAAAGCATTACTCTTAGTATTAACACGAGAAGCCAAGTTTAACTCTAGTACGGTTCTTTACTTTACTCGCTAAAAAATACACTTACATTATTCCTCCTTCAAAACCCTCGAGGTTTAAAAAACCTCAAGGGTTAGGGACAAAAAAAAGCCTGAGCAGAACCCAGGCTTTTTGCTTTATAGAAATTGTGGTTGTTATACGTAGTTATTGAGCATTACAGGCATCACTAGCATCAGGATGTCCTCGTTTGGATCTTGCTCAGCAGGTAAAATCAGACCTGCTCTGTTTGGTGCACTGAATCTCAGACTTACTTCTTTGCAAGAAAGGTTGTTCAGCATTTCCACCAGAAACTTTGCGTTGAATCCGATTTCGATATCCTCTCCATCGTGATCACAAGACAATCTTTCGTTTGCCTCATTGGAGAAATCCAAATCCTCAGCAGAAATCATCAACTCGCTGCCGGTTAGTTTCAATCTAACCTGATGCGTAGTTTTGTTCGCATAAATCGCGATACGACGCAAGGAGCTCAGCAATTCCATTCGGTCGATATTCATCCTGTTTGGATTGTCCACCGGAATTACATTTTCGTAATCAGGGAATCTCTCGTCAATCAGACGGCAGATCATTTTGATGCTGTTGAACTTGAAGTAAGCGTTGGAATTATTGAATTCTACAGTTACCGGAACATTTTCAGAAGGCAAAGTTGACTTCAGTAAGTTCAACGCTTTACGAGGGATGATCAGGCTTGCTGCGTTTGGGGAAGCCACATCTACTCTTCTGTATCTTACCAAACGGTGTCCGTCTGTAGCTACGAAAGTCGTATTTGTTGCGCTCAAGTTGATGTAAACACCCGTCATTGCCGGTCTCAACTCGTCGCTGCTTGTTGCAAAAATTGTGTTTGAAACCGCGCTGGAAAGCACTTCTGTAGACATATCTACTACAGTAGCATTGCTTACGGTCGGGATCTTGGGAAAGTCAGTTGCGTTTTCACCGGCAAGTCTGTAACGACCATTATCAGAGCTGATTTCGACAGCGTATGTATCATGATCGATGCTGAAAGTCACCGGCTGCTCAGGTAAGTTTTTCAAAGTCTCGATCAGGATTCTTGCAGGCACTGCGATATTTCCATCTTCTTTTGCCTCCACGTGAATCTCAGTCATCATGGATGTCTGAAGATCAGAGGCAGTGATGGTCAATTTGCTGTCTTTGATCTCAAAAAGAAAGTTCTCCAAAATTGGCACAACCGGATTGGTAGTCACCACACCGTTAATTGCCGAAAGCTGCTTTAACAAGGCAGAAGAGGAAACAATAAATTTCATATCGTAGGGCTTATTTTATTTTACTTTTGAATGGGGGTAAATTTATAAATAAAATCGAATTGGACGGGAGGTACTCACGTCGAAACTCCGGAAAATTATTAAAAACGAAGGTAACCATCCGTCTCGTTTATTTTTTAGAAAATTTATTTTTCCTGATTCCCCAAACCATCGCTCCAAAGATCATCAACACAACAACCGGAGCGAGGACATTAACAGTTTGCCAAAATACTTTCTGCTGTGCCACTTTTACTTTATTCAAAGGTCTGATTTGGAAAGTTCGCGTTCGGGAAGCGATAATTCCATCCGGGTCGGAAAGGTACTGGACAAGATTTCGGAGTAGAAGCTTATTTGCAAAAATCGTTTGCGAAAAAGGATCCTCGCCCAATGCCAAAGGACTTCCATCCTGAAGATTGGTTTGACTTTGAAACACATCTCCGTCACCAAAAACCATCACTTTCCCGTTTCCTGATTCTTTAAAATCTGCTTTCGCAAAACCCTCGGGAATGAAACGATTTTTGAAAAGTGAGGTAAATTCTCCCTCCAGCAAGTACGCCATCGGCAGATTCTTCAATCCATATTCTTCAGGGACAGGCTGCTTTTCCATATCGCTGAAAGCAACTCGAACAGGAGCCGCCAGAATCCGGGAATTATCGGAAGAAAAGATCAGAGGAGTTTTTTTCACTCCATCTGCTTTCACAGTATCCAGGCTGCTGACAAACCGATAATTAATCACGTCAAGACCTTTGGTGATCGGGTGACTTTGCACTCGGCCCGCTTGAACATAAAAGGGCCAGGGCAATGGAACCATTTGCTCCTGATTTCCAAAATTGCCTGCCATAACCGGGAAATACCCGGAGTTCAAATCCTGAATCAGGTCTTTGTTTACGCGGATTCCATAGCGGAAAAGCAGATTTTCCAAGCCAGATTCCACCGGCATAGCCAGCGTCCCCTCTCCGCCTGCACCTGCAATATCCACCGCAACTCCATCAATCAGCACGACCAGATTTCCTCCATTCATCACGTATTGGTCGAGCAGATAAACTTCCCTGTCGGAGTACAAATCCCTTGGTCCCTGAATAAAAATCAGGCTGAAATTCTTCAGGTCTTCCACAGATTTTGCCTGATCCAATGGAACTTTGAACAACTCAAATTCCCCATCCAAAGCCTCCACCAATCCAAATCCTTCATCTTCACTCATCTCCCCATGACCGATAATCATGGCAATCGAGTTGGATGCAGGGGAAATCAATTTCCGGATCGAATTGCTCATCTCAAACTCAAGATTCTCGATGGATTGATTCAAAATCTGGTCAGGGCTCATGCCTCGCTCCCCTTTCAGCACCAACGCTCCGGTTTCGAATTCCTCATTCATCACAAGAAATCCGGGGAAAATCATGGTTGCCTGTTGACCGGAATTTTGGCTTACAAAGAGATTGGTCGGGTTGATCCCGTATTCGTTCAGGGTGAAAATGAATTCCTCCTGCTCTTCCTTGGGAAGGCTAAGCGGGTCAAAATAAGAGAAAGTGATTTTCTCCGGGCTATATGCATTGAAAGTTCGAACGGTCTCTTCGATCGATTTCTGAAGGCGACGCATTCCTCCCGGAAGATTTTCACCAACCAGAAGAATCTCGACATGAATTGGTTCGGTAATTCCCGAAAGTACTTGCTGCGTAGCCGGATGAAGTGAATAGCGTTTTTCCTCCGTAAGGTCAATTCGGAATCGGGCAAAAAGAGCAAGCACAACGAAAATCACCAATCCTCCGATCAGGATCAGCCAGGGCTTCAGGGTATGTGAGAGTGGCTTTTTCATTTGTTCCTCAAGACCAAAACACTACCTCCCAAAAACAACCAGATAATTCCCAACAGGAAAAAGATATCTGTAGAATCTACCACGCCACGGCTCAAGTTGATGTAATGATAGCTCAGACTGATTTCCTCAGACCAGTAAGACCAGACACCCAACTGCAAATCTGCAATGGCAGAAAATCCGAAATAGAGCACAAAACACAAGAAAACTCCCAACACAAATGCAACGACTTGCTGCGAAGTCAGCGAACTAGCGAACAATCCCACCGCTGCAAACACTGCTCCGATTCCCAGCAATCCGATCCAGGAACCAAAGAATCCCGCCTGATCGAGATTCCCAACCGGATCACCGAGTTGGAAAATGCTGAAGAAATACAAAAGCGTGGGCAAAACAGCCAGCGAAACAAGGCAAATTAAAGCCAGGTATTTCGCCAGAATAATCTGAACCAATGAAAGCGGCGAAGTGCGAAGCAATTCCCAGGTCCCGGTCTTTCGCTCATCGGCAATCGCCCGCATCGACAGGGCCGGCACCAAAAAAGTAAATACATAAGGTGTGTAAGTGAAAAGTGCTTCCAGATCTGCAAAACCATATTCCAAAACGCTGCTTTCCGGAAATACCCATACGATCAAACCCAACGCCACCAGAAACAACGCCAGCACAAGGTAGCCCAGCAGGCTCCCGAAAAAGGCATTGATTTCTTTCAGAAAAAGGCTTTTCATTTCGTGATTTCGCGGAATATTTGTTCCAGATTCTTTTTGCTTTGATTGAGGCTGATCAGGTTCAGCGAGTGATCTCGCACCAAATTCATAATTGCTTTTCGAGCCTCTGAAGGATCCTGACAGGCGATCAATATTTCCTTTTTGCCTTTGGTTCCAAAACTGACTTTCCCTAAGTTTTCAAACCAGCTTAGCTCCATTTCCTCTTCAGTTTCTAAGACTAACTGAGCTTCATCAGTTCCGGATTTCAGGGTTTCGAGGGATTCGGAAGCGAGAATTTTTCCTTTGTTGATGATCACCACGTCTTTGCAGATAGCTTCCACTTCCTGCATGATATGTGTCGAAAGTATCAGGGTTTTATTTTGAGCAATTTCCTTGATAAGGTTCCGGATTTCCACCAATTGATTTGGATCAAGTCCTGTGGTAGGTTCGTCCAAAATGATCACCTGAGGATCGTGAATCAATGCTCTTGCCAATCCAACCCGCTGTCTGTATCCTTTGGAAAGCTGCCCGATTTTCTTGTGTTGCTCAGGCTCTAGGCCTGTGCGATGAAGCAATTCTTTGGTTCGATTTTCCAGATGCTTTCCGCTCAGACCATACACTCCGCCCGAGAAAGCCAAAAACTCTCTCACATACATATCAAGGTAGAGCGGATTATGCTCCGGCAAATATCCAATCAGCGGACTAACTTCCTTGGGATTGTTGAGAGCGTCTCTTCCCTGCACTTTCACCGAACCTGAATCCGCTTGCAAGAATCCGGTAATAATTTTCATCGTGGTGGATTTCCCAGCTCCGTTGGGACCCAGGAAACCTAAGATTCTCCCCGGTGTAGCAGAAAAGCTCACTTCATCGAGCGCTTTTTGAGATCCGTACAGCTTGGTAAGTTGGGAGACTTCGAGTGACATATCGGGTTTTAAACCAGTTCAAAAATAGGGTTAAAAAAGCAGAATCTCGTTTTGATTTAGTCTAAAAAAATCAATGATCAGCCACAGGAATCAGTTTCGATAAAATCGAAACCGAAAACTGCGGCTGATCACTTACTTTTTCAAAGAATGAGATGTCTCGCTCACTCGACATGACAGGTAACAGCGACTGAATACTGTCTACTTCTTCCCTTTCGGTCTCAATGGTCTGCACTCTATATCCGCCACGAAATAATTCGGATGAGTTTCCAGAGTTTGGACGATGGTGTGGGCCACATCGATTGGTCGCATCATATTTTCAGTCGCTCCCATACCGGGGATTGAATCAAAGAAATTGGTTTGAATAGAGCCCGGGTAAATCGTAGAAACTTTTATACCAAAGTCCCTCAACTCCATGTACATCGAATGAGAAATTCCTCTCACGGCATGTTTTGTACCCACATATCCGGCAAAATTTGCTACTCCGTTCAGACCTGCGATTGAAGCCACATTCAGAATATGTCCTTCATCTGCGGCTTTCATCGCAGGTACTAATCGCTTGCTCACGTAGAAAATCCCGTGAACATTAGTATCAAACATAGACTTCCAGTCTTCAGAAGACATTTCTTCAAACTTTCCCGCTACCCCAAAACCGGCATTGTTCACTAGGATACGGATATCCGAACCCAACTTCGAGACTGTCTCCTGATACGCTTTTTCTACCTGATCCTCCACTGAAACATCGCAAGAGAAAAAGTGAAAGTTTTCATGCTGAAAGCTGGGAGCTGTTCTTCCCCAACCTGCAACGATTGTTCCTTTCTCCAGTAAAAGTTTGACCAATTCAAGTCCGATGCCTTTGCTGACTCCGGTGACGACTGCTATTTGTTTATCGAGATTCATAGATTCTAGTTTAGGATAGAAAGCTTTAAAAGCCCGAATAGTTCTCCATCTATCAAATTTCTGTCCGAAGCGATCGTGTGGATAAACTCCAATTTACTATTTTCACAACTTGACAAAGTTGCAAATTAAACCACCAACCAAATTAACATATGAAAAAACTTATACTTCCCTTATTTCTTGTAAGTGGAATCGCTGTAGGCCAAACCAAGCTTAAACCGGCAATTGACAAGCAGGCAGCAGCTATCGAGACCAAAGTGATCGAATGGAGACGCGATATTCACAAAAACCCTGAATTGGGAAACAATGAAATCCGAACTGCCAAAATGATTGCGGATCATCTTCGCTCACTCGGAATTGAAGTGACCGAAGGTGTCGCAGTCACAGGTGTTGTTGGTGTATTGAAAGGCGGAAAGCCCGGACCAACTGTCGCTTTGCGAGCTGATATGGATGCACTTCCGGTAACGGAGCGGGTAGATTTGCCCTTCAAATCAACGGTCACGACGACTTACAACGGTCAGCAAACCGGCGTCATGCATGCCTGCGGACACGATTCGCACGTCGCTATCCTGATGGGTGTGGCTGAGGTGTTGGCTGGGATGAAAAATGAACTCCAAGGCAATGTCAAGTTTATTTTCCAACCAGCAGAAGAGGGGATTTACCAGGATGGAGTCACTTCCTGGGGAGCAAAGCAAATGGTGGAAGAAGGCGTGATGAAGGATGTGGATGCTATTTTTGGCTTGCATATTTCTTCCCAAACTGAAGTGGGGAAAATCGGATATCGATCAGGACCTGCTCAGGCTGCCGTGGATAATTTGGAAATAATCGTGCATGGAACTCAGGCTCACGGTGCTTCTCCATGGTCAGGCGTAGATCCGATTGTGACTTCTTCGCAGATCATCACAGGTTTGCAAACCATTCTTTCACGAAGTGTAAATGTCACCCAAAATCCGGCGGTAGTTACCGTAGGCGCAATTCACGGAGGAATCCGCCACAACATTATTCCTGAAAAAGTGGAAATGATCGGTACCATCCGGACTTTCGGAGAAGACCAGCAAATCTTGGTGCATAAAAGAATCACCGAAATCGCAACAAACATCGCAGAAAGTGCAGGAGCAAGAGCTGAGGTAAATATCACCAAACTGTATCCTACCACAGTGAATGATCCGGATCTGACTGCGAAAATGTTGGCCACTATTGAATCCGCAGCAGGTAAAGAAAATGTGAAAGTAAACCCACCGGTAACTGGCGCAGAGGATTTCAGTTTCTATCAAAGAGAAAAACCGGGGTTATTTATTGGTTTGGGAGGAATGAAAAAAGGCGGAGATCCAACCAAAACTCCTTCCCACCACACCCCTGATTTCTACATTGACGAAGGTGGTTTTATCCTTGGAGTACGTGTCCTGAGCTACTTTGTAGTGGATTATATGGGAATGCAGAAGTAAGTTGGTTGGAGATTTATGATTTATGACGTAAGATTTAGACCATAGTCAATGGTCCATAATTTAAGAAAAGCCCGGTTCTGGAAAGGACCGGGTTTTTCTGTTTGGAGAGATTGGGTTATTGAGTTAATCTCTTGCTGCGCAAATTCCAAATTCCCTTTCTGTCAATTTAATACATTGACCTTCTGCACATTTTTCTAAATTTGAGAAACAGCGATATAAACCATCCTCCATGAAGAGAATTATTTTACCAATGCTATTGATTTCGGCGACAGCCATTGGCCAGACAAAGCTGAGACCAGCTATAGACAAACAAGCAACTGCAATCGAATCCAAAGTGATCGAATGGCGCCGTGACTTCCACGAGCACCCGGAACTTGGAAATCAAGAGGTTCGTACTGCGAAAATAATTGCGGATCACCTTCGCTCTCTCGGAATGGAAGTGACCGAAAATGTAGCATTAACAGGTGTTGTGGGTGTATTGAAAGGAGGAAAACCAGGCCCAATGGTCGCTCTCCGTGCAGATATGGATGCACTTCCGGTGACTGAGCGAGTTGACGTTCCTTTCAAATCCAATGTCACTGCCACTTTCAATGGACAGCAAACCGGTGTCATGCATGCTTGTGGACACGATTCACACGTAGCCATTTTGATGGGAGCAGCCGAAGTTTTGGCAGGAATGAAAGATCAGTTGGAAGGGTCGGTTAAATTTATTTTCCAGCCTGCTGAAGAAGGCGTTTCGGATGTTGATATGGCCGGAGCGGAATTGATGGTAAAAGAAGGTGTCATGAATGATGTGGATGCAATTTTTGGCCTTCATATCTGGTCACAAGTGGAGGCCGGAAAAATCGGCTATCGCTCAGGTCCATCCATGGCGGCTGTTGATATTTTGGGAATCAATGTCCATGGAACTCAAGCTCACGGAGCATCTCCCTGGTCAGGTGTAGATCCGATTGTGACTTCTTCTCAGATTGTAATGGGCTTGCAAACGATCCTTTCACGAAGTGTAAACATCACCCAAAACCCTGCAATAGTAACAATAGGAGCTATTCATGGAGGAATTCGCCACAACATCATCCCTGAGAAAGTGGAAATGATCGGAACCATCCGAACTTTTGGTGCTGACCAACAAGCTTTGGTCCACCGAAGAATCACCGAAATCGCAACCAACATCGCTGAAAGTGCCGGAGCAAAAGCTGAGGTAAGCATCACCAAACTTTACCCGGCGACAATCAACCCTCCTGAATTGACTGCTAAAATGGTTCCTTCGCTTCAGGCTGCGGCAGGAGACGGAAACCTAATCGTGATGGATCCAATGACGGGTTCTGAAGATTTCAGTTTTTTCCAACAAGAAAAACCCGGATTCTTCATTTTCTTGGGCGGAATGAAAAAAGGTGCGGATCCTCTAAAAACTCCTTCTCACCACACTCCTGATTTCTACCTCGACGAAAGCGGATTTATCCTTGGAGTAAGGACTTTGAGCTATTTTGTGGTGGATTATATGGGGATGAAGAAGTGATTGAGATTTAAGATTTAAGACTTAAGATTTTTAGACTATTGGCGACAATCCATGGTCCATTGCAATTAAAAAGCCCGGTTCTGAATAGAATCGGGCTTTATGATTTCAGGTTATTGATCAGACCTGTGAGAATTGGTTTTTTGCATTAAAAATTGAACCAGTTCATCTTTTGATTTTTTAAAATCAAACATCACTCGCTCCTTAATGAATTTATAGGATTGGCTCTTGCTGCTTTGATGGATTGCAATCCAATTACCAGCCAGGCTACCAGCATCACCACGCTTGCTGAAAAAAGAAAAATCTCCCATCCAAGGTCAATCCTGAATTGGTAATCTTCCAGCCATTTACTCATTCCATACCAAGCCAATGGAGCCGCGAAAACGAAAGCAATCAATACCAGCTTTGTAAATTCCCTTGACAATAGAAAAACGATACCGCCCACGCTTGCCCCAAGGGCTTTTCTTATTCCAATTTCCTTTCTTCTCTGTTCGGCAGTAAAGGACGTCAGGGCAAATAACCCAAGGCAGGCGATGAAGATGGCAAAAACTGTAAATGCTGCAAAGACTTTACCGATCCTTGTTTCCGATTTATACATTTCGCCAAATCGCTCATCTAAAAATGAATAGTTAAACGGCTGTCCCGGGGCCATTGCTTTCCATTTTGATTCAATAATATCAATCACCTCATCCGCATCTTTGGCATTAAACCGGAAAGAAGCATAGCCCTGTGGCTTTCGGTCAAGAAAAATCATTACCGCACCGATATTTTCTTTGAGTGATTCGAAGTGGAAATTTTCGACAACACCTATGACGGTTTTGTATTCAAATTCTTCCATATTAATCCCGTCAGTGTTATTCCCCATAAAACTGGCAATTCGCTGTCCCACCGGATTCCCATCAAAGTTTAAGCTCTTCAAGGCTGTTTCATTCAAAATCACACCCGAGGAATCGGAGGGAAAATCCATTGAAAAATCCCTTCCGTCAATGATCTTCATTCCCAAAGTATTGATGTAGTCAAAATCTACTGACCAATTCTGGATACTCACCAAATTCTCCTGCTGCTTGGGATCTCTGCCTTCTGCCCACCATGGAGTGTCCGATCTCCAGGTTCCAGATACTGGAAGAAACCCGCTAAAGGTTCCTTTTTCGATCAGTGAGTTTTGAACAATCGATTCTTTAAAAGACTGAGCCTGATCTCCAAGTGCATAAATATCTTCAATCATCACCACCTGATCTTTGTTGAACCCAAGTTCTTTTTTCTGGATATAACTGATCTGGCTAAATACCGATACTGTTGCAATTATCAGGATTATGGAAACGGCAAACTGAAAAACAACCAACGTGCTGCGGACAGACCCACTCTTCATTCCACCGGAAAGATTGCCTTTCAAAACTTTTACCGGTTCGAAAGCAGAGAGAAAAAAGGAAGGATAAATCCCTGCTAAAAGCCCTACAAACAATGCTCCAACAAATAATATCAAGTAGAACCCAAAATCTGTGAAGGGGATTTCTAAGGATCGGCCAGAAAGTTCATTGAAAAATGGAAGCAAAAGACTCGCTATGAAAATGGCAAAAACAAAAGAAACCAAGCTTACCAAAAAGGTCTCAGCCAAAAACTGCACCTTCAAATCCATCTTACTTGAACCTAAGGCCTTCCGAACACCCACTTCTTTGGCCCGGCTGGATGACCTTGCCGTAGACAGATTCATAAAATTGATACAGGCCAAAAGAAGAATGAAAAGAGCTACAGCAACAAACATGTAGATGTAGGTAATACTAAAGTTGGGTTCGAACTCTCCCTGGAGATTACTTTTCAGATGGATGTCACGGAGATTTTGCACACTGTATTCAATCATATCTCCTGAAGATTGAAATTTCTCCATGGTAAAATCTTCTCCCATCACTTGGGCCAAAGCAGGCTCAATGTGCTTAGAAATCAATTGCTTGAATTTATCATTCAACCCCGAAGGATCTGATCCTTCCCGAAGCAACAAATAGGTCTGGAAATTATTGCCAAGCCAAAAAGGGGATTTTGCCTCTTCTAATCCTTCCGCAGAAAGGATCAGGTCAAAGTGAAAATGACTGTTTAAAGGCATATCCTCATAAACGGCCGTAATTTCAAAATCAGTTTTGTTGTTCAAAATCAGATTTTTTCCCACAGCGCTTTCATTTGGAAAGAATTTATCAGCGGTTTTCTTACTGATTGCCATGGTTTGGGGCTCATCCAACACTCCTTCGGGACTGCCTTCGATCAAAGGGACTGTGAAAATTTTGAAAAAGTCTTTCCCTGCATAAATGACATTGTTTTCTTTGATATTTTCGGCTTCTCTTTTGACTAAAAAGGATCCTCTTTGCCTGAAATGTACCGCTGCTTCCACTTCAGGAAACTCCAAAGGAAGAGCTTCTGCCATCGGCGCAGGACCAACCGCTAAATTCAAATCATTACCCCCAAAAATTATATGCGAATTGACTCTGTATATCCTGTCTGCAAATGCGTGGTGCTTATCGTAACTCATTTCATTTGATAAAAACAAAGCAATGATGATACAAATAGCTATTCCTAACGAAAGACCCAGGACATTGATAAATGAAATCGTCTTAGTTTTCAAAAAACTTCTAATCGCGGTCTTGAATATATTTTCAAACATACATTTTTAGCTTTTTCAATGAATTAGGGTTTTCCTTCCTAGTTCCACATTAATGCCAAATAAAACGCCCCTGATTTCCCTAAAAGTGAGTTTTTAACCAAAACAAAGAAATTTTAATCGTACACTCTTGTCCGTATACGGTCGATTAAAAGGGTCAAATTTATTGGATGATTCGTATTACAATAAAATATTTCTTCCATGCAAAACCATGACAGGAGTCATAGATTTTTTAAGGTTCAATCAATATTTTCATTAACTGATCTTGGTCTAAACGGAGTCTTCTAACCTAATATCTGCACCATGAAAAAAATCCTAGTCCCAACCGATTTTTCCGAAAATGCGAATCTTGCATTAAGGCATGCCATTCAGGTTGCCAATAAATTCGGTGCAACCATATACGTGTTGCATGCATATCAGGTCGCAACAAGCACCGGCAATTTGGTGTCCATCGATCATATAGTGAAGGCAGATCGCGAAGAAGAACTTGCAGCGCTGATTAGTGAAGTCAAACCCTTATTGGCCTCAAAAACTCAAATCGTAAGCCAGGCAATTAAAGGCAACTCTGTTGAAAGCATTTGTAAATCTGCAGAAAAATTGAAAGTTGACATCATTATCATGGGCACAAAAGGAGCTGATGGGATTAAAAAAATATTTTTGGGAAGCACTGCCAGCAATGTTATCCTCCATACTCCAATCCCGGTTTTGGCGATTCCAACCGATTTCCAAAAATTCCATCTTACGAATATCACTCTTGCTTTAGACGACAAAAAAACAGAAGATCTTACTCGTTTGAAACCTATTCTTGATTTGGTGAAAGGTTTCGATGCTGTACTTGATCTGCTCACTGTGATTGATGAAAGTCATCCCAAAGCGAAGATTGACCCGGATCTGGAAGATTTTCTCAAAAACGAAGGCGTGGATTATACCTACTTCGTTGTGAAGGCAGGCCATATTGTAGAGGGAATCCGGAAGTTTGTTGCCCGGGAAAAATCCGACATGCTTTGTTTAATCCACCATCCCCGAGGCCTGTTTCAAAATATCTTCGGGGCTAGCGTGGCGAAAGAAATGGTTTTTGACTCAAGCTCCCCATTATTGGTTTTGCGTGGTTAAGCCAGATTCTTAGTTTCCCTTAATCGTCAAACCACCAATGAGGAGTGTCATTTGTGCTATTTGGAAAAGCGCTGCATCGCAAACAAGTGGAAGGATATTTCTCAAGCAGCTTGCCTGGTTCATAAGGACAAACCTCTGAAACAAAATAAGGAACATCCGCTTTGGTCGTGTAAATCCTCTCTTGACTGACCCTAGCAAGTTCGAAATATCCCAAAACCATCTCGTCGGGATCTGAAGCGTTTGAAATATTTCCGCGAATCGGAGCAGGCGGCGAGTCAAATACCGAACCGGTATTATTGACCAATTCCCGCACCTTTCTCCAATAATCGTAAGACGACTTATTGATGCTTGTTTGTCGCACATTGAAATAATGCCTGCTCAGAAATGAATCATCGATAACCCGCTCAGCAACGATCTGAGTGGAAGTTCCTCCGGGACTATTGATCAAATCTCCATTAAGCAACGAAATCCGCTCTGGATCCGGAAACCCAAACACATAGCAATCCGGCGGAGGTGTGTTGAATGGATTTGGGAAGAAAGTCAGATTCCAATAATAGGCTTCGTCCACGTCCCAGCGCAAATAATATCCACCAACTTGCTCTGGCAAGGTAACTTGAGTTTGGATTTTGATGAAGGCTGTCTCTGGCTGGCCATCAACTACTCCTCGGGTAAATGAATAACTCAATTGATCCTCTCCTACTGATTCAGGAATCATTTCAGGCTTGGATTTATAGGTTCTCCCGTCAATTTGAATCTCAATAAATAATTAACTCCCTCTTCTACTTGATCAAACAATTCGTTCAATTGATACTTACCTGGTTCAACTTCCCGGTAAGACCATTGCTCATTTTTATCATTTATCAAAGAGACACCCGCATTGATAACTGGCCTTGGCAAATCATTCAACACATAATATTGCCCTGACAAAAGCGGTTCGCGATCCTTGGAGGTAGTTTCTGAAATAAACACAAAGTGCTCCTCATCCAAATTGGTCAGTTGCCCGGAGACAATCAGTTTTTCCACCCCTTTATTCAAAGGAAAATCGATCCGCTCTACACATGAAAATGTGAGAAGAACTGATACCAATAAAAATCCGAAAATCCGCTGCATCGACTTATTCATTTTCACCTCCTCCAAACTTAATACTGTAAGTAACAGACGGGAAAATCGCTCCCAAAATCGCCAATCTATAAGGTCTCAACTGCTGAGAATCCCCGTCTTTTTGCCAAAAAATGGAGTACGCATTTTTTCTTCCCAGCAAGTTGTAAATACTGAAATTCAGGCTGTCACCTTTCTTGGAAAACACTTTCTCAACCGTGTAGGAAACATCCACGCGGAAGTAATCCGGGATCCGATATTCATTGCGACCGCTGTATTCCGGCACAATCAATCCTCCGAGGATATAGCTTGAATTGACCGCATTGATCGGGCGGCCGGTGGCGTAGTTTACTGTAAAATTGAATAATCCTCGCGGGTACATTTTGCGGCTGAAAATGAAGTTGATCTCATGAGGTTTGTCATAGTTGGAGGGATACCACTCTCCGTCGTTGATTTGCTCTTCGGGATATTGTCCGGTACTGCGAAAGAAAGATCTGGAGTAGGTGTAAGCAATCCATCCTGTCGCCCTTCCCAGGTTTTTCTTGATCAAAAACTCTCCTCCATAGGCTTTTCCTTCTCCGAAAACCAACTCAGTTTCCATGTGCGGATTCAGGAAAAGCTCCGCAAAATCACGGAATTCGACCTGATTCTGAGTTATTCGATAAAATCCATCTGCCGAAAACTCCCAGCGGTTGTCTTTGGAATTTTTGAAAATTCCCAGTGAAAAATTATCTGATTGCTGCGGCGGAATGTAGCGGGTGCTGAGCTGCCAGAGATCAATCGGAGTCGGGCCAAACGTGTTGGAAACCGACTGAATGTATTGGAAAAGCCTGGCGTAGCTGAATTTGAGAGAAAGATTTTCAGTCAAATTATGGCGAAGGGAAATCCTGGGTTCCAGACCGGAATAGCTTTGAATTTTACCATTGTTGATTGGAGTGCTTCCCGTGATTCGATCTTCGGTAATCGCACCTATTTCCTGGTATTGATAGACGGTGTCTGGTCCAAGCTGACTGTAAGTGGAATATCTCAATCCTCCAACCAAGCCTGTTTTTTCGCTGATTTCCCATTCCAGAGAAGCAAAAGCTGAAAATTCAATTCCTCTCTCTTTGCCCACTTGCTCTGTTTGGATTGTGCTTTGGGAATTGTAAGGACTTAGCTTTTCGGGCTTTCCACGGTAATAAATACTTTCTATACCGCTCGTGATTGCAAGTTTATCATTTGCCCAAGTCGCTGAAGCTTTCCCTTGTTGGTAATTCATCCCGTTGTCCACTCGAGCTGCATCGATTCCTTCCGGATCAAAAAATGCGTTCTTGAAATTGCTGTCAGCTATCAAAACGGAGACAGAAAGATTTTCTCCCAATATGCCTTTGTAGTTGAGCGAACTCACCCGATTGGCCCAATCGTACCCAAACTCTTCCGAAAACTTAAAATAATCACTCGTCAAAAGTGTGTTCAGGGTGAGGTTATGACCTTTGGCAATCTCCCAGGAAAGTCCTGCGTAGGCATCATAAAAATTCAGTTCACTATTTTGAATGTCAAAGTCGCGGGCTTGCTTCAGAAGCCAATTTGTATTGGATATTCTGCCGCCCAGAATCAGGCTTACTTTATCTTTTGCCAAAGGCCCTTCGATCAAAAGTCTACCGTTGGAAGTGCCAATTCCCACCTGACCACCCCAGTTTTGTATATCACCTTGCTTCATCCGGATATCAAGTGCAGAGCCGGCTCTTCCTCCGTAATTAGCAGGAAGATTTCCTTTGTATAGCGTAAAAGACTCGCTCACGTCCGCGTTGAAAGCCGAAAGAAAACCCAAGGCATGGTTTGAACTCAAGACCAAAGCCTCGTTCATCAGGAGCAGGTTTTGGTCAGTTTTGGCTCCGCGGACGTTGATCCCGGAAGTACCTTCTCCGACCGAACTCACACCGGGAAGGAGTTGCAAACCTTTAAAAATATCAGCTTCTCCCAGAAATGCAGGAATAGCCCGAAGCTCTATTGCTGTAAGTTTGGTTACGCCCGTTATCGGATTGCGGACATTTCTGTCCGGCTGATCCGACATCACCACCACACCTTCCAGTTCGTAGCTTTTTTCCTCCATACTCAGATTGACCACACCATTGTCAAAAAGAGTGACTTGGGTGAAAACCGGGATTTTGGACAAATGTCTGAAAGCAACTTTATGCAATCCAGGTTTAATCGTCAATAAATAAGTGCCAAATCGATCCGTACTGATACCTGTAAAAACCCCATCCAAGTGGATTCCAACTCCCTGAACAGGTTCTTGGGTAGCTTTATCAACAATTTTACCTGTCAGGATAAAAGTTGCAGGAAGGGTACCTTCATTTTTTCCGAAGGAAAAACTCAGGGAATCTGTCTGAGAAAATGCCTGCACAGCAATGAAAAAGCTTAAAGTAAAAAGAATAATCAATTTTCGCATAGAGCTCAAAATAGGGTTAATTTTTAAAAATTTGAATGATTCAAGAATAAACGAACTCAATTTGATTTCGTTCATTGCAATTATGAAGGGTATAAAAAGACTGTTTTTGCCGCTTATGTTAAGTATGACTTTTGCCGGCTGTGCTGAAAAAGTCTATCCGGATCCTTCCGCATTTGTATTTGGGAGTTGGTATGGCTTCTGTCTAGAGAACTGCATCCATGTTTATAAACTCGAAAATGGGAAGCTTTTCCCCGACGACATGGGTACCCGATATCAAACAGAGGAAATTACATTTCAAAAGACTCCGCTCGACGATAAATTGGCCAAAAAAGCGGAGGATCTCTACAGACTTTTCCCTTCCTACTTGAGAAAAAATCCCAACTTAATAATCGGTTGCCCGGACTGCCATGATCAGGGAGTGCTTTATTTAGCTTTCGAAGAAAATGGAAAGCTAACCGAATGGAAAATCGATCCGGTGGAAACCGATTACCCTCCAGAAATAGAAGCTTTCTTGATTGCAATGAAGGAGCTGATTGCGGAGATGCCGAAGTGATTCGGAGCGGTCGGAAACAAAAAAAATCCTGCTTCCGGAGAAGCAGGATAGTTTGAGGTAAATTCTTTGACTTGAGATTCTTACAATCTTCCAATAAGTTCTTTCATTACTGTAGCCATAATCGGTTCTGCTTTGGCTGCGGCATTGAGCACATCCTGAAGAGTAACATGCTTGATCTTCCCCTCTACTCCTAGATCTGTGATGGCTGAAATTCCAAAAACTTCAATTCCCATCTGCCGCGCTACTACCACTTCCGGCACAGTGCTCATCCCTACAGCATCTCCACCGATCAATCTCATTCTTTTGTATTCAGCAGGAGTTTCCAGATTTGGGCCCGGCACTCCGACGTACACGCCTGTGTGAAGTTTGATTCCAAGTTCTTTTCCGATTTTCAGGGCTTTATCAATTAATCTTGCAGAATACGCATCACTCATATCCGGGAATCGCGGACCAAATTCGTCAGGATTCTGACCGCGAAGAGGACTCTCCGGAAACAGGTCAATATGATCGCTGATCAGCATGACATCTCCCACTTCCTGATTGGGATTCAATCCG
Source organism: uncultured Cytophagales bacterium (assembly GCA_942492775.1). Lineage (GTDB taxonomy): Bacteria > Bacteroidota > Bacteroidia > Cytophagales > Cyclobacteriaceae > Algoriphagus. The sequence goes on along the minus strand of OW818636.1, from coordinate 1,334,825 downwards.
CCGGAAGCATTGGAAACGAAGAGATTTTTCACCCCCAACTTCTTCATCACCCGAACAGGAAACGTCACTTCCTTCATGGAGTAGCCTTCGTAATAATGAAATCTACCTTTCATCGCGACTACTTTTTTGCCGCCAAGCTCCCCAAAAATCAGTTTCCCGGAGTGGCTTTCCACCGTGGAAATCGGAAAATGCGGGATGTCTGAATACTCAATTTCAAACTCTGTATTGATTTGCTCGCCAAGTTTCCCGAGACCTGTTCCAAGAATAATTCCTATTGGAGTTGCTTCCGGGTGAATGTTTTGAATATAGTTTACTGCCTGATTGACTTGATCGAGATACGTCATTGGTTGTAGTTTATTGAAAGACTAAAGATATTAAATAAGGAAGTGTTCAGAACTTTTACCCCTCTTTGCTTGTATTGCAATCAGAATAATTCTAAAAATGGTTAAAATCATCGTCGGGACCAACCGTAAAAACTCGGTTTCCAAAGTAATAGCTCAGCAATACCAATCTATTTTGAGTGAAAGAGGAGTTGAATCCGAAATTCTTGAGTTGGGAGATCTTCCGATTGATTTTATCGGAACAGCCTTGTATGAAAACAGCGGAAAAAATGAGGCATTTAACACCTTTCACGATAAAATCGCAGAAGGAAAAAAATTCATCTTCATCGTACCGGAATACAATGGATCATTCCCCGGGATCTTAAAATCCTTCATCGACGGCATGACCTATCCCAATACGTTCAGGAATAAAAAATGTGCTTTGGTGGGAATTTCCTCCGGAATAGGCGGGGGTGGCATCGCTTTGAGCCACCTCACCGACATCTTCCATTATCTGGGAATGCACGTCCTTGCTCTCAAGCCTAAGCTTGCCAAAATCGAGCAAAATATGTCAGATAACCTGCTCACCAACAGGTTGTACGTGGACTTACTGCAAACCCAGGCAGACCAGCTGCTTGAATTCTAGGATTTAATCCACGTTATCGTGGAGAAATCTGTTGTTTCCCAGAATCTCATTTTCGTCACTCAGATTGTACTTGCTGATGCTTGGCTCTGAGCTATGCTGAGGTTCTTGAAGCACAACGTGCTTTCTCTGATAAGCAGGAACTTCCATTTTTTCTTTCAACTCTTCGTGAGTCGGGTTGATTGAGCGACCTCCTTTCAGTTTTTCAAATCGCTCGTGTGCTCTTTGAATCGCTTTAAGCTTCATTTGCTCATAGTAATCGTTTGCAAAAGCAGGAACTGCAGGCTCAGACTCTTTAGGAAGTTTAGCTACTTTCTTATCTCCTTCTTCTTCGAAAAGATTGTGGACAATTCTTTCAGTAGGTTCCATCACTGGCTCAACAGCAGGTCTTGATTCTTCAATCGGTTTGATCTCGAAAGAGAATGATTCCGTCTTTGGAGTTTCCTGAGGAGTTGGATTTGCAGTCGGGGTTTTTGGAAGAGAGAAAACGAATGTTGCACCGTTTGCAATCGAGTCTTCAGTTACCTTCTGGCTTTTTCCTGATTCCAGGTTGATCAAAGTCTTCACTACTTCCGGCTCAGCAACAATAGGAGCAGACATTATCGGAGCTGATGGAGGAAATGCCATTGGAGCAGTTTTAGCCTTTCTTGGGATTCCAGACAATCTGTCCATTTCAAAACCGGTAGCAATTACAGTTACACGGATTGCTTTGCCCAATTCCGGATCGATACCCTGACCAAAAATAACTTCAGCGTTATCGCCTGCTTTCTCCTGAATGTATTCAGTGATTTCGCTCAACTCGTCCATTGAAAGTTCTTCTTCTTCGCCAGACATGATGGAAAGAAGGATTTTCTCAGCTCCTTTAATGTCCACATTGTTCAGCAATGGAGAAGAAATAGCTGCACCGGCTGCTCTGATAGCACGGCCTTCGCCTTCTTCTGTAGATGATCCCATCACAGCTGCACCTGCATCTTTCATGACAGTTTTCACGTCTTCGAAATCCACGTTTACATCCTGATGGATCGTGATGATTTCAGCGATTGATTTGGCAGCGGTGGTCAGAATATCATCGGCTTTGCCGAAAGCTGTTCTGATCGCCAGGTTACCATAAATCTCTCTCAATTTGTCATTCAGGATTACAAGCACGGTATCGCAATTTTCGCGAAGCGCTTCAATTCCAGCTTGAGCAACGGCCATTTTTTTCTTACCCTCAAACATGAACGGAGCAGTCACGATGCCCACAGTCAGGATGTTGAGATCTCTGGCGATTTTTGCAATCACAGGAGCTGCACCTGTTCCGGTACCTCCACCCATTCCTGCTGTAATAAATACCATTTTGGTGTTGTCAGCAAGAAGCTCGCGGATCTCATCCTGAGACTCAAGTGCTGCGCTTTTACCTTGCTCAGGATTTGCTCCGGCGCCCAGACCTTCGGTCAGGTTTGCTCCGAGTTGCAATCTGAGAGGAACAGGGCTGGACTTCAAAGCCTGCGCGTCTGTATTGACCACGACAAACTCCACATCCTTAATACCCATGCTGTACATGTGGTTGACGGCATTGGAACCGCCCCCACCTACGCCAATCACCTTGATGATTGACTTTTGGTTTCTTGGAAGATCAAATCTGTAATCTTTCATGTTATCTGACATATTTATTGTTTTGGTGAATTAGTTTAACTGATAGTGATTTTGGGTTTTTAATAAGGGAAATAAGCAGCAGGACCACTTATCTCCCCCAATCATAAGCCCTAGTAATTATTGTCGTCTCCGATGTCATCGTTGATAATGCCTTTCAGTTTGGCACCGATGCTTCGGAATATATCTTTTGAGATAAGGTCTGTTCTTTCCTTTTTGGGCGCCGGACCTGCATTTGCCACTCGCTTGCGATAGCTTTCTTCCCGGTCATCCAATGCCTTGAATCCTGCCAGCACTAAGCCTACAGAAGTCGCGTACATCGGGCTTTTCACTTCTTCAATGACAGATTTGCCGAGGTGCTCATTTGGATAGCCGATTCGAGTATCAAGGCCTGTCATGTATTCGAAAAGCTGTGAAATAAATTGCATCTGAGATCCTCCACCAGTCAGGACTATTCCGCCTGCCAGCTTCTTGTAGTGACCACTTTGCATGATTTCGTTTTGGACGATTTCGATGATCTCCTCCATTCTTGCCTGAATGATCGCGGCAAGATTACGGATGGAAATCTCCTTCGGAGGTCTGTTTTTCAATCCCGGAATTGACACGATTTCATTGGGATTGGCTTCTTCTGCGATGGCTTTTCCAAATCGGGTTTTCAGCAATTCAGCCTGATTCTGCATCACCATGCATCCTTCTTTGATGTCTTTGGTGATGATGTTTCCGCCTAGAGGAATTACTGCTGTGTGGCGAATGATGTTTTCGTAGAAAATCGCGATATCCGTTGTTCCTCCTCCGATATCTACCAGGCAAACTCCGGCTTCTTTTTCCTCATCGCTGAGGACAGAAAGTGAACTTGCCAATGGCTCCAGGATCAACTGCTTGGAAGTAAGATCTGCTCTGCGCACGCATCTATTGATATTATTGATAGCTGTGGTCTGGGCAGTGATGATATGGAAATCGGCTTCCAGTCTGGTACCGGACATTCCAACAGGATCTTTTATTTCACCTTCGTAATCGACGGTGTAATTCTGCGGCATTACGTGGATGATGGTATTTCCGGGAGGAATCAGGATGTTTTCCATTTCACCGGAAAGTCTTCTCACATCTTCCACCGTGATCTCATCTTCGGATGGCGGTCGCATGATGCTTCCTCTATGGATTTTGCTTTGGATATGCTGACCCGCGATGCCGACGATCACCTCACCGATGTTGACATCTGCCATTTCGGAAGCTTCTTCTACGGCTTTCTGAATCGCATGGACTGTCTTGTCGATATTGGTCACCACACCTCTGTCCACACCGTCAGAAATGGCCTTTCCCATCCCAAGGACTTCGAGTTTGCCGTACTCATTTTTTCTGCCGATGATGACACAGATTTTGGTTGTCCCAATATCCAGTCCTACGATTAATTTGTCGTTTTCCATATCCAAGCTTTTATTCACAAACAATTTGATCCCTAAATTTTACGCTAACCTCGCTGTAGGCATTCCAGCCCTTGCGCGGAAGGATTTCTTTATAAAAGATTTCGATTCTTTCGAACTTACTCTCCACATCATGCGCATCCCCAAACTCAATAATCTGGCTACCGACTTGCTGATATAAGTTGATATCTGAGCGGGAATTCACTTCCAATTCAGTGATCTGTGCACTCCAAAATTCATTTCCGTTGATGAAGCGGATCAGTTCCAAAAGCTCAGGCATCTCCTCGCTTATCTCGCCTTTTTGCATCAGCGCCTCAGCATGTCTTCCTTCCAGGATCAATACACGACTAGTGTAAGAATTGGAAGTTGGGATCACCTTTCCTTCTGTAGTCACATATCCGTCAGCGCCCATTGGTTTTGCGATTCGTGCGATCGGCTGATGCTGTTGAATCGTGATACTCAAAATCCCCTTCTGACCCATGAATACCTCCACCGATTTGACAAATGGATGACCTGCAAGTCGGGATTCGATATCCTCAAGTCTTACTTCCTCCAGCATCAATCCGGCTTTCAATTCCGGAAACTCAGCCTGCAGTAATTCCTTTATTTCATTTTCATCGACGAAATAGACTCCGCTCACTCCTTCGATATCTATGTCTGCACCTTGATAGGTTTTATACAGGCTTTGTTTTTCGACAAATCCAATAAAGCCCACGAGCACAAGGCTGAGTACCAGAAAAGCAATCGTCTTTTTCAGTCCGGCTCTTTTCATCCTTCAGTTTGATTAAGTCGTGAATTCATCCACTTCGCAATCACAGGAACAAGACGATCAATGTCTCCTGCTCCCAAAGTCACCAAAACCTCAGGCGCTCTTTCCTCCAGATAACCCATCAAATCTTCCTTTCGAATCAGAGACTTTTTATCCGTCTGAATGTCTGCCATGAGCATTTCGGAAGTCACTCCCGGAATCGGAAGTTCTCTTGCCGGATAGATATCGAGCAGAATCACTTCGTCTGCAAGGGAAAGACTTTCTGAAAAGCCTTCCGCGAAATCGCGCGTTCTTGAAAATAAATGAGGCTGGAAAATCACAGTCAACTTGCGACCCGGAAACATGGATCTTACCGAACTCAGGCAAGATCTGATTTCCTCAGGATGGTGTGCATAATCATCGATGAAGACCAGCTTAGGCTCATTGACATGGATTTCAAATCTTCTTTTTACTCCTTTGAAAGAAGCCAGACCCTTGCGAATCTGATCTTCGGAAATGTTGTGACTGAGTGCAATTGCAATGGCTGCGATAGCATTTTCCACATTATGGAAACCTGGAATGAATAGCTCCAGACCTTTGATCTCGGTCTTGCCATCCACATAGTCGAAAGTGAAAGATCGGGTACGTGCCTGCACATTCTCAGCGCAAATACCTGAGGATCTTAATCCATAAACCTTGGTGGCTACTGACGGCATGCCCTTTTCTCCCAAGCGGAAAGCCGCATTGGATTGGATATAGAGTTTGCCCTTTTTATCTATCAATCGAATGAATTCTCTGAATCCCTCCAAAATCGTATTCTCGTCTCCGTAGATGTCAAGGTGATCGGGATCGGCGCTTGTCACGACCGCTTCGTTAGGATGAAGTCTCAGGAATGAGCGATCAAACTCATCTGCTTCCACGACCACAGTGATTGGCTCTTTTCCTTTCTTTTCGCTCAAAATCAGATTGCTCTGGTAGTTTTGAGTGATTCCCCCAAGGAAAGCTGTTACCGGCTTTCCGGCAGATTTCAGCAAGTGGGCGATCATCGAGGAAGTCGTGGTTTTACCGTGCGTTCCCGCTACCGCAACTGTGTAATGATTACGGGTAATCATTCCCAAAACCTCTGAGCGCTTTTTCAGAGAAAATCCATTTTCTCTGAAATAAGCAAGTTGAATACTGTCTTTAGGAATCGCCGGAGTCCAGATGATCAAAGCCTCAGTTGATGTTGCTTTAATTTCTGCAGGAATAGTATCTAAAGAATCTTCAAAGCTGATTTGCATTCCTTCCTCGATCAATTGATCAGTCAAAGGAGAAGGTGTGCGATCGTAACCGCTCACAGGAATTCCCTCATGGCGAAACCATCGGGCGATGGCACTCATGCCAATACCGCCGATTCCGAGGAAATAAACCCTATGTATGCCTTCGAAGCTCATGCTACCAGTTTTTCTAATTCGTTCACAATGGCATTTGCCGCATCAGGCTTTGCCAGACTTTTTATTTTCATTCCCAATGCCTCACCTATGGAAGGATCTTGCATCAGTGCATCTACTTTTTCTTTCAGTTGTCCGACCGCTTCCTCATCTTTCAGAATCCAGGCTGCGTTATGGTTTACAAAAGCCATCGCATTTTTGGTCTGATGATCTTCGGCCACATTTGGTGAAGGGATAAAAATCACCGGCTTGCCCACCAGAGAAAGTTCAGAAACCGACAAGGCACCTGCACGCGATACGATCACATCAGCAGCTGCATAAGCCAGATCCATTTCCCGGATAAATTCTCTCAGATGAATATGTTTCAGTTCGGCAGCTTCTGTTTTTTCAAGCATTTCCTTGAAATAGAATTTGCCTGACTGCCAAAGCACTTGGTAACCGTTTTCATTCAGCGCTTTCATATCTTTCAAAACCGCCTGATTGAGTGTTCTAGCACCCAATGAGCCACCCAAAACCAGCAAAGTTTTTTTGCCAGCTTCCAATCCAAAATGGGTAAGGGCTATTTCCTTTTTCCCATCGAGATTCAGAATGTCTTTTCTCACAGGATTTCCTGTGTAAGCGATTCTGTCAGCAGGGAAAAACGCATCCATTGCCGGATAAGCCACACAGATTTTATTGGCTTTTTTAGCCAGAATTTTATTGGTCAGCCCGGCGTAGGAATTTTGCTCCTGCACCAGAGTTGGTATTTTCTTTCTTTGCGCAGCAAAAAGAACCGGTCCGCTCGCGTATCCGCCGACACCTACTACTGCATTTGGATTAAATTCCTTTACAATCTTGGAAGCCATTCGGATGCTTTTCAACAATTTGATCGGGAAGCTCAGATTGGAAAGGGAGAGGCTTCTTTGAAGTCCCGCCACCGGCAAACCTTTAATTTGATAGCCAGCCTCAGGCACTTTTTGCATTTCCATTTTGCCCAAGGCTCCGACAAAGAGAATCTCGCTGTCCGGATGCTTTTCCATCCAAGCATTGGCAATAGCGATCGCCGGATAGATATGGCCTCCGGTGCCTCCACCACTGATCAAAATGCGATATGTCTCTTGCGTTGCGATAATTAAGCTGTTTTAAGTCTTGGTCTGTTTGATGATGCACTTGTTGCGGATGAAGCCGCTGAAGCCTCATCCTGATGATCTCCTCTGCTTACACTGAGAATAATTCCAAGGGAAATACCGGTGAAAACCAAGGAGGTTCCTCCCATGCTCAGAAGTGGTAAAGGCAAACCTGTAATCGGTCCCAATCCCACAGCCACAGCCATATTGACCAATGCCTGAATGACCAAAGCGAAACTGAGACCTGCGGAAAGCAAACCGCCAAAAGCTTTATGAGAATTGGCTACGATACGCATGCCCCGATAGAGCAAAGCGAGGTACAGGAATAGCACAGATGCGCCACCTACCAGGCCGTATTCTTCAATGATGATGGCGTAGATAAAGTCAGAATAAGGATGCGGAAGAGAATTTCTTTGCTCGCTGTTTCCCGGACCTTTGCCGGTAATTCCTCCGGTTGCGATGGCGATGAAGGATTGCTCTGCCTGGAATGCTACCTCATCCTTGTCCATGAAGGATTCGATTCGGGACACGAAAGTGGAACCTCTTTGTCCTAGGAAAGCAGCAGCTGTCAGACCCAGCATTCCTACCAGGACTACGATTGCGATGAATTTCACCGGAACTCGTCCGATAAACATGATGAGCAGGCAAGTCAGCAGAAGCAAAATCGCTGTGGACATGTTGGCCAAAGCAATCAGCAAACAGATGATTCCGATCGCGATGATGATCGGGATGAAAGTGCTTTTGAAGTCCTTGATATTATTCTGACGTCTTGCAAGCATTGCTGCCAAAGCAGCGATCAACGCGAGTTTTGCCAAGTCGGAAGGCTGGAATGCCTGATTGATCACAGGAATAGTCAGCCAACGATTTGCATCATTGACATTAGAACCGAAGAGGTAAGTGAAAAGCAAAAGTGGCATGGAGATGTACATCCCCAAACGTGCATAAAGTGCGTAGTTTTTGTATGGGATTTTATGCGCCAACCACATCACAAACAAGGACACAACAACCAAAAATGAATGTCTGAACAAGTACACTTCAGTATTTCCACCGGCATATTTATAAGCCAAAGAACCAGTCGCGGAATACACCACCAGGATGCTGAAAAGTGAAAGCAAAATCACGATACCCCAGATGATTGGGTCGCCTTTGAAGTGCTCGTCTATCCATGCTTTGAATTGGCTCATGAGATCGCTTCGGTTTTAAGGTTATTTACCGCCACGCGGAATTGCTCACCGCGATCTTCATAGTTTTTGAACAAGTCAAAGCTTGCGCAAGCGGGAGAAAGAAGAACGATATCACCGGACTTGCCCAGTTCCATTCCCCATTTCACAGCTTCCCGGATATCCTGAGTTTCCCGAATATCAGCTACCACAGACCCAAAGGCCTTTTTCAATTTCTCATTGTCTTTGCCCAGACAGATTAGGCATTTCACCTTTTCGGTCATTGCCGGCAAAATCGTGCTGTAATCGTTTCCTTTGTCCACGCCACCTGCAATCCAAATCAGCGGATTTTCATAGCTGGTAAGCGCGTATGCCGTTGATTCCACATTGGTACCTTTGCTGTCATTGATGAATTTGACGCCGTCGATTTCGCGGATCAATTCCATGCGGTGAGGAGCATTTTCGAAAGTTTTGAAGCCTTCAATAAGATCTGCTTCTTTCACTCCGGCAAGCAAAGCTGCAGTTCCGGCGCAAAGTGAATTCAAAACATTATGAGTTCCTTTTATGGAAAGTGCTTCCAAAGGAATCTTCGCTGAGTTATTTTCAGTAGTCAGAATAAGATTTGAACCATCGAAATATGCTCCCTTTTCCTGCGGAGCAGAAAGTGAAAACCAATAGTTCGAAGCCTCAATTTTTCTGGTTTTCAATCCTTCCAAAGTCAGCGCGTCTTCAGCAGGTAGAATTGCACAATCCTCCGAAGTCATATTTTTAAACAACCCGAATTTTGAGTTGATGTAATTCTCAATTTTGTAATCGTATCGATCCAAATGATCCGGAGTGATATTGGTCATAATGGCAATTGTCGGCTTGAACTTTACAAATCCATCAATCTGAAAGCTGCTGCATTCGATTACCCACCACTCGCGATCTTGCTCTGCTATCTGACCAGCCCAGCTCTGACCTACATTTCCTGCCAATCCCACATCCAATCCGGCACTTTTCATCAGATGATAAGTGAGCAGCGTAGTCGTGGTTTTTCCATTGGTACCAGAGATCGCTATCACTTTTCCTGTGCTGAACCTGGAAGCAAACTCCAGCTCATCAATCACATCGATTCCTTTGGCAAGTGCTTTCGCTACAATTGGAACCTTCGGAGAAATCCCCGGGCTTTTGATGATGAGGTCAGAATTGAGAATGATCTCCTCGCTGTGCCCACCTTCTTCAAAAGAAATCCCGTATTTAATCAAATCTGCTTTTCTGGAATCAGAGATTTTACCAGCATCAGAAACCCAAACGGCATAGTCATTCATCCTGGCGAGCATTGCTGCTCCCAACCCACTTTCTCCGGCTCCAAGGATGGCTATTCGTTTCATTTTAATTATCTCAGTTTCAGCGTTGCCAAAGTGATTACTGCCAGCAGAATCCCCATGATCCAGAATCGGGTTACGATCTTGGCTTCAGGGATATTTTTCTTCTGGTAATGATGATGCAAAGGCGACATCAGTAATATCCTTCGACCCTCGCCGTATTTTTTCCTTGTGTATTTGAAATAGCTCACCTGCACCATGACGCTGACATTTTCTACCACGAAAATCCCGCACATCACCGGAATGAGCAGCTCTTTACGAAGCGTCAAAGCCAACACGGCAATCACTCCGCCAAGCATCAGACTTCCTGTATCTCCCATGAAAACCTGCGCCGGATACGCGTTGTACCAAAGAAATCCAACGCAAGCTCCTGTAAATGCAGAAGCAAAAATCACCAACTCACCCGAGTTGGGGATGTACATGACATTGAGGTATTGGGAGAAAATGGCGTTACCGCTGATGTAGGCAAAAATCGCAATCGTCAGGCCTATGATGGCTGAAGTTCCCGCTGCCAGACCATCGATCCCGTCGGTGATATTTGCACCATTTGAAACTGCCGTGATGATGAAAATAACTACCAAAATGTAGAGAACCGGAGTCATCGCTTCGCCCATGAAACCTAACAGAGTTTCATAATTCAGCTCATTATTTTTGGTAAAAGGAATAGTGGTTTTAGCCACTTTCACATCTTTGAAAGTCGGAGTTTCGACTACACCTTCTTCGATAGAAACAGGATTTGTAAACTCACGAATCACTACATCATCATTAAAATAGAGTGTAGTACCGACTATTATTCCGATTCCGATCTGACCGATAATCTTGAATCTACCGGCAAGACCTTCTTTGTTCTTGCGGAAAACCTTGATGTAATCATCCAAGAGGCCTATTCCTCCCAACCAAAGAGTGGTGACAATCAACAGGATGATGTAAATATTTTGGAGGTTTGCGAAAAGCAAAGTTGGAATCAAGATCGCAGCGATCATCATCAAGCCACCCATGGTAGGGGTACCTTTCTTCTGCTGCTGTCCTTCCAATCCCAAATCCCGAACCGGCTCGCCAATTTGCTTATTGCGAATCCAGTTGATGATATGATGCCCAAAAGTGATGGTAATGATCAACGAAAAAATTGCCGCCATCCCCGCGCGGAAAGAAATATATCGGAATACTCCGGTTCCCGGAATATCCAACACTCGATCTAAATAATCGAAAATGGGATACAGCATCTCAGTTTTGGGTCAATTGTTGTAAAACTTCAGTCACTACTTCAGCATCATCAAAGTGATGTTTCACTCCTTGAATCTCCTGGTAATCCTCGTGGCCTTTTCCGGCAATGAGGATGATATCTCCTTTTTTGGAAAGCATACAGGCCGTTCTGATGGCCTCTCTGCGATCCACGATTGTTAAAGTTTTTCTGATTTCCGACGGACCGATTCCAGCCTGCATGTCCTTGAGGATTTCTGCAGGATCTTCAAATCTTGGATTGTCCGATGTCAGGATAGTCTTGTTGCTTTCCTGCACGGCAATCTTGGCCATAATCGGTCTCTTGGTTTTGTCACGATTTCCACCGCAACCCACCACTGTGATCAACTGCTCACCGCCGGTTCGTACTCCATTGATGGTTTTGAGGACATTATCCAACGCATCCGGAGTATGTGCATAATCCACGATTGCGGTGATTCCTCCGATAGAGATCCGGTCAAATCTTCCTTTGGCACCTCTGATTCCTGAAAGAGCCATGAGGACTTCGTCTTCTTCTTCTCCCAGCAAAACTGCGGTACCCAAAACACCCAAAATATTGTAGGCATTGAATGCTCCTATCATCCGGAACCAAATCAGCTTGTTATTAATCTCCAGTTCCAGTCCTTCCAGGGTATTGGAAATGATTTTTGCTTTGAAGTCAGCAGGTGATTTCAGAGCGAAAGTCTGATGTGTAGCTTTGCAGTTTTGAACCATCACCGAACCTCGCTTGTCGTCCCCGTTTACCAGCGCGAAAGCGTCTTTGGGAAGCTCATCAAATAGCTTCTTTTTGGCCTTGATGTACTCGTCAAAAGTGCCGTGATAATCCAGGTGATCGTGGGTGATATTTGTGAAAACAGCCCCGATCAACTTCAAACCCGCAATTCTCTCCTGAACGATGGCATGCGAACTCGCTTCCATGAAGCAATGTGTACATCCTTCGTCCAGCATTTGGCGAAGCAAAGCCTGCACGCTCACTGCATCCGGAGTCGTATGCGTAGCCGGGATTACGGTCTCGTTAATTTTATTTTCTACTGTCGAAAGCAACCCGGTGCTGTAACCCATCGCTATAAAAAGTTGGTGCAGCAATGTCACCGTAGTGGTCTTCCCATTTGTGCCGGTGACTGCTACCACTTTGATTTTTTCAGAAGGATTTCCGTAGAAATTCGCTGCGATAATCCCAAGCGCTTTGGCTGAATTGGTCACTTGAACGTAAGTGATTCCTTCTTTCAAAGTCTCAGGCATCCGCTCACAAACGATCACATGACAGCCTTTTTCCAAAACTGAATCAATGAAATCGTGTCCATCAACCTGCGTTCCTGCAATGGCGACAAAAACCGATTTCGAGTCAGCTTTACGGCTATCAAAGACAATCGAACTCACTCTCACCTCCATGTCTCCGGTGGTTGAGATAAGTGATACCTTATATAATATGTCTTTCAGAACCTTCATTTAGCCTAAGACAAGATTGATTGTTGCGTTTGGAACTAGTGCTGTGCCCGGCGTCATGGATTGGTTTTGCACCCTTCCTTTTCCGGAGTAGTTTACTCTGAGACCTTTATTTTCAAGAATGTAAAGTGCATCACGAAGAGAAAGCCCGGACACATCCGGCACCATTGGTTTGTCGGTATCATTGCTTTTCCATTGAATACTTTCGCCGGAGGCTACTGTTTTTACCCATTCTTCAGACTGGGTAGGATTGGCTTTCAAACCAAGCTCTTCCAGGATTTTGTGAATTTCTTCTGCTCTTCCTGCGGGAATAAAAGGTGACTTTGGAAGAGTCGCATCTGCCAAAATAATCTTGGATTGATTGTCGGGATTCAACTCCACATCCAAAGCATAAATCCGATCTGCGATTTCTTTGAAAACAGGAGCAGAAACATCTCCGCCGTAAGCCGCAAATCCATTTGGACTATCGATCACGACAATCATTGAGTATTTAGGATTGTCAGCCGGAAAATATCCGGCAAAGCTTGTATAGTAAGTTTGGGTATAAGCACCACCGATCAGCTTCTGAGCCGTTCCGGTTTTGCCTGCGATTTTGTAATCAGCATTTGCGATATTTTTGGCGGTTCCTCTGGAGACAACACCTTCAAGCAGATCTTGCAAATTCTTGATCGTCTTCTCAGAAGCGATTCGCTCACGCATGATCTCGGACTCGAATTGCTTCTCAACCTGGTTTCCTTTCACCACTGCTTTCACGATGTATGGCTTCACCATCACTCCATCATTCGCCACTGCATTATAAAGTGCGAGGGTATGAAGCGGATTGACTTTGCTTTCGTAGCCGATGGAAATCCAGGGAAGTGAAGTTCCGTACCAGTTTTTGTCACCCGGCTTTTTGAAATAAGGCTTGCCCTCTCCTGTCAGCTGAAATCCGATTGGCTCCTTCAAACCAACCTTATCGATGTATGCCATGAACTTGGATGGGCTGGATCCAAAATGCTCATCAACCAACTTGGAGATGGCGACATTGGATGATTTCTCGAATGCCTCACGGATTGTGATTGTCCCGTAACCGCCATTCTTGGCGTCACGCATGTATTGATTGTAGAATTTATGAACACCGTTTCCGGTCTCAACTTTCTGATCGAGGCTGATTTTGTTTTCTTCCAAAAGAGCAAGCATGGATAGCAGCTTGAAAGTTGATCCCGGCTCAGTATTTCCCTGATCACCGATGGCAAAATTGTAATTTTCACCATAGCCACTTGCGTTCTTATTACGCTGAAGGTTTGCGATGGCTTTGATCTGACCTGTCTTCACTTCCATCACGATCACAGAACCAAAGGCTGCTTCCCGATCAGTCAACTGACGACGAAGGGCAGTTTCAGCAACATCCTGGATATTCACATCAAGAGTTGTGATGATATCAAATCCATCCTCAGGCTTCACATCTTCCGCATCAAAAACCGGCTTCCAGCTACCGCCTGCCAATCTTTGGAACAAGGCTTTTCCGTCTTTTCCGCTCAGGTAAGAATTGAAACTGTATTCAATTCCTGCACCGTAAGAATCCTCATTCAAGAACCCAACGGTACGGCTTGCCAAGGAATTGAAAGGTCTGTATCGCTTTTCAACTTTCTCAAAAATCACTCCTCCGGACAATCTGCCTTCCCTGAAAATTGGCCATTGAGCCATCTTCTGCATGTCCTGATAGCCAATCTGCTTTCTGTTAAGTACCAAATATCGCTTGCTATCAAGTCGTGAGTCATTGATCATTCGCTTGTAAGCAGCGGCTGATTTGTCTTTATAAAAAGAAGAAAGGAATCTCGAAAGTGAATCGATTCCTGCTTTGTATTTGTCCGACTTTGCAATGGTCGGGTCCATCGCTACTCTGTAGAAAGGAAGACTTGTTGCAAGCAAACTGCCGTCACCGGCGTAGATATTCCCGCGGGTCGCAGGGACTTCGCGGTATTGAAAGTTGATCGTTTCTGCTTTTTCTCTCCATTTATCGCCCTCAGAAAGCTGCAACTGGGCAATACGGTAAGGTATCGCCGCTGAAGTCAGGGCAATGAGGATGAAAACCACCCTTACACGTAATACTATGGAGCGTTTTATATTCACTTTTCTACCTCGATTTTGATCGGCGGTTGATTCAATTCAAATAATCCCTGAGCTTCCACTCTTTTTGCAACTTCGGATTGCATACTGCTAAGCATGATTTCAGCTTCCAGAGTAGTCACATCGGCACGCAAGTCACCGACTTCCTGCTGAGCTTTTTCGATCTTTCGGACCATGTTTTCAGCTCGGTGATTACTCCAGATGTAGATCAGAGCGATAAAGGCCACAAAACCAACCGGCGGCACCAGCTGAACCGGCACTCCTTCTCCCAAGATTCCGGTCACGTCCAACTTCTCTTCGATCCAGGTGAAAATGGTCTTTCGGGAGCCTCCTTTTGGGGTGCTTCCGGCTTTCAGTTTGCTTTTGAAAGTGTTCTGACTCATTTATCTGTTCTTTTAGCTATTCTTAGTTTGGCACTTCGTGCTCTTGGGTTTCTCGCAACTTCCTCTTCATCTGCTACTATTGCCCCTCTTGTCATCGGCTCCAGCGGACGGATCAGATTTCCGTAAAAATCTTTCTCCACTTCGCCCTGGAATCTCCCCTTGATCATCAGGTTTTTCACCAGCCTGTCTTCCAGACTATGGTAGCTCATGACCACCAATCGACCTCCCGGCTTAATCAGATCCAGCGAATCCATCAGCAAATCTTCTAATGCCCCGATTTCATCGTTTACTTCTATTCTCAAAGCCTGAAAGACCTGAGCGAAGTATTTGAACTCTTTCCCTCGTGGGGCAAATTTTTTAAGAAAAGCAGTGAAGCCTTCTGTCGTTTCAAATGGTCTCGCAGCTCGTTCAGCTACGATTGATTGGGCCAGGGTTTTGGCGTTTTTGATTTCCCCATAGATTCCGAAAATCTTATGAAGCTTTCCCTCATCGTAGGTATTGAGCACCTCTTTGGCAGAAATTTCATCGGACTGATTCATTCTCATATCCAGATCTCCGCTAAACCGTGTGGAGAAACCTCTGCTCGGCTCGTCGATTTGGTGAGATGAAATCCCCAAATCTGCCAAAATCCCATCCACTTGCTTCACTCCGTAGAGCCTGAGGTATTTTTTAATATCCCTGAAATTGGCCGACACAAACGTGAACTTGTCGCTTTTCGGAATATTGGCCTCTGCATCGACATCCTGATCGAACCCATATAAATGGCCTTTGTCCAGATGCTTGAGAATTTCTCTGGAATGCCCACCGCCGCCAAAAGTGACATCGACATAAATCCCGTTGGGATCAATAGCTAAGCCTTCAGTGCATTGGGCAAGCATCACTGGGATATGGTAAGGAGACATTGTCATAGTTTCAGGAGAGATATTTTTCCATCAAACTCGACAAGTCAGCCGGATCAGCTATAATGTTTTGGAGATACTTTTCAGGATTCCAAATTTCGATTCGGCTTCCCATACCCACGACAATCAGGTCTTTTTCCAATCCAGCATAAACCTGGTAAAGCTTCGGCAACAACAATCTTCCCGTGCTATCCAACTCCACCTCTACGCTGCTGATGAAAAAAGAACGCTGAAGCATTCGTTGCTCAGCATTATTGATTGAAAGCGATTTTACCTGATTTTCCAGCTTTTTGTACTCGATCATCGGGTAGAGCGCAAGGCATTTGTCCTCGGCCATTCTGAGCATAAGCGTACTTCCGTTAGCCTCGGGTATTGCCGCCTTTATTTTGGCTGGCAAGACCAGACGCCCTTTCGGATCCAGCTTACATTCATATTGACTATTAAACATCGCGCTATTGAAATGATCAGTTTATGGTAAAAACAAAAGTAATAAAATGAGATTCGATTTTACCACTTTCCCCCACTTTTTCCCACTTTGATTTAAAAGTAGCCAAAAGTTTCATTCACACCAATATTTATTCAAAAATTTCAGGGATTTTTTTACTGATTCTCAACCAATTACCAGACGATCCGAGTTGGTAAAAAAATGCCCAAAATGGCCCATTTACCAACATTTTGGATCTATTTGGAGGTGGTGTAAGGTTTAAAAGAATCAACTTGGGGAAAAAAGTGGGGGAATTTCCCGTTGATTTTTCAAAACCTCCCGGAAAGTGGGTTAAAATCCCGGATCGATGAACTTTCTCCGACAAATCAAGTAGGGTAAATTAATTATTGAAATTAGCTTTGGCCCTTCTCAAAAATCTATGAAAAACATTCTGGTTATTATCCTTGCCTTTTTGGCTTTCGCTTGCGCAACTCCCCCAAAATCAGAAGTTGATTTCTCCGGAAAATGGCATGCTTATCTGGAGATTTCACCTGACCGGATTCCATTCGGTTTGACTTTAGAAAAACGAGATGGAAACCTGATCGCTATCCTTCATAATGACACTGAACTTCTTGAATTCAAAGAAGTAACTATCGCCGGAGACAGTCTGAAAATCGTGCTGGATACCTTTGATGCTGAGATCAATGCAAAAATGAATTCCGAAGGAGGAATTGAAGGTACCTTTCACAGAAACTACCAGGCTGAGTACAAATTGAATCTTTTTGCGGTGCGAAATGCAGATACCCGTTTTCCGGTTTCGGCTCCACCATCAGTTGATTTGAGCGGAGTTTGGGAAACAACATTTATCCGGAATGATAGCAGTACTTACAAAGCAATCGGGGATTTTCGTCAAGTGGGAAATCAACTCTTTGGCACTTTCATTACGAGCACAGGAGATTACCGGTTTTTGGAAGGAAATGTGAGCGGAAGCGAGTTTTGGCTAAGCGCATTTGACGGAGGTCATGCTTTCTTTTTCACCGGAAAACTGGATGAATCAGGAAAAATAACCGGCAGATTTCGGTCTGGCCCAAGCTACTCTGAAGGCATTGAAGCGGTCCGAAATGAATCCTTTGAACTCCCCGATGCCAACACCTTAACCCAACTAAACCCGGGATTTGAGAAGCTGGAATTCAGCTTTCCGGATGCAAATGGTCAGCTTGTTTCTCTCAGCGATCCACAATTCGAAAACAAAATTGTACTCGTTCAACTCTTCGGTACCTGGTGCATCAACTGCCTCGACGAGACAAAATTCCTGATTCCTTGGTATGCGAAAAACAAGGAAGCAGGAATTGAGGTGATTGGCTTGGCTTTCGAAGCAAAACCTGAATTTGAATATGCATCCGCACGGGTGAAAAAATATCAGGATCGCCTTTCAGTGCCATATCCGCTTCTGATCGCGGGTGAGTTTGACAAGGCAAAAGCTGCGAAAGCTCTACCTGCTTTAGATGCAGTGATCGCATTTCCTACGCTACTCTATTTGGACAAAAATCACCGGGTTCGGAGAATAAATACCGGATTTACCGGTCCGGGGACAGGCGAAAACTACAGCCGCTGGATCGAGCAACATGAACTTTTTGTAAAGAAACTGCTGGAAGAGGATGATTTTGTAAATAAATAGGTTTACTTTTTTATACATTTGTAAATCTATTAATTTACTTTTTTATATATTTGTAAACTTATTGATTTACAAATGAAGAGATCATTACTTATTAATCAGCTGGATGAAAAAATTTCAGGCTTAGCTCCGACGATAAAAAACCCTCTCCCTGCAAAAGGTTGGGTTAATGCAATACGCATTGCACTAGGGATGACGCTAGAGCAACTTGGAAAAAAACTCGGCATGACAAAACAGGCTGCCTACCAGATGGAATTGCGAGAAGCAGAAGGATCAATTACTATTCAATCGTTAAAATTAGT
Source organism: uncultured Cytophagales bacterium (assembly GCA_942492775.1). Lineage (GTDB taxonomy): Bacteria > Bacteroidota > Bacteroidia > Cytophagales > Cyclobacteriaceae > Algoriphagus. The sequence goes on along the minus strand of OW818636.1, from coordinate 1,316,521 downwards.
AGCTGAATCGCTTGAAATGGATTTTGTATATGGGTTTGTACCTAAATCCGGAACATTGGAAAATTATGTCGATTCGAAAGCCGAAGAACTAGCTAAAAAAATTGTGGAGAGAACTTCTGTTTCAATGGGCTTGGAAAATCAGCTAAATCGGCCTGACCGAATCCAAAAAGCCATCCTTGAGAAGAAAGAAGAAATTAAAAGGCTAATGCCAAAATCATTATGGGACTAAGTCTTGAATATATTCATTCCACAACGCTGCTAAGTCCAGAAGAAATGGACGGGTTGAAAATAAAATCCATATCAACTCAAGGAGAACTTGATGAATTTGAGCAACAAAACATTGAAAAAGCTATTCTGTGGACCTTCGGCAAAAAACTGAATCCGACAAGTTTGGTATCAGAAAAATTCATCTTGGAAATTCATAAAAGAATGTTTTCAGATGTGTGGAAATGGGCTGGGAAATTCAGGAAAACTGAAAAAAACCTTGGGATTCAACCCTACAAAATCCCAACAGAATTGAAGATTCTATTGGATGACACCTTGTTTTGGATTGATAAAAATACTTATAGTGCTGATGAGGCATGCCTCAGATTCAAACACCGGTTAGTGAGTATCCATTGTTTTTCCAACGGAAATGGAAGACATAGTCGGTTGATGGCTGATTTGATAGCTGAAAGAATCTTTCAAATTCCGGTTTTCACATGGGGTATGAAAACCAATATTAGTAACCTAGTAGCGAGAGAAGTCTATTTATCGGCCATAAAATCTGCTGATATTTTGGACTATCAACCTCTTCTTAAATTCGCCAGATCCTAAAAAAAGACCTGCCCAGCGGACAGGTCTTTTTCAAAAGCATCAACACACAATTAATTATCTTTTTTCTTAAAATCTTCTTCTAGCTTTTGCTGGAACTCCTCCATTTTCTTGGCATTCTCCTTCTGCCACTCTTCCATTTTTCGCTGGAATTCTTCGAGTTTAGGCTGTTGCTCTTTTTCCCAGACTTTCATCTTTTCTTCGAATTCCTTCATTTTGGGACCCTGAGACTTTTCCCATTCTTGGATTTTCATCTCAAAATCCTTCATTTTGGGTTCGTTCGACTTCTCCCATTCTTTCATTTTGAGTTCAAAATCTTTCATTTTTGGCTCAAATTCCTTTGCCCATTCCTCGCTTTTTTTGGCCCATTCTTCAGCTTTCATTTCGGCCATTTTAGCCCATTCTTCACTTTTCTTGGCCCATTTTTCACGTTCTTCGGGAGTCATTTTGGTCGTGTCCGAAAAGTAGAATGCACCGGGACCACCCTCATCAAAATCAAAAACCATCGGAATCATCGGTGCCATCGCAACCATTGGCTCTATCATTAAAGGAGCCATCGTGGGAAACATATCTACCGGAAAGACTGGCGGGGATACAAAACCTTCCGGAAAAATTGGGGCTTCTGCTAATTCCAAAACGGGCATCTCACTCCACTTAAAATCCGGTGATCCTTTGAAAATATACTTAGACTCTCCATTGATGATAATGGTATCAACTCCAGAGATAATCGTGTCGCCTTTCATTACAATTCGATACGTGTGCTTTTTCGAATCTGCAGTATCTGCCACTGGAGCAGGAGTTGCAATAGGGAAAACCGCAGCGATTGCTTGGGGATTTGCAGATGGAGCAATTGCTGCAAGCGGTTTGGTTTTTTCTGCAGGCGGCGGAGCGTCCTGCTGCGCGGAAGCCATCAGGCCGGCGCTAAGAAGTAGGGTAAGTAGCATGGGTAGTGAAATAATAGGGTTTTGTGGATAATTTTGCGCCGGATAGCCCAGCATTCTTTTGATTCGTTGTAGTGTTGGATTTCTTTGTTTTCCTGCAGCAAGAGCGAGTTCCGGAGGATTTTGCTTCGCAAAGTTGAGGACTTCAGCCAGGGCATAAGCCAATTCTTTCGGAGAAACTCCCGCTTGAATGACTAAATCGTCAGCAGCATTTTCCCTCAATTCTTTGACTGTCTGACTCATCCACCAATAGCATGGGTGATAGAAGAAAAGCACTTCCAGGCCGTATTGCAGCAAATTCGCGAGGTAATCATTTCGCTTCACATGAGCGAGTTCATGCGCGATGATTGCTTCCAACTGAGCAGATGAAAGATGAAAAATCAATCCTGCAGGTATCAATATAATAGGTTTGAGAAATCCGAAAGTGACGGGAGATTGTACGACTTGAGTGATTCGAAGTGCAGGGATCTTATCGATTCCCAGCTTTCCGCTAAGTCGGTAAAGCATTTTTTCCAGTTGAAAATCATTGGGTTCGGAGGAAGACTTACGCATTGTTCTAAGCTCAGAAAGGCTATTAACCAGGCGAAACATGAACAGAAGAGCTCCCAAAAACCAGATATTGACCAGAAGCGGTAATTGGATCTCAATCCAACTTACCAGATTTTGAATACTGCTCTCAATGCTCAATTGCTGTGAAACTGCGGCCTGATCCAGAAAAACCACCTGCAATGCATTCAGATTTTGGGCGGAAGCAGGATTGAAAAGGGAATATTCATAAAAGAAAGTCCCGGCGGCAACAATCAAACTCAAGCCCATTCCGCCAAGAGCTAACTTGTACTTAAAGTCCGGACTTTTGCTTTGCATGATACGAAGTGCAATCCATAGCAAACTTGCGATTAAAATGAGTTGCCAGACAGAATGCACCAGCGTCCAACCCAGCGCATATAATAGATTTTCAGAAATCCAGTCGTTCAAAAGTTTCATTTTGCGTTGTTTTCAAGTTGGTCTAAAAATGCGCGAATTTCTTCCAGTTCCACCTTTGAAGGATTTTCCTGTCCCAGAGCTTGCATCACGAGCTTTTGCGCTGATCCACCAAAAGCTGTAGTCACCAGATTTTTCAGAAGAGATTTCTGAGTCTCTTTTTGATTGGTGGCAGGCTTGTATATATGTGATCTGTTTTCTTCATCCCGGCTTACCATTCCTTTTGCATGCATGATTTGCATGATCTTCAGCGTGGTGGTATAACCTGTGTCTTTGGTCTCAGCAAGCCGCTGGTGAATCTGTCTCACGCTTGCTTCTTTCAGTTCCCAGAGAAGGGATAGAATCTCTAATTCTGACTCGGTTGGTTTGCTCATGGGAGGTTGTACGATTACTTTCGTATCAAAGTTATACGAAGAGTATCGTAATTTCAAAAGATCTACGAAAATAATCGTATTAAAAAGTGTTAAATGCTTCTGATCAATTCATTACTTCAACTTTTGAATTGCTTTTTCTCCTTTTCTCTCCAATCCAGCACGGAACATTTCAGCAATCCAAGGCCATGTTCCTGCGATTTTGGCAAGAAGACCTCGAGATTCCGGGATGCAAACCAATGGCTTTGGCTTTTCCATTAATTTTAAAAGAACGCGTGTGACATCTTCAGTTTGAAGTACTTTTTTGGGTCCGGAGAAAGTAAGTTTTGTTTCCTCAGGATAATCCAACTGCAAGTCAAGCATGGGGGTTGCCACCAAATCCGGGCAAACGACCGATATATCAACTCCATAATTACGAAACTCCGCTGCCGCTGCCAGACTAAATCCCCTGATGGCAAATTTGGAAGCGGTGTACAAACTCATCCCAGAAACAGGCGCTAAACCCGCTAAGGAGGATATATTAATTATATGCCCAAATTCCTGATTCTTCATTTCTGCTCCGATGATCTTGGTTCCGAGAATGCTTCCCTTGGTATTGATATCAAGATGAAAGTCGATGTCGCTCAGATCGAAATCAGAAACGAAGCCAGGCCGGATCACTCCTGCACAATTAAACAAATGCGAAATCGGCCTTCCCAATTCTTTGGCTATTTCAATTGCTGCAATCCAAGTTTCAGGTTTTGAAACATCTCCTTCCAGAATTCTAAGATTTTGACTCTCTTGAAAATTTTGCTCAAGCGAGTTTTTATTCAAATCCAGAAGCAGCAATTCATGGCCTTTTTGAATGAGAGTTTTGGCTAAATGAAGTCCAATGCCACTTCCGGCACCGGAAATCAGGATCAAATTCGGGTTCATTGTTAAGGAGTGAGGAAGTTAATATAGGAATATTTCCAAGCATTGGAACTTTCATTAGGCTCCAATTAGTTGTCTATACATATATTTTTGAGAACTAAACCAACATCAACTTATGAGTACCAAGCAAGCGCTTTTGCAACCCATTATAGTGGGTGATTTAGAATTAAAAAACAGAGTTTGGATGGCTCCAATGACCAGAAGCCGTGCCGAAAACGCTGAAAACAAACCTTTTGAGATTCATGCGGACTATTACAGACAGCGTGCTTCTGCAGGATTGATTATTTCCGAAGGTGCCCAAATCTCAGAAATCGCAGTTGGCTATATCAACACTCCCGGTATCTATTCCGCTGAACAAGTGGAGGGCTGGAAAAAAGTGACTGAAGCTGTTCACGAAGAAGGCGGTCATATTTTCATTCAGCTTTGGCATGTGGGGAGAATCTCACATCCGGATTTTCACAATGGAGAACTTCCTTTGGCACCATCTGCCATCAATCCTGTAGCAAAATCTTACACGCCTCAGGGGTTCAAAGATACAGTCGCTCCCAAGGAAATGACTCTTGAGGACATCAAGCAGACAATCGAAGATTTCAAAAACGGAGCCAAAAACGCAATGGAAGCTGGTTTTGACGGAATAGAAATCCACTCTTCCAATGGCTATTTGCTGCATCAGTTTTTCAACGCTACTTCCAATACAAGAACGGACGAGTATGGTGGAAGCATCGAAAACAGAGCCAAAATCCTTTTCGAAATTATCGACGCAATCAAAGAAGTGATGCCTGAAAATCGAATCGGAGTAAGACTCAATCCATCCTTGAATGGAGTATTTGGCATGGAAGCAGACGAGGAGACTATTCCGACATTTGACTACATCATCTCAAAATTAAATGATTACAAATTGGCTTACCTGCACCTTTCTGAGCCATTTACCGATGTTTCTGCGATTCCATTTTTGGAGCCAAACATCGCAAAAAGATATCGTCCGATGTACAAAGGCACGCTTGTGATCAATAATGATTTTGATCAGAAAAAAGGGAATCAAGTGATTGAGGATGGGCTTGCAGATGCAGTTGCTTTCGGAAAGCTATTCATTTCCAATCCGGATCTCGTGGAGCGATTCGCCGAAAGCGCCGAACTCGCAGCCTGGGACCAAAATACATTCTATACTCCCGGGGAAAAAGGATTTACAGATTACCCTGTATTTGAAGAAGCAAAAGTTGATTAATTCACCCAAAGGCCGGAAAATCCGGCCTTTTCTTTATTTTTAGCCTATGTGTTTGGTAGCGATCTCCTGGCAAAATCATCCGGAATATCCCCTTATCATCAGTGCCAATCGGGATGAGTTTTTCGAGCGACCTTCAGAAATGATGCATCAGTGGGAGTCCGGCTTTTATGGAGGAAAAGACCTCCGAAGCGGAGGAACGTGGCTTGGTTTTCACCCAAACGGAAGATGGTCTCTTCTGACGAATTACAGGGATTTCACACAAACGAGAAAGGCAGAAATCAGCCGAGGGAAACTTGTTCAGGATTTTGTCGAAGGGCAATCGCGTCCGGAAGAATACCTTCGGAAAATTCAATCCGAAATGAATCGCTACGATGGCTTCAATTTGCTGGTTTCGGATGGCAGCAAACTTTTCTACCTGAGTAATTTCGGGGAAACGATTGAAGAAATCGCTCCCGGAATCCACGGACTTAGCAATGGGCTGATCAATGATCCCTGGCCGAAAATTGAACTTGCCAAAACTCAATTAGCCCAAATTCTTCAGGCTGATATTTCCGAAGGAAAACTTCTCGAAATCCTGAAATCAACCGAAAAGCATCCACTAGAATCGCTCCCCAAAACTGGAGTTCCTTCGGAAATGGAAATCGGACTATCAGCACAATTAATCAGGCTGGGCGAAAACTACGGAACAGTTTCGTCCACTTCAGTCCTACAACATAAATCCGGTTTAACCCGCTTAAAAGAGCGAACTTTCCAATGGGACATTACCCAATTTGAAGACCGGGATTTCACTCTCCAACTCAACCAAGCTATTTAAACCTCATGGAAAAAATATACGATGTATTGATTATCGGAGGCGGACCGATCGGCTTGGCTTGCGGAGTAGAAGCACAAAAAGCTGGTTTGGATTATCTGATTTTGGAGAAAGGTGCTTTGACAAATTCAATCTTCAACTATCCGGTCAACATGACTTTCTTCTCGACTTCGGACCGATTGGAAATGGCAAATATTCCATTCATGTCTGTGGGAGTAAAACCTACCCGAACGGAAGCTTTGGAATATTATCGCAGGATATATTTCCATTTCAAATTGAAAGTCAACCTCTACGAATCCGTCCAGACTTTGGAAAAGAAGGTCGAACTTTTTCACATCAAAACTTCCAAAGGAGACTATCAGACACGGAAAATAGTGCTGGCAACAGGATTCTATGATCTTCCCAATCTGATGAATGTGCCGGGCGAGGACTTGGCGAAAGTTCACCATTATTATAAAGAGCCATGGCCATTTATCGCTCAGAAAGTGTTGGTGGTCGGCGGGGCAAATTCCGCAGTGGATGCTGCGCTGGAAACCTGGCGAAAAGGTGCCGAAGTTACAATGGTTTTGCTTGGTGAGGAAGTGGATGAAAATGTCAAATATTGGGTAAGACCCGATATTGTAAACCGAATCAAAGAAGGTTCCATCAAAGCTTTCACCAAGTCAAAAGTGAAAGAAATCAAAGCTCATGAAGTAGTGATCGCAACTCCTGAAGGAGATGTCACGATCGCAAATGACTTTGTCCTGGCGATGACAGGTTACAAACCCAACTTTTCGCTCCTTGATCAATTGGGAGTGGAAATGAGTTTGGACGAAAAGCGTCAGCCCTGCTATGACCAAACCAATCAGGAATCCAACGTACCTGGAGTTTATCTGGCGGGTGTCGTGTGCGGAGGACTGAATACCAGAGAGTTCTTTATCGAAAACAGCATTGTGCATGCGGAAGCGATCATGAATGACATTATCGCAAAGCTGGGTAAACCCAAATTATAATTCTTCGAATTCGATCTGCAACAGAAGTAAAAAGATGGAAATGCCTGATCTGACTTCACCTTTTCGACTTCAGCCTTTTTCATCTCTAAATCTCTTACCTTTGTGATTCATTATGAAGAAGAAACCATTCACAGTTGTCTATGAAGACAACCACCTCATTGTAGTCAACAAAGCCGCAGGAATTTTGGTCCAGGGCGACAAAACCGGCGACAAAACGCTGATCGACTACCTCAAAGAATACATTGCCAAGAAATACGATAAGCCGGGAGCGGTTTTCCTCCATCCTATTCACCGCCTGGATCGACCTGTAAGCGGATTAGTTGCTTTCGCCCGCACCTCCAAAGGTCTTGAGCGAATGATGGAGCTTTTTCGCAAGCGCGATATTCACAAAGTATATTGGGCTCTGGTAAAAAGAAGACCAAAAGACGAATCAGGAAAACTTACACATTGGCTGACCAAAGACGAACAAAAAAATGTCGTCACTGCCCATGACGAAGAGGTTCCTGGTTCTCAAAAAGCCGAACTCAATTACAAGACACTCGGCTATATGAATGACCACTGGTTGCTGGAAGTACGTCCGGTTTCAGGTCGTCCGCATCAGATACGTGTGCAGTTAGCCTCTATGGGCTGCCCGATCCGCGGGGATGTGAAGTACGGTTTCCCAAAACCAAATCAGGACGGAAGCATCAACCTGCATGCATTTCATCTGATTTTCGTTCATCCGATCCGAAAGGAAAAACTGTTTTTGCGCGCAGCTTTGCCGGAAGAGAAATTCTGGGAGCAATTTCTCGAATTCGAAGAAATAAGATCCAAAGATCAGGATCTGAATAATACGTTTTCAGGATAAAGTACTGAAATACACTTCGTGAAATACTCTAACGCGAGATATGCACCGCTGCGCTGGACAAAATATACTTCGCGATAAATCGTCCCATCGCGATTTGAAAAAGTTTTCATCGTGTATTTCTTCCGCCGAAGGCGGATATATTTCGATTATATTTCGCGAAGCGTATCTGTTTCAAATATGAAAAACCTTCTCCTCCTTTTCGCAGGAATCCTGCTTTTTGCTTCTTGCTCCACTAAGCAGAGTTCAAAAACAATCTTCATCGTCCGCCATGCGGAAAAGCAACTTGTCGGAAATGACCCGGAGCTTGCTCAGTCAGGACAATTGCGAGCTAAGAAACTGGCGCAAATCCTTGCTAACAAGAATATTAAACATATCTACAGTACCGATTACATCAGAACTCGCTCCACTGCTGCACCGACTGCAGAGGCAGCCGGATTGACAATTGAGATCTATGATCCCAAAAACCATGATGCACTTGTGGAGAAAATCAAGAATCTGGAAGGAAATGTGCTGGTGGTCGGTCATAGCAATACTGTCAATCAATTGGCTAATTACTTTGTGGGAGAAGGAGAAAAATACGGCGATCTTACGGATCTGGAGTACGATTATATTTTTGAAGTGACCCTTGACGGCAGCTCGTCGAGCGTGGTCCGCAAACTCTACAAGGATTTTTAAAATCTTATTTTTCATCCCAAGTGCAATTCTTTTATCTTGAAAAAGAAAGAAGAAGGAATTGATGAAAAGGGATGAAAACCTTGGCCAACTCGCCAACAAAACTAAAATCTGGGACATTGCAGTAATCGGCGGAGGATCATCCGGTCTTGGTGTGGCGCTCGATGCCATTTCCAGAGGGTTGTCTGTGCTATTGCTGGAGAAAGCTGATTTTGCAAAAGGAACTTCCAGCCGAAGCACCAAACTCCTTCATGGCGGTGTGCGTTACCTTGCTCAAGGCGATGTGATGCTTGTGTTCGAGGCGCTGAAAGAGCGGGGAAGACTCCTTCAAAATGCCCCTCATTTAGCCCATCTTCAACCTTTCATCATTCCGGTCTATACCTGGTGGGATCGCTTTCAATATAGCGCAGGCCTGAAAATCTACGATTGGATGGCGGGAAGTTTACGACTCGGCAAATCCAGATTTATCTCCAAAAAAGAAACCATCGACCGCCTTCCGGCAATCCTGCAAAAAGGATTAATCGGAGGAATCGTCTATTTCGACGGGCAGTTTGACGATGCCAGACTTGCCGTAAATATTGCTCAAACAGCCGATGAAGCCGGAGCCTGTATTCTCAATTACATGAAAGTCACTGCGCTTTCTAAAAACGAGTCCGGCAAAATCACAGGACTCGTTGCCATCGACGAACTTTCCGGTAAAAAATACCCGATCAATGCCAAAATGGTTGTGAATGCAACCGGAGTTTTTGCAGATAAAATCCTCCAGATGGATAACCCCGGAGCTGAAAAAATGATCCAACCCAGTCAGGGTATTCACCTGGTAGTGGACATGGATTTTCTCGGTGGTAAAGATGCGCTGATGATCCCAAAAACCCGGGACGGCCGCGTGCTTTTTGCTGTTCCCTGGCATGGAAAATTAGTGTTGGGAACCACAGATACGCTTCGCGAAAAACCCAAACTCGAACCCGAAGCCTTACAAAAGGAAATTGATTTTGTATTGGAAACGGCCGGAGGATATTTGACCAGAAAACCAACCCGGGATGATGTGAGGGCTGTTTATGCAGGATTGAGACCTTTGGCAAGACCAAAAGAAGGAAGCACCAAAACAAAGGAAATCTCAAGATCTCATAAAGTGATTGTTTCTGCCAGCGGATTGGTCACGCTTACCGGAGGAAAGTGGACAACATTCCGAAAAATGGGAGAAGATACCGTTGCCTATTTCACCCAAGTCACCGGGGGAAAGCTGGAAAAAAGCAAATCAATGGACATGAAAATCCATGGATATACTAAGAACATTGAAAAAGGACATTGGGAGATTTATGGCGCTGATGCCCCTGCAATTTTAAAACTCGCACAGGAAAACCCATCTTGGTCCACCCGCATCCATCCTGATTTCCCAAATATCGAAGCTGAGGTTATTTGGGCGGTCCGCCAGGAAATGGCCGTCAAAGTGGAAGACGTGCTCTCCAGAAGAATTCGTATTTTGATCCTCGATGCTCAGGCAGCAATTGATTCTGCAGAAAAAGTTGCTAGAATAATGGGGTCAGAACTTAATAAGGATGAATCTTGGATTGTAAAAGAGCTGGCTGATTTTAGAAAGGTGGCTGCGAAATATTTGATAAAGGCCTAGTTTTTTAAGAGTGTCAGTGAAACGATTAACCCTTAACGATTAACCCAATTACCCAAAATGACCCAAACCAAACCTTACCTGATGGCCCTGGACCAAGGCACGACCAGTTCCAGAGCTATTATTTTTGACAAAAAAGGGCAGATTGTCTCTGTCGCCCAAAAAGACTTCAAGCAATACTTCCCGCATTCAGGTTGGGTGGAGCACGATCCCCAGGAAATCTGGACCAGCCAGTCATCTGTCATGATAGAATCCCTTGTAAGCAAAGGAATTCGGGCTGATCAAATCGCAGGAATCGGTATCACCAATCAGCGGGAAACGACTATTGTATGGGACCGGAAAACCGGAAAAGCCATCTACAAAGCCATTGTCTGGCAGGATCGGCGTACAGCTGCTTTTTGCAACGAACTCAAGGAAAAGGGTCATGCCGAACTCATCGCTTCCAAGACGGGACTCATCATCGATGCTTATTTTTCTGCCACCAAAATCCGATGGATTCTGAACAATGTAGAAGGTGCAAGAGCCAGAGCTGAAGCAGGGGAATTGGCTTTTGGGACGGTGGATTCCTGGCTGGTATGGAATCTGACTTCAGGCAAAAACCACCTTACCGATATTACCAATGCCAGCAGAACAATGCTGTACAATATCCATTCGCAGGAATGGGATCAGGAACTGCTGGACTTATTTGAAATCCCTTCCTCACTTTTACCGGAGGTAAAAAGCTGTAGCGAGGTCTATTGCGAAACTGCGGGCGATGTGCTGAGCGTGAAAATCCCGATCGCTGGAATTGCCGGAGATCAGCAGGCTGCACTTTTTGGCCAACTCTGTATTGAGCCCGGAATGGCAAAAACCACTTATGGAACAGGTTGCTTCCTGGTGATGAATACCGGAAAAGAAGCTGTCCGATCCAAAAATCAATTGCTCACGACTGTTGCTTGGAAGATCGGCGATGAGATCAATTACGCGCTGGAAGGTTCTGTCTTCATCGGAGGGGCTGCGATTCAATGGCTTCGGGATGGAATAGGTCTTTTGGGTAATGCAAATGAGAGTGAAAAGTTGGCTATGAGTCTGAAGGATAACGACGGTGTTTACTTCGTGCCGGCTTTGGCAGGACTTGGCGCCCCTCATTGGGATCAAGATGCTCGCGGTGCTTTTTTTGGGATTACCCGGGGGACGACGATCGCCCATATGACACGGGCGGCTTTGGAAGCGATCGCTTATCAAGTTTATGACGTGCTGAAAGCAATGGAAAAAGACAGCGGAAAACCCACTCAGGAATTGCGTGTAGATGGCGGCGCAACTGCCAATAATTTCCTGATGCAATTTCAGGCGGACTTGCTTGGCTGCGAAATCAAGCGACCTCAGATCATTGAAACTACCGCAATCGGTGCGGCATTTCTGGCCGGATTGGCAGTTGGATTCTGGGAAAGCCGGGAAGAAATCCAATCCCTTTGGACAGCAGACAGGAGTTTTACTCCCGAGATGGATTCAGAACATCGGGAGAAATTGATTCATTTTTGGCATAAGGCTGTTGACCGATCCAAAAACTGGGTGGAATCCGACCAATAGAAAATGAATTATTTCATCGATTTATACACTGAAAGTAGTTCTCTCAGCACCGCTGAAAATAACCCTATCACAAAAGAATAATATGAATCCATTCGTAGCAGAATTAATTGGAACCGCCATTCTCATCTTGTTAGGTTCCGGAGTAGTTGCCAATGTATTGCTTCCCAAAACCAAAGGACATGCCGGTGGCTTAATCGCAATCACAACAGCATGGGCCTTGGCGGTTTTTGTGGGAGTGGTGGTAGCCGGGCCTTACAGCGGAGCCCATCTGAATCCGGCAGTTACAATAGGGTTAGCCTTAGTGGGAAAGTTTGAATGGGCTTTGGCGCCAGGCTATATCCTTGCCCAACTGATCGGCGCTATGATCGGATCATTTTTGGCTTGGCTGATGTACCGGGAGCATTTTGATTTGGAAGAAAATCCGGGGTTAAAAAAGGCTCCCTTCTGTACAGATCCTGCCATTCGAAATTTCTCCACAAGCGTCACTTCCGAAATCATCGGCACGTTTGTACTCATATTTGTAATCCTGTATATCTCCGGTGGAAAATTGGAAGACGCTAACTCAACTCCGATTGGATTGGGTTCAGTGGGAGCTTTGCCGGTGGCATTTTTGGTTTGGGTAATCGGACTTTCTCTTGGAGGCACCACCGGATATGCAATCAATCCTGCCCGTGACTTGGGTCCGCGAATCATGCATTCCATTCTTCCAATTAAAGGAAAAGGAAATTCGGATTGGGGCTATGCCTGGGTACCGATTGTCGGACCAATTGTCGGCTGTGCACTGGCGGCGGGATTGTATTTGTTGGTTGGGAGTTGACGAATAATGAATATCCGCAATTTTACCTATAGGATAATTTGGTTTTCCTAAGTCGCGAATATTCGTCCTCTGACCACAGACGACAGTCCACAGCAATTGAAATTGGATTTCAAACCCTCTTTCATTTAGTTAGCGGTAAGGGATAAATAAACTTATGAAGCGTAGGGAAATTCAATTTTCACTTATCTCAAGGATTAAAAATCCGTTAAATTGAACTATGAATATTGAAAAGCGAAAAATAGACCTGATTAATTGGATTACTGAACTTGAAAGCGAACTGCTGATTCAAAGTCTCGAAGAGTTAAAGCTGGAAAATGAATCTAAAAAACTTCCATCTGAAATCTTTAAACTTCTACAAACCTCGAAACAATCATCCGAAAATGAGTTGGTTAAACACTCCACCTCAAAAGAGATTTTCAATAGAAAATGACTCGTCCAACTCTATTTTGATCCTCCCTCGGAACAACGAGCAAAACACGCAAGATCTTAGGGAAAAGCTTGAACTAAGCTAAAACATGTAATTTTGGGGATCGTAATCCCACAATAACCGTATAATTGGGGATTAGAGAAATTATTAAGCTTCTGAAAATATAAAAGGCTGAAATCTTCCCGATTCCAGCCTTTCATATTTCTGCTTTCTGAATTTAAACTTCAGCTTTCAGCCTTCAGACTTTTATTTCAAAATCTCTCTTGAAATCACCAGTTTCTGGATCTCGGAAGTTCCTTCTCCTATCGTGCAAAGCTTACAATCACGGTAGTATTTTTCCACCGGGTAATCTTTCGTAAATCCATATCCTCCGAAAATCTGAACGGCTTCATTTGAGACTGTCACAGATACTTCCGAAGCGTATAACTTTGCCTGAGCTCCGGCAAGGGTTACTTTTTCTCCGCGGTTTTTGAGATCTGCTGCTTTGAAAGTCAACAGTTTTGCTGCCTCCACCTGAGTGGCCATATCTGCAAGTTTGAAGGAAATCCCCTGAAACTGACTTATCGGTTTATTGAATTGCTGACGCTCTTTTGAGTATTGAATGGATGCTTCAAGCGCGCCCTCGGCGATGCCAAGAGAAAGGGCAGCAATGGAAATTCTACCTCCGTCCAGGACTTTCATAGATTGGATGAAACCATCTCCGATTTCACCCAGAACTTGGCTTTCGTGGATTCTGCAATCGGTAAAAATCATCTCTGCAGTTTCGGAGGCTCTCATTCCGAGTTTGTCTTCGGTGCGTCCTCCTGCAAAACCAGGTGTTCCTCTTTCCACCACAAAAGCTGTCATCCCGTGTGAATCACCCACTTCCCCGGTTCGTGCAATAACTACCGCTACATCTCCCGAAACTCCGTGCGTGATAAAGTTTTTTGCACCATTGAGCACGAAATATTCGCCGTCTCTGATTGCTACAGTTCGCATATTTCCGGCATCCGAACCTGTGTTTGGTTCTGTCAATCCCCAAGCCCCCAACCATTCGCAAGTAGCAAGTTTGGGTAGGTATTTCTGTTTTTGCTCTGCATTTCCAAATGCCATAATATGACCTGTGCAAAGAGAATTATGTGCAGCCATGGAAAGACCGATGGACGGATCAAGCTTAGAAAGCTCCACAATCGCAGTCACATATTCATAGTATCCAAACCCGGAACCTCCATATTCTGAAGGAACCAAAACGCCCATCAGGCCGAGTTCTCCAAGCTTTTTGAATACTTCGATGGGGAAAAATTGTCTGTCATCCCAGTCCTTTCGGAAGGGGGTAATCTCTTTGGCACCAAAATCACGGATCATCTGAGCGATCATCTTTTGGTTCTCGTTTTCGGCAAAATTTAGCATTCGTGTTACTGTTTGGGTTTACATCTGATTTATCAGAACCTCAAGATTCAATATAAGTTTGGCTTCAGCAAATCTTTGATTTCGATAGAAAATTTGTCTAAATCCACGATTAAGGGAGTTTTTGATAAGACGATGATACTTGGGAAAGAGTTTTCAAAGTCGCATCAGGTCTATTGCCATTTTATATTCTCATTTCGTTTCAAAAAGTAATTTGCCTTATTTTCTTCAGGGCCAAACTTTTATGAAAAATCAGCAAGTGGTTATTTCCAATAAGAAGGAGGAAAACTGCAAACAAGATCGGAAAAAGAAAATACTAGCTTAATTCTTGTCTAGGGAATTACTTCCACACATTTTCCCACTTAAAATGAAATCCTCATTTCTTTTGATCTTGACCTTTATGGTTGTTGGGTTTTCTGCAAAAGCTCAGTTTGCGGAGAATAATAGTCTCTATCTCGGGACAGGATTTTCCGTCGGAAATTATAAGGGTGCGGACTTCAATTTCAATTATGCTTCCCAAAGAAATTGGTCAGCTCAATTTGGCATCAAATCCGTTTCCCGCGACGCGGAAAACAAACCTGCAGATTTTTTCGGAGGTGTACTTGGGCTCGTTACCCGTGGATTTACTGATCCGGAGGACAAAATCACAAGCTATCAGTTCCTTGGCGGAAAAATGCTGGTATTGAGTGAGTCAAACGTTTCAACTCGTTTGAATTTATTGACTGGCCCGACCCTCAACAGATTTCAGAAATCCGTGAATTTTGAAAAAAATTTTACAACTGGAGGAGTTTTAACAGGCACCTACACTTTTGAAAAGGAGAAAAGTTCCGGAATGGGCTGGATGGTAAAACCTACATTCGAAGTCACCTTCGGAAAGGTAATCGGCCTTGGCCTCAATCCTTACGTGCATTTCAATTCGGTTGATTTTTCATATGGATTTGATTTCCAAATTCTCATCGGAATCCTCCAGCCTTCGAAACAATTTCAACGGTAAAGCCAGCTGTCCCGCTGTGCGAGATTTATAATCTCGAACTTCAGATCAACCAGGATTTGTAATCCTGATAAATCCTCCAACCCTACCAACTAGTAGGCTTATAATTCATGAGATACTTTTCTCCGAAACATATTCCTGCTGCGGAAGTAATCTAAAAGAATTAGGAATTTTGATTAACTCCGCCCAAAAGATGGGAGAAATCCCAGACGTTGATCAAATTAATACTATCTTAGTTTTGAATTTTTAACTACCCCAACGCAATTTCCTGTTTTGAATGAAGCCATCTCTTGTTTTGATTTTAACCTTTTTGGTGATTGGATTTTCCGCACAAGCTCAATTTGCCGAAAACCACAGTCTCTACCTCGGAACAGGATTTTCTGTTGGTAACTTTGACGGTGCAGACTTAAATATAAACTATGCGTCACAAAGAAAATGGTCAGCACAGTTTGGGATAAAATCAGTTTCCCGCGAAGCCAAAAACAAACCACTGGATTATTCCGGAGGTTTCTTCAGCGCAATCACTCTTGGCCTGGGTAACCCAAAAGACGAGATAACCAGCTATCAATTCCTTGGCGGAAAAATGATCCTATTGGGCGATAAAAAAGTATCAACCCGCTTAAATTTGTTGACCGGACCTTCATTCAACCAAATTAGAAGATCTGTAAATTTCCAGAGGACCAATGAGAGCGGAATCTTTGGTGCCACTTACACTTTTGACAGAGACCAAAGCTCGGGTTTTGGCTGGATGGTAAAACCTTCTTTGGAGCTCACCTTCGGAAAGGTCTTCGGCTTAGGCTTCAATCCTTATCTGCATTTTAATTCGGTTGATTTTGCATATGGATTCGATTTCCAAATTCTCATCGGAATCCTCCAGCCTTCGAAACAATTTCAGCGGTAAAACTCGCTGTTCGAGATTTGAAATCTCGAACTTCAGATCAACAAGGATTTGTAATCCTGATCAACCCTACCAACTCGTGGGCTTATAATCCTTCAGAAACTTTCCGCACCAATGTTTCCCGGTATTGATCCCGTCAAACAACGGATCCATCACCCGAGCTGCGCCATCGACAATATCCAGAGGCGGTTGAAAATCATGCAATTCCTGCTTTATCCTCGCCAAATCTGCCGGATCCTCATCAGTCACCCAACCGGTATCGACTGCATTGGTATAGATCCCAAACTTCACGAAGTCGGAAGCTGAAGTGAGCGTCATCATGTTCAAAGCGGCTTTGGCCATATTGGTATGCGGATGGCGGGATTCCTTGTGGAACTGATGGAATTTCCCCTCCATCGCCGACACATTGATGATATGCTTTTTGCCGGTATTATCCTTTTTCATCAGATTCACCAGCCTGTTGCACAAGACAAATGGGGCAACGGAATTGACCAACTGAACTTCCAGCATCTCGTTGGTGTGGATTTCTCCAAGTTTCAGGCGCCAGCTATTGGTTTTCCGCAGGTCCACTTGCTGCAAATCTGCATCGAGCTTTCCGACAGGAAAAATTTCCTCAGAGCTAATCGAATCGTCAATGCTGTAGGGAATCTGGGTGAGTTTGGCGGAAGAACTCAGGCCAATACCCAGCTGCTTTCCATGCCAGGAAACGGGCAGGTTTTTATATTCTCCTTCGGAAAACCCCTGGCTCAACGTCCTCAACTCCTGCAAACAGGCTGTATGATCTGCCAGCAATTGCTGAGAATCCGCTGAAAGATCCTTCATTTCCAGCGTTTCGTTTGCCATCAAATGCTGGTAAAATCCTGATGGTCTTCGCACCGTTTGCGCAGCATTGTTGATTAGAATATCCAAACGATCGTATTGCTGCTCGATGAAATTGCAGAAAATCTCAACGCTCGGAATATGTCTGAGATCCAAACCGTGGATTTTCAGTCGATGTCCCCATTCCTTAAAATCAGGTTCTTTCGCATAGCGCAAAGCTGAATCCACCGGAAACCGAGTTGTCGCTATCACAGTCGCTCCGGCTCTGAGCATCATCAGCGTGATGTGGTATCCGATTTTCAATCGCGAGCCGGTCACCAAGGCAACTTGCCCTGTCAAATCCGCAGTTTGAAAGCGTTTGGAGTAATTGAAATCACCGCACTCTGGACACATCGTATCATAGAAATGATGGAGTCTGTCGTACGAAGCCTTGCAGACATAGCATTCGCGGGGAGATTCCAGAATTACAGCTTTTTCAGCTTCGTCGCCCTTCAATTCCAACATTGCCGGTGCGATAAAAATGGAAGCCTCGCGTGCACTTCTTATTCCCGTCGCATTGCGGGATTGAATATCTATGGCGGCGATCTTCTTTCTGTTGACTTTTTTAGCACCTTTTTTACGCTGCGCCAATTCCTCTTTTGCGGGGCGGGAAAATTGCCCGGCAGCCATCAACAAGGCTATTCTTTGTTCTTTCGGAATATCAAAAATCTGATTGGTATCCGAATTCAGTTTTTGCAAAATGGCAATGCACTGATCGATTTGTTCCTGGGTGATATTCACTGATTCTCCTGATTCTATTTCCTTCTCCATCCTTGAAAACTTACAAGGGAGCAAAAGTAGAGATTTTAAAAATGGAACTGGAGATTGCTTTCCCGAAACAAGTTCGGGACTGGCTGTCGTTCGTCGTCGGAAGGACGAGTAAACGAGGTTCATAAATCCAGAAATTCGTGAGATTGCTTCGTCGTTCCTCCTCGCAATGACGAACCATCAAATCACAGAAACCCGCACTTTCTTATCCTTCAATTTTACATTATTGACCTTTGGCAGGAGTTCTTCAATAGTCGCTGTTTTCACTCCTACAAAAGCACAATCCGTTTTCAACTCAATCACACCCAACTGATCTTTGGTCAGGTTTCCCTGTTTGAAGAATAATCCGGCAACATCTCCTTTTGAGATTTTATCTTTCCGCCCTCCGGAAATAAACAAAGTAGTCCATTCCGAAGGCTTCGGAGGTTGGGATTTCGTCAGTTTTTCAATGGGTAAATTACCGATGAAATCAGGCAAAGATTCCTTTTCATAGTGAAGGACATAGGCCGTTCCATCTGTGTTCATGCGGGCGGTTCGTCCATTTCGGTGGATAAATTCCTCGCTTCTGAGCGGGAGGTGGTAGTGGATAATAAACTTGATCTCGGGCACATCGATTCCTCTTGCTGCCAGATCAGTTGCCAAAAGAATCTGATGAGTGCCATTTCTGAATTTGATCAAAGCTCTTTCACGATCGGTCTGCTCCATTCCTCCGGAAAAAATCCCATGGGAAATTCCGTGGTCAGATAAGAAATCACTTATACGCTCAATTGAATCTTTAAAATTGCAGAAGATAATCCCGTTTTGCCCGGCCAAATGACCAAGCAAAGCGAGGAGTGTATCCAGTTTGTCTTTTGTGGGGGATAAGACCTTTTTGACCTGCAATTGTGTGATTTTCTCCTCCAAAAAGTCAACGATGGTTGGGTTCTTTAAGCGTACAAATCCGGGGATTTCCACTCCCTGAGTGGCCGAAGTCAACAGAATTTTCTTCACTTTCGGCAGCAAATGGAGGATATCCTTCATCTCGCTTTCGAAGCCTATTTCGAGCGATTTATCAAATTCATCGAGGACTAAGGTCTGAATGTGAGCAGTGTCAAATGCCTCTCTCCTCAAATGATCTGCGACTCTTCCAGGGGTTCCAACCAAGACGGCTGGCCGATGCTTTATTTCAATCCGGTCCTTTGAGCCAGTCCGTCCGCCATAGACAGCATTTACTTTATAGCCTGTTCCCATCTCCCGCATGACCTGCTCGATCTGGATCGCCAATTCCCGCGAAGGCACGATGATCACGATCTGAATTTCCTCTAATGTTGCATCGAGCCCTTGAATCAGAGGCAACAAAAAGGCAAGCGTTTTACCCGTGCCCGTAGGGGAAAGCAAAATAATTTCAGAGGAAGAATCTATTGCCTTTTGAGCAGCAATCTGCATCGGGTTCAATTGCTGGATTCCAAGTTTGGCCAGAATCTCTGCCTGACTTTTGAGGGGTGTGGACATTTGGCAAAGGTAGCTTTTTGATTTCCGAAGGAGAGATTAAATTTTAAAGGAAATCCTTTTCCACACGGTAGCTCGGGATTGAAAAAGATATGCTTATCTACATCTTCAGATTCCCTTTGTAATAACTTGATCCAAGAAACTCAGCGTTTACCCTAGCCCGGAAAATTTGATTTATGATTTTAGCTCAATTCCTTTTTCAGGATTTTGCCGGTCGCACTCATCGGCAAGGCATCCATAAACTGGATGATGCGCGGATATTTATAGGAGGCAATGTTCTCCCTGGTCCAGGCCTTCAGTTCTGATTCTGTGAGGACATGTCCTTTGTTCAGCACCACGCAAGCTTTGATTTCTTCGCCGGACTCATCATTTTTCACCCCGATTACAGCAACCATGGATACTGACTCATGCTTCATTATCACTTCCTCTATTTCCCGCGGGTAGACGTTCAGCCCGTTTCGGATGATCATCTCTTTGATGCGATCTACGATAAAAAAGAATCCGTCCTCATCTTTTACAGCCACATCTCCGGAATAGAGCCAGCCATCTTTTAAGGTCTGCGCTGTTGCTTCGGGATTGTTGTAATAGCCCTTCATCACATTGTGACCCCGGTAGATCAGTTCCCCTTTTTCGCCCACAGGCAATTCATTCCCTTCGGCATCCACGACTTTCACCTCCACGCCCCAGATTGGTGTTCCGACAGAACCAGGTTTTTTTCCAAATTCCTTTTGGTTGAAAGTGACTACCGGCGAACCTTCGGACATGCCGTAGCCTTCATAGATCGGCACATTGAATTTTGCTTCGAAATTTTCCAGCACATTCACCGGAAGTGCGGCTCCTCCTGAAACACAGGTTTTCAGATTCTTAGCGATCAGTTGAAGATCGAATTTTGTATTCTCATAATTGAGCAGCCCCCAGTACATCGTCGGCACTCCAGCAAAAACCGAGACCTCATGCTTTTGCATCAGACCGAGAACTTGCTCCGCATCAAAACGAGGCAATAATACGCTGGTGGCGCCTTTGCAAAGTCCGGCATTCATCAAGACTGTCATTGCAAAAATGTGAAAGAGCGGAAGAACTATGAGTAGGGTATCCTCATTTTGAAGGGATAAAATATTCACCGAAAGCATGGCATTAAAAGCCAGGTTAGAATGTGATAATTCTGCACCTTTTGGTTTGCCAGTCGTGCCCGAAGTGTAAATAATCACTGCCGTGTCATCCGCTCCTGTCTGAACGGTAGGGAAATCTGCAGGTTGATCTGCCATCAGTATTCCCATGGTTTTGGTGCCTTCGATAGGTGAGGGATCGGTAAGCTGAGAAGTGATGACGAAGAAATGCTGGCAGGCTTCTACTTTCTGAAAACCTGCAAAACCCTCTTTTGCCATCGGCAAATCGGCTGTTCCCTCAAAGCAGAAATAAGCTTTAGCACCCGAATCTTTCAAGTGGTATTCGATCTCATCGCGCTTCAGAAGCACAGAAAGCGGAACCACGATCGCTCCTGCTTTTAAAATCCCAAAATAAACCATTGGGAAATAGGGCAAATTCAGACAGCTGAGGGCAACCCTATCTCCGATTTGGATTCCTGCTTCCCTCAGTCCATTTGCCACTTTGTTTGCAGCACCGTTGATCTGGGCAAAACTGAGATGCTTGTCCATAAAAATGAAAGCATCCTTTGCAGGATATTTCCTGGCACTGTCTTCTAATAATGCGGATAAGTTTATCATCTGGCGAGTGGTTGAAATTGGGCTTGGAAAAACAAAAATCGAATAGGGAATCTAGTAATATAATCAGAAAATATTGCTGAAATTCAGCAGTTTAAGGAACGGAAACTAGAATTATCAAATTCTCAGATTCTACTCTTTTTGGAAAAGAACAAAAGTTTCGCCTGCCAGGAAATGATTAATCCGGAAGTGCAAAAGCCACATACGCATCTCCGCTCTTGGTTCCTTTGCCTCCGCCACAAGCGATTACCAGATATTGCTTTCCATTTTTCTCGTAGACTGCGGGTGTGGCATGACCGGAGGCAGGAAGCTTGGCTTCCCATAGAATCTTCCCTGTTTCCTTGTCGAACGCCCTTATTTTTTCATCTTTCGTAGCAGCAATAAATAGAACTCCGCCAGCCGTGGCAACCGGCCCACCGTAGTTTTCGGTTCCGGTCGGAGCAAATCCCTGAGCGCTCAACGAGTCAATCTCGCCTAGCGTCACTTGCCATTTTTTCTTCCCGGAATTCATATCAATCGCAGTCAAAAGTCCCCAAGGAGGATTGATACCAGATAATCCACTTTCAGTAGCGAGCTTCTGATATCCATTCATATAGTAGCGAGGATAGAGCATGGATTTTGCAGCTTCCATCTCCTTTTTGTCTGATGGCACTTCTGCCTTTCCCATTAGATAATCCACCAAAACCATCCGCTCTTCTTTTGAGATATGTCCAAAAGCAGGCATTGCTCCTCTCCCTTTTTGCAAAAGCATATTCAATGAATCTGCCGTGTATTTCTTCTCTACTCCAAGTAAAGTTGGGATCGTCGGTGGATTTCCTTTTCGCTCCAACCCATGACAAGTCCCGCAGTAATTGGTATAAACTGCCTGACCTACATTTTCAAAATTTGCATTGGCAGTCATCTGCATTATCCACGGCATCTGATTAGCATTCACATACAGGGTTTGGGTGGTCGGGTCAAATGAGGCCCCGCCCCATTCTCCACCTCCGTCCATCCCTGGGAAAAGCACAATCCCGTGATCAGCGCTCGGAGGCATCCAGGTGTCTCCCATTTTGGAATCTCCAAGTTTCTCCCTGACCTGAGCTTCCCATTCAGGCTTCAGATTCAGGATGTCTTTCTCTTCAAACACCATCTTCATAAACGGCTCCGGCAAACTCGGTATGGGCTGCGTCGGTGAAGTTTTCTCGCCGGGAAGGGTGGACTGAGTGACGGGAGTTTCGACGATTGGCCAGACAGGTTCGCCCGTCTCCCGATCAAACACATAGGTATAGCCTTGCTTGGAAATCTGTGCTACTGCATCGATCCACTTTCCATCTTTTTGGATTCTGATCAGGTTTGGATTTGCAGGAAAATCTCGATCCCAAACGTCGTGGTGAACCGCCTGAAAATGCCAGATTCGCTTTCCGGTTTTGGCATCTAAAGCCAAAAGTGAATTCGAAAACAAATTGTCTCCCGCCCGATAACCACCCCAGAAATCATAGGTTGCTGAACCGGTTGGCACATAAACAATTCCCCGCTCATGATCCAAGGTCATTCCTGCCCAGTTGTTCGCACCGCCGATTTGCTTGATATGTTCTTTGTCCCAAGTTTCGTAGCCAAATTCTCCTTCCTGCGGAATGGTGTGAAAAATCCATTCCCGCTTGCCAGTTCGGATATTGTAAGCCCTGATATTTCCCGGAGCAGCATCGAGACCTTCGGAAAGTCGCATTCCGATAATGATCAAATCTCGGTAAACTACCCCCGGAGCATTTGCCACGATCAGAAAATCCTCCATGTCGGTATCGAGATCTTTTCGAAGATCAACTTTTCCCCCATCACCAAAATCAAGAATAGGTTCACCGGTCAATGCATTCACTGCCATCAACCAATTGCCAGCCCCAAAGAGGATTCGCTTATCATCACCGTCCTCCCAATAGCTGACTCCTCGGTTGGTTCCAGCCCAGCTATTTTCCCCTCCTAAAATCTGAAACGGATCAAATCTCCATACTTCAGCTCCGGTGGCGGCATCCAGTGCAAACACATTCAATTTGGGAGTAGTCGCATACAGAAGTCCATTGACCACGATTGGCTGGCATTGAATCTGACTTCTTTCGCCAGCATCTCCCGTATTGTATGTCCAGGCAACTTCGAGTTGGGAGACATTCTCGGTGGTGATTTGAGACAAAGAAGAATACCTTGCCCCGTCTTCCGAACCTCCATAATGTGCCCAGCCGGAATAGTCGATTTGGGGTGTTTTTTCACCGCAGGAAGAAAAAAGAAAACTGCCTAAAATGGAACAGTTGAGTACAATTCGCTGGAAGGATTTCATAATTGAAAGGCAGGGTTTGGGCGGAGTAATGCTAAAATATCGGGCTTTTTCCCGGGTAGTCAAACAGGAATTATTGGACAGAAAAAACAGAGATCATGATTTCTTTCTGAAAATCTCATTCAATCCAAAAATCACGAAACCCAACCCGGTCCAAAGTGCCATGTCTTTGATTTCTTCGAATTGAGTTCCGCTCAAAAGCCAGATCGTGGCGCCCATTCCTATCACCGCAAGCGGAATTCCGAAAGGGATTCGATAATAATCAGCATTGGGACTCTTTTGCCGAAGGCGAATCAAAGAACCACAAACTAATAAGTAAATCAGCAAACGAGCGATCACCGATATTGCTAGCGAACCCATAAAATCCCAAACCAGCGCAACGATGACAATCAGAATTGAAAAGAAAATCACGGCAATAGAAGGCGTGCGAAACTTGGGATGTACAAAAGAAAAAATCTTCGGAAACTGATTGGATTCGCTAAGGGCAAAGGGCAATCGCGAACCGCTCAAAATCTGAACATTCAGCGTTCCCAGAATGGAAACGATAGCTCCGATTGTGATGAATAAACCACCTCCATACCCCATTATCCGAGTAGCAGCATCAGCTAATGGCTTATCAGATGTAGCCAAATCGGGGAGTGTCCCGATAGAAACCACCTGAATCAGCACGTAAAAAACGGTAATGATCAAGGCCGCTGTCATCAGGGCAAAAGGCAGGTTTTTCCGGGGATTCTCTACTTCACCTGAGATCACCAAACCAGCTTCAAAACCACCAAAAGCGAAAATCAGAAGCAATGCGGTATTTGCAAAATCCGGCATCGGAGGAGGCGAACTGAAATCAAAAGCCTCCGGATTCAAAAAGAATAACCCGAAAAGGATAAACAGGGAAAGAGGAATGAGTTTGGAAACGGTCAGGATATTTGTCGTCCTCGTGGAGTCTTTGATCCCGAGCAAATTGATCCCGGTCAGAATCGCCGTGACCCCAAGGATAATCGTGACCCGCATCCAGTTTTCCTGGAAAATGGGTGAGAAAAATGAAAGATAAATCACCAGCAAATTGATCAAGGTCGCGTAGCTGAAAAGTCTTGTCAACATCAAAACCCATCCAACCGCAAAAGCCGGAATAGCGCCAAATGCCTCTTTTATGTACAAGTAGGGTCCACCTGTTCGGTCAAAACGGGAACTCACTTCCATGAAAACCAGAATCAGCACCAGCATCACCACGGCGCATACGCCAAACGCCAAAAGGGAATAAGGACCGGAAAGGGCAAAAGCTTTGGCAGGCAAACCGAAAATCCCTGCCCCGATGACAGAGTTGATAATCAGGAAAACCAGATCCCATTTGCGGATCCCTCTTTTAAGCATGGAAAAATCGTTGGGTGATTGAAGTTGGAAAATAGGGTAAAAAATTGATTTAAAGGATTAGAGATTGGGGGAATGGAGAAAAGAGATAGAGAGATTTTCAAAAAGTCGACAGACCACAGTCAACAGACGACAGCATGGCAAGTTGGACTCCAATTCTTGTTTTGTTTGGTAACAACCAATAATACTGGATTCCATAAAAGAGAATTAAAGACTTCTTTTTGTTTGGGGTCTAAAGCCTAATTATTCATTTTACATTCTCAATTCTTCCAGTCACTTGGTCGTATTTCGCATCATAATCTTTGCGGAGCGTACCAAACATCCGGTCCCATATGAGGGTGTACAAACCGTAATTTCCGTGAAAAAACTGGTGGTGCTGGTTATGCGCAGTTCCGGTATTGACCCATCTTCCAATCCATGTTTTGTTAAATCGAGCGGGGAAAAGTTCGTAGCCTAAATGTCCATAGACATTGTAAAAGAACTGAAAAAGCAGAAAAAGCGCGAAGGCTGAATAATTTACCGGAAGTGTAAAAGCGATCACCGGGATAATTCCTGCCTCAATAATCGCCTCCAACGGATGAAAAGCATAAGCTGTCCAGGGAGAAGGATTGGTCGAAAGGTGATGAACTCGATGGATGTACCGGAAGAGTTTGGGCTGATGCATCAACCGGTGCATCCAGTAGAAATAGGCATCGTGAATCAACAGCATCAATGGAAAAGTCAGGAAATAATAAACCTCTCCGTATTCGTTCCATTGATAAAAAAGGTTGGTGTAATCCCAGAAGACCGTAAAGACCAATGCCGCCATGGTCGCAAAAATTAAAATGGTGATCAGAGAGAAAAGAATATCCCGCGAATAATGCTTCAAACCGGGAAATTTATCCTGCATCCTGCGGCTAGCCAGGACGTTTTTCAGAAGGTAATAAAATACGAAAAATGCCAGCCCAGCAATTAAAAAGTATCGAAATGTCGTGATCTCTGCCACTCGTATCCATCGCTCACCAAATCCTTCCCAGTTCATCTTGATTACAATTAATCACAAAAGCTAGGATCAAATAGTTGAATTGACAAACTATGGGTAATCAGATAATTACCAAACCCTTTTTCATCTCTCATATTTGAAATCGAGCGGATTTGGGAATTCAAATTGGAAGCCTGTTTCCAGAATTTTCTTTCCGGAAATCAGCCGATCTTCTCCTGCTTTTGCTTGCTGATAACTGCCAGGAAGCGGAAATCCCAAATCCTGATGATTTCTCTCGTAAATATCTTTCCGAAGGGAATGAATGGGAGCCACTCCATTGAAAACCTCATTCCAAAGCTCCTTTTCCATGATCCAAGCCAACATTTGCACCGCATCATTTCGATGAATAAAGTTTACCCGCGTATGTCCGGCAACATTTTCTTTGCAAGCAAAATACTTCCCGGGAATCCTGTCTCCACCCATCAAACCTCCAAACCTGACAATGGTAAGACCAAAATCTCGTTCTGTTTCCATCATCTGCTCGGCTTTCAGAAGGGCTTGATTTCCGCAGTTTTCGATCGACAAGGGAAAATCTTCCGAATATTCCTCCTCCCTTGGAATTTCCAGATAAATTCCGGTGCTGGACACGAAAATCACCTTCTCGATTTGCGATTGATCGATCATGCTTCGCAAAAACTTCAATTGCTCCAGATAAAAATCTGCCCCCTGAGTTCGGGACCTAGGGGGAATATTCACCACCAAAACTTCTGCCTGAAAAAGTGTCTGAAAGCCTTTTCCCTGAGGAAAGGGAATCAATTCGAATTGGATTGTAGGAATTCCTTCAGACTGGATCCGATTCAGTTTCTCAGCGGAAGTAGTACTTCCAGTCACCTCTACTCCCTGCGATTTCAGCAAGTGCGCCAATGGCAAACCTATCCATCCAAGTCCGATAATTGATACTTTTTTCATTCGCAGATTTTACAAAAAAGCCTCCTGAAACTCAGGAGGCTTGGTTTTTTTTAGTCTTTCTTTGGCATCGTTCCAAAAACGATATCCCATAGAGGAGTGGAAACTCCGAAAGCAATATCGGGATCTTTGTAATGATGAATTGCGTGATTCACCCAAAGTACTTTAAGGAAATTCTTGGGTGGATTAAAAGCATGCACGATGAAATGCACTCCCAGATAACTTGCATATCCGATCAGAAACCCCGGTAGAAAATAAAGAGCATAATCACCCAAAATCAGGGTGAAAAGCAAATAGGCAATAGCCGCATACGCCGCACTCACAAATGGTGGCATGGCCAATCTATCCTTATCTCTTGGGTAATCATGATGAACACCATGAACGCTATACTGAAGCTTGTCTTTGATAGGAGTATTAGGCTCCATATGAAAGAAATGCTTGTGCATCATATATTCCACGAAAGTGAAAAAAATGTATCCTGCAAACATTGCCAATAAGCCTATTCCAAGTGAAATACTTGTATCCGTAAGAGCGTAATAAAGTGAGATCCCAGCAAACACCAAAAACATGGTAATTGGAATCGAAATGTGCGTTCGAGAAATCCGTTCCATAATCGGATTGTCGAACATGATCACCGTTCCATTATTGTCCGGCCTTTCCAGTCTTCCAATCTTTTTCATAGGCACTCTAATTAAAATAAGTTGAAAATATGAGCAATCCAGCTCATGAATTAATACGGCAAATGTAAATCTTTTCCATATTTAAACGGTAAAAAAACCATTCGAATACATCAATTATTAAATTTTAGCCAATGATAGTTCTATTGTTTTCTTGTAATAATCCACATAAAGCGGCAATATCTCCGCAATGTCAAATTCCTTGGCTCTTGCTAACGCGTTTGCTTTGAAAGTTGGAAGATTTGCATCATCTAAAATATAAAGTGCTTTTTCTTTCATGTCGGCAATGTCGCCGACCTTGCAAACAAATCCTGTGACTCCGGTCACATTCAACTCAGGAATTCCTCCGGCATCAGATGTCAAAATCGGAACTTCGCAGGCCATAGCTTCCAGTGCAGCCAATCCAAAACTCTCTTTTTCGGATGGCATGACAAACAAATCCGCCACCGAGAGGACCTCTTCAACATACTCTAGTTTTCCTAAAAATCGAATATCATCACATGTACCCAACTCACGGCAAAGTCTTTCCATTTTGTCCCGCTCAGGACCATCACCTACCAGTAGCAACTTAGCAGGAATTTCTTTTCTCACTTCGAAAAACACCCGAATCACATCCTCAACCCGCTTCACTTTACGGAAGTTGGAAGTGTGAACCATCAACTTTTCTCCGTTCGGGCAAATTGCCAATTTGAAATGCTCCTTCTTTTGTCTCTTGAACCGATCCAAATCAATGAAATTATAGATCACTTCTATGTCACGCTTGATGTCAAAGTATTCGTAAGTCTCCCTTTTCAAATCTTCGGAAACAGCCGTGACTCCATCGGATTGGTTGATACTGAATGTCACAACTGGCTCGTAACTTGGATCTTTACCAACGAGCGTAATATCTGTCCCGTGCAAAGTCGTCACCACCGGGATATGAATTCCCTGATCCTTCAGAATCTGCTTTGCCATGTACGCAGCTGATGCATGCGGAATAGCATAATGAACATGGAGGAGATCAAGTTTTTCGTATTTCACTACGCTTACCATCTTGCTTGCAAGGGCAAGTTCATAAGGAGGGAAATCGAATAATGGATAACTTTTGATATCTACCTCGTGGTAGTAAAGGTTTTCGCTGAAAAAATCTAGTCTGGTGGGTTGTCGATAGGTAATGAAGTGAACCTCATGACCAATTTTGGCAAGACCTTTTCCAAGTTCTGTTGCCACTACCCCACTTCCCCCAAAAGTTGGATAACAAACAATTCCTATTTTCATGATAAAGCTGGTGCTGGATGGGTGATTTGTCTGTAAACACGCATAAGGATCATTTTTGTTCAAAATTAAAATAATTAATATGAACCCTTTAATTGCTGAAAAATCTTGACAATAATCCTGCAACTCATCCACGAAAGTTATCCTTTCATTTGAATATTTTATGCGTTGATCAAAAAATCCTGAGTGTTTTCCTTTTTGAATTATCTTAGTCCAAACCAACCAACTCTTGATTTACATGAAAAAGACATTCCTCGCAGTTCTAATGATTGCACTTTTCTTTCAAGCATGCGATTCGCCGCAGCCTGAAGTAAAAGAAGAAAAACCGCCACTTTGGAATGATAACCCCTGGCCGGAAATCAGAAAGCAACGAATCGCCAGGCTACTTCCCGAAGCTATGAAAGCCGCAAATGTCGATGCATGGCTGGTTCTTTGCCGTGAAAATCACAATGACCCGATTGCCACTCATGTCGGTGGTGAGAATGCCAGCGGAATGGCAAGTTTTCTTTTTTACCAGGATGAAACCGGTTTTCACTCGTTGGTTTTTTCTCCAGAGGGAGAAGCCACCGCATTGGATGAACTCGACATTCATGAGACGGTCTTGAAAGTCCAGCAAGGCGCCTCCACTTTGGAGAAAGCTGTTGAGTTTCTAAAAGAGAAAAACTTCAAATCCATCGCGATCAACACTTCTCCCACGAATGCACTTGCCGATGGCTTATCGCATTCCCAACAAGTGGAACTTGAGAAATTGATGGGAGCAGATGCTTCCAAATTGATTTCATCAACGGAATTGGTGTACGAATGGCTTTCAATCAAGCTTCCGGAAGAAGTTGAAATCATGAAGAAAGCTGCTCAGCTCGCTTCAGATTTTCAGGTGGAAGCTTATAAAATGATCATTCCGGGAAAAACAACCGATGCCGATGTGGCAAAATTTCTGAAAGCAAAAATGACTGAATACGGAGTGAAGGACGCTTGGCATCCGGACCAAAATCCAAATGTAAACTCAGGTCCGGATCGTGGACATTCTCACGCAACTGACAAAGTGATCATGCCTGGTGATGTGATTCAAATTGATTTTGGGGTAAAACTTTATGATATCTGGGTGAGTGATATTCAGCGTTTCGCTTACGTGTTGAAAGAAGGTGAGACAAGCGCTCCGGAAGATATTCAGCTATATTGGGAAAATGGAAAAGCAGGTAGCCGCGCCGCTTTGGCCGCAATGAAGCCTGGAATCAAAGGAATAGACGTGGATCGAGCTCAGCGAGATCTGATGACCAAAGCCGGTTCAGAATTCGTGATGTGGAGTACAGGCCATCCGGTAGGATATGTGGCACACGACGTTGGGCCAAACCTGGGAGGCTCTCAAAGTCCGACTCCAAGACCTGCTGCTCAAAAGGAATTAAAACAGGGGATGACTTTCGCTTTTGATGGTTTCCACTGCTGGAAACAGCCGGATGGAACTACAAAGACAATCTCTGTAGAAGAAATGGCAGTGGTCACTGATTCAGGCGCAGAATATCTGATCACTCCGCAGGAAGAGTTAATTTTGGTGGGAGGAAAATAAAAGTTTCTGAACCCAGAAGAAGTGAAAAGGCCTTTGAGCATGCTCAAAGGCCTTTTTGTTTGAATTCAGAATCTGAAGAAATAAAATTTCCTTTGTTAATTTTTAGCCATCGACTCGTAGATGATGTCGTGGATTTTGGTTCTAATGCCCTCATTCAAAAGCTTAATATTTTCCGCATCAGGATATACCCGATTGGAAAGGAAAACATAAATCAGGTCGTTTTCCGGATCTGCCCAGACGCATGTTCCGGTGAATCCTGTGTGGCCGAAGGTACTCTTTGGAGCCAGCTTTCCGGCCGATCCGCCCTTTCCATTCTCAGGCTCCGGCTTATCCCAACCCCAGCCACGTCTGCTTTGGGTGGATTGTCTGTCTGTAAATTTTGCAATCGTCCCCGGTCTGATCAAATCCACATCTCCGTAAACTCCCTCATTGAGCATCATTTGCATCATCACAGCAAGATCATTGGCAGTTCCAAAAAGCCCGGCATGACCGGCAACTCCCCCAAACATTGCTGCTCCGGGATCATGCACAAATCCCTGAACTTGTCTCTTTCGAAAAGCAACATCGTTCTCGGTCGGAGCGATATTGGTCAAAGCTACTTTGGAATGAGGATTGAAAGTCAGCGTATGAAGCCCGAGAGGTGAATAGAAGTTTTGCTCAAGGAATTCATCCAAAGGCTGATTTACGATTCGCTCCACTACTGCTTGCATGAAATACATCGTAAGGTCTGAATAAACATACTTATGCTTACTACCGGAAGCTTTTGGAATCAAGTCTGATTTCACCGTCCAGTTCCAAATACTGTCCCGCAAACCATCCATCGCATACATTTCATTGGAAACCGGCCTGCTGAATCCAGGTTCGGGAGCACTTTTGTAATAATTATTCTTCCAGCTTCCGCTTTGGACAGTCTTCACATAATGAGGTATGAAAGCAACCAAACCGGCTTCATGAGCCATCACATCTTTCAGAATCAGGTTTCCTTTATTAGTTCCTTTCAACTCTGGCAGGTAATCGCCCAAAGATTTATCCATGTTGATTTCTCCTCTGCTATCTAGAAACATCACCGCCTGAGTGGTAGCCAGAACTTTGGTGATGGAAGCCAGATCATAAAGAGTTTCGGAGTTTACAGCCGGAGAACTTTTGTATTCGAGTTTCCCGTAGGAGCGCTCAAAGACAACTTTTCCATTTTTCACCACCAGCACATTCGCTCCCGGGGTGGCCTGAATCAAAATTGCCCGCTCGGCAACTTCATCTATTTTATCTAGTGTTTTGCTGTCCAAACCCACGCTTTCAGGAGTTCCGTAGGAAAGTCTGTTCATGGAACCCATAAATCCGCCAACTCCCTGAGAATACTGAGGACTGACTGAAACTGGCAAAATTCCGGCACCGGATCTTCCACCAAACAAGATTTGGGGTGCGAGTTGCTGAGTCAGCTCATTATTTTCATAAGCCAAAACAACATTTCCCAAACCTTCCAAAAACTGAGAAGCGTAGGAATTTCCAAAAAGGACTGTGACTACTTTTTGTCTTTTACTCAAAAGCCGAAGCAATTCAACATCTCCTGGAGCGATTCCAAATGCCCGCTTGGGACTATTGGTCACTCCCATAAGACCTACAACTACCACATCGAAGTCCTCGAGTTGCTTCATTAGGTTGTAATGCGAAGTTTGATTTCCCGCTTTTTCGATATTGAAATGCTCAAACGAAGCATATTTACTGAGGTATTTCTGAAAGTCTTTTCCCTGACCTCCGATGCTCACACTGGCAAATCTCTTCAAGTCAAGTTGAGTAAATGGCAGAAGATCGTCCTTATTTGCAGCAATAGTAATTGCGTCTGCGTAAAGTTTTTCGCGTATTTCAGCTGTTTTGGGCGTATTCAATCGGTCCACCAACCCAAACGTATGGATAGGTTTGTAGTGATTTAGTCCGGCCCAATATTTTGCTTTCAGGACTTTTTTCACTCGGCGATCAATTTCTTTCTCTGAGATAAGTCCATCCTCCACGGCTTGTTTGATCAGAGCTTTTGCTTTTGGCACATCCTGAGAATAAACCAAAACATCATTTCCCGCAAGCAAAGCCTTCAAATCCACTTCTCCCGGAGAATTGACATTGGCAACTCCCTGCATGTTCAACGCGTCAGTGAATACCAATCCCTGGAAATTCATCCTGTTTTGGAGCAAGTCTGTTACTACTTTTTTGGATAGGCTTGTTGGGATGTTTTCTGCATTATCCAGGCTCGGGATATTCAGGTGAGCCACCATCACTGACATGAGATTTGCTTTGAAAAGCTCCTGGTACGGATAAAGATCCACATCCCAAATTCGTTTTTCCAGATGCTTGATTACCGGCAGGTCATAATGGCTATCAGCCTCTGTATCTCCATGTCCCGGAAAATGCTTTGCGTTTGCAATCACTCCATTTTCCTGCAAGCCTTTCATATAGGCCAAAGCACGTTTGGTGACTATTTCCCTGCTTTCACCAAAAGCCCGATAACCGATCACCGGATTTTCCGGATTGGAATTAACATCAACTACCGGAGCAAAATTGATATGCATCCCCAATTCCCTGAATTGACGGGCCATTTCTGTTCCCATTTCATAAATCAACTCGGTATCCTGAATAGCACCCAGCGTCATTGCCTTTGGAAAATCAGGCACCGAATCCAGACGCATACTAATTCCCCATTCTGCATCCATCGCGATGAAAAGTGGAGTTTTTGACTGAGCCTGATAATAATTAGTCAATCGAGCTTGCCGATCAGGTCCGCCCTGGAAAAAAATCAACCCGCCTAGATTTTCGGTTTTGACCAGATTGCTAATCTCGTCCACATGCTTCTGGTCTTTGTTGGAATATGCAGCAACCATAAAAAGTTGGCCCAATCTTTCCTCAAAAGTCAAGTTTTGAAAAACGCTGTCTACCCAATTGAGCTGATCCATCGGATCCGGGCTGATAAGTGGATCTTCTATCAAAAGCGATTCATCCAATTTTCCGGATGAAAAGAAAATTGATATGCATACTATGCTGAAAACCTTCCAAAGCTTGTGGCTCATTCCTGGGTAAATTTTTTATCCTTAATTTTTGAAATAAATTTGTAAAAACGGCCTGTCTGATAGATTCCTAAACACATCTGAATCTTTCCTCCTGTCCCGGGGCCGCTCAAATTTCATGGAGATCGGGACAACAGATATTTCAATATAGGAAAGTTCGGACAACAATGATCAGTTTTTAGGGTTAAAATTGATATAAATTTGATGTCTGGTTTTCCAGCCAGAACTTAATTCCGGAATATGCTTTTGAGTAACGAAGCATTCAAGCAAAAACATACAGTAACATGAAAATCCCTTCTCTCTTCCAATCAAAAAGTCCGAATCGATTTGAAATCAAGCCGAGATATTGGGATCCTGTTAAAGAAGAAATCGCACAACGAACTGCCTTCATAAAAAGAGAACTGGAAGCTCAAGGGAAACTGACTGCTGAGGAAATAGATCTAAAAGCAAAATACGAAACCGGGATCAGAGGAGCTTTTTCACAAAATCGCAAAACCAAATCTTTTCAGTCGGGCTCCGGAGGTTCTACGGCATTGATCCGAACCTTTATATTTTTTATCCTCCTTGGAGGAGGCGCCGGATACATTTACCTCGGCCCGATCATCTTCCAATACATGCTCATATTTGCTGCTTTGGGAGGTGTGATTTATTTTATATCCAAAAAGAAACCTAAGAGAAAAGATGAATGACATCATCCAACTCTTACCTGATGCCATTGCAAATCAAATCGCGGCCGGAGAAGTAGTTCAGCGGCCGGCTTCCGCGTTGAAGGAACTTCTCGAAAATGCGGTAGATGCGGGTGCGACTCAGGTTCAGGTGATTGTAAAAGAAGGTGGAAAGCAACTCATTCAGGTCATTGATAACGGGCGGGGAATGACTCCTACGGATGCCAGAATGAGCTTTGAGCGGCATGCCACTTCCAAAATCAGAACCAGCAACGATCTTTTTTCGATCCGAACTTTCGGATTCAGGGGGGAAGCATTGGCCTCAATCGCGGCAGTAGCTCAGGTAGAATTGAAAACCCGAAAGGCAGAATTAGAACTCGGAACGCTGATCCAGATCGAAGGATCTGAAGTGAAAAAGCAGGAACCGGTCGCAAGTCCAACCGGGACTTCCGTGGCCATGAAAAATCTGTTTTTCAATGTACCTGCCCGCAGAAACTTTCTGAAATCCAATCCCGTGGAGATGCGCCATATCGTGGATGAATTTCAGCGAGTGGCTTTATCCTATCCGGAAATTGCCTTCAGTCTTTATCAGCAGGATCTGGAAGTTTTCTCTCTTACTCCTGGCAAACTGAGCAACCGAATCGTAGGGATTTTTGGAAAAAGCTACCAGGGCCAATTGGTGCCTTGCGAAGAACTCACTCCGCATCTCAATGTAAAAGGATACATCGGGAAGCCAGAAAATGCTAAAAAAACACGCGGAGAGCAGTTTTTCTTCGTCAACAACAGATATATAAAAAGCAGCTATCTCCATTATGCTGTCACTTCTGCTTTCGAAGGATTGCTTCAAAGCGATCAGCATCCTTTTTATGTTTTGTTCATTGACATCGATCCATCACACATCGATATCAATGTCCATCCGACCAAAACAGAAATCAAGTTTGACGATGAGCGGACAGTTTATGCAGTGATTCGCTCGGCGGTCAAGCAGGCTTTGGGAGCTCATCATGTAGTTCCTTCGCTTGACTTTAATTACGATGTGAATTTCACCGAAAACTGGGATAAAGACCCGAACAAAAAGGAACAGGTCGACAGGGAATACAGCTACAAATCTTTCAACACTCCGGAGTTTAAGAAAGCAAGCACCTCAGGCTGGGAGCGGCTTTTTGAAGGAAATGCTCCTTCAGCACAGCCAGTTAGCAGATTTGAGCAGGAAGACACGGAAGTTTTGACTTTCCCAAGCAGGGCTATTCCGGAAGGTAATTCTGATTTCTTTCCAAGACCTCCGGAGGAAGCCACAGGAACGACTTTTCAGGTGGAACTCAGCTATGTAGTGGCTCAATTGTCCACCGGATTATTGATTTTGGATCAGCAGGCATCGCACGAACGGGTATTGTATGAGCGTTATTTGAAGCAACTCAAACTTGCTCAGGGACCTTCTCAGCAATGTCTCTTTCCTCCCACTGTCAATCTCAGTGCGTCTGACTTTGCGCTGGTCATCGATATTCTACCTGAACTCCATAGTTTGGGATTCATGGTTTCTGAATTTGGGAAAGACACTGTCCTGATTCAGGGAGTGCCCGCAGACATTCAGGTTAAAAATGAAAAGGAACTCTTCGAGGGTCTGATCGAGCAGTTCAAAAACTTCAAAAGCGAGCTTTCTCTTGATAATCGGGAAAATCTCGCAAGATCTCTTGCCCGCAAATCGTCTTTGAAGAAAGGACAAAAACTTAATTCACAGGAAATGGAAACCTTGGTCGGACAGCTTTTTGCTTGCCAAAATCCAAACTATGGTCTTTCCGGGAACAAAACCTTCGTGAAATTGGATTTAACTAGCATTCACTCCTTCTTTGGTAAATAGCATGTTCAGAAACATAACTCCTGTAGTCCAAAATCTCCTGCTCCTGAACGTGGTTCTGTTCATTGTGAGCGCCTTTTTGTTTCCGCAATTGAGCGAGTGGTTTGCTTTGTATTATATCCACAGCCCATATTTCAAACCGTTTCAGTTTCTGACTTACATGTTTATGCATGCCGATTTCTGGCATTTGTTCAGCAACATGTTTGGTCTGTTGATTTTCGGGCCGCTGCTTGAGCAGTTTTTGGGACCTAAGAAATTGTTCACACTTTGGATGGTCTGCGGAGTTGGTTCCGGACTGCTTTATTCCGGCTATTCTGCCTACAGAATGAATGCCCTTGAAGACAAAGTCGAGGCTTTTCAAGGCAATCCTGATCCGGAGTTTTTCAACAGATTGGTTTTGGAAAACAGAGGATATTTTGAGCCGACGGTTTTTGATTTTGTGGATGATTACAGCAGAAATCCATCCGATCCGATGAAAATCAGCCGGGCAAATCAGACTTTGGAAGCGATCATGACTATTCAGGGAAATGTACCAATGGTGGGTGCATCGGGTGCACTTTTCGGGATTTTGATTGCTTTTGGAATGCTTTTTCCAAACACACAGCTTTTCTTGCTCTTTCCGCCGATGCCGGTCAAGGCAAAATATTTGGTCCTTTTTTATGGACTTTACACGATCTATAACGTACTGGTAAATAATCCAACGGATAATGTGGCCCACTTTGCCCACCTGAGTGGTTTGCTGATCGGCGGCATCTTGGTTTATCGCTGGAAAAGAGACAGAAATAGCTTCTATTAAACATGTACGGGAATTTTTGGGATAATTTGAAAAATGCCTTTCGGCACAGCGACAACAGTCTTTACAAACTGATTGCGATCAATATTTTGGTGTTTTTTGTCGTCCTGATTGCTCGTGTATTGATGACTATCACGGGTTTTGGCGACTGGTATTCCACTGGTATTTCATATTTGATGATGCCGGCCTCTTTGCCAAGACTTCTCTTTCAGCCTTGGAGTATTTTCAGTTACATGTTTTTGCATGAAGGGATTTTCCACATTCTCTTCAATATGCTGTTTCTGTATTGGTTTGGTCTTTTGATCCATCAAAATCTGGGAAGCAGAAAGCTGACAAATCTTTACATCCTGGGCGGATTATTCGGCGCTTTGTTTTATGTGATTATCTACAATCTTGCTCCTTATTTTAGCAATTCGGTCGATTCATCTCTGATGCTTGGCGCAAGTGCAGGAGTGTTTGCAGTCGTAGTCGGTGCGGCAACACTTACACCAAACACAACGTTTTTCTTGATTCTTTTGGGACCGGTTCGAATCAAATACATTGCGATTTTCTATGTGATTCTCTCCTTTGCCAACTCCATCGGAGCAAATGCCGGCGGGGAATTGGCTCATTTGGGCGGTGCGCTTCTGGGTTTCCTGTACATCACTCAGCTTCGCAAAGGAATTGATCTGGGCATCCCCGTTCAGAAAGTCGGGATCTTCTTCGAAAACCTTTTCTCCGGACGACGAAGCAATGTGAAAGTATCGTACCGAAAAGAGAAAACCACAGGCGGTGGCTTTGGATCTTATGGCTCTTCTTCCTCAAAAACCGCCACTCCGGCTGCAAAATCGGATATCGCTACTCAGGAAGAAATAGACCGAATCCTGGACAAAATCGCCGATCGTGGCTACGAAGCCTTGAACAAAGAAGAGAAAAGGAAGCTGTTTGAGTTCTCGAAAAAATAAGAAGTTGGTTGGAGGTTTTAAGTCAGAAGGATGAAATCTGAAGGGTGAAAGCACAAAGCTGAAAGATAGGAGTTCGTATCTGACTGAATATAAAAGATTAAAATCGTTGCTCCTTTGCGAGAAATACTTTGTGCTCTTTTGTTGACTTTGTGGTTAAAAGAAAATAGTCCAGCTTCCGAAAAAGCAGAACAATTGAAACAAAAAACTTCGCGCACTCAGCGGCTTCGCGGTGAATTTTTTTTCCGTAACAGAAGGAAATCTACAACGGAAAAGCAACCCCTACTCTGAATCCTAATTCCTGCGGATACTGGCTCTGAAATTTAATTTCAGTACTCAATCCCACCCAATCCGTCATGCGGATATAAGCACCAACTCCCATATTGGCCCCCACAAAATTATTCTTGGTTCCCGCTCCATCAGGCTGTGTATTTTCCCAGTTTTGACTGTATCCGGCCATAAAATACAGCTGCGAAGCCCCGCTCGAAACATAGTAACGAAGATCAAAACTGAAATTACTGGCTTTGCCCACCTCCGGGAAAATCTTGGTATAGCTTGGCATGATGGCAAATTTCTCTGCGAAAAAATACTCGAGTCCGGCTCCTGCCCCAAAATTTTCATATCTCAATCCATACGTGCCCAGCACATGAATCCGGGCATCGCCCTTAGATTGAGTCTGTCCCAAAGCTGTGAGGGAAAACAGAAACCCCATAAAAAAAATCACCAAAGCCTTTTTCATTCTGATCGATATATAATTCGAGAAGAAATTAGGAGGCTTTGGTGAGGAATGCAAACTCTTACTCTAAAATGCGGACTATTCGGCCCAGTCGGCCTTCTGCGTCCATTCCTTCCAAAATCAATAATTGTCTTTTGGCCACATCGGTATTGAAGTAATCCAGACTTACCGCACCATTCGCATCGGTTTTCACCAGTGGGTTCCAGTAAATAGTAGCTCTCTTATCCGTGGCGGCTGTGGCAGTGCTTTTGGTATCGTATTTTGGTTGGTAAAATTCCCTCGGAACGGAGTATCCGCCATATCGGGTGACAAGTGTTCCACCCACACTGACGGAAACACCCGCTCCTGTTTTGGTATAAACGGCGATTACTCCATTCGCTCCCTGAGCACCGAAAATGGCTGTTTTCGCAGGATCTTTAAACACATCGACATTTGCCACATCCCTTGGACTGACCTGAAGCAACGTGCCTGCATCCACAGGGATATTATCGAGCAAATACAAAGGCTCAGTTCCGGAACTTAAAGAACCAACTCCCCTGATTGTAACACTGGCACTCAATCCGGAGACAACGACCTGAACCCCGGAAACTCTGCCTTGAATCAATTGAAACACGTTAGTAAAACCAACCGACGCGGGGATTTTCTCCGGATCGATTGTCACATCACCGGCACCATAAATCTTTCTGATTTCTTCTTCTTCTTTCTCGATCGTTTTCGCTTCCACAGTCACACCCTCCAGATCCATCACATCCTGATCTTCATTAAGCTGTTTCATGAAATTTCGCTCTTGGTAGGTTGCGACCAATCCTTCAGGCCAGGAGATTTGATTGGGGTATTTTCCATGAAGGCTGTTGAAAACTGACTGTGGTTGCTCCACCGCTACATTGATGAAATTTCTAAGCCGATTGTCTTCGGCAGTAATCGTCACCTGGGCAGAATCCAGGTAATCCATGTCGCGGAAAATAAACCGCCCGTTTGGACCGTATTCTGAACTCAAGATCTCTACTCCTTCCCCTACCAACGCGGTAATTTTTCCTCCACCAAGTCCTTTTTTGGTGTCTTCCTGATCAGTGACTTGACCCTCGATATTGATTCCCCGCTCAATGAAATGCTCCACCTTCGGTAATTCTCCTGCCAAAACCTGAGTCCAATCAAACCTTCTCCAGCCATGAGTCAGCATCACAAGGTCAAGCTCTTCCTGAGTGGTCGATTCCAAATCTTTGAAGTAATGTCCCGGGTGGTAAATAGAACCATTCAGATCCGAAGTCATTAAAAAGCTGGAAAAAATATCTCCAGCGGTCAGACTTTCATCCTCGACCTGATCCGCATCGACAATGGAAACAGAGAAACTCCCGGGAGAGGCCTGACCATCAGCGGAGCTCTTCAATTGGAGATTGAGTTTTTCACGAACCGAAATTGCTCCTGTTTGGGAAAGATCCAATTTCAATCGATCCTCCTTTTGGAAAAAAAGCAATCGCTCCAAAAGTGGCTTTCCGTCCCCGCTGAAAATCGTGATTTGGTTGATTCCTGAAATGAAGTTTTCCTTCGGAATTCTGACTCCCCAGACCCCATTTGCCAGGGCGCCCTGAATCATGTAATTGATGATTCCCCTGGTCTGCGAAACCAGCAAAAGTGAATTTGGCTCGTAGTTTCCCTGAACAAAAGCGGTAATATAGCTTGCAGCTGGGTTATTGACTACCTGCAAAACCAAACCATCTGTATCTGCCTTTGGGAGGGAGATCGTTTTTTCCTGACTGGTTCCGACCGCTTTGATTTTTGCCTGATACCCGGATTTCTCCGGAGTGATTTCAAATTTGCCCAGTCCTCCAAAATTACTTTGAAAGCTGATCTCTGATTCACCGACGACTTCTCCCTGAATTTCCGCAGGCATTCCATCCGGATAAACTCCGCGAAACGCCATCTTGGATTTTTTACCAACGACCCAATGTCCTCCTTCCGGCAGAAACTGAATATCGGCGAGGTTCAAACTATAAGGCAAGCGGACTTTTTGAGTGACCGAATAATTCTCATTTTCCAGATAGGTCAGTTCCAGATTTTGACTTGGATAGGCTTTCTCAGGAATGGAAAAAGTGAAACTCACCTGTCCCTGAGCATTCAAGGTTAGATCTTGGGAATACAATTCCTCATCTTCTCCCTTAGCTTTGACTTCCAGATTTTTGTTGGCTAGCGGGTTTCCTTTGCTGTCGATAGCTGTCAAATCCGCCCGGTAAGTAGTTTTTCCACCGGAAGAACTGATTTCATTGAATTTGATTTCCGGAAGGAAAGAGCCTCCTGCCCCATCCACCACAGAGATGTCTTTTGTGAAAAAGTACTCCTCCCCAAAATTCCGCATCCAGGCAGAATAGGCTTTGATTCGATAAGTCCCTGGTTTGCCAAAAGCCGGGATTTGAAAATCTCCCTGTCCCCTACCGGTTTCAAGGCGAACGATCTTTTGCTCCAATAGCAACCCATCTCCGTCGAACAAATCAACATACAAAGTCAAACTCAAAGGAGAGGGAATCTGAACGCTACCAGCCGTGAGATATGCGCTAAACCATAAATCCTCACCCAAGGTATATGTATGCTTATCGATGTGGAGATAGGCTTTTTCTACCGGGTATTCCTTCTGGTAGGTATCGAAATAAGCTTGGATTTTGGCTGGTAACTCATTTTGGGCAACTGCAAAATTGGAAAAGAGGAGTGCTGCTGACGCTAACGCCAGTTTTAAAAAGGATTTTTTCATAAATAAATAGTTGGCTCGACACTAAAAACATGGTCAATAAAACTAATTACTTATAAAATAGCAACTAAAAAAATGTTAAAGTTCTGTCAATTGGGCTACTTCGTTTTTATTGGCAAGCTGACCACAGGCGGCATCGATGTCCTGACCTCGTGATCTCCTCACTTTGGCTACGATTCCCTGGTTTTCCAAAATGCGAACATACATCTCAATCGCTTCCGGTTTTGCCTGACGGAATTCTCCCTCATCGATCGGGTTGTACTGAATGATATTAACTTTCGAAGGAATGATTTTGCAGAATTTGGCAAGGGCGCGAGCATGTCGCTCATCATCGTTGATTCCATCCCAGATTACGTATTCGTAAGTGACTTGGCGCTTGGTCTTATCGTACCAATATTTCAGCGCTTCCCCAAGTTCTTCCACAGGGTTGGTGTCGTTGATTGGCATTAGCCGAGAGCGAGTCTCATTGATCGCGGAGTGCAAAGAAACGGCGAGGTTAAACTTCACCCCGTCATCGGCCATTTTTCGGATCATTTTCGTGATCCCGACTGTCGAAAGTGTAATTCGCCGAGCGGCCATTCCGAGTCCTTCCGGCGAAGTGATTTTATCAATCGCTTCGATCACGTTGGCATAGTTCAGCAAAGGTTCACCCATTCCCATGAATACGATATTGGTCAGCGGGCGCTGAAAGTATGTTTCGGCCTCTTCCTTGATCGCCACCACCTGATCGTAGATCTCATCCGGGTTGAGGTTTCTCATTCGTTTCAGTCTGGCTGTTGCGCAAAAATTACAATCGAGACTGCAACCTACTTGGGAAGAAACGCAGGCAGTAATCCGCTTGGAAGTAGGGATGAGAACTGATTCCACGATCTTCTGATCGAAGAGCTTCACGGCATTTTTGATTGTCCCGTCGGCGGAATGTTGCATCAGATCCACCTGGATATGATTGATGACAAAATGTGTTTTGAGCAATTCCCGTGTGGAAAGGGAAATATTACTCATCTCATCGAAGTTCTTCAGAGATTTGTTCCAAAGCCATTCATAGACCTGCTTGGCCCTGAATTTTTTATCTCCATGAGCCAGGAAAAACTCCTCCAACTCGGGCAAGCTTAGCTTTCGAACGTCTTTTTTCTGCACTTCTTCCATTTTGCAAAGGTATCGATTTGGAATGTAGAATCGGTTGGCAGGTCGAAAAGTTCAAAGTCCGAGTGAAAAGGCAGATTC
The DNA here is from genome assembly GCA_942492775.1 of uncultured Cytophagales bacterium. Taxonomy (GTDB): domain Bacteria; phylum Bacteroidota; class Bacteroidia; order Cytophagales; family Cyclobacteriaceae; genus Algoriphagus. The sequence goes on along the minus strand of OW818636.1, from coordinate 1,274,313 downwards.
AAATCTTGGATTCACTTGATACTTAATACTTGGACCTCAGAACTTTGCACCCCTATTCCTTCCACTTAAACGCTTTCTCATCTATCGCCCGCATCGTGCAAAGTACTCCGTCCAAGTGATCATATTCATGCTGAATAAGTTCTGAAATCGCACCGGAAACCGGCCAGGATTGAGGCTGCCAGTTTTCATCGCGATAATGCAACGTGAGCGATTCATGCCGTTTTACTTTCACCAGCAAGTTGGGAAAGCTCATGCAATCGTCCCAAAGCTCGAATTTTTCATCGCTCAGGTCTCTCAACTCCGGATTCAAAATGATGTACGGCCGATCCAGATTCAGGTAAAACATTCGCTTCATGATTCCCAACTGAGGTGCAGCGATCCCTCTTCCAAACTGATAAACCCGACGGATATCTTCCATGGCTTCGTGAAGCTGCTGCACCCAATCCGGAACCATCACCAGTTCGGATTCGAGGACAGGCTCGCACATTTCATAGAGTCTGGAATCGCCAAGTTTGAGGATATCGTGGATGGTTTTCATTTCACCTAATAAGTTAGCAATTCATACCCTATATAGGGTATTTTTAGGGATTTTCGTATTTTTTTTGACCGGAAATTTGGATGATGATAATAATAATAATAATATGTTCGAAAAAGTTAGTCGATGGACTAGCTGCTCTTAGCCATATGCCATTCATTAATTTTAAAACTATGAAAAAGTTATTTTTACTTTTACCACTCTTTTTTTTCACCACATTAGGATGTATATTTTCTGAAAAAGAAGAAGTTACTTTTGAAGGAAACCTCTTGGAAGGATTCGAATTTCATTCTCCAGGAATGCTCGAACCTATAACTTTAAATCTTTCAGAATATCCCTATGAAAAAATTATTTCAGAGGTATCTAATGAAATTTTTAAAAGGAAACTAGAGGATAGTTTAGAAAAAAAAGATCAAGGAGAGTATTTTTTTGGTGTCGATTTGACACTTTTAAAAGAATCAAATGAAATGGTAATTAGACCAATATCAGGATATATATCCACTTCTGAAAGTGGAGACTGTGGCACTGGAGGAGGATGGCAATTTTTAGCCTCTTGTTCATCAGAAGAATGTGTAGCATCAACAATGACTTTAGCCGGAGAAGAAGCAAGAACCCCGCCTTTAGGCCAAAGCCTTGAATTTAGACTAAAAAGAACATTTTTTGGAGTAAATGTATGTTCAAGGACAATATCATGTTGAAAATCTCAAGTTTTTGAATTCAAATTAATCGGCTTAATAATCAATTTCACAAAGCTGGTTAATTACTTAAATACCTCTCCTATAGAATAGTTTTTAATACAAATACACATAAAAGAATTGAAAATAAGGAGTTCTTATAAAGTCAGAAAAGATTAATAATTTAGCTCTTTAATAAATTTTTTAAAGAATCAACAGTTTAAAAACCTTATAAATTAAAAACCCTTTCTCCATTCAAACAATTGTATTTTGTGTAAAATAAGTTGCAATCGTCACAAAGCTCAAATTTTTCATCGCTCAGGTCTTTCAGTTCCGGATTTAAAATGATGTAAGGTCGATCCAGATTCAGGTAAAACATTCGTTTCATAATCCCCAACTGAGGCGCGTCGATACCTCTTCCAAACTGGTAAACCCGACGGATATCTTCCATTGCTTCATGGAGCTGTTGCACCCAATCCGGAACCAGATTAAGTTTAGATACTAGAACTGGCTCGCACATTTCGTAGAGTCTTGGATCACCAAGTTTGAGGATATCGTGGATGGTTTTCATGAGGTAGAAAATTAAGATATTCTATGCGAGATATGCTTCGCGAAATATACTTCGTGAGATAGGCTTTGCGAAATACAATTGAAATAAACCTACCGAGGGTCTGTAAGTTAAACTGAGATATGCTTCGCGAAATAGGATTTGCGAGATAGGCTAGGCAAAGTATCTTGGCTTAAGCCATATCTTAATATTATCTGCTTAGCTATCTTTTTACAAATCTGCATAGCTATCTTTTCTAAGATTTGAATGCTGGAAGTCTTATCTGATTCAAATTTCCTACTTTTGCGGCATGAATTACCTTTCGGTTGAAAATCTCAGCAAAGCTTTCGGAGAGCGCAAGCTATTTTCCAATATATCTTTCGGCATTTCACAGGGGCAAAAGATCGCTCTTGTAGGCATCAACGGCGCCGGCAAATCCACCCTGATGAAAATCATCATGGGACTGGAAATCCCTGACACCGGGCAAGTTGCCATTAACCAATCGGTAAAAGTGGCCTATGTCCACCAAAATCCGGTTTTTGAAGGTTCGCTGACGATCTACCAAACCATCTTCGACCAAAGTAACAGCGAGATTTTGCAGGTAATTCAGGATTATCACAAGGCGATAATCGATTCCGAAAACGGCATCGACAACTCAGACAAAATGCAGATTTTGTTTGAAAAAATGGATGCTTTTCAGGCTTGGGATTTTGAATACCAAGTGAAGGAAGTGCTTGGAAAGTTGGGTCTTCCGGACACAGAAATTCCCGTGGGAAGTCTCAGCGGCGGACAGCGTAAGCGGGTAGCATTGGCGAAAGCCATTTTGGAAAAGCCAGATTTACTCTTACTCGATGAGCCTACCAACCACTTGGATCTCGAGACGATCGAATGGCTGGAAGAGTATTTGGCGAAAGCCAATCTGGCGCTTTTCATGGTGACACACGATCGATATTTCTTAGAGAAAGTCACCAACGAAATCCTCGAACTCGATCAGGGCAAAATCCATCGTTACCAAGGCAACTATGGCTATTTCCTCGACAAGAAAGCCGAGCGAATGGACAATGAAGCGACCGAATTGGAAAAGGCAAAAAGCCTTTACAAGAAAGAACTGGACTGGATTCGTCGTCAACCAAAAGCCCGAAGCACCAAAGCAAAATACCGCGTGGATGCTTTCGAAGAGACAAAAGAAAAAGCATCTCAGAAGCGAGAGGATCGTGATATCGAACTTCAGGTCAGCGCTCAGAGACTTGGAAATAAAATCATAGAAATAGACAGAATCAGTAAATCCTTCGGGGATAAAAACTTGGTTGACGATTTTTCTTATGTCTTCAAGAAGAAAGATCGCGTCGGAATAATCGGTCCAAACGGAGCCGGAAAGACGACTTTTTTGAATATGATCACCGGACAATTGGAGCCGGATAAAGGAAAAATCTCCATCGGTCAGACTACTGCTTTCGGCTATTACAAACAGGAAGAAAGCAGCTTTGATGAGAGCAAGCGATTGATCGATATCGTGAAGGAAGTGGCCGAAGTGGTTGTGCTGGACAAAGGTCAGACGATCACCGTGAGTCAATTTTTAACTCAGTTTGGTTTTCCTCCTAAGCAGCAGCATACTCCGATCGAGAAACTCAGCGGTGGCGAGCGAAGACGCTTGCAGCTCCTGATGGTCCTGATTAAGAACCCCAACTTCCTGATCCTCGATGAACCTACGAATGACCTGGATTTGATGACACTGAATACCCTGGAAGAGTTTTTGGATACTTTCCCGGGCTGTCTGATCATAGTATCTCACGATCGTTACTTTATGGATCGATTGGTGGAGCACTTATTTGTGTTTGAAGGAGATGGCGTAATCAGCGATTTCCCTGGAAATTATACCGAGTTCCGTCTGATGGAAAAGGAGCAAAAAGCAATCGACGCTGCAAAACCTGCCCCAAAAGCAACTGCTACGGTAGTCGCTCCAACTCCTGAACCTGCTAAGTCTTCCGCCTCAACTCCAAAGGCAAAAGCGAGCTACAAGCAGAAGCAGGAATTCAAAAAAATTCAGGCGGACATCGCCAAACTGGAAGTTGAAAAAGGAAATCTGACAGATAAGATCAGTGCCGGCACTGACGATCACAGCGAGTTGATGATGCTGTCAAATCGAATGCTTGCGATCGATAAGGAATTGGAAGAACTTGAATCGGTTTGGTTGGAATTGAGCGAGTTGGATGGGGTTGAGGATTAAGTTGAGATATGATTGAAATACATTTGAAATAGGTCCCGCAAGCGGGACGAGATAGAGGCAAAAGCTGAAATTTAGGTTTTGCACAAATCAAAGCCAGTGGTATTTCACGAAGCGCAGCTTAGTCTATTTCTATTGTATTTCGCGAAGCCTATTTTCATAGCATTTCTATATCCTCCCTTTTAAAAAATCCTGCCTCATCTCCTCCGGGAATTTCTCGATCGCGTATCTCAAAGCTGTTCTCGGCATCGATTGGTAGTGCTTTCGCAGAAACTCATACTCAACGTTAAAATCCTTATTCCCAATCTCTCTTAGCATCCATCCTACTGCTTTTTGCATCAAATCATGCGGATGATTTAAGAGTTTTTCTGCCAAAGTCAAGGCATCCGAAAACTTACCTTTTTTGATCCAATACAGACTGCTGAGCATTGCTATGCGCTGTTTCCATAGATTTCCTGAATCGGCAAACTCATAAAACAGGGTTTTTTCCCTTTTGAAGAAATAATGACCCAAAATCTGCGGGCAAGAGCTATCAATCAAATCCCAATTGTTGATTCCATCGAGATGAGCCAGGTAAAACTCCACCAACTCTTTTCGCTCTGAATCCTCTTTTAGCTTTATATACTTGTACACGAGCATAATCAAAGTTGTCATTCTGATTTCATGAAACCGATCTTTCAGCAATTCTGAAAGTTCCGGAAGGCTTATTTCTCTGAAAAAATCTTTTGCAACAGCACGCTGATCGGGGACACTAATTCCCATAAAAAAGTCGCCTTCGCCATATCCTCCGGGAATTGCTTTGAAGTATTTTGGCAAAAAAGCAGCTTTCGCAGGATTGATTTTATGAGTTAACGCAGCCCGGATTTCTTCATTCAAAAGGCTCATTTTTTCAGGCAAAAATTTCCAAGGCTTTTCGAATCAGGTTATCCACTGTTTTATCAGCATTCTGATCAAACTGCCCCAATGGACGGTTTGCTACGATGGCATTCAGACTCAGCATCTGATGGCCAAGCAATTCTCCCAGCGCGTAATAACCTGCGGTTTCCATCTCGAAATTGGTAAGGAGATCGCCGGTCACATCCAAAGCTGCAAGCCGATCAATCATTTGGTCAATTCTCGGACGAAGTCTCACCTCACGGCCTTGAGGACCATAAAATCCCGGACAAGTCAGCGTGATTCCCTGAATAAAATCAGCGGGAAGTTTATCGAGAAGGTCTTGACTTGCCGGACTTTGATACGGCTGAAATGGCAAATCCAGCGTGGACTGGACAGCTTTTGCTAGTTCTTGCGCACTTGGCAATTCCGGATAAAACTGCATCAAGGTATCAAGTCCGATTCCAATTTTGGAAGCCAAGTGCGATCCAACCGGAATATCTTTCTGCATGCTTCCTGAAGTTCCGATTCGGATGATTTGCAGGCTTTTCTTTTCGGGCTTGATGGTTCTGGATTCCAAATCGACATTGACAAGAGCATCGAGTTCGGTCATCAGGATCTCTATGTTATCCGTTCCCATTCCGGTGCTCATGACTGTAACTTGCCTGTTTCCGATCCAGCCGGTATGGGTGATAAACTCACGCTTTTTCATCGTGAAATCTACCCGATCGAAATATTTGGACACCATGCCAACCCGATCCGGATCACCTACGGTGAAAACAAGTGAAGCCAGATTTTCTGGCTTCAAATGCAAATGGTAAATACTTCCGTCAGAATTCAGAATGAGTTCAGAGGCAGGAATTTGTCGGCTCGCCATGTAGTTTTTGAATTTGCTCTTTATTTGGCATACGGTGAAGTCCTTTGTAAGGATTGTAGCCGTTGGTATTTTTCTGGTAATAACCCGTTCCGTCATAAGGACGTTTTTCAGGATTTTCCTTGCACTCAGCAGAGCAAGCGCCATCCATTTCCCATCCGCAGTTTTCGCAGATCGCTACGTGCGCATTGCAAGTTGGATTGGCACAATTGACCATGCGATCAGAATTTGTTCCGCAGACATGGCAAGTGGAAATCACGGTTGGATTCACGGTATTCACCTGCACAGCGATTCGATTATCAAACACATAGCATTTTCCTTCGAAATCTTCTCCTCCGGCTTCCATTCCGTATTTGATGATTCCGCCGTGAAGCTGATATACATCTTCGAAACCTTGCTCCAGGAGGAAGGCTGATGCTTTTTCGCACTTGATTCCTCCTGTGCAATAGGTCAGGACTTTCTTATTTTTCAGATGCTCGAGCTCTTTTACTTTCTCCGGAAAATCACGGAAGTTGTCTATGTCGAGTGTGATTGCATTTTTGAATTTGCCTAGTTCATGCTCGTAATTGGAGCGAACGTCGAGGATGACCACATCTTCCTGATCTTTCAGCGCTTTGAATTCCTCCGGTGCAAGATGCTTCCCCGTTTTCACGTTTGGGTCCAAATGGCGGAGAGAGCTGTGAACGATTTCCGGCTTATAGCGCACGTGAATCTTGGTGAAGGCATGCTTATCAAATGAATCGATCTTGAATTCCGTTTTTGCAAATCTCGGATCAGCCTGAATATAGGCCATATACTTTTCGCAGTCCTCCACAAGTCCCGAGACGGTACCATTCAGACCTTCGTCCGAGATGATGATCCGGCCACGGATGTTGTTTTCGACGCAGAACAGGTGATGTTCTTCTCTGTATACCTCCGGGTTGTGGATGGCGGCATAGCAGTAGTAAAGCAGGATGCTGTAATTGTTGTTTTCCATAACGGTAGCCCTGTTTCGGCAGGGTGTTTTGGTTTGTAGGATGATGGATGTCTGATGTTGGATGACCAATGACGGATGTCGGATGTTTACTTCGTCATTCAATGTTCTTTATTCGATATTCGATATTCGTTATTCTTTCTTATTTCACACTTCTGATTTCAGCTTTCTGAATTCATACTTCTCAACTCTTACTTCACTTTCACTGCCGGGTTACCGAAGACTGTTTCTCCGTTTCCAACGGAAGAAATAACGACTGAACCCGCTCCGATACGAGCGTTTTTACCCACTGTCACGCCGGAAACAATCGTCACTCCGGAACCGATAAAAGCTCCCTCTCCGATCGTGGCTTCTGAGTTGATAATCGTACCCGCGCCAACTTGGACGAAATCTCCCAACGTGGCCAGATGATCGATGATTGAACCACTGTGTAAAATACAGTGACTTCCAATCACAGCTCCTGCACCAATTGTCGCCTGCGCGTTAATGAAATTTCCATGACCGATTGCTGCATCTGTAGAAACATAAGCAGTTTGATGGATCGCATTTACCGGCTGCACTTTGCGGATTTCGAGGAGCATCTCCACCAAAAACTTGCGGTATTTGGTGTCGTCAACTGCTACAAAAGCTTCGCATTTATGACCGATAAGCTTCAGAAATCCTTCGTCTTCGGTTTTTCCCAAGACAGTGACAGTATTGATCTCCGTTCCATGGAGTTTTTCGTCCTCGTCCAGAAAACCGTAGACGATGACTCTGTTGCTGTTAAAGATTTCGAGAGCGGGATGGGCAATGCCTTTGGCTCCCAAAATGATTACTGGTTTTTCCATGAGTTGGTGTAATTCGGAGGGCAAAAATACGCGAATTCGTTCGCTTACACAAAAATCATTTGTTTTCCGACTTGATCAGGCTCTGAGCAATCTTGCATTGAAGGCATTTTTTGGGTTGACAATAATTCTTGTAAAGGCCAATCATCCCCTGCGAATCAAATCCGTTTTGGACGGGCCAACCACTCTCCAAAAATCTCCTGATGATGTAATTATTTTCCGCAGGAATCTCCTGAAGCAAATCAAAACATCTCTCCTGCCATTCTTGCTGCTCAAAATATCGTCCGTAGGCAAACCAAAGCGGGATTACGAAATTGAGGATCAATAATTCCAAAACCGTCCCTGAAATGCCTTTTGAGGCTTGTTTTTCAGAGGGCTTACCAAAGTTGAAATGGTATTGCCAATAATCTCCGGGCTTCACCTGAAGCAGTTTTTTAAAGCCGGAGAAATCTCTCGAATCTTCGATTACCGCCTGCAACAAACCCGGGGCATTGGAGAAAATCGATGCGAGTTGTGCGATCCGTAGGGAAGGGAAATTACTTGGTCGAACGCCCATGAAAGTCCAATGCTGACGTAATAACGGAGATTCCCAACCGTATTTTTTCTGATAAAAATCATACTCCTTAATCAAGTGCTGCACATAAGTTTCCTCGGATTGAGCCGGTAGCAAACCAGCCTGACCCAAAAGGATGGCTTCGAGTGCCGGAAGTTGGTTTCTATGCTTTTGGAGGATTTTATATGGAACCTTGACCGCCAATTCCGCCATCGGTTGACTATTGGTTTTGAATCCAAAACAGGCAAATAGCCAGCGATAAGCAGTCTCTTCCCAATCGCCTCTGGTCTGATCCAAAAGATCCAGAATCAGGCCTGACTTCTCCTGAAGTCGCTCAACGAGGGCTTTCTCCAAAGCTGAAAATCGAATGATATCGGGAACGGACTTCAGCGCATGTGCACAGGGCAAGTCAGCTTTGTAGTCCAGCATTTGCTCATAATTCCTCCAGATATGCAGGAAAATTTTGCCTTTGAGTTCGAGGGTTGGCATGGGTGTTCCGTCATTTCGCAGGACTTCTTTGTCATTTTCCCAAACCACATGAAGGACGACAGAATTGTAAGCCGGATCTCCGCCATGCGCATGCTGCTTCCACTCGCTGGCAAGCTTATGAACTTCCACATGTCCGTGAAGTGTGACTCCATCGAGGATGACGATGGAATCCCGAAAGTCCGGACCTTCGCTGAGATTGTGAAATCCAACCTGAATGATTTCTAAATTCTGTCCATCGCAGGTGCGGAGGTTTTTCTTGTCGAAGTATTGATACTTCCAGACGAGTTGTAAAAAGTCTTCTCTGAAATTCATAAAAGGATTACCTAAAAGTTTATTGAATTTAAAGAACCAGAATCTAAAATTCAAATTATATCTTAGGTGAAAATTCAACCCATGAAATCACTCAATCCTCGAATCCAAAAGGAGCTAGATACTCTCGAACCGCTTGAATATAAGATCAATGAGATTTTGATCGATTGGGATCCGGTCGGGGTGAAAAATATGGAGGGAGTTGAGGAAAGCGTTTACCTGGAATACTTGAAATACATCCCTGAAATAAAGAGGTATCTGGAAAATGGCTGGGATCTGAGCGAGTTAATCGACGATCTGGAAGAGAACAGAATTGGATATTTGAACTCTCCGGAAGAAAAGCGGGAAGAAGTGGTAAAGGCGCTTATGGGTTTGATTAAGGGGTAAATCAGATTTTAAAGAAATATCGGAAAGTCTTTCCCTGGCAAAGAAATTTATTCCAAAATCTTAAACCGGATCATATCGAACTTTTTGATTTAATTTCGTGTACTAAATCGGTACATTAAAATATAAACTTATGCTTGTCATTAGCTCCAAAGAATTCCGGGACAATCAAAAAAAATACTTCGATCTGGTGGATCAAAACCAACAGGTTATAGTCCAGCGAGGAAAAGAAAAGGCTTATGTCTTAGTTCCTATTACGGAAAAAGATCGCTTTTTCATGGATCCTGAGGCGATTGCAGATGTGCAGGAAGGAATTGAGCAGTATAAATCCGGTAAAGTCACCAAAGTGGATAAAGCTGATTTTAATAAGTTGCTTGATCTGTGAATTATCAGGTTCAGTTTACTGAAAAAGCTTTGCAGGGAATCGAAAAGCTTAAAAAGTCGGGTAATAAATCCCTCCTCAGGAAACTCAAAACTCTTTTGGACAAACTAACCATGAATCCTTATTCCGGGACAGGACAACCAGAACAATTGAAACATGACTTTGTAGGGTTTTGGTCAAGAAGGATAAACCGCGAGCATAGGATTGTATATGCCATAGATGAAAAAATAATTACTGTTACAGTGATTTCGGTTATTGGCCATTATAAGTAGCTCCTAAATTCAAATAATCAAGAGGATTAGATTTTTTCAGATTCAGAGACCTTCGAGGTTTTGAAAACCTCAAAGGTCAACTGCCTCACAAATATTTCTCCAGCAACCCCTTCATTTCTTCCTGCAGGATTTGAGCTTCTTTTCTGGCTGCTTGCGCAAAGTCTTTTCCGGAGGAAGCATAGATAATCCCCCTGCTCGAATTGACAAGCAAACCGCAAGTGGAATTCATCCCGAATTTGGCTACATCGGCCAAACTTCCACCCTGAGCTCCAACTCCCGGAACCAGGAAAAAATGCTCTGGTGCAAGTTTGCGAACTTCTCCGATTAGTTCGCCACGAGTAGCTCCGACCACATACATGAGATTTTCAGGGCTTCCCCATTCCTGGCTTTTCTCCAAAACTGACTTATAAAGCGGCTTGCCTGTTTCGTCTTTGATCAACTGAAAATCCAACGAACCCACATTCGAGGTCAATGCCAGCAAAATCACCCATTTGTTTTCAAACTCCAAAAAAGGCGAAACGCTGTCCTTACCCATGTAAGGCGCCACGGTGATCGAATCAAAATCCATAGCCTCAAAAAATGCCTTGGCATATAGGCTTGACGTATTTCCGATATCCCCGCGCTTGGCGTCTGCAATGCTGAAAATGTCTTTTGGGATCACATCCAAGACTTTCTGCAAGCTTTCCCATCCCCTCGGCCCAAGTGCCTCGAAGAACGCAATGTTTGGCTTGTATGCCACTGCAAAATCGGCTGTCTGCTCGATGATCTCTTTGCAAAAGCTATAAATCGGATCAGGATCTGATTTTAAATGAGCCGGAATCTTTGCCAGATCAGGATCCAAACCCACACATAAGAAGGATGATTTTTTCTGGATCTGGGAGAAAAGCTCGGCTCGGGTCATTGTCTAAATTTGGATTCTACAAAAGTAGGGAATCCAACCGAGATCGAAAACCCTCAAAAAATACCCGATATCAGGTATTGATTATTAAAAATATTGTTTTCCGTTAAAAATAGTTTGGACAAGAATAATATTGATTATATGTTCAAGGAAAGCTGGTTCTAAATTTTATATTTCAAAAATGAAATTCTCCCTTTTTCCTATCCTAATGGTATTCGCCATCACTTTTGATTCTTTTTGCCAAATTCCAGGCTATCGAGAGGATACATCAGTCCCAACTTTTGACCTCAATTTCCTAACCCTTAAATCTTCCAATAAACCCCAAAAGGAATTTAAATTCTTTAACACGGCTCTGCCTGACTTTTTAAAGGAATTTCCAAATCCGGATAAAAACGAGGACTATTACTTTGAAATCGACGAAAAAATGGCTCGACTGATTTCCTATGAAGGAAATAACCTCTACTTTCTTGAAGGAATGTTGAGTGATTTCCAGTTGAAAGACGGGAAATTCTCTATAGGAAATGGCGAGAGTTTTATCAAAGTTGGAGATCATTATTCCCTTATAGAAAAAATATTTCCGGGCTACGAAATTGATATCGAGTCAGATTATCTTACGAAAGAAAAATATGGAGTAATAAGGATAACTCTTTCTGATAAAGAAATAGTATTTGATGATGTGATGGCAATCATTTATGATGTAGAAACTGGAAAAATAACCGAAATTTTAAAATGACTTTTTCCAGTTTTCTTTACAAGTTTTTGAATTCTATTTTTCTGATTTTGATAATTTCCATTTCGAATTCCTATTCGCAAGATATCTCAGGAACCTATAGATGGGATTTGGATAGTGGAAGTAGAACGTTTACTATTTATCTAGAAGCAAATAATCCTATACTCAACTTTATCCCTACAAGTTTTAAAGGCGAACATTGTGGGGTTTTCGAAAACGGACGAAGAATGGATTGTAGCTATGAAGAATATTCAATCTTTCTGGACAGAGCCTCAGAAAATGTATTCAAAGGAACGATTTTGAGTGCCTATTCTTTGGCGATAAGCGAAATCAAGGTCACTTACTTTCCAGACAGTAGAAGTATAAGATGGGAGGTAACAAAAGAAGGTAAAGGAAAGAATTATTTATCAAAATATTTCCCTAATGATGTTATAATGAAATCAGATTAAATCAAGGAAGGCTTCAAAAGTCTTCCTTGATTTTTTTCATGATATCTGCCACTCCGATTGCCACCGTATTTTCTCCCAAAGGAAATTCCTCTTTCCCCGCGTAAACACAAAATCGATGCGAAGCTTCCACATCTTCCACGGCATTTAAAAAGCCTTTGGAAAGCTTGGGATTCAGCGTTCGCTTGATCTCAATTGCCCAAAGCTGACTCCTATAGCTGATCACAAGATCCAGTTCTGCACCGGCTGATGTCCTATAAAAGCCAAATTCTGTATCCTTCGGCACCACAGATAAGATATTCTCGATCACAAATCCTTCCCAGCTGCTTCCGACCACCGGATGAGAAAGCAAATCATCCATCTTCCCGATTTGCAATAGTGCGTGAGTCAAACCCGAATCCCGGATATAAATTTTGGGAGATTTCACAAGTCGCTTACCCACATTGGACATCCAAGGCCTGAGAGATCTCACCAAGAGCAAATCTTCCAGCATATCCACGTAGGATTTTACAGTTGGCGAACTCAAGTCCAGACTTGCTCCAAACTTGGAAAAGTTGATCAATTGACCTTGTTCATGCGCCAGCATAGTCCAAAGTCTTCGCATCCGATTTGCAGGAACAAATTGAGCGATCTGTGGGATATCCCGTTCCAGATAAGTTGTTATGAAATTTTGCCTCCAGGTCAGGCTGACCTTGTCCGAACTAGCCAAAAACGAATCCGGAAAACCGCCTCGAAGCCAAAGTTTTTCAAGGTTTCCCAGTTGGTCACCCACTTCCTGCAAATTGAATACGGGCAGTTCTTCATATGCAATTCTCCCGGCCAAAGTCTCTGAAGATTGTCTGATCAGTTCCAATGAAGCTGAACCCAAAATCAGGAATTGGCAGGATCGAAACCCTTTTTTTCTTCTTCTGTCGATGACACCGCGCAGGAGGGGGAAAAGGTCAGGCATCCGTTGGATTTCATCCAAGATGATCAGTTTCCCCTCGTTCAAGTCAAAATATTGCTCAGGCTCAGTCAGCTTCGCTCGATCTGATGGACTTTCCAAATCGAGGTAAATTGATTGATGATCAAAATGCTCAGCCAGTGTCTGGGCAAGCGTGGTTTTTCCTACTTGCCTGGGACCAAGAATGGCAATTGCCGGAAAATCCGGCATCAATTCTTCGAGTTTATGAAAAAGCAATCGATCAATCATCCTTGCAAATTTAAAATCAAATTTTAAATTTACAAGGATGAAATTAATTAAATGTATTGATAATCAGTCTATTTTGGATTTTCAATAAAATCAATCTTGATCAAAGCTCCCACCAGCGAAACTGCTGCAGAAATCAAAAAGAAGATTAAGCTAAACGCCACTGCGGCGGCTTCGTCAATCCCGGCGTAAGTGTGCGCATAGACGAAAACGAGTTCGCGGGCACCGACTCCGCCTATTGTCAAAGGCAATACAGCGACGATCGAAGAAAGCAGAAATACGAGTTGATAGGCAAGGATATTCTCAGTGACGCCAAGAGAAAGCAAAATAAACCACGCAGAGACCAATTGGGCGAGTTGCCCAAGAAGAGAATAACCATTAGCTGCCCAAAAAGATGGGAGGAACTTAGAAAAGAAGAATTTTTGCGCAAGCCAGAAAGCTGGAAAAGTCGAGACTAATCCGATCCCGACAATCCATTCCCAAGGAATCTGAGAATCAAAAGGCAAGACCATATCAACCGGCAAAATCAAAACCAGCAACAAAAATACGATCGCAACCAATCCTCCCAAACGATCGAGCAGAGCTGATTGAATCAGGGATTTGACCGAGGTCTTGTATTGTTTGTTCAGCAAATAAACTTTGTAACCATCGCCTCCGATTCCCCCGGGAAGGAAGAGATTGTAAAACATCCCGACGAGGTAGATTCGGAAATTCAGCTTTTCGCTGATCTGCAGACCGATGTTTCGGAAGTAAAGATTGAGTCGTAAGGCTGTAAAAACCTTACTTAGGAAAAACATCAAAACCGCAGGAATCAGCCAAAACCATCGGATAGATTTCGTGATTTCCCTGAGTTGGGCGGTGTCAATCTTTCGAAAAACCAGGTACATCGCCAGTCCTGTCAGCAAAAGCTTCAGAGCTGTTTTGAGTTGGTTTTTCAATCGGTTCAAAGTTGGCTTTGTAAGTTTCTATTTCAGACTTCTGATTTCAGATTTCAATTTTTTCTCCCTGAAAAACCGATTTGATCGTGTAGGTTTTTTTATCCTGAGACTCAAAATAAGTTCGGACAATAATCTCGGCAATGATTCCTGTGGTGATCAGTTGGATCCCTCCAAGAATCGAAATAAATCCAACTATCATGATCGGTCTGCCCCAGATATCCTCTCCCATGATTTTCAGTATGAGTAGATAAAAATTAATCAACACACCTATCAGGAAAGCCAACAATCCCAAACCTCCAAACAGGTGAATTGGTCGCTGAAAATACTTTTGGAAGAAAAGCATCAAGATCAGATCTGCCATCACTTTGAATGTCCGGCTGAGTCCGTATTTGGAGACGCCATGGATCCGTGGATGATGCTTCACATCTACTTCAGTCATCTTCGCCCCTTGTTGCTTCGCCAAAACCGGGATGAAGCGGTGCAATTCACCATACAAACCCATATTCTGAGCGATCTGAGCTTTGTACACTCTGAGCGTACAGCCGTAATCGTTCAGGTAAACTTTGGTGGTATTTCGGATGACCCAATTGGCAATTTTGCTGGGGATTTTGCGAAGCACAAAACCATCTTTTCGATTGGCTCTTCGGCCTGCTACCACATCCCAATCTTCATCAATCGCTTTCTGAAGCATCAGAGGGATATCCGTCGGATCATTTTGCAAGTCTCCGTCCATTGTCGCGATGTATTCGCCCGTCGCCATGTCGATACCTGCAGCAAGAGCTGTGGTTTGCCCGTTGTTTTTGGTAAAAATAATCAGCTTGGTGCGGCTGTTCGCATACTTTTTCACTTCGGCTACTGTCGCATCTGTAGAACCGTCTTCGATCAGAATCACTTCATAATCAATCTCAGCAAGAGCCGAATAGGTTGCTTCCAGAAGGGGTTTGATGTTTTCTTCCTCGTTGTAAACGGTGATGACAACAGACAAAAGTGGCTTGTTCATGCGATAAAATTTCGCCAAAAATACAGGAAAATACTTCCTGGGGCAAAAAGGATGATTTGACCCGCCTGAATCCGAAGAAAATTTGGCAACTCAACTCTTAATCACCCTATCTTTGCGCCATGTCTTTTTCTCCCTCAAAAGAATACCAAATCAATCCTTGGGTAGTCATGGCTGTGTTTGCCGTCCTCGTTGGGCCGTTTGCATTGAGCTTTCACATGCACTATCCGGACGAGATGTATTACACGGATGCAGCGGTGAAAATGCTCCAAAACGGAGACTATCTGACGACCTATTTGGGGAGCGGAGAATTACGGTTCAAAAAGCCAATTGGTACGTATTGGGCTGTCATTGCAGGCTTTAAACTTTTTGGTGTAAATGCTTTTGCATCGCGGTTTTTCTTCCTGATTGCCGGGGCTTTGACCGTCGGATTGACTTACTGGCTAGGGAAAACACTTTTTGAAGATCGAAAGATCGCAGGGCTTTCTGCCCTGATAATGGCTGCAAATCCAGTTTTGATATTTAGCGCGACACGGTCGATTCCGGATGTTTTGTTAGTGATGACCATGACAGCGAGTGCGATCGGATTTGCAGGTTTGATCCGATATGGGAATGATGCTCCAAAGAAATTCCTCTGGATTTTGTACGTGAGTTTGGGAGTTGCTTTCGAAGTAAAAGGTCTTCCTGCTGTAGCTCTTGGAGGCTTGGGGTTGGTTTATTTACTGGCAAATCCCTGGCAGCGAATCAGCCTGAAAACATTGATTCATTTACCTTCTCTGCTCGTCAGCTTTTTCATTGCTTTGTTTTGGTTTGTGGCGATGTACCAAATCCACGGCCCAACTTACCTCGATAGCTTCCTGGAGGATCAGGTAGGAATCCGGGTTGCTTCCAGAGTTTTGCTGATTGTTCAAAATGGATTTTTAGCCTTGGCTATTTTGGTTGCCATCTTTATTCCCTGGGTATTTTTTGCTTTGCCAAAGGCAAAAGAAACTCTTCGAAAAACCTGGAATGAAAACGCCGCTTTCTTCGGATTTGCGATTCTTTGGGGTTTGGCGATTCTTGCGATGGGAGCGATGACGAGCAAGTTTTACGAGCGCTATTTATTGCCGGTTGCTCCTGTTTTAGCCGTTTGGCTGGGATGGTTTTTGGTAAGAGCCGACTTCGAAATTCGTAGAAACGGTCTGAAAATCGCTGCCGCTATCTTCCTTTTTCTCAATCTGATTATTCTGATTTTTAGCTTTTTGCTGAATTTACGACTGGGTTCAACCCAATGGATCTGGGGTCAACTGAGCTTGGGAATATTGATTCTGATTTATCTCGGAAGGTTGGTGATGCTAGATCAAAAGATGGCAAAAGCAATCTCTTACAGCATGATTTTGCTTTTCTTCTTGGCATCAACTGCCACTTACCAAATCTCTCTTCCGGATCAGGGAAACCAGCTGAAAGCGTTTGTTTTGGAACAGCAAATTGACCCGAATGAAGAAATCGGCTTTGCAGGCAATCTTCACGTCAGCAGCAAAATCAGAATCGGTTTGGGGACGGATTTCAATATGGTTGATTTATCTCGACAGGATTGGGCGGAGTACGTAACTAAATACCCGCATCTGATCCTGGAGGACAAACTCTTGGCTCTGATAGACACGGCCGGGTACGAGGTCAAAGTGGCTTCCATAAATTGGGATGGTAGATCAATTCCTGATTTACTAATGACGGCCGGAACAACTGAGTTTGATTCTTTGCTGACGCAAAATGGCAAAAAGTATTATTGGCTCAGCAGAAAGGCGAATTAATAGGTTTCCGGATTTGCAGACTTGTAATCAATCAGATTTTCCCAAATCTGAATTTTTGCGCAGCGTAAGGAATCTCCTTTGAATGCCACCGGAAATTTCTCCTCGTAAATTAATCGTTCGAAGGTCGCGGTGACTCCGGGAGATTCCTCATTCCAACTTACAAAAACTCCTTCCTTACCAATCCCGATTTGCTTCTCAAGACCTTCCCAAAGGTCAAATTGATTTTTTCTGGCGCCCAGATTTATCGTGTAGGTCTTAGGGTTTCCCGGTAGGTAAAATGCCAACTCCGATGCCATGTGATAGCTTTCGGAGAAAACAACAGATTCCCTGACTTGAAGACTATCTTGGAGAAAGCTTATTCTTTCGGCAAGAGGCCGGTAGCCTACCAGCCTGCGAAAGGACTTTTTCTCAATTTCCCTGATTGTCTCTGAACTTAGAGCGGGATTAAAATCAGGAAAAATAAATAGCAGAGGTAAACCCAGACTAAAAGTCACGCTCCAGTTTCGGACTTTTTCCCATTTTGCAGATTGTCGCGAAAGCCAATGACTGAAGAAAATCGGTAATGTCACATAGGCAAAAACCGGCCAGTTTGCCTCCACTTCAGTGAAAAGCGTAAGACCTGCAAATCCAATCCACGAAAGAAGTCCGGGCAGTACGAGGAAAAGAGAAACATTGTCCCTGCCAATTTTCAGACTTCGGATTGAATAAAAAAAGATCGGCAAAAGAAATAGGGAAACCATCCCAAGTTGCCCACCTGTATATTCTAAAAATCTCCAAATCCAAGCCCCAAAATCAAATCCTGAACTCTCTCCGGCCACGCCGCTCAGGAAAGCCAAATGCTTGTAGGTACTAAATCCATTCTGCCAGTTCCAGATGAATCCGGGCAAAAACCCGATGGAACTCACTCCAATTAGAATCAGAAAATTTGCCTGTTGCTTTTTCCATTGTTGGGTAACAATCAGATAAAAAAGTATCACAGGAGCGATCAGGATCATGTTGCTTTTGGCCAGTAAGCCAATTCCTGTCGACAAGCCACCCAAAACCCACCAGCGAGTCTTCTGCTCTCTGATGCCTTTATAAATCCAGTAAATACTCAAAATCCAGAAAAAGGTTAATTCGGAATCAGTGATATGGAAGGTGGAAAAAAGCATCCAAAAGGGCATTGCCATAACCAGAATCCCAGACCAAAAAGCAATTTTGGGAGATTTATAAAGGTACTCCGCAAAGCAATACACAATCCAGGAGGTTCCCATTCCCAGTAGGATTGCATTGATCCTCACCCCAAACTCATTGATTCCAAAAATGGAGGTGCTGATCAGGTTGAATACCGCAATCAGGGGCGGCTTCGAATAATAATGCCAGGCAAGATTTTGCGACCAAAGCCAATATTGTGCTTCTTCGGTAAAGAGATTGATTTCGGGACGCAGGGTAAATAATATTTTACTCCCGGCCATCACTAGATTGATTAGCCAAAATAGTCCCAGATAATTAGTCTGTGTTTTCATGTTAAAAAGTGATTTAAAAAAGAAAAACCCCCAGAGGTCTGAGGGTTTATACGTAAAAACTGAATTGGGTTACTGTTTAACCAGCACTACTTTTTCTTTGTGTTTTTTGAGTTGTCTTCTCAATCCTTCAATCGCTTCATCAGCAGCAGCTTCAAAAGAGTCGGTTTGGTGCTTGGCAAAAAATTGCTTCCCAGGGACATTAAGTTTTATTTCAACTATTTTATTGGCGTTTTTCTCGTTTTTATCGAGTCTCATAAATACTTCCCCGTCCTGTATCCTGTCGAAATAGGTTTCCAATTTATCGGCTTTTTTCTGGATGAAGTCGATCAGCTTGTGATCAGCATCGAAGTGGATAGAGTGCATTTGCAGTTTCATAATGATTTGCATTTAAGTGAATGAACAAAAGATTAATTATGCTTTAGGGTGTGCCTGTTCGAACACAGCTTTAAGTTTTTCGAGTGAATTATGAGTGTAAACCTGTGTTGCAGCGAGATTTGCATGACCAAGCAAATCTTTGACTGCGTTGAGATCTGCACCTTTGTTGAGCAAGTGAGTGGCAAATGTATGCCTCAATACATGTGGGCTGCGCTTGGATGTCTGCGCAAAAAGATCCAAATAATGCCTGACAGTACGATAAATCATCATTGGGTAACTCTGCTTTCCTTGATTACTCACAATAAAATAGTCACTTTGACCAAGTTTTGAAAACCTTTCTTCAAATACTTTTTGATACAGCACTATATTCCGCGACAGCCCTTTTGTGAGTGGGATTATTCTTTCTTTTTTCCTTTTTCCCAACACTTTCACTGTCTCTTCATTCAGATCTATCGACTCCCATTTCAAGCCGATCAGTTCAGCCAGTCGAACTCCGGTGAGATACAAAAACTCAATCACCATCCGATCCCGCTGCCCTTCAAATGAAGGTTCGTAAACGCTCTCTTCCAAAACGGCCTCGATGGTAAGTTCTTGTACAAACTCCGGCAGTTTTTTAGGATTTTTAAGAGACCTTAGTTTATACGTAGGATCTTTTGTGATCATCCTGGATCGTAGGAGAAATTTGTAAAAAGATCTCAGAGTCGCCATTTTTCGGTTTACCGACGTGGTACTCAACTCTTGCTCAACGAGATCAATTACCCAGGCGCGGATTTCGGAGTGACCGGCTTCCGAGATGTCATTCAACTCAAATGAACTAGTGGCAAACTCCTGAAACTGCTCCAAATCGGTGCGATAGGCAATCACAGTATGCGGACTGCTTTTCTTCTCGTACTCCAGATAATTGATGAAAGATTCGACCATGGGTTTTACTATTCCTCAAATAAGGTAGTCCAAAAAATTGGAATTGATGAGTGCCATTTAGCACAAAAAAAGCGCAACTGCTCTTGGCAATTGCGCTTAATATTGTAAATCAAAAATGATTACTTCATTACTTCTTCCTGAAGTTTTTGCTTGTAAGCAGCTTTGATGACCTGAGCTCTTCTTTTGATGGAAGGTTTGGTAAACGCTTGTCTCGCTCTAAGTTCTCTGACCGCACCGGTCTTGTCAAACTTCTTCTTAAAACGCTTTAGCGCTTTTTCGATTGATTCGTTCTCTTTTACGTTAACAATGATCATAGTATACACCCCCTTTCGTGGCTGCAAAAGTAGGGAATAAATCTGAAAAGCAACGCTAAGCCCCAAACTATTTGGCGAAAAGCTAATGCTTTGTATGAGCGGACAAAACCGGAAAATCTAAAAACAGGGGTTTTATCCGTTTAAAAGGTTGTCAGGTCCCCAATGAGGTAATCAGACCGATCAACTATTTTTTTAAACTTTTTCCAACGGTTCACCCCTTATTGTTCCCAACCAACAATTTATTTAAACGAACCACAATGAATCCTTTTTGGACTAAACCACTATTGGTTTGGCTAGGTATTATTTTGCTCAATTCCTGTCAACCCAAATCTTCTGAATTAATCGATTTTGGCGTATCCGAAGGCGTCATGAACCAAATGGACTTTAGCAGCCATGGGCTTCAAAAAGGCCAAAAGTTAGAGCCAGTACAGTTACAGACGCTTGAGGGAGAGTCTTATTATTTGGACAAAGCAAAAAACAAACGTCCAATGCTCCTCATCACGGGAAGCTATACATGTGACATAACCCGGGGAAATCTCCTGGCTATCGACAGTCTATATGAGAAGTATAAAGATGTTGCAGATATATTCCTGATCAACACGCTGGAAGCTCACCCTGAAAGCAGTCAAAGCCCCTATTCGGCAGAACCAGATCCATGGCCCTCTTTGGATAACCAGAGGAAAGGAATCGCAGCTGAGCAACCAAGAACTATGAATGATCGCAGGAATCTTGCCGAAAAATGGATAGATGAACAGAAAATCAAAACTCCGGTTCTGCTGGATGGCGCAAAAAACGAATTTTGGAATCAGGCCGGGCAAGCTCCAAATATGTCTGTTCTATTTTCAGCAGATGGCGTAGTGATTTTTAAGCAGCCTTGGTTTGAAGGGAAAGAGTTGGAAGCGGCTATTATTGAAGAAGTAGGTCTATAAACAAAAAGTCCAACCCGTTTCCGAGTTGGACTTTCTTTATGATTTCAAGTGCTGATTACCCGATTACTTTCTCGGCTAATACCACAATTACATTGTCTTTTACTTCGACTACTCCGCCATCCACTATCATGGACTGCTTGCCTTCAGCTGTGGTAAAGGAAACTGCTCCTTTGGCCAAAGCTGCAACGATCGGAGCGTGATTATTCAGAACCTGAAAAGATCCTCCTGCACCAGGGAAACTGGCTTCGGACACTTCGCCCTGAAATATTTTTTTCTCTGGTGTGACGATTTCTAATTGCATTCGATAGAATAGTTAGTAGTTATTGGTTATTGAGTTATTAGAAGGTCTTCCGCTTTGGAGACAATAACTAATTCCCAATAACTTTCCCCTTATTTTACTTCAGCAAGCATTTTCTCTCCCTTAGCAATTGCATCTTCGATGCTGCCTACCAAGTTGAAAGCTGCCTCAGGAAGGTGATCCAATGCACCGTCCATGATCATGTTGAAGCCTTTGATGGTGTCTTTGATATCAACCAATACACCTTTCAAGCCTGTAAACTGCTCTGCTACGTGGAATGGCTGAGACAAGAAACGCTGAACTCTTCTTGCTCTGTACACGACCAATTTATCTTCTTCGGAAAGTTCTTCCATACCAAGGATCGCGATGATATCCTGCAATTCTTTGTATCGCTGAAGGATTTCTTTCACTCGCTGAGCGCAACCGTAATGCTCTTCACCCAGAATATCCGGAGAAAGAATTCTTGAAGTAGAATCCAAAGGATCCACTGCAGGATAGATTCCTAGTTCGGCAATCTTTCTTGACAATACCGTAGTTGCATCCAAGTGAGCGAAAGTCGTCGCAGGAGCCGGGTCAGTCAAGTCATCCGCAGGTACGTAAACCGCCTGAACAGAAGTAATTGAACCGTTTTTAGTTGAGGTGATTCGCTCTTGCATGGAACCCATTTCGGTTGCCAATGTAGGCTGATAACCTACTGCAGATGGCATACGACCCAAAAGTGCTGACACTTCTGAACCAGCCTGAGTGAATCTGAAAATGTTGTCAATAAAGAACAGGATGTCTTTACCTGCACCCTCACCGTCTCCATCTCTGTAATATTCTGCCAAAGTCAAACCTGTCAAGGCCACTCGTGCACGCGCCCCAGGAGGCTCGTTCATTTGACCAAACACGAAGGTTGCTTTTGATTCTTCTAATTTCTTCAAATCCACTTTTGAAAGATCCCATCCACCTTCTGTTTCCAGACTGTGAACAAATTCGTCACCGTAAGTCACAATTCCTGACTCGATCATTTCTCTCAAAAGGTCATTTCCTTCACGAGTTCTCTCACCTACACCCGCAAATACAGACAAACCTGAATATGCTTTTGCGATGTTGTTGATCAACTCCTGAATCAATACTGTCTTACCTACACCGGCACCACCGAAAAGACCGATTTTACCACCTTTTGCATAAGGCTCGATCAAGTCGATTACTTTGATTCCTGTGAAAAGAACCTCAGTAGCGGTAGAAAGATCTTCGAATCTTGGAGCGGATCTGTGAATCGGAAGTCTCTTGCCTGCAGGAACCTGAGGAAGACCATCGATAGCTTCACCAACTACATTGAAAAGACGGCCTCTGATCGCATCACCGGTCGGAACCGAGATTGGCTGACCCAAGTCTCTTACTTCCATACCTCGAACCATCCCTTCGGATGAGTCCATGGCGATAGTTCTTACTCTGTCCTCACCCAAGTGCTGCTGAACCTCCATCACGACCACTTGGCCGTTTTCTTTGGTTACTTCCAGCGCGTCAAGGATGTTTGGCAGGTTACCGCCTTCAAAGGAAACGTCCACAACCGGGCCGATTACTTGAGTTATCTTTCCAATATTTGCCATTTGATATAGAGAAATGTAAAGGGATATGCTTTTTGAATTCGACCGCAAAATTAATCAAGAAAGCCTAATACCAAAGGATATTTGGAAAATAAAAAACTCCGATCCAATATTTAGAACAGACAGACAAGCAATTACCGGTTCAGATCAAAAGAACGCTATTCCAGGATACGCTTCGCAAAGAGAAAAGCATTAGCCCAATACTTGCTGCTGAGATAATCCTCTGTGACACCGAGAGATGTGGAAGAGTGAATAAATCGAATCTCACCCTCTTGAACTTCAGTTACTATTCCGGAGTGAGTTACCTGATTTTTCTTCTTGCTGGTCGCAAAAAAAAGTAAATCCCCTTGCCGGATTTCTTTTATAGCCACTTTCTGACCAAGCTGACTTTGATCGTTTGAGGTCCTGGGCAAATTAATCCCGATTGAATAATAGGAGTGAAAGACCAAAGCGGAGCAATCCATTCCTGACCGTGTTGTTCCTCCATATTTATAAGGAGTGCCTTGATAGGACTTAGCTGTGGCGATGACTTTGAAAGCAGGATCGTCCTTGGAAATTTTCTTTGACTTACATCCTCCCAGCGAAAAAATGCTGATTAGCAGGAAAGTGAAACAAACTTGGAGAAATTGTACTTTGAAATAATTGGCAGAGGTGCTCTTCATGTCATCAATTTTACCGGAAGATTGGAATGATTCCAACCATTTTCCGGTTTTTGAGATCAGATTGGGTAAAATTAGCTTGACTGTACCAGAACCTTAAGTGATTATGATCACCAAAAGCGCCCCGATCAGCCCTTTATCTTTGTAGCACAAAATCAGAAACAAAAAAATACAACCATGCATATTCAACAGTTTTATGACGAAGGCTTGGCTCATGCAAGCTATGCCATCTTAAGTGAAGGAAAAGTAGCCTTGGTCGATCCGGGAAGAAATCCTCAGGCTTATTATGATTACGCTGAAGCAAATTCCGCTAAAATCGTTGCGGTTTTCGAAACGCATCCCCATGCAGATTTCGTGAGTTCTCACCTTGAATTTCACAAAAATGAAGACGCCACCATCTACGTGAGTAAGTTGGTTGGGGCAGAATATCCACATACCGCTTTTGATCAGGGAGATTCAGTTCAAATGGGGAAAGTGACTTTCAAGTCTTTGCACACACCGGGTCATTCACCTGACAGTATCAGCATCTTGCTGGTGGACGAAAACGGAAAAGACAATGCGCTTTTCTCAGGTGATACACTTTTTATCGGGGATGTCGGAAGACCTGACCTTAGAGAAAAAGCCGGGAACCTGAAGGCTCAGAGAGAAGACCTTGCAAAAATGATGTTCACAACGGTTCAGGAAAAACTGAAGCCTTTGGCAGATGATGTTCTCGTATTTCCGGCACACGGAGCGGGTTCACTTTGCGGAAAAAATCTAAGCGATGCTCGTCAAAGCACCATCGGAGAGCAGAGAGCTACCAACTGGGCTTTCGGTGACATCGATGAAAAAACCTTCGTGGATTCACTTCTTCAGGGTCAGCCATACATTCCAAAATACTTTGGATACGATGTGGACATGAATAAAAAAGGAGCTCCATCTTATCAGAGATCAATCTCAGCAGTAAGCATGTGGCCTGAAGGAGCCACTCTTCCTGCAGGTGCTTTGGTTATTGACGTGAGAAAGCAGGACGCTTTCGCAGCCGGACATATCGCCGGAGCAATCAACATCATGAATGGTGGCAAATTCGAAACCTGGTTGGGATCAATCGTCGGATCGGATGAGAAATTCTTCCTCGTTGCTGATTCTGCGGCTGAATTGGAAATCGTCATCTTCAAATCTGCAAAAATCGGTTACGAACAATTGATCAAAGGTGCTGTAGTAAATCCTGCGGGAATGACCGAAAAAGGAGCATCCTTCGATTTGGAAGCCTTCAAAGAAAATAAAGACGCCTATTCAATTGTGGATATCAGAAGTGCGGATGAGGCTAAAAACGAGCCGATCTTCGCAGGAAGTTTGAATATTCCGCTTCAGCAATTGAGAGAAAGAGCCGGTGAAGTTCCTACGGAAAAGCCCGTAGTGGTGCATTGTGCAGGTGGTTACAGATCAGCGGCAGGCACAAGCATTTTGGCAGGAGCGCTGAAAGGTGCCGAAGTCCTGGACATGAGTGAAGCCATCAAAGAATTTCAATTAGTAGCACATTAATTTAGGTTTGTTGAATATTCACCCCCGTTCATAAAGGACGGGGGTGTTTTGTTTTTAGGAAAATAGATCCCCTCAAAATCAGCCTTCTCATCATTTCGCTCAGATTTTTTCGAACCAATTTACCTATATTAATGTCTGTGTTTTGAGAGTAGAATATGAGCAGGGAAGATTTCATCCAATTGCCAATCCATCAAAAAATCAAAACCCTCTACATGGAGGGTTCATTCGTTGTGGCCATCCGATATTATGGACACAAGGTGAATCTCTATTTACTCGAGAATGAATACATCGAGGTATTCTACAATCATAAACTGGACAAAATCGATAAAATCGACTTCCTGCCACGGGATCATACCCGAATGAAGTTCTATTTGGATCAGATCAGGATCGCATAAAAAAAGCAGGCTTTTCGCCTGCTTTTTCATTTAAAGCTTCCGCTTCAGAAAATCTGTCATCTGCGTGTACAAGTGCCAAGTTGTATTTCCGCCTGATATCCCGTGATTTTTGTTTGGATAGTAGAACGACTCAAACTGTTTGTCCGCCGCGATCAATGCATTGACCAGATCCACTGAATTCTGGAAATGAACGTTGTCATCGCCCGTTCCATGGATCAAAAGCAGGTTTCCCTTCAGCTTATTCACATGCGTAATCGGACTGTTGTCGTCATATCCAGATGGATTGAGTTGCGGAGTCTGCAGGAATCGCTCCGTATAGATCGTATCGTAATATCTCCATGTCGTCACCGGAGCAACTGCAATCGCTGTCTTGAACACATCATTGCCGATCATCAGCGCAAGCGATGACATGTATCCGCCATACGACCAACCCCAGATTCCGATTCTCGCGGGATCTACGAAAGGCATTTTAGCAAAATACTTTGCCCCTTCGATTTGATCGATCGTTTCGAGTTTACCAAGATTTGCGTAGGTCGAATGTTTGAAATCACGTCCGCGTGCTCCTGTACCGCGATTGTCCACACATGCCACGATGATTCCCTCTGATGCCAATTGCTGATGCCAGAAATCGCGCGTTCCTCCCCAGCTGTTCAGCACATTTTGTGAACCCGGACCTCCATAGACGTACATCAAAACGGGATATTTTTTATTCGGATCAAAGTCTGCCGGCTTGATGATGTAGGCATTCAACTCCGTCCCATCCACAGTCGGAAAGGTGAAAAACTCCTTTTTCCCCAATGCAAATCCTGCCAATCGATCTTTCAACGCTTGATTATCCTCTAATACTTTCAGCTCAGCGCCCGAAGCCGAATTCAAACTTACCCGAACCGGTGTATCGGCAGTGGAATAATAATCGATGTAGAATTTATGATCCGGACTCATGTTGACAGCATGTGTTCCTTTTGCCGGAGAAAGCGCTTTTTTACCTTTTCCATCCAGTCCGATCACGAAAAGATTACGCTCAAGGGATGAAGCTTCTGTCGAAAGGAAATAGACTTTTTTTGCTTTTTCATCTACTCCTACCAAAGAACTCACTTCCCAGGGACCGATGGTAATCTGACGGATTAGCTTTCCGTCAATTCCATGATGGTAAATATGCTTGAAACCATCCTGCTCGGAAGTTCGGATAAAAGTCTTCCCATCCGCGAGATATTCCAGATTGTCGTTGTTGTCCAGATCCACATAGGTTTTGGAGACATCGGAAATAATCAAACTGCTCGCTCCGGTATTTGCATTTGCATGAAAAAGGTCCATCTGATTTTGAAGACGATTCAGGCGGATGAAAGCCAGTGTATTCGCGTCTTTGGTCCAGTAGATTCTTGGAAGGTAAATATCTGTTTCAGTTCCGGCGTCGATTTTCTGAGTTTTCGCAGTGGCCAAATCATAGACATGGATGCCTACGAGCGCATTTTTCTCTCCGGCTTTAGGATATTTGAATTTGTAATCCTTTGGATAAAGCGGTCCCCAAAGCTGCATGTTGAACTCAGGAACGGCTGATTCATCGAAGCGGATAAAGGAAATTTTCTTTCCGTCAGGTGACCATTGGAAAGCCTGCGCCATCGAAAATTCTTCCTCATAAACCCAATCAGCAGAACCGTTGATTATTTTATTCCATTCCCCGTCTGTCGTGATTTGGGTCAGTTTGTTGCTTGCCAATTCCACCAAGAAAAGATTGTTTTCTTTGACAAAAGCGACTTTGTCATTATCCGGAGAAAGTGTCGCGTAAGAGATTTTCTCACCGTTCATCAGCTGTTGCTTCTGACCGGTAGCCAAGTCCACTACATAGAAAATTCCTTTCGAAGATCGACGGTAAATCGACTCCACATCGGATGCGATCAGGGCTTTGGTTTCATCAGGATTAAAAGAATAGCTGGAAAAATTCACCCCAAGCACTTTCCCATCAAGCAAAACCGCTTCCTCAGCGCCGGTTGCAATATTGATTTTCACCACAGCCGGAGCTCCCATTCGATTTACGAGGGAACTGTAATATTGACCGTCTTTCATCCAATTGATGCCATAGACAGATTTTTGGGAGAAAGTCCCTTTTTTGAAGACATCCTCCAGAGTCACTTTTTTCAGTTCTTGCGCTTGCAAGCTGATCACAAATCCAAGACTGAGAGTCAGGGATAGTGCCCACACTTTCCAACTTTTAATCATCTTATTTTTAATTTGGGTAATCAACTCCTGTTTTTCAGGAGCCGAATATAAAAAAATTGCCGTTTCAGGCTAAAGGGAATCTGGTGAACGGTCCTTTTGAACCGGGTTTTTATTCTTAAAAAATCACAAACAGGCAAAACTTACGGAAGCTTTCACTTCTCCCTTAGCCAAAAAATCAGCTAATTCGCATACCTAAGCTATCCCAGCAAATGAATAAAAAAATAGCCCTTGTCACCGGAGGATTTACCGGCGAATCCGTGATTTCCCTGAAGAGCGCTGCAGTCGTGGAGCGGACAATTGATCGCGAGCGGTACGATGTCTATAAAATCCTCATTTACCCAAATGACTGGCATTATATCAGTGTGTCAGGAGAAAAAATCCCGGTTGATCTGAATGATTTCAGCATCAATCTGGGCGATGAGATAATCAAATTTGACGGGGTTTTCAATATTCTGCACGGTTCACCCGGTGAGGATGGAAAGCTCGCCGGCTACTTTGATATGCTGGGAATTCCTTATACGACTTGTGATCAACTGACTTCGGCTATCACGATGAATAAAGGCTACACCAAAGCAATCGTGCAGGATATTCCCGAACTGAACGTTGCTAAATCACTTCAGCTTTTTGAAAATACGGTTGAAAATCTCCAGAAAATCGAGTCTCAATTAGTCCTTCCCCTTTTTATCAAACCTAATAACGGCGGAAGCTCAATCGGAATGACAAAAGTAAAAACCTGGGATGCACTTCCGGAAGCGGTTGACAAAGCTTTCGAAGAAGATAAACAAGTTTTGGTTGAAGAGTTTGTGTCTGGAAGGGAATTTTCGATTGGTATTTACAAAGGGAAAGGAGAAATCACTGTACTTCCTGCCACTGAGATTATAAGCAGTAAAGAGTTTTTTGATTATGAGGCCAAATACATGCCTGGCGTAGCTGAAGAAATCACACCAGGCCGGATGAACGAAGAAGAAAAGTCACGAGTGGATCGGATCGTATATAAAGTGTATGAAAAACTCAACTGCAAAGGCGCGGTACGAGTGGACTATTTTCTGCAACACGAAACTAGCAAATTCTACTTTATCGAGATCAACACCGTACCCGGCCAAACAGAAACCAGCTTAATTTCGCAGCAAGTACGCGTAGCCGGAAAAGACGTGAAAGAGTTTTACTCAGAGTTGATTGAGGAGATGTTTTCTTAAAGAATCAAGAAAACAGAACCAAGATTTTCCTTTCTCTTGCTTCTTGGTTCTAAATTCTTGGTTCTAAATTCTTGGCTCATAAAAAAAGCCCCTTTCGGGGCTTTTTGCTTATAATTCAAATACTGTTTTGATTCGGTCTACGAAGTCCAGCTTTTCCCAAGTAAAGAGCTCCACTTCTCTGGTCTCCGGTGATCTGTAAGGAGAATAGAAAGTCTTGGTTACCATTTCGTTCTTTCTTCCCATGTGGCCGTAAGCTGCAGTTTCCTCATAAATAGGATTTCTGAGCTTCAATCGCTGCTCGATCGCGTAAGGACGCATATCGAATAGTTCTTCAATCTTTTTGGCGATTTCTCCATCGTGCATATCCACATTGGAAGTACCGTAAGTATTTACATAAATACCCATTGGCTTGGCAACACCGATTGCATAGGAGACCTGAACAAGCATTTCGTCAGCAACACCTGCAGCGACCATGTTTTTGGCGATATGACGAGTTGCGTAAGCTGCAGATCGGTCCACTTTAGATGGATCTTTTCCGGAGAAAGCTCCTCCACCGTGAGCTCCTTTTCCACCATAAGTATCGACGATGATTTTTCTTCCGGTCAAACCTGTATCACCGTGAGGACCACCGATTACAAACTTACCGGTTGGGTTGATGTGATAAACGATTTCGTCTGTGAATAGCTTCTGAAGCTCAGGCTTCAATTGTGCTTTTACTCTTGGAATCAAAATAGAAACGATGTCAGACTTGATCTTTGCAAGCATCACTTCTTCCTGATCAAAATCGTCGTGCTGAGTCGAAACCACAATCGCGTCAATTCGCTGTGGTACATTCTCATCGCTGTATTCGATTGTCACCTGAGATTTAGAATCCGGTCTCAGGTAGGTAATGTCTTTATTTTCTCTTCGCAAAGCTGCCAATTCCTTCAGGATCATGTGAGAAAGATCCAATGCAAGCGGCATGTAGTTGTCCGTTTCGTTTGTGGCATAGCCAAACATCATTCCCTGATCACCGGCGCCTTGCTCCTCAGGATTCTTTCGCTCCACACCCTGATTGATATCAGCAGACTGCTCATGAATGGCAGAAAGAATCCCGCAGGAATTGCCCTCAAACATGTATTCACTCTTGGTGTAGCCGATTCGGTTGATCACGTCACGGGCGATTTTCTGAACATCTAAATATGTGTCAGACTTCACTTCACCGGCAAGAAATACTTGTCCGGTTGTTACGAGTGTTTCACAAGCTACTTTGGAATTGGGGTCAAAAGCCAAAAAATTATCGATCAGAGCGTCGGAGATTTGGTCAGCGATTTTATCCGGATGACCTTCAGAAACCGACTCTGAAGTAAATAAATATGCCATAAATATTAATTATTGATTCGTTTCTGTTTAGAAGCCCAAAAATAGGTTAACTGAGGGAAATAAAAAATTGGAAGGCTGAAGGTTGGAGTCATTAATACAAAATTCCAAATCTGGTTACATGGTAAAAGGGGAAGAATCTTTATTCGGATTTCTTCACCAACCCCTCCGTAATCTCATTCATTGCTTTCACTTTGAATTCAAAGTCTCCTTTGAGAGTTTCCCGGTAGGCATTTAGATTTTGCAGAAGGTCATCTATTTCTTCCGGAAGGACATCTTCTAAAAGCTGTCGAAGTCGCTTGGCTGTCGTTGGGGATTTTCCATTCGTGCTGATTGCAATCTTGAGGTTGCCTTTGGTGACAATCCCTCCTAAATAGAAGTCGCACAATTCCGGCGTGTCGGCAATATTTACCAGCAGAAAACGCTCTTTGGATTCATCCCGGATTTGACGGTTGACGGCTTTGTTGTCGGTTGCACCTATTACCAAATGTTTTCCACCCAAATACTTTTCATGATAGCTATCCTCAATCAAAGTCACCGTATCTGACTTCTCAGCAACTTCCAAAAATTCCGGTCTGAATTCTTTAGAAACGACCGTCACTTGAGCCAATGGGCTGGACTTAAGCAGAAATTCCAGCTTTTCTGTCGCCACAAAACCTCCACCGACCAGCAGGACGTTTAGTTCGTGAACTTTGAGGAAGATGGGATAGAGATGGTTCATTTTATTAGAAACAAGAGGTTAGAGACAAGAATCAAGATTTAAGTTGGAAGGTTTTATTGTGGTAAAGTTGTAAAGTGGAAAGGTTGTAAAGTTAGTAAACCTCAATTCAAGATCAGCCTTAAACTAGTCTTGGGACTGCTTACAAAAAACTGCGACTGACCACTGCCTACTGATCACTGAAAACTGCCTACTGCCTACTGATCAATACCGCTTCCCGATAAACCTCCGCCAACTTCGTACTTTCCCTCACCACTTCACCGATGATGATAATGGCTGGCGCTTCGGTTTGAGCTTCATTTGCTTTTTGCTCAATGTCTGAAATATATCCAGCCACGATCTTTTCCTCGCGTGTTGTACCGCTTTGGATGATGGCTATCGGCAGATCATTTTTTCCAAACTTCCGATATACTTGTACGATTTCTCCCAGCTTTTTGGTTCCCATCAAGACGACAACCGTCGCAGTTGATTGCGCTGCCAAAGCCAGATCTTTCGAAAGTTCGCCAGCTGAGGTTGTACCAGTCACCACCCAGAAACTCTCTGAAATTCCTCTTTTGGTCACCGGAATTCCAGCCGAAGCCGGAACTGCAATAGCCGAAGTAATCCCCGGAATCAATTCTGTCGGAATTCCGAAAGCTTCAATGTACTCGATCTCCTCAGCACCGCGACCGAAAACAAACGGATCACCTCCTTTCAGTCTGACGACATGTCCATGCTTTTTGGCGAGGCTGACGCAAAGTTGATTTGTATCCTCCTGGGGCAGAGAATGCTTCCCAACTCGCTTTCCGACAAATATTTTCAAGGCCGTTTCCGGCGAGTGTTTCAGCAAAACCGGATCAATCAAGGCATCATACAACACTACGTCCGCTTTGTTCAAGGCAAAAACTGCCTTCAGTGTGATCAGCTCCGGATCTCCGGGGCCTGCTCCAACAAGCGTGACTTTTGGGTTCACATTATTTCTCATGCCTCAACCTCCTCTTCCCGATACGTTTTCAGCAAACTGTAAACTTCCATCGCTTGCTTCGCATAAGCATTTGCAAACTCTTCGGTAGGTTCATGCTTGTTGATTTGGTAGACTTTATCTGCGAAAGTTCCTACTAGATTGATCTTCCCGCTTGCGACAAATGTCTCGTCAAACAGTGAAATAATGTTAGCATAGGAATTTGTACTGATGTCTTCGCTAAGCAAAAGTGCTTTCGCAGCATTGATCAAACCTGCATAATGGTGGTAAATACTATCTGACCAGCGACCTTGCTCCAACGCTTCCTGACCTGAATCGAGTTTTTCCAGTGATTCCAGAAGCAAAGTTGCAACCAAGTCAATCATCGCTCCGGCGCATTCTCCTACTCCCACCGCAACTTCATAGGCATCATTATGACCCCAATCGACAGAATCAGATTCTGTCACGGTCGATGCATCGCCCAGTTCCTTCAGCAATTCATAGAAATAGATCTGCCCTTGCTGATCGTAATAACTGAGGAAATCAAGGCCATTGGCATTTTGATCAAAATCATTGAGCAAAACCCTCAAAGCCTGAGGTCCGCGACGACTTGGAACTTTGGTGACTTTGTCTGCAAATCTTCCGCTTCCGTCTCCGAGATTTCCTCCACCAAGCAAAACCTGAAGCGCAGGAATCACCATTTTTCCGGCTTTCATGGACATGCCCTGAAAACCAATATGAGCCATATTATGCTGGCCACAGGCATTCATACAGCCTGATATTTTGATGACCAATTCCTGATTTTTCAGGTATTGAGGATATTCCTCGAGAATAACTTTTTCAAGTTCCTGGGCAATTCCCGTTGAGCTGGCAATTCCCAGATTACAGGTATCGGTACCCGGACAAGCGGTGATATCTCCAAGTGAATTGTACCCACGCTCACCCAGGCCTATTTTTTGAAGTTCTTGGTAGAAGAACGGCGCTAAATCTTCGCGTACATCCCGGATCAGGAAATTTTGACGAAGGGTAAATCGAACTTCATCATTCGCATATTTCTCCACCAAATCCGCCAATGCTCTGGCTTGGTCGATGTAGAAATCTCCCAAAGCAACTTTCACCCCAATAGAAACATAACCTTCTTGCTTTTGTGGCAGGACATTGGTCAGTTTCCAAAGCTCGTAGTCTAGTCCCGGATCATTTTCCAGTTGGAAAGCAGGAGGATTGGGCAAAGTTTTTTCGGCATCGTAGGTCTCGAAATCCAGCGGATAGCTTGTAAACGGAAGCGCTTTTCTCTCCAATTCTACCAATTCCAGGAAAGCTTCCAAACCTAGATCTTTCACCAGAAACTTCATTCTTGCCTTATTTCTTCTGGCTCTTTCACCGTGACGGTCAAAGATCCGAAGGACAGATTCGATCAATGGAATCACCTGATCTGTTGCAAGAAACTCTGAAATCACATCTGCATGGCGAGGCTGCGAACCCAGACCGCCACCCAGCAAAACTTTGAATCCGCGAACTTCCTTTCCATCTACGATTTTCAGTTTTGGAATAAAACCAAGATCGTGCAAATAGCTTAATGCCGTGTCTTCGTCCGAGGAGGAAAAGGACATTTTGATCTTGCGACCCATTTCCTGGCAAACAGGATTTCTCAAAAAATAGCGATACGTCGCATCCGCATAGGGAGTCACGTCAAATGGCTCATTTGGATCAATTCCGGCAGTTTCGGAAGCAGTCACATTTCGAACTGTATTGCCACAGGCCTCACGCAAAGTCACATCATCCCGCTCCAGTTCCGCCCAAAGCTCGGGGGTCCGATCCAAACTCACGTAGTGAATCTGAATATCCTGACGCGTAGTGATATGCAGTCTGCCGGTGGAATATTCCTCGGAAACTTTGCAAATCCTGCGAAGCTGGGCCGAACTCACACGCCCGTAAGGAAGCTTGATTCGGATCATCTGAACTCCCTGCTGCCGCTGTCCATAGACACCACGGGCAAGACGAAGACTTCGAAATTTTTCCTCGTCAATCTTTCCCTCTCGGAAAAGCGCGATTTTCCGCTCAAGCTCGATGATATCGCGCTCTACAATCGGATTTTCTAGTTCGGTTCTGAAGCTTTGCATTTGCGTAATAGTTTTTCCCTATAGGGAAAGTTAGGTTTGATATATTTTTTTAGGAATTGAAAATTGAAAAGATGGAAAGTGGTAAAGTTTGCTCCACTATCCTTTTGTCATTTCTCTTCCAAAGCCCAATCCTTCATTGGTTTTCAATCTTCGGCATTCGATATTCTGCGTTCGTTATTCATTATTATTAATATCGAATATTGAACATCGAATAATGAATGTCGAAGTCTTACGTCTTGCAACTTGCGACTAAAGCCTATTCAATAAACCCGACACTCACCGTATCAAAACTCCCCTCATCAATCAAAATGAAGGTTCCGTTTGATTTGTTGGTATCGTACGTATCGAAATGGATAGGCTTGCTCAGACGGAAATGAACACGACCGATATCGTTTAGCTTGAGTTGATCAACCTCATCAGTTCCGGTAAAGTCAGTATGAATCCTGGATTCTATCTGATCCACTTTTGCCATCACCCGGTTGATTCCGTGCTGAAGGATGTATTTCCCCCCAACTTTCAATGCTTTGTTGTTTACCTGGCAAATGGTCGCCGTGATTTGCTTTTCGCTTTTCGGCACTTCCGAACTCTTCACCATCATATCGCCTCTGCTCAGATCCACTTCCGTTTCCAGCGTGATTACGATGGAACTTCCCGGAGCCGCTGCTTCGATTTCCTTGTCAAAGAAGTGAATGCTTTTGATTTTCGAAGTATTCAAAGAAGGAAGAAGTGTCACTTCATCTCCAATTTTCAAAATTCCTCCATACAGTTTGCCGGAAAATCCTCTGAAATCGTGAAAGGCTTCAGTCTTGGGACGGATCACATATTGCACCGGGAATCGGGCAACTGAGCTTTCCTGCAAGTCAGACGGCTCCAATACTTCGAGATGATCCAATAGCGTGTTTCCAACATACCAAGGCATTTCTTCAGAATGCCTCGCAATGTTTTCGCCTTTCAAAGCAGACACCGGAATGAAGGTGATCTGCTCCTGACGGAAATCACTTTTCTCTACCAAAGCGTCGAAGTCAGCCTTTATTTTCAGATAAATATCTTCGCTGTATCCCACCAAATCCATCTTGTTGATCGCTACCACCACATGGGAAATGCGGAGGAGGTTGGATATGAAAAAGTGACGATATGTCTGCTCAATCACACCTTTTCGCGCATCAATCAGGATGATTGCCACTTGAGAGGTGGAAGCACCCGTCACCATATTTCGAGTGTATTCCACATGTCCGGGAGTATCCGCGATGATGAAATTGGTCTTGGCGGTAGAAAAATAAATATGCGCCACATCGATCGTGATGCCTTGCTCACGCTCAGCCACCAAGCCATCCGTCGCCAGAGAAAAATCCAGGTAATCGTATCCTCGCTGCTTGCTGCTTTTCTCGATTGCTTCGATTTTGTCCGTCGTGAGAGACTTGGTATCGTAAAGCAATCGACCGATCAGCGTGCTTTTTCCGTCATCGACAGAGCCGGCAGTTGCGATTTGGATGAGTTTTCTGTTTTGTATGTCCATTTTACTTTTTTAAGTCTATTTGAAATACGATGGAAATAGATTGGAGATAGGTCCGCCAAGGCGGACGAAATAGCGTCCGAGTTTTAGAGTATTTCATCCCGCTTGCGGGATCTATTTCAATTGTATTTCTACTGTATTTCCTAATTGATAAAGATTTCGTCGTCCTACCTCCTACTAATGACGTGTTAGAAGTAACCTACCTTCTTCCTCGTCTCCATCGCAGCTTCGGATCGTTTGTCATCGATTCGGGCGCCACGCTCAGAGATGGTTGAATCACGGATTTCTCCCACTACTTCATCCAGAGAAACAGCTTCAGAAAGCACCGCTGCGGTACAAGTCATATCGCCAACCGTTCTGAAACGAACCATTCGTTCCTCTACGATCTCGTGCGATTCGCGGAAAACATGCTCGTTGGCTGTCCAGATCATCCCGTCACGAAAGAAAACTTCTCGCTTATGTGCGAAATAGATCGCTGGAATCTCGATGTCTTCGGTTCTGATATATTCCCAAACGTCGAGTTCGGTCCAGTTAGAAATAGGGAAAACACGAACATTTTGACCCACATGAATTTTTCCGTTCAGCATGTCAAAAAGCTCAGGCCGCTGATTCTTTTCGTCCCACTGACCGAAATCATCGCGAACTGAAAATACGCGTTCTTTTGCTCGGGCTTTTTCCTCGTCTCTCCTCGCTCCACCGATACAAGCATCAAACTTGAATTCTTCAATTGCATCGAGCAAAGTCGTGGTTTGAAGTGTGTTTCTGCTGGCATAGCGACCACGCTCTTCTCTTACTTTCCCCTGATCAATGGAATCCTGAACATTTCTCACGATCAAGTCCAGTCCCAATTCTGCAACCAATTTGTCACGGAATTCGATGGTCTCGGGAAAGTTGTGCCCGGTGTCCACGTGAAGTAAAGGGAAAGGGATCTTCGATGGATAAAAAGCCTTTTGAGCTAATCTCACCAGTGTTATTGAATCTTTTCCTCCGGAAAAAAGCAAAACCGGACGCTCAAACTGCGCCGCCACTTCCCTGAGGATGTGGATCGATTCTGCTTCTTTTGGATTGGGTATAAATAGGTTTGACATAGAGAAATACGAGTTAAGAGGTACGATTTACGAGCTTTTTTAGAGCATCTAAACCTTATTTCAATTAGTTATTGGTTCTAATTAATCAGGACTATTTTCAAATTTTTCAATCTTCCAATTTTTCAATATTGAATACCGAACATCGAATTTCGAATGATGAAGTCATCCGGCATCCGGCATCGGTCATCCATCATCTGGCATGCAACCCGCACTCTTTCTTTGAATCTTCCCACCACCAGCGACCAGCGCGGGCATCTTCTCCGAGTTCGATGGCCCGGGTACAAGGCGCACAACCAATGCTGATGAAGCCCCGATCGTGAAGCGGATTATAGGGAATATTTTTTTCGTTGATGTAGGCGATCATCTGATCAAAGGTCCAGTCCAACAACGGATTATACTTGATGATTTGATTGGCTTCGTCCCATTCGATGCGCTTCATGTCGCTTCTATTGGCACTTTGCTCGGCTCGAAGTCCGGTGACCCAAACTTCATTTCCAGCCAAGGCTCGCTTTAGAGGCTCTACCTTTCGGACGAAGCAGCAGGATTTTCGATTTTCGACAGAGTCGTAGAAACCATTGATTCCTATCTCATTTACCAGCTTTTCTACTGAAGAAGTGGTTGGATAGTATACCTGTATTCTGGTTTTGTATTTGGCTTCTGTACGGGACAACAGATCCAGCGTCTCTCCGAATAAGCGACCTGTATCCAGGGAGAAAATGGAAATAGGAAGCGTTTGTGTAGCTATCAGTTGCGTGATTACCTGATCCTCCTGTCCCAAAGAAGTGGAAAAAACCACTTTCCCCGGGAAAAGCTCAGCCACGAAAGCCAAGCCTTCTCCTGCACTCAGGCTATCCAGCCGGGATTCAAGATCTGACAAGTTCAGTTTCTGGCTCATTGGTTTTTACTTTAGTTGCATTTTCCCAAACCCGCTCGTGCAGGTAATAAAGAATGATTTTGGAAACCACCTCCACCGAACCGATGGAAACAGCCATTACCAATTGGCCTGTGACCAAATAGGAAATGATTATGGTATCGATTGTCCCGACAATTCTCCAGGAAATTGACTTGAGCAAACTCTTGGCGCTACTGTCTTTTCCAGGCTTGCTGGCAAATACTTTTTTGAGTGGCTGGTCTAAAATCATACTTCTGTCAAACGGGAAAGGTTAACAAAAGTATATAAACCCTATTTATTTTATAGACTTTATTCCAAAAAAATTTTATTCGTTACTCAAAATGTCTTCCAAAGTCTTGTTTTCCAATATTTTAAGGGTCTCATCGCGCACTTCAGCCATTACTTTTTTGATCCCGCAAGCAGCCTCGCTTTTGCACTCCGCACAGGGTTCATAGTAGTTGATACTGACACAGGGAAGTAAGGCAATCGGGCCGTCGAGCAGACGGATAACTTTAGAAAGCGGAATGTCTTTGGGTTCCTTAATCAGGTAATAGCCGCCACCTTTGCCTTTTTTGCTGCCGAGCAAACCGGCTTTTTTGAGTTCGAGGAGGATATTTTCCAGAAACTTATGTGATATCCCATGCTCCTCAGCGATATCGTGAATCAAAACAGTCTTGGATTCTCTATGCTTGCCCAGGTAAGTGAGCGCATGAAGGGCGTATTTGGTCTTTTTGGAAAGCATACTCAAAAATAGAAGAAAATTCTGGTTAGCCTAGTTCGGGAATAGGGAATGAATAAATTCAAATTTCTAAAGTTGAAAAAGGCAAAAATTAGAACTTATAGAAAGTCACTTATCAAACAAATTTTCAAAGAATATTATATTATCAGTAAAAAAATCTAAGCTTAAGGGAAGAATCCCAAACTAAAAGAAAACGAGACTTAAAGCCATTTAGAAGTAAGGTTAAAATATATTAGAAATTTTTATAAACTTCTAAGTTTAACAGTCTGATGACTAATTTAGGTAGATTTTATATATCCCATTTTCCTTGTTTGGTGAAAATCCAAAAATAACATCGTTACATCCATCAAAGAAAAGTAGATCCTCCTTAATTTTATATTGTTTCTTTGGGATCAGATCATAATCAAATATATAAATCATCTTAGAGCTTTCTCCTTCTTTAATCATCTTACCGTTATATAAGAGAGCTAATCCATCTTTAACTTCGGAAATTCTGGATAAGTATGCAAATCGAGATTTTTCTAAATCTGGTTTTGGTTGAAGAAAATTCCCACTTTGAATTCCAGTAAAAAAAGGGATAAACAGATCCGGGCCAAACGAAAAATTCGAGGTATTCCCCAAACTATCAAACTTTTGAATATAATCAGTCCAAAAGTAATTAATATATACATGTCCCTTTATATTCTGAATATTCCCAAAGAATGCTTCTGTAAAAATAGTATGCGAAACTGAGTGCTCATAATCTGGGAGATTACCAAATGGAGAAATATTTCCAAGAGTATCAAAAACCCCCATTTGTGTATTCATATCAGATTCAAAAGTAAAAAAATCAATGAATTTATTAGAATTGAGAACAATTGGTTGTCTTAATTGAATATTTCTAAATTTAATATATTTAACCAATGAATTATCGAATGCCCCTTGCACTATCGAGTCAAGACTATAGATATATAAATAATTTTTTTCAACATCGAAACTATAGATCTTCCTTTCTTTTTCATCTATCTTTAAATTTATATTGTTTAGCTGCTCATCAGGGCCAATTCCATTTTTGATAAACTCCCCTTTTAAATTCCCTTCATAATCATAGACAGAAACCAAATAATCAATATTGTTTTGAGAGATAAATATAAGACCTGAATTACAAGATATAGTCAGGGCATATGGATTTCCTAAATTTTCAAGAAACACGAATTCATTTCTTACCGAATCAATTGAAACAACACTTTCAAAACTAGTCACTTCATCTTTACAACCGGAAATTGCAAAAATAAAAATTGAAAATAATCCCCTGACGAGTCTCAGGGGATTAGACAAAACAAAATTTCGACTCATAATCTAGGAGCTCTGAATTTACAAGTTCTTTGTCCTATGAGAGTTGACCCACTATAATATTTCAACACACAGTCAAAATAAGTTGAAGTATTACACTCCGTAAAACAGTCTCGATCACTTCCCGGAGAATCTAAAGATGGAGGCACAGGGTCACCTTGACTAAATCCCACAGTAGTAAAGGCAATAAGAGCTAATGTTAGAAAAACCTTTTTCATAGATTATAATTTTTAAAATTGAAAATAAAAAGAAAAGTCCTTAGCGCTAAAAACTTAAACTAAACATACCCCCTCCCTTTAATAAAGTCAAGTTTTAGTTGAAATGTTTTTAGTGATTTAGTTTAAGTGCTTGATTTTCAGGAGATTTATTTTTAAATTCTTAGTAGAATACAATTATTCAACTTGCTGGAATTCAATTTGTTAGCAAAGCGAATAATTTTAGTTATCAACCCTTCTGTTTTGTAACTAAACAACAAAAAAAAATCCCCGACCATGGTCGGGGATGAAAACCTTCTGGGTTTTAGAAACCTCAAAGGTTTGAATTTTGATTAAGATCGACGTGGGCTCAAAGGTTTGAATTTCTGTAAAGACCTGCGGGGTTTTTAGAAACCCCAAAGGTCTACATCATCTCCACACTTAGCTTCACAAAGGCTGTCGGTCTTTGCCTTACTTATTCAAGATCAAACCTGAAAAGATTAGCCTTCCCATCATCCAAATAACCAATCAGATAATTATCGTCCTCATGTGCGGCTATAAGGTTGACTTCCTGATCCAATTTGAGAATTCTAATTGAATTGCCTTCCCAATCGTAAACCAAGATTCGATTGCTTTTTTGTGGTAGAACAAATTCCCAAGGCTTGTCTGAATACAAAATATAAATGTATTTCTCTGAAACAGTTGTACTTATATTACCAAATCGATTTTCTTTTTTTATCGCTGCAATTGCTTCGTTGCCGAAGGATTCATCTTCAAAATCAGTCGGCCAAAAATGTAGGCTTTTATAGATTTCCAGCTTGCCATTCTCCCCGACCTTTAAGAGGTCTAAATTAAAGGAAAAAGTGGCTGAACTAAGCACAAGAGGCTTTTTAGGATTTTTAAAAAACCTTGGTTGGTAGGCCATAACCAAAGTTTGCGAAGAAAAATTTTTCAATTGTTCCCGAAATGGAAAGTTACCTGTGTTTTCAATTGTTTTAGTCCCCGAAATAAGTGTGTAGGGATTTTCATAAAATCCAAAACCAACAAAAAGATTTGAATCTATATTAGCAACTCGTATATGACCATAGTCAAATTTTTCAGTGGTTAAAAGTCTATCAGAGTCATCAATAGAATTTATAATACTGTCAATCGAATATTCATGAAAAGTTTGATTAGAAGCCTCGTTGATCCCGACACGATTACCTTCCGTTCCAACTCTATTTATAAATACAGGCAACATTAATTCATTTGGTGCTTCGCCCAACTTCCCAAATCTCTTTAAATACCTATCTTTTTCAACATTAATAATTTTATATACGTATTCAAGATCGATATCATGTACAATTAGATAATCATGAATTAACATCATCGTCTCGGCTCTAAAAATTGAGTCAGCGGATTTTAGATGTTTTGAGCTTAAATTAACAGTTTTAGGAAAATTTAAAATTGGATTTAAATTATTCTCTCTAGAAGTACATGAGCTAAATAATATAGCGTATATTAATATTTGAAAAATCAATTTTTTATTCATATAAATATATAATTCTTGAATTTTGGAAATATATTCAGCATAATAAATAAATTAAATAGAAATCTATAATTGGATTTAATATCCAATTAATAGATTTCTAAATCAAGCACTTAATTTTATTTAAGGTACTTGTGGACAAGATACTCTTATTCCTCGGAAATAATGACTCGGTCCATCTCCTCCTGTACCAGGATATGATACTACAACACAATAATCCATTGAAGCTGAAAGACAGCA
The DNA here is from genome assembly GCA_942492775.1 of uncultured Cytophagales bacterium. GTDB lineage: Bacteria > Bacteroidota > Bacteroidia > Cytophagales > Cyclobacteriaceae > Algoriphagus. The sequence continues at coordinate 1,232,824 of OW818636.1, read as the reverse complement.
AATGGTAGTTTGAGCAACAACTTTAGAGGAATTAAAAGAAAAACCAATTAAGAATAAAATCAACAAACTCACACGTTTCATAATTTTTTTATTTAAATGGTAGAAATAATTAAAAAGTCCTTAGCGCTAAAAACTTAAACTAAACATATCCCCATTATTCTTAAAGTCAAGTTTTAGTTGAAATATTTTTTGCGATTTAGTTTAAGTGCTTGATTTTCAGGGAAATTATTTTTAATTTCTTAGTAGAATACAATTATTCAACTTACTGAAATTCAATTTGTTAACAAAATGAATAATTTTAGTTATCAACCCTTCAGTTTTGTAACTAAACGACAAAAAAAATCCCCGACCATGGCCGGGGATGAAAACCTTTGAGGTTTTAGAAACCTCGAAGGTTTGAATTTTGATTAATATCGACGTGGGCCCAAAGGTTTGAATTTCTGTAAAGACCTTCAGGGTTTTTAGAAACCCAAATGGTCTACATCATCTCCACACTTCGCTTTACAAAGGCTGTCAGGTCTTTGCCTGTCAGCAGTCCTTGTGAAAGTAGCGCCAAGTCAAATGCCTGTTTCGCCAATCGGGTTTTTTCCTCTTCAGTCTCGGCTTTCAGCACTTTATCGACTACCGGGTGATTTCCGTTGATCGCTACTTTGTAGTGATCCGGAAGTGAACCGTAGAAGCTCATCGCTCCTCCGCCAGTCTGCGCCATATCCTTCATTCTGCGCATGAACTCTTCCATAGTGATCGTTACCGGCATTTCCTCCGGACTCAGACCTTCAACTTCCACACTGTAGTTGGTATTGGATATCGCCTTTTCGAAAATTTCCTTTACAGACTTGGATTGCTCTTCGGTCAGAAGGTTAGCGTAGGTATCGTCTTTTTGGATCAGCTTTTCAGCAACATCTGCATCCACTCGCTTGAGTTGAGTTTTCTCCAACTTGGATTCCAGATTCTGGATGAAGTGACTGTCGATCGGTGAATCCATCACGAGCACATCGTAACCTTTCTTATTCGCAGACTGAATGAAACCATCCTGCTTGTTCAGATCCGTCGCATATAAGAAGATCGTCTGCTCGTTTTTGTCGGTTTGCACCGGCTTCACTTTGGACTGATATTCTTCGATGGTGAAGTATTCGTTGTTGGTATTTTTCAACAGAGCGAAGTCTTTTCCTTTCTCGTAGAATTTCTCCTCACTGATCATACCGTATTTCACGAAGAGTCCGATGTCATTCCACTTTTCTTCGTAGGCTTTTCTGTCTTTTTTGTACAATTCACCCAGCTTGTCCGCCACCTTCTTGGTGATGTAGCTGTTGATTTTCTTCACGTTGCTGTCCGCTTGCAGGAAGCTTCGCGACACGTTCAAAGGAATATCCGGAGAGTCGATCACTCCATGAAGTAGCATCAGAAACTCAGGCACGATGTCCTTCACTTCGTCGGTGATAAATACCTGACGGCTGAAAAGCTTGATCTTGTTTCTCTGAAGTTCGAACTCGTTTTTCACCTTCGGAAAATAAAGAACTCCCGTCAGGTTGAATGGATAATCCACATTCAGGTGAATCCAGAAAAGCGGATCCTCGCTCATCGGGTAAAGCTCCTTGTAGAATTTAAGGTAATCTTCATCCGACAGATCGCTTGGCGACTTGGTCCAGATTGGCGCTGTGGTGTTGACGATATTGGCCACCTCCACAGATGTCCATTTCTTGTCGCCTTTTTCGTCCACTCCGTCTTCTACGCTTTCGCTCTTGGTGCCAAACTTGATCGGTACCGGAAGGAATTTGCAGTATTTATCCAGGATTCCCTGAAGCTTCCACTTGTCAAGGAATTCTTCTGAGTCTTTGTTGATGTGAAGGATGATTTCCGTTCCGCGGTCTTTGCGCTTGCCTTTGCTGATTTCAAATTCGGTCGAACCGTCGCAAGTCCATTTCGCAGGTTCTGATCCTTCCTGATAAGAAAGCGTGTGAATCTCTACTTTGTCTGCAACCATAAAGGCTGAGTAGAAGCCAAGACCAAACTTTCCGATGATTTCATTGGCGTCTTTGGCATCCTTGAATTTCTCCACGAACTCCTCTGCACCGGAGAAAGCCACCTGATTGATGTACTTTTTGATTTCCTCAGCAGTCATCCCCAGACCGCGATCCGAGATGGTGATGGTTTTCTTTTTCTCGTCGAAAGCTACTTCGACAGTTACATCTCCGAGTTCGCCTTTGTACTGACCTAATGTCGCAAGACGCTTGATTTTCTGCGTCGCATCGACAGCGTTGGAGACGAGTTCCCGAAGGAAAATCTCATTGTCAGAATAGAGGAATTTCTTGATAATCGGGAAAATGTTCTCGGTATGGATCGAGATCGTACCTTTTTCCTGCATGGTTATAAATCGGTTTAGTTGAAAACGTGATTACTTACACTCCTCTTATCAAGGGTCGTTCCAGTGTTGTTTGCGGTGCCATTTTGGCAGTTGGGAAGGATGAAGTGCGAAAGCTGAAGTCAGAAATAAAAAATTCAGTTCTTCTGAAATGAACAAATCAAGGCACCAGCCATTGCCCTACCCATTGCCCTTCTTTTTTGGTGAACAGGATTTTCAAATGCTTCAGGCCATTGAGTTGGAGTACTTCGAATGAATGGGGGATAAATCGCAAGACAGAAAAAAAGCGGTCGTCGATCTCCTCCGCCCAATTGAATCCTTCCTCAGGATTTGAAATTTCCGTTCCCGGTGCCAAAACAGAATTGTATGCCAATCGGGAATCTCCCTGAACCCTGCCCCAGAAAGCATCGCTCACCAAATCCTGATGGTGAATTTCTGCTTTTGCTTTAACCTGAATTTGCACCCGCTTTTTAGGATGGTAAAAATGAAGAGTGGCAGTTGGGTTTGCTCTCAGTTCGCGGACTTTATCAGACCGGAAATCAGTGAAAACATACAAATCCAGCACCTTCTCAAACTCTCTGAGAATAACGGTCCGGACTTCCGGTCCCTGTTCACTTATCGTCCCCAAGCTTACAAAGCGAAAAGGATGACTGGTATCAAACCATCCAAGATTGAGTTCGTGAAGGACAGCTTTCCAGATTTTTTCGGGGGATTGGTCTTGAGTAAAAAGCATAAATGAGAGTTGAGAGCTCAAGCAATTTAACAAGGAATACCAAGGATTCTAAAATTTTTCCTACAGTTTCCCTCCGATCAACTCACAGATTTCAATTCCAAAAAAACTCCGTGTTCCATGCTACAATAAGGTCTGTGGGGACACAGACCTTGGTGAACCAAAAAAACTCCGTGTATCTCAGTGCCTCCTCGGTGTAACTCCGTGTCACTTTTAACAACCTCCGTGTCACAAAAAACGAAAAACCCTCGAGGTCAACAAAGACCTCACGAGTTCTATTCAATCTCGCGTAAGCCTATTTCGCTGAGCGAAGCGAAGTATATTTCGCGAAGCCTATCTCCCTTTAACCTATCTCACGTAAGCCTATCTCCCTTAAACCTTGACCTTTTCCCTTCCAATACGTATATTTATAAAAACAATACGTGCATGAACAAAAAGCTGACTCTTTCCTTGAATGCAACCGTCATCGAAAAGGCGAAAGTATATGCGGAAAAAACCGGCAGAAGTCTATCCGGAATGGTCGAAAATTATCTCGACTCTCTCACTAAAAAGGAGGAACATGCGGAGGTTTCTGAACGCCTGAAAAAAATTGCCGGAAAAATAAAACTACCCAAGGATTTTGATGAGAAGGAAGAATTGAGAAAAGGACTGGAGGAAAAATACCTGAAATGAAGATATTTCTGGATACCAATATTTTGGTGGATCTTCTGGCAGATCGACCTCCTTTCACACAGGAAGCGGTAAAACTGATAGAGGTTTCACTTGAGAAAAATCTGGAGCTTTACACCTCCACCCATGTTTTGGCAACAGTCCATTATGTCCTGAAAAAATACGTTTCTGACCAGGAGCTTCGCCTGACAATTCTTGAATTAACCGAAATGATCCGGGTAATAGACGTTTCATTTTTTGTCCTGAAGAAAGCGCTGGAATCAACTCATCGAGATTTCGAAGACGGACTGCAAATCTCATCGGCCGAGTCAATTCCTGAAATGGATTACATCCTGACCCGAAACCTCAAAGACTTTAAAACCTCCTCAATTCCCGCTATTTCTACAGAAGAATTGCTCCGGAAGATTTCGAAGTAAAATAATTTTTCTAAAACTCTCCCACAGATTTTCCTGGATCTCAAGACCTCGACTCAAAAGTTTTTTCTTCGTTCTTTTGGCTTGAACCAAAAGGAGGGCTGAGCGTCAAGAAACAATCCGGTGAGTTGTTTTAGCGAAGAGCCGGGTTGCAGGGGAGCTTCAAGCCCCAGCAAAGCTCCCACCGCACAAGGCCTTCGCACCCTCGCTGCTGCGGCAGCCCCCACCCTTTCCAAAATAATTATTCTGGAAGCATGAATGTTTCTGCCGAGAAATGTCCCATAGGGACATCCGATGGGTAGCCCCCGGTTTCAACCGGGGGATTTAAAGCGAAAAATGATTTTGGTTTTTGGCCGTTTTCAAGTCAATTGAGAATAAATCTTTCGCCAAAAACAGGGAATGTTGAAAGGGGAAATTGCAGAAGTGGAGACAATTCCAGGAAGGAACGAGAATCCAGCTTCCGGAGAAGTAGGAAACAGAAACTCAAAACTTCATGCAACTTCGTGTTTCCAACAGGTCTGTGGGGACACAGACCTTGGTGAACCAAAAAAACTCCTTGTATCTCCGTGTCTCCTCGGTGTAACTCGGTGCAATAAAGAACACCCTCATTTAAAAACAAAAAACCCTCGAGGTCACCAAAGACCTCAAGGGTTCTATCCTATCTCGCGTCAGCCTATCTCATCCGCGAAGCGGATCTATCTCACTGAGCGCAGCGAAGTGTATTTCGCGAAGCCTATTTCGCGTCAGCCTATCTCAATTATTAAACATTCACCAAATCCACATTCTTGAAGTAAACCTGATTCTCCGCATCCAAGTCAACCAGCACCGCGGAATCACTCTTGATGTATCCGGATAAGATCTGCTTCGAAAGCTCATTCAATACCAATCGTTGCATGGTTCGCTTCAGCGGTCTCGCTCCGAAATTCGGATCAAAACCAACCTCGCCCAGATAATCAAGAACTTCCTGAGTCGCCTCAATCTCGATATTTGCATCGCTCAGCCGCTTCTGAATCTCTCTCCACTGAATGTCCACGATCTTGCGGATGATGTCTTTGCTCAGCGGCTCAAACATGATCGTCTCATCTATTCGGTTTAGGAACTCAGGCCGTACCGCTTTCTTCAGCATTTCATACACCTCGACTTTGGTCTTCTCCAGAATCTCCTCTCTGTTCCAATCTTCCATCTCGGCAAACCGCTCCTGAATCAGGTGCGAACCGATATTGGTCGTCAGGATGATGATCGTATTCTTGAAGTTGGCTAATCGACCCTTGTTGTCTGTCAAGCGTCCATCGTCCAACACCTGCAGCAAGATGTTGAAAACATCCGGGTGGGCTTTTTCGATCTCGTCCAGCAGGATGACAGAATAAGGCTTTCTTCTCACCGCTTCGGTCAGCTGTCCGCCTTCTTCGTACCCCACATATCCCGGAGGCGCTCCCACGAGTCGGCTGACTGCGTGTCGCTCCTGATACTCTGACATGTCGATTCTCACCATCGCGTTTTCATCGTTGAAGAGATATTCTGCAAGGGCTTTCGCCAGCTCGGTCTTACCCACGCCGGTCGTACCCATGAAAATAAAACTTCCAATCGGACGCTTCGGATCCTGCAAACCGGCACGGCTTCTGCGCACGGCATCGGACAGCGCAACAATCGCTTCCCGCTGTCCTGCCACCCTCTTGCCCAGTTCATCTTCGAGGTGAAGCAGTTTTTCCCGCTCAGATTGAATCATTTTGATCACCGGAATTCCGGTCCATTTGGACACCACCGAAGCGATGTCTTCCTGATCCACTTCCTCTTTCAGCAGGGGCGAACCTGCCTGCATCTCTGCCAATTGGGTTTTGAAAGATTCCAGTCGCTTCTCAGCCTCCACGATTTTACCGTATCGGATCTCGGCAACCTTCCCAAAATCCCCGGCTCGCTCAGCGATTTCACCTTCCACTTTCAATTTATCAATCGACTCTTTCTCTCTTCGAATGCCCATGATCACCGCTTTTTCGCTTTCCCATTTGGCTTTCACGTTTTGGCGCTTTTCGGAGAGTTCAGCGATTTCCTTACTCAGAACAGTTTCTTTGTCCCGGTTATTTTCTCTTCGAATGGCTTCCCGCTCGATCTCCAGCTGCATCACTTTTCGGTTCAGCTCGTCCAATTCCTGAGGCAGCGAGTCAATCTCCATTCTCAGTTTGGCGGCAGCCTCATCCATCAGGTCAATGGCTTTGTCCGGCAGGAATCGATCGGAGATGTAGCGCTGCGAAAGCTCAACCGCCGCAATCACCGCATCATCCTTGATTCGCACCCCGTGGTGCAATTCGTATTTATCTTTGATACCTCGAAGGATCGAAATCGCATCGGCCGCATCCGGCTCGTCCACGATCACCGCCTGGAATCTTCGCTCCAGCGCCTTGTCCTTCTCGATGTATTTCTGGTATTCCTTCAGCGTAGTCGCTCCGATGGCATGGAGTTCTCCTCGTGCCAAAGCAGGTTTCAGCAAATTCGCAGCATCCATCGCTCCCTCACCACCTCCACCGGCTCCGATCAGGGTGTGAATCTCATCGATAAACAGGATGATCTCCCCTTCGGCGTCGGTCACTTCCTTGATCACGGCTTTCAGTCGCTCCTCAAACTCACCCTTGTACTTGGCGCCTGCGACGAGTAAACCCATGTCGAGTGAGATCAGCGTTTTGGATTTCAGGTTTTCCGGCACATCACCGGAGACGATTCGCTGGGCCAGCCCCTCCACAATCGCCGTCTTTCCCACACCCGGTTCACCGAGGAGGATCGGATTGTTTTTGGTTCGGCGGGCAAGAATCTGCAGCACCCGTCTGATTTCTTCATCACGGCCAATTACCGGGTCGATTTTACCCTTCTTGGCCAGATCGTTCAGGTTTTTGGAGTATTTCTCCAGAGCCCTGTATTTGCTTTCTGCGTTTGGATCAGTCACTTTATTTCCTTTTCTAAGTTCCTTGATAGCTTCGATCAGCGGCTTTTCAGATAGACCCTGATCTTTGAGTAACTGGGAAACGGCATCGCTTCCCGCCAAAATAGCCAGCAGCAAATGCTCGATGGCCACATATTCATCCCCAAAAGTTTTGAGGTATTCCTTCGCTTTGGTGAGCGCCTGATTGGCGGCGCCAGACAAATAAGGCTGCTGACCTCCGCTTACTTTGGGCAGCTTGGCTAGCTGTCCTTCCAGCTTTTGGGAGATCAGTTGCTTGTTGACGGAGAGCTTCTTAAAGAGGAAATCCGTCACATTTTCATCCTCTACAAAAATCCCCTTGAGCAAATGAGCCGTCTCGATCGCAGGTGTCCCCGCTCCCGTCGCCAGCTCGGCTGCCTTCTGAATCGCCTCCTGAGATTTGATCGTGAATTGGTTAAAGTCCATTGTTGGTTGGTTAGATAGTGGTGTTAGTCCATTCGATCAAATGTTCCGCCAACGGGATTTTCCGGCCAGAATGGCTGGAGAAGGGAGGGAAAATGTTGGGAAGACGGAAATTATGGCAGGGTAAAACTGAAAGACAAAAGCATTTAGGCAAAGTCAACGAACTTGAAAAATCTGAATCAGAGCAAAACCAAGATTAGTGAGGGATTGAGATTAGGTTTAAGAAGAATCAGAGTTGAAGAGCTTTCAGTTTTTGCAAAAAAAGATGACAATCAACGCCTGACAAAAAACAAATCCACTAACTATTTCTAAGCTGAAATATTACCTTACTCCTAATTACCATATTTACAAAAAATGGAAAGCCTACCTGTATTTCTTTTTTCAGACCAGCCGACAACTTGCCCAAGTTGCGGAAATAGAACAGAAATATTTTTGGAAGAAATTCATAAAAACCAGGCAATTCAGTTTCACCGATGTCTTTCAAAGGAATGTGGTTTTGAATTCAAAATGGAAGAGGAAGAAAAAATTGAGATAGATAAATGAAAAAGGGCCAAAAATTATTGACTAGGGAGGATTTCATGGAATTCTTCAGAAACGATGAGACTCTTGATCTTCTTACTCCCGATGATCGAGTTGAGATTTTCCATCAAATCATGTTAGGAAGTATGGATTTTACAAAAAAGCTCCTAGAAAATGTATTAGGAGATTACGGAATAGATATTTACGAACTTTTAGAAATCAATAGACGAACCACAACAGAATGCTAAACTTTTATTACAAAGACTCAATCTTCAATTTTTTGAACAGTTCGAATTCCTCAATCTTAGGTGAGATCAATCAGAATAATGAGTTTGATACAGCAAGAACCCAGAATAAATCTTGGGGAGATCAAATCGGAATTCTAAAAGAAACTTTAGCGAATTTAGAAGGAACCATCTTTTTCGAATTCTCTATCCCGCGAATGGGTAGAAGAGTCGATACAATCCTTGTAATTAATAACCTTGTATTTGTGATTGAATTCAAGGTTGGAGAATTTAATTATCTGGGGAATCAAATTGAACAAGTTTGGGATTATGCACTAGACTTAAAAAATTTCCACGAACCAAGTCATAAGGCTTTCTTAATTCCAATTTTAGTCTGTACTGAGGCCAAAGACAAATTGATTGAATTGACTCAAACCTCACATAACGACAACCTGCTTTTACCGATTCTAGCAAATAAGAGAACCTTCAAAGCTGCTATTGAAAATTGTATCGATTTTCTAGATGATACCGATAAAATCAATGGGGCTCAATTTGAGACTGGAAGATATATTCCTACGCCTACAATTATTGAAGCCGCTGTCTCATTATTTAACACCCATACTGTTGACGAAATAACCAGGAATGATGCTGAGGCGATTAATCTTTCAATTACAACCACTTCAATTACTCAAATAATTTCAGAAGCTAGAAGGGATGGAAAAAAGGCAATTTGTTTTGTAACTGGCGTCCCTGGAGCTGGTAAAACACTTGTTGGGCTCAAAATAGCTACCGAGCATTTAGAGAATAATAATGGGGAATCTAGTGTGTACTTATCGGGAAATGCGCCGCTTGTTGCCATTCTTCAGGAAGCTTTAACTCGAGATAAAGTTGCTAGAGAGCTATCTGATGGAAGGAGAATAACAAAAAGGGAAGCTAAACAGGCCGTAAAATCATTTATACAAATTATCCATCATTACAGAGATGCTTATCTGGTAGATCCAAAAGCACCCTCTGACCACGTTGCTATTTTTGATGAAGCTCAAAGAGCTTGGAATAAAGAACAAACAGTGAAATTCATGAAGCAAAAGAAGAATCAAGATAATTTTGATTTTTCGGAGCCAGAATTTCTTATTTCATGCCTTGATCGCCATGAAGATTGGTCAGTAATTGTTTGTCTGGTTGGCGGTGGACAAGAAATCAACACAGGAGAAGCTGGAATTTCTGAATGGTTAGACGCAATCTCAGGTAGGTTCAACCACTGGGAAGTTTACATTTCACCTCAACTTGCAGAAAGTGATTATGCTTCGATAAATTCAATTAAACAGCTCGAATCCAAGTCTAAAATCCACTTCCAAAAGGATCTTCATCTAGCAGTATCAAGGAGATCATTTAGGGCTGAAACCCTTTCTTATTTCATTCAACAAGTACTGGAGATTGAAATTGAAAAAGCTCAACAAGCATTAGCTAGAATTACTTCTAAGTATCCCATTGTAGTCACTCGTGATTTAACAAAAGCAAAAAAATGGCTTAAAGAAAAAGCAAGAGGAAGTGAGAGGTTTGGAATAGTTGTTTCTTCTCAAGCCCAACGTCTTAAACCTCATGCAATTGATGTGAAATCACCACTTGATCCAGTTAATTGGTTCTTGAATGGTAAAGATGATGTCCGGTCCTCTTTTTTCTTGGAGGATGCAGCCACTGAATTCCATATCCAAGGTTTAGAATTGGATTGGGCATGTTTGGTTTGGGATGGAGACTTAAGATTTGATGATTCAGGCTGGAAATCATACTCCTTCAAAGGCAACAAATGGCAAAACATCCATAATCCCATTCGAAAAAAATATCTCATCAATGCCTATCGCGTTCTGTTGACAAGAGCAAGACAGGGTATGATTATAGTAGTTCCAGAAGGAAACTTTGAAGACCATACCAGAAAGGCTGAATACTATGATCCAACTTTCAATTACTTAAAATCTCTTGGAATTGAAGTGATTTAATAATTATGAATAATCTCAAAATTGAATATCAATAATCTAATTGACCAACTATCTTTTTGTTTTGGTGGTCCTTCTTTTTTAGATTTTCTCCAACATCCTCCTTAAAACCAAAAAAACCCGTCCTTTTCATGACTGGGTTCTTTGGTTCTTGCCTTTGGATTAATTGTCTTTTTTCAGCAATTCACTTGCAGGAGGGGCTTTTCGATTGACTCCGGAGCCCGGATTGATTGCTGACGGAAAAAACATCTGAACCTTATATCCTTGCTGGGAGGTAAACATTTTACTCATACCGTCGTGGATTTCATAGAGCGTTTCTTTGTCTTGCTGCATCAGCCAAACCTGGTCGATGTTTTTGAAGATCGTACTCAATGGAGCGAATGACATGTCATCCTTTTGGATCATCACGGGAGCTACAAAATTCCCGTCTTTGACTGTTGCCTTCCCCATGTAGCAATCGCTTTTGTCCTGAAAAATAATTGAAATCACGACTTCGTGATCCCCGTCCGGTACAGGTTTGGCTCCTTTGTTGGCAAATGCGGAATAATAGTCAATGTAACATCCTTCTATTCCTTTGAGGTGAATACTTAGGCCTTCCTGGGAAAAAGCATTAGCCAGGAAGCCGAATACAAATAAAATGGTGAGTTTGATTTTCATGATTTTGAAGCTTTATACTTTGACTAAAAGATGGATTAAAATAGAAACTGTAGATATGCTTTTCTGGTAGTACGCGAATATTGGTAAAGCAACTTGCTGGAAGACCGATGACCGATGACCGAAGAAATCCAAAATCAATCGTTATTCTGGATTTTCAATTATCAAATAAACCAGGGCAAGATTGCGGAAATGCATAAAATAGAAATTTTAGAATTTATTTATTAAACTCAATTTGCGAAAAAAAATAATCACTCGTTTCGATACCTGATTTAAATCATTTTTAACTCCGGAAAAGAATAAAATAATCTTACTATTCAGAATGTTGTAGAAAGGCAATTTTATAAAAAATATCGGAATTAGTGGGATGCATTGGGTGAGTTGAAAAGTTGCGGTGGATGTAATGCCCTAGGTTATTTACGGTTTTAAAACAGCAGATCGGGCCGTTAAGAAAATGGGTTAGTTCCCGAAGTGGAACGAGGGAAATCCACCCATTTTTAGGGTTGATCAAGGTTTTAAAATCAAATAGCCAAGTAGGTTTCCTTCATTTGTAAACTCAGCCTATTTGAAGTAAACAACCAGGCATTAAGGTTTTGGGTTACTTTTTGGCTGCAAAAAGTGACAAAAGAAAAAAACTGCGAGAAGGGATTGTTCTGAAGAGCTACCTCAACTTTAGCTAAAATCATCTTTTACTTATTGCTAAATAAAGCCGGAGTGGAGACACTTCCGGAGGCTTCAGATCAGAAACAGATAATTTGAATTGATGTCTAAAAAAATCAAATTTATCAATCAGAACTTTTCCGCCATGAAAACAAAACTCACAATTCGGCTTGATTCAGAAATATTAGTAAGGGCTAAAAAATATGCTTTCGATCAAAAAATCAGCCTTTCAAAACTCGTGGAAACTTATTTAGATAGTATTTCTAAATCAAGAATGAAAGAATCTGACGACATCCAAATCAGTCCCTTGGTCAAAAGTCTGATGGGTGCAGCAGGACCTTTACCGGAAGATTACGATTACAAAAAAGAGTACCGGGAATATTTGGGTAAAAAATATTAATCGAATCCAATATTTTACCAGCCTTGAATTTGGGTATGAAATCATCATTACCCGAAATCAAAAGGATTTCAAAAACTCAATCCTTCCCGTTTTAAGCCCGGATCAGTTTCTTGCAATCCTGAAAAAATAAAACCCCGACTCTATAAAAATCGGGGTTTCTGTTTACTGAGACTGAATACTGCGATAGCGACCGACTTTTTCCAAAGGATGAGATATCTCTCTGCGCCTGACTGCCGCAGGCAGGTTCGATATGACAGGGCAACCGACTGCCTACTGTGACTGAATACTGAGACGGCATACTTCCTTTTGCCAAAGAATTAGATGTCTCGCTCACTCGACATGACCGTAACTGCCAACTGAATACTGATCACTTTGCGGAAGCAGCAAAATCCTCCACCGCTTTCCAGACACGGAACACATTCTTATAACAGATCTTCTCGATATCTTCTTTGGAATAACCTCTCTTTAGAAGTTCGGCAATCAGGTTGGGAAACATCGAAACGTCTTTCAAACCTGTTGGAAGTGAATCCCCCACTCCGTCGAAATCTGAACCCAAGCCGACGTAATCAATCCCCACCAAATTCTTCACATGGTCAAAATGATCCGCCACTCGCTGAACGGTTGGAAAAGGATTATTGGCTGCGGCATATTCTGAGATGTAAGCCTGAGCTGCGGAATCTCTTCGGGTGAGATTGTTTTCGGCAAGCCAGTTGACTACATGCTCCCGCACCTTGTCCGAACCAGCGGCATAGGCGGAATCGATGAATGAACCTCCGAAATTGATCATCATCACGCCACCATTTTTGGCCATCGCCTGAATCAGCTCGTCACTCATATTGCGTTCAAAACCCGGTGTAAACTTCCTCACTGAAGAGTGAGAAGCGATAATCGGAACTTGGGTGATTGCCAGCGCATCCCGGAAAGTATTATCCGAAACGTGCGAAAGATCGACCATGATCCCGACACGATTCATCTCTTTTACGACTTGCTCACCAAATTCGCTCAATCCCTGATGTGTACCGGTGGTGTCGTAACTCGCATCTCCGATCAGGTTGTCCGTGCCATGCGTCAGCGTGATGTAGCGAATTCCTCTCTCGTGGAAATAGGCCACATTCGCCAGATCATCCTCAATTCCGGCCCCGTTTTCCATTCCCATCGGGAGGGAGATCAGACCTTTTGCAAAATTGGCTTCGACATCCGCAGGGCTGTATGCCATCGCAAACTTATCCGGGAAAGTAGTGGCCAATCGCTCCGTCATCAGAATCAGAGAATCTGCCAACGCTTTGGAAGCTCCGGGGATTTGCTGGTTGCTGGCAGGAATGTAGATCGACATAAAAGGCGCATCGAGTCCGCCTTCTTTTGCCCTTGGAAAGTCAAAATTACCATCGGGAGTCCGAACAGAAACATCCAAAATCTCTCTTTGCAGTGTAAATCCACCCACCTTCATCCGGTAAGGCAAATCCACATGGCCATCGACCATGATTGTACTTTGAGCGATTTCGGTAGCAGCTTTCAGGCGCTCCGCATCAGTCATTTTAGTGTAATCGATTGTTGCTTCTTCTTTTGGCTGGCAGGCAAATGCTACTGCGCCGAGAAGGATAAAAAGAAAAGTTCTCTTCATGGGTATGGTGGTTTTGAAGATTGAATTAACTGTATGTAAGCTTTTGAAGCAATAGGTGAATTTTCGTTAGGTTCTTGGCTGGAAGACCGATGACGGAAGACGGAAGAAATCCAAAATCAAACGTTCCTATGGATTTTCAATTGTTTAAATAAGTCAATGGCAAGAAATCGGAAGTAAATAGTAAAGTTAATCCTTTCCACAGGTGGAATGTAAATAATCCATAAACGGCCGGATTAACAAAATAACTTCATCTTTGGGAGTAATATTCAACCGGGTTCCCGAAGATTCGCCTGAGAATGCGTAAATTTCAGTACCCAACCGACAACTTATGAAACGTTTTTTGATCCCTTTATTTGCCATTTCTCTGCTTTGGGCTTGCTCACCTGGCGGAAATTTAAAAGTAGAAATTGCTTCTGAACTGGAGTCTGAACTGAAAGACGGCCGTCTTCTTCTGATTTTTTCGACCGACAGCACTGCCGAACCGAGATTTGGAATCAGCGATAACGTGGGAACAAATCAGGTTTTCGGAATGGATTTTGAAAATTTCGAAGCAGGAAAACCCATCGATTTTGACCCGGAAACCTTTGGTTACCCGATCGAAAAATTGGAAAATCTGGCTGAAGGAACCTATTATGTACAAGCGTTCATCCAAAAGCACGATACGTTTACCCGCGCTGATGGGCATACGGTAAAGTTGCCGATGGATCAGGGAGAAGGCCGTCAATGGACACGCGCTCCCAAAAATATTTACTCCAAACCTCAGCCGGTTTCCTGGAAAAAAGGTCAGAAACTGGAGCTGACAATTGATCAGATCATCCCGGAAATCAAAGCTCCGGAAGACACCAAATACGTGAAGCATATCAAACTCAAATCGGAGAAACTTTCGAAGTTTTGGGGAAGGGACATGTACCTGGGCGCTCATGTTCTTTTACCGGAAGGCTTCGAAGAAAACCCAAATCAATATTATCCATTGATGGTTTTCCACGGGCATTTCCCTTCAGATTTTGGGAATTTCAGAATGATTCCTCCGGATGCCGAACTCAGTGATGATGATTACAGCGCCAGATTTGGGATCTACGGTTATGAAAAAATGCAGCAGCAGGAAGCCTATGAATTCTATCAAAAATGGACTTCTGATGATTTCAAACGCTTCATCATCATCGAGATTCAGCATGCCAATCCATTTTACGACGATAGCTACGCAGTCAATAGCGAAAACCTCGGACCTTATGGTGATGCAATTCAATACGAATTGATCCCGGAAATAGAGAAGCAGTTCCGCGGAATTGGCGAAGGCTGGGCGAGATTCCTGTATGGAGGTTCGACCGGAGGATGGGAAGCTTTGGCAGCGCAGGTTTTCTATCCTGAAGAATACAACGGTTGCTTTGCGGCTTGTCCCGATCCGATCGACTTCCGGGCTTTCACAACAGTGAATATTTACGAAGATAAAAACGCTTACTACAAGGAAGGTGAATTCCGAAAGACTTTGCGTCCGGGTCACCGCAATTACCTGGGTCATGTAGATGCGATGGTTCAGGATATGAATCATCGCGAGCTTGCTATCGGGGGAACCAAAACCCGTTCGGGTGACCAATTCGACATTTGGCAGGCAGTTTACTCACCGGTTGGGGAAGACGGATATCCAAAACCGATCTGGGATAAATACAGCGGGGTGATCGACAAAGAGGTCGCAGAATATTGGAAAGAAAACTTTGACCTGCGCCATATCATGGAGCGGGATTGGGCGACTTTGGGGCCGAAACTGGAAGGAAAAGTGCGAATTTATTGCGGTGACATGGATAACTATTACCTCAATAATGCTGTTTACCTGACTGAAGATTTTCTGGAGCAAACTCAGAATCCGTATTACAATGGGGAAGTCGCATACGGCGATCGTGCTGAGCATTGCTGGAACGGAGATCCAACCTTACCAAACTATATCACTCGCCTCCGATACAACACGATGTACCTGGACGAAATCGAAAACAGATTAAAGGAGACAGCTCCTGAAGAATTTAACCAACAAAACTGGACACTAACCAAAAATTGAAACCTACAATCACATGAAAAACACAATGAAACTTGGCTTATTGGGACTGTCTGCAACAATGCTTTTTGCGCAATGCGGACCTCCAAAAACAGAAGAAACAACTGAAGAAATGACTATGGTGGAAGAAGTAAAAACTCCAACTCTGACCATGCTTTGGGAAACTGCAGATTCTTTGCCTACCAACGAATCTGTACTTTTTGACGAAAGCACCGGCACTATTTACGTGTCAAACATTGGCGGACAGGATCCGCAGGCAAAAGACGGCAAAGGATCAATTGCAATTATTGACAAAGCCGGCAAAATCGTAAATCCTGCCTGGGTGAAAGGTCTGAATAGCCCGAAAGGAATGGGAATCGCAAACGGAAAGCTCTATGCTACTGATATCGATGAGCTTGTTGAGATAGATATCGCTACTGCCAAAGTGATCAAAAAGTACAAAGTAGAAGGTGCTCAGTTCTTGAATGACCTTGCTACCCATGCGGGAAAAGTGTATTTCACTGATATGAATACTGGTAAAGTTCACTTGCTTGATGCAGGTGTGGTAACCACAATTTCCGAAGGCAATGAGACCATCAACGGGATCGCAATTGCTGCAGACGGAACCATCTACGGATTGGATGCGTCAGGTTTGAAAAAATGGAATGCCGACGGTACCACTACAATCGTAAACGCCAACATAACCGGTGGCGATGGTTTGGTGATTTTGGGTGATGGCAATTTCATCGCTTCAAGATGGCAGGGAGAGATTTGGTTTGCCAATGACTCCACTCAAACCCTGATGCTGGATACCAAAGCTGCTGAATCAAACACTGCAGACATCGGATATATTCCTTCCGAAAAAATCGTGTTGGTCCCTACTTTCTTCAAAAATAAAGTTGCAGCTTACAAGCTGGATTATTAATCCTTACAATCAACCAAAAGTCAAAAAGCTTCCGAAAGGAGGCTTTTTTCATTTCATGGAATTCTTCGAATCTTTGGTTCAGATTAATCGGAGGATTCCTGAAAGGCATTTAAATCCAAGTTGAGTTGTTACTTTTTCCGAAGGAAAGAACAATCAAAATCTCAGGCAAATCGGGAAACAATCACCAAAGTAAGACCGGCGATAAACGCCACAAACATCCAAAGAACGAGGCTATTTGTTCCCTTCGGGGCATCCTTGAATTCCTTCCAGATGAAAACTCCCCAAGCTGCAGCCACCATCGTAGCGCCTTGTCCCAAACCGTATGAAATCGCAAACCCGGCTTTCTCTCCGGCAATCACACTGAGCAACATTCCGAGGCACCAGATTGCTCCACCAAGCAAACCGATGAGATGGAGTTTGGGTGAACCCATTTTGAAATAATCAGAATAGCTGACTGGTTTTCCCTGAATGGGCTTGAGCATGAAAAAGGTATTCCATAGGAAATTGGAAGCGAAAATTCCCAGTGAAAAGATAAAGACCGCAGAATAAGGAGTCATCAATCCGGGTTCAGGCTGGGAGAAATCTCCGGAAATGGAAGCGGCAACAAATCGATAGAAAAAGCCCATCAGAATGCCACCGGCAATAGAAAGCAGAATTCCTTTTGCAGGAGTTTGAGCTTTGCCTTTGGAAAGTTTACGATAGGCAAGCGCATCGAGAATAATCGCTACCACCACCAATGCAACACCCAAAAAGAGGAGAATCGGATCGCCGACGGGAACCGCCATATAATTCACGACCACGCCCAACACCAACGCGATTCCGATTCCAACCGGAAAAGCAACTGCCATCCCTGCAATATCAATAGCCGCAACGATCAGGAGATTGGCCAGATTGAAAATCACCCCACCCAAAAATGCCGAGCCGACAGCATCCGGTTCGGCTTGCATCAAATCGTCGACAAACGCCCTTCCCTCCGATCCGGTACTTCCCAGCGTCAACCCGAAAACCAGGGAAAGCAGGATAATCCCCAATGAATAATCCCAGTAGAAAAGCGGAAAAGGCCAGGTTTTGGAGGAAAGCTTTTGGGTATTGGCCCAGGAACCCCAGCAGATCATGGTGATTACGCAAAGGAAAACAGCCAGCGAATACGTTTCAGGGATAAACATGCTGAAGAAGGTTAGATGGGTTTCAGTTCGGATCGAACCGGTTGAGAGCTTTGTGCTCCCATTCGGGTGACGGAGATAGCTGCAGCCTGATTTGCAAATCGGATCGCAGCTTTGATTTCCATCCCTTCGGCAAGTGCGACTGTCAATGCACCGTTGAAAGTATCTCCGGCTGCGGTCGTGTCTACTGCATTTACTTGTATCGAAGGAATGAGGATTCCTTCCTGATCGGAAAGCAGAAAAGCGCCTTTGGCACCCAGGGTGATGATGACCAGTTTTGCTCCTTTTTCCCGGAGAATTTTGGCAGCTTTCGCAGCGGATAACTCATCTGTGACTTTCACTCCCGTCAATAATTCGGCTTCGGTTTCATTGGGAGTGATGATGAAAAGCTTGCTGATCAGTTCGTCAGAAAGTGGCCGTGCCGGAGCAGGATTCAGGATCACAGGCACTCCAAGAGCAAAAGCTTTGTCAACCAAAGCAGTCACCGCCTCCAGCGGAATCTCCAACTGAACAAGAACAAAACTTGCCTTTTCCACCAGTTCAGAGGCATCTTCGATGTCCGAGTTAGTAAACTTTCCATTCGCACCGGATGCTACGGAAATACAGTTTTCGCCGGACTCCTCCACCATGATCAGCGCAACTCCGGAATGAGATTCGGGATCGGTGATGATATGAGTCACGTTTATCCCTTCTTTTTTGAAACCTTCAACAGCGGCCTTACCCAGCGCATCATTTCCGACTTTCGCCAGAAAAGTAACATCCCCTCCAAGCTTTGCGGCAGCAACTGCCTGATTTGCTCCTTTGCCTCCGGCAAAAGTGAAAAACTGACCCCCGAGCACTGTCTCTCCGGGCAGAGGAAGATGGGCAGATTTCACCACCATATCTGTATTGCTGCTGCCGACAACAAGGATTTTAGCCATTACTCCGCTGATTTGGTGTAAGTGAAAATCTTTTGAAGATCCAGGTAAACCTTTTCATTCGGATTGTTTACCGTCAATTCCAGCGTGTGTTTGCCCGGAGGCAACTCATATTGAAAGAACAATTCATGGGCACGGGTGATGAACTTGAGCGGCAACTTCATCTGCTTTTTCAATTCCCCGTCAATCTTGAAATCGACCAAAAGCACGTAATCATCAAGGGTTTGCTCCGGAGTCTCGAGTGCATAAGCATTATCAAAATCCACATGTCTTGCCCGGCCATTCAGTACAACCCCAACTCCTTCAAACTCAAAAGTCTTCGTTTGTGCATCTTTGAAGCCTAATTTTTGATTGATGTCCTGCTCAGTATTCAGCTGATAACCCGGGAAACTTTGCTCAAGCGGAGCAGCGACTGGAGTTTGAAGTTTGATTTTGACCTCATTTTCGGTTACTTCTCCGCCATTCTCAGCGATGAGTTGAAGTGCATGTTTATAGCTGATTTCATAGGCTTCATTGAGGGAAGTGCTGGTAAATTTGAAATCCATGTTTTCGATTCCACTCAGGCCTTGCTTCCAAAATTCGGGGATGGCATCGTAGCCATAGACAGTCCCCAAAATCGCCGCCGCCGTCGCCGGATTACAATCAGAATCTTGTCCGGCTCGGGTTGATATTTCAAGGGTTTTCGTAAAATCTCCCTCGCCATATAATAAGCCCAGGACGACATAGGCAGAATTCAGCTTGGCATCAATATTAAAATCTTCAAATGCTCCATCCGGGCAACCGATATCTTCACCCCATTTAGCCTCGGTGAGTTCCCAGTTCTTTTTCCAATCGGTCGGATATTCTTGATGCCATTTGATTACGTCAGCGATGCACTGGTAAAAAGTACTTTCGGTAGGAACCAGAGAAAGCCCTTTGCTGACAATGGTCGGAATATCTGATTCGACAAAAGCGAACGTGTACATGCCGGCAACGAAAACCCCACCGTAATATCCATCGCCGTAATTCATAATATGTCCTACCCGATCGCAAATCTCCAAAGCGGTGTTTGGCATTCCCGGAGACATGATTCCCGCGAAATCAGCTTCTATCTGGAAGTCAATATCGTCCGCATGGGGATTGTTCATCCAATGCCCGGATTCCGGAGGCGACATTCCATTCAGCACATTGTAGCGTCCTTGTTGGTTGGCGTGCCAAAGCCAATATCCGGCTTCCGCGTATGCTTTTGCATGAGAAGCAGCAGGCGCATTGATTCCCTCTCGCTCCATGACTTCCACAAAAGTAAGATCCATGTAAACGTCGTCATACAATCCCGGAACTCGTGTCATCCAATGATTCAGCGTAGTGTCTGTCCAGACGATCTCTACCGAGTCCGGAATCATCCGCTTCAGGTATTTAAATTCTGTGGGACCACCGTAAGTCACTCCAATTGTCTGGGCAGCCCATGCGCCTTTGATTTTATTTTGGAGTTCAGTTTTGGTAAGGGTGAAAAATTGGGAATCACCTTCGGATTTTTTACCGGAACATGACACCAAAGCCATAATTCCTATTGAGAATACAATGAATAGTGAACTTTTCATCTTTGAATAGTGAGATAGATAGAATATTAATTGCTCAAACGTTTATTCTATTTAAGCAGGATTTTTAAAAACTCCATCCTTCAATTCAAAAACAACACCGAAGGGTACAAAACTCCTGTTTGGAATTAAAATACCCGGGAAGCCGTTGATACTGATACAACTGCCGGAAATCAGGTTTTGTAAATCAGATTATCGATTTTTGTTCGTAATTTTGATTAACATCGCTACCCGATTCTGTGTTTACTAATCAAGATGAAGAATTCAGTTCAATCTGTTTTTTCATTTTAATTCACATTACAAAACTCAAAATGAAAAATTCTAAACCTATAGATTACGAGCTGGAGAAGAATATGGAAGTGATTTCTCAGCTTGATGGATTTGTAGCCAATGCTGTAGATACTATATTGGTTGATCCTGATGATTGCTGGCAGCCTTCAGATTTTCTTCCTGACTTTAGCGATCCTGAAGTTTTCGAAGAAGTGAAAATGCTTCAAAAGCGTGCAGAAGGAATTCCTGATACAGTTTTGACTTCTCTGATTGGAAATATGATCACTGAAGAGGCGTTGCCTTCTTATCAGACTTACTTCAATTTATTGGAAGGAATCAACGAGGAACGCAGCTTGCTTTCCCCTTCTGGCTGGGTTCGCTGGTCCAAAGCATGGACAGCCGAGGAAAACCGACACGGAGATCTTCTGAACAAATACCTTTACATGACAGGCCGGGTGGATATGAAAGCTGTAGAGCAGACAATTCACAGATTGCTTACAAATGGTTTTGACCCAAAATCAAAAAGCGATCCTTATCAGGCAATGGTCTATACCTCTTTCCAGGAAAGAGCAACAAAAATATCCCACGTAAATACAGGAAAACTTGCCGACAAGGCTGGTGATTCTGTTCTTTCGAGAATTTGTAAAACTATTGCTGGTGATGAGGCAAGACACGAAAAGGCTTACAAGTCTTTTATGTCCCAGATCTTCGAAATTGATCCAAGCGGAGCAGTTTTAGCATTTGAAAAAATGATGAGAAATCAGATCGTCATGCCAGCTGTATTGATGGGTGACGGAGGAAAAAATCCTGATATCTACACTCATTTCTCTGCGGTAACCCAGAAAGTCGGAATATATACCGGTTGGGATTATGCCCGAATCATTGAGCATCTGGTTGAACTTTGGAAAATCGATAGCCTGACAGGCCTGAATGATGCAGCATCAAAAGCTCAGTCTTATCTATCCAATTTGGCGGATCGCTATATGAGACTTGCCGATCGAATGAAAGCACCGGATGAGATCAAGCTTGCTTGGCTTAAGTAAGCCGTACTAAATAACTTCAAAAGTCCTTCCCGAAACAGAAGGACTTTTTTTGTCACCAGCAAGAGCCACTCACGTTTTCTTATAATGCCTGAGTGACGACACTTCCGGTGGCATTCGAAGTGTTGAATCTTTTTTAAACTTCAATCCTTGATTGCATTTTTTTCTGTTGTCACTTTTTGAAGCCAAAAAGTAACCAAAAACCTTAATGCCTGGTTTTTTACTTCAAATAGGCAAGGATTGGTATAAAAAGAAACATTCTTGGCTATTTGATTTTTAAACCTTGATCAACCCTAAAAATGGGTGGATTTCCCTCGTTTCACTACGGGAACTGACCCATTTTCTTCACGGTTTGATCTGCTGTTTTAAAACCGTAAAATACCTAGGGCATTACCTAACACGAAACATTTCAACTCACCGAATGCTACCATCCAATTCCGACATTTTTGATAGAGGATCCTTTTTCAAAAAGTGAAAAATCAGATTTATTATCAACAAACTTGATTTTCGAAGGATAATCAGGAAATTGAACCAAACACCACTCTCATGAATCATCTTATCGGATTTATTTTCCTGACATTAAGCCTTTTTTCTTCGCCTGATTTCAAGGCAGATCCCCCA
Source organism: uncultured Cytophagales bacterium (assembly GCA_942492775.1). Classification (GTDB taxonomy): domain Bacteria; phylum Bacteroidota; class Bacteroidia; order Cytophagales; family Cyclobacteriaceae; genus Algoriphagus. The sequence goes on along the minus strand of OW818636.1, from coordinate 1,210,669 downwards.
AAAGTCAATCAGGATCGGCTTCATGAAAGTTTGATGAAGCTTTCCACCTTCGGGAAAAATGCTGCCGGAGGATCAGATCGGGTTGCTTATAGCCGACATGACATCGAAGCCAGAGTCTATGTAAAAGAACTGATGAAAAATGCGGGACTGGAAGTTTCGGTTGATTTTGCGGGAAACATCATTGGCAAGAGAGCTGGTAAAATTCCGGGATTGAAGCCAATCGCTTTTGGTTCGCATATCGATGAAGTTCCAAACGGAGGAGATTACGACGGCCCTGTCGGAACAATGGGTGCAATCGAAGTGATCCAAACCCTTCATGAAAACGGAATTGTAACTGACCACCCACTGGAAGTAATCATTTTCACCAATGAAGAAGGCGGAGTAATCGGCAGTCGGGCATTGGCGGGTCAACTTTCTCAGGAAGCTTTAAAAACAGTGAGTTCAAGCGGACTTACCCAGTCAGAGGGAATCAAAGCTTTGGGCGGAGACCCAAACAGAATAGGTGAAGTAAAGCGAAATTCGGGTGATTTGGCTGCATTTCTGGAGCTTCATATCGAGCAAGGAGCAAACCTCGACCGGGAAAAACTGAATATCGGAGTGGTAGAAGGAATCGTCGCGATCGAATGGTGGGAGTTTACTTATACTGGTTTCGCCAATCATGCCGGAACTACCCCGATGAATATGAGAAAAGATCCCATGCTGCCGGCTGCCCGGCTGGTTTTGGCAATCAACGAAATCGTTACTTCCCATGAAGGCGCTCAAGTAGGAACTGTTGGTAAAATTCAGGCTTACCCGGGTGCAGGAAATGTGATTCCGGGAGAAGTAAAATTGAACCTGGAGCTTCGGGATCTTTCAGCAGAAAAAATCTGGAAGATTTATGGGGAAATTGAAGCAAAGGCAAAACAACTAGCTGAAGAGAGCAATACCGAAGTTAGCATCATTCACAGAGAAGTGGCTAGCAAGCCCGCCTTGGCAGATCCGTCTATTCAGAAATCCATCGAGAACTCAGCCAAATCCTTGGGTTTGACTTTCAAATATCTTCCAAGCGGTGCCGGACATGACGCACAGGAAATGGCCCGATTGGCTCCGATGGGAATGATTTTCGTCCCAAGCAAAGCTGGAATCAGCCATGCACCAAGCGAATATTCCTCCCCGGAAGATATTGCAAACGGTGCGAATGTATTGCTGCAGACGATTTTGTCTCTCGATAAATCTTTGAAGTAGATATTAAAATCGTCGACAGACCACGGTCAACAGACGACAGCAAGTCTAATTGAACTTCAGACCTTGTTTTATTTGGTTAGTGTCAAGATTACGGATTCTTATAAAATCAATTTCTGTTTTCAGGTTTTAGAAACTTTTTGCGATTGATTTACATTTAATGTCTATACATTAATACCACTTCCATGCGCACGATCAAGAAAATCCATAAAGCAGAATATAGACCAATAGCAGACCTGGTTACGTACAGCCCTTTGCCAACGCGAAACCTTGAGCAAATTGATCCTTTTATCTTTTTGAATCATCATGGATTCCAAACCTACCCGAAACACAATCAGGGATTGCCTTTTGGTCCGCATCCGCATCGTGGAATGGAAACAGTAACTTTCATTCTGGAAGGAGACATCCTACACAAGGATTCATCCGGTCATGAATCAGTTATGGGTCCGGGCGGAGTGCAATACATGACTGCAGGCCGGGGCTTGATCCATGAGGAAGTGAGTAGCGCTGACTTCAAAAAAAATGGAGGCGATCTGGAGATTTTGCAGCTTTGGCTGAATCTGCCTGCAAAGAAAAAGATGATTGATCCCAACTATGTTGGATTGCAGAAAGAGGAAATCCCAATGTTTGATCTGGATGAAGGAAAAGTAAAAGTTCAGCAGCTTTTCGGAGAATGGAATGGCGTGAAAGGAGCTTTTGAAGAGACCTTTCCCCTGACTATGTCTACGATTTACCTGGAAAAAGGAGGCAGGTTTGAAAAGTCAATTCCAACAAATGAGAACATCTTTTTCTACATCGTTCGGGGAGAATTGAAAGTAAATGGTGTTGAAATCCCCTTCCGGAATTTGGTAGAATTCTACAATGAAGGCGAAAAAATTGCCGTTGAAGCGTTGGAAGATTCCATCCTGATTTTGGGTCTCGCACTTCCTTTTAACGAACCCATGGTGGCCCAAGGTCCATTTGTGATGAACACACAACAGGAAATTCAGGAAGCTTACCGGGATTATCAGGCAGGGAAATTTGGAACCTGGAATCATTAAAAATCAAATTCCGGTTTCCTGTCTCACTTTGGAAGCCTGATCCAAACCTGACTGAAGTTTACGCAAAGACTCAATTGCCGCCTGGGATTTATCCTGATCAATCATAAGTTCCAAACCACAATTATAGCAAACGACAGGCTGATACTGGATCAGATGCTGGATGCTGACAACCAGCCTGGTTTTACATTCCGGACAATTAATCCCCGGAGTTCGGGAAATTTCCACGGCTGGTGTGGGCTCAACCACTTTGGGAGTTACCTCCACAGGTTTTGGTCCGGAAAAAAAGCTGTAGAACCAGGTTTTGATTTTTGAAAACAGAGATGCCATCAGGTTTCTTTATTGCTAGAATCAAGAATATTAAGGAGCTGAATCATTCCCACGGCCAAATCAGCCTGAGCCAGTTTAATTTTAACATTCATATTTGCTGTCGCCGAACTGGCTGGAGCATTTGGATTGGCGGATGGTTTTTTGCCAAAAATCGCCCTCAGTCTTACATCATTGCCGTTGAGAAATGTCTTATCCAATGATCCTGAATTTGAGGCAGATTTTGTACTGACCTCAGGCTGAGTCAAGGCAAGATCAAACTCAATCTCAGCCTCTGCTACTTGAAGGGAGGGAATCGGAATAATCGTCAAAAGGGGAATTGCCAAAGTTGCGGTTTGGGTAGTCCCATCTGCATTGATTCTCTGATAGCTAAAAGTGATCGTGCGGACAGCCCCGAAATCCGGATCTGAAGCGTCTGTCGCTTTCATAAAACCTACTTCCTTGATGAAATTAGCTGTGGCTTTGGCAGCGATTGCTTCTGCTTGAATAACTGCTGCCATTGGTGCTCCCAATAGTTCTGATATATACCTTGGTGTGATCATGGTTTGAGTTATTAAAGAATTGAAACATTAGAATTGTCGTCCAGCATGGTAAAATCCTGAGAATTCAGAGTGAACTTAATCGTCATCAAATTTTCGGGTTTCACTAGCTTCAGCTTTTCAATATCCACTGCAACCTGCAATCCGGTGGATACAGTTTCCAGAGCTATTTTGCTGATCCCCGCTTCCAGCTGAATCATCTTTTTCTTCAAAATAGCAGTAGCAATTTCCTGAAGTGAATTATCTTCTTCCTGGTTTGCAGGAGTAGTTGGCCGGGGAGATGTTGGTGGCGCTGTCGTTGCAGGTCGGCCAATTAGCCATGGCTGCACCCTGATTGGATTCTTTAATAGCACAGCCTTCTCGGCAAAAGTCGTTTCGAAAAGGACCTTCGGAATACTATTCGCTGGTTTAGCATTAACCACTTGAATAGGAACTTCCAGACTTCCTGCTTTAATTTTTGCAGCGTCCAGCTTTGAAACAGGATCTTTTGAGAAATCAGAAAGAACCAGCTTATTGGCAGAAATGGATGAACTAATCAGATTAGCGTCAATAATTGCCTCTTTTTCTGAAGCGTATTCCTTCAAAACCTTGAAATCCCTGGCTCCCGATTTGTCAAAAGAGATCAATTCATAGCTTCCCTTTTCGGTCGGAACGGCTGCAAATCCTTCGGTTTTTACAGCAATCGGAATAAGCTCCGGAATCGCTTTTTGGATATTTTGCTGGACTTTTTGAATGCTTCTGCTAAAATCCGTCAGTGAACTGGTGGCGGTTTCCAATTCGCTATTGATCATTTTTGCTACATTTTTCTCCCAACTTGGACTCGGATAAGATCCCAGACTTTTGTAGAGTTCATTGGAAATTGACTCTTTGTTGAGCTCGATCCGCAGTTCTTTTGCAAGGTCATCTGAGAAGTTCTTCACATATGCAGCCAGCCTTTCTTTTGACTGGCTGCTTTGGAATGGCTTCTCTTCAACCGACTCAATTGCATACTTCAGCTCCACCTCGAGGTTTTGAATTCCAATCTTTGGCACAGGAAAAAACTTAAGGACATCGTCAGATGCATAAGCCCTGGCCAAATTCCTGGACGACTCATCTGCCTTGGACTTTGCCTCATTTATATCACTCAGCAAAGACGCGATAATCTGGTTCAACTGGCTCATAAGCTTGTTGATAAGGAAAAAATGAAATGATTAATGAAAATTAAGGAGTAGTTGCAGGTTTCTCCAGAATAGCAGATTCCATAATATGCAGAACCTTTGCTAATCCTGCAGGCATCTCATCCTGAACCGCTTTGACATTGATATCGATCGTGAATTGAGTCGCATTATTTACCCGCGAACTTGCAGTACTGCTGGTATTATGGCGAGTCGAGATCTTCGCATTCATAGATACCGAAACGGGAGATAGAAAACCTCCTGCCTTAAAATTCAATGTGGTATCGGTAGCGATACTGTTACTTGCCGCAGAAGAGGTTTTATACTCCTGTTGCTCTGTAATATTGGCTGTAAACTGAATTGTCATCTCCTCAATTCTGATATAAGGAATCGGGACAATTGTCAAAATAGGGACGGTCAAAGAAACTTCTTCCTCCCCTGCAGGATTACCTCCGGCGGAACCTTCAGATGTCTTCCTTTTAAATTTAAAAGTGACATTCCTTACGTCACCCATTTCGCCATTGGCATCTGCTGTTTCCCCAGCCGCTGGATTGGCGTCTGTACGGACGAAGCCAACCTCTTTAATAAAGTTGACTGTGGATTGTGCGGCGAGGGCTTGTGCCTGGATGGCCGCGATCATTGGGCCACTGATGATTCTTCCGAACGGAAGTGACCTGAGGGTTCGATTTGCGTAGCTCATAAGTAAATTGTTTTTGAAATTGTTAAAAATGGGTTTAAAAAATTATGGCTAAAGGACTCAATAGAAATTGGCCATAACTGATTGAATATAAATAATTTAAAAAATAAAACCAATTTATTTTATCATTTTTTATTGATTTATTACAATTTAAAAAAATCCAAAATCATAGATATCAAGAGTAAAATATCAGCTATCCATAATATCCTGAGAGATCAATCTATAGATCTCTGCCAGCTGCTCATTGTAGCTGAGGAATTGGTGGTGATCTTCCAGTGTCTCAAAATCTTCCCGAATTGCCGGTCCGGTTTGCGCATTTTTGGCTCCCATCTGAAGACTTTTTGAAATCGTCTCGATGATCAAAGGTTTCAGCATTTCAAAATCAACCCCTTGCCTCCGCATAATTTCTTCTGAGATCCGGATCATATGATTGGAAAAATTACTTGCAAAAACTGCCGCTACATGGATTGCCTTTCGGTCTTTTGATCTCACCACATAAATTTGGGGAGAAAGACTTTTTGCCAGCTTTTTCAGCTTTTGCAAGGTCTCCTCATCCTCCGATTCAAGGAGAAATGGAACATCCTCGAAGTCAAGTTTGCGCTCTTTAGTGAAAGATTGTAATGGGTAAAAAATACCGGTAAAACTCGCCGAGCTATATCCCAAAATATCCAAAGGCTGAGTGCCAGAAGTATGAATCAAAATACTGCCTTCCGGCAAAATCACTTCATCCGCAAGTTCCGGAATAGCTGAATCCTTCACGGCAAGGATAAAAATCTCAGCCTTACTTTCGGAAAAATCAAGATCATCTTTTGGTTCCGCAGAATATAAGCGCTCGGTGACCGTCTGCGCTTTTTTGATATCTCTTGCATAGACTTCGGTCACTTCATGCCCGGCATTCTCAAGTGCCGGTGCCAAATGCCAGGCAACATTTCCCGCACCCAAAATTGCTATTTTGAACTTCATTGCGGAATTAACCCAATTTTTGCTAAAAATAAAAAAGCCATTCGAATCTCTTCAAATGGCTTTTTATGAAATCTATCTTAAGATTAAATATGCAAGGCTCTGTTATCTGTTGCTGCCAGACAAGCTTCTTTGAAAGCCTCTGTGTAAGTAGGGTGAGCATGTGACATTCTGGCAATATCTTCTGCCGAAGCTCTGAATTCCATCGCAACAACTGCCTCAGCAATCATATCGGCAGTTCTTGGTCCGATCATGTGTACTCCAAGGATCTCGTCAGTTGCAGCATCTGCAAGCACTTTCACCAATCCATCTGTATCCATAGAAGCTCTTGCACGTCCGGAAGCCATGAAAGGGAATTTCCCGGTCTTGTATTTTATGCCTTTTTCTTTGAGTTGCTCCTCGGTGTATCCTACGGCTGCAACTTCCGGCCAGGTATATACCACACCAGGAATTAGCAGATAATTAATATGCGGCTTTTGGCCAGCAATTGTTTCAGCAACAAAAACTCCTTCTTCTTCAGCCTTGTGAGCAAGCATGGCGCCTTTCACAACATCACCAATCGCATAGATATGGGGAACGGAAGTTTGAAGATGTCCATCTACTTCCACCATTCCTCTATCCGTGATTTTCACACCTGCAGCTTCTGCATTTAATCCGTCGGTGTAAGCTTTTCTTCCAATGGAAACGAGAACGTAATCGCCTTTCAATTCAACGATTTCGCCTTTTCCATTATCTGCCTTTACAATTACTTCGCTGCCTTTGTTTTCCACTTCCACCACTTTATGCTTCAGGTAGAATTCAAAGCCTATTTTCTTCAGGGATTTTTGCAATTCTTTGCCCATCGTCCGGTCCATTGTTGGAATCAAAGAATCCATGAATTCGACAACAGAAACTTTCGCTCCCATCCTGCCATAGACAGAACCGAGCTCCAATCCGATCACACCACCGCCAATTACGATCAAGTGTTTTGGGATTTCCTTCATGTTCAAAGCCTCAGTTGAGGTAAGGATTCTGTCTTTATCCAGTTTGATAAAAGGTAGAGTCGAGGGCTTAGAACCGGTAGCAATGATGATGTTTTTCCCCTGAATGACAGCAGAAGAACCATCGTCTTTGGTCACTTTCACCGTATGAGCATCAACAAATGAGCCCAAACCCTGGTGAACATCGATTTTGTTTTTCTTCATCAAATACTGAATCCCATCCACGTTTTGCTTCACCACCTCATTTTTGCGGGCAACCATCTGAGGAAGGTCAACCTTCAGATTGTCAAGCTTTATGCCATGAGTTTCGAACGTATGGGCAGCATTGTGAAAATGCTCTGATGAATCTAAAAGTGCTTTGGAAGGAATACAGCCCACGTTCAGGCAAGTGCCTCCCAAAGTTGGGTATTTCTCGATAATGGCGGTTTTCATACCAAGCTGAGCAGCTCTGATCGCTGCAACATATCCACCCGGACCCGAACCGATTACTATGACGTCGTACATTTTTTTATTGTTGTACGATGTACGAGGTACCAAGTACCAAGTACACCTAGGTTATACTTTTAAACTTTGCTTGAGCTTTGCAATCATATTTTGAATATGCTCTAGCTCCAATTCAATTTTTTCAAAATCATCTGAGGAAACATATCCTAGTCTGTTGGAAATCACAAGTTGAGTGTCCAATTCGAAGGAAGAACCAAGAGATATCCCTAGAAAATTATCAAAATCCTTTTTCGTGTTTCTACCAGCTCCTTCTCTTCTGCAATATTTGAAGGAATCGAAACTACACAACGATTAATTTGACTGATCAAGCCAAATCTTTCCTCCTTGGGAAGTTTCTCAGTTACACGATAAACTTCAACTGCTAAGTCAATGGCCTTTTGCCAAACCTTCAATTCTTTGTAGCGGTGCATCGATTTATTATTTAGGTTAAAAATTTGTTTCCTCAATTTAACCCTATCAACCTAAAATCCTATGCTTGAATACTTGGTACTTGGTACTTAATACATTGTACCAAAGTTTTAGACTCCAAACAACAATCTTGTCGGATCTTCCAGTAATTGCTTCACTCGAACCAAGAAGCTTACTGATTCACGGCCATCGATGATTCGGTGATCGTAGGAAAGTGCCAAATACATCATAGGAAGGATTTTCACTTCGCCGTTGACAGCCATTGGTCTTTCGACAATGTTGTGCATTCCCAAAATCGCGGACTGAGGAGCGTTGATGATCGGAGTAGACATCATGGAACCAAAAACACCACCATTGGTGATGGTGAATGTTCCGCCTGTCATCTCTTCTATCGATAATTTATTGTCTCTTGCTTTCCCTGCAAGTCTTACTATTTCTTTTTCAATCTGATCGAATGACATCGCTTCAGCATTTCTCACAACCGGAACAACCAAACCTTTTGGCGCAGATACGGCAATTGAGATATCGCAGTAATCATTGAATATGATCTCGTTTCCGTCAATTTTTGCATTTACAGAAGGCCATTCCTGAAGTGCTACGCAAACGGCTTTGGTGAAGAAGGACATAAAGCCCAATCCCACTCCATGCTTTTCTTTGAATTGATCTTTGAACTTAGATCTCATATCCATGATCGGCTTCATGTTTACCTCATTGAAGGTGGTCAACATGGCTGTTTCATTTTTCACCGCAACTAAACGACGGGAAACAGTCTTTCTCAAGGAAGACATTTTCTCTCTTCGCTCATTTCTTGAGCCTGCCACAATTGCTTTGGCTGGTTCAGAAGCTTTTGCCACAGGTGCAGAACTCGGTGCTTCAACTGGCTTTTGAGCACTCATTGCATCTTCTTTCGTTATTCTTCCATCTTTTCCGGTTCCGGAAACTGCTGTAGCAGATACTCCTTTTTCTGCCAAAATTTTTGAAGCAGCTGGCGAAGCGTGACCGGAAGCGTAAGTTTCATTCGCAGAAGTTGCGGCAGCTGCAGGAGCTTCCGCTTGTAGAGAAGGAGCTGAAGATGTTGCTGCAGGAGCTGCGTCAGAGACTTCAATTTTACAAATCAAACCTCCTATTTCGAGAGTGTCACCTTCTTTGGCTACATGGCGCAAAATACCAGTTGCCTCAGCTGGCAATTCAAACGTTGCCTTATCTGAATCTACTTCTGCTATGATCTCATCAAGTTTCACAAAATCACCGTCCTTCTTTAGCCAATTGGCTAAAGTGACTTCGGTGATCGATTCACCGACAGTCGGTACGATCATCGTTTTTACCTCACCGGTTTTTCCAGGGGCTGAGGAAACTGCAGAAGTTGGGGTTGTAGTTGACATAGGAACGGGAGTTGGTGAAGATGATTCAGAAATTGAAGTTGAAGACTCCTCGATCACGCAGATTACTGCGCCGATTTCAAGAGTATCGCCTTCCTGAGCTTTGATTCGAAGCGTTCCGGCAGATTCAGCAGGAAGTTCAAAAGTGGCTTTATCAGACTCAAGTTCACATAACACTTCATCCATTTGAACCTGATCTCCGTCTTTTTTGAACCATTTTCCAAGGGTCACTTCGGTGATCGACTCGCCCACTGAAGGCACTTTAATTTCTTTGCTCATAGGTTATTATTTTTCTTTTCCCTTCGGAAAGCAGAAACAAAATGAAATAATAGTTTAAAGTTCTCAATTCCTTAAGAACAAGAATAATTGGATTTTACAGTTTTAAAGCTTTGGAAACTATTCCTTTTTGCTCTTCCACGTGAACTTTGTTGTAACCGGTAGCCGGAGAAGCACTTGGCTTTCTCGCAATCAGATCCATCGGGATTTCTTTGTAAAGAAGTCTTAGCAAGTAGTTCCAATACCCCATATTCTCGGGCTCTTCTTGTACCCAAACCAGTTCAGCTTTTGGATAATTTGCCAAAACCTCGAGGATTTGCTTTTTAGGAAGCGGGTGAAGTTGTTCCAAACGAACGATTGCTACATTTTTTACCTTCTCTTTCTCACGAGCCTCCTCAAGGTCATAATAGATTTTACCTGAGCAGAGCACTACTCTTTCCACGTTTTTAGGATCAACAGTGGTGTCAGGAAGAACTTCTCTGAATCTGCCGCTGGTAAATTCCGACAAAGGAGAAACCACTTTTGGATGTCTTAAAAGTGATTTTGGAGACATGACCACACATGGCTTTCTGAACTCCCAAGTTTGCTGTCTTCTTAATAAATGGAAGAAGTTTGAAGGCTCAGTGATATTTGCAATAATCATATTGTACTCAGCTGCGAGCTGAAGGAATCGCTCAGGTCGGGCATTTGAGTGCTCAGGTCCCTGACCTTCATATCCATGTGGAAGTAGCATCACAAGTCCGTTCATTCTCTGCCACTTGGATTCACCGGAAGAAATAAACTGGTCAATCATAGTTTGAGCGCCGTTGGCAAAATCTCCAAATTGAGCTTCCCAAATCGTGAGCGAGTTTGGATTTGCCAATCCATAGCCGTATTCAAAACCAAGAACGGCATATTCAGAAAGAAGGGAATTATAGATTTCGAAGTGACCTTTACCACCTTTCATTTCTTTCAAAGAATTGTAAGGTTGATTAGTGTTTGCATCATGGATGACTGCATGACGGTGCGAGAATGTACCTCTTTGCACATCCTGGCCGGTAAGTCTGACAGTCTTTCCATCGAGCACTAATGATCCGTAAGCCAGCAATTCGGCACAAGCCCAGTTGAGCTCTTTGGTTTGGAAGAACATATCCTTCCGTTGCTTCATCTGCGCTTCAATCTGCTTGATTGGTTTAAATCCTTTTGGCACAAAAGTCAAAGCATCGGCGACTTTCTCAACTACAGCCTGATTAATTCCGGTTTCCGGAGATTGATCAAAATCTTCCGGAGTAGATCTCCTCAAGCTTGCCCACTCTCTTTCAAACTTGGTTGCTTGGTAAGGAAGAGGCTTTTCTTTAACCATGTTCAGACGATCCTGAAGGAGTTGTCTAAATTCCTCATCCATTTGAGATGCAATCTTCGCATCAATGTCACCACGCTCCGTGAGTCTCTTTACGTAGATTTCTCTTGGATTTGGGTGCTTTGAAATGATATTATAAAGTTCCGGTTGAGTGAATTTAGGCTCATCGGATTCATTGTGACCATGTCTTCTGTAGCAGACCATGTCAACAAAAATGTCTTTGCTGAATTTCTGTCTGAACTCGGCAGCAAGCCTCGCAGCAAAAACCACAGCTTCGGCGTTGTCACCATTGACGTGAATGACTGGTGCGTCAATGATTTTAGCAACGTCTGTACAATAAATCGATGTACGGGCATCATCGAAATCAGTGGTAAATCCAACCTGATTGTTGATTACAAAATGGATAGTTCCTCCGGTATTGTAACCTTTCAGGCCAGCCATCTGAGTTACTTCATAGACGATTCCCTGTCCTGCAACTGCCGCATCTCCGTGAATTAGAATTGGCAATGCTTTTTTTGCGTCTCCCTTGTGCTGGGAATCAATTTTTGCTCTGATAAATCCTTCAACAACCGGGTTTACAGCCTCAAGATGCGAAGGATTTGGAGCTAGCTTCAAGTGTACTTTCTTATGCTCCGGAGTGATAATATCACTCGAATAACCCATGTGATATTTCACATCGCCATCTCCCATCGTAAGGTCAGGCTTTGCTGTTCCTTCAAATTCAGAGAAAATCTGCTCATAGGTTTTGCCCATGATATTCGCCAGGACATTAAGTCGACCCCTGTGAGCCATGCCTATCATCACTTCCTCTACACCCAAATGAGCTGATGCATTGATCAGTGCATCCAAAAATGGAATTGTGCTTTCTCCGCCTTCCAGAGAAAATCTCTTTTGACCCAGATACTTTGTATGAAGGAAATTTTCAAAAACTACGGCTTGATTCAGTTTAAAAAGGATTCTTTTCTTCTCGTCTACCGATGGGTTAAAAGCAAGAGCTTCTTCCTCAACTTTGGTTTTGAACCAATCCAGCATCTCCACATCTCGGATGTAAAGATATTCGAAGCCCATCGGGCCTTCATAAATCGTCTTCAAAGCATCGATAATGCCGGAAAGTTTTGCTGCACCTATACCGATTTCATTTCCGGCTTGGAATTCCACAGTCATATCCTCAGCTCCCAAACCAAAATTCTCAGGATCAATCATGGCCTTTCGGTCACGTCTTTCCCTTACAGGATTGGTTTTGGATCTCAAATGGGCTCGCGAGCGGTAAGCATGAATCAATGCTCTTACTTTAATCTCTTTAGGCAGGAGCTCCATATCCATGATAGTCCCCGGCGTAGCAAGAGATCCGCTTTTTTGAATGGCGGCTAAAGGTTGAGCTGGTTGAGACTGCCCATTCTCATCCTCACTATAATTGGTTAAGGCAAAATCAAATCCATCAAAAAATTCCTTCCAACTTGGATCAATAGAAGCGGGATCAGTTTTATATGAAGAATAGAGCTCATCTATATAAGATACGTGAGCATTGGCGATATAGGAGAATTTATCCATGGGTGCGTTAATCTGAACTAGGCAAAACTAACGTCTATTAATGGTATTAAAAAACTGCTAATTTGCTTTTGCAAATATACATTTTGGCGTTTTAAATAAAAACAAAAAAACATCGGAAAACTCCTCTTCTGATTTATCAAAAAAATCCTCACATCATGGGAATTGATTTATTCAAATACCCTAAAACAAAAAAGCAGCGCCCAAAGGACGCTGCTTAGTATTGTAAAACTTAATTATTATCTAAGAGTAGATGGCCAAGGCTTACCAGCATTAGCCTTCAGGCTAACTTTTCCTTTTTCGCCATCACCATTGACCCAGACGAATACTAAGTCTGTACCGTTGTTGCTGACGAAATTGAAGGTATAACTTACACCGTACTTATCAGCTCCGGAGAAAGAAAGGGCTCCGCACGCGTCATTGATTCTTACGTTTCCAGAACCCCAAGTATCACCATAGCAAGCCCAGAACCCAAAGGTAGCATCAGATACTGTATAAGCTCCAGGAGAACCTGCCACAGCAGTGAATTTAACTTTACCAGTAATAGGCGCTGTGCAATCTCCATAGATTGATTCCATTTCGGTCTGAGTGTAAGAAAATTCTCCAGCCAAATCAGATGGACAAACTACGCTCACAGGATATTGGAATGGAGAAGCATAGAAAGGAGCACCGGCAACGTTAGTAGTAACGTTATCTGAACTGAATTTTCTACCAAACTTATCATTCAATACCAGTCTGAATTCAAAAACATCTCCACCAGCGATATCTGCTATTTTCAATCCTACTGCAGCCAATGTTTCTGCCGAAGTAACCTCAAAGGATGTTCTCAGGAATCTTGAATCTGCGTTTGGAGCGAAATCAGTCTTTTGTAAAGTCTTTACCAACACGTCTGCAGTCGGAGTATACTTAAGACCTACGCCAGGGATCAATCTTCTGTGACGAACTCTGATTTCTACTGTTTCCACAGTGCCACCGTCTTCGATATCAACAGCTTCCAAAGTCAAAGCAAATTTAGCATTTGCAAGATCAAAGAAGTTGAAAGTAGTGCTTGTACGCGCAATCGTTCTCAGGTATGCACCTGTATCGAACGTAGAGTATGGAATATTTGGCTCGACAAAGTCTCTACAAGAACTCAGGAAAACCAAAGCACCTGCCAATAAGCCAAAACTATATTTTAACATTTTCATATTATTTCGATTTGTTGGTTAGTAGTTCCAAGAATTTCCTGAAGGATTGGTATCCCAGAATACTTTTACCCCTTGATCAGCTTTCTGAGCTGCCTTAGTATTAGTAACCATGTAAATGTTTGGATAGAAGAATGAACGAGGGAACGTTCCTGCATTTGTTTCCAAACCTGGTTGCATTTTCTCAGGCTGACCAGTTCTTCTGTAAAGGTTATAAGATTCAACACCATTACCGAATAGAGCAATCCAATACTCACGACCGATGATAAACATCTTGTTTGGAGCAGTATCAAACTCTTTTCCTACATAAGCCAGGTAGTTATCAACAAGCTTAACATAATCAGCAGCTGGAGTGAAAGTAGCAACAGTACCTGCTTCACCTGAAGCAAGAGAGAATGTTCTTACATATTCCATCTGCTTTTTGATACCAGAAAGCATTAGAGCTTTTGCATCACCAGCTACTCCCATTGTCTGAACAGCTTCAGCCAACATGAAATCAACATAAGCTGACAACATGATTGGGTGAACACCTTCACCTTTTGCTCCGAGAGCAGGGTTGTTTACCGGAAGGTTCACGTTGTTGTCAAATCGACCACCTGCAGGATAAAGACCCCAAACAGTTCTCTTCAAACCATCTGGCGGAATACCATCCGGATCCAAGTGATCACGACCCCAATATCCTCTCTGACCAGGCAAGCAATAAATGAAACCACCTGATAGATACTGTGGAGGTGCAATCTGAGTGAGGCACTCTATTTCCTCAGGGTTAGTTGGATTTGCATTTACTTGACGATAGAAATAATAACGTGCTCTTGGATCATCAAATCCTTTTGCTTCAGTCAAATGCCACATGAAATAAGTTGACATGTAATCTCCTCCACCTGAGGTATAAGAACCAGAGAATCTTGGATGTCTTGAATCCGGATCTGCGTTCGTTGTACCAAATTTGAATACAAAATCATCGCCGGCTTTCAGGAAGTTGTTCTCAGTAACCAAAGCAGTGATCGCAGCTTTAGATTCTGCAGCATTCACCAATTTAAGGTTCAAATGATATCTAAGCTTCAAGGTATTTACCAAACGAATCCATTTAGTATAATTTCTTGCATAGTAATAATCATTTGGAGTACCAGCAGTGGTAGTTGCCTTGAAGTGAGCATCAGCCTCGTTCAATGAAGCCAAAGCCGCTGCATAAACTTCCGCACCTGAATCAATTTTAGGATTGAATTCAGATGAATTCAATGCTTCAGATAATGGTACATCACCATAAGAATCTACCAGGTGAAATAGCACCATAGCTTCAATTGTTTTGGCAATACCCAAGTGTCTTTGAAGGTTTGCTTCTTCTGCAAGAGGCTCCAAAAACTTGATATCAGCCAAAATATTAGCATAGGCAGTTGACCAATAACCATTGGTAGCAGTAATAGTGTAAGCACCTTCATATTGAGCGCTACCCTGATTGAGCAATCTGGTCAATCTCATCCCATCATCCCCAACATCATTGAAGAAGCCTTGATAATCAAGCTGAATCCTGTTCAGAAGGAAGTCCGGAGATGCAGTCGCAGCGGTTACTGCGTTTGGATCATCCAGCAAATCGAGGTCACATGATGTTGCAAATATCATACTTGCAGCAATCATCAGACTATATATTTTTCTTTTCATTGTCTTAGTAGTTTGGGATTAGAATGTAAGAACTATTGTTCCACCTAATCTTTTGGAGCTAGGTCCTGTTACGAAGTCGAAACCTAAACCGTTACCAACACCTGTACCCAACACGTCTGTATCAAAGTTCATGTTTGGAGGGAAGTTCAAGGCCAAGAACCATAAGTTAGTTCCGCTCAAAGCAATAGATGCTCTCTTGAATGGAGTCTTAGACATCAAAGAAGATGGCACCTGGTAAGCTAAAGACACCTCACGAAGACGAATCATAGATCCATCAAACACGTTTGGAAGATCCGTAGCTCCTTGATAACCTGAGAAGAAGTAATCAGAAGCTGAAATTTGGTAATCGTTTGGAGTTCCGTCTTCTTTCACACCTGGCATGATGAAGGTAAGTTCTCTGTCAGCAACCGGATCTTTCGTCACACCTCTTGCAAGAGTTGCAGTCACAGTACTGGAGAAGATATCTCCTTTGTGTCTGTATTCCATCATTGCAGAAAGAGTGAATCCTTTGAATGAGAAAGTGTTGATCCATGAACCATTCCATTTCGGGTTTGGATCACCCAAGATCTGAAGTTCAGCAGAAGGCTTATGAAGACCGTTTGACAAAATGATCGGCTGACCAGTTGCCTCGTCTCTTTCAAAACCAATACCCTTGATCACGTTGAAAGGCTGTCCAGGAATAGCGAAGTTACCAAGGTCAGTAAAGCCTGCAACAACGATTTCTTCCAAACCACCACCTAACTCCATTACCACAGATCGGTACATACCATAGTTCAAGGTAGTCTCCCAAGTGAAGCCTGAAGCAGTAGCAACCGGAGTTGCAGTAGCCTGGAATTCGATACCTCTGTTTCTGATTTTACCAATGTTGATTGCTGTGGAAGTAAAACCGGTAGCAGGATCAATTGGCGCCTGAGTGATCAAGTCATTTGTGTTTTTCTCATAAAGAGAAAGGTCAAATCTCAATTTGTTGTTGAACATAACTGCTTCAACACCAAACTCAAGTTCCTCATGAAGCTCAGGCTTCAAGTTTGGATTACCCAAAGTATTGGACACTGAATGAGTCTGAGTCACAGCACCACCTCTGTCAAATGCTCTTGCAGTTTGCGCAAGTGTATTTCTTGTGCTGTATGGACTAGGGAAACCAGCAGAAGTACCGTAACCTAATCTCAATTTCAAGTCATTCAACGTAGAAGAATTCCAGTCAAAAGCAGTTGAAGGAATGAAGGAAAGAGATGCTCCCGGATAAAGGATTCTTCTGTTTTCTTCTTCAACTGTTGAAGTCCAGTCATTTCTAGCAGATACGTTCAAGAATAAGTAGTCAGCGTAATCAAAGGTCAAGTTGGCGTAGATACCCATTCTTCTTTCCTCTTGAGTTCTGTTCAAAGCACCGCCACTGTAAGCATCTCTGCTGGCTGAAGTAGTGAAGTTGGTGTGACGGAACAAACCGAAAGCCAACTGACCCTGAGAAGCGATACCATTCTGCTCGTAGTTATCATATCTGGAGTTACCACCAAGCAATGCACTCATGCCAAATTTGTCATTAAACTCTTTCTTCCAGTTCAAAACCAAATCCTGGTTCCAGATGGTGTTTGTGATGTTGGTTGATTTGTAATAACCAGAAGTAGTAGCCTGAGAGTCAGAAGGTCCACCTTTGTTATATCTCACTTCCTGCAATTCTGTATAAGTATCCAAACCAAGACGGTAGGTTATAGAGAAATTATCAGTGACATCATAGTTCAATGAAGTAGAGTTGAAGAAACGCTGAACATTAGAAGCATTCACATAATTCTTTACCAACCAGTTAGGGTTTACAATATCGTTACCACCTCTGTAGTATACCGAAGACTTTGTAACCGGATCCTCAAAAGGAAGGTTTTTCAAATCTACTGAACGAGGAGTGTACAATACGTGTGCAAAAACAGATGGAGCACCATTGAATGGTCCTGAACCTGTAGCTGTATTCACCGGAGGAGAAAGAAGATCAGTGATGGCAAATGTGAAAGATGAATTCACAGATAGCTTATCGGTGATCGCTGAATTGATACCTAAACCGAAGTTATATTTCTTCAATTCGTTTCCAGGAACATAACCTTCGTCATCCGTGTAGCCAAAACTTGCAGAGTAACCTGTCTTGTCTGAACCACCGGCGATTTGAACTGAAGTGTTACTTACAAGACCCGTTCTGAAGAAAGCTGTAGAAGGATCTTCGTATGCCTTGTATTCATATGGAAGAGGAGTTCCTCCTACAATGCCATCAACCCAAAATTGAGGGAAAGCACTACGAATAGACGCTACTGAAGAAACAGCATAAGGGTGAGGTACTGTCGTTCCCAAATCCATTCTACCACCGAAGTTGGAGAAGAAGTTACCATTACCCTGCTGAAAACCATTACCATAGATCTGACCATAAGTTGGCAAAGAAGCCGCCTGGTTGGTGAAGAATGATTGGTTGATAGTTACTTCAGCTGCTTTTCTTTTAGAAGCACCTGATTTGGTAGTAATCAAGATTACACCATTTCTTCCCTGATCACCATAAAGTACGGTAGCAGATAGACCTTTCAATACAGACATTGATTCGATGTTGTTTGGATCGATGTCCAAGAATCTCGAAGAAGTGGCAGCACCACCGGTCGAGAAACCGTTCTGAGCATTTGTACTTGTGTTGAACGGCACACCATCTACAATGAACAAAGGCTGGTTAGAACCGGTAGCAGAAGAATAACCTCTGATTACCATGTTGGTTCCTGAACCAGACATACCATTTGTAGCTGTGATATTCACACCCGGTACTTTTCCTTGCAATACGCGAGAAACGTCTTGCTCAGGACGGTTGGAGAGCTGCTCGTCACCTACTGTGGTAACTGCGTAGCCCAGGGCTTTTTTCTCCCTTTCGATACCGATCGCTGTTACTACCACTTCGGATAGCTGCGCAGCATCGGTTACGAGGGTGATGTTAATGACGGAACGATTGCCGATTGTCTCTTCCGTAGTCGTAAGACCCACAAAAGAGAAAATCAAAACGTCTGATCCCGCAGGAACGCTAATGGAATAATTACCATCCAAATCGGTGGTAGTACCCACTGTCGTACCCTTCACGAGGACGGTTGCACCCGGCAAGCCTAGTCCATCTTCTTCGGAAATTACCTTGCCGGTAATTACCCGTTGTTGCGCCATTACCTCATAACTGAGGGTCATGGTGAAAAGCGCAACAATAAAGAGTAAAGCTTTTCTCATAAGGTATTTAGTTTAGTTGATGTGTAAATAAAATCTCTTTGTATTGAATTTCAAAATGTACCAGGCAGATCGAATTAGATTCATTTATTTATATTTTTTATTAATAAAATCTATTTAAAATACTTTTAATTACTTATCATTCATTGTATTTATCAAAATTTCATAATAAGATGGCTTTTGACCAATTAGCGGTTAAAATTTTGTGTGAGCGGACTCAAGCAGTGATTATTTGGTATCAATACCTGTATTAACAAAATTTAACCGAAAAGGCGATTTTTTTTAACATTAACAAAACATTCTTCTGTAAAAAAGCCAAAGTCCAGTTTTGAAAAAAAATTATTATTAGGCAATAAAAAATTTTATAGAATAAAAAATGTTTTTTTGAATCAGTAAAAGAATATTTGCTATTTATTTGTTTTAATATCAAAATATTATTCTATTAATGATAAAATAGCGAAATTAAAAAAATCAAAAAACCCATAAACAAAATTTTATGGGTTCATTTTTTTATCATTTGGTCTCTTTTTTTGTAAAAACTCTAAAAACTGGTTCCATTTTTCATTAAATCAATAAATTTAAAATGCGTATCTCAAAGTGAAGGCTGCTTCATCTTCCCAAAGCCCGGTGAAGTCCTGAAAATTATATGCGGGTTTCCAGTCAAACGCAATATAAAAATTGGAATTGTTGATATTGTAATCAATGCCCACTATCAGGTCTACTCCATAAGCAGTCCAATCCTGGTTACTTCTGTCCGTCCATGGCGGCAAACCCTTTCCTTCTTTCCATACACCATAGTGCGCTCCACCTCCGACATACCATTCCATTCCTCGGAATTCCCGGATATCCATATGATGCTCATATAATAGTGCGGTCACCCATCCATCCCATCTATTGTAGACCATCAATTCGACAGCTCCTTGCGGAGCAACAAATTGCTTAATGGATCCTCCGACACAAGTACCGGCTCTGAAACCTATCATGGTGTTATATTCCAGTATTTGGGCTTTAGCATCGTTACTAAAACCTATTATTGAAATCAAGGAAACCGCGAAAATTAGTAGAACTCTTTTCATTGCAAAAGTTTAGAATTGAAACACTGCCTAAAATGTAAATATTTTTTCCGGAGTGATGCAATAATCCAATGGCATATCGTGCTCTTCGAAAGGAATCTTTTCCTCAGGCAAAAAATAACTCAACCCAACTTTAACTACTTTCGGATTCAGTCTTTTTAAAAAAACATCATAATACCCTTTCCCAAAACCGATCCTGTTTCCTGCTTTGTCAAATACCAATAAGGGCACTAAAATAACCTGCAGGACATCTGCCTCTACTTTATCAGCATTCACCGGGATGGGGATTCCCATTATACCTTCTTCGAAAACTGTTTCTGGATTCAGGAGCAACGTATCCATATCCAAACTCTTTGAATCGATTATGGAAGTGTAAACTTTCTTTCGATTGGCTTCGAGATACTCCTTAATAATATAAGTGTTTGCCTCATTCTGCTTTTCGATTGGAAAAAATAAATGGAAATGAGTGAGATCCTCTTTGTTCGAAAGCCAAACTTTGAATTGATTCAGGATTTCAAATGAGTACTTCAGTTTTTCCGCCGATGTCAATTGAGCTCTTTTCGATTTGTAAATCTCCCTTAGTCTGGCCTTCTCAAGTTTCATAGCTCCAACACCATCATTCGGAAATCAAGCGGATCAAAACAATCCAACAAATCATCAATCAATCCCGGATTGTCCAGATAAAACTGCATCATATTTACCACACGCTCCTGAGGACTTCCTCCCGGCAATGTAAAATCCCTGATGACTGCACCCCGTTCAAGGTGAATCTTTAATCTCGTTTCCTCAGCCTTCCGCAACTTGACGCTCATCTGCTCGAGGATTTTCAAAGACCGAACTTTCCCAGCTTCAAATGCATGCTTCAGGCTTGGCTCCAGTGTTGCAGCTTCGCTACCCGTCTGATCAAATATCGATGCTAAAGTTACTTTCTGCTTTTCAAGCTTGATATCCATACTGGATTCTGCCAAGACGAATTGCCTTTTCCAAGTTTCATAATCCTGAAAAATATCGGTGTGACTCCACCCTATCTGCTCAATCTTCTTCTGGATCTTTTTATCCAAAATCAACCCGAAATTTCTAGGAAGTAAAACAGGGAATGGAACTTCAAAATGATCAAAAATCCCTTTCAATTGCAGCCAGTAAATAACTTCTGCCGGTCCTCCCAGATAAGCTAAATTCGGAAGGATCATCTCCTGATACAGCGGTCTCAGCACCACATTTGGGCTAAAACGCTCCGGATGTTGATCAACCAATTCACGGATTTCTGATTCGGAAAATCTCAAATCAGTATTTAGTACAGCATATCCAGATTCGGTCTTTTCTATTCGCTCCCTGACTCCTTTGACCAGGTAGAAAAAATTAATTTCCCTTGGGAAAATCTGGCTTTTGTACCCCAGTGAAGCAAGTTTTTCGCTGTTTTCAGTAGCCTTTGCATAAGGAGTGTGTTGAATCAGGTCTTCCAAAATGACTTTGCTGAATGCACGCTTTAATTCCGGCTCATTTCCGTCCAAAATCAAAAGCCCTTCTTTGGCAAAAAGGAAATGGACATATTTTCTGACAGCCTCTGCAAGCGTTTTGGATCCCGAATAGGCTTCTTTGAAAAAGTCAGGTGCAAACGAAACGGTTTTCAAAAAAGCCTTGAAGCTTTCATCCAATTCAAAATCTCCAACTGCACCCGTCTGATTGCTTTTCCATTGGTATTTTTTCCCGTCAAGCTTGAAATAATTGATCTCATCAAAGTCATGATCTTCCGACGCCATCCAATAAACAGGTACAAAATGAAATTCGGGATAATGGCTTTTTAGCTTCCTGGCAAGATTAATAGTGGAGACAATTTTATAGATGAAATAAAGCGGTCCAGTGAAAAGATTCAGTTGATGACCGGTGGTGACGGTAAATGTTTTTTCACTAGCTAGACTATTAATATTCGCTTGGGTAATCTCTCCGAGTTCCAATCCCTGATATTGCTTCCTGAGAGAGTCGACCAAAGTACTGCGCAGTGCAGTAGAAAAATTCTTGGCGACAATGGCTTCTTTGAAGCTTTCGATTTTCGGTGAATATGTGTAAAAAGGCTTCAATTGCTCCTTTTCATTCAGATAATCGAGAAAAAATTGTGAAAATTGACCGGTTTGATCTAGCTCTACGCAGTGTTTTTTCATGGGTAAATAAGGAGATGTATATTTTGGGAAGCTAACTTAGGGAATCAATTCAAAGTTCGGTTTTTTTTGCAAAAAAACAGGATCGCTTCCACCAGTGGCTACAGGAATCCACACGGAAAGATTTCGAAACATTGAAGGCTCAATTCCACTTTAAAGAAATTGAACAGAAATCCGATATTCAGTGAATATCTTAGCTTTGCACGTAAAGAAATCCATGCTCCCTTATCATAAATTTTACCTGAATAACGGCCTGGAAGTGATCGTCCATGAGGATCACAGCAGCAAAATGGCCGTTGTAAATCTGCTTTATAAAGTCGGTTCAAAAAACGAAGTCCCTGGAAAAACGGGATTAGCTCATTTCTTCGAGCATTTGATGTTTGGCAGCTCTGCAAATGTGCCGGTCTTCGATCGGGAACTGGAGCGTGTTGGCGGCTCATGCAATGCCTTCACTAGTTCGGATATTACCAATTACTACATTACACTGCCTGCTTCGAATATGGAAACAGCTTTTTGGTTGGAGTCCGACCGGATGCTCCAACTCACACTGAGCGAAAAGACCATCGAAACACAGCGAAAAGTAGTAACCGAAGAATACAAACAGCGCTACCTGAATCAACCTTATGGCGATGTTTGGCATCATTTCAGGGATTTGGCTTTTGAAAAGCATCCTTACCGCTGGCCCACAATCGGCCAAAATCTTGAAGATATCGTCGGATACACGCGAGAAGACGTTTGGGATTTCTACCAAACTCACTATGCTCCGGACAATGCGATTCTGGTAGTGGGTGGAGACGTGACTCCTCAGGAAGTGGAAAGGCTTGCCAAAAAATGGTTTGAACCGATTCTAAGTCAGCATATCTCAAAGTCAACGATTCTTCAGGACGATCCACAAACAGCAAAGAAAACCAAGGCCATTCAATCAAAAGTCCCGACAGACGCACTTTACAAGGCTTTTAAAATGCCGGCTAAAGGTGAGCCTGGATATCTGGAAGCCGATTTGATAAGTGATCTTTTGGGTTTTGGAAAATCCTCCATCCTGGAGCAGCGACTTGTGAAAAACGGGAAACTTTTTGCTTCTGTCGGAGCCTATATTTTGGGTTCCAATGATCCGGGATTATTGGTTTTCTCCGGAAAAATGGAACAGGGAGTTTCTGCCGAACTTGCAGAAAAAGCCCTGGACGAAGTCATCAATGATTTTCTCCATCAGGAAATTTCAGCCGAATCACTCCAAAAGATCAAAAATCAAGGTGAGGCAATGAAAACGTATGAATCGATCCAATTGCTGAATCGGGTGATGAATCTTGCTTTCGCAGCTAATCTTGGAAGCCCAGATTTGTACTGGTCGGAATTCGAATTTAAATCAAAACTGGAAGCTGAAGGCATCATGAGCTGGGCCAATCAATTGCTCCGCGAGGAAAACGCTTCCGTACTTTATTATCAATCAATTACAGCATGAATAATTTCAGAATAGGTTTTGGCTATGATGTGCATCAGCTTCAGGCCGGATATGAGTTTTGGTTGGGGGGAATCAAAATGGAACATGAGACAGGCGCAGTTGGTCATTCCGATGCGGATGTTTTGATTCACGTAATTTGTGATGCCCTTCTTGGAGCTGCAAATTTGAGAGATATCGGATATCATTTCTCAGATACTGACCCAAAATTCAAAGGAATCGACAGCAAAATTCTGCTTAAAGAAGTGATGGTTTTACTTCGGGAAGCCGGGTATGAAATCGGAAATCTTGATACCACCATTTGTCTGCAAAGACCTAAGGTCAATCCACATATTCCAACCATGAAAACCTGTCTGGCAGAAGTAATGAATGTGCCTGAAAGCGCCATTTCCATCAAAGCCACTACAACTGAAAAACTTGGATTTGTGGGAAGAGAAGAAGGTATTTCAGCCTATTGCGTGGCTTTAATCCATCAAATATGAGCGATAAATTAAGAATCATAACGACGGACGATGGCTCTCATTCAATCTATCATGAAGAGCTCAAAGAAACGTACCATAGTTTCCATGGAGCTTTCCGGGAAACCATCCACGTCTACATGCTTTATGGCATGGATTCATGGTTGATGCGAAATCCGGAAAAGCGGCCAATCCGAATCTTTGAGGTCGGCTTTGGCACCGGCTTAAATGCCTGGCTTACGCTTGTCTGGGCCGAACAGAATCAGATCCCGGTTTTGTATCATACCATCGAGCCTTTTCCCCTTTCTGAGGAAATTTATTCCCGTCTTAATTACGTCGAGCAGGACCATTCTATCTGGCATTATCATAAATATTTCAAGGCTTTACATGATGCACCCTGGAATGAGGGCGTAATTCTCTCGGAATATTTCAATATGAAAAAGGAAAACATCAAGCTGGAAGATGCGCAACTTTATCCTACAGATGTGGTCTTCTTTGATGCATTTGCTCCGAAGAAACAACCGGATGTCTGGAAGAAAGAATTGTTGGCAAACGTGATTGAAGTGATGAATCCCGGAGCTGTATTTACCACTTACTGTGCAGTTGGTAAGTTGAGGCGAGATCTGAAAGACCTTGGACTCGAAGTGGAAATCTTACCTGGTCCATTAGGCAAAAAAGAAATGACCCGGGCTTGGAAGAAATAAGGCATAGGCTTTGATCAGAAAGAGGAAAAACGACCAAAATGAAAAGTCTTTTCCTCTTTTTCTTTTTTATTTCTTCCTCCATGGCTTTTGCTCAGGCAAAATTAGAAATGATGGTGCAGGAACGAGATCAGCTTCACGCTCAATGGAAAGCTTCTGAAAGCAAAAAAACCGGGCTTTTTGGTACTCGAACCAAAAAAGACATGGTCGAAACCAATCAATGGCTAGAGAGAATCGTGGTGAAGGACAACTTGATTATGGATGAACTTCGACTGAGCGGCTCCATCGAAAACACTTCTATTTCGCAAGAAAAAGAAGATTACAAATCAATCACACTGAAGCTAGAGCAAGACGTGCAGGCCCTGAAAAGAGCCGTTGCGGAGCGGGATAAGCAGATTGATGAAAAAGCTACCGAGAGAAGGACTTTTGAATGGGTTAGCTTAATTCTTTTCTGGGTTTGCCTTGGTTTGGGTTATTGGGGATATAAGCAAAAAACCAAACTAAAAAACTCCCTTCCGGGAGTTTAATTTAAGCTTTCAGTCGGGCAATTGGCGTCCTGGCGCCTTTGGTCACCTGATCCAGGCTGACCAAAATCTCCGCATCGAGAGGAAGATAAATATCCACGCGGGACCCGAATTTGATAAACCCAAATTCTCCACCTTGCTCGAGTTCTGATCCTGCTTTCACGTACCATTTGATCCTTCTTGCCAAAGCTCCGGCAATTTGTCTCACTAGTAATTTGGTGCCGTTTGCATTTTTTATCACCATCGTAGTCCGCTCGTTTTCGGTGCTGGACTTCGGATGCCAAGCCACCAAGTATTTGCCGGGATGGTATTGAAAAAACTCCACGACACCTTTTATCGGAGATCGATTTACGTGGACATTGATTGGTGACATGAAAATGGAAACCTGTCTTCGCTTTTCTTTCAAATATTCTCCTTCGAAAGTCTCTTCGATCACGACCACTTTCCCATCAGCAGGAGCAAATACAAGTCCTTCTTCATTTGGAAGCGGGAAAATCGGATTGCGGAAAAACTGCAAGATAATCAGGTAGATAACCACACTTCCCAGCAACGAGACATTGATCCAAAGTCTCTCATCCGGGAGGAAATAATAAAGCAGGTAATTCAGGATGGCTAATATAATAAGCAGCCAAAACAGTAATACTCGTCCTTCTCTATGTATCGTCATATGCGTAAAACTAAAAGGCGCAGGATGTCTCCCGCGCCTCAAAGATAAAATAATCTTTTGATTGAGTTCCCTTAGAAACCTCCTCTATAGTTGTATGTCTTGGCAACTTTATCGATTGCAACGATATAAGCCGCAATTCTCAAGGGAACTTCGTACTTCAAGGATGTAGCATAGACGTTGTTGAAGGCATCTTTCATGATTCTGTCTGAGCGTCTGTTCACCCGATCGGCAGTCCACTTATAGCCTAATCTGTTTTGAACCCACTCAAAATAGGATACCGTCACACCACCGGCATTAGCCAGGATATCCGGTACAGCCATGATTCCTTTTTCATTGATGATGGCATCAGCTTTTGCAGAAGTTGGGCCATTGGCGCCTTCAACAATCAGTTTTGCCCTGATCTTGTCCACATTATGGATCGTAATAACATCTTCAACTGCTGCAGGAACCAACACATCTACTTCCAAAGTCAGTAAATCTCCAGCATCAGGAAGTTTGTCTCCTCCGGTGAATCCCTGAAGGATTCCATTATTTGAATCCCTGTATTGAATAGCTTCCTGGATATTTATTCCTTTCTCGTTGTAGAATGCTCCGGTATGATCCGAAATGCCCACGATCTTCAATCCTCTTTCCTCCAAAAGTAAAGCAGCCCAAGAGCCAACGTTTCCAAAGCCCTGAACTGCACAAGTAGCCTGGAACGGATTGATCTTCAATTTTTGCATCGCTGCCAAAGTTGTCACCATCACACCTCGACCGGTAGCTTCTGTTCTTCCCAAAGATCCTCCGAGAACCAATGGCTTGCCTGTAACGACAGCATTCACTGTCATCCCGTGAGCTTTTGAATATTCATCCATCAGCCAGGCCATTTCTCTTGGTCCCGTTCCCATATCCGGAGCAGGAATATCTTTGTCCGGTCCAAAAACATCGATCAATGCCAAGGTATAAGCACGAACTAAGCGTTCGATTTCACCTTTTGACATTTCCCGAGGATTGCAACGAACTCCTCCTTTTCCTCCACCATACGGAATATCCACTACGGCACATTTCCATGTCATCCATGCAGCCAGTGCACGCACCTCATCGATGTGTACATCCGGGGCAAAACGAATTCCACCTTTCGCAGGGCCTAAGATATTAGAGTGAATTACACGAATCCCTTCAAACACCTTGATCTTTCCATTATCCATGGTAATCGGGAGCGAAACAATCACTTGCTTTGCCGGATTTTTCAATACGTTGTACACCTCTTCAGATAGTCCAAGCTTCTCTGCTGCGATGTTGAATCTTTCCATCATTGACTCCAGTGGATTCTCTTTATCTACTATTGGAGCCGGTTCAATGTAAGCCATATTCGGGTCTTGATTTGTTTTGTGAAATGCTCTGCAATATTAATCAGATTTTCAGTTTCCCTGGGGAAGAATTAGAAGATTTTCAAAAAAGCGGTAATAAATGGCGCGGATAATAGCAATCCGTCAAAACGATCCATAAATCCGCCATGTCCCGGAAGCCCCTGACCTGAGTCTTTTATCTCGATGGAGCGCTTGAAAAGTGACTCTATCAAGTCCCCGTAAGTTCCGGCAATAATGATGATTCCGGCGATCACCAACCATTTCCAATCTTCAATGGTATGGAAGAACCTGGCTATCACAAATGCAACGGCAATTGCTGAAAATGCCCCTCCCAAAAACCCCTCCCAGGATTTTTTTGGAGAAACCCTTTCAAACAGTTTTGTCTTCCCAAATCTGGTTCCTGCGAAATAGGCTCCTGTGTCACTTGCCCAAAGAATCAGCAAACAACCAATCAGGATTTCATAATGATAAACTTGGTCCACGGAGAAGACAGCAAGGTTCAAAAGTGAAAAGGGAACTGCCACGTAGAAAATCCCCAAATAGGTGAATGCAACTCCCGTGAAGGGTTTTTTATCCGTTTTCTTGTAGAGTTTGATGAAAAAAGTCAGAGAAACAATAGGGAAAATCAGGTATAAGTATTCATTGGGGAATTGCTCCTTTTCGATCAAAAAGGTGAGCGAAAAGATCATCAATCCCAAAAAGGTACCGAAGCTCCGAAGCGGAAGCATTCCATCAAGGCCGGTTAGCTTATAGAATTCCATTTGGGAGAAACCCAGAATGCAGGCAAAAATCAAAAAATAAGTCCAATCCGAATAAATACTTCCTACAACCACAATCAATCCTCCAATCACACCTGTGATGGCTCTTTGGCCCAGATTGCTGTAATTGTTAATATTAAAACGTGATTGCATTTTGGATTAATTTGGTGGCATTCATTGCATCTTCTCGTTTAACATGCACTTCGTAAGTTCCGAAAATCTGATAAACGGTTTCTTTTTTATTGAGTACCACGGCTTGGATTTCGTTTTCTTCCAGAACTCCTTTTACTATTTCGGCTCTGACCTGCATGCCATCTTCAAAAACCTTAATCCAATTCTGCATCTCGGGTGATATTCATTTTCTTAAAGTAAAAGATTCCTGCCAAAAGAACCAACAAACCAAAAAATGCTACAGGATAAGATACCTCATCCGTAGACTCAAGATCAAAGTCAATCATTCCCTGATTGGCCAAGTAAACCATTATCACTGTAAATGAATTATTAAAAATATGGGCAAGAATAGGATAAACCATGCTTCCTGAGTATACATATAAGTAGCCGAAGACCGCTCCCAGAAAGACTCTGGGCAAAAATCCATAGAACTGAACGTGAATTGCTGAGAAAATAATTGCGGTGAGCCAAATTCCCAAGTGAGCCGAACCGGTATAAAAATGCATTTTTGGCTGAATCACGCCTCTGAAAAACATTTCTTCACCAATTCCTGCTAATACACCGATTACCAAAATCCCCATCAATAATTCCGGAATCGTCTGAAAATCTGTCAGGAATTTGGTCAGCTCCATCAATTGCAGCTCCATCTCTTTCATCCAGGTTTCCGTTTCGGACATGAATTCAGGCAAGACTAGCTGATTGTTGAAATAAACCAGAAACGCGTTGAAAAGCATCGCCCCGACTGTTATAACAACAACCACAGCTCCCCCTTTGATATTAAATCTAGAAAACTGAATATCCCAGCGAAGATTTGCTTTGTCTATCTTATTGGAAATAATCCAGGCAGCAAGCCAAAATCCGATACCTGAACCGATTCCCTGGACAAGAAGCATCGCCATTCGGCCATTTGGAACATCAAAATCTCCACTCATAAGACCGACAATGTCTTCCAAAGTGATATTAAAAAGGCCGGGAATGATAGCCAAAGCAGCACCCTGCAACGCGATCAGAACTCCTAAAGTGACTAAAACAATGACTACCAGGGATAAAAGCCAACTCTTTCGTTTGGCTATTTCTGATTCGGTTTCGTAAATCTCCATATTTGAGGTAAATTTACGCGCAATTTTAGAATACAGAAGTGGTAAAAATAGGAAAGTTGGAGTTGGGCGAGTTCCCATTGCTTTTGGCACCCATGGAAGACGTGAGCGATCCGCCATTCCGGGCAGTATGCAAGCAAAATGGTGCGGATCTCATGTACACAGAATTTATCAGTTCGGAAGGACTGATTCGAGATGCTGCAAAGAGTATTCAAAAGCTGGATATTTTCGATTACGAAAAGCCAATCGGGATTCAGATTTTCGGAAACGAAATCGAATCTATGCGGGAAGCTGCCGCAATAGCAGAAGAAGCTGGTCCGGATATCCTGGACATCAATTACGGTTGCCCGGTTCATAAGGTAGCCTGCAAAGGTGCCGGAGCCGGAATCCTGCTGGATATCGACAAAATGGTTTCCATGACAGCCGAAATCGTCAAGCGTGTAAATATCCCGGTGACTGTAAAAACCCGATTAGGCTGGGATCATAATACGATCCGAATCGTGGAAGTAGCAGAAAGGCTTCAGGATATAGGCATTCAGGCAATCAGCATTCATGCCCGTACGCGTCAGCAGATGTACAAAGGTGAAGCGGACTGGAGCTATCTGAATCTGGTCAAAGATAATCCGAGACTGCATATTCCTGTTTTTGGAAACGGAGACATCGATTCTCCGGAGAAAGCACTGGAATACAAAAACAAATACAATGTCGATGGAATGATGATCGGGAGAGCTTCGATTGGCTATCCATGGATTTTCAACGAAATCAAACACTATATCGCTACAGGAGAAAACCTTCCTTCACCTGATTTGGATGAAAGAATCGCCGTTGCGAAAAAGCATCTTGATTTTTCTGTAGAATGGAAAGGTGAAAAGCAGGGAATCTTGGAGATGAGACGTCACTACACAAGCTATTTCCGTGGAATGCCAAATTTCAAAACCTTCAGAACAGAAATGGTCACTGCCGAAACGCATGAGCAAGTATGCGAAATCCTGAATCAAGTCTCTGAAGTCTATGCTGATTATGAGTTTTAAGGATTCGGTCAAATCTTGAGCAGAAAATTGAAAAGAGCAAAGTTCCCGATTTGGAGTTTGCTCTTTTTTTATTCCTTCCTGCGGAAAGTCAACACCAAAAAACATCCTTGGCAATTCATCATTTACCCGATTTTCAACAAATATTTTTGAGTGTGCATTTTTTGCAATAAAACTGCCGGGGAATTGCTTCTTTTGCATCGGAAAAGGTTTTCTTCTGCCGGCAAATGACACCAATAACCAATCACAGCAACCTAAAAAACTGGGGTTTGCTGGTAATACTTGCTCTCATCTGGGGCAGTTCTTTTATCCTGATCAAGCGAGGACTTGAAGTATTCTCTCCGGGAGAAGTCGGTGCTTATCGAATTGTGGCCGCAGCTACTTTCCTGCTTCCGCTTTCCCTCCCTCGCATCAAAACGCTGACAAGCGAACAAGCTCAGAATCTGATTTTAATTGGACTTTTGGGAAGTTTTATTCCTGCATTTCTATTTCCTACAGCCCAAACCAGACTCAGCAGTTCTTTAACCGGAGTTTTGAATGCGCTGACTCCTTTGTTTGTGGTGATTATCGGAGCCCTATTTTTCAAATCCAAAATCACCAGAAGAAACGCTTTCGGATTAGTGATCGCCTTCATCGGAGTTTTGATTTTGATCACTCTCAAAGAAGGCTCCGGATTTAATTCATTTGCAGGAATCAATGGTTATGCATTTTTCGTGATTTTAGCCTGCATCTGCTACGGCTTCAATCTCCACCTCATCAAATCCCGATTCGATTCGCTAAAATCCATTGAGATCACTGCTATTTCTCTTTTGATGGTCTTACCGCTTGCTTTGGTTTATCTCATGGCCGGGACAGAATTTTCCTACAAACTTGTCACTCACGATGGAGCTTTGAGAGCTTTGGCATTTGTGACGTTGCTTGGAGTGATGGGTACTGCAATCGCTTTGATTCTATTCAACATCATGGTGAAAACCGCCTCTCCTATTTTCGCCAGTTCGGTAACTTACCTGATTCCGATTGTTGCGATTTTCTGGGGCGTTTTAGATGGAGAAGTGTTGCTTTTTGGGCATTACATAGGAATAGCCGCTGTAATTCTGGGAGTGTGGGTAGGCAATCGCAAGAAAATCATTCAAGGCTAAGGAATCATTTCCTTTCCTCAAACACCTTCATTTCCTTTTTGCTCATTTCCATAGTGATTATTTCCCTTGGAAAGCTAACCTCCATTTCCTCAGACTGCGCCATTTCATGAATTCCTGTTGGTGTGGAAAATTTAACCGGGATAATCGTGTATTTCAATTTCTCTGTCCCCACCTTTTCAGTTTTTAAACAAACCATCCGAACATGCCTTCCCGAATTGTAATTTTCTCCCGCTGACTCTGCAAGTTCATCTCCCGGAAAAACCATCTGCCCAACTTTAACTTTTTGAGAACCGGGCCTCAGCACCATTATTCTGGTAAAAGTACCGTCTTCGTGGTAGATCTCTATATGATTCTCGCTTCTGTTGTAGTCCAGATTATCCGCTCCCGGATTTTCCTGCATTTTGATTTCAGACACAACTCCTTTCCTCGGAGCAACAATCGTAGTGGGCTCCTCAAATCGAAAGGAAACTCCTCGATATGGACTTTCGATCTCATCTTGCCCCAGCCGATTCTCAATAGTTGTCATTAAAAAGGCCTGCACTTTCACTCCCTCTTTTACAGGAATCAGGTACACGGGCTCTGTTTTGTTTTTACCATACACATTTCCTTTTGCAAAAGAATATGTGAAAGAATAATTAGTTCCTTGCCCCGCCAAAGTAGGCTTCAAGGTAGCCAAGCGGATTCTTCCCGGCATCGCGACTCCCATTACTGATCCACCACCAGTGGAAGTCAGATTTTGAAGGGTCCCGAAATTCAGGATTACAGAATAAGGAATGATCTCCGGATTTTTAGAAAAGAACAGAACATTTCCGTTTTCGTCGCGCTCAGTTTCTATCGTGATCTGCGCAAATGCCAAGACTGAAACAAACTGAAATAAGAGAAAAATTGAGAGGAATTTCATGAAGAATGATTTAAACTAAAAATATCTCAAAATATTCACTCTTCAAACTAAAAGATCAAAAAATCAATCTCCTTTCATCCGGTCTCTCCAGGCAAATGCCAGCATCGGCAATTGCTGATAGCTGTTGACTCCGGCTTTCACTCCTTGAGATTTAAGAAAAATATCATTGGATTTCCTACTGAGTTCAATTGAAAAAGGCTTGACCGATTCGGTTGCTTTCTGAAGAGAAATCAAATCATTCATAATTCCCCGATCCAGAGTCTTCATAAATGCTTTGTATTCATCAGGTGCTATCCGATAAAAATCCCGGAACTGGTACATCAATAATCGCAACTGACCTGAGTACCGAAGCAAGGGATCGTCGCTATTGCTACAAATAACCCATGCTATAAAGTTCGCCTCGCCTTCATCGGTCACACCATAGCTATGGGCCATTTCGTGAGCGATGGTAAAAGGCTGCTCCAATGGATGCAAAGTCGGATCGATGTAACTCTCACCTGTAAAAGGAAAATAGATGCCCAGAATCCCCATTTTTCGCATAAAACCTGCAGGAGGAAACATCTTGGTTCTGGGATTTCCGGTAAAATTAAGACCCAGCATATCCAGATTTTCACCCACATTGGTTCGTACCAATTTTTCCAACTCGGGATAGGGAAGTGTCTCTGTAATCGCAGTCGTATCCTGAGTGATGATTCCCCGATATTGAAGTACAAGTCTCTGAGTAATCCAAATCTCTTCCTTTAACTCCACCAAATCTAAGGCCTTGGGCTTAAGTCCTAGTTGCTGGAAAATCGGTGTTCGCTGGTAGTTGAATCCCCAAAGGATAAGGAAGAAAAAAACCAAAGCTCCCAGCCCATTTGCCAAAGCTTTGAACGTGTAAAAACTCCTTTCTTTCCAGCCGATCCTTCTGCTGAACTTCAGGATATAAAGTCCCAAAATCAGGACTAGAAGAAGTAAAAAAAGATAAACGCTGGGAAATGGCAGATTTCCCAGCGTTAGATCTATGACGTTCCGGATTCCCGGAAAGAATATTCTTGAATAAATAGTATCTGTAGCCTCCGGATTTTGAAGAGCCAGATAGCGAACTCCAAGAGCAAGAATGCCCAGAATCGCCCAAGACCAGTCTCTTTTTCCCATGAGGTAAATACGAGATTAGATGCCTTCTGCCTGAACTTCCTTTACCTCAGGAAGCATACGGGTAAGCAGGTTTTGAATTCCGGCTTTCAACGTTACAGTGCTCGAAGGGCAACCGGAACAAGATCCCTGAAGGAGAACTTTCACGATTCCATCTTGAAACGAATGGAAAACAATTGCTCCGCCATCTTGCTCTACTGCAGGTCGGATGTATTCATCCAGAATGCCTTTGATTTTTTTCACTATTTCAGAATCGTTCTCATCGAAAAGTGGATCCTTTTCAAAACTAACCTGAACAGCAGGCTGGCCAGACTCAAGATATTGTCTGATATGATCTCGAATGATCGTCTGAATTTCTGACCATTCAACATCCTCAGCCTTGGTGACTGTAACAAAATTGGAGGCAATAAACACCCGCTGAACAGCAGAAAAATTGAAAAGTTCTTTAGCCAGTTGACTGTTTCCTGCACTTTCCAAATCCGGATAATCGAAACTTACTCCGTCTTCCGCCAACATGAAATTGGCTACAAATTTTAAAGAGTTCGGGTTAGGATTTGCCTCCATGTAGAGGTGAACAGGTCTTGCTTGTGCTTTCAGCATGGGATTCTTGATTTTTGTTTAGAAAACCGAAATCAGGGCTTTAAGTTCCTGATTTCGGAAAATTCAGCATTATTTTAACGGATAACCTTTTGCTGCCCACCAGATGCCACCATACAAATGCTTCAGAAAATCAGAATCCTGGAAGGCACTTTCTACGTGGCCTAAAGCCGTATAAAAAGATCTTCCTCCGTCAAATTCATGATACCAAGCCATTGGGTGATTTGGTCCGTTTCCTTTAGCCACAGTGTAGCTGGTTTCGTCCGCATTGATCAGAACTTTGATATTCGGGTTGATATTTTTGAATTCATACAATTCGTCTGTCCAAAGCCAAGTATCAGGCAAGTGGAAAGTAGAAGGGTGCGACTTGTCCAAAACCTGAAGTCTGACAGTTTGCTGCTTTGGGTGAGCGAGGAAATATGCCCCGATCATCTGATTGTACCAAGGCCATTCGTACTCGGTATCTGTGGCAGAGTGAATTCCGACAACGCCTTTTCCGCTTTGTACATATTTCTGGAAAGCTGCTTTTTGCTCATCATTAAAGATCGTACCGGTGGTACTCATTAGGATCACGACATCATATTTGGCCAGATTTTCGTCTGTGAAAGCTCTTGCATCCTCAGTCGTGTACACATCAAAAACATGGGTTTC
Source organism: uncultured Cytophagales bacterium (assembly GCA_942492775.1). GTDB lineage: Bacteria > Bacteroidota > Bacteroidia > Cytophagales > Cyclobacteriaceae > Algoriphagus. The sequence goes on along the minus strand of OW818636.1, from coordinate 1,176,366 downwards.
GCCCATTTTCTTAAGTGCTACCACTCCGTCAGGAATGGATTGATGGCGGAAGCCTGCGGTCTTGCTGAAAACCAAGGCTTTGAATTGCTGAGCCGGAGCGATGAAAACAACACTCAGAAGCAATCCAAGCGTGATTAGGGTGGGTTTGAGATTCATAGTTTTGGGTTATTGGTTGATGATTTTTAAGTTAATGGTTATTGGGTTATTGGTTATTTATAATCTAAAATTACTTCACAATCTCAAACTTTTCTCCGGCTTCTTGTCTGGAGAAAGCATTGAAATGCCACCATTCAGATCCAATTCCTGTAAATCCTGAGGCCTTCATTACTTTCCGAAGGATCTCCCGATTTGCAACTTGGGCCCGGGTGATTTTGCCTTCGGCCATCATTTCTAACTCCCTGTCAGGATAAGCTTCGTAGCCAAAGAAATCATAATTCGTTCCCATGTCAATTGGTCTTCCGGCTTCATTATCATAAATGGTCAGGTCAACTGCCACTCCGAAATTGTGTAAACTTCCTACTTTGGGATCAGCCACATAAAGCGGTTTGATGCTGTCCGGCTTGTCCAGATTATCCCAAAGAATCTGCTGAACGCTCAGCGGACGAACACCGTCATAAACCAGCAAAGTCAGGTTCGGATATTCACTTTGAAGCATTTCCTGAGCTTTTTTCAATCGATCCGCAACTTCAGGCTGCAAATACGCATGGGTCAAATCTCCATAAACATCCTGCTCAAAGAAATTATTGGTCGTCGAATACATCAACTCAACCTTCAGTCCGGGAATGGCTTCTTCGATATTGACCAATCCCTGATTTTTCAATGTTTCCTCCAGCTCAGTTATTTCAACAGTCTCAGAAACTTCAAGACTATCCGTGGTGGATTCAGTCTCTGGTTCAATGACAGTACCATCTCCTTTATCAGACGCACAAGCCAATGAAAGAGCCGACAACACCAGGAAGTAAAGTATATTTTTCATCTCTTATTTCAGGTCTTTTTTTACCAAAGCCGCAGAAGCTTGTGCTGTCGGCAAGACTACAATATCGGCCAAAACCACATGAGCCGGTCGATTTACAACAAATTCTATAATATCCGCAATGTCCTGAGCGACAAGTGGCTCGTATCCCTGATAGATCGTCTCGGCGCGTGCCGAATCCCCTTTGAATCTCACCAAAGAAAACTCAGTCTCGACTAGTCCCGGGTGTATTGCGATCACTTTGATTCCAAATGGATTCAGGTCAATCCGCATCCCTTTGGTGATAGCATCCACTGCGTGTTTCGAACCACAATAAACATTGCCATTTGGGTAAACTTCCTTACCTGCAATTGAACCTATATTAATAATCATCCCTGATTTACGCTCGCACATTCCTGGGATAATTGCTTTGGAAACATACAACAAGCCTTTTACATTGATGTCTATCATAGCATCCCAATCGTCCATATTTCCGGATTGAATCGGGTCCATGCCATGTGCATTCCCGGCATTATTGAGAAGTACGTCTACATTTTTCCAGTTTTCGGGAAGGTTTCCGAGGATTTCCATCACCGTCTCGCGATCTCGCACATCAAAAACCAACGGGAGAAACGCAATTCCTTCCGGCATTTCGGATTTTAATTCTTCGAGGCGATCAGCTCTTCTTCCAGTAGCGATGATGTGAAACCCCATTTTGGCCAAAGTGATGGCAGAGGCACGGCCAATTCCCGAAGTAGCTCCGGTGACCAACGCAATTTTCTTTTCCATGACGGCAAGATAACTGATTTAGAAAAAAGGTGGATCAGGATTTTATCTCTGGCGAAAGCAAAAAAGAGAATTTACTGATTCTCGAATATGATATTCGCTTTATGGCACTAACCAAAATAAAAGAAAAATAGAAGTTCAAATCTACTTGCTGTGGACTGTCGTCGGTGGTCCGTGGACGATTCAAATCCTCCTACTGAAAATTCAGATAGATTGTAATCGACTTATTCTTGATTGAAGAGATGGCATCCCGGATTTCAGGGATTGTATTTTCAGCCTGATAGATATTGTTCAGGCCATGAGAAAAGCGAATTTCCGGAGCGAATTTGAAATACTTAAAATAGATCTCGAAGCCCATTCCCATTTCAATAGCAACATCCCGTCCGGTCGTCACCAATTCGTCCAGATTCGCTTCATCCTGACCTTTGGTTCGGAATTGGTAGCTAGCTCCTCCGATAAAATACATCCGGGTATTGTTGAAACGCTGAGATCGATACTTGAACAATAGCGGCAACTCCACCATCGTCGCTTCACTTACAATCACAGTCGGAGCATTTTCAACAGGCTCATTGTTTGTATTTCCGGTACCTGGCAGATTATTCAAGGCATCACTATAAAAATTTACTTCGGTTTTGTATTCGTAGAAGCCAACCTTGGGAGTGAAAAGCAAATGAACCTGATCATGCAACCGTAGCATTCCGACAAAACCCAAAGAAAACCCTGGGGAGAATTGAGTATAAATTGACGCTACATCGCTGGTACTCGTATTGGTCGGATCAAAGAAAGAATCCGAGTATTCTAACCTATAGGTATTGGTATGTGCAGCAAGAAAAAACCCATAAGAAACCACTTTATCATCGGAACCTGACCCGCTCGTGAGGCCAAACATTCCCTGCGCAAAAGAAGATACAGAAAAAAAGAAAATCAGAACTGTCGCGAAGGTTACTTTGTGCCTACGTAGATCGAGCTGATTCCAAATGTGAGAGGTTTGCATAGGGTGCTGGTAAAACCGACTTTTTTCAAAACCTTGAGAAAATCTTCTCCGTCAGGGAAAGCCTGAACAGATTCCGGCAGATAAGTGTAAGCCGCATTGTCACTTGATACTATTTTGCCTATTTGAGGCAGGATGAAGTTGGAATACAAAGCGTATGCCTGTTTCATTGGGAAAACCTTTGGCTTTGAAAACTCCAGAATTACAGTCTTTCCGCCAGGCTTCAAGACCCGGTACATATCTGCTAGTCCTTTTTCCAGATTTTCGAAGTTTCTGACTCCAAAAGAAACGATGACCGCATCAAACTTATTATCTTCAAAAAGCAAGCCTTCGGAATCTCCCATCTGAAGTTCGATTTTATCCTCAAGACCGCGCTTTTTCATTTTTTTTATTCCTTCGGCAAGCATGCCTTCGGAAATGTCCACCCCGATGATTTTATCGGGATCCAGTGCCAAAGCTTCAATCGCAAAATCTCCTGTTCCGGTCGCAATGTCCAGGATCAATTTGGGCTGATCTTTTTGCAAAAGCTTGATCGCTTTTTTTCTCCAGATGATGTCAATCCCCAGACTCAGCACATGATTGAGCAAATCATAGCGATGACTGATGTTGTTGAACATCTCAGCTACCTGAGCTTTTTTGGGGTCTTGCTTATCTTTGTATGGAACTACAGACATTAGAAATCAATCTTTGGAGGCGCAATATTACTGAAGAAACCCGAGGAATCGAAAATTGTTGCCTTCAATACCCGACTGATCGAGTTTGATCCGGACTTCGGAGGCCGACAAGATCAAGGCCCAAGACGATTCCTGAGGCATAATGAGAGATTATCGTACTTTTGTCGTGAAATCAAAGTTTATGATCCAGAAAGCAACTTTTGTAATCAGTAATAATAATCCGGGAAAATGTCCCAAGCCTGATCGTGCTGAGATCGCATTTATCGGCAGATCCAACGTGGGAAAAAGCTCCCTGATCAACATGATCACCGGAACGAAAGACTTGGCTAAAACCTCAGCAAAACCAGGAAAGACTCAGTTGATCAATCATTTTTTAATCGATGACCGTTGGTACATGGTCGATTTGCCGGGCTATGGCTTTGCCAAAGTCAACAAGAAAGTAAAAGATGGCTGGGAAGCTATGATCAGCACTTATCTGACGAAAAGAGAAAACCTCTGCGGAGTTTTTATCCTGATTGACAGCCGGCTTGAACCACAGGGGATTGACCTTGAATTCTTGTCATGGTGCGGATCTGAGGGCATTCCTCTTGTCATTGTCTTCACCAAAGCTGATAAGCAATCCAAAGGAAAGACCGATCAGAACGTGAAAGCCTTTCTCAAAAAGACCACAGAGATCTTCGAAGAGGTACCTGATTACTTTGTGACCTCTGCAGAAAGCAGTACTGGAAAGGAAGAATTGGTCAAGTTTATCGAAGAGTTGGTCAAGGAATACGAAACAGGGGAAATCTATTGACCCGAAACTCTATATTTGCAACCTGAAAAAATTTAATCCATGAATTTCAAAGACCTAGCAACAGTTTCCGGCAAGTCCGGATTGTACAAAATATTGAAACCTTCCAGAACAGGCGTGATCCTGGAAAGTCTGGATGATAAGAAAACCAAACTGGTAGCCGGAATGGCACAGCGAGTATCTATCCTTGGTGATATTTCCATCTACACGCTGACCGAGGAGGGCGCTGAGCCATTGGAGTCGGTGATGAAAAAAATCGAAGCTGAGTTCAAAGGTGACCTGGGGCTGGATGCCAATCCTGATGACTCCGAGTTGAGAGCTTTTATGAAGCATGTGCTTCCAACCGTGGATGAGGGCAGAGTTTACACTTCTGACATCAAGAAATTGGTTTCCTGGTACAAAATTGTACGTTCTCAGGCTCCTGAAGTGCTTGAGGAAACTCCTGAAACAAAAACTGAAGAATAATCCCAAGCCCGAGAAATCGGGCTTTTTTTCTTTGATCATGGAAAACTCTACTCTCTCTGATACTTTTTCTTTGCTCGCCAAAGACTTCACCCTTCCGGAAATCAAGGAAGGTTTTGACGAGGAGAAAGCAATTGAATTTCTTTCCAAAGCAATCAGCCAACTTTTGGATAGGGATTTTGAGCGGCTATTGCAGATTTGCTACCGAATCGATCTGGGAGAAAACCGGCTAAAAAAAATCCTCCACGAAGCCAAACCTGATCAGGTCGCTTCCGACTTGGCAAAAGCCCTTTGGGAAAGACAAAAGCAGAAGGTGGAGATCAGAAGACGATATTCGGAAGGATAGAGGTTAGGAAGTTGGAGGTTGGAGGTTGGATGCTGAAAGTGGCATAATCTCTAATCTCTCATTCTCTTAATCTCCAATCTCCTAATCTACCTTTCCCAAACCCCAATCAATCTTTAACTTCGCATAAACCCTAAAACCCATGGCAAATCCCATCTGGATCATGACATCTGCTTTTGATCAGCTCAACCTCGATCAAACTATCCAAAAAGCGATTGAAATCGGCGTGCAAGGACTGGATCTCTGTGTTTTCAGAAAAGACGGAACCCGCGATGATTTTGTCGCTACTCACCTGGATTATGAGAACTTCGGTCCGGAGGAAGCCAAACTACTGATCAAAAAATTCAACGGAGCCAAACTCCGATTGTCCATCGGAGCTTTCGAAAACCTAATCGGAGGAGATCCCATCCACCGGGTGAAAAATCAAAATCACCTCCTTCGATTGATCCGAATGGCGCACTTGCTCGGTGGAGATGAAAATGATGTGAAAGTCGGAACCTTTGTCGGATACAACCACGAAATGGGAAATGAGGAAGGCGGATTTGAAAAAAACTTATTGGAATACCAGCGAATTTTCACGCCGATCATTCGCTACGCGGCTGACTTAGGTGTGACGGTAGTCTATGAAAACTGTCCGATGGAAGGTTGGAGGAGTTCAGGATTCACCGGAACGTACAACAATCTGAGCGGAGTACTTGCAGCGAGGAAGCTGATGTACGAACTCATTCCAGAGAAAAATCACGGAGAAATCTACGATCCTTCTCACGATGTTTGGCAACACACCGATCCTGTGGATGTGATCAAAAACACGGAAATAAGTCGATTGAAGCGGATTCACGTGAAATCGACCCGAAACAATCCCGACCCTTTCTGGGGAAATATGTATCCCATGCAGCAGATCCGACCTGAATGGGCGGAGAAACTCGGGATCCCATCCAGCAAAAATCCCTGGGATCGCCATCACTACGAAGCAACGCTTCCGGGCTTCGGTTTGGGTGATTCAATGGACTGGAGGGCTTTTGTGGGAATCCTGAAAGAAAAAGGATTTTCAGGGCCTTTTGAGATCGAGAATGAAGCTGCGCTTTCGAAACAAACCGGAAAAATGGGCGCTATCGTGCAGGGTTGCAAAGCAGCTGTTCAGAACCTGGCTCCGCTTCTTTGGGAACTCGGAGACGAAGGCTGGCAATTTCCAATCCGGGAATATCATTCACTTTTGGAGGTTAATCGGAAAGATGTACCTCTTGTGACGATGGAGTCCTTTTTATAAAATTTGTAAACGGTGAGTAGTGAGTGGTAAACTGTGAGTCGTAAGTAGTGAGCAGTGAGTTGTGTTGTTTTACAACTTACAACTAACCGTTTACTACTTACTTTTTTTACTTCTTACATTTTCACCCACCTCCTAAACAGAACTTTCGTAACCCGCATCTGCCGGTAAATTGGGCATCATCGCTGCTGCTACAGCTAACACATCGCAGCGTTCATTTTCTATATGCCCGGCATGTCCTCTCACCCAAACAAACTTCGGCTTATACTTCAGATGAAGCGGAATGTAGCGAAGCCATAAATCAGGATTCTTCTTGTCTTTGAACCCCTTCTTTTGCCAACTCCATAGCCAGCCTTTTTCGATCGCATCGACCACATACTTACTGTCTGAGTAGATGGTAACTGGAATTCCGGTCATCTTCAGTTCCTGAAGCGCACGGATCACCGCCAAAAGCTCCATTCGGTTATTTGTAGTCAAGCGAAAACCTTCGGAAAGTTCCTTGCGGTGATTGTTAAATTTGAGCACAGCGCCGTAGCCTCCCGGACCGGGATTGCCTCTGGAAGCGCCATCTGTGAAAATGGTAATCATGGAGCAAAGAAAGGGAAAAAGCGGAAGAGAAGATTGTTAGATTCCTGATTCGACACCAATCGGGAAAGCATTTGTCTTGAAGATTTTCACTGCGATCGACAGGAGAATAATACCGAAAATCCTTCTCAGAACATCCAAACCGGTTTTTCCAAGTTTGCTTTCCAGCCAGGACGTACTTTTCAGCACGGCATAGACAAAGACAAGATTCAGGAGAATCCCGATCGCGATGTTGACTTGCTCAAATTCTGCTTTCAACGTCAAAATGGTGGTAAGCGTACCGGCTCCGGCAATCAGAGGAAATGCAATCGGGACAATGGAAGCACTGCTGGTGGCTTCAGGATCTGGTTTGAAAAGTTCGATTCCGAGGATCATCTCAGCACCCAAGGCAAAAATGATCAGCGCACCGGCAATTGCAAAATCCTCCACTCCGATCCCAAATAGCTTTAAAATTGACTCCCCAACCAGCAAGAAAGCGATCATCAAAACGCCTGCAGCTATGGTCGCTCTTTCGGATTTAATATGGCCTACTTTTTTCCGGAGGTTGATCACAATCGGAATAGAACCGAGAATATCGATCACGGAAAAAAGAATCAGGGAAACGGAAAGGATTTGCTTGAAGTCAATCATGCCCCAAAAGTACGAGATTTCAGTTTGTGGACACTGTGTTTCGGATTTACCAAATTATGAAGTCTGAAAGTCTAAATCTGGAAGGCTCATATGTTCAAATTATTAAGCCTAAAATGTGCTTTTTACTATGGCGAAATTCCTGGATCCAGTTTCTGAACTTCTGACACACCGAAGATTCTCTCAGGAGATTTAGTATCAATTTCATAAAATCCGGAAGGTGAAAAATTGGTGAAATATTTATAGTCCTTCGCAAGATGCTGGTAATCGTAATAGCCGCAAGCCAGCGCGATAGTCAGCCAATCCAGATCAGGATTGGAATTTTTCATAAAAAATGCTTTCTCAAATCGGACAATTCGATCAAACAGCTTTGGTCCAATCCCCATTCTTTCGTTGAATTTCCTGAAAAAATGCCGGGAACTCAAACAAGTTTGACTGGCCAATTCATCTATTGAAACAGGTTTATTCTGATTCAGGATCAGCGTACTCACCCCATCTATCTTATGGGACTTAACTCTTGACTGATTAATTATTTTCTCAAAAAATCCCTCTGCAATCCGAATAATAGTATCCACATCATCCGAATTTGCCATTTTTTCATAAGCTTCCCGTATTTGATTTCCCCATACCGCTTCAGCATCCAGGAAGGTATTGGTGAGTTCAAACGTAGGAATTCCCGTCAATCGATATAAGGCACTTGGCTGAAGCACGATTTGTAGTGCCCAAAAATCCCTTCCCGTGAATCGATTCGTCACCACCGTGTGCTGTCCAATCAGGGTGCATCTTGGATGAGAAAGTTGGGTCGGATCAGCAACATAACTGACTTGCTGCAAATCCCGGATGTAAAAGACCAGGCAAATCTCCGGGCGGGGAGAATAAACTTTGTGAGGAATATTCTGCTCCGGGCCAAAAAGAAATCGAATTACCTGATGCTTTCTGACATAGTCATGTAAATGAGCACTTGGTAAAATATTCCTCAAAATCATATTTATTCCAGGCTAAGTGGCGGCCCAACATTTTTGATTCCAAAAGCTAATGAGATACTGTTTTCTTCTTCTTCACTCGGAGGCCTGCCCAATTGAGTCATTGCCTGGAAAAACTCCTCCATTTTCCCTGCAGGCTGCAAGAAATAAACCAATTTCCCCTCATCCGAAGTCTGTATCCAGGTATGAGGAATATTCCTGGGCAGGAAAATAGTATCTCCTTTTCCTAAAATATGAGAATCATCTCCTACTTGAAAGCGATAAGATCCTTCCACTACATAGAATATTTCATCCTGCTCCAAATGAACATGCAAACGAGGACCTATTTTCTCTTTTCCAATGTACTCAAATACAGACAATTGGCCACTTGTGTCCTTTGAAGAGATTTTCGTATCGTTGGGATTTATCCCCCTGAAGGGCGTGTGCATTCCATTTCTGGCTTCTCCTGATTTCACCAGAAAGGCATCCTTTTCAAACCTTTTTTCAATGGATGATGCCATCAAATCTGACCCTACCATTGAAAGGGCTGCAGATGAGACTAAAAATTTTCTTCGATTCATAGCTTATTGAGTTAAAGTGATGAACCAAAGATATTTTCTCCTCCGCATGAGCTATTGGTAAAATTCGGACTTTTTCAGAAATCAAATTTGAAATACTCCACATAAAAAAACCTCGGATCCATTTCTGAATCCGAGGTTTAACTATGAAATCTGAAAGCTGAAGTATGAACTTTCTGACTTCAGCTTTCAGATTTCAGACTTGTCAATATTTTTCCAAAAACTCAAGCAAGGCATTAAACTCATCGTCGGTGATTGCGGGGAAATTAGCGATGCGGAAGCTGGTTGGTTTCAGAGGACCATAGCCTCCGCCCATCTGTATTCCTGCTTTTTCAGCATCCTTTTTCACCTGAGTGATCAGCTCTTCAGTTCCGGCGATTCCCATCACAGTGGTGCTTCGGGTGTCCGCATTATCCACCAACATTCGCAGCGTTTTGGTCTGCGCAATGCAGTTTTCCAATCGGCTCATTCTGCTGCGCAAAGTGGCATCAATGTCCTGGATCAGAGGAATATCTTTCAAAACCCGATTGAGCAAATAGATCCCAAGTACGTTTGGGGTGTAGTGAGTTTGGAATCCATTTGCATTTTCGAGCATAAAGCTCAGACTGTTGTAGCGGCCTCTTTCACCTTTTCGCTCGGATTTTTCAATGGCTTTGGGAGAAAGAATCAAAATCCCCAATCCTGCCGGCAAACCAAAGCATTTCTGCACGGAGGCATACCAGATATCTGCCAAGCTAAAATCCAATTCAATTCCAGCCATTGAAGAAGTGGTATCCACGGCTATCATTTTCTCAGGAAATTTCTCCTTGATCGCCTCTATCACCTCGCTTCTTACCTGGGAGGCATTCGAAGTTTCGTTTTGGGTGATTGCAATCAGGTCAAACTCCTCCCCGATTTGCAGGGAAGGAACATCGATCGATTGATTTGCCTCAATTTTCAATCCAGCGCTTGCCGGCAAAATATACTTAGCAAACTCAAACCATTTCTTTCCGAAGGAACCTGAATAAATATGAAAACTCGCCCGCTCCACGATTGATTGGGAAATGATCTCCCAATTTTCCGTTGCACTTGAGGTGAAAAGCAACTTGTAATCATCCGGCATATGAAGCTTGGTGCGCATGAGTTGCTCAGTTTCCTGATACAATTTCATGAAAGCCGAACTCCGGTGATTGGCGCTCAGAATTCCTTCCTGATAGGCGTCATTCAAATAAATAGGGAGAGAATCGTAGACTTTGGAAGGTCCGGGAGCAAAGGTGATCATAGGTTTGGGGAGTTAAAGGAAATAGCGGATGCCGAGTTCGTAGCCTTTCAGGCCAAGGCCCGAAATCATACCTACACAAGATTTGGAAATGATGCTTTTGTGACGGAATTCTTCCCGCTTGTAAATGTTGGAGATATGAACTTCCAAAGTTGGGGTGGTCACACCGGCGATCGCATCCGAAATCGCGACAGAAGTATGGGTATATCCACCGGCATTGAGCAAAATCGCATCGTATGAAAAACCGACTTCATGGATCTTATTGATGAGTTCTCCCTCCACATTGCTCTGGTAGTAATGGAGTTCCAATTCAGGAAAAGTCGTTTTCAGCGTTTCGAAATAGTCTTCGAAAGAAGTGCTGCCATAGACTTCTGGCTCTCTTTTTCCCAAAAGGTTCAAATTGGGACCGTTGATTATCTGGATTTTCAAAATAGGCTAGATTTAAATCAAGGATAAAGTTAAAAGGAATTAAGGTTTTAAAATGGAAGGTAGGACGGTTTTAAAATTGAAAAATATTCTGATAACAGAAAATCCTTTGTGTATATTTTTTCGTATTTTGGTGTATAGATAAGAAACCGATGAGAACGAACATTGAGATAGATGAGGAATTGATGGATGAAATTCTTGACAAGACTACCCTTAAAACCAAAAAGGAAGTGGTAGATCAAGCACTTCGTGAATTCCTTCGGAAAATTAAACTGCGAGAACTAGCTGAACTTCGAGGTAAAATCACTTGGGAAGGCAATCTCGACGAAATGCGAGAAAACTAGGAAATGTATATTCTTCCTGACACTTCCATCTGGATAACCTTCTTTAATAATCCACAGTCAGCTATCGCCGAAAAGCTTTATTCATTAATTGAAGAAGATAGGATAATCATCTGTCCTCCTATCTATCAGGAGATTTTGCAGGGGACCAAAGATCAAAAGAGTTTTCAAACGCTAAGTGAAAAATTAACAAGTTTAGCTCAATTGAAAGCTGATCCATATATAGCTGCCGCTGGAGCTGCACAAATTTATTCAAGCTTAAGGCAAAAAGGAGTTACGATCAGAAAAAGTAATGACTGCTTGATTGCTTGGTATGCAATCAAGCATAATATCCCAATTTGGCATCAGGATAGAGATTTTGATATGATCGCTTCACAAGAAAATCTAATGATTTTCCAGTTTTCCGAATCCTAATTCCAATCCTCCAAATCGGACACCTTTAAATCTTGTAATGACCAAAGCTTGGGAAACCTACCTCCGCCAATTTCGCCATCACCTCAAATTGGAACGCTCGCTGAGTGAAAATTCCATTGAGGCATACACAAGTGACGTGGAGAAATTGGGCAATTACTGCGAAACTCATTTCCCGGATAAATCTCCTCTCCAACTCGAATTGGAGCATTTGCGGAGATTTGTCAATGACCTCGCGCAACTCGAAATCTCGGATTATACCCAAGCACGAATCATCTCCGGCATCAAAGCTTTTTACCGATTTCTGATGTTCGAGGACAAACTCACTGAGGATCCGGCCCAACTCCTCGAAGCGCCAAAACTCGGACGCAAACTTCCGGATACGCTGAGCTTCGCCGAAATCGAAAAGTTACTGGAAGCGATTCCTCTTGGGGAACCCGAAGGACATCGCAACCGAGCCATTCTGGAAATGCTTTACAGTTCGGGGTTGCGGGTTTCAGAATTGACAGAACTTAAAAAAGGTCAAATCTTCTCAGACATCGGTTTTCTCAGAGTAACCGGAAAAGGCAATAAAGAGCGGCTAGTCCCAATCGGGAAAGATGCTTTGAAATACCTTCGAATCTATGAAGAGGAAGTGCGGGTGCATCAAACTCCAGCCAAAGGCCACGAGGAATTTGTCTTTCTGAATCGCCGGGGGAAAAAGCTCACGAGGGTCATGATTTTTCTGATCATCAAGAAAACCGCCGAGCAGGCCGGGATCCAAAAAAACATCAGCCCTCACACGTTTCGGCATTCATTTGCCACGCACCTGATCGAAGGCGGAGCAGACTTGCGCGCAGTTCAGGAAATGCTAGGGCATGAAAGCATTACTACGACGGAAATTTACACGCATTTAGATCGGGATTATCTGAGGCAGGTGCTGACGGATTTTCATCCGAGAAAGTGAAGGAATGGAGGATTTCGGATTTATGATTTTGGGGATTTTTGATCGTTGATTTGATTATCACATCCAATAACTAATTCAAACAATAACCGCATATTGCAGAGTCCAGATATTTAACTCAATGAGAATGAACAAGCGCAGAAAATTGATGATCAGCCTTTTGGTAATGAGTTTTTGGGGTGCAATACTTGGAGGATATTTTAAAATTAATGACAACCCCAACGCGGTCTATATCCTAGTATTGGCAATCATTTTCCAGATTGCAGGAATCATCGGTTTGCTGAGCAAATGGTCCACCTACCTAACCCAAAGTGAAGCCATCGCAATTAAAAACAGACAATAATCAAGCTTTTGATTTTTAACTCTTCTAATGAGAAACTTCCTTTTTCTTCTTTTTTCGGCCTTTCTTATTTCCTCCTGCACAAGTTCAAAAGTTTACACGCGCTTTTCCTGTCACATCTGCCTCAGTAAATCAGACGGGGTTTTACTTCTGCCGCTGGCATTGGATCCGAGCTTTCAACGGTTGAGTGTTGCGGAGCAAAATCAGCTGGAAAGTCAGATTCTGACTACGTTGAGAGATCAGGGATTTACAAAGGCAGAGCTCTATGATCGAATGGATTACGAATTACTTTCCGCAGGTATCAAAGATCTGAATGACTCTACCCAGCGAGCCAAAGTGAATTCTGCTCTGGGATATCCCTATCTGATCGGAATCTCTTTGGGTGAAATAAAAAATACAGATGGATGGGATTACCAGAGTCCGGAAGAAGTCAATGCGATCTATCCTGAATACCGCGAACCCTTGGAAATATCCGCAACGCTTCGGGTCGCATTGATCGAAACTGCAACCGGAAAGATCGTTTCTGATAATACTGTGATTACAGAAATCGGGGAATTTGGAATTCCCGATAAAGAAGGTGGCCAGGATTATTGGAATTTTGGCACAGTAAGTAAGGCTATTCGTGTCGCAACCGGCAAAGGCATCAGTTTTATGGTGAAGGATTGCGGTTGTTGAGAACTGGGAAAAGTCTTCGGGTAGGGAAACCAATTTTTCAATCTTCCCCCATTTGAATTTTTCAATCCCTAACTTTGGGAGCCAAACAGAATCCCCGATCCCGTGTACAAATCCATCCTGAAACCCCTGCTTTTTCTCAAGAAACCAGAGGACGCACACCATTTCACTTTTGATCTTACCAAGATGAGTTTCAACCTGCCCGTTGTGGGTTCAGTCGTCAAATCAATCTATGGTTTTGAGGATCCAAAGCTTGAACGGGAGGTATTCGGATTGAAATTCAAGAATCCGGTGGGTTTGGCTGCGGGTTTTGACAAAGACGCAAAGCTGATCGATGAGATGGCAATGCTTGGTTTTGGGTTTATCGAAATCGGAACGTTGACTCCAAAACCTCAGGAAGGAAATCCGCTGCCAAGACTTTTCAGACTTCCGCAGGACGAAGCCCTAATAAACAGGATGGGCTTCAACAACGGCGGCGTGCTCGATGCAGTGGAGCGACTGAAAAAGCGGAAATCCAACGTGATTGTCGGTGGCAACATCGGGAAAAACAAAGTCACTCCCAACGAAAATGCGGTGGATGATTACTTGTTTTGCCTGGAAGCACTTCATCCGTATGTGGATTATTTTGTGGTTAATGTGAGTTCTCCAAACACGCCAAATCTTCGCGATTTGCAGGAAAAAGAACCTTTGAAGCAACTTTTGCAAGCTGTAAAATCAGCCAATGATCTGAAGCCAAACCCAAAACCGATCCTGTTGAAGATCGCTCCGGACCTTACGGACGGGCAATTGGATGACATTGTGGAGATCGTGCAGGAAACCGGAATTGACGGAGTGATTGCGACCAATACGACCATCGATCGTTCGCAACTGAGCACTTCAAAAGCGGAAGTAGAAGCGATCGGAGCAGGCGGAGTCAGCGGAAAAGTCCTGGCCAAAAGAAGTACGGAGGTGATCCGATATCTGCATCAGAAGTCAAGAGGAGCATTTCCCATCGTAGGCGTTGGGGGAATATTCTCCGCCGAAGATGCGATCGAGAAGCTCGAAGCCGGAGCAAGCCTGATTCAGGTTTACTCGGGCATGATTTATGAGGGACCAGCCTTAATCAAGAAAATCAAAAAGGGATTGTTGGCTTATTTTTCGAGGTAATTTGCCTTTCTTGACCCTTTACGCTTATCTTAAATACGGATTTGAATCTCATACATGGCCACCAATACGCCCAAGACCAATACTTTTCGAAAGAAAGCTGAAAACACCAAAAAGCAGGTTTCAGAACCAAAAGGCCCAGGTTTTTCTATTGGGAGCGTTAGCAGCCCAAAATTCGCACTGACATTTGGGATCCTGCTGATTTCAATTTCGATTTTTCTCTTCATTGCTTTCATCAGCTACTTATTAAACGGTCCGTCGGATCAAAGTCTGGTCATGAACAATCCCGATCAGGCCATTCGTGACTCTGCCAGAGAATCTCAAAATTGGCTGGGGTATCTGGGAGCTCAGGCTTCCCATTGGATGATTTACCGCTGGTTTGGGATCGCAGCATTTCTCTTTCCTCCTTTCATTTTCCTGCTTGGATTCAAATGGGCGTTTAAGCTTTCGCTTGTGTCCCTCACCCGATACACCACTTTCGCTTTATTCTTTACTTTCTGGCTGGGTTTGCTTACCGGATACGTGGTGATTTTGATCGAAGGATATTCATTCTGGAGCTTCCTTTCCGGAGGTTTTGGATATGAGCTTGCAAAACTTTCAGCAGATTTTCTGAGTTGGGGTACGTTTATTCTGCTTGCTGGATCGCTATTGATCTTCGTGATCTTCTTTTTTGACATCAATGAATTACGTTGGTTTGCAGCAAGTCTTTCGGCTATTGAGGATGAACCTGAGGCCAAAGCAGCAGTTACTCCCAAGAATCCTTTTGGAAAAAAGGGAACTGACGAACCCCTGATCGAAGAGGAAGAATTACTTGAAGAAGAGGAAGAAGAATTTGAGGATGATGGTGCCGACTGGTTCGTCAAGAAAGAAGGCGACCTCATGATGAAGCCAGAAGCAATTGAAGAGGAAGAAGATGACCTCTTTGACGTGCCTCAAATTAATCTTCTGGATGAAATCGCCGAGGAACCTGAATTGGTAGGGAAGAATTTTTCGGTGACCAAACCAGTTGGCGAAAAGACCGCCGAAGAGGTGGAAAACCTGGATCCATACGATCCAACGCTTGATTTGCCAAAATACAAGTACCCGACCCTGGACTTGCTAAACGAATACGATGTACAGAAAGTAACCGTTTCCCGTCAGGAACTCGAAGAAAACAAAAACAAGATTGTTGAGACACTTGTCAATTTCAAAATCGGAATTCAGGAGATCAAAGCCACCATCGGTCCAACCGTGACGCTGTACGAAATCGTGCCGGATCCGGGAGTGAAAATCTCCAAAATCAAAAACCTTGAAGACGATATTGCCCTCAGTTTGGCGGCTTTGGGAATCCGTATCATTGCTCCAATTCCCGGAAAAGGAACGATCGGTATAGAAGTGCCAAATAAAAACCGTGAGCTCGTGCCGGCAAGATCTGTTCTGGGAACTGAGAAGTTTCTAAAATCAGACAAGGATCTTCCGATCGTGTTGGGCAAAACCATTTCTAATGAAGTCTTCGTGGCTGATTTGGCGAAAATGCCTCACCTATTGATGGCGGGTGCGACCGGTCAGGGAAAGTCGGTTGGCTTGAACATGATCCTGGCTTCTTTGATTTACAAAAAGCATCCTTCGCAGCTGAAGTTTGTCCTGGTCGATCCCAAAAAAGTGGAATTAACCCTCTTTAACAAGATCGAAAGACATTTTCTTGCGAAGCTTCCGGGCTCTGAAGAGGCCATTATTACAGATACCAAAAAGGTAATTCACACGCTGAATTCGCTCTGCATCGAGATGGATAATCGGTACAATTTGCTGAAAGAGGCCGGTGCGAGAAACCTGAAAGAATACAATGCGAAGTTCATCGCCCGCAAACTTAACCCGGACAAAGGCCACTATTTCATGCCTTACATCGTCCTGGTTATTGATGAGTTGGCGGACTTGATGATGACTGCCGGAAAGGAAATCGAAACGCCTATAGCTCGACTTGCACAGCTTGCCCGAGCCATTGGAATTCACCTGGTTGTAGCAACTCAGAGACCTTCGGTCAATGTGATTACAGGTACAATCAAAGCGAATTTCCCGGCGAGACTTTCCTTTAAGGTTACTTCGAAAATCGACAGCAGAACCATTCTGGACGCAGGAGGAGCAGATCAGCTGATCGGAATGGGTGACATGTTGCTTTCCCACGGATCTGAAATGACCCGAATCCAATGTGCATTTTTAGATACGCCTGAAGTTGAGGCAATCTGTGATTGGATTGGAGCACAGAAGGGATATTCAGACGCATATTTACTTCCTGAATTCGTCGGAGAAGATGGTGAAGGTTCCCTTTCCAGCGTGGATCTTTCCGACAGAGATCCTCTTTTTGATGAGGCTGCACGATTGATCGTAATGCACCAGCAGGGAAGTACTTCTTTGATCCAGCGGAAATTGAAACTCGGCTACAATCGGGCAGGTCGAATCGTTGATCAATTGGAAGCTGCGGGGATCGTCGGGTCTTTCGAAGGATCAAAAGCCCGCGAAGTCCTCGTTCAGGATGAGGCCAGTTTGGAACGGTTATTGAATAGTCTGTAAAGGCTACTCCGGAGTTCCGAGGGCCAACATTACATGAAAAAATTAGCCCTCGTTTTTACCCTAGTTCTTACATTTTTGTACGCGGCAGATGCAGCTGCGCAAAAAGATCCCAAAGCCAAAATAGTGCTGGATGGCATGAGCCAAAAGTTCCAAAGCATGAAAGGCTTTACCGCCAACTTCGACTTTACTTATCAGGATGGAAGCGGATCAAGCGATCGTCAGACTGGCGATATCGCAGTGAAAGGCAACCAATACCGACTCAAACTTCCTGATCAGGAAATCTTCAATAACGGAAAAACAGTCTGGACATTCATCCAAACTGATAGCTACAAAGAAGTTACGATCAACGACGTCTCCCAGATGGAAGGGGAATTGACGCCTTCGAATATCTTCCGGATGTATGAAACAGGATTCAGCTACAAGCTTTTGGCTGATAAGACATTTCAAGGAAAAGCCGCTCAGGTGGTGGAACTGGTCGCGGAAAAAGCGAATGCTCCCTTCCAGAAAGTTCGCCTGATGATCGATAAAACCACGAAGGATTTACTGGGTTGGGAAATGTTTGACGGACAAGGCGGCGTGTTTTCTTACACGTTTAAAAATCTCAAAGCTCAGCCAAGCCTTCCCGACACTTATTTCGCTTTTGATGTGAAACTGCATCCCGGGATTGAAGTGATTGATTTGAGGTAAAAAAATGGCTGGATGACCGATGACGGATGACCGAAGAAATCCAAAATCAAGCGTTTCTTTGCAATTTCAATTGCTACAAATAAATTAGTGTCAAGATTTTGTTCCTGGATAATTCTTTAAAAATACCTGCGAATTACTTCTTCTGACCAAGGCGAAAAACTGGCAAACTGAAAACCAATCTCTGGATAAGCCTCCTGGAAGAGCTTATATTTTGCCGGCTTGATTAACTGTCCATCGAATTTTGCCTCCAATGCAATTGGAACATCGATTTCAGGTAACACAAAGTCTACTTCCTTTCCATCCGCTGTTCTCCAAAATCGGATTTCTTCAGGCTCATATTTATCAGCTAACGCCCTGAAAATCGCATTCTCCCATAATTCACCTCGATCCAATCGTTGGGAAATGGGCTGAAAGTTGTTGAGAAGGCTATTTCTCAAACCAGTATCCATGAAATACATCTTAGGCATTTTCATCAATTCTTTTCGAAGATTTTGATAGAAAGGCCGAACCGTCTCGATATGAAAACAGGTTTGCATAATCCTTAAGTAATTTTGAATTGTTTCCGACCTTACTCGCAGTGTATTGCTTAGCTCATTGATATTGATCAATTGACCCGTTTGCTCTGCAAGAATTTTGAATAAACTGAAAAAAACAGGCTCATTTTTAACTCCGGATTCTAAAATATCACGCTTGATAAATGAATCCCTGATGTCTTTTAACACCAGTCTTTTTTCCGCATCATTCGCTTCCCGAGCCACAGCTGGATACCCTCCAAAAATCAAAAACTTCTCAAGCTCTGACTTCAGGAATGTAATTTTTATTGATTTGAATCCTGGGTTTTTCTTTATTTTCAATACTTCTTCCCAAAGATCATGTTTCTCTTGAAGTAGCAAGAATTCTTCAAAATCACAGGTATTCAGCCTGAATATCCGCTTTCTGCCCACCAAAGAATCTTTGAATTTTTGATCAAGGTAAAAAGCACTGCTTCCACTGGCCACGAGTTTTACCTTCGATCGGTGTTCGTCAAACAATAATTTGATGAAATTGGATGGATCATTTAAATACTGAATTTCATCTAGAAAAAAAGTGGTTTTTTCTCCAGGATTTGGAGCAAAAGATAGCAGATTCAGTGGACTGAGGTTTAGCTCAGCCAACAGATCTTTATTTTCAAGGTTAATGAAAACGGTAGGAATCTGTTCCTTTATACTTTCACTCTCTAAGTCCCGTAGCAAAGTTGTTTTTCCAGTTTGTCTTGCACCAATTAATATAGTGGCTTCATCTTTTTTCAGATGATTATATAGATCTTCAAAAAGTTTCCTTCGCATACTTCAACGTGTTGGAGAGTTTATAATAAATTAAACTAGTAAAATTATCGGATATTTACCCTAGTCGACTAGTAAATTTATCAGATATTTTCCCTAGTAAACTAGTAAAATTATCTGATGCTCTTCAAAACCCAATTTTTAACTAAGTCCAACCCATACTCAGTTAAGTGCGCTTCCGGGTGATATTGGATTCCTAAAATCGGCAATTCCCGATGAGCCATTGCCATGATTTCACCACCTTCAGTTTCCAAGATTACTTCCAGAGATTCTGGCAAATCCTCCAATTGCAGCGAATGATAACGGGTCACATTGAATTGATCCGGCAGCGAATCGGTCAGAAAATGCGGCTTTGATTTCTTTACCTGATGGACTTTCCCATGAATCGGAATCTGGCTTTTTACTAAGGTTGCTCCAAAAAATTCCCCTATAGCCTGATGCCCAAGACAGACTCCCAATACAGGAACCCGGGTATAATACCTTTCAAAAACCGCCATCAGATTTCCGGCGCTCTCAGGTCTTCCCGGTCCAGGGGAAAGAATCAATCCATTGAAATCAATTTTCTCTAAATCATTTAGGGAAACATCATTGCGAAGCACAAGCAATTCCTCACCGGTTTGCCTTAGTAAATCGGCAAGAATATGGCTGAATGAATCGTAATTATCAATCAGTAGCAGCATCTTTCAGCTCCTCAACCAGATCCTGTAATTTCTTTTTGGTGCCTCCTACTTTTGGGAAAAATGGCTCAACGGCTTCAATCACAGCAGGAGCCATTGGCTCGATAAAGTCCAGCATTTCAGAATCCTTCTCCCATTGCTTGGGCAAATCGAGGTCAAATTCCTTTCCAAACCAAATGAACAAACTGATGAAAAAGGCTGCTTTTACTATTCCCAAAAGTGAACCTGCAAGACTATCTACAGAGCCTAGCAAAATAAGATTCATCACTTGCTTGAGTATCCATCCAACTGATTGGATCAGCAGTACGCTAATCACAAAAATGATTAAAAAAGCGACTATCGGATAGGCCATGTTAAACTCCGTGACATTGTCCTTGAGCCAGTCCGTCATGGAATCCATGAAGTAAAATCCGAGGATGACGGCTACCACAAAGCCAACCAACCCGATGAGCCCAAGAAGGAATCCTTTCTTGAATCCTTCGTAGGCTCCCAGGACCAATACGATCAATATTACAATGTCAACCGGATTCAACTTAGCTATTCAATAAAGCTTTCACTTTTTCAGAAATGGCTTTTCCATCTGCTTTTCCAGCCAATTGCTTGCTTGCTGCGCCCATCACTTTGCCCATGTCTTTTGGACCGGCAGCTCCCGTTTCGGCAATAATTGCTTTTACAGCTTCAGTCAATTCTTCATCAGAAAAAGCCTCTGGTAAAAACTCCTGAATGATTTTCAATTCAGCCATTTCCACCTCATACAAATCAGCCCGATTTTGCTGCTGATAGATATCTGCAGAGTCTTTTCTTTGCTTTGCTGCTTTGGTCAAAAGCTTCATTTCATCGTCTTCGGTGATTTCTGCTTTTGCTCCGCTTTTGGTTTCTTCCAGTAAAATCAGGGATTTAATTGATCTCAGGGCGGAGAGACGAGTCTTATCTTTAGCCAGCATCGCTGATTTAATTTCGCTTTCTATGTTCTGCTTTAAAGCCATTCCTTCTAAGTTTGTGTTACCACTTTATTAATCGGACAAAAATACCTTTTTCACCCCGGATATGACCAAACTAAGTGTAAATATTAATAAGATCGCCACCCTTCGGAATGCCCGTGGCGGCAATAATCCTGATGTCGTCAAAGTAGCTCTCGATGCTGAGCGGTTTGGAGCGCAGGGAATTACTGTACACCCACGACCGGATGAGCGGCATATTCGCTACCAGGATGTATTGGATCTGGCGAAAGTTGTAACCACTGAGTTCAACATCGAAGGCTATCCCGATCAGCGTTTTATGCAATTGATCCGAAAAGTGAAGCCTGCTCAGGCCACGCTTGTTCCTGATCCGCCGGATGCAATCACTTCCAGTACAGGTTGGGATACCATCGCGCATCAAAGCATGCTAAAAGATATTGTGGCGGAACTTCACGAAATCGGAACCCGGGTTTCTATTTTCATCAATCCGGAAACCAAGTACTTCGAACCGGCCAAACTCACCGGCACCGATCGGGTGGAATTGTACACCGAGCCTTATGCTTCGCACTATCATGAAAATCGGGAAGCAGCTATCAAACCCTATATCGAAGTTTCCAATTTGGCAAGAGAATTAGGCTTGGGAATCAATGCCGGACATGATCTGGATTTGCATAATCTGGCATTTCTGAAGCAAAGCATTCCATTTCTGGATGAAGTTTCGATTGGTCATGCGCTGATTTGCGATGCCTTGTATTATGGATTGGAAAATACGATTCAGATGTACCGGAGGCAACTTGAGTTGTAAAGTGGAAGATTGTAAAGTTGGAAAGTTGTAAGGTTAAAAAGTTGTAAAGTTGAAAGGTTTCCCAGAGTCAAGATCCAAAACAATAGATACAGCCTCCTAAATCGTATTTCGTAACTCTTATTTAAAAATGAAATTAAATTACAGAAAAGTCGGAGAAGGAAAACCACTTGTCATTCTGCATGGACTTTTTGGTTCGGCGGATAATTGGTTTAGCATCGCCCGCGAACTGGACAAGGAATTTACCATGTACCTGGTGGACCAGCGAAATCACGGAGATTCTCCCCATGACGATGAGTGGAATTATGATGTGATGGTCGAGGATTTGAAGGAATTGCTGAATGAGGAAGGGTTGGAAAAAGTCTTTCTTATGGGTCACTCTATGGGTGGAAAAACAGTGATGAACTTTGCTCTCAAGTATCCCGAGCGTGTAGAAAAACTCATCGTGGCAGACATCGCTCCGCGCTATTATCCTGTGCATCATGAATCCATTTTGGAAGGATTGAATTCTCTCGATTTGAAAGCAATCAACTCTCGTAAAGAGGCAGATGATGCCCTGGCAAAATATATCTCAGAACCGGGAATCCGGCAGTTTTTATTGAAAAGTCTGGGTCGGGATACCGAGGGATTTGCCTGGAAAATTAACCTACCTGTCATCACCAAAAACATCGAAAATGTAGGTGAAGCATTGCCTGAAGGAGAAAGCTTCGAAGGTCCTACCCTATTTCTGGCCGGTGCCAATTCCAATTACATTCAGCAAAAAGACCTTCCCGAGATCCTGGAGTTCTTCCCTATTTATGAGTTGGAATTTGTTCAAAACGCCGGACACTGGCTTCACGCCGAGCAGCCGCATGCGGTGGTGGAAGAGATCAGGAGGTTTTTGAAATAGAACATGCTCACATTCTATCTAATCTTATCATTCCTTTTCATTCAAGAGCCTGATTATCCAAAGAAACTTCAGGAGCTCAATGAGACTTATCAAAATTGTCTTGATGAGGGTAAAGCAATGGTGAATTGTTCCAGGGATTTTCTTTCGCAAATGGGTGATTTGATGGATCGAATTTTAATTGATTTTCAAGAAAACGCCCCTAAAGAAAAATCCGATTTGATCCTCCAAAATCAAAAGGAATGGGAAGCCAAAATCCAGGATAAGTTCAATCTCATCAATCAAAGATTAGATTCGCTAGCTTTAACCAATAGCGTAGTTCCTCAAGATGACGTGATGTTTGCTAACAACGACAAAGCTCGGATCTTCGAAGAACGGATAATTGAATTGATCGATCTATTGAGAGATTAGACGTTCAACGTGTCAATTTAAACATTTCAGAAAAAAAATAAAGGGGTGATTTCTATTCAGAATTCACCCCTTTTACATTTCAAACTCTCAACTGAAAAACTGACCACTGTTTACTGGTCACTGACCACTGAGACTGATCACTGCCAACTGATCACTGCGGCTTATTTCACCCTCTTCCCATGCTTGATCACCATATCCACATCTTGGAGAAGATTGATATACCGAAGCACGTCACCTCTCACGGCTATGATATCGGCATATTTTCCTTCGGAAATTGTTCCATAATCTTTGTCTACTTTCATCGCAACAGCCGGCCAATAAGTGGCAGCTTTGATCGTCAATAGCGGATCCATTCCAAAATGGCTAACCCAGGCATCCAACTCATTCCAGGTACTTTGGCTGTGAAACTTCATCGGAATTCCGCTGTCCGTTCCCACCAGCATCACGACTCCGCTTTCTTTCAGCTGCGCAAATTTCCTGTCAAGCGTTGGCTTTCTCACCGGAGTTAATTGGAAATAGGACATTCTTCCCGGAAATCTAAGGGATGCCCGGATATCCCGAACGATCGAGTCCGGCAAACCCAAATGCCAAGAAGGATCATCGAGCTTTTCTGGATTATTTCTTACTGATTCATAGTTGTAAAGTCCCTCCACTGTTGGCGTCCAGAAAAGCGGTCCTAGATTCATCTTTGCAGCACGCTCTTTCAGCAACAGCATGATGTCTTCGGGATATTCCGGTGCGGAACTCAAACCTGTATGCTCAAAATTGTCAACACCGATTTTGATTCCGATTCGGATTTCGTCAGGTCGGTGCGAGTGTCCGACCACCATTTTTCCATATTTATGAGCCTCATCTACTACAGCTTGAGCTTCTTCCAAAGTCATCTGATCCTGATCAATCAACTTGATCACATCCACTCCGGCATCTACGAGTTTCTTCACTTTTGCTTTGGCATCCGCAACGCCATTCACTCCCCAGCGGAATTCTTCTGTGTTGGGATAAGGTGCTTTCTGAATAAATGGACCAGACACATAAATCGTCGGACCGGGAATTTCTCCTTTGTTGATCCGGTCACGGACATTGATACTGGCTTCCAAAGGCGCACCCAAATCTCTTGCACTCGTCACTCCGGCTAACAATAATTGGTGTGCGGAAGAAGGCATGATCACCGACTCAAACACATCAATATACGTGCTGTCCCAATGCGTGTAATCGCTGTGACCGTTGAGCATCAGGTGCACGTGCATATCCCAAAGTCCGGGCAAAACGCTCATTCCCTCGGTGGAAATGATCTCGGCCCCGGCAGGAATTGCCAAAATCCCAACCTGACCAACGGCGGTGATTCGGTCATTCTGGATGAGAATAACTGAGTTTTGAATGGGTGTTCCTCCAAAACCATCGATCAGCGTTCCGCCGACTAGGGCTTTTATTTGTTGGGCATTTATTGAAGCTATCGTGAGAAAGAATGATAGGAATAAGGAAAGCGTTGTTTTCATTTTTGATAAGGTAGGTGGTTCATAATCGGTTTTAAGGTAATGAATTTGGCTATTAAATTTTAACTTTCGGTTCCCGCAGAATACGCATCAACCCAACTCAACAATGGCCAAAGGAAAGCTTTTCCTGATTCCCAATGTCTTGGCTGAAAACACGGCACAATCCGTCATCAGTCCCCAAGTCAAAGAAGTAATCGCTCATACCAAAATCTTCCTCGTAGAAAATCTCCGAACAGCTCGGCGATATATCAGCAGTCTGAAACTCGGTGTGAATCTGGAAGAAATACACATGGAAATACTGGATAAAGATACCCTTCCTGAAACCATGTCAAGACTAATGCAACCGCTGATGAATGGAGCCGACATCGGGATTATTTCTGAAGCAGGCTGTCCTGGAATTGCAGATCCCGGAGCTGTTGCAGTTGCTTTTGCTCACCATAAAGGAATTCAGGTCGTCCCGCTTTCCGGTCCGAGTTCTATGTTTTTGGCTTTGATGGGTTCTGGTTTTTCGGGTCAGTCTTTTGCTTTCCACGGGTATTTGCCAATCGACAAAAAAGACCGAACCACTGCCATCAAAAAACTGGAAGCTGAGTCCCTTCGGGAAAAGAGAGCACAGATTTTCATGGAAACGCCCTTCCGAAATAACCAGCTTTTGGAAGATTTGCTGGCTACGCTGAATCCCAACACCAAACTTTGCATCGCAAAAAATATCACAGGCTCAGATGAGATGATCCTCACCAAAACTGCCAACGAGTGGAAAAAACTTCCCCTCGACCTTCATAAAATCCCCACTGTTTTTATCCTCCAAAGCTTCTAAGCCATGATTACAGTTGACGCACATCTTGATTTGAGCATGAATGCCCTGGAGTGGAATCGGGATCTGACCCGTCCGGTTTCAGAAATCAATGCCCGAGAAAAAGGAATGACAGACAAACCTGATCGTGGAAATGCGACTGTTTCTCTTCCCGAACTTCGAAAAGGAAACATCGGATTGGTAGTTGCTACTCAAATCGGCCGATTTGTAGCCCCGGAAAATCCGCTTCCGGGCTGGCATTCTCCTGAGCAGGCCTGGGCTCAGACTCAGGGACAATTGGCCTGGTATCAGGCGATGGTCGAAAAAGGCGAAATGGCTCAAATCCGGAATCTGGAGCAACTGGAATCTCATTTGGCACTTTGGGATAATGAAACCGAAAATTCATCCAAGCCTGTTGGATTCATCCTTTCTCTGGAAGGTGCCGATTCGATTGTTAATCTTGACTATCTGAAGAAAGCCTACGAAAGCGGTCTTCGGGCGCTTGGTCCAGCACATTATGGCCCGGGCCGCTATGCCTTTGGGACAGATTCTTCTGCTCCTTTGAATGAGATGGGAAAAGCCCTGGTCAGGAAAATGGATGAACTCGGAATCATCCTGGACGCAACGCACCTTTGTGACTTGGCCTTTTGGGATGCTCTGGAGATTTATCAGGGACCGATTTGGGCAAGTCATAATAATGTCCGTGCCCTGGTGGATCACAATCGTCAGTTTTCAGACGAGATGATCAAAGCTTTGACAGATCGCGGTGCCGTGATCGGAGGTGCTTTTGATGCGTGGATGCTGAGACCGGGTTGGGAAAGGGGAAAATCCACTCCAAAGCAGCGGAATGTGACAATCGACACCGTCCTTGACCACATGGATCATATTTGCCAGGTAGCGGGAAATGCCAATCACATCGGAATCGGCTCCGATCTCGACGGTGCTTTCGGGACAGAACAGTCGCCGGCGGATTTAGAGACCATTGCAGATTTGCAGAAAATCTCTGATCTCCTTCGGAAAAGAGGCTACTCAGAATCGGATGTCAAAAAAGTTATGGGAGAAAATTGGTTGAACTTTTTGAAGAGAGCTTGGTCCTAAATTTGGATTTTTAGAACTATTCCAACAAATGACACTTGCATAAATACTTCTAATTGGATTATTTGCGAAGCATAATTACTCAACCTTAATTATATGAAAATAAAATATTTACTTCTTTTCGGATTCTTCCTTTTTACCACTTTCTCTTCCTTTTCTCAAAAAATCATGGTATCCGCCAATCACTCGGATGCAAAATTTTTCCTTCTGAATGATTACGATGATTCCGAAAAACAAGAATTAGGAACCGGAACAATCGAGCTTAAACTGGAAAAAGATTCCAGAAATCGAATCAAAGTAACAAAACCCGGTTACGAATCGGTCATCAAAGAATACAACAAAGATCTGAAGTGGGACAAAGATCAGAAAGTGACGATTGAAGATCGAAGAGTTGAAATCAGCGCGGAACCTTACGATGCTGAAATCTTTGTAGATGGAAAAAATATCGGAACAAAGGCTATTTATATGGTAATCGGAAAGGATAGATTCCTGACCGTCGATGTCAAAAAGCCAGGTTTTGTGACTGCTTCAAAGGTTTATTACAATTCTCCGGACAAAGAAACTCCTCCATTAAAAGATCATTTTGAGCTGAAAGACAGACAAGTCCGTCTTGAAGTGATGCCTGCTGACGCTACTGTTTCGGCAAATGGAATTTCCATGGGCAGAGGAAACCAAGACATAAAAATCATCAATGGAGATTGTGTCACAGTGACTGTGAACAAAGAGGGATTTGTGGAATACACGAAAGTTTTTTGCAACAAAGAAGGCGATGCCGAGCCTCCGGTACGAGACAAAGCAATCCTTGAAGATCGTTTGGTAAAGATCACGACCAATCCGATCGACGCATCCATCGAAATCGGAGGAAAGCGGGTTGGCAATGGAAATTACGATTTGAAGGTTCCTAAAAATGCCTGCGTGGAAGTGAGAATCTCGAAAGACGGATTTATCAGATACGTGAAAAACTACTGCAATCAGCCAAATATGCAAGAAGTATCTGCTACTGATTTGATCGAAATGACAGTTGACGAAGCTTATACTTCTTCTGTTTCTTCTGACTTGGCAAATGTAAGAATTACTGTTCCCGTGAAAGCCGGAATTGCACCAGAAGAGTCTTGGAAAATCCTAAGCTCTATCATCACTGGTTATTTCGATATTCTTGAAACCGTGGATTATAATACCGGTTACCTGACAACCTCCTGGCAGGTTCAGAATTTCCAGTCCAGTATTATACGTACCCGTGTAATCGTGAGCAGCGGAGGAAACTCAGATCAGTTAGCTTATGCCGTGAAGCTTGTAAGTCAGGAAGCATTCCTGGACGGAAAATCTCAAGTGACGGTAAAAGACGATGAGAAATTTGAAGATTGGGCCAGAATCCTTAAAAAATACGAAGGCTTGATCCAGGAAATCCAGGCTAGACTTCAATGATAAAGAGTCCATAGACAATAGTCGATAGTTCTTCTTTGAGATCTTCAAAACTTACTTCAATTGGGAAGTAGCAAGATTTCGGATAATCATTAAAAAAACCTCAGTCAAAATTAAGACTGAGGTTTTTTTAATGATCAATTATCAAGGAATTTAGTTAATGATTTTTACTTCCTGGATCTTGGTCGGCAACCAAACCTGCATTTCATTTTGCCCCCGATTAGCCCAGGTGTAATACGGGATAGCAGTTATTCTTTTGGTTTCAGATCGCAGATTTGTTCCGTCTTCCGAACCTGTCATTACCCTCATATCCGCTTGAACAGCCATCACTTTTTCATCCAAAACCTGATATTCAATGACCTTAAAATCGGTGTTTTCCGGAACGAGGATATTCCAAGCTTTCCCGTTGTTATCCGCTCCCTCCACACAATAAACCAATGGACCTCTTTGGATTGCGATTCTGTTTGCATTTGCAATAACCTCTTCGCGTGCGACCAGTTTCTTCACTTCCATTGGCAGGGAATACTGGATCTTATCGCCTTTTTCCCATTCTCTTTCGATTGTCAGATAGCCATTTTCTTCAGTATAGGGAACCGATTTTCCATTTAACAGTAGGGTGAAAGTCTCCTTGCTTTTCCCTGCAAAACGGTAAAGCCCACCGGGAACAGGTTCGTCTTTGGCCCAACCCGGTAATCTCAATTTCAAAGCAAAGTTGGCTTTCTGTTCAGGGTTCAGGGTCAGGTTAATGACCCCATCCAAAGGATAATTGGTTGTCATTTCCACAGGCACCTCCACATTTCCCATTTGGAACTTGGTTTTGCTTCCGATGAACAGATTTACCCAAATGGCATCCTCGGATTTTGCATAAATATAATCTCCGACAGAAGCAACCAAACGGGAAATATTGGATGGACAACAGGCGGTGCCAAACCATTCTCTTCGGCTATGCTGACCGGAGGAAGCCAATGGATTTCCATAAAAAAACCGATTTCCCTCAAGACCCAATCCATCTAAAGCGGCATTATACAAGCTTCGCTCCAGCACATCAATGTATTTGGAATCGCCTTCCAGTGCATTCATTCGCTGATTCCAAAACACCATCCCAACCGAAGCACAAGTCTCGCTGTATGCATTTTCGTTTGGCAAATCATAATCCACCGAAAAACCTTCGTTGCTTCCCGAGGAACCGATTCCTCCGGTGACGTACATATTCCGGTACACGACATCTTCCCAAACCGTCTTCATTGCATACATGTAGCCGGCATCATTTTTTGCTACTGCCACATCCGCAGCGCCGGTATAGAGATACATCGCCCGAACGGCATGACCGGTAATTTCCTTTTGATCTTTCACCGGCACATCATCCTGAGCATACTTGGGTCCCCAGTTGGGATTGTCCCAAATAGCACCTTTTCCATGTCCGTGACCACGCTGTTCCAGAAACCAATCGGATAATTCAAGGTATTTTATATCGTCTGTGACTTTATAAAGCTTGACTAAAGCGAGCTCTATTTCTTCATGACCAGCCACCCAAGGTCGGTTGGGTTTGCGAAAAGTCTCATCAATATGATCCGCCATTTTGGTCGCCACATCCAGCAATTTTCTCTTTCCTGTTGTTTGATAATACGCCACCCCGGCTTCCATCAGATGTCCTGCGCAGTAGTCTTCATGCTTTTCCATATCGCTCCACCGATTTTCCAATCCGGTCAGCGAATAGAAGGTGTTGATATACCCATCATCTTCCTGTGCTGCAGCGATTTTATCGATCCATTCATCGGCTTTTTGTTCCAAATCTTTGTCCGAATGGTTTTTCAACGAATAGGCAATTGCCTCAAGCGCTTTGTACACATCACTGTCATCGTAATAAATACCTTCGTGCTTTTCACTTTGATGGCGCGCAACTTTCTCATAATTCCTGATTCGACCTGTCGCTATTTCAGTCTGATAAATCATAACCGGAACGGCTGATGTTGCAATTTTTTCAAGCTTTGGTTTCCAAAAATTATCCGTGATCGTCACTTGAGAATAGCTTACCGGATCCAGTTTGGAGATCCCGGATTGTGCCAAAGCTGAAAAGGAAGTTGCTGCCAATAAGCAAGAAAGCGCTGATTTGATTATCATGGGTTTATCGGATTTGCCGGGAAAGAAAAGAGTCCGGAATACAAATTTAAGCTTTGTAAATTCTATTTATCGGAATCTTGAACCTTGGGTTAATTCCTTCCAAAATACATCGGTCAGAAATATATTTCCCGATTTCAGGGACTTAAATTATTGTTTAACTTAATATTCCCTAAAGCAGGCTTCGTCCGCTTATAAGTCAATATTTCAAATAAACCCACTCAGCCTAATGAGACCTATAGTACAAATATCACTTGACCTCACCAATATCGATGAGGCTTTGGAAACCGCTGCCATGGCCATGCGAGCCGGAGTAGATTGGCTAGAAGCCGGCACACCTTTGATCCTGGCAGAAGGACTTCATGGAGTGCGAAAATTAAGAGAAGCATTTCCGGGGATTCCAATCGTCGCCGATCTCAAAACCATGGATGGCGGCTACCTCGAAGCAGAAATGATGGCCAAAGCCGGTGCCACTCACGTGGTAGTAATGGCTCGAGCTCATGCCGAAACAATCAAATGTGTGGTGCAGGCAGGAAAGGACTTCGGGGTGAAAGTAATGGGTGATAATATGGTTTGCCCGGATATGATTGAGGGAGCAAAATTTTTAGAAGACCTGGGTTGCGACTATGTAATCCACCACATCGGTTACGATGAGCGAAGGGGAATTGCAGCAGCAGGGTACAGGATGCCAAGTCCGCTGGATCAATTACGCGAAGTTGTCAAAGCCGTTAATATCCCTGTTCAAGCTGTCGGTGGACTTTCTCTTGAACAAGCGATTCAATGTCCGCAATATGGAGCGCCGTTGGTGGTCTTGGGAGCACCTTTGACAATCGACGCGGATGCTTTCAAAACTGCCAATGGAGATCTTGAAACTTCCCTGCGGAAAATTTGCGAAGCGATCCACGCACAAGTAACAGCCAACCCAAAAAACTTATAATTCCATGTCTTCATCCACTAAATCAGCAGCAGTTGTCAATTATTCCGAGGTCAAAGGATCGGTAGAAATCAGAGAAATCCCCATTCCCGAAATCGGTGAAGACGATGTGTTGCTCGAGGTCGAAAATGTAGGCGTCTGCGGATCTGACCTTCACCAATGGACATCAGATCATAGCTGGCAAGTCAATTATCCGGTCGTTCTGGGCCATGAATTTGGCGGCAAAATCGCAACGCTGGGAGCGAGAGTTTCCGGATGGAAAGTTGGTGACCGTGTAGTCAGCGAAACTGCCGCAGTGATTGATACTCAAAATCCCATGAGCCGTGTCGGCTTATACAATCTTGACCCAACCCGAAAAGGTTTTGGCTATGGCGTGAATGGAGCGATGACCCGATTCGTCCGTGTTCCGGCGAGATGTCTACATCATGTTCCTGATTCTTTGTCTTTCGAGGAAGCTTGCCTCACCGAACCTTGCTGCGTCGCTTATAATTCTGTCGTTGGCAATTCAAATGTAAAACCCGGAGACAGAGTCCTTGTGATCGGGCCCGGGACGATCGGGATTCTTTGCGCAGCAGTGGCAAGACTTTGTGGAGCTGAAGTAGCAATTCTTGGACTTGAAGCTGATCGCGGAAGATTGGAAATCGCTAGAAAATATGGCGTCGAACCCTTGATTAATTCCGCCACTGATTGGGCAAGAAAACGAGACGGACTTGGAGCTGATCTGGTGGTCGATGCTGCCGGCGTGAGTGCCACGTTGAAAATCGCCATGGATTTGGTTCGCCCAAATGGTCAAATCACAAAAGTTGGCTGGGGACCTCAGCCGCTGAATTTTTCGATCGATCCGATCGTCCAGAAAAATGTTCGCCTTCAGGGAAGTTTTAGCCACAACTGGCCGATTTGGGAGAAAGTGATCGGGCTTCTTGCAAGCGGAGCTCTTGACGTGAAACCTATCATCGGAGGCGTTTGGCCGATTACAGAATGGCATGAGGCATTTGAAAAAATGCATACAGGTCAGGTGGTGAAAAGTGTGTTGAGACCTGTCTGAAATGAGGCTTAACGGAAAAGTAATCATAGTCACAGGCAGCACGATGGGAATCGGAAAAGCCATTGCCAAGCGTGCAGTAGCCGAAGGTGCCAAAGTCGTTTTGCATGGCTTGGAGGAGGAACTCGGGATGGAAGTCCTTGCCGAACTCGGAAATGAAAATGCGGTCCTGCATATCGAAGACCTTTCAGTTGATGGTTCCGCTCAGCGACTTGTTGAGTTGGCGGTGAAAACTTGGGGCAAACTTGACTCCGTTGTCAACAATGCCGCGATGGTCGTCACCTCAAATATTGGCAACACAGATAAAGCATTTCTGGAAAAAGTTCTTTATGTAAATACCATCGCACCTTTCCTTTTAATACAATCAGCTTTGCCTCATTTGACAAAAACCAAAGGCGTGATTTTGAATATCGGTTCAGTCAATGCCTGGAGCGGTGAGCCTAATTTATTGGCTTACAGCATTTCCAAAGGAGCTTTGATGACCATGACCCGAAACCTCGGCGATGCGCTTCCCCGCGAAAATGGAGTTCGTGTCAATCAAATAAATCCCGGCTGGGTCCTGACTGAGAAGGAAATGGAGCGCAAAAAACAACATGGTTTGCCGGCAAACTGGTATGAAGACTTGCCTGCAATGTATGCCCCGGCGGGAAGAATCCTCTGGCCGGAAGAGATTGCGGCAGCGTCTATTTATTGGCTGGGTGACGAGAGCGGACCGATCAGCGGTCAAGTCGTTGATCTCGAGCAATACCCGATGATGGGAAGAAATGCTCCCAAAGACACGAGTACGATTCCTTCGAAATAATAGATTTTAGATTTTACAATCAGACCCAAAAAGTTAAAATCAATGCCAAAATTAGCCGCGTTCCCCAAGGCATTTATGCAGCAGCTTTGCAAAGATGGGAGCATGAAAATCGCAGATTGGATAGCTTTAGCATCCAAACTTGACATCCAGGGTTTGGAATGGTATGCCGGTTTTCTTGAAATGGAGGATCAAAGCAAATGGCCGGAATTCCGCAAAATGGTGGAAGATACGGGCAAAGTGATTCCCATGATGTGTTGCTCTCCGGACTTTACTCATCCGGATCGTAATTTCCGGGAGAGAGAAATCCAAAAGCAAAAACACTGGATTGACATGACTTATATTCTGGGAGGATCTTATTGTCGGGTTCTTTCCGGTCAAAAAAGACCCGTACTTTCGATAGAAGAAGGCGTAAAACTTGCCTCAGACAGTATTCAGGAATGTTTGCCCTATGCGCAGGAAAGAGGAATAACGCTTATCCTTGAAAATCACTACAAGGATGATTTTTGGGAGTATCCCGAATTTGCCCAAAAAATGGATGTTTTCAGTCTTCTGGTCAACAGCATCCATCATCCGAATTTTGGGGTGAATTACGACCCAAGTAATACTTTTCTGGCTGGAGAAGATCCGCTGGAACTCCTCTATAAAGTATCCGACCGAGTCGTTACGATGCATGCAAGCGACCGATATCTGAAATACGGAACTATCGAAGATCTGCGAAATGAAGAAGGCGGCGCAGTGGGATATGCCAAGCGATTAAGCCACGGGGAAATAGGAAAAGGCATGAATGACTACGATGCTATTTTCACGGAATTGAAACGAGTTGGCTTTGACAGTTGGATCAGCATTGAGGATGGAGTGGACGGCATGGATCAATTGGAGAGAAGTGTAGCTTTTTTAAAGAAAAAAATAGCCTATTATTGGCCTGAAAAATAACTTATTACCAATGGAAGTCATTAATCTGTATCAATCCCAATGTACTCTTGGGGAAAGTCCCTACTGGCATGCTGAAAGAAAAAGCTTTTTCTGGGTAGATATTGAAAAAGGAGAATTATACGAATATCATTTTGGCACCAAAAAAACCACTAAGCGGAAATTCAATTACCGTCTTTCTTTGGTTTTGGAAGGTCAGGGTGAGTATTTACTCCTGGCATTGGACCGAAAAATTGCCCGGTTTGATCTTGAAACCGAAAAATTGGAATGGCTTATAGAAGTCGAAGAAGATCAACCCTTCAATAGGTTTAATGACGGAGCATGCGATGCCGATGGCAGACTTTGGATAGGTACGATGAGCACCAAATTTACTCCTGGGGCAGGTTCGCTCTACCGGATTGATTCAGAACTAAATCCGGAAAAACAGTTGGGACAGATCACCATTTCCAACGGAATGGCCTGGACTGCCGACAATCAAACCTTCTACTACATCGACAGCCCAACCCGGGAGATAAAATCGTATCAGTTTGATGTGGAAACAGGCGAAATCAACTTTGATCGAACAGTAATCCGTGTACCAAAAGAATTGGGAACACCAGACGGAATGAGTATTGATCAGGAGGGAAATCTCTGGATCGCTCATTACGGGGGATCAGGAGTTTATTGCTGGGACCCGAAGACAGGTAAACTTTTGAAAAAAATCCTAGTACCTGCGCCTAATGTGACATCCTGCGTTTTTGGGGGTGAAAAATTGGATCATTTGCTGATCACTACCGCTAGACAAAATCTAAACGAGGCTCAGCTGAAAGAATATCCTGAGAGCGGGGATGTATTTCTGGTGAAAACAAATACAAAGGGATACTTACCAAATTATTGCGGATTTTGACATCCGAAAAGCAAAAAAGGTGAAGCTTGCGTTTCACCTTTTTTATTAATCCCTGAGGATTCCGATTTGTTATTTTTTAATTATATCAAGATTCCTCATCATCAATCCAACAGAAACATACATCATCGTACTTTTTGTAGGATTGAAGTCAACTCCATCAACATTCACTTTTTGATTTCCCTCTTGGAGGAAATCAGTCAGGTAATATTTGAAACGGATGTAATTTCCATACTTGCTTTTAACTTCTGCGAATACGGATGGAAGGAAAATGTTAGTACGATCACTAAACCAAATATTAGACTTTGATTTCTCGTCGTTCACAAACACTTTTTGCTTGTAATTAATGGCGAATTCAGCTTCGAAACCTGCAGCAAACAAATTGCCTTCCATATCACCTGCTTTAAAAGCAACTGGGATACCAAGGGTATAAACTCGCTGCTTCACTCTTACAGAATCATTCAGTTCGGTGATAATACCGACGTTTCTTACTGATAAACCAGTATAAAAACCTGACTTTTCACTAAAGTCAATGTGAAGTTGCTGGCCAAAGTTGATGACTGGACTGAAACGTCCGATGTTGGCTATATCAAGTCCTGCGGATTCTACATTTCCCCAGGAAAGAATGGTTTCAGACGTAGAGACGGTGTACATCTCCTTGGTTTTTGTTGCCGTGCCGGTTTCCTGAGAAATCGCTTTAAATGAAATTACCGCAAAGGCGGCCAAGAGTAATATTTTTTTCATAGCAAAAAGATTAAAGTGAGAGGTTTAAAATTCCTCGTAAAAGTAAGCGAATTCTGGGATTGTTGGATTTTCAAAGAGGATTATAAATGCAAAAAATTGAATTGAATCTTGATGAATTTATCAGGATTAAACACGGAATTGAAAATGAAGAAAAAAACTCCGACTCTGCTATTATCTACAAAAGACATATTATTAAATCTTTTCTGTGAAACCTGGAAAAAAATGATGAAATCTCAGGAATCCACCGACTAATCGCCATAAAAAAAAAATAGCGCGGATGTTTATACCCGCGCTATTAAAAAATATAAAAGCCTTTATTTATAAAACGAAGTGCTCCAGGCAATTTCATAATCCGGGTTTGCCAGTTCTTTGGCCATCAATTCTTTGAGGCTGCGCTGAAATAATTCCAGAAGGTTTGATTTCCTGATTACTTTATCAATGTCTTCTTTTGTCAGATTATCGCTTGCCGGGTAACGGACACCATCTCCCACAAGCTCTCCTTCAAAATATTTGGTGGGCATGGCCTGAGTTCCTTTCGTTGGGTCTCCATTAGGCATACCCAACAATTCTACAGTAAGTGTAGGAATCATCACGGGTGCACCTTTATCAAAAGCTATTTTCACATCAAGTACCAATTTGAACAGCGCATTTACACCTGTTTCTTTCATGATTTCGGTGGCACCACCTGTCATAGCTGAATATGGCAAAGACTTTTGCAACACTACTGTATTCTTATAGGCACGTTGAAACTCGGTGGTCGTGTTTTCATCCTCTTGGGAGTAGGGAGTTAAATCCTGATAGGCTGTGGCGGTGGTTATTTCTTCAATTGGAACAAAGGAAGTATTCAATTCCGTCTCCACTACATTGGTAAAATCTGTATATAATCCTTCCAGAACTTCATCCCAGATTTTATTGGATACTTGGGGAAATGTTGCGAAAGCTGTACTTGTGGTGGTTGTGGTATAAGTAGTTCCACCAGCACTAAAGGAAGAAGAGGATGAAGAGGTTTTCCCTTGTTTGAATGTGGTACCCATAATTGAAAGGGAGAGCACGCCTGCTTTCTTAATCTGCGAGGTTGGGCGGCTATAAAAAGCATTCGGTTTAAAGAATGAATAATCCATTCCTCCGGAATTGAACTTCTCGGTGCCCTTGTATTTAATACCTGAAAATACATTGGGGCTACTCGTTACATTAATCAATCTGCCATCTGTGTACATAATACCTACAGAACCAATATTTAGATTTCCAACCAGGTCAATCGGTTTTACAATTTCCGATCTCCATAATTCCAGGTAGATATTATCGTAGTTAGCAAGTTTATCATTGCTCGGGTCGATGCCTACGTTTCTAAAATTCGCAGCCGGAATCACAATAGTTGTAGCAGGTGCGAAAAAGCCAACGGGGTACAAAGTAGAAATTCCTATTACACGAGCTGTAATGCTGACCTGAACTGGTACGTTTTGATCTAAATTTCCGTCAAAAGCCAATTCAAGAGTAACATCTTTTGAAAAATCGATTGCCGGTTCTCCCTTTTGGCCATTTACTGACAAGATTTTAAAGGTTTGTGTAGGAGCAGGAATCGCGAAAGACACTTCTTGTCCCTGGGCAGATTTGATCTTTATTTTCTTTGATGATTCTAGATCAGGCGCAGAGAAATCGGAATAAATTCCCATTCCATCACCATCTACCATAATACCATCTACAGTTATTTCTCCATTCAATTTAGTAACCCCAATTTTCTCTTTTTGAGTGAAAGAAAAGAAGGTCATCGTGCCACCAGAACGCCAATCGCCAAAGAATGCCATGTCAGCCGTCTCCACTGATTTATCCCGTAAGTTGTGCATGGTTCCAACAGTCATGACTACGTCGTCCAAATTATCAGTGGTGGTGACCATTCCAAAGGCTGTGCCGCCAAGATTGCCGGCAACTTTGGCAACTCCCACTAATAATTTACCCATTAAATTGCTTCCGCCCTTTGCATTTTTCTTGGTTGCCTGAATAGAATCGCCTTGGGTGTCTTCTGTTTTAACTTCTGTATTTTCTTTATTGCCTCCCAGCTTAAGTTTACTCAATTGGGCATGAGAGGTTAATGCGAAGCAGATAATTAGGAGCGTGATAAGATATTTTTTCATAGGATATTTTTCTTCGTTTGGAAACTGGGAGTGGGTTATCTCTCTATCAAAACTTACTTACTCAAATAATAATAGCGTTCTAGAGATCCGAATTGAGCGCCATTAGCCTCGTTCACTAAGTTTTCTTCGCGTTTAAAAACAAGTCTTTTTTCTGATATCTCTACCATATCGAAGATGACAGCAGAAGGGCGTAGGCCTCCTAAGAAAACACTGGGGTAGAACAAATCGAGGTAGGTTTCCCTATAAAACCACTCCAATTCAGTAACAACTTCTTTCCCATTTTCAATACTGGTTTGAAGAAGCTTTCCACCCAGTGCTTCTTCATCAATTCTTAAAAATTCCATTTTGGTGATGGGTAATAAGTTGCTGCTTATCAGGGGAGTTTGAGCTGAACCGCTTGAGGATGGGACAAACCCGTACTCTCTTACCCTCACAGAATCCACTTTCCATACTTTAGTGATGTACTCGAGCTCTTTGTCAAATTCTGTTTTGCTCACATCCTCTAAAAGTTCGCAACCGGAGAGTGATGCGAAGAGGAAGGGTACGAATAATGTGACTAGTAATCTTTTGAGCTTCATGGCTTTGTATATTATTTTTATACAAAGATTTCTAGAAAGAAGACCAAGCACATCGGCAACAATACGGATTTTGTATCCGTAGCAATACTGATTTATTGAGTGATCAGACCAGTGCGGCTTGCAAACTTGTAGAGTGCAATCAAATTTTTGCAGCCTGTTTTTTCCATAATGTTCATGCGGTGAGTTTCCACAGTTCGCTTGCTGATGAAGAGTTTTTCTGCCATCTCCTCGTTAGTGTTTTCTTCAAGGACCAGCTTCAAAACTTCCAACTCCCTATTGGTTAGCGGGTATTGCAGCGCGGTTTGTTTTTCTTCTTTTACTTTCCTGAGCATCACCTGCAGCACCTCCCTACTGTAGTGGGTGCTGTCGTTTAGCAAATCGTTGATTGCAATGGATATTTCTTGCGCGGAGGAAGTCTTCAATACAAAACCTTCTGCCTCGGTAGCCAGAGCTGCCGCCACCATTTGCCTGTCGTTGTGCATGGACACCACGAGTACTTTTATAGTTGGGTGTTGTTGCTTAACCCTTGTTGCAAGCTCCAGCCCTGAGATACCCGGCATGGAAATATCGGTGATCACCAACTGAAAATCAGGACTTGCTTCAATCCGTGCCCAAGCAGCTTCACCGGAATGCACGATCTCAAATTGTGCGTTCGGAATTAGAATCTGCAATACGGCTTCCAGCCCTTCCGCAAAAACTTTATGGTCGTCAGCTATTAAGATGGTCAGGTCCTTATTCATGCAATGGCAAATTGGATGTTAATATTGGTACCCTTGCCCGGGTGAGAGTCTACATCTATAATACCTTTCAGCATAGCGATGCGGGAGAAAATACTTTTCCACCCAAGGCCTTTGCTTTTGGTGATCATTTCCTTTTCAAAACCTACCCCGTTGTCGGAAATAGAAAGGTGAAGGGTATTTTCTATTCCGCTTAAATTTATTTCAATCAGATCGGCTTTCGAATGCTTTATCATATTGTTGATTATTTCCTGGATCACCCGATATACAGCCACCTCGATAGGTCCTTGCAAACGGTTTTCGATGCCGATCATGCTAAAGTTTATATTCAGCAATTTCGATTCATTTATTTTATCAACCATATCCTCAATAGCTTCTTTTAACCCAAGTTCCATGAGGGCGGCCGGCATTAGATTATGAGAAATGGAGCGGACTTCCTGCGTGGCTTGATTAAGCACTTTTATAGAATTGTTTAGCAATTGCCCTTGGGCATCGTGTGGTAGAAGTGAAACAGCGGTTAGGCTGAGTTTAGCAGAAGATAGTAGCTGTCCAATTCCATCATGAAGGTCTTTTGCAACACGAGCGCGTTCATTTTCTTCGGCCTCAATCACGGCGCTAAATCGTTGCCTTTGGAGTTCCTCATGTTCCTTGAGCCGCTCCAAGCGGATTCTAAATTGGTTGCGTTTGAGCAGCGAAAACACCAGGATACTGACGAATACTACCGCGGCAATTATCCACCAAACAATGGTGCGGGTGCGCTGCAATTCCAGGTCTTTGGTAAGTGTTTCGTTTTGTAATTGAATAATCTGCCGTTCTTTTTTCTCAGTTTCGTAATGGGTTTCCAGCTCTGCCATTTGCCTGGTTTTGTCTTGCTGAAACAGCGAATCTTTTTGCTGATTATATAATTTGTATTCTCGCAAAGCAGCACTAAAGTTTAGTCCATTCTCTTCTATGGCTGAGAGTTCCAAGTGCGCATCCATCATTAATTTTTTTGCTTCAATCGATTCTGCCAGAGTCAAAGCACGTGAAGCCAGAAAACGAGCTTCCTCAAAATTCTTTTCTGTTCGATATACATTCGCCAAATTGATGAGTACCTCAGCCAAGTCGAATTTATTATCAAATTGTTCGTTTAGTGCTTTGGCCTCCAATAAGCTCGCTTTTGCTTCTTTTGTTTTTCCTAATTTTTGATAGGCTTGTGCTGCACTGCTGAGTGTTGTTGGGAGAAACTGCATAACATTTTGCTCCCTAAACTCCGCGGTGCTCAACAACGAATAGAACAATGCACTGTCATACTGCTGCGTGAAGTAGAATACTGATCCAAGGTTGGCGTGGCATGCGGCAATACCGAATTCGTTTTTCAGTTCCTTATAAATGCTCAGTGCTTCATAATAATAACCGATCACTTTTTCGTATTCGCGTTGCTCTTTCAGCACGACTCCGATATTGCTGATAACCATTGCAATTTTCGATTTGTCGCCTAACTGTTCGTAAATTTTTCTGGCTTCAAAATAATATTCCAGTGAGCGTTTGGGATCGCCCATTTCGTCGAAAATAATACCAAGGTTATTGTAGGTGTCGGCAGTTTTTGAATTATTGCCAATTTTTCTTCTAATCTCCAGAGCCGGCAGTTCATATGTCAGAGCCTCTCTGTAATTGCCTTGTGCTTCCAGTGTTATGCCGATGTTGTGCAATGCATCACCCTCCAAGCTCTCAAGTTTATTTTTGCGAGCCAATTCAAGGCCTTCAAGGCCATAGTCTCGCGCACTGTCGGCGTTGATGAACCTATACTCCCAACATAAATCGATCAGGACTCTGATTTTATCTTCACCTTTTGCCAAATGCAGCGCATTTTGCAAACTGTCGATCGCTTTGGTTTGCGCAAATGAAGACCACCCGGAAACTAGAAGAGCAAAGACGAAGAAAAAGCGCATAGAAGAGGTTTGGAATCAAGCTAAACAACTCGCAATTAGCATAATCGTTGCTGATATTGGTAGGAATTGCAAAGAGAACTTATGGAGTGATCAGTCATTATTTTCTCAAAATGGGAAGAAGCCCCATTCCAAAATTTAAAGAGTAAGCTCAGGAAAACAAGCTACTATCTAACTTATCACTTTTTTAATAAAGATTGTGGAGCATAATGAACCTCAAAATACACACACTTCGGATAAGCTAAAACAAATAAAGCAGGGAAAACTATCTTCTTTAATACTTATTAAAAACAAAAACCCCCATATACAGTGCGTATAAGGGGTTTTTGGCAGCCTTGATAGGAATCCCTGCAGGCAGGCAGGAGAAGTAGTCCCGACGGGAATCGAACCCATATCTAAAGTTTAGGAAACTTCTATTCTATCCATTGAACTACGGGACCATTTTACTTTCAATGTAAACATACTGTCCACAAATTAACCCTAATGGATTCTATCAGACAAATAATCTTTTGAAATCATTCCTTTTTGCTGACCTTTTCAATATTTGCCTCGCAATCAATTTCCAGGAATCTAAGGTTTTCAATACTTTCGGAATATGTAGGCCGGAAGTATCAACCCAAAAGCATCTCGCCTGGTAATTAAAATTAGCACCGACCCACCATGAAAAAACCATTTCTGCTTCTGATTTGCCTGATCTTATCTTTTGGATTTGCACCAAAATCCCTGACTTGGGTAGCTATCGGAGATTCTATCACTTATTTGAATGATCATCAAAATGAGACAGGCGATCGGATAAGTAAGGGTTACCTGACTTTGGTCACAGACAAATTTCCCGATGTCCGGGTGACAAACAAAGGTTATAATGGTTGGACAGCCGTCAAAATCGCCACTGACTTTGATAAACTCGCGATTCCAAAGGCGGATGTTTACAGCATTTTTCTTGGCACCAATGATTGGTGGGGAGGTAAGGAATTGGGAACGATGGATGATTATCAAAATAATACTGGTACATCCACGGTTTATGGGGCATTCAGAGTAATTATCAATAATCTCCGCAGTCTGAATAATCAGGCTGAAATTGTTCTGATCACTCCTATGCAACGCGTGGATTTTGTATACATCAATGATTTTAAAAACAATGCATATGGTTCCTACCGTGAAAAAAACGGTCAAAACCTGGAGCAGTTTGCCAATGCAATTGTTGAAATTGGGAAGTTTGAGAATTTTCGAACTGTGGATTTATACCATCAAAAAGGAATGGAGCACTCTCGGCTAGTGAAGTTTAAGCGATTGAAAGATCCGTCAACTGGTGAGTACAAGAACTTTAAATATCCCGATTACATTGACGTGCCCTTTGATGCCACGACGGATGAATATCCTTATCCTGAAAAATCCATCAATGTCACCTATGACGGGCTTCATCCTTCGGACAAAGGCTACCGACTGATTTCAAAATTGTTATTTCCGATTTTTGAAGAATTCTTAAAGGAAACTCAGGCTGTGCAGTAAGGCAAATATTCCTTGGGCAAGGTGTGGTTTATCAATCATTTACCTTATATTTGCACTCCAAAATTAGGATGGACGGGTTCCATCCACTAACTAAATACATCAAATTTATGTCAGTAAAAATCAGATTAGCACGTCGCGGTAGAAAGAAAATGGCTATCTACGATGTGGTTGTAGCTGATGCTAGAGCTCCACGTGATGGACGCTTCATCGAAAAGATCGGGTCTTATAACCCAAACACAAATCCCGCTTCCATCAACATCAACAATGAGCGCGCTCTTAAATGGTTGTTGAACGGAGCTCAGCCTACCGATACCGTGAAAGCTATGCTTTCTTACAGAGGTATCATGCTGAAAAAACACCTTCAAATCGGTGTATTGAAAGGCGCAATCGATCAGGCAACTGCTGATGCTAAGTTTGAGGCATGGTTGGCTGATAAAGATTCTAAAATCGCCGGTAAGGTAGACACCATCACTAAAGCAAAAACTGACGCTCGTCAGAAAGCTCAGGATGCTGAAACTGCTAAAAACCAGGCAAGAAAGGACGTAATCAAAGCAAGAGAAGATGAGCAAAAAGCGATGCTAGCAGCTGCTGCAGCCGCAAACAATCCTGCTCCTGCTGTTGTAGAAGCAACTGAAGAAGCTGCTCCTGAAGTTGCTCCTGAGGCATCTGCCGAAGGCGAAACTGAAGCATAATAGTTAAGTCCGCATGAACAAAGACCAATGCTTTCAATTAGGCTACGTGGGCAAAGTTCATGGACTTCGTGGAGAAGTAATGGTGACGCTAGATGTAGATTATCCTGAGGATTATGAAGATCTAAAGCACGTTTTCCTGGAGCAAAAATCCCGGCTTGTGCCGTTTTTCCTGGAGCACTTTGTACTCCAACCCGGAAATAAAGCATTAGCAAAATTCGAGGATCTCAACTCAATCGAGCAGGTAGAATCACTGGTAGGATCGGCAGTTTATCTTCCACTTACCGCACTGCCCGAACTGGAAGAAGGCCAATTTTATTTTCACGATTTGATTGGATTCGAGGTATTTGACGAGACCAAAGGACTGATCGGACCAATCCAGATCGTTTACGATTTGGAAACACAGGATCTCCTGGGGGTTACTCACAAAGGGAAAGAAATTCTGATTCCAATTCAGGATGAAATCATTCTCAAAGTGGACAAGGCAGCTAAAAAAGTTTACTGCCGATTACCCGAAGGTTTACTTGAAATCTATCTGGAAGACTGATCCATGCACATTGATATTATCTCTGTGGTGCCGGGATTGCTGGAAGGACCATTTTCTCATTCTATTCTGAAAAGAGCAGAAGAAAAAGGGATAGCCACCGTTCGTGTCATCAACTTAAGGGATTATTCAGTGAGCAAACAAAAGCAGGTCGACGATTATGCTTTTGGAGGAGGAGCCGGAATGGTCATGATGATCGAGCCAATAGCCCGATGCATCGAAGCACTTCAGAAGGAACGCACGTACGATGAAATCATCTACATGACACCCGATGGAGTTACTTTTGACCAATCCATGGCCAATGCGCTTTCGCTCAGCCAAAACCTCTTGATCCTCTGCGGTCATTATAAGGGAGTAGACGAGCGGGTGAGGGAGAGATTCATCACCAAAGAGATTAGCATTGGTGATTTCGTTCTTTCCGGAGGTGAATTGGCAGCAGCTGTAGTGGCTGACGCGATCATTCGCCTGATACCGGGAGTACTGAA
Organism: uncultured Cytophagales bacterium; assembly: GCA_942492775.1. GTDB lineage: Bacteria > Bacteroidota > Bacteroidia > Cytophagales > Cyclobacteriaceae > Algoriphagus. Next base: position 1,132,669 of record OW818636.1, on the reverse strand, counting down.
TGACGAATCCTCTGCATTGACAGACTCATTCCAGGATGGACTGCTGGCACCACCGGTGTACACTCGCCCCGCAGAATACGAGGGGATGAAAGTACCGGACATATTGCTCTCAGGACATGAAGCCAAGATAGACGAATGGAGATTTGAAGCATCGGTTCGCAGAACCCGCGAAAGAAGACCCGACTTGCTCAGCAATCAGGGTAGCGGAAAAGGCGATTTAGAATCGAATAAGAAGTAATTATATAAGCCACGCGTTGGCAAACGGCGAAAGCATAAAAAATAAAGCTATGAGCGATTTAATGAAAATAGTAGAAGCGGAATACAGCGAAGCAAGAGCTAAGTTCCCTTCATTCAAAGCTGGTGACACCATCAACGTACACGTACGTATTAAAGAAGGTGCCAAGGAGCGTATCCAGCAGTTCCAGGGAACTGTAATTCAGCGTAGAAACCCGAACTCCAATGGTGAAACATTCACTGTAAGAAAAATCTCTAACGGAATCGGTGTAGAAAGAATCTTCCCTATCATCTCTCCAGCTATCGAGCAAATCGATTTGTTGAGACAAGGAAAAGTAAGAAGAGCTCGTTTGTTCTACCTAAGAGGTCGTCAGGGAAAAGCTGCACGTATCAAGGAGAAAATCAGAGCAAGACACTAAGAAGTCTTCTTCTCAAAAGAGAAAAATGGAACTCAGCAATGGGTTCCATTTTTTTTTTAGCTGCTGTTTTTGGTTCCGTTATCTAAGTCAGTGGCTGAAAAAAAAGATCCAAAAGAAAGTTAATAAGGAATGAAGCCCTTCCTTAATAGGTAAAGCTCCGATTTCAGCAAACCAAACCCTATTCCCAATTCCCTTCTTTCCTCCATTATTCCCTATCTTTGCACTTTGATCAAAAATTAAAACCAAGCCCTGCAAATCAAAGTTTTCAGGACATTGACATAGCTATCCATGAGTAAAGAAGTTCGAGTAAGATTTGCTCCATCCCCAACAGGAGCTTTGCATATTGGCGGTGTCCGCACCGCTCTTTATAACTATCTTTTTGCAAAAAAAATGGGAGGTAAATTCCTCCTGAGAATAGAAGATACTGATCAAAACCGATTCGTTCCCGGAGCGGAAGAATACATTAAAGAATCATTAGAGTGGCTGGGAATTTCTCCCGAGGAAAGCCCTTGGAATCCTGGTGACTGCGGGCCGTACCGTCAGTCTGAGCGTAAGCCCATGTACATGCAATATGCACTTGACCTGATAAAAAATGGTCATGCTTATTATGCGTTTGACACTCCTGAGGAACTCGACGCGATGCGGGATCGATTGACTGCGGCTCGGGTGGTTTCTCCTCAATATGACAGCATTACCCGGACTCAGATGAGAAACTCCCTCACCCTTCCTGAGGATGAGGTAAAACAACTCCTGGAATCTGGTGCGCATTATGTCATCAGAATAAAAATTCCCCGAAAGGAGGAAGTTCGTCTCCACGACCTGATCCGTGGCTGGGTGATGGTTCACTCCTCCACCCTGGATGACAAAGTCCTGATGAAATCCGACGGCATGCCGACTTACCATCTTGCAAACATCGTGGACGATCATTTGATGAGAATCACGCATGTGATTCGCGGTGAAGAATGGCTTCCTTCTGCCCCGCTTCACGTATTGCTTTACAGATATTTAGGCTGGGAAGATACCATGCCTGAGTTTGCTCACTTGCCACTCTTGCTGAAGCCTGACGGAAACGGAAAGCTATCCAAGCGAGATGGTGACAAGCTTGGATTCCCGGTTTTTCCGATCAACTGGACTGACCCAACTACCGGAGAAACTGCTTCTGGATTCCGTGAGCAAGGATATTTGCCTGACGCTTTCCTGAATTTCCTCGCCTTCCTTGGCTGGAATCCTGGCGATCACAGAGAAATTTTCTCATTGGAAGAAATGGTGGAATCCTTCTCAATCGAGCGTATTGGCAAGTCAGGAACCCAGTTTGATATAGCCAAAGCCAAATGGTACAACGAGCAATATTTAAGAGCCAAATCGAATACCGAGCTGGCAGGATTTGTAATCACCGATGCGGCTGCTGAAGGCTTTGAAATCAGTCAGGAAAAAGCAGAAGCGATCGTTGCTTTTATAAAGGAAAGGGTAACTTTCACAGCAGACCTCTGGAGAGAAAGTAAATTCATGATCATCGCTCCGACAAGTTTTGACGCAGAAACTGCTTCCAAAAAATGGAGTTCCGATGCAGTGAAAGTGCTAAGCAATTACGCCAATTCCATCGCGGATTTCACCGGAACTTACGATGCAGTCACTGCGAAATCCCTACTGGAAGCCTCTGCAGAAGCAGAAGGAATCAAGTTGGGAAAAACAATGCAAGCGGTAAGATTAGCGATTACCGGATTGGGAGTTGGGCCTGATTTGATGGAAGTGTTTGCTATTTTGGGTACCAAGGAAGTAGTATCAAGAATTGAGTTTGCATTGGCTACCTTAGAGGTAGTCGGTTAACAATACAGCCATGGCAAAGAAGAAAAAGAAAGAAGAAGACCCAAAAGTTCACGAAGAACTGAAAGGTTTCAAAATGGAAATCAATTCCTTCGGGGAGATTTCCTCCTCGTTTTCCATTGACAAAATCAACGAATTCCTCAATAAAAATGTGGAAGATAAAAAGTTGAAAGATCGTGAGGGAATGAAGTCAGATGACGAAAAAGAATCCTGAATCTGAATTTAAAACCCTGTCAAAATTGACTTGCTGAACAAAAGCTCCTATTCGGAGCTTTTTTCATAAACTACAACTTGAATTTTCCGTATTTGAACACAAATCGAAAACTCCTCTAAATGACAAGAATTTTCTTCCTCCCCCTATTTTTTATCGCAGTCTCCTTTGTGGCTTTTGCCCAAACCGGAACAATAACCGGCGTAGTGAAAGACGCTGAAACCGGCGAAACACTTCCCTACTGCAATGTCTTCATCAACAATACGACCATCGCCACGGTGACCGATATGGAAGGGAAATTCACGCTTTCAAATCTGGAACCAGGCCCGATTGAAGTTGGGTTTTCATTCATGGGCTATGTAGCGGAGACGAGAAAATTGACATTGAATCCAGGCGGAATTTCAACCGTGAACCTGAGCATGAAGCCGTTTGATCAGGAACTCAGTGATGTCGAAATCAAAGCCTCACGAGATAAAGTCTGGGAGCGTGATCTTCGCAAATTTCAAAACCTCTTCCTGGGAAATGATCCCGTCGCAGCACTTTCCACAATCCAAAACCCCTGGGCAATCGACTTTTCCGAAGGAGAAGAAAAAGGTACTTTTCTGGCTACTGCCATTCAGCCTATTGAAATCGAAAACAATTACCTCGGTTATAAAATCAGCTTTGACCTCAAAGAATTCTTTGACTCTCCGACCAATTACCGGATCGTGGGTGCGGCCCGATTTGAGGAAATGAAACCTGAATCAGAAATTCAGCGAAGCACTTGGGAGAATAATAGGGCTGAAGTCTACAAGAAATCTCCCATGAATATGTTTCGTGCGATGATCAATGGTCAGCAGGAACAAGAGGGATTTTTCCTTTATGGCGACAAGCCGGGAGGATCAGCAAGTATGAACATGCGATCTGACATTTTTTCAAATGAACTTGGGAAATCTGTCGTGCCTTACAAGCCTGAGCAACTTGTAACCCCGGCGGACAAACCTGGAGAATATCTGATTGCTATGAAAGGCCGAATCGAAATCCACTACCAAAAAGGATATTCTCAGGTCAATACTTACAAGGATGCGCCATATCCGGTTTCCTGGCTTGAGGTAAATAAGGGAACTGTGCGTGTGAGAGAAAATGGGATGGTCCTCAATCCTCAGGATCTTGTCTTCTCGGGAGACATGGATCAGAAGCGGATTTCGACGCTGTTGCCTCTGGACTACGATGCCGAAAAAGCCATTCAGCTTCAAAACCTGGAACGAACCGCAGCCAATTTTCAGGAAAAAATCTACCTTCACACCGACAAGCCTTACTACTACGCCGGTGATCAGCTTTTCTTTAAGGCTTATTTCAACTATGGAAATCCTTACCTGCGGGATGAGCTCAGCAAGATCTTGCATGTCGAAGTCATCAATGAGGCTCGTGACTTTATTGTCGAAAAGAAATTCCAGATTCGCGATGGAATTGTTGTTGGCAACTTCTCCCTTCCCGACTCACTAATCGAGGAGAAGTACTTCATCCGGGCCTATACCAACTGGAACAAAAACTACGGACCAAAGCATTATTTCACCGCTCCATTGAGCATTCTTACTCCATTCCAGCGAGTGGAAGAGTCGCAAGCGAGTGCACCAAAACCAGCAGATCGAGTGGTTCTTTCGGCAGATAAAGAGAACTATGGCCCGAGAGAAAAAGTTACCCTGACACTCAATACCAAAAACTTGCGCGGAGCTGCCGTTCAGGCAAACCTTTCCGTGTCTGTTCAGGATCAAACCCAGATTATCCCAATCCCTGATCAAACTGATATTCGAAGTTCACTCGAACTGGAAGAAATCCCGCCTACTATGACTTTGGATCGCTTTTCCTATCCGGTTGAAAAAAGTTTAAGTCAGAAGGGAATCGTCCTGGACGAAAAAGGAAAACCGGTTGCAGCCCAAGTCAATGCTTTTATAAATGACTTTGAAGGATTGGTAGAAATGGAATCCAATCCAAAGGGAGAGTTTGCAATGGAGGAAATGGAATTTTACGGACCGATGAAATTGGCGATTCAGGCAACGGATAAAAAAGGAAAGCCAGTTCCAAAAGTTGAACTAGTTCCTGCTCTGAATGCACCTGTTGCACTTCCGGATGGTGCTATTTTCCCAAAAACAAAAACTGTCTCCGAGTCGATCCGGCCTTTGGCAGAATCTGATGACACCGCTGAACTCGAAGAAATTCTGGTAGAAGATCAAGCCATAAAAAGCCCAAGAGCAATCTATGGTACACCCGATTATGTGGTGCCAGGCGAAAAGCTTTTTGTTTCCGGAAATACAAATGATTTGGTAACCAGTCTTGCAGGGAATGTACCGGGAATGCGCGTGACATTAGCCGGAGCAACGGGAGTCCAGCAAATCCGCTTAAGAGGAGGTGCTACGTCTATTTCGGGTTCGATGGAACCTGTAGTCATGGTCAATGGTGCATTGATGGTAAGCGCCGGATCAATCACAGCCGCTGACAATCTAAAAAGTATCAACCCCTACGATATCGACCGAGTAGAAGTCGTGTCAAGGACAGTTTCAATGCTGGGCGATCAGGGCAGAAACGGCGTCATTGCTGTCTATTTGAAATCGGGAGAATCGCTTGAAACCTCTGTTCCTTCTCTCAAGCCATCGGGGATTAATGAGTTTACAATTGAAGGATTTCAACCGGGAACACCATTTTATCAAATGGATTATTCTCAGGAAACTGACGAAGATTTAATCGATCAGCGACAGGCGATTTACTGGAATCCATTTTTGGTCACCGATCAAACCGGACAGGTGAGTTTTTCTTTCTACACTAATGATCTTGGAGGTCCGATGACGGTGGTCGTAAAAGGTTTGGGTCTCGACGGACTTCCGGTTTCTGGTACTTTCACAATCAATAAATAAAACACATCAGCAAAGGCAGATTTCCATAATTTTAGTCCATGAACCGAATCGTTTTTACAGGAATTTTCTGCTTCATTTCTTTTATTTCGCTTGCGCAAACCAGCATTGGATTTCGAGGAGGTTATGTCACTTCCTCCTATGGTTACCAACCTACAGCAAGTAGTCGGAAAATCTCTGTCGAGGGAATCGGGGCCCCGACGTATGCTTTTGTGATCGAGCATTTCGGTTCAAAAAATGCCGGAATCGAATTGAATTTCCAGTTCCTGACAATTGGATTCAAGCAATTGAATGAAGATGCTTCTTCTGCATTAACCAATGAAACCCAGTTTGATTATTTGAAAGTGCCGATTCTTTCGAGTTTTTATGCCGGGAAATCCGGCAGGTTTCAGATCAAATTCGGACCTCATGTCGGCTATCTACTGAAGGCAACAGATGTCTCCAGAGAATTTTCCGGCAGCATTCCCCCGGAACTTCCAACCTATGGCGGCGCTGAGGACAACCCCAATAAATTCATGTACGGTATCACAGCCGGAGCAGGTCTTTCGAAGCTTTTTGGTAAAAGTACGCTGGCAGGAGAGGTGAGATTTGCCTATGACTTCACCAATCCGGAAGGTCAGGATCGAATTTTTGATATGAACTCCACCAATCTTGAGTTTACATTGGCTTACCTTTTCAAGATCCGGGAGATGAAGAAGTAAGAAGTTTGAAATATGAAAGCTGAAAGGTGGAAGACCTCGAAAATCAACCATGGTCTATGGACTATTAACCATCGACCTGATCATAACACTACTTACAACATTTCACAAAATCACATTTTTTTTACTCCCTGTCATATATCCTTCGATTTTTACGACTAACTCATGTAAATGAATCGCACGCAGCTCGACCATCTCTTAAAACTCCATCACAGGGAAGCTTATTTATGGGCGAGGCAATGCTGTTCATTTGACGAGGAACTTGCGAAAGACGTCCTTCAGCAGGTTTACCTGAAAATTCTCGAGGGTAAAGCAAAGCTGAAAGAAGAAGAAAAGGCGAAAACCTGGATTTTCTCCATAATTCGCTACACCGCTATCGATCAGCTGCGCAAAGAAGGAAAACTCGTCTCAATGGAAGGTATCGAGGAGATTGCTTACATGGATGAGGAAATAGATTCCACCGACTACGAAGCGATTATCAGCCTCCTTCCAAGAATGCAACAAGAAGTGATCTTGATGGTTTTTTACCACCAGATGACAATCGGGCAAAGCGCGGAAGTCCTCCAAATCGGCCTCGGAACCGCCCGCACTCATTACGAACGTGGCAAAAAGAAACTGAAAGAATTGATTTCAATAGCCCAAACACAGGCTCAAAATGGAAAATAACAACCCACTGAATCGGTTTTTTGAAGAGATGAAAGCAAAGGATGAAGGCTTGTCTGTCCCTCCTTTCCTAATTCAAAAACCAAAAAAACTCAACCCTTGGATTCCGGTAGGAATCGCAGCTTCCCTGACGCTGATCGGCATTGCAGTCTGGTATGAAAAGCCCGTTCCTGATCCTCCCGCAGAAGTCATCATCATCACCCTTCAGCAAGGAGAAAACCAACAGCAGGAAATCACCATCGAGGAAAGTACGTATCTCGAAACCTGGGAATCGCCTACCTCCTCATTACTCACTGAATACTAAACCAACTTAACACTACCCGCTATGAAAAAAATACTCATCATCTTATTCACCTTCTTTACCGGAGTGACACAGGCCCAAGACATGTTCAGCGAGTACTTGTATTCGGCGGACCGGGTGATGAAAAACCGCGAAACCATCTCTTTGACTGATGCGCAAGCCGAAAAAATCAAGAAAATCCACAGTGCGAATGCAGCTGATTTCACCACCCTGAAATGGGATCTTGATGCCGCAACTGCCAAGCTTAAAACTCTTTTGGCAGCACCAAAGCCTAATCAGGAAGCAGTGCAGAAGCAAATGGACCTGGTGCTGAGTTTGGAGAATTCTCTCAAGAAAAAGCAGCTAAACACCTTGGTTGCCATTAAAAACGAATTAACAGAAAGCCAACAAGAAACCTTGAAATCATCCAAGCAACATACTTGGACCTCCATTTCTCCAAGTCTCTTAGCTAGTGACACCAAAAATCCTGTTGGTAGTTCTATCACTGGTTCAGGTATAAATAACGGATCAAATCCGAAAGTATCTGTTCAGATAGCTGGGACAGCCTCCTCTGGGTCCCCTGTATTCTACTTGAAAAATTCAGATGGCCTAAAAAAGATTAAGGAGGCAAGTATGAAAGATATTAATCCAGACGACATTGAGAAAATAGAGGTATTAAAAGACAAATCTGCAACTGATACATTCGGAGAAGATGGGAAAAATGGAGTAATCATCATAACCCTGAAAAAGGGAAAGGAATACTACTTCCAACAAAAATAGATTATGGTTTAAACTAAAAAAAGGAAGCTGAATCAGCTTCCTTTTTTTATGAGTTGATCTGGGTAGGATTCATTTTAGCAGGAAAAAAATCTGTCACAAAGACTTTATTGGATTGATCGTGAATGAAAAATACAATTTTTAGTTCAAACAATCTGGTTTCTCGAAAAAGGATATATCTAAAAATCCTCGAATCTTTCCTCAAAAATTTTTCAATTGAGCCTCTATTGGGATTGGATTCGAGGGAGAAGACTTGACCTATTAAATTAGAATCAATTTCAAAAACCCTTTGCGGATTAAAATTTCTCTGCAAATAGGGCAAGATTTCATCCTGATACCTTAAAATTGCGGATCGGGTAATTACTATTTCATAGCGTTCTCCGTCAGCCATTTTTGATTCATTTGTCTAAATTCCTCCAAACTATGTACCTGTCCTTTTTCAATACAATCAATTGACTCTTTTGCTCTCGCTTCCATTTCAGCCTGAATAATGAGATCCTCTACCCTTTGAAGAGTTGCGGATTTATCTATTTTCATAACCCGCTCGATCAGATTTAACTTAAGTTTTTCGACTGTCATAAATTTTTAGGTTTTAATCTTAAGAATATCTAAAGTAATTAATATTACCCTTAAAAAAGGGGTAATATCATCACCTTCCAAAAGTTAAAACCTCTGGAAGTCATTGAAAATTCAATTCTTTCTAAATTCCTTCCAGGTCTTCCAGCTGTAATAAAAAATCAACCAGACAACTGCCCCGAAAAGGCAAACCATAAAAACTAATAAAAACAGGTAGGCGAATGATGTGACATATTCCATACAAGTAATTTAGTTTAAATATTCAAACTAACTATAAACTCCCAGATAATCGCACCATATTCTTCTGAATTAACCAAATAGAACAAGGTCTGAAGTCCAAAAAAACTTGCTGTCGTCAGTCGACCGTCGTCCGTGGACGATTATCCGCTATTCGGACTAATATTTTAACCCGGTTGCCAAAATAGCGGATAATCATAATCCTTAATCCAAAAACCTCCAGCTCGCCTTGTGATTTTTATCCAGCGGTTTGCCGGTCACTTTGGCTCTCAGGATCTCGATCGGCATCGCATTCTGACTCATGATCAGATCGTGAAATTCCTTCTCTCCCATCTTGCCTGAGTTTACCATTTCATCTCGCATCGAGTAGATTTCCAGTGCTCCGATCATGTACGCGATTTGGTAGAGCGGACCATAGCTTCCTTCGAAAGAGCGTCGCACTTCCGCTTCAGCATTTGCAGGTTCGTGACCTACTTTTTCTACCAGCAAATCGATGCATTCCTGCGGGGTCATTTTGCCCAAGTGATAATTCAAAGAGAAAATGATTCTGGCGCAACGGTGCATTCTCCAGAAAAGCATCCCGACTTTATCCTTGGCATCTCTCGGGAAATTTCGGTCCCAAAGCACAAACTCCCAATAAAGTGCCCATCCTTCCGTCCAAAATGGCGTTCCGAATGGTCGTCTATGGGTCATGTTTCGCTGATTCATAAACTGCTGCAAATGGTGTCCGGGAATCAATTCATGCTGCACAGTTGCACGTGAGAAATGCGGATTATTCCCGCGCATGCTCATCATTTTATCTTCATGGCTCATTTCGGAAGTTGGGTAAGCAATCTGAATCGTCTCTCCTCCAAGAAAAAATGGACTTACGCGCTGTCGCTCTGCAGAAATCATGGTTGTTCTCCAGCTTTCTTTCGCAAGTTCAGGAACCGTGATCAGGTCATTTACTTTCATGTAAGTAGTGGCTTCTTCTGCCAGACGAATCACTTCCGCAGGCCATGCCCCGGCTGGGAAATAGGTATTTTTCACCATCTCCAACGCTGCTTTCCAGTCGTTTCCAAAACCCAATTCATTCGATGCTTTCAGCATTTCTTTCTCGCACCAGGCAAATTGCTTTTCCGCCTCAGCGATCAATTCCTCCGGACTGTACGCAATCATTTCGAAGGCAAGCTGCTTTTCCAGCGCTTCTCTTCCGATCGGCTTTCCGATGATTCCGCTTCCATCGTCTTTCACAGAATTGGTGTAGTGCTCGCGCAACCCTTTGGCATAGGCTTTCATGCTTGCGTCGAGCTTTTTCCAAGGCTCGGGCATCCACCAGGTAAACTCCGGATCGAAGTCAAAATAATAGCCATAAGCCTCAGCCGTTACTTTATTTAGCGACTCGATAGACTGAGCAGCGAGGTCGGCTTTCTGCCAACTTGAATATTTGGGCATCGAAGCCAACCCATTCAGCTGCGCGTCAATCTTCAAAGCGATTGAATTCCAGGTTCCGGCAAGCTCCTGAGATTTGGGCTGAACAGCGCGTCTTCTTCCTTTCACAAACTCTTCAAGAGGCGGTGCGAAAGCCAAAACCGAGGTGATTTCTTCAAATCCTCTTCGGTCAATGTCCAGTTCAGCCAGCGTCTTTTCGAGGTAATTTCTGAACAAGACATAATCGATTTTCCCGTCTTCAGAGAGCGATTCATAAGCTTGCGCTTGAAGGGTTTTCAGATAATCCTGATTGAATTTCTGCATCCGATCGAAGTATTCGAGCGAAAGCTGATTGGTGTACAAACGCGAAAGTGCACCCCGATCCGCCTGATACGTCTGGATCATTTGTACGAGTTCGGTAGCCTGAGCCAGTCCTGCGGAAAGGAAAAAGAGGCAAATGAAAAGGAGTTTTTGCATAGTATTTGGAGAGAATTATTGGAAAAGGAAGGTATAAGATGCCGGATCCCGGAAAGTGCCGGAGGCCCGAATGGAGTCATTGGAGTTGATTTTCAGGTAATTTTCCCATTCAGCTGGTTTATCCAGAATCAGCTTCACCAGAATGAGTTTTTCGGGAGAAAAGGTATTCATTCCCCGCAAACCATCCACCAATCCGAGATAGCTGTTGGCAGAGAGTCCATAGATTTTTGCCCAGCCCTGATCGGTACTTAGCTTCAATCCCAGTTGTTCCTCGACGAAGAGTTGGGCGGGAAGCATGTCTTTGTAATAGAGCCAGGTCACCGAACCACGGAATGAAAATTTCTCCCCGAGGGACGTGGGTTCCGGATTCATTTGGGCGAGTTCCGGCATCAGAATCTCATTCTCCGGATGCTGTCTGAACATCTCAAATTCCAACAAATACCCTTCCGGATCGACGGCCACAAATCCATCGTGGGCACCTTCGGGCTTTACTTTGAGCGTGTATTTGATTTCAACTTTTTGGGCAAGCAAATGATCGTACCAGATTTGGAGGTCGTCGGTCAGAAGTGCCAAGGCCACGGATTTAGGTTCGGAGCCTGTGAATCCGCTTCCGGAAATAGAATTCAACACGAGTTTGGAATCGCCTGCAATCAAAAAACTGGCGGAAGTCGCTGTTTCTGAGAGCAATTTCAGTCCAAGCTTTTCTCCGTAGAAGGTTTTCGCTTTCGCCAGATCTGAGTAGTACCAATGCAACTCCTGTCCTTTGATACCGAAATCCTCCAGATCACGGAACTCAGAATTTTCCGCCAAAAGGGAATTAATCCTTGAAACCGGATAGCCTAAAATCCGGCCAAAGCGACGGGAAAGCGCTTCCTTTTTTGGGCCGATAAACTCATTTTTAGCTTTCAGCTCTTCTATTTCCTGTTTCAGGGTTTGATAGGCCAGGAAGGAATTGCCGCTGTAAATAAGGATCACCTCTTTGTCTTTCACTACTTCTGAGCTGAAAAGTGAGGTCTCAACCAGTTCAGGTTCCCGCTGGATTTTTACACCAAATTCCGCTGCAATTTTCTCAGCCTCCGGAAAGAAAAGATCCATTTCCTCCGGGGTCATCGGATGGCTCAGTGCAAGAGGTTTCGCTCCGGATTGGACCATTTCTGCAAAAGCTTCAAAAGCTCCCCGTTGCTCGGAGAAATCTTGCTTTCCGCAGGAGAAAAAAGAGAAGACTGAAATAAAGAGAATGAGAAAGGAGTTTCTGGATACCATCGGGGCGAAAAAAGAGCTTTATCCGGAATAGTTAGAGATTTTTTTTTGAAACCGGGTAACCAGCAATCAAAATTCTGTATACAGCAGCTAAAACATACGATTTCTAGTTAATCGTAAAATCCTTCAAAATCAATTTATTATATTCAAAAACCATGATTGTAATTTTTCAAATCTGGTAAATTAATTAAGTCAGAAAAACCTTTTTCAAAACTCACCAACCCTTGATCTATGGAATTAATCATTAAAAATCTTTCGAAAACGTACTCAAACGGCGTGAAAGCGCTGAATGATATTTCGCTGACTATTCCGCAGGGGATGTTTGGCCTTCTCGGACCAAACGGTGCCGGGAAATCCACGCTTATGCGAACCATCGCCACCCTTCAGGATGCTGACAGCGGAAGTATTTTTTTAGACGGCATCAACGTGCTGGAGGACAAGCAAAGCGTACGGGAGCGATTGGGATATCTTCCCCAGGATTTTGGGCTTTACCCGAGAATCAATGCCGAAACCATGCTCGACCACATCGCACAGATGAAGGGAATCGGCCATAAATCCGAGCGAAAGGAATTGGTCGCGAGTCTTCTCCAGAAAGTAAATCTTTTCAAAGACCGCAAAAAAGGACTCGGCACTTTCTCAGGCGGGATGCGTCAGCGGTTTGGAATCGCGCAGGCTCTGGTAGGAAATCCTTCACTGATCATCGTGGACGAACCTACGGCTGGTTTGGATCCTTCGGAAAGAAACCGATTCTACAATCTGCTTTCCGAAATAGGTGAGAATACAATCGTAATTCTTTCTACTCACATCGTGGAAGATGTGAATACGCTCTGCTCAAATATGGCGATCATCTGTCAGGGGGAAGTGCTGATGCATGGAAAACCGAAAGACGGACTGGCTATGGTGCAGGGAAAAATCTACAAGAAATCAATCGACAAAAGCGAACTGGATCAATACAGGAAAGATTTCCATGTGATCTCGACAAAGCTGATCGAGGGGAAACTCAGTCTGAGAATTGAAAGTGAGACAGAGCCCGGAAATGGTTTTGAAGCGGTCCCTGCAGATTTGGAGGATGTGTACTTCAGCTTTATTTCCAGAAAAGTAGATCCAATCACTATCTAATTCGGATCTATGTTTTTGGATATTTTCATTTTTGAACTGAAGTATAGATTCAGCCGACCGGCTACTTATATCTATTTCGCATTATTGATGATTGTGACGTTGTTGCTGATTGGCTATGGCAACACGCCCGCATCTGAAAAAGTCTATCACAACGCGCCGATCGTCATCGCCAATTTATTGGTTTTGGTTTCCCTTTTCGGGATTTTGATCGCATCAGCGGTGATGGGCGTACCGATTTATCGGGACATCGAGCATAAAACTGCCACGTTCCTTTTCAGCTATCCCATTTCGAAGTTCGCCTATTTCATGGGCCGATTTTGGGGATCGTTTGTTACCCTGTTGTTTATTTCCTTGGGAACACTCCTTGGAATCTATCTTGGAAGTTTACTGGGGCCACTATTCGGTACCGAAGCTGCCCGGTATGGACCGAATTTGCTGGTCAATTACTTCCAGCCATGGCTCACTCTGGTCGTTCCGAATCTCTGGCTTGCCGGATCGCTTTTCTTTGCGATGGTGGTTTTCACCCGAAACATCAAATCCATCTACTCGGGTGGAATTGTGATTTTCATCGGATATCTCCTGGCGAATTTTCTGGCTCAGGACATCGAAAACAAAGATCTGGTTCAACTCATTGATCCTTTTGGATTGAATTCCTTTGATATTCAGACACGGTATCTGACCCCTTTCGAGCAAAACAACTTCCTGCTTTCCATCACCGGCAACTTACTGCTCAATCGAATTTTATGGTTCAGCGTGGGTGTTATTCTCTTCTTAGCGGCTTACTATCGATTTAGCTTCAGCTATTTCTTCCAGACTTCCCAGAAGAAAACAAAACAGGAAACCGTCACCGAAGAAGCTCCGACAGGATTTTTGCAAAAAATCAAAGGCGATTTCTCCGGTTCCTACCAATGGTCTTCGCTGAAAACACTGACTAAAATCGAGATCCAAAACGTCGTCAAAGACGTCTATTTCCGGTCAATTTTGCTGGGTGGATTGATCTTTTTGGTCCTGGATTTCTGGATTGGTCAGACGCTTTACAGCGTACCATCACATCCGGTCACCTCGATGCTGCTGGAGTTCAAGTCGTATGATTATGTCTTATTTGTCTTTATCATTCTGGTGTTTTTCACCGGCGAATCCCTCCACCGGGACAAATCAACCGGGTATTCTATCATCAATGACACTTTCCCGGTCAAAGACGGAATCGTAATCGCTTCCAAGTTTCTCGGGATGGCCATGATATGCGTGATCCTGGCAACACTTCCGATCGTGGTTGGGATAGTCATTCAAACTCTGAAAGGCTACACTAATTACAATATTGCAGCCTATCTGATTGACAGCTATTTGATCACGTTGCCGGATTATCTTCAGATGATCATGCTGGTTTTTGCCGTTCATCTGGTGGTCAACAACAAGTTTGCCGGTCATGCTGCAGCCATCGGAATCTGGGTCGTGATGATTATCCTCCGAAATTTCGCAGGGTACGATTTCAATTTGTTCTTCTTCTCCTACAAGCCTAATTACATGTGGTCTGAGATGAATGGATTGGGCCATTTTGGGGAACCATTATTCTGGTTCAATCTCTACTGGACTGCCTTCGGAATTTTCCTGATTTTGTTTTTCAGCATTTTCTTCAGCCGCGGAACCGAGGATTCTTTCTCAAGCCGGGTGAAGTCTGCGAAAGAAAGATTGACCCGAAAGTCAACTCTGATTTCTTATGTGTTTCTGGTAATCGCACTTGGGACGGGAGCCTACATCTACAATTCGGTGGTCTATGTGAATTCGTACTCCACAAGCGACCAATCCAATAAGCGACTTGCAGAATATGAGAAACAGCTCAAGAAATATGAGTTTTTGGCGCAGCCGAAGGCCACAAAAATTAATCTCAAAGCTGATCTCTATCCTTTGGAGCGGGATGCCTATTTCGAAGCAAAGATTCAGTTGGTCAATAAAACAGATTCTCCGATTGACTCCATTCACTTCAACAGCGGGGCTCTCACTGAGTTTCACACCATCCTTGATGGTGACACGCTTCCTTACAGATTTCCTCTGAAATACGATTCGAGCAAATTCCTGATTTTCGGAGATAAACCAGAGCAGGAATGGTACAAAATCACAGCGCTGCCAAAAACCATGATGCCGGGAGATACACTAGACTTGGTCATCGTGAGTAAGGTGATTAATGAGCAGTTTCCGAATTCCGGTTACGGGAGGGAAATTGTGTACAACGGAACCTTCATTGCCGACGGAATCCCGAGCATAGGTTACTCCGCAGGTATGGAGCTGAGTAGCGATGAGGAACGAAAAAAGTACGAGCTCCCGGAAAAGCCGGAAGACTTGCCGGAGCATAACGATCCTTATGGACGAAAAACGCTGCTTTTCTCGGATGATGCTGATTTCGTCGAATTTGAAGCGACATTAAGCACGATCCCAAGTCAGATTGCCATCGCTCCCGGATACCTTCAGAAAGAATGGACCGAAGGCGACAGGCGCTATTTCCATTATATTCAGGACACTCCGATTCAGGCGTTTTTCAGTGTGGTTTCGGCGGATTACCAAGTCATGAGGGATAAGACTAAGCTGCCAAACGGACAGGAAATAGACATCGAAATCTATTATCAAAAAGGTCATGAGTACAACCTCGATCGGTTCATGGATTCGTACAAAGACGGTCTCACCTATTTCTCCGAGACCTATGGCAATTTCCAATTCCGCCAAATGCGATTATTGGAGTTTCCCCGTTACGCTGGATTTGCGCAGTCCTTTCCCAACACAGTTCCCTTCTCAGAAAGCTTTGGATGGGTGGCGGACTTCAGCGATCCGAATAGTTTTGATTATGTCTATTATGTGACCGCTCACGAACTTGCACACCAATGGTGGGGACATCAGATCACGCCTAATTATACCCGTGGTGCGAATTTAATTTCAGAAGCTTTGGCAGAATTTTCGGCTTTGATCCTGACGGAAAGAAAGTACGGCAAAGACAATATGAAGCGATTTCTGAAAGACGAACTGGACGATTATCTGAGAGGAAGATCCAATGAGAATAAAAAGGAAAATGTCTTCATCAATTGTAATCGTCCATATCAATGGTACAATAAAGGAAGTTTGATTTTGTATGGTCTTCGGGATTTGATCGGAGAGCAGGCAATCGACAGCGCATTGTATAAGTTCAATGCTGAGTTTGGGTTGAAAACCACTCCACCATTCCCGGGAAGCAGCGATCTGTACAGACATTTGGCCGATTACACCCCTGATAGTTTGAAATATTACCTGGACGATACCTGGAACAAAATCACGCTTTACGACAACAAGGCGGAGGAAGTCACAGCTACCAAAATCAGTGAAGGTGAATATGATGTGACCATCAAACTCAGATCTCAGAAGCTTTACGCAGATTCAGCAGGGGAAGAATCCAATGCGACCTATGCCGGAGACTACATCGATATCGGGATTTTCGCAGCCGAAGACCAGGATGAAAATGGCAGAGATCGGGTCAATCCTCTTTACATTCAAAAGTATAAAATCAAGCCGGGCGAGACGACTTTGACAATCCGTGTGAAAGGAGAACCTGTAAAAGCCGGAATCGATCCATACAGTAAATTGATCGATCGTGAACCTGATGATAATATGATCTCGGTAGAGATAGAATAATTGAAAAGGCCCGGTCAACTGATCGGGCTATTTTTTGAATAGTATTAAGCGACCATGCTTCACCTATTCGGTATTGATCACGAGCGTCTCACCTTTAAGCAGCCAGGTAGAAGGTTTCGACTGAAGGATGTGGAAGGGACATTGGTAAAGGGGATTTTAACCTGATTAGAAAGGGAGTTTTAGAAAATATACCCCGTACAGGGTATTGTGGGGGAAGGAATTAGTTGGGATATTGTAATTCAAAAAAGGAGGCAAATTTTTGTCTACCGTTCCATAATAGTAAAGTTAAAACGGTTTTATCGTTACAATAAAAGAAAATATGGCAAAAACAGTTAATTCCACTTTTAATGAATTTCATAAAGATACTGTAAACTTAAATAGTGATAGGTCAATCACAGCCAATTCAAGTCGTGATTGGTTATGGAAACAGTTAAATGCATTAGATGGGAAGGATAATCTTGATTTCCCCTTTAAATATGAAGAAAAACACATTAAATATGGTTCATTTGCTAGAAAGACAAAAATCAGAGACCTTGATGACATTGACATTATGTTTTGCTTAACTGCAAATGGAGCAAAATATTTAAAATCAAATGAAGTCTATTACATCCAAACTCCAAATGCAGGAGATAGATTAAAATATTTATCAGATAATGATATTTTAAATTCACGTAAAGTAGTCAATAAAGTAAAACATTCTTTATCAGAAATCGAATCCTATAAATCAGCTGTACTAAATTCAAGAGGAGAAGCCGCTACTTTAAATTTACTATCTTATGAATGGGTATTTGATATTGTACCTTGTTTTTATACAGATACAAATCTTTATTTAATTCCAGATGGTAATGGAAATTGGAAGGCAACAGACCCAAGAGTCGACCAAGATTTAGTAACTTCAACTAACAAAAACTATGATGGAAAAGCATTACAACTCATTAGAACTTTAAAATACTGGAATAGACATAATTCATCATATACAATTGGCTCATATCTATATGAACAACTTGTAATAAATTTCATAAAATCAAAGACAGAACTATCTAATTGGATTGATTATGATATTAAAGATTTTTATTATTATTTATCACATTACATTTTTAATAGCGTAAATGATCCCAAAGGAATACAAGGAAACTTAAATAATCTTACATATCAACAACAAAAATCAATCTCTGATAAAGCTAACTGGGCATACAATAAAAGTATAGAAGCAATCTATGCTGAAACTCAAGATAGTAATCAAGAAAAAGCCATTAATAAATGGAGGGAGATTTTTGGAAGCCAATTTCCAATATATGAATAAAGGCAAAGAAATTTTTGAACGACAAAATCAAGAAATAAACATTGACAAACTTCTTGCACAAAGAAGACTTTACTCTAATGCAAAAAAAGTAAATTATTCACTTATTGGTATTACTGTATTAGTTCCGATAGTTATTTCATTAATAACCAATTTTACTAAAATAATAATTGATGATAAATATTGGATATACGTACTATATACATTAATAGCAATAATTTTGGAGAAAATTTTTGAAATTTATATAGATAGGTGTAAAAAAACAGCCGCTTCAATTCAAGAATATTTCGACACAACAATATTTTCAATTCCTGAAAACGAACTACTTAACACAACTTTTGTTGATTCAGATACAATACGAAAATATTCAAAGAAAGATAAATGTAATATTAAAAAGGTAAATAAGGTGACAAATTGGTATTCTAAAGAAATAGAATATCTTGAAACTAACATTGCCATCTTATTTTGCCAAAGAATGAATATTTGCTATGATCAAAACATAAAAAAGAAATACAATTTATTTTTGATTACATTATCTATACTAACTTTTATTCTTTTATTAAGCTTATCACTCGCTAATGATTTTACATTAATGAAATTTATGACAGAGGTATTTCTACCTTCTATTCCAATATTCACGTTTACTTATAAAGAATTCAACACAAACTTGGAATCTGTTGACAACCTCCAAAAATTAAGAGAAATTATAGAGGAAAGATTAAACTCACTATCCATTAATGATTCAATAGAAAGTGAAGAGTTACGTAAAATACAAGATCGAATTTATCAAAATAGAATATTAAGCCCTCTTATTCCAAACTTCATTTACACCATTTTATGGGGAGAACTGGAAGATCAAATGAATTATTCAGTTAAAAATAAAATCTCAGAAATTACCCAAAAACAGCACAAAAATTTAATACTTTGAGCTAGATGGAATTTACTGGAATAATAAAAAGAATTAGAAAACTGGTATTTTGGTTTATGTATTGAGAAATACATACTTAATAACTGTGACAATAAACAAAAACTAAGTAATTAAAAAAAATAAGTGATGAAATGAAATTCTATCATGGTACAAATAAAGTAAACGATAAATATATTTTAGGACCTCCACCAGCAATAGATGTAAATACAGGAGGTGGCGAAATAGGACAAGGATTTTATACAACAAATGACCCTTGGATAGCTAAAACCTGGGCTGTTGGTAAACATGGCACAACAGATGCTTCAGTAATTGAAATATCTTTTGAAGGTAACGAGTCACAAGCTATGAAGATGAATTCTCATCTAATACGAACTGTAAAGGATTTAATTGGAATTTGGATTGGGTTAACACGAACAAAAAGTACAAGAAATTATAAATTTGGATACGACATTATCAACGCTCCTTTTGCAACAATTGATTTCGCAAGGCAATATAAGTTTGAATCAAAGAAAGCCGAAAATATTTTGAATAATACAAAAATTCAGAAAATATACTAAAATGAAATTTCCTATTTTTCAATTATGCGTTCATTATTCATCTGAATCAAATAATTTTGGATTAGTCTTTCCGCAAGAAAGTGAAAACTTTCTTTCCATGACTTTTGCAATACCCGTAACTTACCAAGATTTTTTAGTTCAAAAAATTCAATCGGAATTTTATTTTCCATCTTTACAAGGAAGTGAACAAAAAAACCAAAATCTTAAATTCAATGGGGTTGATAATCTAAATACGGTAATTTACAATAAAGAAATAAAATTTAATCTCATCAAAAATTTCCCTTACCGATTTGTCTACGAAGATAATCCAAACATCATTCAAAGTTTCTTTATATTAAATTATGTAGGGCAATTCCGAAGATATACAGATAGGTTTTTAGGATTTATTCCTATTACGCCAACAAAGAAAGAAGGATTAAATTCCATCTTTAATGAGCATGAATTTGCATTTGTTGGGTTTACTCCAAAATTTGGAAATAGAGATTGGCTTGAAAAATAAAAACTGCTTACAACAACTAGGTTTCGTGCGGCTTGCGAAGCCAAGCATGAAACCGGACTTGCACGGAATCAGTGAAGTTCTTATCGGAATTGAGTCTGGTTTTAAGTCTTTTATATGCAGGAAGAAGTTTTAAAATGAGGTATTACACCGTCTGGTTGTAGTCTAAGCGTAGTTTGTAACTACCCTATCTGGGTGTAGCCAGATCGTCATCTAAGGATAGTTTGTAACTTTTGTATCTCTCCTACTAGGAGGACTCGAAAAAAAAGCAAGTGTGATTGATAGCTTAAACAAATTTTAGAATAAAGGCCTATTCATTTTATTTAACTCACTGATTTTGAATTCTTTTTAAAAATGATGGATTACAGAAAATATTACAAAGGAGAATTCTGGCCAAAAGACAAAAAGAAACAAAAGCTTTTTGGATTGCTGAAATTTCAAGATGGAGTAGCATTTATAGATTTATATGGATCTTTTTTTTCTCCTGAAGAGAAAGTTATAGAAATAGAATTAATTTACGGGCTTTTGGAGAATAATCACTTTTGCATTTTTCATAACTGTAAACATCAAAGACCTAGCCCTCTTAGAACTTCACATTTTTTAAATTTTGAATTTTTTGTCCATGCTCCTCGGCATCTTTTCAAACCTACAAAAGATGATAAATTGGAGTTTACAAGTGCAAAATTCCGATTTGACTTTTTGAGTGACTGGACAGGAATTAATGTTTTTAGTCCGTGTTTTGAAAATGGTAAAACATGGGTAACGGTGGAACAACCTGATCTGAGCGAGTTAGTTTTATTTGAAAACGACAACTTATTGCTCCGAATTGATCACGATTATTCTATGCCAATAAGTAATCCATTTTCCAGTTTTGAGTTAAGGCAAGAGTCTTGGTTGATTGCGGAAATTAATGGAGAGTTGGATTTCAATGGAGTTTTTTTATTTCTGGAAGATAAAGAGGATGTTTTTACGTTATTGAATGGCAAGGAAATACTTTTAATTACTCCTTTCATGCTGTATACCAAATCTGGTAATGAATTTTTTTGTTTTAAAAATAGAATTAATGCAAGGTTTGAACCGATTGTTTTGAGTGAATCAAATAGATTAATTCATGTTCCAGTTTTCAATTTGAATCAATTAAATAGTCTTGGAGTAGTTAAAGTGTTTTTTGAGAATTGGAGTACTGAAATAACTAGGTATCCAGATTCTATTAAATCAATTATTAGCTGTTTTAAGCAGCGAAATTTAAATCCAGAAAGCACCTTTTTGAACTTGGTTTTCGCATTTGAGAAAATCATTGAAGTCGATAGTCGGAAGATTGCTGACAAAAATATAATGACATCAGATGAACTAAAGCACCTTTCTGTTCTTGAAAAAAATGGCATACCTAAAAACACTGTAAAATTCTTTTCAGCTCGCTTAAGTAAAAAGTCTGGAAAGAAATTGAAGGAAAAGATTAGTGGATACCTTTTTCAATTTGATTGTTCTTGGGATCAATTGATAGGTAAAGAGCACGAATTGTTTATAAATAAATTAGTTGATAGTCGTAATCATTTAGCCCATTTGTGTGACGCTTGTAAGTATCAAATGAGTCCTCAAGAATTCCCTTCTTTCAATAAAAAGCTCCTTAAGGTGTTGTATCTGATAATTTTTTCCAAAATGGGACTTCCAAAAGATGAAATAATTAAAAACTTACGAACGAACCCTAATATCGCCTTTGAGTCTTAGAAAGAACTCTAATCCCTCTTGATACTATCAATACGCAGTTATAAATACATCTCCCCTATTCCTTCCTTATCAGCTGAACCGCATCCAATCGTACTCTTGCTTTTTTCATCAAGTCAGACAAGGTGCTCCGCTCTTCCATCGCAGCCTGAATTTCGTCTATCCTAATGTCTTTGTTCTTTTTTTGTAAGGCGGTCAAGCGATTGATTTCATGATCCAGCGTACGTTTCATTCGCTCTAAACCCTTTTTTATTTCTTGAAAGCCCATTTCATCAGCTATTTCTGTCGCAGATGAAATCATAGCAGGCAGCATGGTTTCTACAAACGCATCATTTTCCAGCAAAGCTTCTATGCTACCTGGCACTACGTTTTTGTTGAGCATGGCTACAGAATACCTGTCTGTGACTTCTTCTCCCATATGGTCCACCACCACTCTCAGCGGCGTATCAGCGAGGAAACGGTCTATATCCATACGTTGCTTACCAGCTGTTTCCAGCACAAAAATCAATTCCAATAAAAGACCGGGACTCCCGGTACCCCGAATCAATCCACAGCTCGCGCTACCGATGGTTGAGCTGAGCACCCTGTCGATGGCACCAGTTGCCATGGGATGATCCCAGGTAATAAAGCTTACATCTTCCCTGCTGAGTGCTCGTTTTCTATCGAACGTCACCTGTATTCCTTCCCGCGGAATGGAGGGAAACACCTCAGCGCTGTAGGATGCAGGATGCAACAAGTACGTCCGGGCAGCAAGGTCTTCCATCTCAATGTCAAAAAACCGGAAGACTTTTGTCAGATAAGTCTCCAGCGCTGGATCATTATCTTCCGCCTGAATTTGAGCGATCAGTTTCTCTGCTACTTTCGGACGAAATGAATTCATCTCCAGCAATTTATCTCGCCCTTCGGAAAGGTTTTTCTTGAGTTCTTTTTGAAATTCAGCTGTTTCTGCAATCAACGCTTCTAATTCTGACTCAGCGGCTTCAACTAATTGGTTATTGGCAATAGTGAGTAATCGCTTGCTGAAAGATTTAGAGATGATATTTCCGCCTTCAAGATTGGTATTGAAAGCATCCAATCCTTCATGAAACCACCTGACAATACGCTCTTGAGGGCTGCCAACCAGGTAGGGAATGTAAATCGTAATATCCTCTTTCTGTCCTATTCGGTCCAGGCGGCCAATTCGCTGCTCCAGCAATTCGGGATGGAAAGGCATGTCAAAAAGAATAAGATGATGGGCGAATTGAAAATTTCGACCCTCACTCCCTATTTCTGAGCAAAGGAGGATTTGAGCACCCTCCCGCTCAGCAAACCATGCTGCATTTCTATCCCGCTGTATAAGTGTCAGGTCCTCATGAAAAACGCTTGCTGTCAACTCAGGGAAATTACTCAGAGCAGATTCCAATGCCAGTACCTTTTCCTTGGAAGTGCATATCAAAAGTATCTTTGCCGAATCCAGTTCTTCGATTTTCCCCACTAGCCATTTCACTCGCGGATCTTCGTCAAACCAAAATTCCTGTTCAGATTTTGTTTCTGAAGCATTTCCCATGTCTGCCGAAAACTCTTTTCGCAGCCGATCAATCCATAGGTCCTGGTTTTCCCGCACCTGAATGGGAATAAGTTGGGCAATACGGGTAGGGAATCCGCTCATAGCCAATCGGGTATTTCGAAATAAAACTCTGCCCGGGCCATGCTGATCCAGCAGATCTTCAATCAGGTTGTGCTTTGCCAGTTCATCTTTATTCGCCAGTAAGGCAATTCTTTCTTTAGAGAAAATAGCTTCTAATTGGCTTTTTTCTTTTGCATTCAATTCTTTGCCTGTCGATAGTTTTTCGACGATAGCGGCAATGTCTTTTGTTCCTTCAGATTCATTGATGAAATCATTGTACTTATTGTACCGGTTGGGGTCAAGTAATCGAAGTCGGGCAAAATGACTTTCTACGCCCAATTGTTCCGGTGTAGCCGTAAGGAGTAACAAGCCTTTGGTTACCTGACTCAACAATTCCACAATGCTATACTCGGGGCTTGCTTCCTCCACAGACCATTCGAGGTGATGCGCTTCGTCCACCACCAACATGTCCCAGCCAGCGGAAATGGCCTGTTGGGTTCGCTTTTTTGAACCAGCCAGAAATTCAATGCTACAAATAACCAGCTGATCGTCGAGAAAAGGATTTCCTTCGGGTGCACCTTTTTCAAGGGACGCACAGCGTTTTTCATCGAAAATATTAAACCATAGATTGAATCTTCGCAAGACCTCCACAAACCATTGGTGGATCAAGGATTCGGGAACAAGAATAAGCACCCTTGATATTCGTCCAGTTACCAACAAACGATGAAGAATCAGGCAGGCCTCAATGGTTTTTCCCAATCCAACCTGATCAGATAACAATACACGGGGAGCAAACCGCGAACTCACCTCATGGGCGATATACAATTGATGGGGAATCAAATCTATTTTTCCCCCAACAAATCCATGTACCGGAGATGTTCTTCTTTGATAATTGTGAGTAAGTGTTTCCCTACGCAGTGCAAACTTTTCAGGTGAATCAACATCCCCGGCAAACAATCGATCATCCACCGTATGCGAAGTAGATACGGCACCAAGCTCGGCCTCTCCCAACTCTCTGTCGTTCCCATAATATACATACAGCCCGTCTTTGAGTTTAACTTCTTCAATCAAAATGGATTGCCCATGTTGATCTACGATAGTATGACCCGGCTTAAAAATAGTTCGGAGCAAAGGAGCACTTTCTGATGAATACAGTCTCACTTCCTCTGATACCGGAAAGGATATCCGGACCTTGCCTTTACTGACTTCGGTCACTATGCCTACTCCGAGCTCAGGCTCACCGGAACTGGTATATCGTTGGTTAAGAAAGAATTCTCCCATTTACTCTGGTTCTTGTTTACGTGATTACTATAATTCCCACCCAATACGATGATTCTTTTTGCGTAATAAAGTGATCGGTTTATTGTGTGATCCTATCCAACAGAGATAAATTTAATTCCTTGCTGGTAAGACTCTTATAAATAAAAAAACAGCAGACTTGTGCTTTTCATTTTTTGGATGGAGACAAAGATACTAGAAATGAGCCAAGCGAGCTCCGGATGATATTATGATCAGTGTGAATTTGCTTTAATTTGAAATATGCTCAAGAAAATTGCTTTGGTAATCGGTTTGTTAATTCTGGCGATCGCCGCCTTCGTCGGATTCACTTTCCAAACAACAGGATATTTTAGAAAGATCGAGCCTGTCAATAATTTTGGCGGCGTCTATTCCACCGTCAATCTTCCCGGCGTAGAGGATATGGCATTAGCCCGGGCCGACAGCTTGCTGATTCTTTCGGTTGATGATCGAGCTGCAAGAAGAGACGGAAAAGAAGGCTCGCACGGACTTTATATGGTGGACTTGCGGGATGAAAATTTCACTCCGGTTTCTCTTACTGACGAAATTGATTTTCCTTTTTTCCCACATGGAATCAGCATCTACCAATTGGATTCTGCGAAATATGGATTGATGGCTATCAATCATGTCGAAGGAAAACATACCGTGGAATCTTTCCTTTTGGAAGGAAAAAAACTTACCCATCTCAAAACTATCAAAGGCACACTTCTGATAAGTCCGAATGATCTGGTAATGATGAGTGCCGAGGCTTTCTATTATTCCAATGATCATGGCTATACTTCCAAATCGGGTGTTTTCGCAGAAAACTACCTGGGAGTAAAAGCCTCAAATGTGGGCTTTTTCGATGGAAATTCTTTTCGGATTGTGGCTGAGGACATTGCCTATGCCAATGGGATTCAATACGATTTTGAGAAGAATCTCCTCTATGTAGCTTCTCCTCGCGGATTTCTGGTTCGCGTTTTCGAAGTATTACTCACCGGAGATTTGAATCTGATCGAGGACATCGAAGTCGGGACTGGCGTAGACAATATCGAACTGGATGAGTCTGGAAAACTTTGGATTGGATGCCATCCAAACCTGATGACTTTTGCAGCATACGCGGCAGGGGAAAAAGAAATAGCTCCTTCGGAAGTGATTACGATTGAGTATCAAAAAGGGGGTGGAGCTAAAATGGAATCTGTTTGGGTAGATTCCGGTGAGTCAATGTCTGCATCAACCGTCGCAGTTCCTTTTGGAAATTACCTTTTCATCGGTAATGTGATGGATCAAAAAGCACTTGTATTAAAAAAATAAAGGGCCAAATCCTGAAGACTTGACCCTTATTTATTATCCTATTTTCTTGCCGTTATTTTTCAAAATCGCGACCAGGATCAGAATGAATACCGCAGCTCCAGCAGCTACTAAAAGCCAGGTTTGCTCGTACCAAACTGGTTCCGGACTCAAATCAATTTTGATGTCAAGACCTTTGTCCTGAGCAAATGCTCCTTGGACTAACAGCATTGCCATTAGAAATAATGGTAATACGTTGGCAATCAATTTATATGGCTTCTTCATAGCTGTGTGAGTTTTTGATTATTTAAATCTGATGTTGTAAGTCATTGCAAGACCGATGCTCTGGACATCAATGGTAGTTTCAGGTCTGAAAATATGATTGTAGTAAGCAAAAATATTCCAGCTGTAGTTATGGTATCCCAACTGAGGTCTTACATAAGCTCCACCTTTATTTTCTGATTCAACACCAGTAAGAAAAGTGTAACCCAGATCCGTTCCAACGAACAAACCTTCTGATTGAGGATAGTATCTGAGCATCAAACCTAATGGAATGGCACCGAAACCGTCATTCATTCCCTGATAAGAAGGAGCTTCTGATTTTTGGAAATAATTGGTATAACCTGTAGCAATACCAAGTCCGAAATTGTCTGTTCTCATCAATTGAGCAGCAAGATCAAGTCCGAAGATGAAAGAAGAGTAATCAGCTGTAGGTCCTGCAGGTGCTCCGATTAGCAAACCAGCTTTCAACCAAGAGTTTTTCTCACTGATATCTTCAAGACCACGTTCAGTTTGAGCGAAAGTGGCTACACCACAAAGTAGCATTGCCAGAGTAAAGTAAATTTTTTTCATGTTTTCTTATTTCGAGATCCTTATCCAAAGGCAGTGCCTTTATCCTTCAAAAAATGAAAACAGCATCTAAATGTCTGAAATGGATGCTTTTATCATTGATTCCTATCAATTCTTTATTCAAAGCCAAGAAAAAATTGATTCTGATAAAGCACTTTAAACCCTCAAAGTGGGGAATTAATTGCTCTAAAACTTTCGAAATTCCCTTGGGGTGGTTCCCAAAATAGACTTGAATGCCCGGTTGAAATAGGAAAGATTCTCAAATCCAACCCGGAAAGCGATCGTGGAAATACTCAAATCAGTTTCAAGAAGCAGTTTTTGAGCTTCATTGATTCGGAGTTGCTGGAGGTATTGGGTAAATGTCTTGCGAGTTCGAAGCTTGAAAAATCTGCAAAATGCCTCCTTGCTCAAATTCGCTTTATCCGATGCTTCCTGAAGTGAAATCGGCCGATTTCGCTCTTTTAATAGAAATTGGATGACCTGATCCATCCGATTTCCGTCCCGCTCAGAAAGAGAAAGATTGATGGGGTTTTGATTCAAAGTCTGAAGTTCCGCAGAATCATTTTGGACTAAAGCCAATAATTGAAAGGCCATTTGTAAGCGATTCAAACCTGAACTCTGACCAAAGCTTTCGAAAATCTGGATGATTTTCTCTCGACTTTCCCCCAAAACCCGGAAGCAAGTTCCGGTCCGGTCATGGAATTTTTTCAATTCCTGCAAATCCTCGATTTCCTCCAGAGCTTTACCCAAAGCCTGAAAATCAAAGAATATGGTCTTTCCGAAGGAAATTAAATCCGGCTTTGCTTCGAAGTATTCCGGGTCACTTCGAAAGACATGCGGGACATTTTCCCCCACCAAAAAAACATCCCCTGCCTGAAATCTCCCAACAAAATCTCCGCTCAGAAACTGTCCTTTCCCATCTGCTATCATAGTCAATTGCCATTGAGGATGCTGATGGAGTTTGTCATAAAAATGGTTTCCACGGTCTTCCTGATAGCGCACAAATTCTTTTTGCGACTTGGGAATCTGAAAGGAAATTACTTTGGCCATGCCTAAAAATAATAGCTGATTGGAGCATTCCAAGTATATAAGTTTCAATTATTGTCAATATTGTATTAGTAACAATTAATCCAGTGGGAGAAAGAGACTTTTTGACGAGCTAGTTTTGAAATAAAAAAGCAATGAAATCGAGCTTGACGAAGAACGTCTCTCAGTGGGATGATTATTCACCATGCGAGATTCCATATGGCCTTAAAAAAAAAATAAACATATGAATTGGAAAGGTGTATTTCCCGCAGTCACGACCAAGTTTCATGCAGATGGCAGTCTGGACATGGACTTATTTTTCAAAAATCTGGACTTCCAGCTTTCCTCTGGCGTTCACGGTATCATCCTCGGCGGCACGCTTGGCGAAAGCAGCGCGCTGACTCAGGAAGAAAAAATCACGCTGACAAGAGAAACCGTGAAGTACGTGGCGGGGAAAGTGCCTGTGATTCTGAATATTGCCGAAGGAGCAACTCAGGACGCACTTTTCTGGGCAAAGAAAGCTGAGGAACTTGGAGCTTCCGGTTTGATGATCCTCCCTCCGATGCGCTATGCCGCTGATGCCCGCGAAGTTGTAACTTATTTCAAGGCAGTGGCAAACAGCACTTCTTTGCCGATGATGATTTATAACAATCCGGTGGATTACAAGACTTTGGTTACTCTGGATATGTTTGCCGAACTGGCTGAATGCCCGAATATCCAGGCTGTGAAAGAATCTACCCGCGATATCTCCAATGTCACTCGCATGATCAATCGCTTTGGGGATCGTTTCCAAATCCTTTGCGGAGTGGATACGCTTGCAATGGAAGAATTGCTGATGGGTGCAGTGGGATGGGTAGCCGGATTGGTTTGTGCTTTTCCGCAGGAAACTGTGAAAATATACCATCTGATCCAGGAAGGAAAAAACGAAGAAGCGCGTGAAATCTACCGATGGTTTTTACCTTTATTGGAACTCGATATTCATCCTAAACTCGTGCAATACATCAAGCTTGCTGAGCATCATTGCGGAATCGGAAGTGAGCACGTTCGCGCTCCAAGACTGACTTTGATTGGGGAAGAAAGAGCAAGAATTGAAAAAATCATCACGGACGGACTGAAGAAAAGACCGGTTCTTTGATTTTAGATTTAAGACAGAAGATTTTTAGAAGCAGAAATTGAATACCGGGTTTAGCAACTTTGGTCCTCGATTTCTGACTTCTTTCATTTAAACCATACCCAACGCCATGACCAACTTAGACTCCATTTTCAGCGCTTCCCAGGAAGCTTTCCTATTTTACAAAAATGTATCAGGGAGGGAGAAAAGTGAGTTTTTGGAAAAATTGGCTCAAATCCTGGAGGAAAACCGATCTTCCATCGTGCCTTTGGCAGTGAAAGAATCCAACCTTCCCGAAGGCAGAATCAATGGCGAACTGGGAAGAACAACCGGCCAAATCAAGCTTTTTGCAAACCTCCTAAAAGAAGGAAGCTGGGTAGAAGCGACTATCGATCCTGCGGATCCAACTCGCGCTCCTCTGCCGAAAGCGGATATCCGGCGCATGCTTACTCCGCTTGGACCCGTGGTGGTTTTCGGTGCGAGCAATTTCCCGTTGGCATTTTCTACAGCCGGCGGCGATACGATTTCAGCTTTAGCTGCGGGCTGTCCGGTGATTTACAAAGCGCATCCTGCGCATCCCGAAACTTCCCGGAAAGTTGCCGATTGCATTCATCAGGCGATTTTGAAAGCTGGTTTGCCCTCCGCAATATTCACCCATTTAGAAGGCGGAATTGAGATTGGACAAGGTTTGGTGAAGCATCCGACTGCGAAAGCGGTAGCATTTACAGGATCGCATGCCGGAGGAAAAGCCCTCTTCGATCTTGCAAATAAGCGGGAAGAACCGATTCCTGTCTATGCGGAAATGGGTTCAGTCAATCCGATTTTCACGTTTGCACACAAGCTCGAAAAAGAATTATTGCCTTTGGCAAAAGCTTTCATTGGCTCGTTGACGATGGGAGTGGGTCAGTTTTGCACCAATCCCGGATTGATTTTCGTACCCGAATCTCAGGCAAAAGCCTTTGAAAATGCGATTGCTGCAGAATTGAACGACATCGCTTCAGCTCCCATGTTGCATCCTGGAATTGCTCAGGCTTACTACGATTCTATCCAATATCTGCAATCCCGCGAGGAACTTCGCTGGGTGAAAGTGGCCGATCCAAAGCATTTGTTAAATGGAAGTACGGCTTTGGCCGAGATCAGTGCATCTGATTGGCTGAAAGATACTGTGTTCCAAAAGGAGGTTTTCGGAGCTTTTGCGATGATGGTGGTTTATAAAAATCAGGATGAACTTTTGGCCATCGCCGAAAAGCTTCACGGACAGTTGACAATCACCGTTTGGGCGGAAGCTGAAGAACTGAAAACCCAACTCTATCTGATCAATTTGTTGGAGGAGAAATGTGGTCGCCTGCTTTTCAAAGGAGTTCCGACCGGAGTGGAAGTTGGCTTCGCGATGCAACATGGCGGACCGTATCCATCGACCACAGATTCCCGAAGTACTTCAGTCGGAGCTCATGCAATCAAGCGTTTTGCTCGACCAATTGCTTTCCAGGATATGCCTTTAGAATTGCTTCCTGATGCTTTGAAAGATGATAATCCACTGGGAATTACAAGGCTGATGAATGGGAAGTTTGAAGGATGAAGGAAAAAGGATGAATACAATTGAAATACGATTGAAATAAATCCCGCAAGCGGGATGAAATACGCGAATAATACCAGATGAAGGCTTATTTATGTTTATTTCGCTCCGATTTATCGGAGTGTATTTCCACCTTATTTCAATCGAATTTCCGCCATTAATTACCAATTCTAAAAATTCTCAGGTTCTTGTCTCTAATCTCTAACCTCTTGACTCTAGTATCTAATCTCTTGACTCTAACTAATGCGACACACATTTAGCTGCATTGACGCTCATACCTGCGGAAATCCCGTTCGGGTAGTTTCCGGCGGAGTGCCTTTCCTTGAGGGAAATAATATGCTGGAAAAGCGCCAGTTTTTCCTGGACAACTACGATTGGATCCGAACCGGGCTGATGTTTGAGCCACGAGGACACGATATGATGTCCGGCTCTATGCTTTTTCCCCCACATAATCCTGAAAATGATTTCTCGGTTCTATTTATCGAGACGAGCGGTTGCCTGCCCATGTGTGGACACGGAACGATCGGGACCATCACGATTGCTATTGAAGAAGGCTTGATCTATCCAAAAACTCCGGGATTTCTGCGAATGGAAGCTCCGGCAGGATTGGTTTTGGTGGAGTACAAGCAAGAAGGCAAAAAGGTCAAATCCGTCAAACTGACAAATGTGAAAAGCTTTTTGGCAGCTGAAAATCTCGAAATCGAATCCGACGAATTGGGAAAACTGACCGTGGATGTCGCCTACGGTGGCAACTTTTATTGCATCATTGATCCCCAGGAAAATTTCCCTGGTTTGGAGCATTTCAAAGCAGAGCAATTGATCAGCATGGCGAGATCGCTTCGCAAAAAGATGAACGAGAAATACGAGTTTGTACATCCTGAGCATCCATCGATTCGGGGACTTTCGCATATTCTCTGGACCGGAAAAACCCTCGATCCAAACAGTACCGCCCGGAATGCGGTTTTCTACGGAGACAAAGCAATTGATCGGTCCCCTTGCGGAACAGGAACTTCAGCCAGAATGGCTCAGTGGCATGCAAAAGGCTGGCTAAAACCTGGTCAGGACTTCATCCACGAAAGCTTTATCGGCTCCAAATTCACCGGAAGAATTGAGGAGGAAACCGAAATCGCAGGTAAACCCGCCATGATTCCAAGCATCGAAGGCTGGGCTATGGTTACCGGTTACAACACCATTTTCCTGGACGACGAAGATCCGTATGTCCATGGATTCCAAGTGATTTAATTGTACGAAGTACAATGTACCAAGTACAAAGACATGCAGATGGCTGGCCTACTTGGTACTTTGTACGTGGTACTTGATACAACATATAATGAAACCAACCCTTATCATCGGCGGCGGAATCGTCGGTTTATTTTCAGCATATTTTCTTCAGAAAGAAGGAATCGAAGTTCAGGTCATCGATCAGACTGACATGCAGGACAATTGCTCCACCGGAAATGCAGGCATGATCACTCCCAGCCATATTATTCCTTTGGCGGCACCCGGCATGATCAGCAAGGGAATTTCCTGGATGTTCTCTTCCAAAAGTCCTTTTTACATCCAGCCGCGCTTAGATTATAAGTTGGCGAAGTGGTGTTTGCTGTTTTTCAAAGCAACCAGTGAAACTCAGGTTAAGAAGAGTATTCCTTACCTGAACCATATCACGTTGCTCAGCAAATCACTCTATGTTGATTTTCAAATGGAGCATCCTGAATCTGCCGTGGCTCTCTCGAAGAAAGGTTTGATGATGGTTTACCAGACCGAAGCCGTAGAAAAAGAGGAGATAGAATTGGCTCATCTGGCAAAAAATTATAGCCTGGAAGCGGAAGTTTTGACACCTTCTGATATTCGGATAATGGAGCCAAACCTCGAAGTAAAAGCACGCGGTGCAATCTTTTTCCCCGGAGATTCGCATTTGGATCCAGGCGCATTGTATTCTTTTCTCAGAAAGTATCTTGAGGAGAAAGGCGTCAAGTTTCTACCAAATACGCAGGTTTTGGGTTTTGAAAAATCAGGAAACAAAGTCAATGCTGTCCTCACAGACAAAGGAAAAATTGAAGCCGATAAAGTCCTGCTTTGTGGAGGTGCCTGGTCTGCAGAACTGGCGCAGGAACTTGGGTTTTCGCTTCCGCTAATGGGAGGAAAAGGCTATAGTTTCATTCAAGATAATCAACCAGCAATCAATCTCCCAACTATTTTGACTGAGCGAAAAGTGGCAGTAAGTCCCTACGGATCATTTGTTCGTTTTGGTGGAACTCTGGAAATCGCCGGAACTAATCAAAAAGTAAACATGAATCGGGTCAAAGGGATTTTTGAATCCATCAATCAATATTACCCTGATTTTCAGGCAAAATTTCCGCAGGAAAACCAAGTCTGGAAAGGGCTGAGACCTTGCTCACCGGATGGTTTGCCCTATATCGGTGTTGCTCCGGGATATGAAAATGTATTGGTAGGTGCAGGTCATGCGATGCTTGGGGTCACGATGGCTCCGGCTACCGGAAAACTACTTGCAGAACTTCATCAGAAAAAGAAAACCTCGATGGATATTCAGGGATTTGAAGTGGGGAGGTATAATTAAATTTACTGGATCGATGCTTTTCTAACCGTAAGCGAATTTTTCTTTTGGTAATTGGGAGGAAGACCGATGACGGAAGACCGAAGAAATCCAAAATCAGACCAACCTCTGGATTTTCACTTGCTAAAGAAACCTTTGGTAAAATTGCCTGTACACATATTTATTAAACCCCCATTAATCTTTCAATTTCAGCTTTTTGTATAAAATCGCCTGATCCAAGTTGGTCCTTATCCTATATTAATGCTGAAAACTCAGACCAATATGAAAGATTCAGATTTAAATAACGTAGCAAAACTTCTAATCCGACTCGGTGCCGGAGGAATGATGCTTACCCATGGGATTCCTAAAATAGGAAGATTGTTTGGAGAAGGCCCGGTGAAATTTGCGGATCCTTTCGGTCTCGGTCCTGAGATTTCGTTGGTACTGGCAATTATTGCAGAGGTGATCTGTGCTATTTTGGTAATAGTTGGTTTTAAAACCAGGATTGCGACTATTCCATTGATGCTCACGATGCTGACCGCAGCTTTTTATGCGCATTGGAGCGATCCCTTTGGCAAAAAAGAATTACCTCTTCTATTCTGTCTTGTCTTCTTAGCGATTTTGGTAATGGGCCCTGGAAAATATGCGCTGGATTCTTTGAAAAAGAGAAAGTAAAAGCCAATTCAGGCTTTTAACAATGTTTCGATGTCAAACTTTTTCATCTTCATAAAAGCCTCAACTACTCTTTGGGATCTCTGAGGATCACTCATCAGCTGCCCCAAAATGGCAGGGACTATTTGCCAGGAAACGCCGAACTCATCTTTCAGCCAACCGCATTGGCCTTCACTTCCTCCTTTTGAAAGGGCTGACCAAAAGTGATCTATTTCATCTTGATTTTCACATTCCACTACTAATGAAACCGCCTCGTTGAAAGTAAATGCATGAGGCAGATTGCTATCCATTGCGGCAAAAACTTGTCCGTTCAGCGTAAACTGAGCATGATTGATTTTCCCAGCCTGATCACCCTGATCTTCTCCATATCGGGAAGCAAATCGCAACGCTGAGTGTCCAAAAATTGAAATGTAATGTTCGATTGCTTTTCCAGCTTTTCCAAAATTAGACCCTGTGAACATCATAGCAGGAATAAATTTCTGCGAAACACCTTCCTGTTTATCTACAGTCAATTGCCAGGAAACGCCAAATCGATCCTGAATCCAGCCATAGCGTGCACTCCACGGATATTGATCTAGCGGCATCAACTCCGATCCTCCCTCACTCAATTTTTCCCAAACCAAATCAATCTCTTCGGTCGAATCCATGATGGTGTAAAAAGAAATAGACGGATTAAAATGAAATCCCGGACCACCGTTGAGGCACATGAACTTTTGTCCAATCGACTCAAAAGTCGTCACCATTGGGTTTGATGAAGTAATCTTTGAGTTTGGGAAAACCGAAACATAAAACTCAGCAGCCTCTTTCGCTTTTGCATCGAACCAAAGGCAGGGATAAATTGGATGAATCATGGGTTTTGTATTTAAGAGCTCTCAGGACTCACAAAGTGATTTTAATCGGTCAAGTGCTTTTGGCCAGGTAGTTTCGAAATACCCTTTAAATTCCTCATTAGAGTCGAGGTCTACCTTTAAAAGTGTCATCCCGTCTTTTTCCTGGAAAGTATAATTTTCAAAAGCCCCCGCCCAACCGGTAACCGAAGGTCCGGAGGTAACTTCTACGCCATTTTCAACCAATCCCAAATGTTGGATGGAAACGAATTTTCCAGGAATATTTTCTTCAATCCTGCTGACCATTCCCATTTCGCCATCTTTTCCGGGACCCAAAAAGAGGATTTTTGAGCCTTTTTCCCAAGAACCTTTATAGTGGGATCCTGGAGAGAATTCCGATGTCCAGTCTCGGTAAGTTTTATCATCCAGCATCGTTTGAAAGACTTTTTCGGGAGAAGCCTTAATCAAAATCTCAAAGGTCATTTTATCGATTTTCATTAAAGACTCCGCGTAAGCTTTAAAATTATCCAAAATCGCCTGCCATCCTTGTTGCTGCAATTCCAAGGAGTTTTGAGTTTCGGCGTCAAACGACTCAGTTACGAAAGTCGAGTCATCTTTATTCTCAAACTTAATTTCTGCTTTTCTCCCATCGTCCATGAGATAGGAAATGAGTTGATGCTCCATTACTTTCTGATAAGTTCCTGTAAAGTCGAATCCCATCTTCCCGTCCACCGACTCCATTCTGGAAAGGAATTTTCCTCCGGGTCTCAAATCGTTTTCGGCATGAGGCGTATGCCAATCCGAAGAAGCATTATTCCATTTTGTAATATGTTCAGGCTTGGTCCAAAACTCCCAAACTTTGTGTACAGGGGCTTTTATGGTAGCAGTTACGGTAAGAATTGTGGCTGGATTAGTCATGGGTTTCAAAAATTTTAGTGTCCAAAACTAAATTTAAGAAAATTTACAAGTGATTGAAAATGGATGGATAGGGATGGAGGAGGGGAAATATTGGTCTTTTTTTTTCCGATTTTAACTTAAACTCCTCTAATTGGAACAGAACTTACTTTGAAGCAATCGAACCAGAATTGGTTTTTAAAATCAGAACCCACGCAGGAAATGGCTCACCTAATTCACCTCAAAAATGGATTTAAAAACGAGATTTTGAGGATTTTGTAGGAAATGTTTTAAAAGAGGTGAGATAGAGATACTCTTTATAAATTCTGATATGTTAGGTTCAAATCCCCAGCTTTTAACTAGGGTCATAATCCATTCATCTTTTTTTAAGAAAAATATATACTTGGTTTTCAAGGACAAGAAAAATCCACCTGCTTTTAAACCAGATTTCGGTTTCAGTATCTGTATTTGATGTGAACTTATTACCTGTTTATTAACAACCAATTCTCATGATCGATACTATTACCAGCGAGCAGCATCTAGATTTAGACGATCCAAGAGTGATCGAAGAACGGAACAACAGGAAGTTGACTGCTGACAAAATCCGCCAGATTCTAAGCAAAGTTGAAAACACCCCAGAGGACTCTTCCAAAAGGTGGATTTGGGAATTGATGCAAAATGCAAAAGACGTCCCAAATAAAGCCTTCGGAAGAGTCTCAATCCAAATCACACTTTCCAAGGATAAGTTAATTTTCAAACATAATGGAGATCCTTTCACCTTAAGTAACATCTTCAGTTTGATTCAACAAGTCAGCTCAAAAGATTCCACTAACTCTGATGAGGAAGTGACCGGAAAGTTTGGTACAGGATTCATTAGCACCCACTTGCTCTCCAAGATTATTGAAGTAGAAGGAACAGTAAAACACAGGGGTGTCCATCGAAAATTTACAACCCTTCTAGACCGATCCGGGAATAACTCGGAAGAGATGCTTCCTAAAATTGACAAAGCACTGAATCATATCCGGGATATTGAAAATGACGCTGTTTTCCCTAAAGTAGAAAGCTATGAAACCAAGAGAGAAGAGACATCTTTAGACACCTCTTTTACTTACTTATTAAACTCAGAGGAGAGATTATCCTTTGCTGAAGCAGGGATCAAGGATTTGACAAACACCCTACCGGCTACACTGGTCTATCTCCCTAAAATCAAAAAGGTTGAAATCTTCAATGAGGTGGAAGGGATCCGTACTTCCTATATAAGTCATCACATAGGACAAGAGGAAAAAGTATCCAAATTTTCGGTCGAGATTTTAAAGGATCTAGCATTTGATTCTGTTCACAACTTCATCACATACTCAAATGAAAATGTGTCATTGGGTGTTGAAGTAAAAGATTTTGAAGGGATGGAGCTCATGCCTCACATTCCTAAAAACCCAAGACTTTTTCGGGATTTCCCGCTCATTGGTTCTCAGAAGTTTTATTTTCCCTTCATCTTAAATGGGTTTAAGTTTAATCCCACTGAAGACAGAAATGGGATTCTTCTACATGGAAAAGATTCTGCTGATGCAATGCAAAATCGTGAGATCATGGATTTTGCTTATGCAACAGCCAAAGAATTTACGGATTGCCTAATCCAAAAAGGAGCAAAAAATCGATTCATCCCAGCATTGTCAAGAATCCCGGCAGAAGATAAATGGACTGAGTTCAGCGAGCAATGGATTAAGGAAAACATCCAAAAATACAGGGATTATATTTTCCGTTCGGAGGTAGTTGAAACCGAAAAAGAGGAAGAAATAATCTCCCTAGAAGAAGCTATTGTACCTAATTACGTGGGAAGTCACGAGTCTAAACTCGAGTTTTATGATTTGGTCAAATTCTTCAAAGGCGCCTCCAAAGTCCCTTCCAAGGGATTGATTTTGAATTGGATTGAGTACGTTGGTCCATCTTCGGAAGAAGAATTGTGGCCGGAAAAGATCTATTATGGACTAGAGGAATTGATGGATGAGGTTTCAGAATTGGGCTCGATAGAGGCATTTTCAAAGAAAATTGGGCTCGAAGAAAATCAGGTGATTGCATGGATAAATGAGTTAATTAAGTTTTTGGTGGAAAAGAAGGAAACTGAACTGCTAAACGAGTATGCTGTAATTCCCAATCACCATGGAAACTTTTTACTATTAAGTGATTTGTACCTGGAGGACAAAGCTGATCCAATTGATGATCTTTTTCTTGATGTAATCGCCTCAATTGGGGAAGATTGGAAAAAGGAAATCATCCATAGAAAAATTGCTCTTGAGCACGTGAATGTGTCAAAAAGAGGTCTTTCTAGCCTTTCTAAGAAGGTTAATGAAGTATTGAAAGAAAAAATAAGTCTTGAAAATAACACCTTCAAGTGGAAGTTTAAAGAAAGGGTTGATGCACTTCAAAGACTTGTGCAAATACTCCGGATAGTCGGGAAAGAATCCAAAGAAGACAGTTTCAAAAATCAAGTTTTACTATTTGGTAAAGAATTTTATGGTTTCGACGATGATTCTGTTCAAGCTATTCATATTGAAACATTTAGATTCGAAAATGCAATTCGGTTATTTCTAGAACTTATAAATAGTAAAATCCAAAGCCTTATAAACTTGGATGGATTAAGTAAACAATTGAAACTCCCCATTCCAAATTCAAGAGTATGGATAAATGAATATTTGATTCTTCTGAAAGGAAAATTAGATTTTGAGCATTTATTGAAACGTGGTAACATCGTTCTAAATCGATATGGAGAATTTTGTGCTTTTGATAAATTGAAAAATTTTGGAACACAAGAAACTCCCCTATCTGAGGAGCTTTTGGATATACTTTTGAGTCTAGACCCTAAAGAAGATTGGAGAACCGATTTAGTTCATGAATGTATATCGATTCCCATGGGAGACTCGATTAAGTTCGAAGAATTAGGCAACAGAATTCAGGAGATTGTCGCTCATCTTGAAATGAATGACCTGTCTGACCCAAGTGCTGGACATTTCGAAAAAAATAGGAATAGTCTGCTCGATTTGATTGAATGGGTTCATACCGACGAAAGAGGTGGGAGGTTTATGAAATCCTTTAAAGAAAAGTCTAATGAACTGTTTTATAAACTGACTCTTAGAAATTCTAATATCTCGGTAGAGGATATCAAAATGATAGCTGATCCAGAGAATAAAGCAATATTTAAGCAAATCTCAAATTCAAGTCTTTCAAAAAAGGAAATCGGCGATTTGATTTCAATTGCAGAAATATTAGGATCTGCCTATTCACTTATTAAATACGGTGATGATTTGGTAGCAGAGAAAAAAAATATGGACTGGTTGCTTAGAGTTGGATCAGTTGTCGAAAAGGCGTTTATGGAAGCATTAAAAAACGAATCTCTGCTAGGGGAATTAGTCCATACAGGATTTGGATCTTTTGACTTTAAAATTTCAAATCCCACCAATGGGAATGAATTTTTTATTGAATTAAAATCATTTGCTCAAGGGTCTAATAAACCATTAAGGTTTGCCCCAAGTCAAGCGGAAAGAGCAATCAATTCACCGGGTAATTTTGCGATTTGCCTAATTGAACGACCAACAGTTAAAGAAATCAAAACTGACTATATCAGGGAAAACACCAAGTCGATCATTAACGGATCTCACCTATTTGAATCAGGTTATGGTGACTTTCTATCCTTCAAGGAAATTGTTGATCGGAAAGAATGTGCTGATTCCTGGCTACGCTTAATTCTCCTTGAAAAAGAAAGAATTGAGATCCAAAAATCAAAATTACTAAATGAATCTGTTGGATTTGGGGAAATGATCCAAGCAATTAACAACTATATCCTCTAGGTTAATGGCTTTGATTTAAATAGGTTAATGGCTTTGGTTTAAAGAGGAAAGGAAGGTTTGTACCTACTTTCCTCTTTCTTTAAGGACGTTAAACCCATCGCATACAGTTAAAGAAAAAACTTACCTGAAAATAATCAGGAAGGTATTTTTTGGTGCTTAAAATATTTCAGCGCTTTATTTTGGATTTCAATCAATTCAAGTTGGAGAGGATCGAATTTTTCAGAATAGTTGGTTGAAACGTATTTAAGTAAGATGTCAACATGAGTAACTGCCTTATCTAGATGTCTTGAATAGGTTAAATACGCTACTTTTGGATCACCAGATTTTGCGCTGTCTGCGTCCTGGCAAAGGTACCTGGATCTTCTTGAGAGGTTATAAAGCTTTCGATATGCCAAATACTCCTGCTCAGGCAATTTTGCTGGAGATAATGAAGCAGTAAAATTTATTGAATTCAGAGTGTCTGAATGAGAGTAGAAACTAAATCCGAGTTTTTTAACCAAGTGGGAATTAATTAAATGAACTCCAACATAAAATGTAACCGTAACCTGCCAGTCCCAATAAGGATTTGCTGTCTGGTTGATCTTATGAAGAAATAATAAATTGCTCTTTGCTTGGTTAATGTGATCTTCAAATTTTGCCATCGAGGAAAATTATGATTTCAGAAATTCATAATGTCCCGGAACAGCCAATTGATCTACCTCTTCAACAACTGTTGCTGAAATGCTAAATCCTGTTTTGGCAAAAGTTGAGTTTACTATTGCTTCGGCTATAAAAATATTGTCTTCCATTTCCTCGTCGCCAGTAGGAATTTCAAGCCAGGTCATAATTTGTTTACCCTTATGGTCAAATGCAATTTTTAAAGGCTCTTTGGATTTACGAACTCCAAACAACTCCTTAAAAAATTCATTTATCAACTTTGTAAAATAATATCTCTGGGTAACCATCACCATATCACTTAGAATTTGGTCTTGGTTTTTAGTAGCCATAGCTTCATAGAGAGATTTCTCTTCATGACTTATGGTGTCTTGCTCATAAGTAAGCTTTTTCACTTCGATAGAATGGATTAATTCACTGAACCAGCTTTCAGTTTTGTCCCTGATTGAGGGATTTTCCTTTTCAACAGCGTTCATGAGAGGAGTATTATGGATCAAGGATCGAGTGTTTAATAAAAAATACGGATACAAAACTAGTAATGGATATCTTATTTAAAAAATTTTTAATTAAAAAACAAAATCCTTCTGAACGTAAGAGGGATTTCATTTATGAACGGTATCGATTTCTGATTTGCTCTTCTACCTACCAGTGGGCTCACTTTCCGAATAGAACTATGGACAGGCAAAAATCAAATGATCTGAAATCTATATGTTGTTGATTCCATTTTTATAGTGTCTTTTTGTTTGCTGTCGCCATATCTATCAAAAAAATATTGAATCCCAACTAACTATCAGCTGACCCAAATGCTCCCATTAACAATTCGGAAGTCGAAATCTTAAACATAAAAAAAACCAGCCATTTCTGACTGGTTTCCGGTGTAGCGGGAACAGGACTCGAACCTGTGACCTTCGGGTTATGAGCCCGACGAGCTACCAACTGCTCCATCCCGCGATATTGTGATGCAAATGTAAGGACAAACTATCAAAAATCAAGTACCTTTGTGAAAAATTTCTAAGAATGACTCAACCAATCCATCAAGCCGGCTTCGTAAACATCATTGGAAAACCCAATGTGGGCAAGTCCACTCTGATGAATATCCTTGTAGGTGAGCGACTTTCAATTATTTCTTCCAAAGCACAGACTACAAGACACCGAATCCTCGGGATGATTAATTCCGATAATTATCAGATAATTTTTTCTGATACCCCCGGAATGATGAAGCCTCAGTACGAACTTCACAAGAACATGATGAGCTTTGTCAACATTTCCCTGGAAGATGCTGACGTGATCGTGTTCGTCACAGATCTGTTCGAAACAGATGAAGAGATTGAAGGAATCATCGAGAAGATCAACCAGTCCGGAATCCCGGTTCTGTTGGTCATCAATAAGATCGACTTGGCGAAAGAAGGTCAATTGGATAAAGTGACTGAATATTGGACTTCCCGAATCAAGGCCAGCACCGTAATTTTTATTTCAGCTCTTGAGAAATTCAATACTGAGAAAATACTTCAGGAAATTCTGGACAGACTACCTGAGCATCCGGCTTTTTATGACAAAGGGGAACTAACCGACCGACCTGAGAGGTTCTTTGCCTCTGAGATCATTCGTGAGAAGATTTTCAATAACTACAAAAAAGAAATCCCTTACAGCAGCGAAGTCTCAATCGAAGACTTTCTGGAGGAGTCAAAAATAATTAAAATCCGGGCTACCATCTACGTAGAGCGCGAAAGCCAAAAAGGCATTATCATCGGCGATCAGGGTAAAATGCTAAAGAAAGTGGGCATTGAAGCACGGGAAGAATTGGAAAAATTCTTCAAAAAGAAGGTCTACCTCGAAACCTTTGTGAAGGTGGAGACTGACTGGAGAAAAAATAAATTGAAACTGAAAAAATTTGGGTACGACCCAACCTGATTATGGCAAATATAGTAGCGATAGTCGGCAGACCAAATGTGGGTAAATCCACTTTGTTTAACCGACTGGTAGAAGAAAGAAAAGCGATTGAGGACAACATGAGCGGAGTGACGCGAGACAGACATTACGGTCATGCTCAGTGGTCTGGCAAATTCTTCTCTGTCATCGACACTGGCGGATACGTAACAGGGTCAGAGGATATTTTCGAAAAAGAAATACGTAAGCAGGTAAAGCTTGCGATCGAAGAAGCGGATGTAATCCTCTTCGTGGTGGACTGCCATAGCGGACTTACAGATTTGGATTTAGAGTTCTCAAGAGAACTTAGAAAATCTAAAAAGCCAATATATGTAGTGGCCAATAAGGCTGATAATCAGGAAAAAAGCTTTGCTTCACACGAATTCTATTCGTTGGGTGTGAGTGATTTTGAAGTTTATCCAATTGCAGCGGCGAGCGGAAGCGGAACTGGTGAATTGCTTGATTCGATCATCACTCAATTCGAAGATGAAGGCATTGAAGATCCGGATGCAGGAATCCCTAAAATCTCGATTTTGGGTAGACCAAATGTCGGTAAATCCTCATTTTTGAACTCTTTGCTCGGCGAAGAAAGATCAATCGTAACTGATGAAGCCGGAACTACCCGAGATGCAATCCACACGAGATACAAGCTTTTTGGTCAGGATTTCATCATCACAGACACTGCGGGTATCCGTAAGAAATCCAAGGTAACCGAAGACGTTGAGTTCTATTCGGTAATGCGCTCTTTGAGAACACTAGAAGAATCCGACGTGGTAATCGTGATGGTGGACGCTACCAGAGGAATGGAAGCGCAGGACGTCAATCTGATAAGCCTCGCGATCAAAAACAACAAGGGAATCATGATCATGGTGAACAAATGGGATCTGATCGAAAAGGATCATAAAACCATGAACGCCATCAAGGAAGATATGCTGGAAAGGCTGGGAGAAAACAAATGGATACCGATTATTTTCACTTCGGTCACCACAAAACAGCGAATTTTTCAGGCAATTGAACTGGCAGTTAAGGTTTATGAAAATAAAACCAGAAGAGTTTCTACTTCGAAATTGAATGATATTCTTCAACCTGAAATTGAAAAATATCCGCCACCTGCCTGGAAAGGAAAATATATCAAAATCAAATATATCACTCAATTACCCACCAAAAACCCCGTATTCGCCTTTTTCTGCAATCTTCCGCAGTACATAAAATCGCCATACACGAGATTTTTGGAGAATCGTCTACGCGAAAACTTTGATTTCGAAGGAGTTCCTGTGAAAATAATTTACAAAGCCAAATAAAAAATATTTGAACGGCGCTTGTTTAATTGTCAAAAGTAATAGTACATTTGCACCGTAATTAAGAAAACCACAAAAAATGAAAAAGGTATTTGCAATTTTCGCAATCGTTGGCTTGATGGCTACTGCATCTTGCGGCAACAAAGAAGTAACTGAAGAGACTACAATTGAAGTAGTTGAAACTGTTGAAGAAACAGCTCCAGTTGAAGAAGTAGTAGTTGATACAACTGCTGTTGCAGCTGACACTACTGCTGCTCAGTAATTGAGATTAGTTTCTCAACGCTTCAAAAAAATTTAGAGCCTCAATTGAGGCTCTTTTTTTTGTACTTTTCGATATGGTTATTTCTGAAAAACTGTCTGCGATTTTAACCAAACATCTGCCAAATCAGGCTATTGATTATTGCATCAAACTTTGGCAACAAGAGCCCTTTAATTTCAAAACAACTGCAAGCAGGAAGACTAAGCTTGGGGATTTCAGGTATAGAAGAGATCAATCTCATCAAACTATTACTCTGAACGGCGATTTAAATCCTTATCAGTTCCTGCTCACCTATATCCATGAAGTTGCTCACTTGCATGCATTCGTTCGGTTTG
This sequence comes from uncultured Cytophagales bacterium, assembly GCA_942492775.1. Classification (GTDB taxonomy): domain Bacteria; phylum Bacteroidota; class Bacteroidia; order Cytophagales; family Cyclobacteriaceae; genus Algoriphagus. Next base: position 1,088,942 of record OW818636.1, on the reverse strand, counting down.
GAATGGAAATCCCTCCTCACGGAAAAGAATGGAAATCAACTTTTCAACAATTGATATTTCCACTTCTTGCCGTGGGTGCTTTTCCCGTAGACCTTTTGATACCGCTTCGTAAGCATATGAAGAATCCAAAGGCTAGTTCCGCGACCGATCTTTTTTTGATGAAAGAGATGAGCAAATATGATTTGCCCAATGCTGCAAAGCTGGAGGTATTCCTTTCGGACCTTGTTCCCGGCAAAAGATTTTTGCTTTCCGGAAGGGAATTTGAAAAGGGAGAAACTCGCCGAACGCGAGTGATTTGCCTTGAAGTAAAATCAGGAAAGAAATTTCTAGTGGCTCAATTGGCAAAGGTAGAGCCGGTATAATACCTCAACTTCGCTCCTCTCCGATTTGATTTTCAGGCTGCGAGAAGTCCTTTGGATGTGGCAAATCCTGAATGGAATTGATTCCAAAGTATTCCATAAACTTTCCGGAGGTCCCATAAATCAACGGTCTTCCAACTCCTTCGGTCTTTCCCTTGATTTCAATAAGCTCTTTCTCAAGGAGTTTCTGAATAGAATAATCACTATTCACGCCCCGAATCTGCTCTACTTCACCCTTTGTGACTGGCTGCTTGTAGGCAATTATTGAAAGAGTTTCCAACTGAGCCGTAGAAAGTCTCTTCTGCGATTGCTGCCTCAGAAGAATGCTGATACTGGTTTGATATGCCGGTTTGGTCAAAAACTGATATCCACCCGCCAAATGCTCTAATGCGAAAGCAAATTCATCAGAGTAAAACTTATTCTGCAAATCCGAAATCGCCTCTTCGACATGTTCCATGGGAATTTCAGCCTGGAACATTTCACTCAGGCATTTAACAATTTCCTCCTTTGCAAGCGGTACCGGAGCGCAAAAAATCAATGCTTCAATATGCCGATGAAGGAAATCCAAGGTTTATTTCTTTGCAAGTTTTGCCTCGATGGAATGCATTGTATGAGGTACAGCTTTCAATCTTTCTTTTGAAATCAGTTTTCCTGTGTCAACACAAACTCCGTAAGTGCCATTTTTAATGCGGATGAGGGCATTTTCAAGATTGACTACAAACTTTTGCTGTCTTGCAGCCAATTGGCTCATGCTTTCACGCTCGAGTGTATCAGCTCCATCCTCAAGTAATTTGGAGGTTGACGCTGTATAATCTGTACCGCTGTCATTCTTCTTACTCATGGTATCCTTCATTGTGTGTAGCTCCTCTTTTGCCACAGCTAATTTTTGAAGGATAATTTCTTCAAATTCTTTCAATTCATCCTGAGAATACGCGGTCTTTCCTTCCTGGCTCATAGCAAAAATAAATTAGGTAATATTGATACTGACGGATTATTGATGGTTTCTTTCCCTAAAATACATTTCACCAATCGAATTGCAAAAATTAAAAAATCACCCAATTCAAATATTTAATCACTTCAATTCTAAAGTTAAAAAACTTTATCACTATCATTCTATCTATCAACCTCTTAGGATTAGATAATAAAAATTGCAGATTTATAAACTCCCTTCGGAAATGTAAAGGCATAACAATTCACTTTTCATCAAGTCATTTCTTTGGGAATTTTAGAAAGCAAAAAAAAACCGTCATGCGACGGCTTTTTCTTGTATTGACATTTTGTCCAATCTCTTTTGGAGAACCGATTGGTCTACTTCAATTTTAAACTTCATCAATAAATATTGCTGAACTTCACGGAGGTGGTTACCCTCCTCAATGACGAGACGTTTTAGTGCTCGATTTATTAGGCCTTCTTCCATGGGTTTGGGGGGTGATGTGAATCCTAATCTACTGATTTTCTGCATTTCATCTACAGAAAAAATATAAATTATAATCTCGTCGCCACAATAATCGTTTTTCGGATCAGCTTAACTTCTCCGGACAAGTCATATAATTCAACAACCAAGACATAGTATCCGGGTCTGACTTTCCCTCCCTGCGATTCTGTTCCTGTCCAGGTAAAAAAACCATCAACTCCGAGGATTTCATTTTGGGCCAAAACATACATCAACTGACCCGCAAGGTTATAAATCCGAAAACTCCCTATCCATCCAGCTTGGTCGAGTTGATATTGTATCGTAGTAAATGTATTTCCGTTACTTCCTTCGGGATCAAATACTTCAGGCTCAATCACTATCATTTCGCCTTCAAATTCTCCGGATATCACCTGAGAGTTTTTCCTACCCGGAGTGGCATATTCTTCAATTCCGGAGGCTGAATGCCAGTTTGAAGGGAAACTTGCTGGCGATTCCACTGAAATCCTTTCCAGCGAAACACCTTTCGAATCTCTCAAAAGTGGATGATGGAGATCCTCATCATAGCCAAACTCTTCCACGATTTGATCATTTTCATTCAGCAAGACTACTTTTCCTCCGGAAATGGGATAGCTGGGCAAAGTGGGAATTTCGCAAAAAAGTCCCGAGAAAGATCGAGGATACGCAAGTTTCAATCGTTCCGAATCAGTGGTAATCGCCAAATAACCTGCCGGCGGAATAACCAAACCGAGTTCGCTAAAAACCCGAACCTGATCAATCTTTCCGTTTTCATCCCGGTTCGCCAATTTCCAGTTTCCTATCTCAAGGTATTTATCCGTCAGGTTTTGCAATTCAACAAACTTGGGATCACCGGTTCTTGGATTGAAAAGCAGTTCATTGATCACCAAATCGCCTATTTTCGCTTCACTTGGAAGCACGACCAGGATTGGATCCAATGGCTGAAAGCTATTCCCGAAGCAATCTTTTAATCCTGAAATCGTAAGCTGATATTCCAGATTTTCTTCCAGTTTAACTTTCAGGATAATTTTTGATCGATTAGAAAATATACTGTCAATCCGGACCTCAGGCTGAAAAGTAAAATTCTCGGTTGAAAAATCCGGATAAATCGTCTCCGAAAAGGCAAGTTCGAGATGAGTCGGAGAAATAAATCTCCAGGAAATGAATTCCGGTGCAATTATATCCCCGCTCAAATCCAAAACAGAGTTTGTTTTTCCCGGTGTCCCACGAAAAGGGTCTTTGGAAGATTGAAGCAAATCAGATTGATCACATGCGTAAAAAGGATTTACGATTTCCAGACTATAGCCTCCGCCTGAAAACTCCGCCCCGCCCCAACTTGAAGTTGAATAATCAATCTGATCGATTACAAATCCGGTATCATCACTAAGAACCAATTGATCTGCGGAGTTAAGTAAGGTTGGCCAATTTTTGATCGGAATCACTTTTCCAAATTCTTGCATCAAAGCAGCCTGATTATCGGGAACGAGCAAAACATATTCCCCGGGTTTTATCCAGTATTCATCCAAGACAACTTCTGATCTCGAATTGGACCATCTTAGATTTTCCAGTCGGTAATCATTTTCACCCGCATGGAAAAGCTCCACGTATTCGACATTTGGCAAGTCCAAATCCGCCTTGGGTGCCGGCATGATTTCATTGATAACCAAGCCTTTTTGAGGAATAGACGTCGGATCGAAAAATTGAAAATTAATGGTAGTATCACGGAGAAAATTTCCTTCCAGATCAGGAATCCCTGAGACTTGAAGCCCATACTCTTTTCCCCTTTCCATAGGCTGATTGAAAACCAATCGAACCAAAGAATCAGCTTTCATTTCTACTTTCTCAGGTTCTACCCCATCCAGTTTATAGTTTAAGAGAAACTGCGAAAAGACTGGATCCACCGATTCTCTGAACTGAACCAACAACTCGCTCTCATCGAAGCCCTTGACTGAAACAAGTGTTGGGGGAATAGTGTCCTCTATTATTTCCCCGAACTCAAAATCATCCATAATCCATCGAGCACAGTTACCTGTTCCCGGTCCGTAACGGATTTCCATTCGAAGAAAAACCTGATCAGAATCCTCAAACTCCTGAGGCAAGGGAATTTGAAATTTTCTGAATTCCTGATTTTCATTTCCAAATTCATTGACTTCTCCAAGCAATTGAGGAGCTGGAAAATCCCCGTCAACATTTTCACTCCAAGAATAGAAAACCTGTGCGGGTCGGGTTCCGGTCCCATTTTGAACCGATCTGGCCCAAAATTGAACTTTGGGATGTACCAGATTTTCGGGTGTAAGTCGAACTATCAATTCTCCATAAAAAGTTGAAATTGGCTGAACTGCCAGCGCTTTGCCTCCACTTCTCCCGAGATTTCCTGACTGAAAAATCCTTGAAGCGGTGGATCTGACATCATTTCCTGTCCAACCCGGTAGGAATTCCTCCGGAGAATTGACAATCTCAAACGGGGATTCGAAGTCCTGATTCCCCGTTAAAAGCTGTTCAGGCTCCGACTTTCCAGCTGAACGAAAAGCAAACACAATTAAGAGGAATCCAAAAAACAAGTATCTCACTGATTATCAATTAAAAAAAGTACACCTAAATATATAAATACAAATTAGATTTTTTGCTGGTTTTTTAGTTGATTTTCAAACCAAGTTTCTCAATAATTTTTGGACATAATCCTGAAAATGAACGGGTAGTCCTTACTTTTGTGCTTTCAAATTCAGTAATAACCTATTAGAACCCTTCAGATGAAATCTGAAAGAATGATTCCCGGCAATAGGGAGCAGTTTCGGCAGATTACTTCTGACAATTAAAACAACAGTAAACAGATGAAATTAGCAGTGGTAGGAGCTACCGGCTTGGTAGGCTCAGAAATCCTGGAAGTACTCGATGAGCACAACTTCCCTTTTGATGAACTTTTACTTGTCGCCAGTGAGCGATCAGTAGGTAAACAGATCACTTATAAGGGTAAACCTTACACCGTGATCGGATTGGAACAGGCTGTCTCATTGAAACCTGAAGTAGCTATTTTCTCAGCGGGTGGCAGCACTTCTTTGGAGTGGGCTCCGAAATTCGCAGCTGTTGGCACAATGGTGATAGACAATTCATCTGCCTGGAGAATGGATCCAAGCAAGAAATTGGTTGTGCCGGAGATCAACGCAAAGGAATTGACCAAAACCGATAAAATTATCGCAAACCCAAATTGCTCCACCATTCAGATGGTGTTGGCATTGGAGCCTTTGCGTCAGCGGTACGGCATCAAGCGAATCGTCGTTTCTACCTACCAGTCAGTGACTGGCACCGGAAAAGCGGCAGTTGATCAAATGATGGCAGAACGCGCCGGAGAGACGCCTGAAATGGTCTATCCGCACAAGATTGACATGAACGTTCTTCCTCACATCGATGTGTTCCAACCAAACGGCTACACGAAGGAGGAAATGAAGATGATCAACGAAACCAAGAAAATATTCAGCGACGATTCCATTCAAGTGACTGCAACCACCGTGAGAGTCCCAACAATGGGTGGACATTCGGAGGCTGTAAACGTGGAATTCAAAGAAGATTTCGATCTGGCAGAAGTGAGAAAACTGCTTTCTGAGGCTCCGGGAGTAATTGTGCAGGACGATCCTGCCAACTTTATCTATCCGATGCCAATCACGGCACACAAGAAAGACGAAGTTTTTGTCGGCAGATTGAGAAGAGATGAGTCGCAGCCAAATACGTTGAATATGTGGATCGTGGCAGATAACCTCAGAAAAGGTGCCGCAACGAACGCTGTTCAGATCGCGGAATACGCTTTAGAAAACGGTTTGATTTAATGGAGCAAGGCCAATTTCACAAGGCTGACTTCCAACAATTTGTGCAGGATCATCTGAATGAAGATCCTGCACTTTTACTTTTTAGGTACCAGGCGAAAGTTGATTTTGACCTGAGATCCGCGGTACATCAGATTTCTGCAAGACAAAAAGCTGCGAAAAAACTCCCTTCCTGGGTTTCAAATTCCCGAATTATTTTCCCACCATCCATCTCGCTCGAGCAGAGTTCTTCTGAAGAAACCGCCCAATTCAAAGCAAAAAATCTTGCCGGAAAATTGATGATCGATTTGACCGGAGGATTTGGTGTGGATAGTTATTTCTTAAGCCAAGGTTTCGAACGGGCGATTTATTGCGAGCAGCAGGAGGAATTGGCAGAGATCGCAGCCAATAATCTCGAAATTCTGGCTCCGGGCAAATTTGAGATTTTCCTAGGAGATGGCCTGGATTTTCTGGAAAAATCGACTTTGCATTTTGATCTGATTTACGCTGATCCCGCAAGAAGAGGCAAAGGAAATCAGAAGTTGTTTCGACTCCAGGATTGTGAACCTGATGTGGTGAGTGCATGGGAATTAATGAAAAGTAAATCTGACCGAATCCTGATCAAAGCCTCTCCGATGCTTGATATTTCTCAATCGCTGACCGAACTTCCGGACATTCAAAAAGTCCGGGTGATATCTGTGAAAAATGAAGTCAAAGAGCTTTTGCTTGAATGGTCCAAGGAAAAAGAAAATTCGAAATCGAGCCAGGTTGAAATCGAAGCGGTGGATTTGGGAGAAAAGGAGGCTCGATTCACCTTTTCTCTTTTGGAAGAATCTGAGGCAGAATCCGTTTTCGGTGAAGCAGAAGCTTACCTGATTGAGCCGCTATCTGCCATTTTGAAGGCGGGTGCTTTCAAAAGTTTTGGAAAGCGATTTGGCTTGAAAAAATTAGAAAAGAACAGTCACCTCTATACAACTGCCAATTTACCGCAGAAGATACCGGGAAGAGTTTTTGAAGTTTTGGGAGAAATTCAGCCTAAAAAAGAGATTGTCAAGAAGCTTTTTCCTTCCGGAAAAGTGAATGTAATCACCCGGAATTACGCCACCGGCTCAGAGGAATTGAAGAAAAAATTGGGATTGAAGGATGGAGGAGAGGATTTTTTGATTGGCACTAAAACCGGAAGTGGATTTAAGGTTTTTCATTGCCGGCTGGTGAAATAAAAAAAAAGTGAAGGATTAATCCTTCACTTCTTCGTAATCGACGTATTCTCCGCCCTGGATGTCTTTCTGCTTTTTCTTAAGATGATCTTGCGGAACAAAATCTACATTCACTCCTGCTTCCGGTCTGGTTTTTCGCTGCTGTTCACGCTGTTGCTCTCTTGCAACTTCACTTACCTGCTGTGCAAATTTCGCCAGCTTAGTTCGTAAGAAATACCTGACCAACTGGCCCAAAAGCCATCCAACACCGAGAAGAATTACAAGAAACTTTACCAAGACATTATAATTTTTATGAGTGTGCTTATCTGCTCAAATAGAGATTTCGCTCAGAATAAATTTTAAGGAAATAATCATCCATCAGATCGTCAATGAAGTAAATCGCTTCACCTGTTGACTTCATTTCTGGCCCCAATTCCTTATTTACATTCGGAAATTTATGGAAAGAGAAGATAGGTTCCTTGATGGCATAACCCTTTTTCACTGGATTGAATTCAAAGTCCGTCACTTTATTCTCTCCCAGCATCACCTTTACGGCATAATTGACGTAAGGTTCCTGGTATGCTTTGCAAATAAAAGGCACTGTTCGTGACGCTCTCGGATTGGCTTCGATGATGTAGACTTTATCATTTTTGATCGCAAACTGGATATTGATCAATCCAACTGTCTTCAATGCCAAGGCGATTTTTTTGGTATGAACCTCAATCTGTCGCATCACCAAGTCCCCCAAATTGTAAGGAGGCAAAACCGCATACGAATCTCCAGAGTGAATTCCAGCCGGCTCGATATGCTGCATGATCCCGATGATATAAACGTTTTCACCGTCACAAATTGCATCAGCTTCTGCTTCAATCGCATTTTCGAGGAAGTGATCAAGCAGAATCTCATTGTTCGGGATATCCCTCAGGACATTGACCACATGCTGCTCAAGTTCCTGCTCGTTGATCACGATTTTCATTCCTTGTCCACCCAATACATAACTAGGGCGAACTAACAATGGAAACCCGATTGTTTTGCAAAGCTCAAGCGCTTCGTCAGTATTATGGATGGTGCCAAACTCAGGATAAGGAATTCCGAGATCCTTCAAAAGCGTAGAGAATCGACCTCTGTCTTCTGCCAAATCCAGTGCCTCGAAACTCGTTCCGATGATTTTGATTCCGTATTTATCCAGCTTTTCAGCAAGCTTTAATGCAGTCTGACCACCCAACTGAACAATCACTCCAACCGGATTTTCCTGAAGGATAATCTCATAGATATGTTCCCAGAAGACCGGCTCGAAGTAAAGCTTATCGGCAATATCGAAGTCTGTAGAAACAGTCTCCGGATTGCAATTGATCATGATGGTTTCGTAGCCACATTCTTTAGCAGCCAGAACTCCATGCACACATGAGTAGTCAAACTCGATTCCCTGACCGACTCGGTTTGGACCGGAACCCAAAACCACAACCTTCTTCTTCTCAGTTCGGATAGATTCATTTTCCTCTCCGAAGGTTGAATAATAATAGGGCGTCTGTGCCGCAAATTCTGCCGCACAAGTATCAACCTGCTTATAAACTCGCTTGATACCCAATTCATGGTATCGCTTGTTGAATACCTCGCTTTCGAGGCAATCCAGCAAATGTGCAATCTGACGATCAGCATAGCCTCTTTTCTTGGCCAGATCCATCAGTTCAAATGGAATAGTATTGATTTTATACTTTTCAATCTCAGCCTCGATGTGGATAAATTCCTCGATTTGCTTGAGGAACCACTTATCTATTTTAGTCAGATCATGGATTGTCCGGAAGGAAATACCGAGTTTGAATGCATCATAAATATGGAACAATCGGTTCCAGCTTGGATTTGCCAATGAATAAAGAATCTGTGCCTGATCTCTCAGTTCTTTTCCGTCGGCTCCAAGACCGTTTCTTTTGATTTCAAGAGACTGACAAGCTTTTTGCAAAGCCTCCTGGAAGTTTCTTCCAATTCCCATTACTTCTCCGACGGACTTCATCGAAAGGCCCAATCTTCTATCTGAACCTTTGAATTTGTCGAAGTTCCAGCGAGGGATTTTTACGATCACATAATCAATCGATGGCTCAAAAAATGCTGAAGTATTTCCGGTAATTGAATTCTGAAGTTCATCCAGGTTGTATCCGATGGCAAGTTTCGCTGCCACTTTTGCAATCGGATATCCGGTGGCTTTTGAAGCCAAAGCCGATGATCTGGAAACTCGCGGGTTGATTTCGATACCAATAATGGTTGAATTATCAGGACTCACCGAGAACTGCACATTACATCCGCCGGCAAAGGTGCCGATGCTGTTCATCATGGTGATGGCGAAGTTTCTCATACGCTGGTAAACCGTATCCGGTAAAGTCATCGCTGGTGCGACGGTGATCGAATCGCCGGTATGCACTCCCATCGGATCAAAATTTTCGATCGAACAGATCACGATCATGTTGCCGATGTTATCCCTCATCACTTCCAGTTCGTATTCTTTCCAGCCCATGATGCTTTGCTCGATGAGCACTTCATGAACCGGCGAAGCCTGAAGGCCTGCAACCAATGCTTTCTCAAAATCTTCTTCCTTCTCAACGAAAGCTCCGCCTGCACCACCTAAGGTATAGGATGCTCTGATGATCAACGGGAAGCCGATTTCCTGTGCAATCTCTTTTCCCTGAAGAAAAGAAGTTGCTGTATCGCCTTTACAAACTCCCACTCCGATTTTCTCCATCAGAGCTTTAAATTTCTCACGGTTTTCGGCTGTATCGATGGCTTCGATATCGACACCGATCATTTTCACTCCAAACTTTTTCCAGACGCCACCTTTATCGCAATCAATTGCAAGATTCAAAGCAGTCTGACCACCCATGGTAGGCAATACGGCATCGATATCAGGGTGATCTGTGAGGATTTTTACGATGGATTTCTTTTCCAAAGGAAGTAAATACACGTTGTCGGCTGTCACCGGATCAGTCATGATCGTCGCCGGATTGGAGTTGATCAGGGTGACTATGATACCTTCTTCACGAAGGGATCTTGCCGCTTGGGAACCTGCATAATCAAATTCGCAAGCTTGACCAATTACAATGGGGCCGGATCCAATTATGAGAACGTGCTTTATGCTACTGTCTTTAGGCATTTCAAGTGGGGGATTGAGAGAAAGAAATTACTTAGGTCCAAATTGGTGCAAAATTAGAAAAATATTCCAAAGGGGAACGGATAAGTTTCATTAATCTCCAATGTGTTTCATCCCAAGAATCAAACTGTTGATCCATAAAGTAAACTTTCAAAAAGATTAAAAGCCCGGATAAATCAGGCTGGTATTGAAAAGGATATTTCCTATTTTATGCAATTCTTCTACTATTGATTAACCCTTTTAGCTATTTCGCCAAACTTTCCTGAACCCAAAACACATGAAATCCAAAATTTGGAATGCCATCATCTTGGCTGTAATCGCACTTACAGTAGGCTCTTATTGGCTTGTTTTCGAAGAAAACAAGCTCACTCCTGAGCTTTTTAATATCCCATTTATTTTTTGGTCAGGTTTCCTGATCAGCGTATTGGTAGTAGCACTCACCTTCCTAGCGTCTGTTTTCTTTCCACACGATGAGCCGAAAAAGCAATGATAAGCTGGCTGGTTTTCTTTTTCACGCTGTTCCTGGCTTCTCTTGGTTATGCCTCCTACATATCCTATCAGAAAAATCGATCCTCAGATGATTTCATGCTTGCCGGTTCCAACATTGGGGCAATTCTGGGTTTTCTGACCTTTTCCGCAGCTTTGTTCAGTGCATTCACTTTCATGGGAATGCCGGATTTCTTCCGGACACATGGAGTTGGCGCCTGGATCTTCCTAGCTCTTTCAGATGCTTTGATGGTGTTTTTGCTGGTGTGGTTTGGATATTCCCTTCGGAAAAGAGCCGCACTCACGGGATATAAAGGCGTTGCCGGATTTATCCAGACTTGCTATCAGAATCGATATGCAGGATACCTCATCTTCGTAAGTTCCTTTCTGTTTCTGATTCCTTATGTTGCCATTCAGATTCGCGGGATATCGATCTTTCTGAATGCAGCCTTTCCAGACATGCTTCCTTACTGGTCCTGGGCTGCGATTTTGGTGGTTTTGATGCTGGTCTATTCTGAAATCGGAGGACTGAAAGCCATTGTTTACAGCGATGCAATTCAAGGAGTAATAATGTTGGCGGTCATTTGGATTATCGGAGTGACTTGCCTTAAAATGGCCGGCGGCCTAGAGCCTGCTTTGGCAAAAGTATCAGAAAATAATCCCGGACTCCTGTCCTTGCCTGGCCCAAAAGGTCTCTTCACCAGTCCATTCCTGATCGCTTCGGCAATTGCGATTGTACTCATTCCTATTTCCCAGCCACAGTTCACCACCCGATTGGTCGTATTGAAAAGCCTGAAGTCTGTCCATAAAATGGCCTACGCTGTTGGAATTTTCGCCATCCTCGTGATTTTGCCAACTGCCTTTATTGGCTTGTATGGCGCTGTCAAATATCCCGATGCATCTACAGCAGATTTCCTGTCGAGTGCTTTGCTTTTCGATCAGGCTGTACCAGTGGCTGCCTTGGCAGTAGTCGGGCTATTTGCCGCTTGTCTCTCTACTACCAATGCCCAGATTTTTGCTTTGGGAACTGAGCTTCGTTCGCTTTTGTCCGGATCAGACAAGTTTAATATGCGAGTGACCCAGGTTTCAATTGTGGTTTTTTCGCTCATTGTATTGGTATTTTCTACTTATATGAGTGACGAACTCGTGCTTCTGGCTAGGGTGAGTTTCACCGGCACTTCGATGATCGCACCGGTGGTTTTGGGTGCTGTGATTTTCAAAAACCCGCCAAAATCCCTATTGGTACTTTCCAGCATCGCGCTTGGCTACTTTGTACTTTCATTGGCTGGATTTGTACCGGATGCCTTCGGCGACCTTCCACTCGACTTTGTGATGTATTGTGTATTATTTGTTTTGACCCTAATCCTGATGCTGAGCCATCATTTTACCCAAAAGACAACCCATGCAGCTTGATTCATCTTTTAAAATCGCTCAGCTCGAAACTCCATTGAAAAGATTCTGGGAACTCTCAGCTGCGAAAATTCTCCAGATAGAAGAATCCTTTGAACCTTCTAAAGGGGCTCCGGTTTTTACCGAAAAAGGAAAATACGTGACCCGCGGATGGACCGAATGGACCCAAGGTTTCCAATATGGCTCTGCATTGCTTCAGTTTGATGCCACAGAAGATGAGCAATTTCTTCAGATTGGCAGAGAGAATACGGTCAAAAAAATGGCGCCCCATCTTACTCATACCGGAGTTCATGACCACGGGTTCAACAATGTGAGCACCTATGGAAATCTCCTCAGAATGATGGAAGAAGGCAAAATCGAAGGTTCGGTTTGGGAAAAAGAATTTTACCAACTTGCCATCAAAGTGAGCGGATCTGTTCAGGCGTTGCGCTGGACCACAATTCCCGGTGGCGGATACATGTATTCGTTCAATGGCCCGCATTCGCTGTTCGTGGATACGATTCGGACATGCCGTGTTTTGATTCTCTCGCATTCGCTAGGTCATGTGCTTCAGGGGGAAAATGACAAACGCATCAATCTCCTCCACCGGGCAATTCAACATTTGCTTAGTACGGTTCGGTTTTCAATTTTCTATGGAAAGGGTCGGGACCGCTACGATCTCGCCGGTCGCACTGCACACGAAATTATTTTCAATACGAACGACGGAAATTACCGCTGCCCCAATTCCCAACAAGGCTACACCGGATTCAGTACTTGGACCCGCGGACTAGCCTGGGCAATTGCCGGACTTGGAGAAACCCTGGAGATTTTAGACAAAATCCCAGAATCCGATTATTCGGAAATCATCTCCAAAGAGGCACTGATCGCCGAACTTTCGCAGGCAGCCATCGCCACTGCGGAGTTTTACCTGGCAAATACTCCAACTGACGGCATTCCTTACTGGGACACCGGAGCTCCTAATTTGCATAAAATGGGGGATTACCTGAATCGCCCTTCTGACCCATACAATGCATACGAACCTATCGACAGCTCTGCCGCGAGTATTGCTGCTCAGGGATTTCTGAGAATCGGAAACTGGCTAAAAAATTCTGATCCTGACCGATCAGCCAAGTACATTCAAGTTGGCGGTCAACTCGCTCATGCCCTTTTCAGCGAACGGTATCTTTCCACCGGCTCGACACATCAGGGGATGATTTTGCATTCGATTTACCATCAGCCAAATGGCTGGGATTATACGCCCGATCCGGCTTTGGCACCTCATGGAGAGTCAAGCATGTGGGGAGATTATCATGCACGGGAACTGGCTTTGCTCCTGCAGCGAATAGTCCGTGGAGAAAAATATTACAGCTTTTATAACTGCATAGCGAAATGAGCGGGGGCAAAAATAAACCACAATATCCACGGGTTGCTCAACTCAAAACCGCTGAGCAGTTTCGGGAGCATTTGGGAAAAGAAGGAATTGAGCTGGGTTTCAATGAAGAACTGATTTCCGGCAAAAATTCTCCTTTTGCGAAAGCACATTCACTGCGATCCGGCAACCAAATCGGAAATGCTTTTTGCATCCTCCCGATGGAAGGCTGGGACGGAACAGAAGATGGCCGGCCAACCGATCTCACCCGAAGAAGGTGGAGAAACTTTGGCATCAGCGGAGCAAAATTACTTTGGGGTTGCGAGGCGGTTGCAGTTCGTCATGAGGGTCGTGCAAATCCAAATCAACTTCTGATGAACGAGGAAAACTTTCAGGACTTTGTCGAGCTGTTCCAACTGGTGCAGGATTCGCATCAGGTGGCCTTTGGACAAACCGGTGATTTGCTCATCGGTTTGCAGTTGACCCACTCGGGTCGGTTCTGCAAACCCAACGATAAAAAGAAGATGGAACCGAGGATTCTATACCCTCATCCGATTTTGAATAAGAAGTTTGGGTTGCCGGATGATTATCCCCTGATGACAGATTCTGAAATCGATCAAATCATTCAGGATTATGTAAAAGCTGCAGTTTTAGCTCAAAAAGCAGGATTTCAATTCGTCGATGTCAAACATTGCCATGGATATCTGGGGCATGAGTTTCTGAGCGCTTACGATCGCGAGGGGAAATACGGGGGTTCGTTCGAAAACCGAACCCGATTCCTGAGAGAGATTGTGGCTGGCATTCGGGCTGAAGCTCCGGGCTTGGAGATTGGCGTTCGTCTGAGCGTATTTGACTGGATGCCTTTTCAAAAAGGCCCGGATGAAACGGGCATACCTTCAGTCGAAACTGAATATAATCTGGCATTTGGCGGAGATTCCACAGGAAAGAAAGAAGACCTGACTGAGCCTTTTCAGTTTCTTCAGCTTTTGCAAGAACTCGAAATAGAACTCCTTTGCACCACAGCCGGCAGTCCTTATTACAATCCTCATATTCAGCGTCCGGCACTTTTTCCTCCCTCTGACGGATATCTTCCCCCGGAAGACCCCATGCATGGAGTAGCGAGACAAATCCGAATTACGGGTGAATTGAAAAAGGCTTTTCCCGGTTTTTATGTCGTGGGATCAGCGTATTCATATCTTCAGGAATGGCTCCCAAATGTAGGGCAGCATGTCCTTCAATCAGGCCAGGCTGATTCGATCGGTTTGGGGAGATTGGTGTTGAGTTACCCTGATTTTCCTGCGGATTTACTTGGCGGAATCCCGATGAAGCGAGGAAAAATCTGCCGAACTTTTTCCGATTGCACCACTGCTCCGAGAAACGGAATGGTCTCAGGTTGCTATCCGCTTGATCCTTTCTACAAGGCAATGGATGAATACACCCAACTTAAACAGCTCAAGGAATCATGAAAAAAGTAGCGCTCATCACAGGCGGAACTCGCGGAATCGGTTTGGGAATTGCAAGAAAGCTGGCTGAAAATGGATTTGACCTCGCAGTAAACGGAGTAAGGCCGGAATCTGAAGTTACGGCTGTTCTGGACGAACTCAGAAGCTTGGGCGTCAAAGTTTGCTATGCGCCCGGTAACATCAGTAATACGGAAGACCGGAAGGTAATCGTGAATGCGGTAAAGGAAAATTTTGGAACAATCAATGTCTTGGTCAACAACGCCGGAGTCGCCCCAAGAACGAGAGCGGATATTCTGGAAGTGACCGAGGAAGATTACGATCATCTGATGGAAATCAATCAGCGCGGGACATTTTTCCTGACACAGGAGATTGCAAAATGGATGATTGAGTTGAAAAAGGAATCTCCGGAATCGGCCATTTCGATTGTGAATATCACTTCCATCTCAGCAGTTTTGGCTTCCGTCAATCGGGCTGTTTATTGCATGTCCAAATCCGGATTATCCATGCTTTCGCAGGTATTGACAGTGCGAATGGCTGAGTTTGGGATTCCAGTTTATGAAATCCGGCCCGGCGTGATCGAAACAGATATGACCGAAAAAGTAAAAGGAACTTACCAGGATCGAATCGCAAACGGACTGACTTTAGAACCGAGAATGGGTCAGCCCGAAGATGTCGGAAAAGTTGTCGCTGCTTTGGTGCGTGGGGATCTTCCTTACTCAACCGGACAAGTGATTACCGTGGATGGAGGCTTGACGGTGGCTAGACTTTGATTTAAAATTACTGCTGAGATTTCCGGAAAAATGAAGGCCCCTCTTCCAAAATGAAAGAAATTTAGACTGATTCAAGCTTTGGAATTGAGTAAATTTCGGAAAATAGAATTCAATTTCAACCGCTGGAAAAATCACTTTTAGGCACTATGAAAACCCGCTTTTTACTCATTTTTCTTTTTTGCGCCTGCTTCAACTTGCAAGCGCAACAACTAAACGTCGGTATCCGAATTCAAAAAACCCAACAGATGTATTGGGAAAACGGAATCTCTGCTCAGTATTCCTTCGCCAATTTCAAACCCAATCGCTTATTTGTAGGATTTGACTTTGTTACTTCCAGACTGGGAACAGCCATGAATTCCAACGCTCTAAAACAGGATAGTTACATCTTTTCATGCAGTTGGTATTTTTTTAAAAACAAACCTTACCACCTTATTGGAAGACTGAACACCGGATACCTGAACACAGATCTTGAGTATGATATTTTTGACGACCTTCCCTCATCTGCCTTTCTCCTTGCACCGGAATTAGGCTTTAATTATTCTCCTGAGAAATTGCCGATTGCCTTCAATTTGGGGCTCGGATATTACCTCAACATGCAGGATGAAAACAAAACACCCGGCACCTTTCAGCCCCTCTATTACCATCTGACCGTTTATTACAAACTTTTTAATCAAGAAAAATGAAAGCGCTACTTCGAAATATTTCAATCTGTCTGTCGATTTTATTGATTGTGGCCTGCAATGCCACTCCGGATATCACCGACGAAATGCTTGATGGCGACGTGATCTTTGACCCCTCGCTTTATTCACCGGAAGATTATCTTGTCTCTGCAAAATACCCCACCCCAACCCCGCAAGATCTCGAAAAGCACGTTTTGATTGCTTCTCACGGATACTCAGCCTCGACTTTTGAGTGGCAGGAATTTATGGATTGGTCTGCTGATTCTTCCTACCGGGTTTCTTCAGTATTGCTTGATGGTCATGGCCGGACATATGAAGATTTTCGGGCTTCCAAGTGGGAGGACTGGCGGGCTGCGATCATTCGGGAGTTTGAGTTACTGGAAGATTTAGGCTATACCAAAATCAGTTTGGTCGGCTCCTCCACAAGCGGCGCATTGTTGGTGGAACTGATGCAATCCGGGTATTTCAATAACCATCTCAAACCCAAAAATATTTTCCTGGTCGACCCGATCGTAGTACCTACTGCTAAACTCCAATCTCTGGCTGGCATTATCGGACCCATGATCGTTTTTCTGGAAGTGGATCAAACTGCGGAAGAAGACAAGTACTGGTATCATTTCAGACCTCAAGAAACAGTCAATGAATTGAACCAAGTCATTCAAAAAGTCCGGAAAGGATTGGAAAAAGGGATTACAGTTCCGAGTGGAACCTATGTAAAATCATTCCATTCCAAATCCGATCCAACTGCCAGCACGACTAGCACCGTCCTTATTTACAAAGGACTGGAGTATTCAGACGGCAGCAAAATCGATGTTCAGCTCATGGATTCCGACATTCATGTTTTTACCCGGCTGAGCTTGAGGCCGAGTGTTTCACCTTTAGAACGATCCAATCAATTGGATGCTTTTACACAGATTTCGAAAAGGTTGAAATAATCTCCAATCAACTTTTTCCCTTCGATAATCGCTAAAAATTAAAACCTGAATTCAGCTGAAAATCACTTCCTGCGGAAAAAGCAATCTCAAGAATAAGGGAATTACTTCTTCAACATCAGCCATCCTCTCGGATCTACTTGCGGCAGAGTTTTGCTTGAGACTGAAACAGGCTTGGCACCCAAAATCACTTTTTGAATTCCCTCAGAGGTTTTCACTTCCACAGGCATTGTAAATTCAATTCCTTTGAGACTAATCTGATATCCGGACTTCCCTTTTTTCACCACTTTCACTTCGGGCAGGTCAGTTGTCAGCAGATAAAAATCAAAGAATCCCTGCAATTCCTGTCCCGTATATTCGGCCACAAAATCAGTGAAATCCTTTGTGGTGACCCGATTCTGATAGGTAAATCGCTCATCGGAAGCGAAGGCTTTGAGCATTGGAAAGAAAACTTCATCTCCAAGAATTCCGCGTAGGGAATGAACGACAAAGGCACCTTTGGTATAAATCTCAGGATGATAAGCTTGTTCTTCGGTGCTGTTTGGCGGGCTTACAACAGGTTTGGAATGCTCGATGGTTCTTCCGACTGATTGGGCTTGATCAAAATACGCTTGCTCACCCCCATGCTCCCAATAAAACATCCAATCTCCAAAAGCGGTGAAGCCTTCATGAATCCACATATCCGCCCAGTCCCCGACGGAGACTTTGTTACCAAACCACTCATGTCCAAGTTCATGGTGCAGCAACCAGTCGTATTGTACGTCTCCCATGGGTACAAACTGGAAATTATTCCCGTAAGCATTAATGGTTTGGTGCTCCATACCGAGGTAAGGGGTTTCAACAACCGCTATTTTATCCTTCGGAAAAGGGAAAGCTCCGAAATATTTTTCGAGTGTTTCGGTACTTGTTTTCAGGATGGCGAGAAGTTCTTTTGCCTTTTCCCGGTTTTCTTGCAAAACCCAAACATGCATCGGAATCTTATCTCCGGAGACTGAGGTGAATTCCAATTTTTCCTCCTGGAAAATCCCCATGGTAAAGTTGACATTGTAATTGTTGATCGGATAGGCTGTTGACCAATGGTAAACAAGCTGGTCATCCAAACTTTTTACATCTATGAGTTTCCCGTTCGATGCCACGAAATATGGCTTCGGCACCGTGAAAAAAAGATCAACCCCATCTGAAGGTTCGCTCGAAGGATGATCCAGCGCCGGCATAAATATTTTGGCACCTTCGCCCTGGGATGAAAGCCCCATCCAATGATTGTTGAAGGAGTCCTTTTCCCAGGTAAAACCACCCGTCCAGGGCGGATTGATAGCAATCGGAGTCTTACCGCTGTAAAAAACCTCTGCAGAATTGCAGGTGCAATCATTTGGCAGGATATCAAGAATATCGTTCGAGTGAATGAATTGTACCTCTTCCCCATTCATGATTACTTTCTCAACTTTGAATTCATCAATGAGATTGAGACGAAGCGTATCGAGCTTTTCGGTGGAAGAAAAAGTGATTGTGTTCGATCCGCGAATGGATTGGGTTTCCGGAAGAATTTCCAATTTCAACCGATAATGCTTCACTTCAAATTTTTGCTGAAGTGGATCAATCGGCCCACCCCAATCCCAGTTTTGGGAAAAAACCGGAGCAGAAATAGATAGGAACAGCAGGCAAAAAAAAGGAAATAGCTTCATTGTTGAGGAGGAATCCAAGGTAGGTTTTCAAAAGAAAATTAAACAAAAAAGCCCGAAATTCGGGCTTCTCTTACTTAGGGGACAGCAACTTTTACTTATCCCCAAATATTAAAGAATCGATCCAAAAAACTAAATTTTCCGGGTTTATTTTGTCAAGATTCAACGAATTCGAAGAAAATCATTCGAAATTCTAACCTAAAACAAAAAAACCGCCATTAAGTGGCGGTTTTTCTTAATCTTCTGCGTAGTTGAAACTATCGACTTGCTCTTTCACCCAGTCATTATATTTATCTTTTCGGTATTCAAGCCATTCATTCTTGTACTTGGATTCTTCGATCAGAAACTTGAACCCGGTAGGCGCTTTTGGCTTGGAAAGAACATTGACCAGATCTTCGGCAAGGTTTTTTTCTTTTACTTTCCGGTCGATGAAATCTTGCATCATCTGATGTTCCTGTACAGGTTCCATTTTAGTGAACTCAGCAAAATTATCCGGATTTTCTTCGATTTCGTCAAGAATGTCTTCCTCATCCTCAGTCAAATCGTAGTTAAAATAATCCTCATCGTCCGGCATCTGGTGTATCTTCTTCTTGTCCACTTGGTAGAAGCATACCATTCCTTTGAGTAATTGGGCAGTGATGTGATCTACCTCTTTTTCAGTAAGCGAAAGCATGGATTGTTTTCAGAATTTATGGAAAATAAATAAAAGTCGAAATTTCATCAAATAGAATATAAAGAAAGCAATTGCAACGCCAATTTGCACTTAAATCAGATCTCTGAGTTGAAAATTTTTTCTAAAATCTCAGCATTCAATTCATGGCCTCCGGAGAAAGTGATTTTCCGGAAGGTTTTACCCAGATTATGAATGAGTTCCTCTTGCTTAAGGATGCTTTCGGAAGTGATCAATTCATCATTTTCACCGAGCACCATGATCAACTTCGTCTCTGAAAAAACATCCTTCACCTCTTCCAAAACCAGATCCTGAGCAAAACCTCCTGCCCAAAGAATCAGCGATTTTACCTTTCCTGACCATCGGCTTACCCATCTTGTTGCAGTGGCTGCGCCTTGCGAAAATCCCAAAACATGGATAACCGGGACTTCTTCAAACTCAGAAAGAATACTCTCCATCAACTGATCCAAAAAGCGATGGTTGTTTTCAATCGCCACATCACGCTCATGGCGGGTCATCCAATTGGCACCTACTCTGCCTTGAAATCCATTGAGATAAGAATAATTAGTTCCTTCCGGGGCGATAATCAGGCGGTCAGGGCTATCATAAGACAGAAACTTTCGGAGAAAAAATTCAGCCAACTGGCCATATCCATGAAAGACGATCCAAACCTGTTTCTCATGAAAATTCGGTTCATGAGAAACCGAGTAATGGGCTTGGTACCTAAATTCTACTAGTTTTTTCAAAACTTAGCTATTCAGATCATCAAACTTTAATGGCAAAAGGCTGCTGATTCCCTGAGCTCTGTAAACTCTCCCATCCGGTCGCAAAAACAACATGGTTATTTCTTTACCAAAACGAACCTCCGCCTCATTGATCGTCTGACGACAAATCCCGCAAGGAGAAACTCCCGCCCAAGCTTCTTCACCGGAACGCTGCGCCACAACGGCTAGCATCACGGGTGCATGATCTGGGAAATTAGCCCCAGCATAGCCAAGCACCAATCTCTCCGCACAAACACCTGTCGGGAAACTCGCATTTTCCTGGTTGCTTGACTGGAGCACTTCTCCATTTTCCAGCAGAATAGCAGATCCCACATGAAATCCTGAGTACGGTGCATACGCTGTCCGGCTTACTGCCTGCGCTCTTGAAATCAGCGCCTGTTCGATATGATCCAGCTCGGCATAGGTTAAAATTTCAATTTCCGAAGACAGGTTTACTTTTTCCATTTTTAAAAACTTTAGGGAATTATCCGAACGGGTAAAGTAAGCAATTGTTCCCTTTTTAGGTGCCTTCTTCCTTTTTCCCCTAATATTTATTGTTCAATTTAGCTCACTGAATCCACGACACTCATGAAGACCATTTTGATTTTGGGAGGCGGAAAATCCTCCACCTATTTGATCGATTTCCTGGCAGAATCCTGCGCTGTGAAGCCAAGAAGACTGATTCTGGCAGATTTAGATTTTGCTTCAGTGACTTCCAAACTCAGAGGCCGGCCAAATACCGAAGCCCGACAGCTCAATATCGAAAATGAATCTCTTCGAAAAGAACTGATTGCTGAGTCGAACTTGGTGGTTTCGATGCTTCCGGCTTTTATGCATCCAATCATAGCTCAAGATTGCCTGGAGCTTGGAAAGCATTTTTTCACCGCATCGTATGAGACTGATTCCCTTCGGGAAATGAAAGGAGAAATAGAGAATAAAGGGCTTTTTTTCCTGAATGAATGCGGCCTGGATCCCGGAATCGATCATATGTCTGCCATGAAAATCATTGATGCTGCGAAAGCTAAAGGCGAAGAAATCACTTCATTCAAATCCTATTGCGGAGGGCTTTTGGCTCCGGAAAGCGAAGACAATCCCTGGAAGTATAAATTCACCTGGAATCCCCGAAATGTGGTGTTGGCAGGTCAGGCCACTTCCCAATACATCGAAAAAGGGGATTTAAAATTTGTGCCATACCATCAGCTTTTCCGAAGACTGGAAACGATTCATTTTCCGGGCTTGGGGGATTTTGACGGATATCCTAACCGGGATTCGCTTAGCTATCGCCACGTCTATGGACTGGAAAACATCCCAACCATGCTTCGCGGAACTTTGCGTCGGGCAGGGTATTGCAAAGCTTGGGATGTATTCGTCCAATTGGGAATGTGTGATGACAGCTTCCAAATGAATCTGCCGGAAAACACCAATCTGAGACAATTTTTAAACTCATTTTTGCCCTATGATCCTACCCTTTCGGTGGAAGAAAAACTCGGAAATCTGGTTCATGATCTGGACTTTGGCACTTGGGAAAAAATCTCCTGGCTGGGATTCTTTGGAAACAGAAAACTCCCCAAAACCAAAGGAAGTCCCGCGCAAATCCTGCAATCAATTCTCGAGGAAGACTGGGCACTTCAGCCTGAAGACAAGGATATGATTGTGATGCAACATCTCTTTGAAATCAAAACCCAAGAAGGCGTGAAAGAAGTGACTTCAAGCCTGGTTAGTTTTGGAGAGGATTCTGTATATACAGCAATGGCAAAAACCGTCGGTCTGCCTCTGGCAATTGCGGTGGATTTGTTTTTGGATGGCAAAATCAACCTGACCGGACTTCACGTACCGGTGATGCGGGAGCTTTACGAACCGATATTGAAAGAACTCGATCTGCAAGGAATCAGATTCAGAGAGCAAGAAAAAACCCGGAACTAAGCCGGGTTTTTCATTAATCATTCGGATTCCAGTCTGCAGGCGGAATATCGCTGTTTGGTCCGGCAAAGACTCTGCAATCATCCGGAATAATATCTCTGGGTTGATTGAAAGTCAGATCTGCATATTCAATGTAAATCCGTTTTCTGGCTTCGCCTCCTGCCATGAAATATCCAAGAACCACTTCATCGGGATTGTCCAGGCTGATCATATTTCCTCGGATAGAAGCAGGAGGAGGATCAAATACAGATCCGCTTATTTCTGTTTGCTGCTTTACCAATTTCAGAAATCGATAAGCCTCTGCTGAAACGCTGATTTGACGAATATCCGTGCGGAAAGTATTTACCAACCTTCTGCCATTGTCTTCAATAAAGCCAACAGGAATCTTGGTGGTCAGCCCATTGAAATTTTCGTCCTGCGCAATGAAAATGCCTTGGTTTCCCACATTTTCAGTTTGGTAGCAAATGTAGCAACAAGCCTTCGGTGCCGGTCGAGGTGGAGCATTTGGGGATCTGATCACATACAAATCCGGTCGGGTTTCCAAGACAAAAGTCGATTCTGCATTTCTCCAGAAATAAAAATTCTTCTGGTCTCCCGGATCTTCAAGCTCTGCATAAATCTGTGCCCCGGATCGGAATAGCATCTCACCTTCCACCGGAATTTGAACGGTTTGGATGCTCAGATTTTTGATTTCAGGCACTGATTCCACTCTTTCCGGCAAGGAGGAATAAACCTCACCAGTCACCAATTGAATTTGAAGGGTATAAGATCTTCCGAGTTCTGCCGAAAAGGTTGCCGGAGTCTCATAAGTACCTCTCACTTCCGTGTTTTCTTCCAGAAAAATAACACGTCCTTGATCATCCCGAACGATCAAAGTTGCTCCTTGTACCGGACGAATAAGTCCTTCATAGATGGAACCATAAGTATCACTTCTCGTCAATTTGATCACATGTGGACCCGGTCCGGTCGTGACCATTCCGTCAATCGTCAATAATTGCTGACCTTCCTCTATCTCGACATTATAAGGATCGATACAAGAAACTGAAACCAGAAAGAGTATATAAATAAGTTTTCTCAGCATCGTCTTAAAACTTTATTGAATAACTGATACTTGGAAGCGGTACACCCAAAATCGCTAACCTGAATGCCTGAGGTGGGGCCCCCGCCTCGTCAGCAAAGAAGAGTGAAAATGGATTCTTCCGCCCGTACACATTCAAAATAGAGAAAGTCCATTCACCATCGAAGAATTTCCCTTCGCCGTTCAATTTGAAATTCACTGCGAAATCCAATCGATGGAAGTCAGGTAATCTCTGCTCATTTCTATTGTCAAAATAGGCCAATGAATTACCGGAGAAATCAAACTTAGCTTCCGGATAAGTGACCGGTCGGCCTGTGCTGTAGCCGAATGTCGCAGAAATTGAGGTATTCGTGCTGACTTTATAGTTTCCGATCAGCGTCAGATCATGAGGTTTATCAAAGTTGGAAGCAAACCATTCTCCATCGTTGATATTTTCTTCCTCGTAGGGAGTGAGTACTCTTCTCAAGCTTCGGGAATAGGTGTAAGAAATCCAGCCTGTCATTCTTCCCAGGTTCTTTTTCACATACAATTCAACGCCGTAAGCTTGACCTTGAGCCGGTACGAGTTCTGTTTCCAGGTTATTCTGAAGGATCAGATTTGCGCCGTCTTTGTATTCGACCACATTCTGAATGTCCTTATAATAGACCTCAACCGAGGTTTCGAAGATGTTTCCTTTGAAATTATTATAGAATCCCAGCGAGTACTGATCCACAATCTGAGGCTCGAGAAACTGATCACTCAGCTTCCAAACATCCGTTGGGGCAATAGTAGCAGTGTTGGAAATCAGGTGGATGAACTGATACATTTTATTGTATCCGGCCTTGAAGGAGCTGTTTTTTGACAAGGAATACCGGAGCGATACCCTTGGACCCAAGCCATCATAGCTCGTGATTTTTTCTCCATCCGCGTAAGTAGTCTCACCGATTACAGTCCCATCCGAGATTGGCTGGTTTTCGGCATATTGCCGCACCGTTCTTGGTCCCAGATATTGATAGGTATCGTATCTCAGTCCATAAGACATTCCGAATTTTTCTCCCAATTCAAACTCATGCTGGAAGTGAACTCCGGATTCCCTCCCAAATTCATCCTGAACTTTCTTGGGCAAAATTCCCGACTCAGCTCCACCCTCAGGAATCAAATCTCCCGGCTGAATCGTCAGGTCTTTGATGTCAGCACCCGCTGTGATTCTGTTTCCTTCGGAAAATTCATAAGTAAGGAAGGCCTTTATACCATAATCCTCAATCCCGGAGTTCAGGTCAAAATTGTTGATTCCGGATCGGTTGAAAATGCTGTAATCATATTGAGTGTAGTAGCCCAAAGCCTCAAGACTGAGTTTCTCGGTAAGACGGCTTTTCCATTGAAGGGAATGACTGGTATTCTTCCAGGAAATAGTCGTGTCTGACGAAAAAGCAAAATCATCGTAGCTGGTGTAGAAACTATAGGTAAACTCGTTATTCTCTGAAATCGGGGCACTGATGACCAGGTTTCCATCGTAGAAATTCGCCTGCGAATTCTTCAAATCAGGATTGCTGAGCGCGCCCAGAAACCAATTGATGTAAGACATCCTGAATCCGGCTTTCATCGAAATTTTATCCTTTACGATCGGTCCGTTGATTCCCACTTTGCCGGAAACATTGCTCACCATCAAGTCGCCTCCCCAATCTGTCACACTTCCTGCTTTTGGCAAAATATCCAAAATCGAAGAACCTCTTCCCCCAAAACGGGAAGGAATCACTGATTTGTAGAGAGTGACATCATTGACGATATCAGCATTGAAAGAGGTGAACAAGCCAAATAAGTGTGTTGGATTATAGATCGGCGCGCCTGCAAACTGAATCAGGTTTTGGTCAGCTCCACCTCCTCGTACGTTGAGACCGGCTGCAGCTTCACCCACCTGACTAACTCCCGGCAGCGTAGCCATGGATCGTATAATGTCAACTTCCCCAAGAAATGGCGGGAGTTCCTTGATCGAATTCATGCTGAGCTTGATCGCACCCATATCCGTGGACTTGATGTTTTTCTCAGGATCGGAACCGAAAATCACGACGTCATCCAACTGAAAATCTTCTTGAATCATCCGGATGGCAATCCTTCCGTCTCCCACTGCCGTGATCGGATAATCGATGGTTTCGTATCCCACATACCTGAATTGCAGGGTATACTCCGCCCGCTCCAGCTCCAACTCGAAAGATCCGTTTGCATCGGTAATCCGGTTAATCCCAAGTTCCGGAACAGTCACAGTCGCGCCAACTAACGCTTCACCCGTGATTTCATCTGTGATTCTAACGCTTATTTTGATTCCTTTCAGCTGTCCGATATCCCTGCCTATGACTTCCCTTTTGACCTCGGTCTGGGCCATGCTCCAATGAGCGAGTAAGAGGAAAAAAGCGAATAAAAGTTTTTTCATAGACTCTGGATTAAATTCCGTTAGGGTCAAATCTGTAAAATTCCATTGGGGAGTTGCTGACGAGGTTAAATTCAATTGCCCTCATGATATAGATCTTCCCCTCTTTTTCAAAATGCCCCACAGTAACTGTTTGAGGAATTCCCGGAATTGAATTCTTTCTCGTCCATTTCTTGGTAATCAGATCAAGCTCCCAAATCGTTTGACTTTTTCGATACAATCCGATGTAAACTTTGTTTCCAATGACCTCAGCCATTCCATATCCTTCTCCAAGAGAATCAGGATATAGGTCAAAATTCCCCCATGTATTTGCCTCCGGATCAAAAACCCAGATTACATTATCAGAATTGACAAAGTATTGTCGATTCTGGTAAGTGAAGTTGGCAAGCTCTGCTGTGATGGAAATCGGTGCTGCAGGAAGATTGCTCCAGGAATTATTTGAAGGATCAAAGCGACGAATCGCGGATGGATCTCCTTCCTTTCCTCCAGCCACATAAAGCTTACCTTGAATCTCGAAAGCAACGGATTCTCTGCTGTCGAAAGCTAAATCAGGAAGCTGCTGAAATCCGTTTTCATTGATTTTCCAGAAAGTGCGATTGATCAAATACGGTTCCTTTCCAAGTGCACTCGCTCCTCCACCCAGATAATTTTGGGTGGCAAAACCAAAGACAATGGGCGGACCCGGAAATGATATCGCTTCCCATGAAGATGTTGAAGGATTATAGCGTTGAAATTTTTGGTAGAGTCTGAGTTTGGACTCAGAACCCATTCCAATGTAAAAACCGGAAGCGTTCTGAAAGAAAAGATTGTCATAAAGCCAGACCGGATCCGGAAAATTTGAAAGCTTGGTATAAGTTCCAACCTGATATTCAAAATTGCCTGATAGAGTCAAAATCTTGTCTTGAACCTGAACAGTCACCGGGACAATAGCTGAAGTTTTCGGAGCTGGAATCCTTACACGCATCCGGCTTTCAAATTGAATTTCGAGGATTGTTGCGGGCTGATCACCGAAGAAAACCTTGGTGTCCCGGGTGAAATTTCTTCCCAGAATCACCATTTCCTCATTTTGTGATCCGAAGGCTGGCGAGAAGCTTTCAACAGCGGGACTCTGAGTAGAAAGCTCCAACACATTCCCGAACTGCGTTTCTCCACCCACATCCATGAATGCCTTTGCGAAATAAGACTTGCTTACAGAAAGCCCCGTTGCCTGACCGATGAATCGGCCTGGGCCATTTTTGGCACCTAAAGAAATGATGGTGGGGGAAGAAAAGCTCTCATCTAAAGAGAGGTAAAATCCGTGATCGGTGACTTCAATGGCTTGATCAGTAATCAGTCGGCCTAAAAGCCTGACCTGTTCACCGCTGGTAAATAGCACTTCTTCAGTTACCAAAACCGTCGTTTCGGAATCTTCTTCAGTACAAGCCCATCCCAAAAAAAGCATCAATAAAATGCTCAGAGACAGTAATTTTTGCATGTATAATGGTAGTAATTGGTTGGCCAAAAATAGCCAAAAATGAATCCTACGCAACTGAATCCTATCTGGATTTGATTTTAATATGAAAATCAGACTAAAAATATACCCGTCTGATTCAAAAATTTAGAAGAAATCCTGAAATCAGCTTACGATACGAATCGTGAAAGCCACCAGAATCATCTTTTATCAGAATCTCATTCTGGAAAATTTCCTTTTCTTCAAATTCATAAGCAACTACTTCCCGGATCACCGGCTTTGCCGGATTGTCCTGAATTGTAAATTTCTGTGAGGGAAAAAGATCATGTAACCGGGCAATTTTTTCAAGGTCCAGCATTTGTCTCGGCGGAAGAATCACCCAAAACTTTGCTTCGGGAGCTAAGATAGCAGACACTTTTCCTACCAAATCTCCAAAAGAAAGGCCGTCATTATGCAAAGCAAGATTTCGCTGCGCATCGTTTGATTTCAGATGATCGGGAAAATAGGGTGGATTACTGACGATCAGATCAAATTTCTCTGAAGAAGAAAACTCTTGAAATTTCCCCTCCCAAACTTCCATTCTCGAAGCAAACGAGCTTTTTTCGAAATTCTCCTGAGCCTGACTTGCCGCAGCCGGATCCATTTCCACTGCCTGAATTTGAGAATCAGGAAATCGCTGGGCAAGCATCAAAGCGATGACTCCGGTTCCGGTACCGATATCGAGGATTTTATTTGGTTTCTCTGCGTTTGCTAAAGTTCCAAGAAGAACTGCATCTGTGCTGATTTTCATGGCACAGCGATCTTGCTCGATCCGGAACTCCTGAAACTGAAACCAGGAATTGGCCATTAAGTCCTGACTTTGCTAAAAAGTTTGGATCGGAAACTTGGCCGATCTTCCATCACATTGAGATCGTCTTCGGAGACCCTTTTAACACCTTCAATCGTGTAAAAGGCCTTTTCGTCAACGCTTTTTACTTTGGAAATAAATTCTTTTAAAGCATCTCGCTTCATCACCGTAAAGAGCAAATTCACTTTTCCGAATCTTCCTTCTCCTCCGACGTTGGTAAAGCGATGATTTCTCTCCTTCATAAATTCCATCAACTCAATCATAGGCTTGGGAGTGATCACCCGAACGAGAACCCGGCCAAGAGCCAATTTTTCGTCGAAATACATCCCGACGTAAGTTCCCGTTCCGAATCCGGCAGCGTAGGCAAGATATGAAAGCGGGTTGTCGATGTTTTGGAAGATCTGCCCGATCGCCATCAGCCAAATCAAAGCCTCAAAAAACCCGAGAAAAGGAGCGATGTTCTTTTTCCCATTCATCATAAACATGATTCTCAGGGTATTGATAGATACGTCTCCGACCCGGGCGCAAAAAATCAATAACGGCATGATCAGGTAATCAAAGAGTTGCTCAGAAACGCCGTAAGACTCAAGAAATTCTTGCATAAATAATAGGTTCAATAACGGCCGCTAAATTACACCGTATTCCGTCAAAGGGGAAGGAAAAAACTGCTTTAGATTTTGCGATCTCTGCCAGCCGGCAATCCAAAAAGCAAAAACTGAACTGAAAAGAAGATCATAAAATAGATCAGGAGATTCCAATTGTTGAAAAAATCAAGGGAAATCCCGAAGAGCATCGGCCCGAGAGCTGCCAGTACATAGCCGGAAGATTGGACCATTCCCGAAAGTTTAGCCGTAGTCCGATCCTCGGCTGTACGCAAAGAAATCAAGGTATAAGCGATGCTTAAACTCGCTCCCAAACCGAGTCCAATCAACGTGAGAGAGGCATAAGTCAGCCATTCAATCTGAGGAAGCAATCCGATATACCCGATGATATACCCAATTCCCACTACCAGAATTACCTTGGATTGCTCTTTGAGTTTGAGCAAAATACCCGGAGCAAAATAAGATCCGATCAGCGATACGATCTGCATCAAGGATGATATAAAGCCAGCATTAACCGGGTCCATTCCCCGCGAAATCAACATGTCGGGTAGCCAGGTAATCAGAGTGAAATACATCACCGATTGTGCTCCCATAAACAAGGTGATTTGCCAGGCGAGTTTGGATTTCCAGACATTTTTTGGCGCAAATACATCTGTTTGGATGGCAACTTTTGGTCGGCCGATCTGAGGTATCCAAATGAAAATCGCCAAAACCAAAAAGACGATCCAGAAAAGAAGCGATCCTCTCCAGCCCCAATTCAGATCAACTGCCATTGGCACGCTGAGTCCTGCAGCCACAGCGGCTAAAAGGGACATTCCCGTAGCGAGAAGTGCAGTCATCATTCCTAACTTTTCCGGCAGGCGCAACTTAATCAGAGGAATCAACAGGACATTTGCGATCACGATTCCGATCCCGGTAAGTGCTGTGCCGATCAATAAAAGCTCGATCCCTCCCAAGACTCGCGTCACTACTCCAATCGCCAGAATGATCATTCCCAAAAAAATTGCCCGACCATGGCCCATTCTTTTTCCGATGCTGGGAGCGAGTAGAGAAAAAGTCGCAAATGTCAGCAATGGAAGTGTGGTCAGGAATCCCGCAAGTCCATTGGACAAACCCAAATCTTGCCGAATGAAAGGTATCAAAGGTCCCACCGAGGCAATCGAAGTCCTCAGATTGATCGAAACCATGAGGATTCCGGTAATCAGAAGGGCTTGATTGGGTGGATGATGCTTGGTCAATGGTTTTTAAAATACGAGGTAAGAAATTCGAGTTTACGAGTTATGAAATACGAATTACGAGATTTTCTAAACTTTTTAGGCCAAAGTCCAGAATTGACATTTTTGAGGTGCCGAATTAAGAAGATCAAATGGAGGACCCTCTGATTCGCGTAGTTCGTAAGTCGTACTTCTAAATTTAAGAACGGCTTTCCACCAAATCCTTCACGCAGTCCACCCAGGTATCATTGGAGTTCAGGCTCGTCACAAGATCCCATTGCTCACCTCCCAATTCTTCGAATTTCTCCTTGTATTCTTCGCCTACCTCCACGGTGGTTTCCAGACAATCTGCCACAAATGCAGGAGGGAAAACGAGTACTTTTTTTACTCCTTCTTTGGCCAATTCCTTGATAATTTCTTCTGTGTAAGGTTTAATCCATGGATCATTTCCCAATCTTGATTGGAAGCAAGTCACGACTTTTTCCTCCGGCAATCCAAGTTTCGCAGCCAACAATCGCGTCGTTTGAAAACATTGCGCGCGGTAGCAAAATTGATTTTTCGACCCGTATTTATTACAGCAGGCACCCAATTGGCAATAACCTTCCACAGATCCTTTGCGGATTTGTCTTTCCGGCAGGCCATGGTAGGAAAAAAGGTACCGATCGTATTCCTCTTTTTTCATCGCTTCCTGTCCCTGCTCAGCCCAAGCCTGCAAGAAAAGCGGATGATCCAGGAAATTGCTGATAAAGGTGAACTCAGGGATAATCTGCCAGCCACGCGCGATCTCCATTACTTTGTCTATCACGGATCCATTGGATGCGGAGGCATATTGGGGAAAAAGAGGCAGCACGATGATTTTTTTCACCTTGGCTTTCATCAATTCAGCCAAGCCATTTTCGATACTTGGAGTCTGATAGCGCATCGCCATGCTTACCAGGTATTTTTCGGGATCCAGCTTTTGAATCAGCTTGTCCTTCAAATCCTGTGTGTGAAACATCAGCGGAGAGCCTCTTTCGGTGAAGAGTTTGCGATATTCATGGGCTGACTTGGGAGCTCTGAATGGAGCTATGATCAAATTGACCAGCATCCATCTCGGGATATACGGAAAGTCGATTACCCGACCATCCATTAAAAATTCTCTTAAATATTTTCTGACATCTCCGGTAGCCGTACTATCGGGGGTACCCAAATTGACGAGTAATACGCCGATTTTTCCTGAATTCTTAGCCATTTTCTGGGGTGAAACTTTTGATTGGAAAGCCCAAAAATAGAGTCTTTGTTTCAGAATTATGCATTGAACTTTTCAACAGCTGATAGGCAGAACAAATAAAGACCTGAAATACAGGATCATGAAATCACCGAAATCAGATTTCTGTACCCAATTTCAAAATTGGAAATGTGTTCAGAAGGCTAAATGGCTTATTTTTTCAAAGCCCATCTCATCAATGGCCCGCTAGTCATGCTAGTCACAATCGCCATGACGACAAGTGCTACGAAGAGTTTTTCGTCTACTAAACCGACCTCCAGCGCGATCAAACCCAGGATGATTTCCATAGCTCCCCGAGCGTTCATTCCAAACCCAACAGCTAATGCTTCTTTGACAGGATAACCTGATCGAAGTGCTCCAA
The DNA here is from genome assembly GCA_942492775.1 of uncultured Cytophagales bacterium. Classification (GTDB taxonomy): domain Bacteria; phylum Bacteroidota; class Bacteroidia; order Cytophagales; family Cyclobacteriaceae; genus Algoriphagus. The sequence goes on along the minus strand of OW818636.1, from coordinate 1,057,677 downwards.
ACCCGCTTCCTATTATTTTACCAGCGAAGGAAATCACCAAAACCGCAAGGACCAGTAGTGGGCTGAAATTGGTGAAGAAGTTAACTTTCAATCCAATGGATACGAAAAACAGCGGGGCGAAAATATTGTTGATAAACTGATGGATGATCTCTTTGGCACGCTCAGACATATGATCCGAATCTCCCATGGCTACTCCAAGTAGGAACGCTCCAAAAATCGCATGTATCCCCAACCACTCCGTAAATGCAGCTGATAAAAAGCACATGGCCATAGACAGGGAAAGTAATCCTCCCGGCCAGGCAAGTTTTTTATTGATCCAGGGAAGTACTTTATTGATCAGTCCCTTTCCTATAGTCAGCATGAAAATGGTAAACAACAACGTAATCCCAACAGTGCTCATCAGCGAAAGACTTCCGCTTTTTCCCATAAAAGACAAGATCACAGAGAAAATCAGCCAGCCAATAATATCGTTGACCATGGCGGAGGCGACGATTACCATTCCCATTTTGGTCTTGAACATATTCATGTCCATCAAAATCCTGACTACTACCGGCAAGGCGGTAATAGCCATAGCAGTTCCCATAAACAAGGAAAAGAGTAATCTTTCGCCATCTGCAAATCCAAAAAAAGAGGGAAATATGTAGGGAAAAATAAATCCTAAAATAAAAGGAACCACCAACCCAAGTAAGCTAATGCTAATTGCTGATTTGCCTTGTGAATAGACTAAATGCAATTCAACTTCCAATCCGGCAATAAATAAGAGTAAAATCACGGCTACTTGCACGATTCCATCCAAAGCAAGATTTGCAGATGGATTACTTTGAAACAAAAAATCAAACATCTCCGGACTGAAAGTCCCAAGAATTGTAGGTCCTAAAATAATCCCTGCCAAAAGCTCTCCCACCACCGCCGGCTGCCTGAATTTTTGCGCGATTTCCGCAAAAATCCTGGCCATGATCAGCATGGATGCCAACTGAAGCAAAAGGTTAATCACCTCACCGTGAGAAAGCTTTTCCATTTTAGATTATTTGACGATTAAAAGATTACAAGGGAGCTCCATCAGGATCTCCTCCAAATCGTGTGGAAACAACCTGTCCAAAAAGGAATGTACCCTCCGATCACCCATGATCAGCACGTCAGCTTCAATTGACTCAGCAAATTTTGCCAGTTCAACCGCCCACTTTCCCGCGGTTACTTTAATATTTATTTTAAGTCCTGATTGATCCAATCCATTCAGAATCTGCTGCACGTAATGAATCTCCTCCTGCACCAGTTTACGACGAGTGGTCGACACATCTTCTTCCGAACCTTCACCGGCGGTTGCCATCTGAAGTCCATAAAGCCTGATTTCATTTAGAATGTGAACTACATCACTTCCTTGTGCATGGCTGAATTCAAGTCCTTTTTGGATGACATATGGAGTCTCGTCCAGCTGGGTTCCGTTGATGACAACTTTGGAAAATTGGGTGGTTTCAATTTTCGGATCTATCAGGGTAAGAACTGAGCACGTCGCTTTTCGAATTACTTTTCTGGCGACTGAGCCAATGTAATAAGTCAGAAAACCTTCTTTTTTTAACGCACCCATGACGAGTAAATCCACTTTCTCTTCTTCACAGGTATGAAGAATTGATTTTGCGGGTTTTCCTTCTTTCCAAAGCACTTTTGTTTTTGCCGCATCCATTCCTCTGGCAACCAAGATTTCAGCAAGTTTTTGCTCCAATTCAGGGCTTTGAACTCCTACATGGATCAAAATCAATTCTGAATTAAAAATGTCTATAAGCTTTTTTGTCTCGGCAATGAGGGCTTCCATTCTTGGCGAAAAAGCAATGGCAAGAGCGATTTTCTGATACATATACAAACGCAGTCTATGGCTCAAATACGCAAAATTTACTTAGCCATCCAAGTTTGACTCCGCGTATCCATTTATCCTGAGCTGTCTCCGCTCAAGCTGATTTTCCGCAGGTGCAAAAATCGACTCCGGCTTTTTCCATTTATTTTTCCAACTTTCCATTAGAATATTCCTGAATAGTGAAGATTCTGAAATGATATAAACCGAAATACTTTATGAAGAAAATCCTACTTACCTGGGCTTTGCTCGGAGGAATGGGTTGGTCCGTCGGGGCATTTGCCCAGTCAGGCTATCCCACGCTCAGTCAGGCCACCCAGCGATTACAAAAAGTTGCTGGCAATTCCTCTGCGGAATTGAAATCCCTTACCAAAACAGCCGGCGGCAAAGACATCTGGGTCTTGAAAATCGGCACCGGAGCAATGGACCAAAAGCCGGCCATCGCTGTAGTTGGCGGAGTGGAAGGCTATCATGTCCTAAGCACCGAGCTAGCTATTCAGTTTGCCGAAAGCCTCGTTGCTGATCATGCTGCTGCGCTGGAGAAAACCACTTTTTACATTTTCCCAAACATGTCTCCGGATGCTTACGAGCAGTATCATGCCGCACTCAAATACGAGCGAAGAGGAAATGCAGTCCCAGTCGATCATGACCGTGACGGAACTCCCGGAGATAATGGATATACAGATCTGAACGGTGATGGAATGATCACCTGGATGCGAGTGGAAAGCCCAATGGGTGAATACAAAGTGTCCAAAGAGGACGAGCGAGTGCTCGAAAAAGCGGATCGATCCAAAGGTGAAGCCGGCAAATACCTTGTTTACAAAGAAAGTAAGGACGACGACAAAGACGGAAAATTCGCAGAAGACTTGAAAGAAGGAATCGCTTTCAACAGATCTCTGACGTATAAATTCCCTGTTTTCCAGCCATTGGCAGGAGATATTCCTGTTTCTCAAAATGAAAGCCGAGCCCTGTTGGATTATCTTTTTGAGCAATGGAATATTTTCGCTTTTGTGACTTTCTCACCTGCTAATAACCTTTCCGCTCCGCTGAAATTCAATGCCGGAGACGCGAAAAAGCGAATAGTGACTTCCATTTTGGAAAAGGATCAGGCTATCAATGCGATGGTTTCAGGTATTTACAATGAAACCATCACTCAAAAAGCATTTCAGCAAACCAATCAGGGAACGGATGGCGACTTCTTCCAGTGGGCATATTTCCACTTTGCAAGACTAAGCTTCAGCACTCCAGGCTACTGGGTTCCTGAATACAAAGGCGCAGACAGCAAAGGCAAAACAAATCCAGAAGCCAACTACCTGGCTTGGGCAGATTCTTTGGGTTGGGCAGATTCATTTGTCCCTTGGAAAGAAATACAACATCCTGACTTCCCAGGTCAAAAAGTGGAAGTAGGCGGAATCAAGCCATTTCTGACAGTAAATCCTCCTTATGAAAAAGTGGCTGAAATCGCCAAAGAACATACAGCTTTCATTTTGAAGTTGGCGGAGATGCAACCGAAACTTGAGCTTTTGAACATGAAAACAGAAGCACTTGGAAATGGTCTGACCCGAGTGACGGTTGATTTATTCAACAATTCTGCGCTTCCGACTCACTCCGAAATGGGTGCCCGATCCAGATGGCTTCGCAAAATCAGAATTGATTTGGACGCTACTTCTGACAAAATCGTATCCGGTGATAAAATCAAATTGATGGATTCTTTGGGAGCTTATGAGAAGACGACTCTGAGTTGGATCATCCGTGGCACTGGCAATGTGACTATCAAAGCCGGAGCTGCTCACACAGGTTTCACTTCAGCCACTGCAAAACTCTAAGCCATGAAAACTCTAAAAACAACAAAATTGATCGTTGCCCTGGCTTTGAGTGCATTGAGTCTGGGTACTATCGAGGCAAACGCGCAGGAAAATTTCTTTCGCGCAATTGGTTCACCACATAAACCAAAAGTCGAAATCTCCTGGAACCGCTATCACAGCGCTGAGGGGCTGACTGACTGGATGAAGAAAATTGCTTCGGCACATCCGGATCTTGCGAAGATTGAAAGCATCGGAAAATCCTACGAAGGACGCGACATCATGACGCTGACAATTACTGATTTTTCCGCGGGAAAAGCTGAAGACAAGCCAGCCATGTGGATCGATGGAAACATCCACTCCAATGAAATTCAGGGTGGTGAGTTTTCACTTTACGTAGCCTGGTATCTGACCGAAATGCATGTGGACACGAAATTCATTCAGGAATTATTGAAGGATAAGACGTTCTACATCACTCCGACTATCAATCCAGATGCAAGAAACAACTTCTTCAAAGAGCCAAATACAGCCAATTCTCCAAGATCGGGAATGATGGTGCTGGACAATGACGGAGACGGAGTCAACGGCGAAGACGGAATGGATGACCTGGACGGCGACGGAAATATCACGATGATGATCCGCAAATCTCCAACCGGTCGCTTTATCAAAGATCCTCTCGATCCACGAAGATTGATGGCTGTCGGTCCTGATCAGGTGGGCGAATACGAAATGCTGGGTCAGGAAGGTACAGATGGAGATGGTGACGGAGAAGTCAATGATGACGGAATCGGATACTACGATCCAAACAGAGACTGGGGATGGAACTGGCAGCCGGATTACATTCAGCGTGGAGCGTTGAAATATCCGTTCACGTTATCAGAAAACAGAGCGATCATGGAGTTTGTGGTGAAGCATCCCAATATCGCCGGAGCTCAAAGCTTTCATAACAACGGCGGGATGATTCTTCGGGGTCCGGGTGCTGAAGAGGACGTCGAAACCTACAATCGGGAAGACATCAGAATCTACGACGCGATCGGTAAAAAAGGTGAAGAAATGATCCCTGGCTATCGCTACCTGACCGTTTACAAAGATTTGTATTCCGTGTTTGGAGGAGAATTGGACTGGTTTTACGGCAACAGAGGAATCTTCACTTACACGAACGAGCTGATGAATTCCTACCTCTATTTCAACAAAGAATCCGCGAGAGGCAATCAGGATGAGCAGTTGAAAGTAGATCAGTTACTCACTTTCGGAGATGCTTTCGTTGAATACAAAGAATTTAACCATCCACAGTTTGGAAAGGTTGAAATCGGAGGATTCAAGAAAACTTTCGGCAGAGCTCATCCGGGATTCCTGTTGGAGCAAGATGCGCATCGCAACTCAGCTTTCACGATTTACCATGCGTATCATACTCCAAAGCTTTCGGTGATGGATGTGAAAGAGGAAGATCTTGGCGGAGGATTGAAGGCGATCACAGCGACCATCTTCAACGAGCGAATGATGCCAACTCACGCCAGTCAGGATTTGAAATACAAGATCGAGAGACCAGATTACGTGACTCTTTCCGGTGCCAAAGTAATTGCCGGGTTTGTGGTGGAAGACGAAGACATGAAGAAATTCAAAGAGCAAAAAGCTTCCCCTGAGCGCATGGCTGTGGAAAATATCCCGGGCATGAGTGCTGTGAAAGTGAAGTGGATCGTCTCTTCAGGTTCCAACTATGAAATCAAAGTCGATTCTGCTAAAGGCGGAAAGGCTAGCTGGAAGAAGTAAGGAAAGTCTTCTAATTTTCCAAATCCCGGTCCTAATTATAGGGCCGGGATTTTTTTGTTTAAAAATATTTACCTTTTAATATGAACTGATGGATTTTTCATCCGACTCATTTCATTAGATTTTATTCAAATTTTAAACCTGATTTCAAATGAATTTCGCCAATCAAATCGTATGGATTACAGGAGCATCTTCCGGCTTGGGCAAGGGGCTGGCACTGGAATTCGCTTCATTAGGAGCAACAGTAGCTATTTCTGCAAGGAGAATGGATTTGCTCGATCAAGTAGTGAAAGAAATTGAAGCCAGAGGTGGAAAGGCAAAAGCATATTTCTGTGACGTGCTTGATTCTGAAAGTATTGAATCTTGCGTCAGCCAAATAGTAAAGGATTATGGTAAGCTGGATATAGCAGTGGCCAATGCAGGATATGGTGTTTTGGGGAAAATTGAAGAGCTAAGCGAAGCGGACTGGAGCCGTCAGTTGGCAGTGAACGTGACAGGTTTGGCCCTAACCTGCAAATTTGCTTTGCCTCACCTCCGAAAAACAAAGGGTAGAATGGCATTAATCGGAAGTGTTGCTGCTTTTGTTCCCAACCCGGGAACTGGTGCTTACGGTGCTTCAAAAGCTGCTGTTCATAATATGGGGGAGTCATTGCAGGTCGAATTGAAAGGAAGTGGAGTTTCCTGTACTACCATTCACCCTGGATTTGTAGAAAGTAACATCACCAGAATAGATAATGAAGGGAATTTCCATCCTGATCGACAAGATCCACGCCCAGCAAATTTGATGTGGACAACGGAAAAGGCCGCACAAGTGATGGTAAAGGCCATCGAACGAAGGAAAAAAGTATTTGTCTTTACTGGCCATGGAAAAGTGCTTGTATTCATTGCAAAATTTTTCCCCGGCCTGATGAGAAAGATCATTGGGAAAATGGCTCCAAAATAATTGAAGATGAATAGTTAGATTTTTTGAGCTGGTTATTGGCTAGTTCAACATTGCTTCACCTATTTCTTGCCTTTAGAGGTAGAACCTTTGGGAAATAAATTCTTTGAAAAACTCCATTCCCATTGAGGTATTTTTTATTAAAAACAGATTTGGTAAATTATAGAATGTCATGATTTTCAGGACATTATTTTTATCTAAAATTTTTAACCTAAAAGACATCCTCATGGAAAATGAAGTATTGGAACAAAAAACTTTAGCCGGAACCTGGCACGGTTCCAGCGTCAGCGCACGTGAAGGACAAGCCTGGGACAAGAAAAAGGAAATGGACTTTACCTACACCAACATCGATAAATTCATTCGATCGAGTCTTGGTGAAAATGCCATTTTCAGCAATGCCTTGTACGATGGGGATTATTCCTTGTCACTCGAGGAAGCCCAATTCAGGAAACATGCATTTGTAGCTAAAGAGCTTGGCATTAAAAAAGGAAGTAAAGTTTTGGATTTAGGTTGCGGCTGGGGAGGCTGGCTCAAATACCTGAGAGACGTAGTCGGTGCAGAAGGAATAGGCATCAACTTGTCCGATGGCCAAGTAAATGCTTGCCGAAAACATGGATTGACAGCCTACATCAAAGATGCCCGATTTATCAAACCGGAAGATTTTGGAATGTTTGATGCCGTGACTGCATTTGGAAGTTTTGAGCATGTGGCTTCTGTTGAGGATTACCTCAAGGGAAACCAGGATGAAGTCTATCAAGATTACTTCAGACATGTCTCCAATCTTCTCCATCCGGGAGGTAAGTTTTACATGCAAAGCATGGTTTTCGATAGGAATATGATTCCTTTTGATCAGATTGACATCAATTCTCCAAAGGGTTCTGATAGCTACATCATCGCATTGCTCCTGAAGCATAACCCCGATTCTTGGATTCCTTATGGTCACGAGCATATCGTCCGGACAGCCAGTTCCTATTTCAAAAACACTTTTTACAGCGATGGAAGGCTGGATTACGTCAAGACAAACCGGGAATGGACCAAGCTGTTTTATAAGTTCAGTCTTAAAAAATATTTGTGGTTTGCATCGCTGGTTCCCAAATTATTGACAGATAAGGAATTTCGTCATCAGCTTGACATCCTCCGAGTCCGTCCTAACCGAGTTTGCTTCGAACGGGAAATCATGGGACATGCGAGATTGGTTTTTGAGAAGATTTGAAAAACTCACCAATTCATGACTGAGGTAAAAAAACGAAAGCCTCACCAGATTACTCTGGCGAGGCTTTTTTATTGATTGTTGGTTTAGTTTAGAGGCTTGTCACGTAGCTCTCAAATCCTGAAGCAGTCTTTACTTTGAAGCTGATTCCTTCTGCACTTGGTCTATCGATCGTGTAGATCTTGTGCAGTCCCTGTGGGTTGTCGATTTTCTCAGTGTGAATCAATTTATCACCATCGTAGATAGACACTTCCACTTCTTTTGACTCCAAATTGCTTACAAGTAGTCTGTATTTGTTGTCTCCCATGTCAGAAACTCTGGAGAAAACCGCAGGTGCGACCACAGCAGCATGCGTATCAAAAGAGGCAGTTCTCAATACTCCTGACTGGTCCGTTACTTCTACTTCATATGTTCCTTCTGGCAATGCATTCAGGTCATACTTCTTAGCGAAGGCTTCAGTCTTGGTGATTCTGTCTCTCAGGATTAGTCTGTCCTGGTCATCAGTGATCTTCACGATCACTGTTCCCTGTGGCACAGCATGGAATGCCACTGCAACTTTTGCTGGTTCGGTTTGTCTGATGTCTACAGATTTACCTTCAGTGTTTGCGAATGCTACCGTTGCGATCCCCGCAACAAAAAGCGTTGAAAATAATTTTTTCATAATAGTAATTGGTTTAGTAGGTTCTGATTTTTGTGTGTAACCGCTGGATGGCTGTTCCATCAGGGGGGCATTTTGGGCTACAGGGTCCATCGGGGTAACCGATCGGTAAAGAATGATGATTCAAAGGTACCTAACGGAACCTTAATTGCAAATGTTTCAATAAAAATATATTTTCTTTTCATATTCATTAACGTTTTCAAACATTTGTTGCGAATAACATAATCAACTTCCGCAATCGATCGCGAAAACAAAGAAATTCTGATTTTAGTGGTATCTGCCAAATTATCATCTTAAATCAATCGATTATTCCAAATGATGTAATGACACGAAATGCTCATTTTGGAGTATTTCCAATGCTTATTTGGTTGAAAATATTTTTGATTTTTTTTTGAAAAGCTCAAATATCAACTGAAAAATTGCTGAAAATCACTCCAATCCAAAACCTGAAAAATCAAAAAAGGCAGTGTTTCCACTGCCTTTTTTGATTAGTTTATAAGAGGTTCAGTTCTTACTTCGCCCCTTTTGATCCTTTCGTGCCGGAGCTCATTGCTTTAGAGATTGTCTGCTGATCAAAGGTTCCTTTCATCTCCACCACCATCAGATCTCCTTCGTCACCACCGACAAGCACGACCAAATCCGAAATGGAATTCCCTCCTTTGGAATAAATCATCACTCCTCCTTTGCCTTCTGCCGCTTCCATGAGGAGTTCATAACGCTCCCGCTCCAGGCCTTTTTGCAGAGATTTAAACTCAGCCCGGCTTTGGTCCACATTATCCGGAAGGGTGAAAAAATTCAGTTTCTCAATCGATTTAGCCACAGTTGCCATGTCATTTTTGTCAAGGTCGATCTTGAAGCCGTCCGCAAAATTCATAAAGTTGCCTCCCAATTCCATGTGGAAGAAATCTTCATCACCCTTGTATTTTTCATACAGGGATGCAACACTTTTACTTTGAGCATTGACGGAAAGGGCCAATGCGATAAGGGTAAGAGATAAAAAGAGCTTTTTCATATGATTATAATTTGATTTTTATTGGCCATATGGAATCTCGCATGGTTGATAATCATTCCAGTGTGTGACGAACCCGCCATGCTCGATTTCATGTTGTTAGATTGAAGAGTTTAATTTTCTAAAATGATTTTAAAACTGGGCACTGTGACAGCTCACTGTGACTTCCTTTTGATTATTTCGGCCCTTTCGGCCCTTTACTTCCTTTTCCGTACTGATCCATTCCCGGCATATTTGTCTTTTCTGCCAGCATATTCAAGTCCTCGTAAGTGAAATTGCCTTGCATGGAAAGCAGGGTGAAACTTTTCCCGTCTCCGGAAAGCATCAGCAGTTCCTTCACCAGTCCGGCCTCTTCTCTCACCATAAATTTCAGACTCGTTCCTTTGTCTTGCACATCCATGAGTTCTTCGTACATGTTTTTGGTGAGCGTACCCATCGCCTCCTTATATAGTGTCATGCCATCTACTTCCTCCGAACTCAGAATTCGAATTCCTCTTACTTTCGAAATCAAGGTTCCCAATTCCTCAGATTCTTTGTCGTTTTCAGAATTGTTTTTCAAAAAGCCTCCGGCCATTTGCATCATTTTCGGGGAAATATAGACGCGGGAAAAACGGTCATCCTCCATATACTTTGAGAAAAATCGCTGAATGGCGTCATCCTGAGCCTGCGCCCGAAAGACAAAAGCCAGCAGCAAAAGCGGGATTAGGATTAATTTTTTCATAATCTATTTCTTTGGTGTTGTTTCAAATAATTCGTTAGTCGTATTCAGATATTTCAGGTCATTCATTACTTCCATTTGCTCCTGACCTTTGGAAAGGTTGGTTTGGATGAGCGCAAAAGCCATCATGACTTGGTCGTAAGCTTCTTTCTCGGCTTGCTTTTGTTCATAAACTCTCCAGCCGTAAAAAGAACCCGCAAGGATTGCGATCGATGCAGCCCAATTCAGCCAGGATGCGTTGAGTTTTCTGATTTTTCCCTTCGGAAAACTCAAATTCACCGGCTCTTCAGTCGCCAATTCTGCAATACCTAAAAACATTTCCTTTTCTTCCTCATACCCTTCCGACTGCGAAAGCAAGTTTTTCAGTTCCTGCTCCTCAGCAAGAGTAGTTTCAGCATTCCAGTATTTCTCGAGTAATTCTTCTATTCGGTTCATTTGGTTGATTTCTGGTTGATCATTTTTTCGCGGATACTTTTCCTCGCCCGATGCAGGTTTATTTTCACTTGCTCGAGACTGATCTCAAGGTGTCCGGCAATTTCATCGTAGCTCAATCCCTCCACTTCTCTAAGCTGAAATACTTCCTGTTGCTTTAGCGGCAGACCTTTCAGCAAACTCATCACCTTAGTGACAGAGTCTTTGGAGTCTTCCGAAACTGATTCCTCCAGCTGAATCTCCTCCAATCCCTCCAGACTTTCCAGTCGGTTGGACTTGCGAAAGTGCATCAGAACTTCATTCTTGAGGCTTTTTACCAGCCAACCCGAAAGATTGGGATGGCTTTTCAGTTCCTGCTCTTTTTCAAATGATTTTTCGAAGACATTCTGAAGTACATCCTCAGCCAAAGCCCTATCCCTGACCCAGAGATAGACCAGGCGATAGAGTTGCCCTTTTTTTGGCCAAATGTGAACTTCAAAAAATGACTTCATTTAGGGGATTGATGCATAAGGAAAGTGAATGTTACACTTTCGCAGAAAAATTTTCAAAAAAGCTGGAAAATATTCACGAGCCGGAAATCTAGATATGACTATCCGCAATCTTGGCACTAGCTTAATTAAACAATTGACAATCCTGAGGAACGTTTGATTTAGGATTTCTTCGGTCTTCCGTCATCGGTCTTCCTGCCAGTCACCAAAAGAGAATTCTTGTACTGGTAAAAAGGCTAGATACATGATTCAAATAACAGTTCCTGATTCAGTTGGTTAATCAGGGAGGATTTCTTCCTTTAAACTGTAAATTGATTCTAAATTAATTCTCAAAAATAGTATGCATGCCGAGTATTTATTACTTTGCATCCTAGTTAAATGTCAAAAAATGGGGCAAATTCAAATTCAAAAGGGCATAAAAAAAGCCCTGATTTTCATCAGGGCTGGTGGTGATAAGTGGACTCGAACCACCGACTCACGGATTTTCAGTCCGATGCTCTACCAACTGAGCTATATCACCGTTTTTTAAAGTGATGCAAAGGTAGGTATTTGAGTATTTGAACCAAATCATTTGACAAATAAATTACTTAACAAAACCCAAACTATACGCTAAACTCATCAATATGAGCTTTTTACCACAGATAGTATTTCTTTTAATTCTGGGAGCAGCAGGTTTTATCTTGACCAAAAGGATCAAATTCCTCCGCAGAAACATCTTTTTGGGCAAAGCTGAGACAAGAAATGATCAACCGGAGGCAAGATGGAAGACCATGCTTTTGGTGGCTTTGGGTCAGCAGAAAATGTTCAAGCGCATCGTCCCTGCGTTTCTACACTTATTGATTTACGTTGGCTTCATCGTGATCAATCTGGAGGTTCTGGAATTTATCCTGGACGGAATTCTCGGAACTCATCGCCTATTTGCTCCTTTTCTTGGGGGACTTTACACAGCCGCGATGAACATGTTTGAATTCCTGGCGGTTGCAGTTTTGATTTCCTGCGTTGCTTTCCTTATCAGAAGAAACGTGATGAAAGTGGAGCGCTTCACCAAGCCAGAACTGAGTGGCTGGCCAGCTTTGGATGCCAATGTAATCCTCGTTGTAGAGATCATCCTGATGTGCGCCGTACTAACCATGAATGCGACTGATCAGATCCTGGCAGGTAGAGGTTCGGAGCATTACATTGCTTTGGGAGGATTGTTTTTCAGTGGTTTGATCAGACCGATTTTCGAAGGAATGTCGGATGGAGCATTGATTTTCATCGAGCGATTTGCCTGGTGGTTTCACATCGCCGGCATTCTGGCTTTCGCAGTTTATGTGACCTACTCGAAGCATTTGCATATTTTCCTTGCTTTCCCAAACACCTGGTACTCCAATCTGAAGCCAAAAGGTGAAATGGTCAATATGCCTGAAGTCACCAATGAAGTGAATATGATGCTGGGAATTCCGGTGGAAACTCCCGCAGGACCTCCTGCAGAAATCGGCCGGTTTGGTGCCAAAGACATCAATGACCTGAGCTGGATAAATGTAATGAACGCCTATTCCTGCACGGAATGTGGTCGCTGTACTGCCGAATGTCCGGCAAACATTACTGGCAAGAAACTATCGCCACGCAAGATCATGATGGATGTGCGGGACCGTGCGGAAGAAGTGGGAAAAAGCATCGATGCCGGAGGTCCTGGACTGGCAGATGGCAAATTTCTTCTTGGAGATTACATCACCAAAGAAGAAATCAACGCATGTACTTCCTGCAATGCCTGTGTGGAAGCTTGTCCTGTAAATATTGATCCGCTTTCTATCATTCTTCAGATGCGACGCTATGTGGCAATGGAAGAATCCGGAACACCGGCACAGTGGAATGCGATGTTCCAAAACATGGAAACGAGCTTTTCTCCGTGGAAATTCAGCCCTTCTGATCGATTCAATTGGGCGGAGAAAGTGAAGGACGAGGAGATGAAGTAGGAAGGTGAAGAGTTGGATGTCGGGTGACCGATGCCGGATGTTTCCGTTACTTCCAAGTATTGAAAATAATTAAAAATTGAAGTTTGTGATAATGGCGAATGAAAGCCCTAAATCATAGATCCTAAATCTTAGATCATAAATCCAAATATGTCAACATACAAAGTCCCAACAATGGCTGAAATGGCCGGAAAAGGTGAAAGCCCCGAAGTTCTTTTTTGGGTGGGCTGTGCCGGATCTTTTGACGAGAGATACAAAGCCGTGACTCAGGCTTTTGTGAAAATATTGAATAAAGTAGGAGTGAGTTTCGCAGTTCTCGGCCCGGAAGAAACCTGTACCGGGGATCCTGCGCGAAGAGCAGGGAATGAATTTCTGTTCCAGATGCAAGCCGTCGCAAATATTCAGGTCATGAATGGCTACGATGTTAAAAAGGTCGTGACTGCTTGCCCGCATTGCTTCAACACAATCAAAAACGAGTATCCGGCTTTGGGCGGAAACTACGAGGTAATGCACCATTCGCAATTTCTTCAGCAATTGATCAACGATGGAAAAGTCGCTCTCAAAGGTGGCGGAGAATTCAAAGGCAAAAAAATCACCTTCCATGACAGCTGCTACCTCGGCAGGGCCAATGATGTGTATGAAGCTCCCCGAGACGTAATCAAAGCATTGGATGTGGAACTTGTAGAGATGAAACGCTGCAAAACCCAAGGTCTTTGCTGTGGTGCAGGCGGAGCACAGATGTTCAAGGAGCCTGAACCCGGAAAAAAAGATATTAACGTTGAGCGCACCGAGGAAGCTTTGGCTACCGGAGCACAAGCTATTGCGGTCGGTTGTCCTTTCTGCCTGACCATGATGACTGACGGAATCAAAAACAAGAATCGCGAAGCGGATGTGAAGGTTTACGACTTGGCCGAAATGATCGCTAAAGACATGGGGATTTGAAACCCAAAATTTGAATCAATTTGACCCTTTTTGCCGTTAGGTAGAAAGGGTTTTTCTTTGCCTTAAATTCATTTCCAAGATGTATGTTGATTTCAATAAAATGCCTGCTTATTCCCGTGTCTGGATCTATCAGGCCGGTCGCAGTTTCACTCCCGCCGAAAAAGAACTTGTCACCAACAGGCTTAAATCGTTTTGCGATGGCTGGAATACGCATGGCAACGGAATGCCAAGTTCCTTCGAAATTCTGGACGACCAGATCTTGATTTTGGCTGTTGATGAAACCAATCTAGGTGCTAGTGGATGCTCAATTGACAGTTCGGTCAAAGCTTTGCGCGAGCTGGAAAATACAATTGGAATCAACCTGACAGATCAAGGCAAGGTGAGTTATAAATCCGCTGACGGAGAACTGAAAGTGGCTCCTGCTCTTGGCATAAAATCAAAAGTAATCGAAGGCGAAATCGCAGTGGACACACTCGTGATCAACCCGCTGATTCAGCGAAAAGCAGAGTTAGAAGACGTTTGGATTTCGGCAGGTAAAAGCTGGATGAACAAATATTTTCCAAATTAATTTAGTAATATTCAACCTAGATCAACAAACAACTTTCAGTTAAAATAGTCAATGGGAGAAGTCATCATCAAATGAAAAATTGAAATCAGACCAATCTGAAGAACAATTTGAAAGAGAATCTCCTTTTCCAAAGACCCCTGAAAAATAATAACAACCCGATGAAACATCATTTTTTGTGGATTAGCCTCATTCTCCTTTTGGTAGTCAGCTCCTGCAAAAGCCTTCAGGAAAAAGGAAATGACCAATTCCTTTCCGGCCAATATCAATATGCGATTTCGACTTACTCCCAAATTCTGGCGGATGATCCTGAAAATACGGAAGCCAACAAAGTAATTGCGGAAAGCTATCGCCTTTCCAACCGAATCGAAAAAGCTGCTCCTTATTATGAAAAACTGGTTGAGGAAGATCCAAGTTTTGAAAATTACTACCGACTGGGTCTAAGCTTAAAAGCTCAGGAAAAAAGCGAGGAAGCAAAAGCGGCTTTTGAAAAAGCAAAAGAATACACACAGGATGAAACCTACCTTGCAGAAACCCAGCGCCAAATAGAGGCGATCAAACTCAAAGACGGAATCGAGAATTACTGGCCAGCCCATGTGCTCGTAAATTACAAAGAGTTGAATACCGCAGGTGCAGACTATGCTCCGGTATTGAGCGAAGACTTCATTTATTTTACTTCTGGCAGAGAAGCTTCGGGATTGTATGCGGCAGATGGTTCGCCCTATACTAAACTATTTCGTGCTCGGGCAGAAGGACTTCGAGTAGATACCAAAGCAGTTCAGGCACTTCCGGAATTCAAAAATGAGGAAGGTCTGAATCAGGCGGCAATTGCTATCAGTCCTGACGGAAATACAATTATTTACGCGCGAGGCAACTCCACTTCTGCGAAAGATTTGCCTGAAACGGCTCTTTTTGTCTCCTATTTCAGAGGTTCGGGATTTACCCAGCCAATCTGGATGCCATTAAATGAGGAAGAAACCTGGTGGAATTCCACTCCGGCTTTCAGTCCCGACGGAACTGAATTATACTTTGCCTCCAACCGACCGGGAGGATTTGGAGGAATTGACCTGTACAAAGCAACTCGTTTGGCAAATGCCGATTTCGGGAATGCGGTCAATCTGGGGCCAACTATTAATACCCCGGGAAATGAGCTTTTCCCAAGAATGACACCTGACGGGAAGTTTTTCTTCTCTTCCGACGGACATCCGGGCTATGGGAAACTGGATTTATTTGTCGCTGAAAAAGACGAGTCAGGAAAGCAAACTATCCGAAATCTGGGGGATAACATCAACAGCACAAACGATGATTTCGGACTTTTCTTCACAGAAATATCCAAAGGCCGGTTATATGAGTTCCAATCGGGAAGGCGGAGAAGGTGATGATGATATTTACTTTTTCGAAGACAAAACTCCGAAACCAAAAATCGTTAATGTCCTACTCAACGTGACTACCAAAGAACGCATCGCAGGACAGCCGGATAAAGTGCTGGAACAAGCAAGAGTGGTCTTGTACGATGGAAATAACAAACAATCAAGCGGTGATTTCTCCAACACCAACGGACGTGTAAGATTTACCCTTGAGCCGAATGCAAACTTCACGATCATTGCCTCTAAAGGTGGCTATTTCTCCAAGTCGGTGCCTTATACCACCATCGGAAAGACGCCTGACCCGGCCACTCTGATTCAGGAAGTAACCAATATTACTCTTGATACCACGATCATTTTGGATCAGTTGATTTTGGACAAGTCGATCGTACTGGAAAATATTTACTACGATTTGGATAAGGCGGATATCAGACCTGATGCAGCGGTTGAGCTTGACAAACTGATTGCGGTGCTGAAGGATAATCCAAGCATTCGAATCGAATTGAGTTCACATACCGATGCGAGATCAGGCGATGCATACAACCTCGACTTGTCACAAAGAAGAGCTCAATCCGCTGTGGATTATATGGTTTCAAAAGGAATAGCTGCTGATCGATTGGTTGCGAAAGGCTACGGGGAGTCTCAGCTGATTATTCCAAATGCACAAACTGAAGAAGAACATCAGGTCAACCGTCGAACTCAGTTTAAGGTGATTGAGATCAAGGAATGATTAAAGCAGGATTTCAGGTTTCCCTGAATCTTCGAAATTCAGAATTCGATGTTATTTCGAAAAAGCCCTTCGATCAAAAATGATTGAAGGGCTTTTTGTTTGAATCAGAAAATTGATCTTAATCCCAATTACTTAATCTTCGCCTACGTGAGTGTCTCCACTTACGTTCCTAAATAATGCCGGATTGATGACACTTCCGGCGGCAATAGAAGTTCTCGGTTAAATATGATCGAAGGGCTTTTTTGTCTGAATCAGAAAATTGATCTTAACCCCAAATACTCAATCATAGGATCAAAATCTCTATCAGAATGGAGCAAGGACACATTTTTTTCAATGCAAAAAGTACCGATTAAAACATCAATTGATTTCCTGACAGTTACTCCGTTGGCTCGAAGAGTCCGGAAATTTAAGGCAGATTGGAGAGCCATCTCTTTACCCACAAGGACAAAAAATGGAAATTCTTCAAGGAAATGCTTTACCTGGATAAAATCTTTTTCCTTTTTAAATCCTTGCAGAACTTCCATATAAATCAAATCCCCAATAGCTATCTCATGCTTCCCAATGGCACTATTCAAAAAGTTTGCTTGGTTAGTATCATTCCCATTCAAGAAATCAATCCAAACCGAAGAATCAACGAGAATCATTGATCCGTTCTCATTTTATCCAAATCCCCTTCCCATTTTACTTTTCCTCGAAGTGATTTGATTCCTTCTTGCTTCTTCAGAGAAATGATCAAGCGAAGCCCTTCCTCGACGGCGGCTTTTTTTGTAGTAAGTCCGGAAGCTTTCATCGCTTCTTTAATCAGACTTTCATCTATTTCAATATTTGTTCTCATTTGTGTATGTTTTTTATAAATATACACATCAGTAAATAAAAAGGTTCGATCCCAATTAAGAATATATTCAGGGAATCTGAGAGAATGGGACTGTCTCCATTTTCAATTCTCAATTCTCAATTTTACATTTCTCATTCCCCAACCTTTTCCGCATTCCCTCCGCATTTTCCTAAGGATATCTTTAACTTTGCCCCCATGAACGAGCGATACATGCAGCGTGGGGTTTCGGCCTCCAAAGAAGACGTACATCAGGCCATTTCCAAACTGGACAAAGGCCTTTTTCCAAAAGCCTTCTGCAAAATTGTTGAAGACACGCTCGGCAATGATCCTGATTTTTGCAACATCATGCACGCAGACGGTGCAGGCACCAAATCCTCTCTGGCTTACCTCTACTGGAAAGAAACCGGTGACTTAAGCGTGTGGAAAGGAATCGCTCAGGATGCCATCATCATGAATACCGACGACCTGCTTTGTGTAGGTGCGATCAATAATATCCTCGTCTCTTCGACAATTGGAAGGAACAAAAACCTCGTTCCGGGTGAAGTGATTTCTGCCATCATCGAAGGCACGGAAGAAGTTCTTCAGATGCTTCGGGACAATGGAGTAAATGCCGTTTTGACCGGCGGAGAAACTGCCGACGTTGGCGACCTCGTTCGCACGATCATCGTGGACAGCACAGTCACTTGCCGGATGCGCAGAGACGAAGTGATCTCCAATGACAAAATTCAGGGCGGGGATGTGATTGTCGGACTTTCTTCTTTCGGTCAGGCCAACTACGAGAAATTCTACAACGGCGGCATGGGAAGCAATGGATTGACTTCCGCTCGTCACGACGTTTTCAACAAAGTTTTAAAAACCAAATACCCGGAGAGTTTTGATCCGGCAGTTCCGGAAAGCTTGGTTTACTCAGGAAAATACAACCTCACCGATGCGGCACCCGGAGCTCCTGTTGATATGGGCAAATTGGTTCTTTCTCCGACACGAACCTATGCGCCCATCATGGTCGATGTGCTGAACTACATGAGGCAACATATTCACGGTTTGGTGCATTGTAGTGGTGGTGCGCAGACCAAAGTCCTGCACTTCGTGGACAATGTACATGTGATCAAAGACAACCTGTTTGAGACTCCTCCACTTTTCAGAATCATTCAGGAAGAAAGCGGCACCGATTGGAAAGAGATGTACAAAGTCTTCAATATGGGTCACCGAATGGAGATTTATCTCGACGAGCGGTACGCCGAGGAAATCATCGACATCGCTGAATCCTACGGAGTGGAAGCTCAGATCATCGGTCGGGTGGAACCTATGGAAGGCAAAAAAGTCACTATTAAAAGTTCCTACGGGACTTTTGAATATTAATCCATGAGCGTCAAAGCGGTTGGTAGAAAGGCACTGAAAGTCTTTTGCTGGATTGCTTTGATCCTTCTCATTCTCGCTATCGCTCTTATCACCACCGTGGATCGATCACCGATCCAGGACCAGGATTTTTTCAAGGAAACTTTCGAAAGACTGGATCAGACCCAATTTTCCGGTTCAACCGGTGAGGTTTGGCTGGGTGGCTGGGCAAAAAGTAACATGACTCCCGATCATCCTGTTGACTTGGTCGGATATGCTCCTCGTGGTCCATACGAATTCGTCGAAGACAGCAGCTATGTCAAAGCAATCACGCTGAGTAACTCAAAGACGCGGATCGCTTGGCTAAGTTATGAGCTCTTGATCGTGCATCCATTCCTTTCCCAAAAAGTACAGGAAGGCATCAAAGACTCCCAGCTCCCGATTGATCAGGTGATTTTCACAGCAACCCATACCCACTCCGGGATGGGCGGATACATGCCTGGACTTGTTGGCGAACTCGCTTTCGGTGGATTGAATGAGGAGATTGTGGATCTGATGGTGGAGAAAAGTATCTCTGCTTTGAAGGACGCAATTGCATCACAGGATACGGTTTCTATTTCCTATCGGAAAGCAGATGCCGGCGCTTTGGTTGAGAATCGATTTATCAAAGGTGCACCGATTGATCCTTTTGTTCGTCAGTTGATTTTTACCAAAACCTCAGGAGAAAAAGCAACTTTCCTCACCTACTCAGCGCATGCCACCTGTATGAGTTCCAAGTTTATGGGGCTTTCGGGCGATTATCCGTCTTACCTGATGGAGGAATTGGAAAGCGGTGAGTTTGAAATTGCTGTTTTCGCAGCCGGGACGGTTGGAAGTCATCGCCCGCTATCGCCAGGAAATACGCCTGAACTCGTCAAGAAATATGCGCATAGCCTCGATTCGACGATTAATCAAAGAATGACTGATTCCTCTGCGATTAACGGAAATAATATTCAGCATGGAAGCTTGCCGATTTCGCTTCGTGAGCCCCATCTGAGAATCTCGGATAACCTGAGAATCCGGCCTTGGCTTTTCAATTATTTGCTAGGCGAGACTAATCCGCATCTCGACATTACGATGATAGGATCGACGCTGATGATCGCATCGAGCGGAGAAATCTCCGGAGTATTCTATGAAAAATGGGAAAAACTTGCCCGCGAAAAAGAACTCAATCTGATCATTACGAGTTTCAATGGAGGCTACATTGGCTATATCACCCCTGACGAACTGTATGATGAGAACTTTCATGAAGTCAGAGGAACCAACTGGTATGGACCGGGAAATGGCCGATATTTCGATGAACTGATCACAGCCATCATCGAGAAAACAACCCGCTAAGATTTCCAAAATGTCCAGTTAATTGGAGTTTTTGTCCGGCTTTTTAAATGTCTTCTTTCCTAATTTTGTAGAAATAAAAGCAATGAGTCTCTTAGGCAAAAATTCAATCTTGAAAAGTATTTACCAATGTAAATGTCCGCGATGCCATGAAGGAGACATGTTTTTGAAAGGACAATTTTTCAATCCTGTCAAGTTCTCGGTCATGAATAAAAACTGTGGGCACTGCGGGCAATCATTTGAGCCGGAACCTGGGTATTATTTTGGAGCGATGTTTATCAGTTATGGCATCAACACGGTACTTTTTATTTCAGTTTGGGTGGGGCTATATCTATATGACGAAGATTACTCCCTGACTCTTTTGCTTACACTTTTAGGCGTGGCGGCGATTGTTTTTCTTCCTTTTATCTATCGAGTTAGCAGGTCGATTTGGATTGCTATTTTTGTACGATATGAAGGAAAAAATCAAAAATTTTCTAGCTGATTTCTAGAAATACCGAGTGATGCAAAATTGGAATTCTCTGGATTATTGAGAAATTTCAACCATGTCAGATGATGCTCTTGAAATATTTAAAATCCCTGATTTTGAAAAAGATTCGGTTGACTCTTCTGAGTTCTATTATGCTGAATTGAAACGGCATTTGTACAATCATAAATTCATTCAAAAGCCCCACAAACATGATTTTTACATCATTTTACTTTTTACATCCGGCTCTGGAATTCACACCATTGACTTCAAAACTTATGAAGTAAATCCCGGTTCAGCATTCTTCTTAAGTCCCGGTCAAGTTCATTCCTGGGAACTCTCTTCGGATGCGAATGGTCATATTCTTTTCTTCAGTTCTGACTTCTATTGCTCTGTTTTTACAAGAAAAAGATTGAATCTCTTTATTTTTTTCCATTCAAGTTTTAATTCTCGTTATCTAAGAATATCAGCCGAGGAAATGACTGAAGTACTTTTCATATTTGAAAGAGTTCGCCGGGAAGTAGAAAATCCAAATTGGTCAGGGATGGAATTACTAAAAAATTATACCGACCTCTTATTGATCAATTTTTATAGGTTTTATAGTTCTAAAACTGCCTTTCTGGAAGAGAAGATTCAGTCTTATGACCAATTCCAAAATTTGGAGGACTTAATAGAAGAAAGCTTTAAGAAGCATCGGGAAGCTAGCTTTTATGCTGAGTTAATGAACTTGAGTCTAAAACAACTCAACGCATTGAGTAAAAAAACTGTAGCAAAAACCATCTCACAGCTGATTATGGAACGGGTAATTTTGGAATCCCAAAGGCTATTAATTCATTCCGATTTAAGCATTTCTGAAATCGCTTACGAAATACAATTCGAAGATCCATCTTATTTTAGCCGACTCTTTAAAAAGAAAACAGGAATGACTCCGGATCAATTTCGAAAACAAATAAAAAATACTTTACGCTAAGTCCCAAAGCTGAGCCCTCACCCAGCCTTTCAGCAGTTTCTTTTCCTGCGAAAGTATATACCCTGCCTTTTCAAAAGCCAACTCGTAATCGGGAACATCTCCCCTTCGATGTCCGGTTGTCAATCGGAAAAAGCTAATCATAAGTTGATGTAAGGCTTTTTGCCTAAAATTTACCGGCTCAAAAAAATCACTCATAAAAACCTGTCCGTCGGATTTAAGATTCTTTTTGAAAGAAAAAAGAAAGCTTTCCAATTCCTCATCCGGCATGGTGTCGAGCACAAACGGAAGACAGATTAAATCGAATTTTTGATCTGATTTGAAGTTTCCCAAGTGAAAGCTCAACTCGCTTTTCTCAAGATTTTTCTTCGCTTTATCAAGCATGGAAACCGACAATTCCCAAAACTCACCCTTCATTTCTTCCTGAATTTCTTCATAATCCGAACCATCTCCACCTCCGATGAAGAGTAGTTTCTTGCCCGAAAAATCCCGGGCAAACATCAGTTTGGCATCTTTCAGCTTAGTGCCAAAAACGAATTTGGCCAGGCTTGAATACCAAGGAGCAATAAAACTGTAAGGATCTTTCACTAGTTTAAAGGAATGGAAACTTTCCCATAATCCCTGTTTATGAAAAATATTTTTAGAACCCTGGGCGGACTTCGACAGCTTTTATCAAGCGTGGATCTAGAGCAAATTTCCAAACTTTCCCAAAAAGTAGATCTCTCAAAAATGGTGGGACTTGTCTCCCAGATGAGTGAGGATGATCTCTCCAAAATGATGGGAATGCTCAAAAGCGGCAGCAAACCCAAAGTAATCCCACCAATCAATGGTGACTTTTATGAATTGGGAAAAAGTCTTCCGGAGCCTGATCGGGAGATTCAGCTTCAGGTTCGGGAATTTATGGAAAGAGAGATTAAACCGATTGCCAATGACTATTGGAACCGTGGGGAATTTCCAATGCATATCATACCCAAAATGGCTGAACTTAATATTGCGGGCCTCACCTATCAAGGCTACGGCTGCCCTGGACGGTCGGCTTTACTTGAAGGATTTATCGCTATGGAAATGGCTCGGATAGACACGTCAATTTCTACTTTTTTTGGTGTGCAGAGTGGTCTTGCTATGGGCTCAATCTATCTCTGTGGCTCCGAGTCACAAAAGCTAGAGTGGCTTCCCAAAATGCAAAAGCTAGAAATAATCGGGGCATTTGGGCTGACAGAACCAGACGTGGGATCCGGAGTTGCCGGTGGATTGACGACCACCTGCAAGCGAGAAGGGGACGTATGGATATTGAATGGTCAAAAGAAATGGATCGGAAATGCAACTTTCTCAGATATGACAGTGATCTGGGCGAGAGATCTGGCCGATCAGCAAGTGAAAGGATTCATCGTAAGAAAAGGAAATCCGGGTTTCCTGGCGGAAAAACTGGAGGATAAAATGGCGTTACGGATCGTTCAAAACGCATTGATCACCCTCACAAATTGTGAAGTGCCCGAAAGTGACCGACTTCAGGAGGCAAATTCTTTCCGGGATACCGCAAAAGTCCTGCGCATGACTCGGGCGGGAGTAGCTTGGCAAGCAGTCGGCTGCTCAAGGGGAGCTTATGAATTAGCATTGGCTTATACCAACGAGCGAATTCAGTTTGGCCGACCGATCGCTTCGTTCCAACTTGTCCAGGATTTATTGGTGACCATGTTGGGAGATCTCACAGCGATGCAGACGATGGTGTTTCGGCTTTCTCAGATGCAGGATGATGATGAGTTGAAAGACGAACATGCTTCGCTCGCAAAAGTGTTTTGCACGCTCCGCATGCGCTCGATTGTGGACCATTCCCGAGAACTGTTCGGAGGAAATGGCATTTTACTTCGGTATGATATCGCACGATTCGTAGCTGATGCCGAAGCAGTATATAGCTACGAAGGGACAAAGGAGATCAATTCACTGATTGTTGGTCGGGCGATCACCGGGCATAGCGCCTTTGTCTAAAGAAACAACAAAAGTATCGGGATCATAAAAGCTGCTTCCATCCTCATCCGAACAGCCTCAATGCTCAACTTTGGATTGAAAAAACTCAGGTAATGAACCAGCGCCATGATCAGCAAAAGGCACGAGTAAAGTCTGTAAAAGGAAAAGAACAGAACGAATCCAAAGAATGCCAACAGGATCAGAGCGAGGGCAAGCTTTCGGATGATGAGAATAAGTTTTACGGGAGAAAGAACAGTAGCAAGTGATTCAAATCCGGCAATTTTATCCTTTGCCGCATCAAGACAGGAAAGCATCAGGAGATTCAAATACGCCAAAAGCATGTAAATAAGCGTGATTGCAATGGGTTCCCATCTGAAGTCAACCGCTTCAATTTGAAACCAACTGTACCAGGAAATTCCGATCACGTAGAAAACTGCGGTACTGAGTTCTTTCGTCCAGACCAGGTTTCTTCCAAGCTTTCGAATAAAAAGCATCAAGCCCAAAATCCCGATTGCCAAACCTGCGCCTATCAGGAGTTCCGGCCCAAATCCAAATAAACTGATCGCCCATATCAGACCCAACATACCAATACCTCCGAGCATATATCTCAGGGTTTTCCCATAAATCCGATGAACCAGGTGTCGATCCAATGGAGATCCTTCAGTGATCTTTCGTGAATCTAGTAGATGGTCTGCGGTATAAATGCACCAAACAGCCATTCCCAGCAACCCGTAGACTTCCCAGCCAATTTCAGCTCTCAGGATTTTCGAAAAGAAGAGCATCCCCGCCATCGCTCCGAGAACCACGTCTCCGGAAAGCCAGGTAAACCAGCGGTAGAAGTTTGTAAGTAAATGCATCAATATTATTTGTCAACAGACCACAGTCAACTGTCGACTGTCATTTCCTGCCCAACTTATCATTTTTTTCATTAGTTTGAAGCGTCTTTTATCTGAATCTGCTGTGGACAGTCGTCTGTGGACGGTGGACCAAATAACCCCAAAACCAACCCATGAAAAAAGTATCCTTTCTCTTCCTCTTCACGCTGACCAGCGTCTTCACATTTGCCCAAAGCCCTGTCAAAATCGCCTGTGTCGGAAATAGCATCACGCAAGGTCCGGGCAGAGATAATCCGGATAGCTATCCCGGCCAACTCCAGGCAATGCTTGGCGATGCGTATCAGGTCGCAAACTTTGGAGTGAGCGGAAGAACACTCCTACGAAAAGGCGATTTCCCCTATTGGAATGAGCCGCAGTTTCAGCAAGTGAAGGATTTTGGTGCGGATATTCTGGTTATCATGCTGGGAACCAACGATTCAAAACCTCAAAACTGGGCACATAAAGCTGATTTCAGACAGGACTACCTGGACATGATCGCCGAATTCAAGAAAACCATGCCGGTCGACGGGAAAGTTTATGTCGTCATTCCTGTGCCTGTCACCAAAGACAGCTTTGGAATCACCGCTTCAGTGATGGACAACGAGCTACGTCTGATGCTGATCGACATTGCTCATGAAACCAACTCCGAACTGATCGACCTTTATACTCCCCTGATGACCCGCTCAGATCTATTCGCAGATGGCGTGCATCCCAACAAAGAAGGCCTTGGAATCATGGCAAAGAATATCGCCAGAGCGATAAGGTTGTAATTTTAGATTAAATAGAATTGCAAAAGCCAGTGGAAACGCTGGCTTTTTTTAATATGCTTTTTTGGAGGGAATCACCCCTCTGACTCCACCTTTTGGATCATCCACATCACCTTTAAATCTTGGGATTAAATGGATATGAACATGATTGACAGTTTGTCCTGCAATATCCCCAACATTTAATCCAATGTTATATCCATCTGGATTGAATCGATTTTGAATCAAGTCTTTCACTTTGTTAAGCATAAAAATGCAAGATGATTGTTCCTTAAAACTGAGTTCAAAATAATCCGAAACGTGTCTTTTTGGAATTATCAAAGCATGCCCTGGGTTAACCGGATATTTATCAAAAATCGCAAATGCCTGAGCAGATTCAACAATTAATTCCGCCTCTTTTAAAAGGTTGCAAAACGGACATTCCACTTCCTTCGACTGTGTAAAATTGTAATGAATGTATTCGTAAATCTCACAGTTTTCATTTTTGAATAGGGAAGTAAAAGGGAGAATTACATTAGCCTGAAAGGTGGGTTTCTGGTGAATTTTATGAGTCCTGTATCCCTCGGATCTCAAGTCCCTACGAACGGCGAAATACGCCTTTCCTCCCGGTTTTAGTAAGACTGAAACTTCCATCAAGACCAATGATAGCTCTTCGGGTAAAAGAACATTCAAAACATAAAGACATAGAATTGTATCAAATCTTTCAATTGGTTTTTCCGGGAAATAATGTTTGTCATAGCCTAAAATGTCAACTCCCCTTGATTTCAAAACTTCAACGTCTTTCCCAAACCCGCAACCAAAATCCAGAACAGAGCCAATCAGAAGACTTTTCTCAAAAAGTAACCGAGCGGGAAAAGAAAGAAATTCTCGCTCTTTGGCAGTGAGGTGAGAATACGGATTTAGATTTCCCATTTTTCAAACCCTCTTTTTTCTATCAAAAATGTACAAGTACTTTTTAACTGGTCAATTGCTACCTCTTTCCAATCTCTTAATTGATTATCTCCCAATAAACTTACCCTAATCTCCTTTTGAAATCTGGAATTCAATCGGGAGTCAACAATGCCCCAATAATGAAGAATTATATCTTTTTGATTTTCAATTAAAGCGGGCGAAGGGATTTTATCCCGTTTAGAATTATTGGTTTTGGGATTGGAAGGAAGAAGGTTCCACAAATCATTATTCTTCCAAACTGCGAAAGGAATTACATGGTCAACTTCGATTTTCTGAACTTTATTCCCTGTCCAAACGCAATGAGTTTCACCTTCACTTTTTAAAATTTCATTGTAAATAATTTTAGAGTCTTTTGAATCTCTTTCTGTTACAGGTGACTTAAGGACGTTCTCAACAACTTGTTGAATGTTAAGCTGAGAGGTTTGACTTGATGCTTTAACTGAGAATTCTGCCCATTTGAAAAGTATAGAATCTTGACCGCTGATGAAACTTCCCAGTAATCTAAATACCTGGTAGTAATCCATTGGAATAGAATACGTACCAAAATTCTGTATCAAATACTCACTATCTACTTTTCCAGCGATTCTATTTGCTTTGGATTCAGGTTTAAAGATTGAATGAAAATCAGTAGAAATTGATCCTCCCAAATATTTCATTGGCATATTTCGAAGAGTTTGATTTAGTGTTTTTGCAAGTTTCGTTACCAGTGAATTGATTTCTTCAGGAATATTGTTCCTCTTCAAATCATTATAGAAAACTGATAACCCTCCCAATTTTCTGTAAAAGCTTACCAAGTCATACATTTGGGAGGCAAATGCTAATTTGGAGTTTCCGTTTATCTGTGGAATTAGTGTTTCTGATTCAAAAATTGGGTAGTAATAGATCATCCACTTTTCAATCAACAAGCCCATTGGGATGAAGACCTTTCCATCAATAAAATTCAGAAAAGGACTGTTCTCTTGGATAATATCAATTGTTCCTCGAAGAAGGGCAAACTTATAAGTAGTGCTTTTGCTATCTCTTTCAATGATCTTACTGATATTCGAAAAAATCTCTTGATTCATGGGCTTTGAAAATTATATTGACCTAAAAATTCAATTTAACTCAAAGACTCTAAATGTCCTAAAACAAAAAAAACCACAACCCTTGCGAGCTGTGGTTCTGAGTTTGGATCTATTGATTGTTATTTTCCTCCCAAGGCATTGGCACCGGAGACGATCTCGAGGATCTCGTTGGTGATGGCTGCCTGACGGGTTCTGTTGTACATTAATCGGAGTTCTTTCAGAAGTTCTCCGGCGTTGTCGGTTGCCTTATCCATCGCTGTCATTCGGGCGCCGTGCTCAGAAGCATTGCTTTCCAGAATGGCTTTGTAGAATTGCACTCTGAGTGCTTTAGGAACCAATTCCTGAATGATAAATTCTCTTGATGGCTCAAGCAAATAATCTGTATCCGGAGCTTTTTCGCCTTTGATTTCTTCACTTGCCATTGGCAAAAACTGCTCGGTGCGCACTACCTGAGTAGCTACGTTTTTGAATTCGTTGAATACCAAAACCACGTGATCGAATTCTCCCTTTACGAAAGCATTCATCGCATAATTGGCAGCATCACGAATTTTGTCGATAGACAAATCATGAAACAAGCCTTGGAATTCCTCAATCATCGGATACTTTGATTTCTTAAAGAACTCAAAAGATTTCTTTCCAATCGGCATGATCGTAATCTCACCTCCGGCAAATTGACCCGCAATCGCTGCACTAGTAGCCTTGATCACGTTGGTATTGAAAGCTCCGCAAAGACCTTTGTCTGAAGTGATCGGTATCAAAAGTACCTTCTTCATCTCACGCTTTTCGGCATAGATCAGATCTACATCTCCTTCGGATGCTGAAGAGACATTATTCAAAATGGCAGTCAGCTTCTTAGAAAATGGACGCATCATAATGATTTTGTCCTGAGCTCTTCTAAGCTTCGCCGCAGATACCATTTTCATAGCTTTGGTAATCTGCTGTGTGGAGACTACCGAAGTGATCCTTTGCTTTACTTCCTTAAGATTAGCCATCAGTGGTTGCTTTGTACTTCTATAAAAAACCCGAGAGGGATTAGCCTCCCGGAATTCAGTTCAATTATTTCGCGTATTTAGGAGCAAGCTCAGCCGCCGCAGTAGCCAAAATCTTTCCGGCTCCGTCAATATCACCTTTAAGGATCAACTGTAGCGCTTCAGGATAAGATGCTGCAAGCAAGATGTAGAACTCCTTCTCAAATGCTCTTGCTTTCTCAACAGGCACGCTGTCCATCAAACCTTTGGTAGAAGCATAAATGATTGCTACTTGATTTGCCACGGATACCGGTGCATACTGAGGCTGCTTCAGGATTTCCTGGTTTCTTCTACCTCTTTCGATCGTACGCTTAGTAGTGGCATCGAGGTCCGAACCGAACTTGGAGAATGCTTCCAATTCACGGAATTGAGCCTGATCCAATTTCAAGGTACCGGCTACTTTCTTCATCGATTTGATCTGAGCGTTACCACCTACTCGGGATACCGAGATACCTACGTTGATCGCAGGACGGATACCAGAGTTGAAAAGGTTGGTCTCCAAGAAGATCTGACCATCCGTAATCGAGATTACGTTTGTCGGGATATACGCAGAAACGTCACCAGCTTGAGTTTCGATGATCGGAAGTGCAGTCAAAGAACCACCACCTTTTACAAGATGCTTGATAGAGTCCGGAAGATCGTTCATCTGGCGAGCAATTGTGTCAGAGTTATTGATCTTCGCAGCTCTTTCGAGAAGTCTTGAGTGAAGGTAAAATACGTCACCAGGATATGCTTCACGTCCTGGAGGTCTTCTCAAAAGAAGAGAAACTTCACGGTATGCTACTGCCTGCTTGGAAAGGTCATCATATACTACCAATGCTGGACGACCGGTATCCCGGAAAAATTCGCCGATCGCTGCACCTGTAAACGGAGCAAAGAACTGCATCGGAGCCGGATCAGAAGCCGGAGCTGCTACTACTACTGTGAAAGGAAGAGCGCCGCCTTTTTCCAAAGCTGCAACAATACCTGCTACAGTGGAAGCTTTCTGGCCTATGGCAACATAGATACAGAAAACAGGCTCACCTCTGTCATAAAATTCTTTTTGGTTCAAGATGGCATCCAAAACCACAGCAGTCTTACCTGTCTGACGGTCACCGATTACCAATTCTCTTTGTCCTCTTCCGATTGGAATCATCGCATCAATTGACTTGATACCAGTTTGAAGAGGTTCAGTAACAGGTTGTCTGTAGATTACACCAGGTGCTTTACGCTCCAAAGGCATTTCGTACAATTCGCCTGAGATTGGGCCTTTTCCGTCGATTGGGTTACCCAAGGTATCCACCACTCGACCGAGCATTCCCTCGCCTACCATGATGGCGGCAATTTTCTTGGTTCTCTTTACAGTATCACCTTCTTTGATTTCTTTAGAATCACCAAAGAGTACGGCTCCTACGTTGTCTTCTTCCAGGTTGAGAACCATCGCTTTCATGCCGTTGTCGAATTCCAACAACTCTCCGGCTTGTGCCTTGGAAAGTCCATAGATTCGAGCTACACCATCTCCAACTTGGAGAACTGTACCCACTTCTTCGAGTTCAGCTGCGGTTCTTGTGCCGGCGAGTTGCTCCCTCAAAATTGCCGATACTTCATCAGGTCTTACTTCTGCCATGATCTATATGATTAATGCTTTTTGAATAATTTACTTTCGTACTGGTTTTGGCTAAACTGAGTTTTAAGAATTCTCAGTTTGGTGCTCAAGGACTCGTCTAGTTGACGGTCATTGACTCTCAAAATAAATCCACCGATCAATTCTGTGTTGATTTTTTCAACCAACTGCACGGTTTCCAAACCGGTGATTTCCTTTACTATCGTGATGAATTCTGCTTTTTGATCTTCTGTGATCTTAGTAGCAGTAGTCACCTCGGCAACCTGTATATTTTTATAGAGGTTGTATTGCGCCTGAAATTCTCTTGCAATGTCGGCCAACACATTTTCCCTGTTCTTTCGGCAGATGATCTCAAAGAAAGACATGGTGGATTTTGTGGCTCCTCGTTTTGCATAAAGTGCCTTCAACACTTTCAGCTTTTTGTCAGAGGGGATGATGGGATTACGCATCGCCAACTCCAAGTCTCTGTTTGACCTGGCCAAAGTAGCCAAGTGAAGGAAATCCTGATACACCTCTTCCAACTCACCTCTTTCGATGGCAAGTTCCATCAGAGATTTGGCATAAGCATATGCTACTCTATGATTTGACATGGAGGTGGATTAGTTAATATTAGTTTCCTTGATGAATTGATCCACAAGCTCTTTCTGAGCTTTGTCATCAGACAATGTCTTTCTGAGCAATTTCTCTGTTACTTCGAGAGTCAGGATTGCTACCTGATTTTTCACTTCGGTCAAAGCAGCTTTTTTCTCAGTTTCGATTACAGCTTTCGCGTTAGCGATCATCTGAGCTCCGGCTTTACCTGATTCTAATTTTGCATCTTCGATCATCTTCAAAGAAGCTTCGTGCGCTTTCTTCAGGATGTTATCTCTTTCCAATCTTGCTTCAGCGAGTAATTTCTCGTTTTCAGTTTTCAGATTGGCCATTTCATTTCTGGCAGTTTCAGCTGCTTTCAAAGCATTTTCGATGCTGCTTTCTCTCTCATCCAAAGCTGCAAGCATGGGCTTCCAGGCAAACTTGATAAGAATGAAAAGAAGGCCTAAAAAGCCAAACAGCTGCCAAAATATAAGACCGGTACCTGGTGTTATTAAATCCATGGAGGTATATTTTATTTCAAATTGTTCAATAAAAAGAAAGAAAAGGGAAAGGCCTATCGCCAATCCCTTTCCAATTTTTGTTAGGCGATACCCGCGATGTTAAGGGCGATCAACAAACAGATAACCGCTGCGAACAGGGAAACCACCTCGATCAAGGCAGCGATGATCAACATAGCGCCTTGGATCTTACCAGCAGCTTCAGGCTGACGAGCAATTGCTTCCATTGCCTGTCCACCAATACGGCCGATACCCAAACCTGCACCAATCGAAACAAGCCCTGCACCGATACCAGCTCCCATTAGAGCGTAGCCAACAGTCAATAAGATAGAAGTTAACATAGTAATTGAATTTATAAATTGAACAAAGAAATTATGAATTAATGGTGATCTGTGTGCTCGTGCTCAGCAACTGCAGAGCCAATGTACATCGCTGAAAACAGCGTGAATACATAAGCCTGAATCGTAGCAACAAGCAATTCGATCAAATTTATAAAGGTTACCATCAGCGTACTTACGATGCCTATGGTATAAGACTCAAAGATGAAACCTAGCGCAATGAAACCTAACAGTACAATGTGACCTGCCGTGATCGCCACGAAGAGTCGTACAGTCAATGCAAATGGCTTGGTGAACAAACCGATGATTTCCACAGGAACCATGATCAAAAGCATTGGAATCGGTACACCAGGAGTAGCAAAAACGTGCTTCCAGTATTCCTTATTCCCATTCCAATTGGTGAGAATAAAAGTCAGGATCGCCAACACAAACGTCACGGCGATGTTTCCTGTCATGTTGGCCGCACCGGGCATCAAACCCATCAGGTTACCAAACCAGATAAAAAGGAAAAGCGTGATCAGGTAAGGAACAAATTTCTTGTATTTCGGACCGATTGATTTCATGGCGATTTCGTCTCTGACGAAAATCACAATCGGCTCAATAAGTGAAGCTGCTCCTTTTGGGGCAACGGCTCCGTTTTTCTTGTAATGTGAAGCTGCGGAAAGCGAAACATAAGCTACCACAATCATCACCAAGAACATCATCGCCACATTTTTGGTAATCGAAAACTCAATAAAGCTTCCTCCGTCAACCCGACCCAAATGGTCGTGATCATCGATGAAATAACCTTCGTGAGCGTACTCTGCTCCAAACTTGTGAGTCTCGTGGTCTTGGAAGTCTTTGGAGCTGAAAAACTCCAAACCTCTGTCACCTGAATAAACAATCACAGGCAAAGGCAATGTCACGTGAGTGTGTCCAAAAGTAGCAAAATGCCACTCGTGAGAATCTACTACGTGATGCATGATAAAACTTGTCTTGTCTTCTTCTGATCCAGCTGCAAAAGTTGGACTAGAAAAACCCAGCATGAAAGCTGATACTAAAAGACTTAGGAACAGTAGTTTACGCGTCATCAACTCTAATATTTGAGGGCTACTTCGAAATCGGGCGCAAGTTAGAAAGAAAGGCGTAGATATCAAAAACTAGGTAGAACAAAAAAATCGTGAAGAAATCGCCAATAAACAGAATAATATTCTGGATACCGGGCAATACTACGATGGTAATAAATACCAATGAAGCGATGAACCGAAGGACTGTCCCCAAAACCATGATATTAAAGAAATTTTCTGAAAATGATTTCAGCAATAAACCAGACATTATGCTGATTACAAGGGACAGAATCAGGATGAAAAAGTAGATGTTCCAGATTTTTTCATGAATCAGCTGAGGGAAAATCAATCCGACGATTCCGATCAAGACTGCAACAAGGGCTGAAAACAAGAAAAATTGAATTTGAATATTGCGAAGTAATTTCATATGAATATAATTTGATTTAAAAGGCCATATGGAATCTCGCATGGCTGATAATCATTCCTCCGCGTGACGTCTGCGTCATGCTCGATTTCATCTTAAAGGTTTTGCCTGCAAAATTACCCGATTTTTTCAAAAGCTCATTTATCCTTCCTAATCGAAACCCAAAGCTGATAAAAAGCCAGAAAAACGGATAAAAAGCAGAACAAAAGCAACCAAAGAGGAAACTTCATCTCGCTTTTCTGCTGAATCCACCAACCCAGCCAGGTGCCGGCGCCTATTACTGAAAACAGCTGAAAAGACAAACCGATATACTTTATATAAACAGGCGGCCCGGTTGGTTTTTCTTTAGGCTTGATTTCGGTCATGGGAATAAGAAATAGAGATCCTGTTAAAAATATCAAAATTTTTGGTCAGAAACGGGAGGCAACTTGCCCCACGGAAATAATTGCCAAAGTTCATCGTTCGGTAAGTACGCTAAATAACCTATTTTGGTACTTTAATTAGGGTATTATATATAGATGAGTAGACTTTCCAGAATAGCCTTACTTCTTTTGATTTTTTCCGGAGCATGTTCTTCCGAGCGTAATACCTTTACCAACAGGACTTTTCACAATCTTACTTCACATTTCAACGCATATTATCTCGCTGATGCCAGAATCAAAGAAGTAGAAACTGAGGTAAGAAACAAATACCAGGAAGATTATACCCAGATTTTGCCGGTTTTCATTCCAATCGACTCTGCTACAATTCAGGCAAATGCAGAAAAACTTCAAACTGCAAAGGAATTAGCTTCAAAATCCATCGATTGGCACAGGATCAGCAAATGGGTGGATGATAGCTATTATGTCTTGGGAAAACTTGATTATCTGCAATCGCACTTCGATGATGCTCAAAACACCTTTAAGTATGTCAATGTAAACAGCAAGGATAAAGATCTTCGGCACTTGACTTTGATTACCCTTTTGAAGCTCTATGTGGATTTAAGAGAATACGAGAATGCCAACTTCACGATAGACTACCTTTCGAAGGAAACTGAAATCAATGAAGAAAACCGCTACGAACTATACCGAACACTTGCCTATTATTACGAAACCAGATCTGATAAAAGCGGGGTAATTGGCGCTCTCGACAAGGCTTTGGATTATGAGCAGGATAATAAAGAGACTTCCCGAATCAATTTCATTTTAGCCCAATATTACCAGCGTGAGGGACTTGACGCTCTGGCGTATAGTTATTACTACAGAGCCTTGGAGGGAAATCCTCCCTATGAAAGGAGCTTTTTTGCTCAGCTCTACGCTCAGCAAGTGGCAGAACTGAATGCTTCGAAGGATCTGCGAAAAGTGAGAAATTACTACGAAGACCTTTACAAGGATCCTAAAAACAGTGATTTGAAAGATGTGGTCGTATATGAAATGGCTCTTTTTGAAGAAAAGCAGGGAGACATTCCAAAAACAATTGACCTACTCCATCAAGCTGCGAAAGAACCCGGAAGCAACCCTCGCCTGAAAGGATATATCTATCAGAAACTGGCAGAAATCAACTTAACAGAAAACAAAGACTATCGTGCTACCAAATACTATCTGGATAGCGCGCTGACATTTATCAAGGAAGACGACCCGATTGCGAAGCAAATTCAAGAACAAAAAGAAACGCTTGATAAATACGTTTTTCACGTAGAGCGAATCATCGAAAATGACAGCTTGATCAGTTTGTCCAAGCTTTCGGTAGAAGAGCAATTATTGGTGGCTGAAAACTTCATCAAAAGAGAAGAAGAACGTCTGATGCTGGAAGCCCAATTGGCAGAGCAGCCAGAAAGCACGAGCATCTTTGACAACCTGCTTTCATTTTCTGACAGAGGTTCGGGTTCTTCTTTCTACTTTGACAATGGTGTGGCGATGCAACAGGGAGCGATTGATTTTTACCGAACTTGGGGAAATCGCTCGCTTCAGGACAATTGGAGAAGAAGTGCAGCAAGCTTCCAAAACACTAATCCAACTATCGCGGCCCCGACTTTAATTGATTCAACAGCGGAGGAATCAACTCTTTTGAATCAGCTTCCAGATGTCGAAACGCTTTTGGCGCAAATCCCATCCACTCCTGAGGCAGTTCAAATCCTCAACTTGGAACTGGAAGAATCCTTGTTTGAACTTGGAAAGCTGCTATACTTTGACTTAAATGAGACAGAACTGAGCATCGAAAATCTCGAGACTTTAGTTCGGGATTTCCCAAATTCCACCCGCAAGCCTGAGGCTTATTACTTGCTTTACCTAGGCCAAAAGGATTTAGGAGGAAATTTTGAGCAATATGCCTCCCGCTTAAATCGGGAATTTCCTGACTCTCAGTACACTTATTCTGTCAATAACCCTGAAGCTGTTTCGGGCAATCTTGCCTACATAGAATCATCCAAAAAGTATGAAGAGGCCTACAATGCCTATTATGCAGGAAACTATTCTTTGACAAAACAGCTTGTAAAAAGTACGCTTGAAGAGTTTCCTTTGACCCGAAATACCGAGCGATTGATCTTGCTGGATATCATGGCAACAGGAAAAACTGAAAGCAGGGAACGGTACAGAGAAAGACTGGAATCTTACATTGAGAACACTGAGGATGAAAAACTGGTAGAACTGGCAAGAAATATGCTGAAACCATTGCTGTCAAGTGCAGAGCTTGCCGATCGGACAGCCTCAGACAGCACGCTCTTGGATTCGACCCAACTTGTAGGGCCGGAACTTGCAGAAAATGAAGGCAGAAAAGATTTGCCGGAATCGCCTTATAAGGTTAATGAATCCCAGACCCATATCTTTGTGATCGCAATGGATCCGGGTCAGGCCGAATCTGTAAAAGGTCTTCTGGGGGATTTAGAGAATTTTCATGCAAAGAACTTCTCAAATGCCCGATTGAGGACCGGAAATATGAATATGAATCGGGAAAACGCGATTTTCATCATTAGTCCCTTCAGCAATGCCCAGAAAGCGCTGGAGTATTATGGAAAGTTTCAAGAGGAATTCGAGTCCGAAGGATTGCCCGTAGATGTAAAAGAGAATTCATTCTTCATCTCTATCGAAAACTTCCAGGAACTCAATAAGAGTAAAAATATCGAAGAATACCGGACTTTCTTTAAGTCAGTTTATAAGTAAACTATGCGTAACAAAGTGAAACCCCAGTCTGAACCCTGGGTTCAAAAAACCATCAAGTACCTCTGGATCGCCTTTATAGGGGGATTTTTCGCCTTCATCCTGTTTGTATGGATGCTGAGCATCAATTTTCTTGGGCTATTTGGCTCATTGCCGGATTTCAAAGCACTGGAAAATCCCGATTCCGAACTAGCCTCTGAACTCTATTCCACGGATGGAATTTTGCTGGGGACATATTTCCGTGAAAACAGAAGTCCGGTGACATTTGATGAGCTTTCTCCCAATTTGGTAAACGCTTTGATCGCAACAGAAGATGTGCGATTTGAAGACCACTCCGGAATCGACATGACTGCCATGTTGCGAGTTTTTGTGAAGTCAATTCTATTGGGACAAGATTCAGGCGGCGGATCAACCTTAAGTCAGCAAACTGCCAAAAACCTTTTCAAAACCCGTAATGATGACAACCAGGGATTACTGAGTTCAATTCCTGGTCTTCGAATGCTGATCGTAAAAACCAAAGAATGGATTGTAGCTACTCAGCTGGAAAAATCATACACCAAGAATGAGATTCTGACTCTTTACCTGAATACTTCCGAGTTTGGGTCAAATGCTTATGGTATTAAAACTGCAGCAAAAACATTCTTCAAGAAATCTCCGGCAGATTTGAACGTTCAGGAATCTGCAGTTTTGGTGGGTCTTTTCAAGGCACCGACCTATTATAGCCCGGTATTCAACCCTGAAAATTCTTTACGAAGAAGAAATACAGTTTTAGGTCAAATGTATAGAAATGACCTTCTGACCGAGACAGAATACGATTCCATTTCTCAGCTACCTATTGAATTGGACTATTCAGTTTCGAATCAAAACCAAGGACTTGCGACTTATTTCAGAGAAGTAGTCAAAGCAGATTTGATAAAATGGACGAAAGAAAACCTGAAATCTGATGGAAGTGCCTATGACCTGTACGGCGATGGCCTGAGAATCTTCACGACCATTGACAGCAGAATGCAACGCTATGCTGAAGAGTCAGTGGATGAGCATATGAGGTCACTGCAAGCCACATTCTTCAAAGAAATGGGTACTCGGGATCCTTGGGTGGATGGCAATAATCAGATTATTCCAAACTTCATCGAAGATCAGGTGAAGAGAACGGAGGCATACAGACTTTTGAAACAACGGTATGGAACTGATGTCGATTCCATAGATTTTAGATTGAATGAGAAAAAGAAAATGAAGGTTTTCTCTTGGGAAAAAGGAGAAATCGACACGCTCATGAGCACGATGGATTCGATGCGGTATTATAAGAAATTCTTGCAAACAGGCTTTATGAGCATGGATCCGCACACAGGACACATTAAAGCGTGGGTAGGCGGAATGGACCATAAGTATTTTAAGTTTGACCACGTGAAGCAAGGTAAAAGACAGCCGGGTTCAACCTTCAAACCGTTTGTTTATGCCGCAGCAATTGAAAACGGATATAGCCCTTGCTACACCGTAGTCGATCAACCTGTTGAAGTTTACATCCCGGGACAGCCAGCTTGGAGTCCATCTAACGCCGATGGAAAATTCAGTTATGAAAATATGACTATAAGGCATGCCATGGCTGAATCGATAAATTCAGTTACGGCCTACATGATGAAGAAATTGAGCCCTAAAATCATTGTAGAAACTGCCAGAAGACTGGGAATAACAAGTGATTTGGAAGAAGTTCCTGCCCTTGCATTGGGAGTCAATGATGTTTCGATTTTTGAAATGGTAGGTGCATTTGGGACTTTCGTAAACAAGGGAGAGCACACCACCCCTTATTACATTGATCGGATTGAAGATAAAAACGGGAATGTGATCCAGCAATTTACTCCTAAGAAAAGGCCTGCGATGAGTGAAGAACATGCCTACTTAATGACATATATGTTAAGAGGAGGATTTGAGGAGCGTGGTGGGACTAGTCAAGGAGTGCCTTATACTATCAGAGAAGGCAATGAATTGGGGGGAAAAACAGGAACAACACAAAATGCATCAGATGGCTGGTACATGGGATTAAGTAAAGACCTCGTCAGCGGCACTTGGGTAGGCGGGGATGATCGGGCCATCCATTTCAGAAGCTGGACTGCAGGTCAGGGATCTAAAACTGCAAGACCTATTTGGGTGAAATATATGACCAAGGTTTATGCAGATAAGTCATTGGGATATACCAAAGGAGCATTTCCAAGACCAGAAAGGCCTTTGAGCATAGAAATCAATTGCGACGTCTATGAAAAAGAAAGTCAACGATTCGCAGACTTTGACTACGACGCTAAGAAAAACGATTTTTAACAAAACATACCTCAAAGAAAACAGCCTTAAACCAAGGCTGTTTTTTTAATTTTAGGCTATGCAGTCATCTTCCTATACACCTGAAGAACATCTTCAGCTTCCTGACCAACCGGGGGTTTATAAGTATTTCAATGAGGAAAATGAATTGATCTATGTTGGCAAAGCAAAAAGTCTTAAAAAGCGTGTCAGCAGTTATTTCAACAAGAATACCGGTGTAAATCTGAAGACCAGAAGGATGGTCAAGGAAATACGCAAAATAGAAATCACTCTGGTTGACAATGAGTTTGATGCCTTGCTTCTTGAAAATAACCTGATCAAGAAAATCCAACCGAAGTATAACATCTTGCTACGGGATGATAAGACGTATCCGTATCTTCTGATCACCAAAGAAAACTTCCCGCGGATTTTTCCAACCCGAAAAATGATCCCAAAGCGAGGGACTTATTTCGGACCATTTGCCAGCGTGAAGGCTATGAATAATGTCCTCGATTTGATTCGGGAGTTATTTACCATACGGACATGCAAGTTGGATCTGTCTCCATATAAAATATCCGAGAACAAATACAAAGTTTGCCTTGAATACCATATTGGAAATTGTCAAGGTCCTTGCGTCGGCTTCCAAAATGAACAAGCCTACCAGAAAGATATTGAACAGGCTAAACATATTCTCAAAGGAAATCTTGGTGTGGCCAAGACCTATTTCAAACAGGAAATGCAGCATTATTCTGAAACTATGGAATATGAAAAAGCGCACCGATTCAAGGAAAAATATGACTTGTTGGAAAAGTATCAGGCAAAATCTCTGATCACCAATCCGGGATTTGGAAATCTGGATGTCTGTACAATAGTTTCCGATGAAAAGAGTGCCTATGTAAATTATATGCGGGTAAAAAGCGGCTCGCTGATAGTTTCTAAAAATGTAGAAATCAAAAAACGGCTGGATGAAGAAGACGAGGAAATCTTGTTAATAGCCTTAATAAGACTTCAGGATCAATTCCAAAGCGATGCAGACGAAGTCTTGCTAAACGTAGAATTATCAAGCCCAATTGAAGGACTCAATGTTTTTGCTCCAAAAATTGGAGATAAGAAAAAGCTCATTGAATTGTCTTTAAAGAATGCTCTTTTCTACAAAAAGGAAAAAGCCTTATTAATCGGGTTAAATCAGGATAAAAAAGATCGCGTAATCAAACAACTCCAATCAGATTTAAGCCTTCCTGAAATACCCGATCACATCGAATGTTTTGATAACTCAAATATCCAGGGAACAAGCCCGGTTGCAAGTATGGTTTGTTTCCTAAACGGTAAACCTGCAGTCAAAGAATATAGGCATTATCATATCAAGACTGTAGATGGGCCCAATGACTTTGCAAGCATGAAAGAGATCGTTGGAAGAAGGTATAAGCGACTTTTAGAAGAAGGCTTACCAATGCCAAAACTTGTAGTGATAGATGGCGGAAAGGGCCAATTATCATCAGCGGTTGAAGCTTTACAGGAATTGGGAGTTTACGGTAAAATGCCAATAATCGGAATCGCAAAAAGGCTGGAAGAAATCTATTTTCCTGGAGATTCCTATCCCATTCATATTGATAAAAAATCTGAAAGTCTCAGACTTCTTCAGAGAATCCGAGATGAAGCTCACCGATTTGCAATTACATTTCACAGAAATGTAAGGAGTAAAAATGCATTTGGCACCCAATTAACATCAATCCCTGGAATTGGGGAGAACACTGCCGATAAATTACTTAGTCATTTTAAATCGGTAAAAAAGATAAATAATGCAGGGGAAGATGAGTTAGCGTCAGTGATTGGATTGAGTAAAGCAAAGACATTATTGGAATGGAAAGAAAAAAATAAAGGGGCTTGAAGCCCCTTTATTTTTTACCATTCCCAAAGATTGTTTTCGAATTCTAAAAGTTTGTATTCGAAAGCCAGAGCGTTTATGTATGCCTGAACTTCCGGATTTGTACTGTCACTCGAGACCAAGTCTGCAATGAGTGCATCATCTGGATTTGTAAATCTTCTAACTACAGATCTGAATAATCTTGTCTCAAATGCTTCATCGTATGTCAGGCTTTTGGATAGATTATTAAAGTTGATCCATCTCGCAGTAGGATGATCTTTGAAGTAATTGTAGAAATCCTTGTAACGGATGTAAGCGATTGTCTTTTGACCAGCGTTGGAATTAGTCTGAGATGGCATTACCAATTCAATGTATTTGATGTCAAATACCATATCGGAGTGATGCTTATCAAAAACAAAATCTTCCTTGAAGTCAATGTAATACAGCTGCTTTGAGAAGATACTGTCTCCTGTTGCGTTCATCCAGAAGTTATTCTGAAAATCAGCAATAGACAATGGTCTTGTAAAGTTTTCATCTGCGAATACTTCCAAAGCATTTTCGTCAACGACAGCTTTATAGATGTGATTCACAATTCCATTTGACTTGGAGTCTCCTGAGCCATAAAGAGATAGATTATACTTTTCGCGAAGATCTATTCGTCTCCAAACTGCGATTTGATACATCTTATCGTCTTCACGAATTCTCTTTGCAGAGTAAACAGTATCCATATCAAACGTTCTGTCACCAAATCCCGAAGGAGTTACACTGGTGGCAATCTGCGCATTTCCAGTAACCGGGATTAACCCAACTGCTACTAGCAAGCCTAGACTTAGTTTTAGAACAATTTTTTTCATCATCACATTAGTTATCTATCTCAAACAAAAATCTTATCCTTATTTAATTGGAATACGGA
Organism: uncultured Cytophagales bacterium; assembly: GCA_942492775.1. GTDB lineage: Bacteria > Bacteroidota > Bacteroidia > Cytophagales > Cyclobacteriaceae > Algoriphagus. The sequence continues at coordinate 1,016,925 of OW818636.1, read as the reverse complement.
TAATCTCTGGTTGATTGGTTGCAATCTTATTACCACGGAAGTTAGTACGAGTCACTTGAGTAATTCGCAAAACTATATCATCTCCTGGTTTAGCACTTTCAAGAAGAGATCTCATTGCCAAACTGTTACCATTTGTAATTTGAACGGTAGTTCTTGGTACCTCATTTCTCAATAGGATCAATTCTCCACCAGTTACTTCAAATTTTGCATCTTTTGCCATTGTCCTGCCAAACGTAGGTTCAGGCATAGCTTCAATTTTCAAGCCACTTAAAGTTCCCACTGCATGAGCCTGACTTAGATCCAAAGGTCCGCCGCCAGTAACAGGTCTAATTTTTGGTGCAGGTACCGGCTTAATATCATAAGCCACATCTCCAATTCTATTTCCTCCACTGCTTACTCCAATGGTAACTTTACCAGAAGCACCGGGAACAACAGTTAATTGACCAGGTCTGTTTCCTTTGATTGATTGACCATTACTAACCGTGAAATCTGGTGAATATGTGTTTCCTAAAGCCGGAACTTCAATCAATAATTCGTTTGCACAATCAGCATAGAGCTGTTGAACTACTTCTGAGGAGACTTTAATAACGGGCTGAGCAACGAAATATTCATATTCAACAGGAAGTACTTTATCTTCTCCGCCAACATTTGTTATGATTTCACCTTTAATCACTCTTTTAGATAGGCCTCTGTCGTCATATTGAGTTGCAGGAGTTGCAGTAAATTCGATTTTACCAAAACCTTTAGCATCAACTGGGACAGATCTTCCGTCTATTGACATGGTAGGAGCAGCTGATGTAGAACTTGAAGCGATAAACATGTCAGCTTCAAATTTAGTACCTGCAGCTACTACGTTAGAAAGTGCAGCAATCCTTGCTTCAGTAACGTCAGCTTTGAAGTAGAACGATCCAATTGTATTTGCTACAGCTGTAAGAGATTCACTTTCAATGTTTAGAACTTCGTTTTGATACTGCGAAATCAAAGCGATTACAGCTCCAACCGGAGATTTTACAAAGTTCAATGCCACGAAGTCTTTATTTCTAACTTCACGATCATTTGCAAACAGTGCAATGTCTTTTGCATCATTTGCAATAGGATTAAACTTTAGTTCAGGTAAACCAACTTTGGTAAGAATTTCACTGATCTTAGTAGGAAAAGCATTTAGCCTCTCTTTCATTTCAGCACCTTTGCCATTATTCGCAAAAAGGTTACCTGTGATCTCAGTATTCTTTAAGTTAGCATTTACGAAGTTTCCTTCCTCGTTTTTGGCATTTGCCTGAACGATCAAATCCTGCTTTAACTCTTCCAAATAGGTATAGACATCAGCTGTTTCCTTTCTGATTTCTTGTGAAGCTGCTACTTTAGGAAAATCTTTCTCATTATTTCCCTGCTGCTCGATAGTATACTTTATTGATTCAACTGTTGACTGGTTTTTACTTATGTAATTTTTGGAGGTTCTCTCCATACCGTCATTTATCAGTACAAATTTCTGAAGGATCTGGTTACTTACCTGGAGGGCCAATAAGGCCGTCAATACCAGGTACATCATCCCGATCATCCGTTGTCTAGGGGTCTCTTTAGCTCCTGCCATTTTGTTTGTTTAATGGATATAATAAATAGAAGATAAATTAACCTTTCATAGCGGAAAGCATACCGCCATAGATTTTATTCAACGAACTCACGTTTTGATTAAGTTTTGCCAATTCATTTTTGAATGCCTCGGTTTCCTTTCCAGCGGCACTTAATCCCTCCATTGCAGCAGTCATGTTGGAATAGAATTTATTCAATGTCTTAACATGGCTATTGGCATCCTGAAGCTCCATTTCATACACCGCATTAAGTGCAGATAGATTCTTGGTTACTGTAATGACCTGATTATGATATTCTTTAGCATCTTGAGAAGCAGAAGACATTTCTGTTAGAGCAGCTGCAGTTTTACTGTATGAAGCGTTCATGTCTACAAGCGTTTTTGCTGCAGATTTTACATTAGTAGCATATTCGTTGGTGGCAACGGCTGCATCAGCCAGGTTACCCATTTTTTCAGCAGAAGTTGCTAAGTTTTGCATTCCTTTACCAAGACTTTCGATCAATTCAGGACCAACTTTGGCAGTAGCCAACATTTCGTCAAGCTTCTGTGATACATTGTCACCTTTAGCTTTTTTTGCAGGTGCTCCTTCTCCTAATTCAGGATAGATTTTACTCCAATCCATTTCTTCATGTCTTGGCTCAAATGCAGATAGGAAAAAGATAACTGCTTCTGTACTTAATCCCACACCAATCATGATGTTGGCAAATTGCCAATCAAGGATTTTGAACATTGCTCCAAGGATAACTACAGCTGCACCGATACCATATACCTTAGGCATTATGCTGCTATAAAATTTTGCTTTGAATGAATTGCTGTTGCTCGACATTTGGTGAATTAAAATTTAAAGTGTTAGGTTTTTTTTGTGGTTGGATTGACTTTAAGAAAATTATCTTCTGGTTCTTTTGTTGGATTTAACATCCATAGAACCTGATCTTCCAATGAAGGTCATAACAGTTCTGAAACCTATGTGTGCCTGAGCTACGTCCTCATACTCGTATGTTCTGGTACTGGTCTCCAAATAATGCGCAATATCTTTCCAGCTTCCGCCTCTTACTACTTTTCTTGGTTCCAAAGGATCGGCATAAACCGGATCCAAATCCCAAGTTATTGTGCTTGATGTAGTCCCATAAGCATCAAGTACCCATTCTGCAACATTTCCGGACATATTGTACAATCCAAAACCGTTTGGAGAGAAAACATCAACGGGTGCAGTGTACGCAAATCCATCATCAATGTAATTTCCTCTGCCTGGTTTAAAGTTTGCCATGAGGCAGCCTCTTTTATTCTTCAAATAGGGACCACCCCAAGGATACTTAGCTACGTCTTTACCTCCTTTGGCAGCATATTCCCATTCTGCTTCAGATGGAAGCCTAAATGGTGTCATGTCATACTCAGACTCATCATTTGCTCTCATGTGGTAAGTTCTCCACTCAGAATATTTCTGAGCTTGATCCCAACTCACACCAACCACAGGATAGTCGTCAAAAGCAGGATGGTCAAAATAGAACTCCATTAATGGATCTCCATAATGATAGGAAAAGCTGGTTGACCAAACGGTAGTATCTGGTTTCAATTCATCCAAATTGAAAACAGGTTCTTCTCTTAAGGTAGTTGGAGTACCGGTAGCTAAAGCTCCATTTTTTACAGCTTCCAAAAATTGTCTGTATTTATTATTGGACACTTCGTATTTGTCCATGAAAAATTCAGATATAGTGATCTGCTTATTCAAAGATGATTGGGTGAAGGCGATATCTTCATCAGATTGTCCCATCCAAAAAGTTCCTGCCTTGACAGGAACCATGTCAAAGGGTAGGTTTTGCTGCCAGGTTTCTCGCTTCGCTACACCGGTCACTTCACCTCTTCTATTCATCTTGTCACTGGCAGATCCTTTCTTATTAAAAAGACCGCAACCAGGTAAAAGTGTCGCGACGGCCAACCCCAAGGTGACGGTCATAATGCGAAAATTCATTTTATTATACATAAATGACGTTTTTGATATCATCAAATAATTACCCTCTGAAATGTGTACACATCCTGCGAAATTTAGCTGAATTTGGCACAATAATGCAAATAACCTGCCAAATATTAAGACACAGTTAAACTCTGTTAAATGATATTTTTTTTGATTTTCTTCTAATTTGTAGACTTGGTAGCCATCTTAAAATCTAAATCTAGGAGTCCTTTGAATGACTCTCTCCACCTCTCTGCTTACATCCTGTAAAGTATATCTCAACATTAGTTCATGACTTGTGGGGGACTTTGCTTCTACTCCACCAATTACCAGATCAAAAGCATAGCCAAGTTTCAAGGAATTGTCTTTTAGAATACTATACCCTAAAATTAGCGACACAGATTCCTCTCCTCTGAAAGCAATCCCTCCACTAATTTTATTCTGATGAGTTGCTATAACGCTTACATCGTATGAAAAATTATTGAATGAGACTGATTTTAAAAGAAAACTTGGCTCAATCGAAAGTTGACCTACTGGCCTGAATCTATATCCAAGAAGTAAGTATGAATGATTTTTCAATTGGTTCTCGTAAGACCCATCTCCAAAGTCAAATACAGGTTGATTTAAATGCCTGCTGCTTAATCCCACATAATAATTTCCCCTATCGAAAAGCAAACCAGCCCCAAAATTCAGATTTGTTTGACTTTCCTTTCCGGCACCTGGAAGATTTGGTTCGGGATTTACTACTATCAAATCATCGTAATTAATTGAACTTGAAAACATTCCAAAATAAGCTCCAAAGCTTAAGGTTGAACGATTAATCTTTTTATGATAGGACCCCTGCAAATTAACTTCCAGGTTACTTGTCGCACCTATTTGATCGTTAACAATGGTAAGGCCATAACCGATATTTTTCCCTTCCAAATTCCCCTGTGCTGTAATCAACTGAGTTAATGGAGCTCCTCCTTGACCGGAGTTAGTACTATAATTCTGCCATTGGGATCGATGTAAAGCTGAGAATCGAAACCCTCCCTCCTTTCCTGCAAACGCAGGATTGTAATACATCCCATTGTACATGTACTGAGTGAATTGGGCATCCTGCTGCGCCATTAATGGATTGAATCCAAAAAAGAACAGAAGGATAATAAGATTCTGCAGAAAAAATTTCCAATGGCCTCTTTGAATCATTTGAGCACGCTTAAGTCCGATCTAAAACCTAGTCTAAGAATTTAAACTGAAAAACCACAGATTTTGATTACAAAGAGTTACAAATTATTCGCCTTTTTAATATAAAGTTCCAGAGCTCCCGTCATACTTGGCGCATTTGGCATTGGCGCTTCAATATCCAAAATCAAATCCATATCCCTTACCGCTTGAGCTGTAGTAGGTCCGAAGGCCGCAATTCTCGTTTTTCCTTGTACAAAATCCGGGAAGTTTTGCTTAAGGGACTTAATTCCTGAAGGACTAAAAAAAGCCAAAATATCGTATTTAACATCTGCCAAATCAGATAAATCAGCTGCAACTGTATGATAAATTATTGCCTCTGTAAAAGAAATTCCATTTTTATTCATGTAATCAGGTATATCCTCCTTGCGGATATCTGAACATGGAAATAAGTATTTCTCTGATTTATGCTTTTTGAAATAATCAAATAAATCCTCTGCGGTCTTCTGTCCGACAAATAATTTTCTCTTTCTGATTACGATGTATTTCTGAAGATAATGCGCTGTTTGATCTGAAATACAGAAATACTTCATTTCAGCTGGCATTTCGATTTTGAAATCTTTACAGATGGCAAAAAAGTGGTCAATCGCATTTCGACTCGTAAAAATGATTGCCGTATGCTTCAGGATATCAATTTTCTGCTTTCGAAATTCCTTGGGAGGTACAGGTTCCACTTTAATGAACTGCCGGAAATCAATCTTTATCTTGTACTTCTCGGCAAGTTGCAAATAAGGAGAATTTGCATCCGTAGGTTTGGGTTGGGAAACAAGAATACTTTTAACTGGTCTAAACCGGTCTTTCGTGGCTGCACTCATGCTAGTCTAATCCTTTGTTTATGTCCAAAAACTTATTGCCCTACCAACATGATCCATTTTGAAAGAACCAAAAAGGGCACTAATTCAGCGATGCAAAGGTATGCAAATAAATGGTATTTCTTAAAGCTAAGTCGATTCATCATGATCAGAAACAAGCCCGCTACTCCTGCTATATAAATCCAAAAAAAGGCCGAAAAAGAAAAAGACAAGGCATTTCTCATTCCTGAAAACTCATTCATTAAAAAAAAGGCGGAAACCAAAACAAAGATTGCAGACGTGATTGCCACAAGTCTGAGCAAGTAAAAGAAATGAGGAAACTCTAGCTTTTCTAAGTCAAACAAATAAGCCACAACTCTTATCCCGATAAATTTTAAAATTGTAAGAACCAGAAGTATTCCCGCTACTGCCAGCCAAAGTTGAAACATAGAATTGAAGTCAAGAGTAAATCTGGTTTTCAACCATTCATATTTGAAAAAAATCAATCCCAACACCCCTGCAAGGGATGTCAGCATATTCACTACTACTACGTAGAACAAAACATCAAATGAGAAGAATTTCTGCAAACTTCCACTGTCCGAAAAATCCTCTGCATTTATCAAAGAGAGTGGCCGGATCATGACTGCAAACAAGTAAGGATAAGCCAACTTATAGAGTGCAATCCCAAATAATACCAAAAGCACTGCGAAGACAAAAAAGTCTCGGATCTCCTGTCTCTCAAAATCTCTTTTATTTATCAATTCAGCGTTCAGACTTTCTGGAGAATTGAGTTCTGCAGGTTGCAAAACTTTCAAGATTTTTGAATCTCCCATCTGGATTCCACTTTTGAAGACGATCAGATTGGCTTTCTCAACATTAAACTGACTCCTCAACTCACTTACTTTTTCTGAAAAAATAGTGTCTTTCTCAGAAAAAAACCAAAGCTTTTCTCCCAGAAATACAACCGATTGGGCCGGAAATTCAAATGAAATATAAGCCATCGGAAATGAAACCAAATCCAACTCAACACTCAATCGATCATTATCGCTAAACCAGGTTTTTTTCCCTCCTTCTTCCCAATCTGATTTGTAATCTTCCAACACTTGTGCACTGACAGTCAGGGCTGATAAACCCATCATGGATAAAAAGAAGACAATCTGAAGAATAACTTTTTTCATGGTTTAAAACCTGGCCAGGTAGCCAAAGTGAATTCTGGAATAAGAAAATGCAAGTGGCTGAGCATTCGATTTTCCCACCCCATATATAAATCGAAATATTCCGGTTCCCGTGTCCAGATTTACCCCGGCACCAAAAGAAAAGGGCTTATCAATAGACGTTGCAAAGTACGGGTTTTCCAGAATCCCAATGTCTGCAAAAACCAAGAGAAATGAATTTCCCCCAAAAAAGAGCCGCTGTTCTGTATTTAGATACCCATAACTCCGCGCATAAAAGTAGTTTTCATTGAATCCCCTGATCGTTTTCAATCCTCCCAGGCGGAAAAGGTCATTCAGCAAAAGATTTTGATTTTGGGTAAATCCTCCACTTGCCCGCACCATAATTCCCCAAGTTGGTTTTAGAAAGAAATGCTTTTCCAAATCTATCTTCCCCAAATACTGAGGTGAATTTAAAACCAGGTCTGTGTAAACCTCCTCCGGGATTCCGGTATTTTCAATAATTTCTTTATTCCCTGCGGAAAATTCCCCCGTAAACCAATACCCTTTTCTGGGGAGCACGGGTGAATCCAATATGTTCCAATCCCAGCCAATACCGTATTGATTCCACCTGAAATCCGCCACATCAGGAAGTTCCGTTACATTTTGATAAGCTGCCGTAGATATCAAATCTCCGGCTTTTCTGTTGGTGAAAAATCTCAGGTACCCACCTTTCTTTATTCTGTATCCAAAATTCAAACTGAAGTTTCGGTTGAGGAAAGTTGTGTCTTGCTTGAGCAAATTGAAGCCTAAACTGAGATCCAAGGGTGAATTAAACAGAAAGGATTCCTTGGCCATCAGATCCAATGACTGTGTCGAAATATTCAACCGCTGCCAATGCAAAGCTATATCCCGACCTTTCCCTCCTAGGTGGTAGAGTTCCAGATCAAGCTGACCTGTGATCAACATTTTCCCGGGCTCATTTTCATTTGGCAACAAACCAATGATTCCATCGAGCACATTTGCATTTCGATCTCGCAAGTCGAAAGTTGGTCTTGCATTTTTGGTCTGAAAGGTTAGTTCTGGTTGCCCGGAAAGGATAAAATAGGGCGATCTCCTCAACTTCATGATACTTTCCTCAAATTCCTTTTGAGAAAAGGGATTTCCTGGCTCGATCCCGGTAAGATTTTGAATGTATCGGGGGAGCGTTTTGGTTTGGCCGGAAACGGCTATACTATCCCAAGTGATCAAGGGTCCAAAATCAAAATTGAGAATGGCGAAAATGGAATCTCCTTCCAGCTTAAGACTATCCAGATTTGCTACTGCAAAAGGATATCCCAAGTCCTCAGCTTCCAAAATCAATCGATCCATCCAGTCTAAAATCGAGGAATAATCTTTCCCGATTGGCCCAATCCCATTGAGCATCTCCTGAGGGACATTGCTAGTGTTTACTTCCGCCCAAGCATATTTTGGTCCCGGGAAAAATTCAATTTGCAAGGAATCCGCTCCTGATTTCTTGGTTTCTCTGAATATTTCCAGATATCCCTCCTTCTGAAAAGATTCTGAAATAGAGTCCAAATAGTGATTGCTTTGAACTGAATCCTGAAAAAATCTCCAGTTAGCATCTCTGGAAGGTGTTTTGCTTACCCACTTTATCCATGTGGAAGTTTGACCCAGACAGACTAGTTCCTCCGCAAAAAAGAAAATAAAAACGGCCAAAAAGAGGGTTTTCAAGGGACTGCAGCGGAATGATTATATTTGCAAATTAACAGAAATAGCATTGGCAGGCATCTACATCCACATACCATTTTGCAGGCAGGCTTGCCATTATTGCGACTTCCACTTCAGCACCAACCTGACCAGAATGGATGAAATGGTCAATATGATATGCCGGGAACTTGATTTGCGCAAGGACTATCTATCCGGATCACCAATCGAAACAGTCTATTTTGGCGGCGGGACACCTTCTCTACTAACTCCAGCTATGCTGGAAAAGATATTAAGCTCCATTTCCAAAAATTACTCGAACGAGTGGAAAGAGGTTACCATGGAATCAAATCCGGATGATCTGCATCTTGCAAATCTTGAATCCTGGAAATCTTTGGGAATCGACCGCCTCAGTCTTGGAATTCAAAGTTTCGATGAAAATGTGCTGAAGTTTTACAATCGGGCACACAGCGCCGAGGATTCCAAAGCTGCTATTCAAAAAGCTAGAAATTTTGGTTTTGAGAAGTTCAGCATCGATCTGATTTATGGGTTTCCGCATCCTGACCATTCCCTTTGGAAACGTGATTTGGCTGAAGCCATCGCTCAGGAAACCGGCCACATATCAAGTTACTCGCTCACTGTAGAACCAAAAACCGCCTTAGGAAACTGGGCTGAAAAGGGAAAATTCAAAGCTGCCGAAGAAGATTTCATCGCAGAGCAATTCGAATATTTGCAAGAGCAAACCGAAAAAGCAGGTTTCATTCAATACGAAGTTTCCAACTTCGGAAAACCCGGACACTTTGCTTTGCACAATACAAACTATTGGAAGGGAGTGCCTTACCTAGGAATCGGCCCAAGCGCACATTCTTTTGACGGAAAAAACAGGGGCGCTAATCCGTCACACAACTCCCAATACATTACAAAACTTCAGAACTATCAAATCCCATTTTCCGAAGATATACTTACCTCAGACGAACAATTGAATGAATACCTACTTACAGGGCTTCGCACTATTTGGGGGGTGGATTTCAGTTTCGTTCAAGCTCAGTTTGGAAAAGACTTGATCGCTGACAAAAAGCAGGTTTTGGATCGAATGGATACTCAGGGCTGGCTGATTTGGAAGGAGAATAATCTATCTTTGACCAAATCAGGGATACTTCTTGCAGATAGCATAGCGGCCTCTTTGTTTGTCTAACTATACCAATGAGCAAAGACTCCTATTTCAGTCGAAAAAAAGAAGCAGCACCACTTGAATCAGCCTTCAATGACTTGCTTAAAGCCTATCGTCTGGAGGGGAAATTCAGAGAAAAATCGCTTATTCATGATTGGCCGGAAATCGTAGGAAAAACCATCGCAGACCGCACAGACTCTGTATCGATCAAGGATAAAAAACTCTACGTGAAGCTCTCATCCGGGCCTGTGAAAAAAGAACTGATGATGAATAAAAGCAAAATGCTCATGCTGATAGAGGAGAAATACGGCAAGGGAGTGGTGGATGATCTTATCTGCTTTTAAAAACCCAAAATTCCCATTAGAATTCTTTTTAGACTTTTTAACAATCCAACCAAGGTGGTAACTTGTCCTCATTCACCTTATTTCATTCCGAATGAGTAATATTGTGGAAGCCAGTCCATGATCAAACTACCACCAATTCATATCGGAAAGCTCAGTATGCTGCTCGCCATCCTGGTATGGCTTGCCTTGCTTTTTGTGGATTTGGTCAGACTTTTTGGGATTATCAATGAGATAGATTCGGGTATTGCGGCTGAGTTTACCTTGATTTTGGAAATCCTCTTTTTCCTCTCGGTCTATTCATTCTACAACTTTTCCATCAATAAAAATTCGCAAAATGAGTTTCTGAATCTGATTTGGAGAGCTGCGTCTACCGGGATTTTTTCAGTGGGATTTTTCCTGCTTATCAGGTTATTGTACCAATTACTTGGGGATAGCAAACTCGGACAAGAACCATTTCTTCTCAACTTTTTCTACCACGTCAAATTTGCGTTAGTTTCTATTTTCCTCATTTCATCTTCCTTGCTTTGGAAGCATCTGATTCTTTATCAAAAAAGTAAACAAGTAGTGAAGCAGTGGCAGGCATATGAATTTGCGATGCTGGTAGCTATGTTTTTTATCTTTTTCAACAAAAACAATCTGGATTACAGCTTCCTTTTTGGGATGGTGATCCTTTTGGGACTTGGCCTTGTCCTTTCCAGTAATCTGAAATGGATTCCTTACCTGACTTTCAAAGAGAAATGGAAATCATTGTTATTCCTTTCCTTCATAATTGGGAGTTGCATTTACCTGTTTTCGCAGACTATAGAGTTCAGCAATTCGGACGTATATCCGGTGAATTTGACCGACAACTTATTCCTGATTTCACTCTTCGGCTTCATCTTGATCTATGCTATTTTCAGTTTTTTGGTGACGCTTTTCAACTTACCTACTTCTTCGGTTTTCGAGCAAAAACTTACGGAAGCAATCAGTTTTCAGCGATTAAGCCAGTCCATTCAGCCTGGAGAAAATGAAGAACAAGTTCTTGACATCCTGATGGATTCCTGCATGAGTGCCTCCTATGCAGATGCCGCCTGGCTGGAAATGACCACTTATGAATCCAGGAGCTTGCTGCAGGATCGATCTATTGATCCTGAAACCAGAAATGAGCTAGTTGATCTGATTGGGAGGCAAAAGATTGCCCAAGAATGGGCATCTGAAAAACGGACAGAGAAACTTACTCCGATTTCATTGAGGCTTGGTCATCCAAAATTTGAATCTGTCCTTCTTGTCCCACTCATCATCAACAAATCCGCCATCGGAAAAATGGTGCTCTGCAAAGAAGTGCGGGATGGATTCAATAAAGAGATGGTTAATATCATTACCACGTTTGCCAGGCAGGCATCGATTGCCGTGGAGAATCACCGTCTTCTGAATCAGGCTATTCAAAATGAACGCTATCAGGAAGAGCTTAAAATCGCACAGCGAGTTCAAAAAGCACTTCTTCCAACCAAGCTTGATCATAATGCAGGATTCGATATCTGCGCTTTTTCAAATGCAGCTGATGAAGTGGGGGGCGATTACTACGATACTTTCAAACTCGATGAGGATCGCTTTGTATTCATCATTGGCGACGTATCCGGAAAAGGAACCTCTGCTGCGTTCCACATGGCTCAGATGAAAGGGATCTTCCAAAGCTTGATTCAGCTCGATCTTGGGCCTGCCGAATTTATGATCCGGGCAAATTCTGCTTTGGGCAAATGCCTGGAAAGAAATCATTTTATCACAGCTTCAATTTTCATCATCGATACCCGGGAAAATAGTATCAGGCACTCGAGAGCAGGTCATGTACCTACTTTGATGCATAGTTTTGCCCACCAAAAATCAGAGTATCTGGCAATTGACGGACTCGGTTTGGGAATTTTGAGAAACAAGCAGTACGAAAATCACGTTGAGGAGAAAACCTTCAAATACCAACCGGGAGATGTCCTGGTATTATTTACTGACGGAATCGTAGAAGCTAAAAATGAAAAATCATTGCAATTTGGCTTTGAGCGCATCAGATCGCTATTGGAGATTTCACACCACCAGGGACCACGAGAAATTCAGGCTAAAATCATCGATTCCCTTCACAGCTTTGTCGGAGGGGACGGGATGATAGACGATGATTATTCGATCATGGTAGTGAAATTTAAAGAGTACCAAAAAACTTAAAATCAGGATTCCAAGTATATGATAAGTATAGAAACCCAAAAAGAAAACGGACATGATCTCTTGATCCTTCGTGGCGAAGTGGATGCCAGCAACTCGGTAATGCTGGACGAAGCTATCCAAAAACTGCTAAATGACGGAAGCAAATCGATTCTGGTAGACGGGCAGGGTTTGGAATATATTTCTTCAGCGGGTTTGGGCGTATTCATGTCTTACCTGGAGGATTTACAAGAGCGTGAGATTGATTTGAAAATATATTCCCTGACTCCCAGAGTTTACGAAGTATTTAAAATTCTTGGACTTGACCAGCTCATTCAAATTTTACCAGATAAAAACGCAGCATTTTAATTCTGAAATGAACCATCAGATTCGGATATATTGTCAAACAACCGCACTTGCGGAACTTCGGGTTTTCCTCCAGAAAACTCTTAGTGAATTGCATTTGTCTGAAAAGGACCAGCATCAGGTTACACTCGCCGTTGAGGAAGTTTGCGCTAATCTGATCATCCACTCCCACAATTGCAACGCTAAGGACCATATTGAGCTGGAGGTAAAAGAAGCTCCTGGAAAATTAATTTTTGAGATAAAAGATCAGGGCGAAGCCTTCAATTTGATTGAATATGAAAGTCCTGACTTAAAAAAAGTGATCGGAGAAAAGCGAAAAGGAGGTTTAGGCATCATTTTGGTCAAGAAAATCATGGACGAAATCGAATTTGAATCTCACAAGGGAACCAACACTTGCAGGCTTATAAAGTGGTTTCGAACCTAATTCTTGTTAAATGCTTTCAAATCGAGGCTTTTACCACGAATTCCTAATAAATTTGTAAAATTGCACTTTAAATCTGCAAGACAGTACATGACAACCCGAACCCTTTCGGCTCTTATTTTCTCCATCATTCTAGCCTGCAAGTCCTCGGCATCTGCCATGGCCTATATTCAGACCACCGGTCAGGAGGATCAACTATTGACTATTGGTGGCAAATCCGTAGGCAAGGATGAACTCATCTATTTAATCTCGAAAGGAAATTCGACTGAGGCTGCTTCGAAAGGAATGAGCAGAGAGGAATTCGAGGAAAATCTTACCCTTTTTGTGAATTATAAACTAAAGGTCAGAGAGGCGGAGGAGTTAGGTTTAGATAAATCTGTTGAATTCAACCGTGAGTTTGCCTCATTTCAGGAAAACCTGAAAGCTCCTTTCCTCATCAAAAATTCCTTGGAAGAGGGTGAGCTGAGAAAAGCATATTCCAGAATGCAAGAAGTTGTCCGAGCTAGCCATATTCTTTTTCAATTTCCCCCAAATGCCAGTAGGGAAGATAGTTTGGCCGTCCTGAAAATGGCCTTGAAAGTGAAAGGTGAGATCGAGCAAAACGGAGATATTAATACATTGGCAGAGCAATATTCCGATGATCCTTCTGCGAAAATCAATAAAGGAGATTTGGGCTATTTCACTTCCCTTCAAATGGTTCAACCATTTGAAGACGCCGCTTACAACATTCAGACGGGTCAGGTTTCCGATCCGGTTCTGACCAATTTCGGCTACCATCTTATTCAGGTGAAAGATCGTCAACCCAATCCTGGCCAAGTTAGGGTATCTCATATTTTGGTTAGGATCGATGAGACTTCCAGTACAGGAGAAGATCTGGCCAGAAGAAAAATAGCTGATATCTACACCGAGATTCAAAAAGAAAATACGGTCTGGGAAGACATCGTAAAGACCTATTCAGAAGATCCGGCCTCCAGTGAAAATGGAGGGAATCTTCCTTGGTTTAGCGTTGGGTCGATGATTCCTGAGTTTGAAATTGCAGCTTTCTCACTTACAGAGATCGGTGAAGTTTCTCCACCTGTGCGGACTCAGTACGGTTATCATATTCTCAGACTTGAGGACAAAAAGCCTCTGGAATCTTTCGAAAGTATGGAGGAAAACATCCGTTCCAGAATTTTGAGAGATTCAAGATCCACCATGATCCAATCTCAGGTAATGGCGATTCAAAAAGCCAGGTATGCTTTTGACGAAAACGAAATAGCAATCGAAGCTCTCAGTGCATCCATGAATAGCCTGAGCGGGTCTGCATTTATCCCTGCGCTAGAAAATGCTACTGTAGGTTCTCAGCCTCTTTTTACGCTTCAAGGCAAAACCTATACTTCGCAGGATCTTGCCAACTTTGTGCGAGAGGAAGAGATAATCCCCCGATCAAATAACGGAATCTTCGATGCCTGGTATGAGCAATTTACCGCAAGCAAATTGAATCAGGCTGAAGAGGCAGATTTATTGGCAAACAATACCGAATACCAAATGCTCCTGAAGGAATACCGCGATGGAATCCTGCTTTTTTCATTGATGAATGAGGAGGTTTGGCAAAAGGGAATTCTCGATTCTTTGGGGCAAGTCAGTTACTATACCAAAAACATCAAAAATTACCAGTGGGAATCAAGAGTCAACGCTTTCGTAGTGAAGGTTTTGGACTCTACCCAAATAGATGCGGCCAGGATAGAGCTAAAAGGAAAGGCCCTCAATGAGGAATTGGTGGCAAAATTTGAAATTGAATACAAAACCAATAAACCACTGGCATACCAAACAGAATCAGGATTTGTGGAATATGCGGATCATCCGATTCTTTCAAAAGCTGACTTGAATCTACCTTATCAAGAAATTGAATCGGAAAGCAGAATAAACTTGGTTTTGATCGGTGAAAAACTCCCGGCAGGGCCAAAGAAATTTGAGGAAACTCGCGGTTTGGTTATCAGAGATTATCAAGACTTCCTAGACAAAACCCTACTTGATAAAGTCAAAAGCAAATATCCTGTGGTGATCAATTCACAGGTAAAAGAAGAGGCCTTTATTGCCTTGAATCAACAGTAATATCAATACAGTAAATCATCAACCGGACTTTGCCGGATTGAACAAATAAAAATGAACGTACTAAGCCGACTTTCCTTTACGCTATTTGCCTTCTGGCTGATTTCGCCCTCTTTTGCACAGGAAACTGCAGCAACAGGCCAGGTCCTGGACAAAATCGTTGCAAAGGTGGACAACAATATTTTGCTCGAGTCAGAAGTGCAACAAACTTATATCGAAGCTGTAGCTCAATCCCAACAAGGCATCGATCCTCCTACGCGTTGTCAGATTTTTGAATCTTTGATGATCAATAAACTGATGGTGGCCAAAGCTGAAATTGACTCGGTGACGGTAACTGATGCAGAAGTGATGCTCCAGGTAGAAAACAGATTCAATCAAGTGATGCAGCAATTCGGAGGTGATGAAGCTACACTTGCCGAAGCTTATGGTAAAACCGGGGATCAATTAAAGTCTGAAATTGAAGACGTGATCCGCGAACAGTTAATCGTTCAAAGAATGCGAGGCAAAATCACTGAGGGCCTCACGGTTTCTCCGGCTGAAGTGAGAGATTTTTACAATAGCATTCCAAAAGACTCCCTCCCTTTCTTTTCTGCAGAAGTTACAGTTGGGCAGATTGTAAAGAAGCCAGATGTTGATCCACGGATTAAGGAAAATATGATTGCCCAACTCCGAAAGATGAAACAGGATATTTTTGACGGAAATGCAGACTTCGCTACCCTTGCCAAGCAATACTCGGAAGATCCGGGGTCAGGACCTCAGGGCGGCGACCTTGGCTTTTTCAGAAGAGGGGAATTAGCTCCTGAATATGAGGCTACTGCTCTGGGACTAAGACAAGGTGAAATCAGCGATCCTGTTGAGACTGATTTTGGTATCCACATGATCCAATTGCTTGAAAATCGGGGGACCACATTCAATACTCGTCATATCCTCTTGATTCCAAAAGCGTCTGAAGAAGATTTGATAAAAGCAGAAAAATATCTTGACAGCTTGAAAAGAGAAATTCAGGAAACGAGACTTGAGTTTGCAAAAGCTGCCAAAGATTACTCAGATGACCGGGCTACTTCAGATAATGGTGGTTTTTTCAAAGATCCTGCTACCAATTCAATCAGATTGACTTTGAGAACTTTGGAGGATCCCGTTTTATATTTTACCCTTGACAGCATGGAAGTGGGGTCAATTACACCTCCGATGAGATTTGAAGACCCACGAGAAGGCTGGAAAGTCAGGATTCTATACTACGAGGCTAAATACCCCGCGCACCGAGCAAATCTGGAAGATGATTACGAAAAATTGAAAGCTGCAACTTTGAGAAGAAAAGAAGAAGAGCTTCTGGGTAAGTGGTTTGTCACAGCTAAAGAAGATGTCTTTATTGACGTTGATCCGGCATATGACCGCTGCAATGTATTGGCAGGAAAATAAAAGAAGGCCGGGAGTTGACTCCCGGCCTTCTTTTATTTACTCCCAAAAAGGGTTTTAAAAGCTAATCCTAATTGCCTGAAACTCTCTATAAAAAAACCTTTTGATTCCTGAAACTTAGGCTCAAATTCTTCCTTTTTCTCCTGAAACTCCCGCTCCAGCATTTCTTTTCCTTTTCTGAATTCCTCTTCTAAAGTGGTCTTATTGTCTTTGAGATCTTGAATTTTCTTTTCTATCTCCTCCTTTGCTTCCATCCCTGCTTCAGCTCCTTTTTTGACCAGTTCTTCGATCTTTTCACCGATTTCCCTAAGTACATTTTCGATGTCCTGCGCAGTTGATTTATTTTCTTCCATGGTCAAAAGTCTTTGAATTATTGATATTCTGGAAGTTAGATACTTTTTATCAAAGGCTGATGTACACCAATTAGAAATTAACTCCGATCAATCGTTGTCGACTGGCTCTCCTGCTTGCGTTTGCTTTTCATAAAGCTCTGAATAAACTCCTTTTTGGCTCATCAGGGACTCGTGATTTCCTCTCTCAATGATTCTCCCATCATGCAAGACAATGATTTGATCTGCTAGCTTAGCTGAAGAGACTCGATGGGAAATTATAATAGAGGTCCGGTTTTCCATGATACTTTTGAGAGCATTCAGGATTACATTTTCAGTCTTAGTATCTACTGCAGAAAGACAATCATCCAAAATCAAAATCTTTGGCTCCTTTGCAATAGCTCTTGCAATAGAAACCCGCTGCTTTTGCCCGCCCGAAAGCGTGATTCCTCGTTCGCCAAGCATGGTTTCGAATCCTTTAGGAAACTCAACTATGTTTTGGTAGACATCCGCATCTTTGGCTGCTTTCTCGATAATTTTGGGATCAGCTTTATCTATTCCAAAAGCAATGTTGTTGCCTATCGAATCGGAAAACAAGAAAACATCTTGTGGTACGTAGCCCATTTGCCTCCTCAGATTTGAAATATCAAATGCATCAATAGGTTTTCCATCTATTTTGATTGTTCCTGAGCTTGGGTCATACATCCTCATGAGCAAGTTTGCGATTGTAGACTTCCCCGAACCAGTCGTTCCAATGATCCCCAGAGTCTCTCCTTCCTTTATCTCAAAACTGATATTGTCCAAAGCCTGAATTCCTGAATCGGGATATACAAAACTCATATTTTCAACCTTGACAGTTCCTTTGATATCGATTTGAAGATTTTCTGTACTTAAGATGTCATTGGTCTCATCCATAAATTCATTGATACGAGTCTGAGAAGCCGCAGCCCGCTGAATGATACTTGTCACCCAACCTAAAGAAGTTACTGGCCAGGCCAACATGTTGACGTACAAAATAAATTCTGCAATCACTCCGTAGCCAATCTCTCCATTGATGACTTGAATCCCACCAACATATACGGTGATGATGGTTGAGATTCCGACCAATCCCATAATGATTGGAAAGAAAAGTGCGTTTACCCGTGTGAGGTGAATCGACTTGAGTTTATAGTCCTCGCTTGCATCTGCAAAATTCTTGACGCTATCGCTTTCTCTAACAAAAGCTTTCAAAACCCGGATTCCGGAGAAAGCTTCCTGGACAAACGTACTGAGCTCAGAGAGGCTTCTTTGAATTTTCTCCGATCGCTCATTGATCAGATTATTGACATAATAAATACTGAGCGAAAGAACCGGAAGCGGAATGAGTGAATACAGGGTCAATTCAAGATTAACCGTGATCATGTACCAAATCACAAGAGGGAACAGGATCAAAACATTGAGCCCATACATAATTGCCGGACCCAAGTACATTCTTACTCGGCTGACATCTTCCGTAATCCGCGCCATGAGATCTCCGGTGCTGTTTTTTCTGTAGAAGCTAAGAGGGAGTTTTTGGTAATGCTCGAATATTTCATTTTTCATGTCATACTCGATTTTCCGCGACATGATGATGATAGTCTGTCTGATTAGAAAAAGGAAAAATCCTCTCAAAAGCGCCATTGCCAGGATTAACATTCCTAGAACAAAAACAAATTGTAAAAAAATTTCTTGGGCAGATTCCCCTAATCCTCCCTTTGCCAAAGGCCTGTAAAGTGAGAAACTTTCTACCACATAATCTATTGCCAATCTGACAAGCTGGGCAGGGATAATTACGAAAATATTTGAGATGACCGTAAATACTATTCCCAAAAGCAGCAAGCCCTTGTATTTGTACAAATACTTATTGATTCTCCAAAGTGACTTCACCAAATAAAATCTTTAAAAACGAGGAAATAATTAATGGAAACTAGGAATGATAATGCTTTGAAGGCCAATAAAAGTATTTAATTTTGTATTGGCCTTTTCCAAAAGGCAGAACCCAAATATAACACATTCTAAAAAGCTAAGTTCACATGTTAGAGATTAAAGCTACCGAAACCCTCCAGGAGGGTTCAATATTTGGTCAAATCACCACCATGGATCACGAGCAACTCGTGGTATGTCATGATCAGGCTACAGGCCTTAAAGCAATCATCGGAATTCATAACACCATTTTGGGACCGGCACTTGGCGGCACCAGAATGTGGCCTTATGCAAGCGAAAAAGAAGCGATTACAGATGTATTGCGACTTTCCCGAGGCATGTCATTCAAGAACTCCCTAGCCGGACTAAACCTCGGCGGAGGAAAAGCTGTGATTTTGGGAAATCCTAAATTGAAAAACGAGGCATTTTTAAGAAGGTTCGGAAGATTCATTGAGAGCCTGGGTGGCAGATATGTCACTGCTGAAGATGTGAATATGAACACAGCTGACATGGAGTACATCAGAATGGAAACCAAACACGTTGCCGGCCTACCTCAGGTAAAAGGCGGTAGTGGTGATCCATCTCCTGTGACTGCATTCGGAACCTACATGGGAATGAAAGCTGCGGCCAAAAAGGCTTTCGGTTCTGATTCACTTCAAGGAAAGAAAATAGGTGTTCAGGGAGTCGGACAAGTTGGGAAATACCTGATCGAATACCTGATCAAAGAAGGAGCTGAAGTATTGGTCACCGATATTTTCGAAGATAAATTAAAGCAGGTAGCAAAGGCAACCGGAGCAGTGGCAGTAGATCCAAATTTGATCTATGACCTGGAAATGGACATTTATGCACCGTGTGCATTGGGTGCGACTGTCAACGATGAAACAATAGACAGATTGAAATGTCGCGTAATCGCAGGTGCTGCCAATAACCAATTGAAAGATGAAGCGAAGCATGGAAAAATTCTGATGGAAAAAGGTATCATCTATGCACCAGACTTCCTGATCAATGCCGGCGGCGTAATCAATGTGGGCGCTGAATACTTGGGCGATTACCACAAAGACATCGTATTCAAACAAACCGAGAAGATTTACGACACCTGTTTAAGCATTCTTAACAAAGCCGAAGCAGAAAAAATCCCTGCCCAACAGGCTGCAATCGAAGCTGCAAAAGCTAGAATTGAAGCCATGGGAAGAGTAAAACTTCCATTCTAATTCCTTATAAATTCAATTCAAAACCACCGGATTCCCTATTTCGGTGGTTTTTTTGTCTTTAACCAAATGGGATTAGCCCGTGCAAAATCCCTATATTTGCAACTCTTTCTGACGTTATGCTAAATAGAAGAATACTCAGGGTCAAGGCTTTTCAAAACCTGTATGCCTATGAGCAGTGCAAGGCTTCCAATCACAACCTTGCCAAGGATTTCATTCGGGAGTCCTTCTTACCGGATCTCAATAGTATGGAGGTGCAGGACAAAGCTTCTCTCAACAGAGATGCAGAGGAAGCACTAATCCTGTTTGAGAAAAATCTTGCTTCCAGAAAAATGCTTACCGCCACGGATGCAAAACCAAAAATCAAGCAAGTGGTATTGGCTGCACTCAATCAATATCATAGTGCAAATGATAAGGATCAGCAGTACATCCTGAAAAATATGGTGGCCTCAGCTGAGAGAATTCCTCAGCTTTACCTTCTATCGATTGAATTGCTGCAGGCTTTTGCGAAGCATGTAGAAAGAGAAATCGAGAAAAAGAAAAAAATGAGAGGCGAAGCGCCAATAGCTTTTGCCAATGAATTGAACCTGGCAGAAAATAAGATTTTGAAGAATCTTAGAAATTCTGACGCCTATCGTTCCGCCATCATTCGAAACAATGTTCATTTAAATGATATCGAACTCGAAATCAAGGAATGGTTTAGAGATTACATCAAGCCATCTGAGGAGTATCAGGCATATCTTCAAATCAAGGAGCCAACCCTCGAACAGGATTTGGAATTAGTCGATGATTTGCTGAAAAAGATCATTTTCAAAAATGAGGTAATTCTGAATTTCTTCTCAGAGAAGGATTTGAATTGGACCGAGAACAAGGCCGTTGTTAGAAGTCTTGCTGCCAAAGTCTTAAAAAATGCAGCTAATTTGACGGAAGAAGATGACGAACAACTTCCTGAAATTGCCATGAACTGGGACGAGGATAAGGAGTTTTTTGAAAATATCTTTAACTTCACGATTGCGAATGACGCTGCAAGCAAGGCTCTTATCTCCCAAAAAACTAAAAACTGGGATATTGAAAGACTTGCTTTTACCGACAAAGTGATCATTTCGATGGCACTTGCGGAAATGAAAAATTTCCCAAGTATCCCCGTTAAAGTGAGTATTAACGAGTACATCGACATCTCAAAAACCTACAGTACCCCAAAAAGCAAGCAATTTGTAAATGGTCTGTTGGATGTGATGGCGAAAGAGTTAACCGAAAGCGGAGAAATCCGTAAGAGCGGAAGAGGACTTTTGGACAATAAATAATAAAACTATGAGCAAGAGCAGTAATTCACTAATCGCCTTTGTGGTAGGTGCAGGCGTAGGAGCCGCACTGGGAATACTTTTTGCCCCTGATACCGGAGCTAACACCCGAGACAGACTCTCTTTCAAACTTTCGAAATACAAGAAAGAATTGGAAGAACTCATCGAAGATCTGGTCGAAGGAAAAGAGACTCATTTGAACGAAGCAAAAAACGAGGGAAAAAGAGTCATTTCCGAGGCAAAAAACAAAGCTGAAAATCTTTTGAATGACGTGAATAAATTAATCGATCAAATCAATCAAGGGAACAATTAAACTTTGGAAGAGGTTTAAAGCTGAATCCGGACAATAATTTGTTTGGCTAAATCCTACACACTCGGCTATTTAAAAGCAACTTAAAACCAATTAATACACATGAAAATCAATGTTTTGAGCGTAGCTGCACTTTCCCTGATGATAGCATTAGGCACATCTTGCAGCCCTAAAAATGATCAGGAAGCAAAAATTCAGGCTCTTGAAGAAAAAATCGCAGCATTGGAAACTCAGGGAACTGCAGTAACTCCGGTAAATGCACAAGCAACTCAACCTGCAGATCCGGCATCTTTGGGTCAATTTACATTTCCAGAAATGGAATATGATTTCGGTACTATCCCCGAAGGTCAGGTTGTAGAGCATCTGTTCAAATTCACTAACAACGGTCAGGCTCCGCTTGTGATTTCAAACATCACCGCTTCTTGCGGATGTACAAGCCCTGACTGGACTAAAGCTCCGGTAAAACCAGGAGAAGAAGGATTTGTGAAAGTAGTATTTAACTCTACCGCAAAGTCAGGTTCTCAGTCTCCAACTGTCAGCATTCAGGCTAACACGAATCCAACAGTAACCCGTTTGAGATTGAAAGGAACAGTTACTCCTAAGATCGCAGGAGCAGCAAATCCTGTAGGTCCAATCAAAAAATAAGTATGATCTCTACAATTTTGGCGCAAGCCTCTGCAAGCGGAGGGATTTTAGGACAAGTTTTTCTTTTTGGATCTATCATTTTGATCATGTACTTCTTCATGATCAGACCCCAACAGAAGAAACAAAAAGATACTAAAAAGTTTATCGAAGAAATAAAGAAAGGCGATGATGTAGTGACTATTGGAGGTCTTCATGGTAAAGTAAGCAGCGTCGAAGGTGACGTTGTCTATCTTGAACTAGACAGAGGATTGAAAGTAAAAGTCGAAAAATCAGCCATTTCTGCGGATTTCACCAGAAAAACAACTCCAACCAAATAAGTTGAATTTTGACGGAAGCAAAAAAATCCTCCCAGTGGATTTCTCCTAAAAAACTCTCAAATCTAAAAGTGGTAGTCCTCTGCATAGCAGCGGCTACCACTTTTTGGATTTTAAACGCTCTTAATAAAGACGATTACTCTACTGTGGTGGATTATCCTGTGGAATTTTTATTCGACAGAGAAAACTTTATCCCGATTGAAAAACTACCAGAAACTATTCAGGTCGAAATCAAAGGAAACGGATGGGATTTACTTCAGAAGTATTTCAAATTGAATACCACTCCCTATTCAATAGAACTTAGAAATCCATCGGATAGAAACTATTTGCTCACTTCTGATTTAAAACGACCTCTGGGAGAATTTTTGAATCCGACTCAGTTGGTTTCAGTTTTGGACGATTCAATCACCTACAAAATTGATGAAATCCAGATCAGAGATATTCAACCTGTGTTGGACACACTCAGTTTCTCGATGGCAAAAAACTATCGAATTGCAAACGAGGTTAAATTCTCCCCAAATACACTTACTATAAAAGGACCAAGTTCGATTCTCAGTGAGTTGGCAAAAGGCTATCCACTTTCTTTAAAAGAATCGAGAATCAATAAAAACATTGAAAAAGAAGTAGAAGTTGCTATCCCATCCGAACTGAGTGAACTCATCAGTATTGAAGAAGAAACTGTCACCATTCAATTTGAAGTAATTGCTTTCCTTGAAGGAAACAAAAGACTAAAGCTTACCAAGATTAATTTCCCAAGAACCGTTACTCTTGAAGATGAGGAAGTGTCGATGATGATGTATTATCTGGTCGATGAGCGAAAGGCTTCTGAGCTAAAAGACATGGAGTTTGAGGCGGTTTTGGATTATTCAAAAAGAAACCGGGAAGACAGCACTATTACAATCCAGGTAAAACCCATGCCTAATTATTTAGAGCAGGTTCGCGTTGAGCCTCAACTCATCAAATTGAAATATGAGTAAGCAAGGCATCCTGAAAGTTGGAATTACCGGTGGAATAGGCTCAGGAAAGTCTGTTGTAGCTAAGATTTTTTCAATCCTTGGTATCCCAATTTACTATGCTGATGATAGAGCCAAATGGCTGATGGCTCATGATCAGGAGCTTTCTGAGCAAATAAAAAACACATTTGGGACAGAATCTTATTTATCTGATGGATCGGTAAATCGAACTTTCCTGGCAACAAAAGTTTTCGCAGATCCTGAAAAAGTCAAAAAAATCAACTCACTCGTACATCCTGCTGTGGGAAAGGACTTTTTAAAATGGGCTGAATTACAGACAACACCGTACGTTTTAAAAGAAGCCGCATTAATCTTTGAAACGGGAGGACAAAAATCTCTGGACTTTGTCATCAATGTGAGTTCCCCCTTGAAAATCAGAGTAGCAAGAACACTCATGCGGGACACTCAAAGAAGTGAAGAACAAGTGAATCAAATTATCAATCAGCAAATGCCTGACGAGGAAAAAAATGAATTGGCTGATTTCGTTATAAAGAATACTGACAACAAACTTTTGATTCCTCAGGTCCTGTCGATCCATGAAAAGTTGACGAAGACTGCTTGAGTCTGTTTTAGAAGCAACGTTTTTCAATCTATCACCGATTCCTTTTTGAGCAAATAAAATTCAAAACTCTGGTTTAATTTTTTCTTGATATTTTCAGGTTTTGTTCATCAATCCTATCTTAGACTTTTATACCCACCTGCCTGATGAAAGTTTACAATCCTAAAGAATGGTTAAGCGTTCTATTTTTCTTCCAAAAGTCAGACACCCTAATTAAGTTAGCACCTCTTCTGGCCTTGATTTTTGCTTACTCAATTGGGGTTGCCTATTTCGAACTTGAATACTTGCATGTGGGAAAAAATAGTTGGGTTCAGCATATCCCCGTGATGCACAGTTTGCTGAGCTTTGTGATCTCGATGTTGCTGGTCTTTAGGACAAACTCCGCCTATGATCGGTGGTGGGAAGGAAGAAAACTTTGGGGAAGTCTTGTAAATGCTAGCCGAAACCTTGCTCTGAAACTGAGCGCTATGCTGCCAATGGACGATTATGACAATCGCCTGTTTTTTAAATACAGCATTCCTTCTTATGCTTTTGGGTTAAAAGACCACCTTCAGTTGGAGAATACTCAATTTATGCTGGATGAGAATTACAACACCGAAATCACCAGCATTGACGTAGAAAAACATGTCCCAAATCAGATAGCCCGATTGATTTTTTCAAAAGTCAACCAACTCTACCAAGATGGGAAAATTACCGGAGACCAATTGATCGTGCTGAATGCTGAATTGACTGCTTTCACAGATATATGTGGAGCATGCGAGCGGATCAAAAACACACCAATCCCATTTTCCTATGGCTCGTTTATCAAAAAGTTTATCATGCTTTACGTGCTGACTTTGCCAATGGGGTATGTTTTCAACATGGGATATTATGCTGCGCCTATTGTGACATTTATCTTCTATGTGTTGGGTAGTTTGGAATTGGTTGCCGAAGAAATCGAGGAGCCTTTCGGAAAAGATCCGAACGATCTTCCTATGGAAAAAATGGCTTCCTCCATCCGAAAGCATGTTTCTGAATTACTTTAAAGCTTTTTCTCGTACCAGCTTTTGTTGACGATTTTCCATTTCCCATCGATTTTCACAAGAGTCAAAAAATCGTAATAGTACACTCCTGGCCAGAACAACTCCGTTTCTGCTACAGCGGTATTTCCCTGAACTCTGATGGAAACGATTTTATTTATAAAATCATCAGGATTTCTTGGAGTTCCTTTTGAGGTTCCTTCGGCCCAGCTTTCGAAGGAAGTAATCGTGAAATTCTCCCCTCTGTATCCAATCAATCGAGCCTCCTGAATGAATGCCTCTTCCAGTTTGGCTTTATTTCTCTCTACCATCCCTTCAAAATAAAGTGTTACTGTTTTAGTGATTTCAGCTTTATCATCTGTTTGCTGTGCAAAAGAGACCTGAGCAAAGAAAATCATCCCGATCAAGGATAATAAGTATCTATTCATGTTGTCAAGAATTTAGAGTCTCAAAATTTATCACAAAAAAACCCGGCTTTCCACCGGGTCATTTTTATCAGATTGATTCAAATCCAAGATATTTATGTAAGACTTTAGGAAGTTTGATCCCGTCCGGAGTCTGATTATTTTCCAGGATTGCTGCTACGATCCTTGGTAGAGCGAGAGCACTTCCATTCAGAGAGTGAGCCAACTGTGTTTTTTTGTCCTCTCCTTTAAATCGAAGCTTGAGTCTGTTTGCCTGATAGGTTTCGAAATTACTTACCGAACTCACTTCCAGCCATCTTTCCTGAGCTGCGGAATACACTTCCATATCATAAGTCAAAGCTGAAGTGAAGCCCATATCTCCTCCGCAAAGTCTCAGCACTCGATATGGCAACTCAAGCTTCTGAAGCAAGCCTTGTACATATCCACTCATGCTTTCCAATGTTTGGTAGGACTTGTCAGGATGTGTGATTTGTACGATTTCTACCTTGTCAAACTGGTGAAGTCGATTCAATCCGCGTACGTGAGCTCCCCAACTTCCAGCTTCCCGACGAAAGCAAGGCGTATAGCCAACATTTTTGATAGGCAAATCTTCCTCAGTCAGTATCACATCGCGATACAAATTGGTAATCGGTACCTCAGCTGTCGGAATCAGGTACAATTGATCTGCTGTCGCAAAATACATTTGTCCTTCCTTATCCGGAAGTTGGCCTGTTCCATATCCGGAATCCTCATTGACCAAAATTGGCGGTTGGATTTCCGTGTAGCCTGCGGCTAAAGCTTCATCCAGAAAGAAATTGATCAAAGCACGCTGGAGTCTGGCTCCTTTTCCTTTGTAAACCGGAAATCCTGCTCCGGTAATTTTAATGCCCAAGTCAAAGTCAATAATATCGTATTTCTTAATTAACTCCCAATGCGGCTGTTTCCCCGGGAAAAGCTCCGGAATCACTCCATTTTCAAGTACAATCTCATTGTCTTCGGCGGATTTTCCGGCAGGAACTGAAAAATGGGGAACATTAGGAATTGTATAAAGCAAGGCTTTCAAATCATCTTCCGCTTTGGAGTTTTGATCCTCAAGTTCCTTGATTTGAGTTTTTAATTGGGCAGTTCGGTCACGGATTTCGGTAGCTTCGGCAGCTTTTCCTTCCTTCATCAAGGCTCCTATTTGCTTGGAAATAGCGTTGGATTCCGCCTGTATCTGATCACGTTGCGATTGGGTGGATTTTCGTAAGTCATCAATCTCCAAAGCTTGAGCTAGAACAGCTTGTGCGTTTGGGAAATTGCGTTTTTGAAGTCCGGCAAGGACGCCTTCGTGGTTTTCTCTGATTTGGTTAACTAACAGCATGGGAAAATCGATGGAATTAAGGCTCCAAAGATAAGCATGTTATCGAACAATGATGGATTTGCTAACAGTAGAGAAAGGTCCTTCCAGTTCTTTTCCGTCCGTTCTTTGTAGTCGTACCCTCACCTGATATTCACCTTTTGGCAAATTCGCCACCCTAATAGGCGACATTTCTTTCACTTCATAGGATAAATCATTGATTGCCACACTCACTTTCAGACCATCCAACTTCATATCACCTCCGACAACCAAAAAATCTATGATGACTTCATTCCCATTTTCAAAAATTTGGCCATTCCTCGGATAATTGAGTGCCAAATACGGCTCAGCCGAATAGGGAAAAGGTCTTGATTCTCCAACCTGGAAGTCCCGATCCATATAATTTCCAAAGTTTTTCAAAGCCAAACCATTCTCATCTACTAAATAAGCAACAATCCGATAACTGCCAACTGTCAATTCCCTTTGGAAAATCGGAGATCCAAAACCAACAGGATCACTCCCATTTAAGATGTTGAAAAGTTTAAAATCCTGGTTTCCTCCCAGATCATAAGGATAATTTTTGATATTGAACTCAAACGGAACTTTACCCGCTTTGAAAACCTGATTACCCAAAGGAGTATAAAGTTCCAGAATGGCATCAGGAATCTGAGATGAATCAACGGATTGATAGAAATTCACTTTAGGTAAATCTCCGGCCTGAGAAGTGGAATCGCCGATAGAAATGACATCTTCTTCGTTGAGACCTTTTTTATCTGTGCTACAGGAAACAGTAATTAAAGCGATGACAAAGAGGAATCCGAGGAATTTATTCATACTGCAGGTAATTTGAGACTAAAGATATTTAATTTTGAGAGGAATTAGGACCAATCAGTTTACCCCAAATTATAATGGAAATTTTATTCGATGAGATACCCAGCCTCGATTTGGCTGAATTCACCGCAGGAACACCTGCACAAAAGGCGGCATTCGTCCAGAAACTTGGCGATGCTTACCAAAATATTGGATTCGTAGCCATTAAAAATCATGGCCTTTCCAAGGATCTTCAAGACAGATTATATAATTCAATCAAGTCTTTTTTTTCCCTTCCTGACGAAATCAAAACAAAGTACGAAAAGCCTGAAATCGGATTCCAACGTGGGTATACCGGAAAAGGAAAAGAGCATGCAAAAGGCAGAAATACGGGAGATTTAAAAGAATTTTACCATGTCGGTCAGGAGCTTTCTTTTATTACTGATTCTGATCCTATCAAATCCGAGTATCCTGAAAACCTTTGGCCATCTGAGATTGAGCAATTCAAAAACGATGCAATCGAGGCTTACCAAACTCTGGAAAAGGCTGGAAAAGCGATGCTTCAGGCGATTGCAATCTTCATGGAGCTTCCCGAAGATTACTTCGACGACAAGATCGTTCATGGTAATTCCATCTTAAGGCAGATTCATTATTTCCCGATCGAAAATCCGGATGAAGTACCTGCAGATGCAGTAAGAGCAGCAGAGCATGGTGATATCAACCTGATTACTTTGTTGATGGGAGCAAGTGCAGACGGACTTCAAGTGCTTCGCAAAGATGGAAAGTGGATTCCCATCACCGCACTTCCGGATCAATTGGTAGTCAATGTAGGCGACATGCTCGAGCGACTGACGAATAAGAAGCTGAAGTCCACCATTCACCGCGTCGTAAATCCTCCAAGAGAAATGATGCATACAAGTCGGTATTCGATTCCATTCTTCATGCATCCCCGGTCTGAAATGGATCTGACATGCCTGCAAAACTGCATTGATGAGACTCATCCAAAACAATTTGAAGATGTCACGGCCGGAGAATTCCTGGAAGAGAGACTTCGTGAACTTGGACTCAGAAAATAAGGAATGTCAGTCAGAAAGGTACGATACTACCTTTTCCTGAAGGACATTCTTGCCCTTTCCTTAACTGCATTTGGCGGCCCGCAAGCATTCCTTGCCATGCTGCTGGAGCGGATGGTGAAAAAACGAAACTACATTTCTGAAGATGAACTCTGGGAGCTGAATGCACTTTGCAACATGCTCCCGGGTCCAGCTTCCACCCAATTGATTTCAGCAATCGGGTATAGAGTTGGAGGACCGAACCTGGCCTATCTGGCTTTGATTGTTTGGATCCTTCCTGCCACTTTGATCATGATTGGTGCAGCAATTCTGATCAATTTTTTACAGGAAAGTACCCCCGGAGCACTCAATTTTGCAAAATTCATCCAGCCGATGGCTATCGGTTTTATCATTTTTGCTGCGCAAAAAACAATTGGAAAGATGGTTCAGAGTACTGAGGCAATGGTCTTGGTCTTGATTTCGACTTTTGTTTCTTTCTTCTACAGCTCTCCCTATGTTTTCCCGGTGCTATTGGTAATAGGCGGATTGAGTACCTCCATCAAATACAAGAAGCAGCCTAAACTTGAAAAGGATGCTCCGCTCAAAATCCAGTGGTCTAACTTTTACCTTTGGGGTGGTGTCCTGATTTTAGCGGCGACCCTAGGTGCAGTTACACAATATCAACCTGTTAAGCTTTTCGAAAATTTCTATCGAAACGGAAGTTTGATCTTCGGAGGAGGGCAAGTCTTGGTTCCTTATTTATATACCGAATTTGTTGACTTTAAGCATTACTTGACTTCAGAGGAATTTCTGACAGGTTATGCCATTTCACAAGGTATACCCGGTCCCACTTTCAGCATTTCTTCTTATGTAGGAGCCTTATCAATGAGGGAATTTGGCACGGCAGGGTTCTTCATGGGTGGAATTATAGCAGCGGCAGGAATTTTTCTTCCCGGAATATTTCTGATTTTCTTTGTGATTAGATTTTGGGATGAATTGAAAAAATATCGCCCTGTCAGGGCTGCTTTGGAAGGAATCAATGCAGTCTCCTGCGGGATGCTTATTGCTGCTGCATACTTACTTTTTGAGCCATTAGAGGCCAATTTCCTAAATATATTCTTTATCCTTTCCACTTATGCCCTCTTACAATTCACCAAAATCTCATCCCCAATCATCATTGCCGGAGGTGTAATTTTAGGGATTTTGCACAACTACTTCTTTTTATAGAGAAGCTTTTAAATCTCTAAAGCTGAATTAGGGAACAAGTATCTACTCAACTGCGTTTTAAAACTTAAATTCATTCCCTATATTTCATCTATGCAGGCTTACGAATTCATTAATAATCTAATCCCACCGCTAAAACTTACCGACAAAACCGGGATGGCACTGGCTTGGATGGAAGAAATTCGTACCAATGTATTGCCGGTAGTGGATCAGGGAAAATTCCTGGGTTTGATTCGGGACGAAATAATCTTTGACCTCAATAATCCGGCAAAATTAATCTCAGAGGTCGAACTGGCCAATTCAGCTTGCTGGGTTTATTCAGATAAGCATATTTACGATGTATTGCGGGTAGGCGCTGAGCAGCATTCCAATTTGGTTGCAGTTCTCGATCGTGATAAAAATTTCATCGGGGTAGTAACCATGGAAGATTCGATTGCTGCTTTTGCTGACAGTCTTTCGATCCAATCTCAAGGAAGCGTATTGATCATGTCTTTGAATATGACAGATTATAGTCTGGCCGAGATTGCAAGGATTATTGAATCAGAAAATACAAAGGTTTTGAGTTCATTCATCACGAGTGATCCACTCGACGATTCCAAAATAAAGCTGACTTTGAAGCTTGACAAACCTGAACTAAGGCACATCAAAGCAACATTGGAACGATTTGGTTTCAAAATTTTAGATCATTATCAAGAGGAATCAGGAGTAAGCGGGGAGGAAGACAGAATCGGAAACTTGTTGCGATTTTTAGATATTTGAGGAATGAAGGTAGCCCTGCATGGCCTAACGTTAAAAGCGGAATTTTTAATCTATATCCAGGTTTTGTTCTTAGAACTGGAAAAGTATCAAATCGAAATATTCGTTACGGAAGAGTTTGACCGACAACTCAAAATGAGTGGCAATAAGTCTCTCCATTATCGGATTTTGGAAAACCGGAAAGAAATCAAATCCATGGATTTCATGATTTCTATAGGCGGTGACGGTACGCTTTTGGATGCGGTATGCGAAGTAGGTGACTTAGAAATCCCCATTCTTGGATTAAATTCAGGTCGCCTGGGTTTTTTGGCCACTGTAGCAAAAGAAAACATTGAAGATGCCATAAAAAATCTCGCAACAGGAAACTACCAAATCGAATCCAGAAGTCTCATTTCACTTCATTGTAAGCGTCGGCTGTTCAATGGAATCAACTTCGGATTGAATGAGTTCACCATCCACAAAAGAGATACCTCCTCGATGATCACTGTTCACACGTACATCGATGGTAAATACCTGAATAGTTATTGGGCGGATGGATTGATCGTATCCACTCCAACAGGTTCTACGGGGTATTCTTTGAGTTGCGGAGGTCCATTGATTACTCCCGGAGCAAAAAATCTTGTGATTACTCCAGTAAGTCCGCATAATCTAAATGTGAGACCCATCATCGTTTCAGACGAGAGCGAGATCAGCTTTGAAATAGAAGGAAGATCAGAGAAGTTTCTAATTTCCCTAGATTCCCGATCCACTTCAATTTCTTCAGACTTGAAGTTGACAGTGAAAAAGGCTCCATTTAGTGCCAAATTGGTAAAACTTCCGCATTATCATTTCTTCGACACCCTCAGGCAAAAGCTAAATTGGGGATTGGATATGAGAAATTGAATTGACCGATAAATCGGTAAATTTGCATCCCCAAAGCTTAACAATTATTAACCCGGTAAATACGAAGTGACGTTTTTTATACGTTAGGTACTTCATAACTTGCATCGTCTTGAAAAAGGTCAATTTTCAGATTTCCAGTCACTTATTAGTTTTATTTGTGCTTTTCATCGGATTCAACTCTGTGGCAAAAGCGCAGAAACACGAAATCGGAGGCGGACTCGGGGTAGCAACCTACACCGGGGATATTCTTAGAAAAATAGACCTGGGCCAATTAGGACCCCAAGGTACGTTGTTTGGCAAGAGAAATTTTGACAATGTGTGGACTCTGAGAGTGGGTTTGAGTGTAGCTGTACTTCAGGCAGAAGATAGCGTAAGGCCTATTGATCAATCCGCCAAAATCCGCGATGCAAGGTTTCGCGGGGGAGCTATTGAGGGGTCAGCTGTAATGGAATTCAATTTTCTGGATTTCTTAGGTTATAATTCCCAATTCAGATTCTCCCCTTATGCATTTTTCGGATTGGGATACACGGTATTTTTAGCAAAAGGTAATACTTATGCTTATAACGTTTCCACCAATTACGATTTAGGCACGGTAGTGATTCCTTTTGGCGGAGGCGTGAAATACAGGCTAAATGATCGATGGACTCTGGCTGGTGAGTTGGGATTTAGGCCAACAATGTCCGACTATTTAGACAAGGTGGACAGTAAGGATCCGCCGGTTCCGAGATTTTACGATCCTGTCAATCCAAATCAACCTTATGGCGTCAATTATGGTAATCCAAATGATAAAGATTGGTATTACTTTTTGGGCTTTACTTTAAGCTATACATTATCCAGCACGCAATGCTATGCCTATTAATTAATTGAATCATAGGGTTAATTATTGGAAAAGAAATGGCATTTTTGTACCTCCAAAAAAGTGAGGTATCGGAAAATACTGGAATGAAGGACGCATTAGACCGAGAAAGAATCCCCCGACATATTGCAATTATCATGGACGGCAATGGCCGCTGGGCCAAGAAGAAAGGTGCCATGAGAATATTTGGTCACCGACATGCTATACAGGCTGTTAAAGACGCCATCGAAGGTGCAGAAAACCTCGGAGTGGAATACCTGACCTTGTTTTCCTTTTCTACGGAAAACTGGTCCAGACCACAGGAAGAAGTCAACGCACTCATGGAACTACTGGTGAAAACTATCACTGACGAAGTTCCAATGATGATGAAAAACAACATCTGTCTCCAAAGCATAGGTGACATTGACAGCCTTCCAAAGTCTGCATACGATAAATTAGCAGAAGCGAAAAATACCACTTCCAAAAACACGGGTCTCACCGTGATTCTAGCTCTTAGCTATAGTGGTCAGTGGGAACTCACCCAAGCAGCCCGACACATTGCTCAAAAAGTCTCAGAAGGAAAATTAAAACTGGAAGACATCACACAACAAGTGATGGCCGACCATCTGGAAACCCGTGGAATCCCTGATCCTGAATTAATGATCAGAACAAGCGGAGAATACCGACTAAGCAATTTTCTACTTTGGCAACTGGCCTATACAGAGCTTTATTTTACCCCTGTACTATGGCCGGATTTTAGAAGAGAGCACCTGATCGCAGCAATCCAAGATTTCCAAAAAAGGGAAAGAAGATTCGGAATGACAGGTGAGCAAGTTAAATCTTAAGTAATTCATGAAAAAAAGTTTACTGGTTCTGTTTTGTCTTGTTTTGGCAAGCTCCTCTATGGCTCAAGTTCGATTGGGTCAAAGTCGCTATGCCAATACAAAACCGATCAATATTATGGAGTTGAATTACTCCAAACCGCAGAAATATAGAATTGCCGAAATTAAAGCAGTTGGATTAACGACGCTCGATGAAATCGCTATCCTTTCACTGTCAGGACTTAAAGTTGATGACGTGATCGAAGTGCCTGGAGATGCCATTTCAAATGCACTGAAAAAACTTTGGGGACAAGGAATCATCGGTGACGTCAAAGTATTGGTGACCAAAGTGGAAGGTGATGATATTTATCTTCTTTTGGATTTGACCGAGCGTCCTAGATTCTCCAGAGTAGAATTTTCAGGAATCAGCAAAACCCAAGAAAGTGAGCTAAAGGATAAAGTAAATATCCGTGGCCGGGTAGTAAGGGACGATGTATTAAATACCGCCAAAAGGAATATTGAGAAGTATTACCTCGATAAAGGCTTTCTAAATACCGATGTGAAAATCATTCAGGAGCGTGACACTACTATTCCAAACAGTGTGAAGCTGAGGTTTGAGGTGGATCCGAAAACAAAAGTGAAAATCAATGAAATTAAAGTTTTTGGAAACGAAGAAATTTCAGATTACGCAGTAAAAAGTAAACTGAAGAAAACCCATGAATATCCTCGGGTAAGCATATTCAAAGATCTGTACTCAAGAGCAACGGATGCAACTGCTGAAGATTGGAAAAATACCATCTTCTATACAGACTCAGCTTCCGAAGATGATGTCAAAACTTACATCAATAAGAACTTCAAATTAAACTTCTTTGCAGGGTCTAAATTTATCCCTAAGGAATACCGGAACGACAAAGACCTGGTGATTGATTATTACAATAGTCAGGGTTACCGGGACGCTAAGATTCTAAATGATTCCGTTTACAATTACGCAGAGGATGAAATCAACATTGACATCTCACTCGAAGAAGGTCAAAAATACTATTACAGAAATATCACTTTTGCCGGCAATTTTATTCATCCTGATGAGATTCTTCAAGCTAAACTTGGAATCAAAAGAGGTGATGTCTACGACAAAGAAAAATTAGACAAGCGCCTTAATTACGATCCTCAGAAAGGTGACGACGTAAGTTCGCTTTATCAGGATGATGGATATTTGTTTTTTAGCATCGATCCTGTGGAAGTAAATGTTGCCGGTGATTCAATTGACCTCGAAATGAGAATTTTCGAAGGCCCTCAGGTTACCGTAAACAGTGTCAGCATCAAAGGAAACGAACGAACTTCTGATCACGTGGTGATGAGGGAAATCCGAATCCTTCCGGGTCAAAAATTCAACCGTGCTCTTTTAGTAAGGACTATCCGCGAATTGTCCACTTTGGGCTATTTCGATCCGGAGAAAATCAATCCTGATCTTCGTCCCAATTTTGAAGCGGCAACGGTAGATATCACTTTTGAGCTTGAAGAAAGACCAAATGATCAAATCGAATTGTCTGGTGGTTGGGGTGGATTCTATGGTTTTGTAGGAACTGTAGGACTCGTTTTCAACAACTTCTCGCTCAAAAATATTGGTGATTTTGACAAATGGGATCCACTTCCTGTTGGAGATGGACAAAAACTTTCTCTTCGTATTCAGGCCAATGGACAATCCTTCCAAAATTACTCTGTCTCTCTGACTGAGCCTTGGTTTGGAGGAAAAAAACCAAATGCGCTAAGTTTTGCATTCAATCACTCAGTACAGCGGCAGGTTGATTATTACAATCAAAACAACTTTGGAAACGAGCTCGGTTTCTTCAAAATAACGGGAGTGACTTTAGGATTGGCAAAGCGGGTAACTTGGCCTGATGACTACTTTAGCGTTAGCAATTCCCTGCAATTCCAGATTTATGAGTTCAATCAATATGGAACTTCATTTGGTCTTAGCTATCCAACCGGTACTTCAAACAGTCTTACATTCAATAATACGATTGCTAGAAATAACATCGATAACCCCATTTTCCCACGTTTGGGGTCCAATATAGTGTTATCGACATCTTTGACTCCTCCTTACACTTCGCTTAATAAAAACATTACACCGGAATCAACAGATCAGGAAAAGTACAAATGGCTTGAATACCACAAGTGGATGTTTGATGCCTCTATTTATACTCCAATCTTTGGCTCATCTAAATGGGTAGCGAGTGCAAGAGCTCACATGGGCTTCTTGGGTTCATATGGAGACAAAATCGGAATCATTCCTTTGGAAAGATTTGTTATGGGAGGAGACGGAATGTCTTTCAACAACTTCGCTCTGGGACAAGAAATCATTGGATTGAGAGGATACGAAAATCAGTCCATCACACCGGGTAAGGAAACAAGAGGGTCAGCAAATCCGGATCCTTATGGAGGAGTCGTGTACAACAAATATGTAATGGAAGTAAGATTCCTGGTATCACCCAATCCTTCTGCGACCATTTTCTTGCTGGGTTTTGCAGAAGCAGGGAACAACTGGGGAACCTACCAGGATTTCAATCCATATGATCTCTACAAATCAGCAGGTTTCGGAGCCAGAATCTTTATGCCTGCCTTTGGTTTGCTAGGTGTAGATTGGGGTTATGGATTTGATGCTGTTCCCGGAACAACTGAACCAAGCGGAACTCAATTCCACTTCACCATTGGCCAGCAGTTCAGATAATCTTGAATTCAGGATTGGAATTAGTTAATTTATGCAAAATTGAAAATCTCAAAAGGAGACTTCATTAAGCCCCTGAAACTTCCGGATAGCCATGAATAAATCACTGAAAATTGTATTTTTGCTCCTCATTATGCTTCAGGCGATGCCTGTGGTGGGTCAGAAGTTCGGATATATTGATTCAGAATTTATTTTGAATAAGCATCCTGACTACAAAATAATACAGCAGGAGCTTACGGCCCTGAGTAGCGAATGGAAGAATGAGGCACAAAATTTGGATAAAGAGATCAAAGAACTTTATGTACTTCTAAAAGCTGAAGAAGTATTGCTGACAGAAGAAATGTATAAGCAAAGAGTGGCAGCGATCAAAGTAAAAGAAAAAGAATCCCAAGAGTTCAACAGTCGTATATTCGGAATTGACGGACAGTATTTCCAAAAACAAGCGGAATTACTTCAGCCTCTCCAGTCAAAAATTTACGATGCGATAGAAAGGGTTTCAAGAAAGAATAATCTGGCAATGTTATTTGACAAAGCCTCGGTACCAACGGGTATCATATACACAGATCCAAGACATGACTATTCAGAGTTTGTCCTGGAAGAATTAGGAATAGAAGACAACAATTAAAAATTAAATACAAACTCATAATGATGAAAGTAAAAGTTATCCTTTCTGCAATTGCGTTGCTTTGCGTAGGATTCGCAGCTCAGGCTCAGGAAATTAAAATTGGCTACACCAACGTGGAACTCATCATGGATATGATGCCAGAAATGGAGCAAATCGGTGCAGATATTCAAGATTACCAGACCCAACTACAAACAAACATCCAAACTAAGGCAGCTGATTTTCAGAAGCAGGTTCAAACCTATCAGGCAGCAGCAGCTACTATGACTGAAGAAGCAAGAGCAGCAAAAGAGGGTGAACTTACCAAATTGCAAGGTGATCTTCAAAAGTATGAGCAAGATGCACAAACCAGCTACCAGAGAAAACTTCAGGAGCTTTTGGAGCCAGTTCAGACTAAAGTGATCAATGCTATCAATGTAGTAGCTGCAGAAAACAATTACACTCATATTTTCGCTGAGACTGCAGGTCAATCACCTATTTTACTTTACACTAAAGAGGAAGATAAATTCACTGAGTTAGTTTTGACTAAACTCGGAATTGCTATTCCTACGCCTCCGGCAGCTGTAAAATAATTTCAGCAAACAGAATTTAAAACCGGTTTAACGACCGGTTTTTTTTATTTTCGGATATGCCAAAGAAGAATTTAAAAGACCAGATTAGCCAAAGCCAGGAACCAATTCTGGTAGATTTTTATGCCGATTGGTGCGGTCCCTGCCAAACAATGAATCCAATCATTGAAACAGTTTTGGCCGAACTGGAAGGAAAGATCAAACTTCTAAAAATAAACGTTGATAAGCATCCACAGCTTTCCCAGCAATTTGGCGTCAGGTCAATTCCGCATTACATCCTTTTCAAGCGAGGCAAAATCCTCTGGAGAAAAGGAGGGCTGATGACGAAGAAAGATCTATTTCAAAACCTCAAAGGTTTTGCATAAAAAAAGCTCCCGATTTGGGAGCTTTTCATTTATACAAAGTATTTAAGCCTGATCACTTCCTGCTCCGAGAGGAACCTGTAATGACCACGTTTCAGGTCTTTTTTGTCAAGTCCGGCATACATCACCCGATCGAGCGCCGTCACCTCATATCCAAGATGAGCGAAGAGTCTTCTAACGATTCGGTTTCTTCCAATATGGATCTCTAGTCCAATGATCGTCCTATCTTTAGAAAGCACTTGCATGTCATCAACTGTTACAGGACCATCCTCAAGAGTTAACCCTTCCCGGATTGCCTCTTCATGCTTCTGAGTAATTGGGTTGTCAAGTGTCACCTGATAAATCTTCTTTACTTGGTTAGATGGATGTGAAAGCTTAGCTGCCAGTTCTCCGTCATTGGTGAAAAGGAGCAATCCAGTTGTATTTCTGTCCAATCTTCCTACCGGGAAAATACGCTCTTCGCACGCATTATTCACCAAACTCATCACCGTTTTGCGCTCCATAGGATCTTCAGTAGTCGTGATGAAATCCTTCGGCTTATTTAGCAAGACATAAACCGGCTTTTCGGGATTGATCTTCTTTCCCTGATAAACTACGCGATCTGTTCTTTTTACTTTCAGTCCAAGTTCTGTAGTGACTTCACCATTTACAGTGATCAAGCCTTTAGCGATCAATTGATCAGCTTCTCTTCTGCCACAGATTCCGGAATTGGAAATATATTTATTCAATCGAAATGTACCATCCTCTTCTTTTCCCTTTGCTTTTTTGGCTGGCAGGGCATCAAAGTTATAGTCAGGTCTTTCAAGGTTTTCTTCAGTTGGCTTGAATCTACTTTTTCCAAATCCTTGCTTTGAAGCAGGTTTTGGTTCCGAGAAACCTTCTTTTTTTGGTTCAAATACTGGCTTTTGATCTCTGCCTCTTCCTTTGTAAACCATGCCTTTTCCTCCTTCATTGGAGTAAGGAGCGTCTGACTTTACGTCTCTTTTTGCTGGTCTGTCAAAGTCAAAATCATCTGCGCTTCCGGATTTTTTACCTGAAGAATCATCTCTTTTTGGTCGATTGGAATAGGTAGAATCATCCGTTCTTTTGGAAGCATATGGCTTTTTTTCAAATCTGCCATCCTCCTTCTTTTCAAATTTCTTTCCCTCAGAATCATCTCTTCTTGGGCGATCTGAAGAAGAAGAACTTTCGTCTCTGCTACCTGGCGAAGGGTTTTTATCAAATATACCTTCACCCCTTCTTTCGAAGTTCTTGCTTCCGGAATCGCTTCTTTTTGGACGTTCTGAATAAGAAGAGCGCTCATCCCTGTTGTCAGAAGATGGCTTTTTATCAAATATTCCCTCTCCTTTTTTTTCGAAGTTCTTACTTCCAAACTCATCTCTTTTTGGACGGTCCGAAGAAGAATCTCTTCCAGGTCTGGTTCCAAAAGCATTTTTCTTTTCGAAATTTCCTCCGTCTCTTTTCTCAAATTTCTTTCCTTCACCGCCATCTTTCTTGGGACGATCATAGGAAGAAAATCTATCCGGCTTACTTCCGAAGGAAGGCTTTTTGCCAAATCCTGAATTATCCTTTGGTGGGAATTTCTTTGCAGAGAAATCATCTCTTCTAGGGCGCTCTGAAGATGATTCATCTTCTCTTTTGGTGAAGAATTGCTTCTTACCAAATGTGCTCCCTTTTTTATCATCGAACTTTTTCGGCCCGAAGTTTTCTCCCTTTGGACGGTCAGATGAATCTGAATATCTTCCTCTACTTTCTCCTGAAGAAGGCTTTTTGTCAAATCGATTGTCTCCTTCTGATTTGAATTTGCTGCCGAATTTCTTCTCACCAAAAGAGCCTTTGAAATCCGGCTTTTTGCCAAAAGAAGGTTTGGAGAATGACTCGTCCTTCTTTCCGAAGGATTTTTTACCTGCGCCAGGCTTGTCAGACCTGAAGTCTTTGCCCTTTTCGCCGGAATTGGATTTGCCCTGGTAGCTGCTTTTGCCAGCGGACTTGGAGGAATCAGAATCTTTTCGACCCTCTTTAAAAAATGGTTTGTTTGAATTGTTTCTTTTCATGGAGTTGCAGCATCACTGCTGTATTGAAGTTGAGAAAATTAAGCGCTTGGTTTTCAAACTCTTAATCGGGCTGCAAAGATACGGGCAAAGTGGGGATTTACTTCTATGGCCTTCAAAAATATTTCCTTGCCCTCTTATGCTTTATTTTTGTAGTAATATTCTGTGGCCTTTCTTACTGAGCCTTCAGAAAGCAATAAATCATGAGCTGTTTTCTCATCTAATCCTGTCGCTTCCATGATCATTTTCGTCCCCCGATCGATCAGTTTTGCATTTGACAATTGCATATCCACCATTTTATTTCCTTTGACACGACCAAGTTTGATCATCACCGTGGTGGAAATCATATTCAAAACCAGCTTTTGGGCGGTTCCTGCTTTCATCCGGGTACTGCCGGTCACAAACTCGGGACCCACAACTACCTCTATAGCAAAGTCCACACTTGATGCAAGCAGCGATTGAGGATTGCAGGTAATACAACCGGTCAATAAACCATTGGCTTTGGCAGAATTTACTCCACCGATCACATAAGGAGTGGAACCTGATGCAGCTATTCCAATGACGGTATCATTTTCATTAAAGCCATATGCAAGAATATCTTTCCAGGCTTGCTCCGCATCGTCTTCGGCATTTTCAACCGCTTTGCGAATTGCAGAATCTCCTCCGGCAATCAATCCCAAAATCCAATCATGAGGAACTCCAAAAGTGGGAGGACACTCTGAAGCATCCAAAATTCCAAGCCTTCCGCTGGTCCCTGCACCAATGTAAATCAACCTTCCGCCTCTTTCCATTCGTGGTACGATTTGACCAACCAATGCTGAAATAGCAGGAATTACTTCCTTTACTGCAGCCGGAACCTTGTGATCCTCTGCATTGATATTTTGAAGTAAATCTGAAATCCCCATTTCCTCCAGATTATCATAGTTCGAAGTGCTTTCAGTTACTTTCATGTGTTTATATTTTGATTTTTAATGGCCAGATAGCCAGTCCCGATCTTTTTTCGGAAGAATCTCGCATTTCCCAAAATCTTTCCAGTTTGTGTTGCTTTCGTCAAGCTTGATTTCATAGGATTTCTTGATGATAAAGCGTGAGTCCTGCAATAGGGCTTTCTATGATAAGATTGGTTTGGATATTGGAATCCAGTGCAGCTTTCCGAAGGATATCACTGTTGTAATAGGCGATCGAACCCACAAAGTTTACCTGCTTCTCTTGGTAGTTTTTGTATTTGAAAACATACTTTTTGAAAAAGTCCTGGAAGGAATTGTAGAAAAGCATGTAGCAATAAGGGTTGGACTTATGCTCAGTGATAAAGCGACAAAAGCTCGCCATGTATCTGTTTGGAAATGGCTGACGATAGACATGATCCTGAATCGTCGGAGCATCCAGATGAAATCGTTTGATTAGTTCTCCTTTGATTTCCGAAGGCATCTCGTCGTGAATGAAATCACTAAGAAGCTTTCTCCCGATATATCCTCCACCTCCCTCGTCGCCCAAAATAAAACCAGGTGCCGGACGAGTATCTATTATTGATTTGCCGTCATAATCGCAGCTATTCGAGCCGGTGCCCAATATACAGGCGATGCCGGATTGATGACCGCAAGTGGCATGAGCTGCTGCGGAAAGATCATGATCCACGTTGATTTTTGCCTTTGGAAAAATGCTGCGCAAGGCAGACCTGACTTCTTCTTTTCTCTTTTCGGCAGAGCAACCGGCACCATAGTAATATATTTCTTCAATTTCACTTTCCAGATTGACCAGGAAATCATGCCGCATCTGAATCGCCATTTCTTCGGAGGTTTGGTAATAAGGATTAAATCCTACCCCTCTATGCTGGCTGATTCGGCCATCTCTATGAATTACTCTCCAATCTGTCTTGCTGGAGCCACTATCTGCGATTAAGATCATCTTATTCTAACTTCCCGATGGGCAAAAACTTTTCAAACACTTTCTCTGTATGGGGAGCATCCGGCAGCTCCTCAGTCAAATCCTGACCAGCCCAATGCTCGTAATGCATCCCCCTTTTCCATAATCTGGAAGTGGAAACATCGTAAATGATTCCCTGATAAGCCACCCAAATTTCCGGCTTGTCCTGACCATTACGAAGAGCCAGCTGTTGCCGGGTGTATACTTTCATATGGTTATAATTTTTTTAAAAGGCCATATGGAATCTTCGCATGCATAATAATCATCCCTCTGGGTGTCGCTTTGGGTCATGCACGATTTCATCAATATAACTTGATTTGTGCATTGATCCAGCGCTCGGGAATTTCTCCTTTTTGCGCCATTTGGTAGTCTGCATAACTACACGGAACTGTGCTCACTCTATCAAACTTATCTGTCTCGTTATGCGGGATTTCCATCCACCATTTTCCACTTCTTTTACTCTTGTAGAAAATCAAAGTATTGGGTTTGGTATCCAGTGAAACCGTGAATTTGGTGTAATCACTGCTCTTGAAGGATAAGCTGTCTTTTCTTGAATAAAATCCTTCGATAAAATACCAGATCATAACTGCCGCCACTTTCGCAGTTTTATTTTGAGAATCGTCGTAATATGGCTCGTAGCCATAAATTCCGATCGAACTGAGTTTTTCATTCATCCCCGCAAACCAACAAATCTGACAAGCCTCCTCGGCAGTCAACCCAAATGGCTGAGCATCTAAAGCACCTGGTGCATCTGTGGATTGAATTGCACACAAATCGAAACTCATCAAATCTGAATTTCTGATTAAGGGTTCGATTTCTTTAAAATCTGACCTTACTTTCCCAAGTCTGACATGCTCAAAATAGAGTTTCTCAACGACGTTGATCAAAGTCGGATCCACCAAAAAGCTTTGGTAAGCTAGATGAGCGTATGTGAAAAGGAAATTAGGCTGGTGAAGAATGATCTCTTGAGTATGCTGGTCCCCCATCATTCCTTCTTCCTCCATGTCCAGTTTGGCGTCCACTGTAAGAAGACTTACCAGCTTTTTCATCTTTTGGTAAGACAAATATTGGCCGTAATCCAAGTCGTGGGTGCCTCCAAAATAGATAGGAAGAATCTGGTGTTTCATCAAGAATTCTCCCACTTGTTGAATTCGCTGATAGGTTTCAGCCAAGGAATCGCCTGAAATAAGATCCCCAAGATCCGCAACCCGGTAAGAGCCAAATCCTTTTTTAAGTTCGTAAAGCTTTTCTCTGATTTCCGAACTCCCTCGTTCTACACTTTCGGTTTTCTTTACTCCTCGGGTTTCCTTCAAGCCCACCAAGGCAATTTGAACTCCTTTCAGGTCCGGGAATTCTTCACCATGAAAATGAAGCTGGCGGAAGAGTGAGTTTTCAGTATGTTTTTTCTGCCAAAGGTATTCTGCAACTGGGTCAAAAAAGGATTGGATATTCATAAGGGGTGAGGTGTGTGGTAAAAATAATCAAAATTGAACCTCAATTCACCATTTGAATTGCATACCAGATGAGGATTTGGGAAAAATATCGACATGATAAATTCTTAAAATAGTAGAGCTGACAATTGTAGACTGAGAGAAAATCCCAATTCTATAAAAACAAAAATCCCGCCGAAGCGGGATTTAAATTTTTTATCCTCCGAAGTCGTCAAATCGGATATTTTCTTGAGGGATTCCCATGTCATCCAGCAATTTGAGAACTGCCGCGTTCATCAAAGGAGGTCCGCAAAGGTAATATTCAACCTCATCTGGCTCAGGGTGATTTTTGAGATAATTTTCGAATAGAACTTGGTGAATAAATCCAACATAACCATCAGCTTCTTTATCATCCAATGACTTTTTGATTTTCCAGTTGTCTTCAGGAAGAGGCTCCGATAACCCAATATTGAATTGGAAATTAGGAAAGTCTTTCTCGATAGCTCGGAATTGAGGCGTGTAGAAAAGCTCTTTCTTAGAACGTCCACCATACCAATAAGAAACCTTTCTGTGAGTTTTCTCAGTGTGGAATAAGTGGAATATATGAGATCTCAATGGAGCCATTCCTGCACCACCACCGATATAGATCATTTCTCTTTCCGTAGGGTTGATATGGAATTCTCCGTAAGGACCCGAAATGGTTACTTTATCACCAGGCTTTCTTGAGAAAACGTAGGAGGAACAAACCCCAGGATTGACATCCATCCATTTGTTATTTGCT
Organism: uncultured Cytophagales bacterium; assembly: GCA_942492775.1. Taxonomy (GTDB): domain Bacteria; phylum Bacteroidota; class Bacteroidia; order Cytophagales; family Cyclobacteriaceae; genus Algoriphagus. The sequence goes on along the minus strand of OW818636.1, from coordinate 973,313 downwards.
CTGTCCCATGGTGGCGTAGCGATTCGTATTGTCAACATGACAATGTTTCCTTCAGCGGGGTGGTTGGCCATGGAGTAAGCTCTGAACAACTCTTCGTCGTTTTTCATCACCAAATTCCACAAACCAAATTTATCCCAATCGCTCTTGTAAACATCGGCAGGGTGACCCAAATCAGGATGTGGAGTGATGTCCATGTCCTTGAAACTCACTTTGATCACAGGAACATCAACCTGAATGTATCCTCCTGATTCGAAGTGAAGTGTTTCACCTTCGGGCAGTTTTACTTTAAATTCTTTGATAAAAGTCGAAACGTTGTAGTTTGAAACTACTTCGCACTCCCACTTTTTAATACCGAAGATCTCTTCAGGAACGCGGATTTTCATATCCTGCTTTACTTTCACTTGGCAAGCCAAACGAACATGCCCTTTTTGCTCTGCACGGCTGAGATGTCCGATTTCAGTTGGAAGCACTTCTCCTCCGCCTTCCTCGACTACACATTTACACATCGCGCAAGTACCGCCTCCACCACATGCTGAAGGCAAGAAGATTTTCTGGCCTCCGAGTGTTGACAATAAGCTGGTTCCAGCTGCCGCCACAATTGGATTGGAAGCATCTCCGTTGATAATAATCTTAACATCTCCCGATGATACAAGCTTTGACTGAGCGTAAAGGAGAATAAATACCAGTAGCAAAATGATTGCGGTGAATGCTACTATGGATGTAATAATTACAGAACCCATGAAATATTGGTTTTACTTTTCGTATGGATTGAACCCGATTTGGGATCACAAATATATTTAATAATCATAAACTCAGGCTATCCTGCACCTCAAATTTGGACTGATTAGAGGCTAGTTTTTGAAGAGATAACTGATTAATTGTTCAGGAGGTTTAGAAGAGTGGTCAGTCTGCTTTTCAACTGTCTTCTGTCGATGATGAAATCAAGAAATCCGTGTTCCAACACAAATTCTGAACTCTGAAATCCTTTTGGTAAATCCTTTCCAATAGTCTCTCTGATGACTCTTGGCCCAGCAAATCCAATCAAAGCACCCGGCTCGGCAATATTGAAATCACCCAACATGGCATAAGATGCAGTCACACCACCTGTAGTAGGGTCGGTCAAAAGCGAGATGTAGGGAATTCCGGCCTTATCCAAGAGCGCAAGTTTTGCGGATGTTTTTGCCATTTGCATCAATGAAAACCCAGCTTCCATCATTCTGGCACCACCTGATTTGGAAATCATCAGGAATGGAATTTTATTCTTTAATGAATGATCAATAGCTCTGGCTATTTTCTCTCCCACTACTGAACCCATTGAGCCTCCGATAAAATTGAAATCCATACAAGACACAACAATGTCAAGTCCATTCATTTTGCCTACAGCTGATCTGACTGCGTCATTGAGCTCAGCTTTAATAATAGTAGCTTCAATTCTGGAGGAGTAAGGCTTGGTATCAACAAACTTCAATGGATCACCAGACTTCATATCCTTGTCCAGTTCTTTGAACTTGTTATCATCGAATAAAATCTCGAAGTATTCCTTTGAACCAATTTTCACATGAAAATCATCATCAGGACATACGTAGGCATTATTTTTCAGCTCACGGGTATGGATTATATTTCCGTTTGGAGTTTTAAACCAAAGGCCATCAGGCGCATCTTTCTTCTCAGCAGTTGAGGTTTTGATGCCTTTATCAGTTCTTTTAAACCAAGCCATATTGAGTTTTTAGATTTTTTGACGAGTCAAAGGACACAAATTTAGACCTTATATCCATTAAATAAAACCAGCTGTCAATTCCCGGGAATAATCTCCTAAACTCAATTGAGAACAGATGGAAAAATTAGAAGATCAAATTATTGAATAGAAAAGGAGAATTACCGAATAGAATATCATCCGGTTTTTGGATTGTCTAATTAATTACCAGTTCAAATTCCTGAACAAAGCCAAGCACTTCTTCAAGACTGTAAATCCGCTCATTGCTCGTAAGCGTGAAATCCAATAATGCAGGCAAAGGAAGTACTCCTCCATCTTTTCCGATGCTTGGCCATTTGGGAGGTGTCGAAAGCCAGTTTCCATCGGCATCTTTCATATGGCTTCTATCAGAAATAAAAGAGTTGATGTAATCAATGGCATCAATCGACTTGAAACCCGGAAGATCGCTTTGTTTCCAGTTTTCATTACTTAGAAATGTCTTTTCCAAATATTCTTTACCTGGAAGGGGAACCGGCAAAGTAGAATCAAAATCATAAATCAGACTGGATTCTTCATTTGATGCGAGTAAAATCACATGATAATTCCACCAAACGAATTCGTCTCCATTAATTGATTTTTGAAATCTGAATTGGCAATTTCTATTGCTGTTTGAAACTATAAACACCCTTTTTGAAAAGTTTGCCAGTTCAGGATTTTGGCATAGGTGCCATATGTTTTCTTCGCAAAAATTTGCCGAGTACTTGAATTCTTTAATTTCCATTTGTCGCTACAAAGGTAGCATAGTTCCCTACCAAAGAATTCAACTCGATGTTAATTGTTTTTGGGTTTAGTAGATAAAAAGAGCGCAAATTTTGAAGCCATCCACCTCCTAACTATTTGTTATTGAGATGTATTTGAAAAACTCATCATTCCAATTTATTGGACAATCCAAATTCTTTGCCTTTCATTGAATCAGTTTTCCAGAGAGATGTATTTACTTTATATTGAAAAACTTCTGGTTACCCAATTAAGAATCTTTCATTTTACCAATTGCCCAAATAACAAATTATGAGTCTAGCTGTCCTACTTCTGATTTCAGGTATCATACTTCTCCTTGCTTATCGAATCTATGGCACCTATGTCTATAAGAAATTTGGATTGAATGATGAAAAACCTGCTCCGTCTCATACGCATCGGGATGGGATTGATTATGAGCCAAGCAAACCAATTGTTGTTTTGGGACACCATTTCGCTTCCATTGCTGGTGCCGGTCCTATCGTTGGACCCATCATTGCAGTGACATTTGGGTGGATTCCCGCAGTTATTTGGATTCTGGCCGGTGGAATCTTCTTTGGAGCTGTCCATGATTTGGGGAGTATGGCAGCTTCTCTTCGAACCGATGGAAAATCTATTGGAGTAATAATCCGAAATCAAATCGGAATGAGGGGTAAGCAACTTTTCATCCTCTTTAGTTTTTCCACCCTTATTCTGGTCATTGGCGTATTTTCAGACATTATTGCCAAGACATTTGTTGCCAATCCGGGTGTTGCTTCAGCATCCATTTTATTCATTTTTCTTGCCATGGCATTTGGATGGGTAAACAAAAGGGTTGGAGATAAAAAAGTGCCCTTCTTAATTCTTACAGTAGTTGGAGTCATTCTCATGTACTATTTTGTCTATTTGGGAATGAAAATACCTTTTGACATGAGCTATGAGTTCTGGATACTGGGACTTTTGGGATATGCTTTTCTTGCCTCTGTTACACCAGTCAGCTTTTTGCTTCAACCAAGGGATTATCTCAATAGTTACCTGCTTTATGGAATGATGATAGCCGCTGTTTTGGGAGTGATCGTAGCGAATCCGGAAATTCAAATGAGCAATGAAGTGCATGTGACAGATGAGAATCTTGGCTATGTTTTCCCGGTTTTATTTGTGACTATCGCCTGTGGTGCAATCAGCGGATTTCATTCATTGGTGGCTTCAGGCACTACTTCCAAACAATTGGATAAAGTGAGCGATGCCAAAGTCGTGGGATTCGGGGGAATGTTGATTGAATCTTTCCTGGCAATTATAGCAGTAGGTGCTGTAATCGTACTTGGCCGTTCGGAATACATTGATCGATTGGCGACAGATGGTCCGGTGTCCTTATTTTCAACAGGAATCGGCGGGATGATTTCTACGTTGGGAATTCCCGAGCAATTTGCAGTTGGATTTGTAGCATTGACCGTTTCTGCTTTTGCTTTGACCACATTGGACACTTGCACTCGATTAGCAAGATTTACCCTTCAGGAATATTTCGAAGATATGCCTCAGCCTGCAGCCCAATTCGTGGCCAAAAACCGATACATATCCACTACTTTGGTTGTAATCCTATCTATCCTTTTATTGGCTTCAGGTGAATTCAATACTCTCTGGCCAATTTTCGGATCTGCAAATCAATTACTAGCTGCTTTGGCCCTCTTGACAATTGCGGTTTGGCTGATTAAGAAAAAAATAAATGCATTGTTCGTGACCATTCCGATGTTCTTCATGTTCACTGTCACCTTAGCTTCTCTGGGTTTATTTGCCTGGAAAAACTTCCAAGATGAGGTTTATGTCCTTTCTCTGATAGCAAGTCTATTATTCGTCCTGGCCATTTCACTGATGGTATTGGCTACGAATAGCTTAAAAAAAGAAGCCAAAGTGCCGGCTAAGGCACTTTGACTTCTTCCAAAATTATAAAGGGTTGAAACCTACCGAAGGCTTTCTGGTGATTCTACTGGCGTTCCCGGCATTTACCAGATAATCTGTAACTGCAGTTTCGCTTCAAACCAATCAGGACATTCAAAGTTACGGTGACATGACCATTCATGTAGCTGATTACGCGATTTCCAGAAATCACATAAACCTGCCTTCTGAATCTATCAATTTCCCCAACCAAATCTCTGCTTAGGATAGTTTACTTGAAGTAAAATAAGATTGGCTGTTTTAGAAAGTTTCAGCACCATCTTTAATAGCCCGATTCACAGAATAAGTCCCAACTTTCTTTCCCTGACTCAATCCAATCTCTGCATCAAAGCGGTAGTGAATCCCACCATAAACACGAGACATCGCTGCTTCTTCAGCCCACTTTTTATATTGAACTGCTTCATCTGGGAAGAAGTGTGATAAAACCTCAGCGGCAGCAGCAGAGAATGTACTGTGCCCGGAAGTGTAGGCCGGAAAATTAGGAGTTCCGAGAATTGTCTTAAAACCGGGAATTGATTGAATCGGTCGTGGATAATGGTAATAATACTTCGCATCCCAACAGCTAATACCAGCATCTACAATCGCCATGTTCATATATGCGAAAACTCGCGCGGTACGAACAGGGCTCAGTTTGTATTTCACAGCTGTTTCTTTTGCAAATCGATTCCAATGTCCCGGAGGAGTGTAAGAATTGAGGCCATCATTCCAGAAATTGGCTACTCTTCGTTGTTCGGTCGTCATGTCCTTTGAATAACGCTTCAATTCTTCAGCGTTTTCAATGAATTGCTCCGAACCGGGAGCCGGAGGGGCTATTGGTCTCACTTCTTCCACGGTAGGAACGTTCCACATTTTAACTCTTCCAAAAAGAGGAGTGAGTCCAACAGGTCGCTGAGGTGTTTCCTGATTTTCCCAAGACCATCCAAATCGCGCAATTGCAGCATTTTTGATAGAATCTGATTTAACTTTATTAGTCTGGGCATTTTTCATTCCGTCAGTCGATGCACGGGCAAGAGCTTTTTTGGCGACCTGAGTTCCTATCAGTTTTCCTGCTTCGACATCGCTGCTCACATTGATCCCGGCAAGTACCAAGGATTCCAGATGCTCATCAGCCATTTTTGCGAGGAAATCTTTTTCCAAAGGAAACATGGCAGTCAAAATATCTCTTGAAGAAATCGCCACCACAGCACCATCTGAAGGATAGGAGTTAAGACCATTTGCCTCATAAGCCGATTTGATCTGTGGATCGAGCTCGTAAGGTGCAGGTCGGCCATATTTTTCTTTGTAGTGCCAAGCCATAATCAATCCATCATACTGCGCCACACTTAAATAAGCCAACATTCTGCTGGTGTATGGAGGATGTGAATAAGGGAAAAGCGGATATTGATCCGGCTTGGTAGGATCAGGTGCAGGATAGGTACCATCTGCATTGGGTGCCGGGATGAGATTATACTTCGTCGACAGTTCCAAAGCAATTTCATTCCATCGGAGCAAAGGATTGTTCGTCCAATGATTAACTGCGGCTTTTTGGGCAGAAGTTGCATTCGCAATCATTGCTTTTGCATCCTGCAATTCCTGATTGAGAGCAGGAGATCCTACAGCCGAAGGCTGAGAAATTGCCACTTCTTCATTATTGGTAAACAAAATCAGGTTCCATTCACCTGCATTTTCGTCCAGCTCAGCAAATTCATAACCGGTGTATTCGAGCTCAGTTGGCAATTCTTCCATGCAGGAATAGCTCAAAGCGCCAAGTGAAATCACCGCAAATAGATATCGTACTTGTATTTTCATATTGATTCAGATTTAGAAGGCATTGAATTGATAGGTCAATCCCAGGCCATAGCCCGAAAATTGCCCCATATTTCTGCCGGAAAACATGTGGTTGTAATAAGCGAGGACTCCTAGGCCTTTCACATTATTGAAATAGTATTGGGCAAATCCTTCCACTCTGTCAAAGTCAACTTTGTTGGTTGGCTGTGGTGAATTGTAGGTGCGGATATCATCCCCGGAAGCACATCGAAGGGAAGTCAGACTTGCCTCAATTCTAAGTTTTTTCTGGAAAAACCAGGAACCCAAAGACACTTGGGCATGAAGTGCATCAGGCACATCCATAGTGGAAGTGTAGAAAGCATCATCTTCGTAATAGAAATCTCTTTCCGCCTCAGTTGCACCTCGATGAAGGTATGCCCCGGAAATTCTGAAATAAGGACCTTTGTCCAATTCGTAAAGTCCTATAGCCCTTAGTCCAAGTTCATTGGCACCAAAACCCAAACTAAATGGCAGGTAATCCGACAGGTAATTGGAGGCCGGTGTGCTGAAGCTCAGGTTTGAAAAGACTTTAAGCTTTCCTTTGCCTAAGGTATAATCTACCAACTGAGCCTTGAGAGAAATACTAAAATCCTGGAGACCATCTGCTCCGGCCATTTGTCCTCCACTTGCAGAAGTTTTCACGTATGGCAGGCTGACTATCACGTTGATTTTGTCAGTAATTCCACCAACTATCATCGGCATAACCATTTTTCGGTTAAAGGTGCCCACATTTTGGTTCGTGCGGAGGTAAGTTCCCTCCCAATATTTGTCCCAATTGGCATCCTCATACACTACAGCGACACAGATATCGCCTTTCGGCATCATCAATCCATCAAGCGGAGTTTGGGCAATAGTTAAGATCGATATGCCCATGCCTACCAATAGGAGACTTAGGAATTTAAGTTTTAAGTTCATTTGAAATTTTTAAAATAGAGATCCCGTGAATTCCTTCTTTTCTGTGCAATTCAAAATCAGAAAACGGCATTGATTTGGTCAAAGCATCGTTTTTTGGTGAATTGTGAAGAAGAAGGAGATTGATCAAACAAACACGTCACATGAAAGAGAAAATCTTTCTGCGCGGCAAGTCAAATCAAGAAAATAATGGAATCAAGCCTCTTGGGGAGGCGGAGAATCAAGTTGAAAAAAAGGACTCATGTAAGTTGAAAAAATAAACCCAATCTTATCTTCAATAGCTAAAGCAATAGGCTTTTCAAGGTTATACAATTCTGGTTGGATGTAATCCTTGATGAAGGTTTTTGCTAATGTTTTCCCATTTTGATCCTGCGGAATCTCATCTTCAGTCAAAGATGAAATCCACTTCTTCACAGTACTATCTAAAACTCCGCGCGCAGTATCTGCCACATAAACTAATTGGAGTGTGTCGTTTTGATATCGTTGTTTGATCGCCCGAAAGTATTTCCCGTCCTTTTCAAATCGGGTATTAGTAGGCTGGAATTCATCCTGATTACTCATATAAGGAGCCGAAAGGGGAATCTCCAATAGTCTTTCTTCCAAATCCCCTTGAGTCTCACTATAAATATGATCTGACCATTGATTTTCTAAATGATAATCAAAGGAGAAATAGAAAGCATAGTAGCCAAAATGATAGATGGCGAAACAAGCTAAGAGAAATATGGCGAGTGCTTTCTTCAAGTCAATTTATAACAGATTGAAAAATAAGTCATTTTATGACCAAAATCACCATTTCGACTATTTTATTTCAAAAATCCAGAAATTGACAAAAGTTACTTTATCCTAAATTCCCAATTTTTTACCAATGAGTAGCTCCAAAATCCAAATAAATACTGTCAAAATCAGAGAAACGGAGCCATAAATTTGGATCACTTTAAGCCGATTGAATCGATCCAAAAACCATAAAACCAAAACGGGTTTGAAAAGCCCGGCAATCAGACAGAAAAGGCTAAGCCCTAAAAGAATCTGGAAAAATAATTGCAACGCTAATAGCATGGGGCAAAACTAAAAAAGGAACAGCCAAGCTGTTCCTTTTTTCTTTATTCTGTAAGTAATTATGACTTCTTACGCTTGATTTCTTTCATTTCGTAACCTTCAATTGTATCACCGATTTCGATGTTGTTGAAGTTTTTGATAGAAATACCACACTCGTATCCAGCTTTCACTTCAGAAACATCGTCTTTGAATCGCTTCAATTGATCGACATCACCATCGTGAATTACGATACCATCCCGGATTACTCTGATTTTATTCTTACGAGTGACAAATCCATCTGTCACGTAACTACCTGCAACAGTACCAACTTTAGTGATTTTGAATACCTCACGAACCTGGATATTTCCGGTGATGATTTCTTCAAACTCAGGCTCAAGCATACCCTCGATTGCATCCTTGATTTGGTTAATTGCATCGTAGATAATTGAGTAATGTCTGATTTCGATTTCTTCCTGCTCTGCAAGTTTCTTCGCATTTGCCGAAGGTCTCACTTGGAATCCGAGGATAATCGCATCCGATGCAGAAGCGAGCAATACGTCAGATTCGGAGATTTGTCCAACACCTTTATGGATGATAGATACTTTCACCGCATCTTTAGAAAGCTTCAGCAATGAATCGGAAAGAGCTTCAACTGATCCATCCACGTCACCTTTGATGATAATATTAAGCTCCTTGAAACTTCCAATCGCCAATCGACGACCGATTTCATCCAAGGTAATATGCTTCTTGGTTCGGATGCTTTGCTCTCTCTGGATCTGCTCTCTTGAGTTCGCAATCTCTCTTGCTTCTCTTTCAGTATCATATACTTTGATCAAATCACCAGCTTGAGGAGCACCGCTAAGACCTAACACTTGCACAGGCGTAGAAGGTCCTGCTTCTTTCAGTTTCTTGCCCTTATGGTCAAACATCGCCTTGACACGTCCGTAATGCTTACCTGCAAGGATGATATCACCTACTTTCAATGTTCCTGTTTGGACCATGATCGTAGATACATAGCCTCGGCCTTTGTCAAGAGATGCTTCAACAACTGTACCTGCAGCATTTCTATTTGGATTTGCCTTCAATTCAAGGATTTCAGCTTCAAGGAGTACTTTTTCCAAAAGCTCATCGATACCTTGTCCTGTTTTGGCAGAGATATCCTGAGATTGGTATTTACCTCCCCAGTCTTCCACCAAGAGATTCATACTGGCAAGCTCTTCCTTTATCTTTTCAGGCTTCGCATTTGGTTTATCCACTTTATTGATGGCGAAAATCATCGGTACACCACCAAGTTGAGCGTGATTGATAGCCTCTTTAGTTTGAGGCATGATGCTATCATCCGCAGCAATCACGATAATTGCAATATCTGTGATTTTAGCTCCTCTTGCTCTCATAGCTGTAAATGCTTCGTGACCAGGAGTATCCAGGAATGCAATTTTATGCCCTGTCTTAGTCATTACATCATAAGCACCAATGTGCTGTGTGATACCACCGGCTTCTCCTGCTGTTACTTTTGCTGTTCTTATATAATCCAGCAAGGAAGTTTTACCATGATCGACGTGACCCATGATGGTAACAATTGGAGCTCTTTCGATCAAATCCTCTGCTGCATCTGGAGCATCCGGCACTATATCATCTTCGATTGATTTGGTGAATTCTACTTCATATCCAAACTCATCTGCGATGATTGTGATCGCCTCAGCATCCAATCTCTGGTTGATCGAAACGAACATCCCAAGAGACATACAGGTAGAGATTACCTGATTGACAGAAACATCAAGAAGTGCTGCCAAATCATTGGCCGAGATAAACTCGGTAACTTTAAGGATTTTAGTGTCCTCTCCTTCGATTTCGGTATCCCGATCTCTGTCTGCTTTTTTATCTCTACGAGATTTGTTCTTCCCAGCTCCGGATTTTGATCCTCCACCCTGCAGTCTTGCAAGAGTTTGCTTGATCTGATCCTGAATTTCTTTTTGAGTAGGCTCGGCTTTTATAATTCTATTTTGAGCTGGTCGAGGTTGGTTTCCACCAGTCCTTTGGCCTCCGCCTTGGCCTTGCTGACCTATTTGTCCCGGTCTCGGTTGAGCCAAACGAGGAGGTCCTGAAGAAGCAGGAGGTGTTCCCGGTTTATCAATACGCTTTCTAGGACGCTTTTTCTCCCTGCCTTTTTCGTCTGAAGAAGCAACTGGTCCGCCTTTCTTTTTAGATCGATCAACAGGAAGTTCGATTTTACCCAGAACTGTGAGTCCTTTAAGGGAATCTGCTTTTGCGGAAATCAATTGGTTTTCCACTGGTGCTACCACCTCTATTGGCTTTGGAGCTTCCGGCTTCACTTGAGGTGCGGGAGGAGCTTGAGTTACCGGAGGCTTAACATATGGTTTTTGAGAAGCAGGTGCCGGTCTTTGATCTGGTCTTTGCTCTGGTCTTGGATGTTGTGGTCTCGATTCGGCAGGTTTTTGCTGATTTGGGTGCTGAGGTCTCTGACCCTGAGGTTGATTCTGACCCGGTCTCTGCTGCGCATGCCTTGGGGCAGGTGCAGGAGCAGGTTTTTTGCTAAGGTCAATTTTACCCAATACTTTAATCCCTTCCAGTTTCGGGGATTCAGAAGATACTTTTTCCGGTTCCGGTGTCGGCGCCGGGACTGGTGCATGTGCAGGCACAGGAGCTGGCGGTGGAGTTGGAGCAGGAGTTGCAACAACTGGTACCGGCTCAGGCTTAGGCTCTACTTTTACCTGAGGAGCTGGCTCGGGAGCTTTTTCTTGCTTTGGCACTTCCGGTTCGAGGGAAATAGGCTCATGGCGCTTCCCTATTGAGAGGTGGGAAGCCTCTTCCTTCTCGAGGGCAGAAGATTTGAATTCCTTCTCAAGCATGGCGACTTGCTCCATACTGATTTTGGAATTCGGATTATTCTCCACCTCAAAGCCTTTTTTGGCCATAGACTCCACGATGGTTGCCGTCCCCACGTTGAGCTTTCTGGCTATTTGGCCTAATCGTATCATTTTATCTTCTGACATAAGCAAAAACCTCTTTCGAAATCTTAAGTAAAATTAGGGTATTTATCGGGGGTATTCTCCCGATTTATTGATCAAATTCTTGTCTGAGTATTCTAAATATCTCATCTATTGTCTCTTCCTCGAGCTCAGTTCTACGAGTAAGATCTTCTTTGGTCAGGCTCAATACGCTTTTTGCAGTATCTAAACCTGTTTTTTTCAATTCATCTATGATCCACTTGTCAATCTCATCAGAGAATTCGTTCAGATCCACATCCTCTTCCTCGTTTTCGTTGAGCTCTCTGAAAACATCGATTTCATAACCCACCAATTTGCTGGCCAACTTAATGTTGAAACCACCTTTTCCGATAGCCAATGAAACCTGATCAGGTTTTAAGAATACAGAAATCCGCTTTGTCTCTTTGTTGACTACGATTGAGGAAACTTTTGCAGGGCTAAGTGCTCTGGACACATACAATTCCAAATTGTCTGTGAAATTGATGACGTCAATGTTTTCATTCTGTAATTCGCGAACTACAGCGTGAATTCTGGAACCTTTCATGCCTACGCAAGCTCCTACCGGATCGATACGATCATCGTAAGACTCTACCGCCACTTTTGCTCTTTCTCCCGGCTCTCTAACAATCTTTACGATTGTGATCAACCCGTCATAAACCTCAGGCACTTCGTTTTCGAAAAGTCTTTCAAGAAAAACAGGAGAAGTTCTGGACAAGATGATTTTGGGATTGCCATTCATCATATCAACACGATGGACGATTGCCTTTACAGAATCACCTTTTCTGAACCGATCTTTTGAGATTTGCTCGATCTTTGGCAAAATTAATTCATTTCCCTCACTGTCCATCAAAAGGATTTCTCTTCCCAGAATCTGATAGACTTCGGCACTTACTATTTCACCAACTTGCTCCTCATATTTATTGTACAGGATGTCTTTTTCAAGATCCTTTATCCTTTGAATCAAAGTTTGACGAGCCATCTGCACAGCTCTTCTGCCAAACTCTTCTAATTCTATTTTTTCGTAAACTTCCTCTCCTATCTCGAAATCCGGCTCAATTTTTTGAGCTTCTGTCAAGCTGATTTTATCAAAATCCCAGATATCTTCAGAATTGTCGTCTACGATTTCCCTGATTCGGAAAATCTCAAGGTCACCCTTATCAGCATTGATGGTCACATCGAAGTTTTCGTCTGTTTCGAACTTCTTGCGAATCATCGCTCTGAACACATCTTCCAAGATACGGATCATGGTAGGTCGATCCACATTTTTAGATCTCGCAAACTCTGCGAAGGATTCTATTAAGACTTTGGCATCCATTTGAGTTATTTAAAAGATACTTGTACAACTGATTTCTTCACTTCTTCAAAAGGAATCGTTAATTCCTCTTCTGTGGCTTTTTTGCCTTTTTCTTTTCTTTTAACCAGCATTTTAATGCCGGCATCATCCACTTCAAGCAATTTTCCCACGACTTCTTTGTCAGCAGAGAGGTTCACTTTGAGTTCTCTTCCGATATTCTTCAAATATTGCCTCGTGCTGCTAAGTGGATAATCTATTCCTGGAGAAGACACCTCGATGGTGTAAGCCTCAGGCATAATTTCCTTTTCTTCCAGTTCTCCAGAAACTAATCTGCTTATTCTGGCACAAGTTTGAATGGTCACACCTTCGTCAGAATCTATTAATATATTTAATAGTGTTTTACCGCTTTTTTCAGCCATCTTCACCTCCACGATGAAATGATTTTCATCCGGAAGGTGCTTCTCTACAATCTCTTCGATGGTATGTTTCAATTCAGCCATAGTATGTATAATGAAAGAGGGGACGTGGTGTCCCCTCAGAAACTTTTCGAATACGCGACAAAGGTAAAATAATTTTACAGTAAAAACAATCAGGGCTGAGTCTCAAGCCACTTGGAAATCATCAGATTTTTTTTGAAACGGGCAATTTGGCAAAAACTAAATGCTTTGGATTGGCTAATTCCAATCCTTTTCAAAAAATATCAGGTTTCCCTCCGATTTCTCCCATTAAGATAATAATTTTGCCGACCCTCGTTTAATATGAGTGCATGGCATAGTATATTAAACTCTCAACTCCAGTACAGGCAAACCAATCAAGAAAAATGGGATTATTTGATTTTTTCTCAAGTGATATAGCAATCGATCTAGGTACAGCAAATACACTAATCATTCACAAGGACAAAATCGTGGTAGATGAACCGTCTATCATTGCTATCGACAAAACCAACAACCGAGTGCTGGCTGTGGGTCGCGAAGCAATGAACATGCACGAGAAAACTCACGAAAATATTAAGACAATTCGACCTTTGAAAGACGGTGTAATTGCAGATTTCTACGCAGCTGAGCAAATGATCCGAGGGTTGATTAAAATGATTCCCGGTCAGAAAAAAGGCTTGTTTCCGCAATCACACCGAATGGTGATTTGTATCCCTTCAGGAATCACAGAAGTAGAAAAAAGAGCCGTTCGTGACTCAGCAGAGCATGCCGGTGCAAAAGAAGTTTACATGATTTATGAGCCAATTGCTGCCGCCATTGGTATCGGGATAGACATCGAAAAGCCGATGGGATCCATGATCGTGGACATCGGAGGAGGTACGACTGAAATCGCTTTGATCGCCCTTTCGGGTATTGTTGCAGATCAATCTATTCGTGTGGCAGGTGATACTTTCACCAAAGACATTCTTGACTACATGCGTCGCCAGCACAACTTACTGATTGGTGAAAGATCTGCTGAGAAAGTTAAAATTGCTATCGGATCGGCATTGACTGAGCTTGACGATGCTCCAGATGATTATGAAATCCGAGGTCGAGATTTGATGACAGGTATTCCAAAAGTTATCAAGGTTTCTTATTCTGAAATTGCTTTTGCATTGGATAAATCAGTTTCTAAAATTGAAGAAGCAGTATTGAAAGCATTGGAAATCGCTCCACCGGAACTTTCTGCAGATATCTATGACAATGGAATTCACCTCACGGGAGGTGGTGCTTTGCTGAAAGGACTTGACAAAAGACTACATCAAAAAACAAAGTTGCCGATCCACATCGCCGAAGATCCACTGAGAGCTGTGGTAAGAGGCACTGGAACTGCACTAAAAAATGTACAAAACTTCCGTACCGTATTGATGACTTAAAACCTGAATGCTACGCATCCTTCAATTTCTTTACAGCCTAAGGTCTTTTCTATTATTTGTTTTGCTGGAAGTATTGGCAATCGGATTGATTGTCTCTAATAATTCTCCTCAGGGTGCTGCGTTTTTCAATAGTTCAAATGCTGTCATAGGATCTGTCCTCAAAACACGCTCTGATGTTTTGGATTTCTTTTCATTTGCAGAAGCCAATGAAGCGCTAATCCTCGAAAATGCATTTCTATTGGAACAGATCAAAACTCTGAAACAGGAACCAGACAGTTTGCCTATTCCTTTGGATTCAGCTTTCGAAGCACAATTCCAATTCACCGGAGCTAGGGTATTCAGCAATTCTTTGCGTTTTGCTCAGAATCATCTCACGCTGAATAAAGGCTCAAAGGACGGAATCAAGCCCGGGATGGGAATCTTTAATCAGGACGGTATAGTCGGGCGAGTAAAAACAGTTTCCGAAAATTATTCAGTTGGTATTTCTCTATTAAATACCGGATTGCTGGTTTCTTCCAAAATCAAGTCAACTGAGAATTATGGTTCGGTCAACTGGGATGGGAAAAACTCCAGACAAGCGAAAATGCTCTATGTGCCACGGCACGTCAAAGCTCAGGCAGGCGACACAATCGTAACTTCAGGATACAATGCAGTTTTTCCGGAGGGTATTCAAATCGGAGTAATATCAGCTATTAATCCCGCATCAGATCCCAATTACCTGGATATTGTAATTGATCTTAGTACAGACTTCAGCAGGGTAAATTATGTGTACTTGGTGGAGAACACCCATATCGTGGAACTTGACTCACTTAATAAAAAATCTGAGGTAGTTAATGAATTTTAAAAATTTTATCACCTATACCTTACTCCTTTTATTCCTCGGTCTGATCCAGATAATGTTTCTGAAGAATCTGGCACTTTTTGGTGTGGCTTTTTGCTTTCTGTACTTGCTCGGAATTTTGAATTTACCCATAACAATTTCCCACGTTCCTTTGATTTTGATCAGTTTTGGATTGGGGCTTGCAGTTGATGTTTTCTATGACACAATTGGAATCCACGCAGCAGCAGCTACACTTTTGAGTTTTTTGAGACCCTATTGGTTAAAGGCGATCAGCCCGACTGGCGGGTATGACGATTCAGCTAAACCGAACCTTCCGGAAATGGGAATTGTCTGGTACACGAGCTACTCACTTCCTCTGATTTTTGCTTTTTCTTTGGTGTTTTTCACAGCTGACCAATGGGGCACAGGAGGCTTTTTTGGAGTGCTTTACAAAAGCTTTTTATCCTCGATTTTTACAGTCGTATTGGCTATAATTGTACAATTATTATTCTTCAAACGCAGGAGAGAAATCAGATGAACGACCAAAGACCTGTAATCATTATCATCTTTATTTTCCTGGTAGGTTTGGTGCTTTTGACCAAGCTATTTTTGATCCAGGTGGTAGATGACAGCTTCATAAAAAAAGCCGAGCGCAATGCTATTCAACGCGTAGTGGATCACCCCTATCGTGGTTTAGTCTATGATCGAACGGGAAAATTATTGGTTTACAATAATCCGATTTTCGATTTGATGTTAGTGCCAAAGGAATTCCAGGTGGGTGATACGACTCGATTCCTGGAGATTTTTGACATCACTAAAGAGCAACTCATCGAATCTTACACGGCTGCGCGAAAGTATTCCTACGTGAAACCATCACCGTTGATCAAGCAAATCTCAACAACAGATTTTGCAAGAATTCAGGATTATCTGATCGATTATCCGGGACTTTTCATCATGACAAGAGCAGTGAGATCCTACCCGCTTCCGATTGCATCTCATGCGATGGGATACATCGGTGAAATCAATGCCGGACAACTTGAGCGGGATACTGCGAAATACTACGTCCAGGGTGACTATGTAGGTCTTAGTGGCATGGAGCGATTCTATGAGAAAGAGTTGCGGGGCAAAAAAGGCGTTAAATATAAAATGGTCAACGTTAGAGGAGTTGATAAAGGACCATTCAAGGATGGAGAGTACGATACTGCTTCTGTAGCAGGAAGCAATATCACTTCGACCATTCATCTGGAACTTCAGCAGTATGGTGAAATGCTCATGAATGGAAAGCGTGGATCAGTGGTAGCAATTGAACCGAAAACCGGTGAGATTCTGGCAATGATCTCAGCACCCTATTATGACCCAAACAGCTTAACCGGAGCTGATTTTAGTAAAAACTACAGGGCTCTGAATTCTGATGAAAGTAAACCGCTTTTCAATCGCCCGATTATGGCGACGTATCCTCCCGGTTCTATTTTTAAGATCGTCCAAAGTTTGATCGGACTTCAAGATGGAATCCTTACTCCTGAGACAACTTTTGCTTGTAATAAATCATTGGTTGCCTGTCACAATCACCCATCTCCATCCGATCTTTTTGGAGCAATCCGAAATTCATGCAATCCTTATTTCCATCAGGCATACAGGCAGATCATAAACCGTGAGATCTCAAGCAATACTTTTGAGGATACTAAAATCGGCCTGAATGACTGGAGAGAAAAAGTACTGAAGTTTGGTCTGGGAAGTCCTCTGGGTGTGGACATGACAAATGAAAAAGGAGGCTCAATTCCTTCAAGTAAACTTTACGATAAGGTTTATGGGGAAGGACACTGGAAATATTCAACGATTTACTCCCTATCTATCGGACAAGGAGAAATGTTGGTGACCCCTCTCCAAATGGCAAATCTTGCGGCGATTTTTGCAAATAAAGGATACTACTTCACCCCTCACCTTGTCAAATCAATCGAGGGAGATCCAAATCAAATCCCTGTGCAATACAGAACCAAACACAGTGTAGGAGTGGATGCCAGGCATTTTGATTTGATCCAAAATGCAATGGCTGAAGCCCTATACGGAACAGCAAATCGGGCAGTTATCCAGGATTTGGTAATAGCCGGAAAAACCGGAACAGCTCAAAATCCTCACGGAGAAGATCACTCTGTATTTGTTGCCTTTGCACCAAAAGATAATCCTACAATCGCCATTGCTGTGTATGTAGAAAATGCAGGCTGGGGAGGAAGAGCAGCAGCGAGCACTGCATCTCTCATGATCGAAAAATACATCAGAGGAGAAATTTCTCGTCCCGCTCTTCAGGAGTATGTTTTGGCTGGTAATTTCATTTATTGATGAAAGAAAATGATATCCATATTGAGCGAGTAGACTGGATTACAGTTCTGGTGTATTTTGCACTGGTGACCATTGGCTGGTTCAATATTTATGCAGCTGTATATGATGGGCAGGCTGAAAAAAGTATTTTCGATTTTTCCATCAATTCGGGAAAACAACTTGTTTGGATAGGTACCGCTATTGGGCTAATCATCGTAATCATGGCCGCGGATTACAGACTTTATGAGAATCTTTCCATCATTCTCTATTTGATTTTTCTTGCATTACTTGTTGTCACTCCATTCCTGGGAAAAGAAGTAAATGGTCAGATTCTTTCGGTAGGGTTTGGTGATTTCCGAATACAGCCCGGAGAATTTGCCAAGTTTGCGACTGCATTAGCTCTTGCTAAATTTATGGAAAGGCCAACTTTTGACCTTTCTAAAACCAAATACCAAGTGCAGGCATTTGCGGTTTTACTATTACCTGTGATATTGATTCTATTGCAGCCTGATACGGGTACAGCAATGGTTTATTTTTCAATGCTGGTCATGTTTTACCGTGAAGGTTTGCCACAATCCTATTTTGTGCTGGGCTTTGGCTTCATTGCCCTCACATTGATGGCTTTGGGAATCGAAAACAATTTCTATCTGGCACTTGGAATTGCAGCTGTAATTGGTCTTCTGATTTTTCTGGGTAAAAGGTCTTGGCAAAAAATACTCGTTTTCAGTTCAATAGGAATCGGTCTGATCGCTTATACTTATAGCCTCGACTTTGTGGTATCAAAGCTGCCGGAGCATCAACGGAATCGAATCATGGTACTTTTCAATCCGGATATTGATCCACTCGGTGTAGGCTGGAATGTCACTCAATCAAAAATTGC
Organism: uncultured Cytophagales bacterium; assembly: GCA_942492775.1. Classification (GTDB taxonomy): domain Bacteria; phylum Bacteroidota; class Bacteroidia; order Cytophagales; family Cyclobacteriaceae; genus Algoriphagus. The sequence goes on along the minus strand of OW818636.1, from coordinate 954,973 downwards.
GATCGGTTCGGGAGGATTCTCTGGAAAAGGATACCTGGAAGGCACGCAGACCAAGTTCGACTTTGTGCCTGAGCAGCACACAGATTTTATCTTCTGTACTCTTGGGGAAGAATTTGGCTGGCTTGGAAGCTTGGTGGTGATTGCTCTATTCGTGACTTTGCTTTACCGATTAGTTATAATGGCCGAAAGGCAAAAAACCCGATTCTCAAGAATCTATGGTTATTGTGCGATTTCGATTCTTCTATTCCACTTCATGATCAATATCGCCATGACGATCGGATTGTTTCCGGTAGTGGGTATTCCGCTTCCATTTTTCAGCTATGGAGGATCTTCGCTTTGGTCTTTTACCATTTTGCTTTTCATCTTCATCAAAATGGACTCTTCCCGTGCAATGCAGCTGGGTAGAATCAGTTAAGATTCAAGCAATTTATTAAGCCAATATTGTTTTTTTGGAGCCCTGTTTGCAATGGCAAATGGAGTATGGAAATAGTGAGCCTTTAAAAAATTGATTTGAAGGTTTTTCCAATCTTCATCAGTATTGATCACCTTCATAAATTTGAATTCCTTGTATAACCTCTGACTGATTTCTGGATAATCATCTCTTCCCAAATAATCCAGATCCGCATCGCAAATGATCTTCTGCAATTCATTTTTTGGAGTTTGCGGGATTTTAGTGGACAGGACAAGTCCTTTTACTTCTTCTATCTGGGCATCCTTCATGCCAAGCTCCAGCATCAATTCAGAAGCCATTCCTGCTCCTACTTCTTCGTGATTTGCGGAACCTTTCAAAAAGCCCATATCATGAACGATTGCTCCAATTCTTAAGAGAAATCTTTCCTCCTCTCCCAGATTCAGCCTACGAATGTATTCCTCACAGACATTCAAAACATCCATTGTGTGCTCTATACCGTGATAAGTAAGATGATCAGGCAAGTCTGCCTTCAGCTTATTTAGTACATATTTTCTGAGTGAGAGGTATCCTTTCATGAACTAGATTCAGGGTCTATAAACTCAAAATAGGTGTATTGAATACACAATACACTATAAACACAAACAACGGACCACTGTTGGAAGATAGGGATCGAGTCATATTGTTGGTGTTCTTGAATTTTGAATTTTTGGGAAGTGCTTGGATATAGATTTGGTTTTTTAATATTTCAGACAATTCTTCTAAAGCCAAATTCAATTGCTCCAAGCCTATTTTAAAATCTCTTGTTTTAAATAGTTTGTATTGATAAATAAAATTGACCGGAGAATATTCAGCCGAATTGATTCCTACATTTTCACCAGAATCATCCTTCAGCACTTGAGGTTTTTTACTCATTGATTAATAAGGGCTTTCAAAAAAGTACTATTCTTAATCCAAGATAAACGGTCAATTGAGGATTTCCTATGATTCCAAAATTTTTAGTAGGGAAAAAACCAAAAAAGGGCAAAAATATTTGCCCTTTTTTATTCTTTGAACAGTAAATAGATCAATCGGCAAAACGCCTATAGATCAATTGAAGAAATTCATGTACTGCTTCAGAATCTGTATTCCAGCCAAGTTCTGCAACATATCGGCTATTCACCAAATTGATAGCCTCATCAAAGGAATGGGAACCATCAATAGATTTAAGTGCATGACGTAGAAGATCGGCGTTCCCGTCAAAAAGCTCTTTCGTAAACATAAACCGCTGATTGATCGCAAGACTTTCGGAAAGCTCTCCGATTGCTCCACCCTTCATTCCTTTGTAGGACTCAGTCGCAAATTTGGCTTTAAGCGCTTTTGAATCAAGTTTTCCGGATGTCCCATTACTTCTCATCGGTGGAGTGTCTACGACCTCACGGACTTGTTCTTTTACCACATCTATTGATTCTGAAACTTCCTTTACAACTGGAACTGGTTGTTCTTCGATTTTCTCAAAAAATGAAACCTTAGTCTCCGAAACTTCAACTCGCCCAATTGGCGTTTGATCTTCTTCAGTTTTTTCCAAATAAGCATCCAGATTGAACGGTAATATATCTCCAAACGTAGCCAACAATAGATTGACCGACTCAAGCGAGTCTTTGATTACATGATAGTTTGCAGAGATTGCTTTGGTATAAGCCGAATCGTCATGACCAAATCCAGCCTTATCGATCAAAAAAGTAACTACTTTATCATGCCATTTGTAATACTTTTTGTTTTCGCGGAGGTATTCGTTGACTTTTCCAGAAGGGGCTTTTGAAACCTCACTTTGATAATAGCCAACCGGGTCAGTCGCCAAAACAATTGATTGAACAACCGCTGACTCTAGCAAAGGCTGAAGATGCGAACGCTCCACTTTGATTCTTCGGGAAAGCACGTTCATAAATTGCGTCAGAGCTTCATGTACCGCCACATCCCGGTAATCAAAAAACGGATTACTTTTCAGTTTGCCCAATTCCTCCTGCCAAAGCTCAAATAACCGTTTTATCACAAAGAAATTTACCTGAGTACTGTTCGTGAGCTGGACGATATCTTGTCCTGTCATAAATTGCCTGGAGGAGAAAAAGGTATCGCAAACCTTAGCTGCGTAATCCTTGGCGTATTTTTCTAAATAATTGCTGTTAATTTGAACTGTCATTGATGAGTGATGTTTACAAAAGTCAACGAACAAATGTCCCGAATCGTCATTCAAAATCTATTTAATCGCACAATTAATTCGGATGTCGATGATCGTAAAGTTATCGAATTAATTCATGAAAATGGTATTGACTGGATGCATGCTTGCGGTAAAAAAGGCCGATGCACTACTTGCAAAATCATTATTCTACAAGGTGGAGAAAACCTTTTGCCTTTGAACGATCGAGAGTTGGTCTTTGCGGCCCAGGGCAGACTTAATACCGGAGAAAGGCTTGCTTGTCAGGCAATTCTTCACTCTGGAGAAATCCGGGTAAAAGTTGCCGAAATCAATAAATTCCCACATATCCAATACAGTGAATAAGGCATGTTTGTAGAACCTTCCATTGGTAGTCACAAATCTTCTGAACGAAAAGGTCAGATCGAGGTGATCTGTGGCTCCATGTTTTCGGGCAAAACCGAAGAGCTGATCAGGCGTCTTCACCGTGCCAGAATTGCCCGTCAAAAGGTTGAAATTTTCAAGCCTGCCGTAGACAAGAGATACCATGAAATGGATGTCGTTTCTCACAACGAAAATTCGATCCGCTCTACTCCCGTGAATTTTGCCGAAGATATTTTATTGCTCAGCGGAGATTGCGATGTAGTCGGAATCGATGAGGTTCAGTTTTTTGATGACCAGATTGTGGTGGTCGCTCAGAAACTGGCAAATCAAGGTAAGAGAGTGATCATGGCTGGTTTGGACATGGATTTCGAAGGAAAACCCTTTGAACCCATGCCCCGATTGATGGCGATTGCGGAGTATGTAGACAAGGTTCACGCGATTTGTATGAAATGCGGAGATTTGGCAGCATTTTCTTTCCGACTTTCCGATTCCAAACAAAAGGTGATGCTCGGGGAGAAAGAAAGCTACGAAGCCAGATGTCGGAGATGTTTCAATGAGGATCGCACCTAATTTTGGTCCCAAAGCATGCTGAAGAAGACTGCCGGAATCGTCTTAAGTTCTATCCGATACAAGGAAAGCAGCATCATTGTGAAAATATTTACCCGTGACCTGGGACTGAAATCCTACCTCGTCAACGGAGTGAGAGCTCAAGGAAACAAATCAAAAATAGCTCTTTATCAACCGATGACCTTGCTTGATCTGGTCGTATATAATAAGGAGAACTCAGGACTTCAGCGAATTTCAGAAGCAAGGTTGCAGCGGGCAAATCAGCTGATTCCTTTTGATTTTACCCGGACTGGTTTGGCCCTATTTATGACAGAGGTTATTACCCGCTCGATTTATGAGAACTACCAAAACGAAACTCTCTTTGATTTCCTCCGGGAAAGCATCTGCCTACTGGATAGTAAAGAAGCCGGATTGAGTCAATTCCCTCTGGTTTTTCTTATTGAGAAAGCCAGATTTCTGGGGTTTGCCCCAGAGGAATCGACCGGATTCCTCATCGAAAGTCGATCTCAGCCATTTACTCAAGAAGAATTAAAGTTGGCGGATGATTACATTCAAACGCTCATGGAGGAATCCTACGGCTGCCAAAGCTCAGTTTCCCTCCTTCTCCGAAGAAAAATTCTGGATCATTTGCTGGATTTCTACAGCGAGCATCTTGAAAATCAGGGTCCCTGGAAGTCATTATCTATTCTGAGACAACTTCTTCATTGATTCAAAACCATTGGGCATTAACCCACTTAGACAAAATAAAAATTTGCTTAATCCATTCACATCCTTTAATATTGCGTTATCACCGTGAATGAACAAGTCAGCCCACTTTGACTTGAGTTTTTCCTGCAGAAATTTTTTTGCTCAGAAAATCATCCACGTTCCCAAAAACCGCATTTTACCACATCTTATTTATTTCATTCCCTCTTTATGTACAACATAGAAGAACTCAGAATCAGGCTTTTATCTGAACTGAAGGAAATCGCTGAGGAGCTGGGTGTCAAAAACCACAAGTCTCTCAAAAAAGACGAACTCGTCTACGCGATTCTTGACCTGCAGGCCATCACCCCCGAACAAGCCTTGCCAAAGAAAAAGCCTTCCCTTGCAGAAGTGCAGGAGCCCACTCCTGAAAAGACCCCCGAAATCCCCCAAGCCACCTCTGAAATCACCAAAGAGGAGCCTGAATTTAAGCCAAAATTCAAAAGACAAAACGTAACTGAAATCCCTCTTGTAGCGGAAGTTACTCCTCCTCCGGCAGAAGCTGCCCCATCCGATGAACCAAAGCTCTACGTTCCAAAACCAGAGTGGAAGGCAAAAAGAGAACCTCGTCCGGAAAGACCTGAAAAAATTGAAAGCTCCGAAAAACCTGTTAGCGCTGAAAAAACTTTTAGCCAGCCGATTGCAGAAGGTGAGGAGCCTAAAACTTTCAGACCACGGAAAAAAGTATTTGAAGAAGTCAGCCAGGTAGAAAGCCCAAAAGCTGAATCTCCTTATGAAAATCAACCCCAGATCCGACCCGAATCTGAGATTGAACTTCCAAAAAGAAGAAATTTCAAGACTCAGGATGAAGTAATGATGCCTGCAGGTGAGACCGTTTCAAATCCAAACAGAAGAAAGCCTTTCGTAAGCCCTCGGGAGTTCGATGGTGTCATTGACAATGAAGGTGTTTTGGAAATGATGCAGGAAGGATATGGTTTCCTTCGCTCATTGGATTACAATTACCTCGCTTCTCCGGATGATATCTATGTATCGCCTTCTCAGGTAAAACTTTTCGGCCTTAAGACTGGAGATCATATCAAAGGCTCAATTCGCCCACCAAAAGAAGGTGAGAAATATTTTGCCCTTCTGAAAATCGCAACGGTAAACGGAAAAACAACCGAAGAAATCAGAGATCGAGTTCCTTTCGAATACCTAACTCCGCTGTTCCCTGAAGAAAGATTAAACCTTTCTACCACACACGATCGCTACTCTACCCGAATCCTGGATCTTTTTGCTCCTATCGGAAAAGGTCAGCGAGGAATGATCGTAGCCCAGCCAAAGACCGGTAAAACTGTCTTGCTTCAGCAGATTGCAAATGCGATCACCAAAAACCATCCTGAAGTTCATTTGATGATTCTTTTGATCGACGAAAGACCGGAAGAAGTAACGGATATGGCTCGGTCGGTAAATGCCGAAGTGATCTCCTCCACCTTCGATGAGCAGGCTGAGCGTCATGTGAAAGTGGCCAATATCGTACTTGAAAAAGCAAAACGAATGGTGGAAGTAGGTCACGATGTCGTGATCCTGCTAGATTCTATCACACGTCTTGCCCGTGCACACAATACCGTAGTGCCAAGTTCAGGAAAGATTCTCTCAGGTGGTGTGGATGCCAATGCACTTCACAAGCCAAAGAGATTTTTCGGAGCTGCCCGAAATGTTGAAAACGGAGGTTCTTTGACGATCATCGCCACTGCCCTGGTAGAAACAGGTTCCAAAATGGATGAGGTAATCTTTGAAGAATTCAAAGGTACCGGCAACATGGAACTTGCTCTTGATCGTAAGCTTGCCAACCGAAGAATTTATCCTGCTATAGATGTTCTGGGTTCAGGCACTCGTCGTGAAGACTTGTTGATGGACAAAGAAGAGATGCAGCGAGTTTGGATCCTGCGAAAACTGATGAGCGATATGAACTCTCAGGAGTCTATGGAATTCCTCCTTAATCGAATGAAAGGTACCCGCGATAATGCTGAGTTTTTGATCAGCATGAACGGGTAAAAATCCCATTCCCGAAAAAGTAAATAACGACCCCGGCTGAAAAGTCGGGGTTATTTTTTGCCTAATCCTTCCGGGGCTTGTGGTTCTCGATTTTCTTTTTGGGTTTGAGATCCTTTGTTTGGAACTATCTAGTTTAGTTCTGGAAAATCACCCTTCCAAAAAATGTAAGAAATCTCTTGATCAGAGACAGATACAATCTGCCCTATTTCTCCCCAGGTTTCTCCATATTTAATTTGTTTTTTGTGATAATTGGCTTATTTTCGAAGTCAATTTTCTAGTCACTAACAAATATTATTTGTTTCGGGTATTTTAATTGTATTTAACTCACACAAAAACGCATTTAGGAAGACAAGAAAATAAACAAGAGCGGAACAAAATACATAACGTCAAATCCTCTTACACTCATGGAAACTTAAATAACAGGAATGTCTGTAGGTGAAATAAGTGAATTAAAAGAGATCTTAACTCCAACATATAATGCATTTTTATTAATCTGAAATTTATTTTACCCTTATATTTACTCTCACATTCAGGAATTTAGAATTACCCAAACCAGTGAAAATTTTTCAAAAACTGATTCAGTACTTTTTTAGGATCACCCCGATGGTTTTGGGGGTAGTATTGTATTTGGGGGGAATGGGTGAGGCTTTTGGGCAAAATCCTGCAGTTTTAACCACTGGAACTTCTTTCACAGTCCCTACCAATACCAAGGCTATGAAAGTGGAAGCTTGGGGTGGTGGCGGAGCTGGTGGAAATAATCGTGGTGGAGGTGGTGGGGGCGGAGCCTATGCAAGATCTTCAATCGTAGGCCCATTTTCTGCATCTTATCCCTACACTATTGGCGCAGGAGGAAATAATTCAAATGGGGGAATAACTTCTTTTGGTGCTGGACCTGTTTTGGTCTCGGCTAGTGGTGGAGTTAGAGGTGGAGACGGAGGTGCATTTGGTCAAGGAGGTTCAGTTACAATTGGGAATGAATTTACTCAACTTGGCGGAAATGGTGCTGGGAGAAGTGGTAACGCTGGAGGTGATGGTGGAAATTCACCGAATGGAGGTAACGGAGGTCCTGGCGGAGCTAGTGGTATTGATGGTACAGCTGGAAGCCCACCCGGCGGTGGTGGCGGTGGTGGTGGTCAGGGCAATAATGGTGCAAACGGCGGTCTAGGTCGGATAAGAGTCTCATATATCCAACTTACTTCTGCTACTAATACAGACTCTCAATCGGTATGTTCCGGAGGTGCTTTAACTGCGATTACCTATAGTGTACCGACTGGCTCAACAGTTACAATTCCCGCTTTACCTTCTTCTGGAGTATCATTTAGTTATAACAGCGGATCAGGAACAATCACTATTTCTGGAACCCCAACAGCATCTATCTCTACCTACACAATAAATGTTACAACCAGTTATGGTGTAACATTATCTACGACTGGAACAATTACATTTAATCCAACTCCAACATTAAGCAGTACATTGACCCCGGCTGCAATTTGTTCTAATACGGCATTTACCTACACTCCGACAAGTGCTACAACTGGCGCTACATTCACCTGGACAAGGGCTGCTGTCACCGGGATCAGCAATGCAGCAGTTACGACAGCTCAGTCTTCTAATCCGAATGAGACCTTAGTAAACACTACTGCCAATCCTGTGAATGTGGTATATGCTTATACCATCACTGCAAATGGATGCAGCAATACCCAAAATGTAACCGTAACGGTAAATCCAACTCCAACATTAAGCAGTACATTGACCCCGGCTGCAATTTGTTCTAATACGGCATTTACCTACACTCCGACAAGTGCTACAACTGGCGCTACATTCACCTGGACAAGGGCTGCTGTCACCGGGATCAGCAATGCAGCAGTTACGACAGCTCAGTCTTCTAATCCGAATGAGACCTTAGTAAACACTACTGCCAATCCTGTGAATGTGGTATATGCTTATACCATCACTGCAAATGGATGCAGCAATACCCAAAATGTAACCGTAACGGTAAATCCAACTCCAACATTAAGCAGTACATTGACCCCGGCTGCAATTTGTTCTAATACGGCATTTACCTACACTCCGACAAGTGCTACAACTGGCGCTACATTCACCTGGACAAGGGCTGCTGTCACCGGGATCAGCAATGCAGCAGTTACGACAGCTCAGTCTTCTAATCCGAATGAGACCTTAGTAAACACTACTGCCAATCCTGTGAATGTGGTATATGCTTATACCATCACTGCAAATGGATGCAGCAATACCCAAAATGTAACCGTAACGGTAAATCCAACTCCAACATTAAGCAGTACATTGACCCCGGCTGCAATTTGTTCTAATACGGCATTTACCTACACTCCGACAAGTGCTACAACTGGCGCTACATTCACCTGGACAAGGGCTGCTGTCACCGGGATCAGCAATGCAGCAGTTACGACAGCTCAGTCTTCTAATCCGAATGAGACCTTAGTAAACACTACTGCCAATCCTGTGAATGTGGTTTATGCTTATACCATCACCGCTAATGGATGCAGCAATACCCAAAATGTAACGGTAGCCGTAAACCCAACTCCAACATTAAGCAGCTCATTAACCCCGGCTGCGATTTGTACCAATACTTCGTTTACTTACACTCCGACTAGTGCTACTACTGGTGCTGTATTTACCTGGACTAGAGCTGCTGTCACCGGGATCAGCAATGCAGCAGTTACGACAGCTCAGTCTTCTAATCCGAATGAGACCTTAGTAAACACTACTGCCAATCCTGTGAATGTGGTTTATGCTTATACCATCACCGCTAATGGATGCAGCAATACCCAAAATGTAACGGTAGCCGTAAACCCAACTCCAACATTAAGCAGCTCATTAACCCCGGCTGCGATTTGTACCAATACTTCGTTTACTTACACTCCGACTAGTGCTACTACTGGTGCTGTATTTACCTGGACTAGAGCTGCTGTCACCGGGATCAGCAATGCAGCAGTTACGACAGCTCAGTCTTCTAATCCGAATGAGACCTTAGTAAACACTACTGCCAATCCTTTGAATGTGGTTTATGCTTATACCATCACCGCTAATGGATGCAGTAATACCCAAAATGTAACAGTAGCCGTAAACCCAACTCCAACATTAAGCAGCACATTAGCCCCGACTGCAATCTGTTCCAATTCGGCATTTACTTACACCCCTACCAGTGCTACATCCGGAGCCACCTTTACTTGGACCAGGGCTGCTGTAACAGGAATCAGTAATCCGGCGGTCACAACTCCTCAGGCTTCCAATCCTAACGAAACCTTAATCAACACCACGGCCAATCCGGTCAACGTTGTCTATGCCTATACCATCACGGCCAACGGTTGTTCCAATACCCAGAATGTAACCGTTACGGTAAATCCAACACCGACCTTAAGCAGTACTTTGACGCCGGCTGCAATCTGTTCCAATTCGGCATTTACCTACACGCCAACTAGTGCTACTGCTGGAGCTACATTTACTTGGACCAGGGCTGCTGTAACAGGAATCAGTAATCCGGCGGTCACAACTCCTCAGGCTTCCAATCCTAACGAAACCTTAATCAACACCACGGCCAATCCGGTCAATGTTGTCTATGCCTATACCATCACGGCCAACGGTTGTTCCAATACCCAGAATGTAACCGTTACGGTAAATCCTACACCGACTTTAAGCAGTTCCTTAATTTTGGAAAGCTGTAATAACGCATCATTTACCTACACCCCTACCAGTGCTACTGCTGGAGCCACCTTTACTTGGACCAGGGCTGCCGTAACAGGTATCAGTAATCCTGCCGTGACAACTCCTCAGGCTTCAAATCCAAATGAAACCTTGATCAACACCACGGGCAATCCAGTAAACGTAGTCTATGCTTATACCATTACAGCCAACGGTTGCTCCAATACTCAAAATGTAACAGTTACGGTAAATCCTATTACCTCAATTACAAACCAACCTGATAATACAGGTGATAGCGTATGCTTTGGAGATGGGTTTTCACCAATTTCAGTATCAGCAGTGGGTGGGAACTTAACTTATCAATGGTATAGAAATCCGCTTAATTCCAATTCAGGTGGAATTTCAGTACCGGGAGCAACTTCTGCATCGTTTACTCCTCCATCTACCCCTGAGGGATCAATGTATTATTATGTAGTGGTAACAGGGGCATGTGGGTCAGAGACCTCAAATGTTTCAGGTTTATATTTTGTAGCCCCCCCAATAACAACTATCACACAAAATCCCCCTACAACTGCTCAAACTGTATGTTTAAATGGGACATTCTCACCAATTTCTTTCACTGCAACTGGGGCTGGAACGATGTCGTATCAGTGGTACAGTAATACAACCAATACTAATTCCGGTGGAACGCTAATCCTTGGAGCCACTAATTCAAGCTACACACCACCTGCCACCACAGTCGGTACAACTTATTATTATGCTACTGCAAAAAGTGATTGTGGTACAGTTCCCACAGCAGTTTCTGGAGCCTTCACCGTCACTCCACTTACTGAAATAACCGCCGAGGATCTTGATGGAGAGGTGATATGCGATGGAGATACTTTTGATCCAATCTCTGTAACTTCCATCGGCACCGGAACAATCAATTATCAATGGTATAGAAATACTACTAATTCTACATCAGGACCAAATGTAACTGCCGTCGGAACAGACTCAAATTCTTATACTCCACTTGCTGATGCCATAGGAACATTCTACTATTTTGTGACTGTATCAAGTGATTGCGGTCCGGATCAAACCTCCACAGTATTTGAAGCCTTCACCGTCAACCCAATCCCAACAGTAACCAACACCGTCTTAACAGAAACCATCTGTTCCGGAGAAAGCACTACTCAGGTTGACCTCACTTCAGCTGTTGCCGGAACCACATTCGCCTGGACTGCTACGGCTACTTCTGGGGTTTCCGGATTTTCTGCAAGCGGTTCAGGACCCATCCCTACTCAGACCATTTCAAATACTGGAACGACTCAGGGTACGGTGACCTACGTGATTACCCCAACAGCCACTGGATGTCCTGGACCGACTACTAACTATACTGTATTGGTTGACCCAATTCCAACAGTTACCAACACCTCTTTAACTCAAACAATCTGTTCTGGAGAAAACACTTCTCAGGTAGACCTTACTTCAGCAGTGGCGGGGACTACATTCGCTTGGACGGCCACTGCTACCCCTGGGGTAACCGGATTTTCTGCAAGCGGTTCAGGACCCATCCCTACTCAAACCATTTCAAATACTGGAACGACTCAGGGTACGGTGACCTACGTGATTACCCCAACAGCCACTGGATGTCCTGGACCGACTACTAACTATACTGTATTGGTTGACCCAATTCCAACAGTTACAAACACCTCTTTAACCCAAACAATCTGTTCTGGAGAAAACACTTCTCAGGTAGACCTTACTTCAGCAGTGGCGGGGACTACATTCGCTTGGACGGCCACTGCAACATCAGGTGTCTCCGGATTTACTGCCAACGGTTCAGGACCTATTCCTATTCAGACCATTGCAAACTCCGGAACAACTCAGGGTACAGTGACCTATGTGATCACTCCAGCTGCAAATGGATGTCCTGGCCCTACAACCACTTATACGGTCTTAGTTGATCCAATTCCAACGGTTACCAATACCACTTTAACCCAAACCATCTGCTCCGGAGAAAGTACTACTCAGGTTGATTTAACCTCATCAGTAGCTGGAACCACCTTTGCCTGGTCGGCCACTGCAACATCAGGAGTCTCGGGATTTACCGCAAGTGGTACCGGACCGATCCCTGCTCAAACCATTTCTACAACAGCATCAAGTCAGGGTACCGTTACCTACGTGATTACCCCAACGGCCACCGGATGTCCTGGACCGACTATTAACTATACCGTGTTGGTTGATCCCCTTCCAACCGTCACCAACACCTCTTTAACTCAAACAATCTGTTCTGGAGAAAGTACAACAGCAGTTCCACTTACTTCTGATGTTGCAGGAACAACCTTCGCCTGGACGGCCACTGCAACAGCAGGTGTTTCAGGATTTACCGCAAGTGGTACCGGACCGATCGCTGCTCAAACCATTTCTACAACAGCTACAAGTCAGGGTACCGTTACCTATGTAATTACTCCCACTGCCAATGGATGTCCTGGTCCGACTACCAACTATACTGTGTTGGTTGATCCTTTAGCTACTGTAGGTCCAACCTCAAATCCATATCCGAGTATTTGCATTATTAGCCCTGTACTCTCGCCATTTACTCAACCTACAACTGGAGTGACAGACATCGGAGTGCCAACCGGATTGCCTCCAGGAATCACAGCGATTTTTAATTCCGGAACCGGAAACATAGAATTCTCAGGAACAGCTACTACAACAGGCTTCTATTCGTATAGCATTCCTCTGATCGGAAATTGCATCAATGGACTGGCTGCAACTGGAACTATTGACGTAACTCCAATTTATGAATTGACGTCTGTTTCATCTGTTTCTGCTTCTATTGTCGGGGGTTCCGCTAATGTTACAATCAATGGAAATCCGGCAAATCTTCCTAACGGACTCTATGAAGTCACTTATATTTTGGATGATGGAATAAATCCTCCACAGGAATATACCTCAAGTTCTTTTCAGGTTACTAATGGTAGAGGAACATTCTCAACCATTCCACTTACTGATGAAGATGTAGATGTATATGAGCTCACAATCAAAAACATTGGAAAAGTAACAGATCCATGTGATCCTACAGAATTGGATATAAATGATCCAATAAATACTACTTACTTCAGCGTCTGTGGGGCCCCATTTACTACAAACGGAACATTCTATGTCCCTGCAGGTATTTACGAAGTGACCATTCAGGCTTTCGGGGCTGGTGCGAGTGGAGAAGATGAGTTAATCACAATCCCAGTAACCCCTGGCGAACCTTTAGGGGTTTTTGTGGGTCAAAATAATGGATCCGCCGTACCAAATGGAAGAAATACTTACGTCACCCGTGACTCCTCACTCCCTAATCCTTCTACAAGCAGCCTAATCTATGCAAGTGGCGGTGGAGGTGCCGGAGATAATGGATTGGTATTGATATCCTATTCTTGCCCGGATGCAAACTCATTTGATTGCATTGAGGTAATTGATGATGGTGCTGTTAGCGGAACAGCTGTAATAGAATTTCTCTGCGACGTTGAAAATTGGGCCGCCCCAGATGGTCTTACTGAATTCTTTGTTTGGGCCGGCGGTGGCGGCGGTGGCGGTGGTATGGGAAATGCTGGCGGTGGTGGTGGTGCTGGAGGCATAAATCAAATTACTGTTAATGTGTCCAACCCTTATGGTTTGCCTTCAGGAACAACATTCGATATAAACTTAGGCGAAGGTGGAAATGGAGCTTCCACTACTTCGGAAAGAGGCCTTGATGGCGTTTCTTCTATTGTTAGCGGCATAATTGATGGCAGTCCCTTCAATTTAACAGCCATAGGTGGTGGCGGAGGGGGTTCGGATTTAGATAATAATGGAGGGGATGGAGGTTCTGGAGGAGGTGCCGCTGCTTTTAGAGACGGAAATATTACGGGAAAAGGAACAGCGGGTGAAGGAAGTCAGGGTAGAGATGGAGGCGAGGCAAATGTTTTGGACAAAGGACAACAATTGGCAATTGCGGGAGGAGGTGGAGGAGGTGCATTAGATCCTGGTAAACCTAGAAACAAAGATGGTAACGCAAACGGAAATGGAACTGCATTTGGAGGGGATGGAGGCGATAGTCAAGCAATAAATCTTGCTAATAATAACTTCACATTTTACTACGGTGCTGGAGGTGGAGGATCTGGAACGAACTTTAACGGAACTGAAAAACCAGGATCAGGCGGTCTTATTTTGTCTCTTGACAGCATTATTGGTGGAAATGGAAACACAGAAGGTATCGGAGGAAATGGAGTGGATAGAACCGGGTCTGGGGGAGGAGCAGGTCTGACTAGAGGAGGCCGAGGTGGCTCAGGAAGAGTATTTATCACATATCCCATTTTCCGCATCCTCCCAGTCGAATTCCTTTACTTCAATGCCTCCTATAATATTGATGATAGATCAGGAATTTTAACTTGGGCCACCGCCAAAGAATGGGAAAACTCTCATTTTGAAATCGAGCGCTCAATAAATGACACTCGCAACTGGACCAAAGTTGGTGAAGTTTCTGGTCAGGGATATTCGGACATAGCTGTGGAGTATAGCTTTACTGATCCGAATCTTCCCTCCTCGGGAGGTAATATCTTCTATCGTTTGAAGCAAGTAGATTTGAAAGGAGACTTTGCGTATAGCGTAACCAGAGCAATACAAGTTGAGGGATTGGATGGAAGTACTTCGTGGATTGCTTACCCAAATCCTAGCGCAATGCGTTCATCCATTTCAGTTGATCTTTTGGATAGATCTGGCTATACCGATGAAGCTATCCTGATTAGAATCTCAGACCCAAGAGGAGTTTTTGAATCGTATTCGGTATCGAGTCCGGACGAAGTTTCTGCAGTTGTCAATTCTTACCTCGACCAGGCACGTCCGGGATTGCACATTCTTCAGCTGATTTGGGGGAATAAATCAGAGCAATTGAAGTTGATCAGGAAGTAAAATTTCTTGATTTAGAATATTAGAGCCGTGAATATCACGGCTTTTTTTGAAAATCTTAAGAATTGCAATGCTGAGGAGCGATTGATTTTGGATTCCTTTGGTCGCTTTTGTTGAGCTCGCTTACTGATCTTGTCGAAGCATCCGTCTTCCGTCATCCGTCTTCCAGCCTTTTCACCTCATAAATTTCACTCCTCCTCTCTTCGCTTTGGGATTTTAGGTTTACCCAATCCTACACTTCCTCTGATTCCAGAAAAGGTAGCTTTCGCCCAAGCACCAAATACAAACTTTGATTGATCCCGCTTAAAGTAAATAGTGGAATTAACCCTGTTATTCATGAAACTCCTTGGGTTACTGTTTTGAGCAAGCGTATTGGCTAAAAATGTATAAAGGCTAAGTCTCCCCCTGCCCTTCTCCAAGGTGAGAGAATCCAAAAATTCAATCTTTAGGTCCTCGTATAAAAAGTCCATATCACCAATCGCTTCATTTTCATCCAGCCTAAACTTCCATTTTCCATCGGTGACGCGGCCGTCTAGGATCCTGACAAATGACCCGGTGGAAAGTAAATTATTGGCTAATCTTAAATCAAACTTCTTCATTCCAATGCTCACATCCATTGGATAAGGCTTTTCGAAAAACATTTCCCCAGTCATAGATACATCGCCAGCTCCCATCAATTTGGCATTGAAAGAAACAGAACTGGATGGAACAGGGTAAGAATCTCCTTCTTTTACCAAATAAAACGGAGCTATCGAAACATCAATATCCTGAAATGAAATCGATCCTGGCAACATGGATTTTGGCCCAAATTCGGTGTACTGGATATTTCCTCCATTGATTATCACAGAATCCAAATCCAGGTAGCTCGAAGCATTTTGCATCATCTCTTGTGGCATCGGTTTGATCACCCCCTCTTTTACAGGAAGTCGCTTATCACGGAAAACATCTAATTCTAATTGATCCAATTTGAGTGCGTGAGCCCTAACCTTTTTGTCAATTAAAAAGGCCTCAATATCAATATCTTCGATCGTCACTTTTTCCACTGTAGCATCGATTGCATCTGACTGAAAACCCATTCTTCTTAGGTAGTCATATTGGCCGATTGTCGGTCCAAACTTGATCTTGTCCAAAACCAGATTTTGATTCAGATAGGTGATTTTCCCTACGGCAAGCTTATTCAAGCTGTCTTTCGTATAAATATGGTAGTCTGTTAGAGATAAGTTCAAATCCTTTTCAAGCAGCATTTGAGGATCCAACTTAGTTCCTCTGGCCAATAAATCGAGGTTCAAATCCTCCACTCCAAAAAATACCCCTTGAAAATCAAGTTGGGGAATCGGCCCGGTATCCTTATTATATACTTCAAATTTTCCATTTTGAATCAGGACATCCTGAAGCAACAATGAATTGACAAATGCATTGGCTTTAGGAGGTTTTGGGGCAGATTTTTCGGTTGTCTTTTTCTCAGAATCCAAATAAATATCAACCCTTGGGTTTGTAAGCCGAACTTGGGTAAGATCAAATATTCCCGTTTCCTGGATTTCTTTGAGCTTATTATTATGAATGGCCAATTGGTCAATTGATGCCTCTACGATCGGAGATCCGGGAAAACCGATTTTGCTTTTGGGAATGATCTGTACGTCGGAAAAGACCGTTTCATTTACCAGATTGTCAAAAGCCAAATTGGAAAATCTTATCGTGTGAATACTATCAGGGAGCGCAAACGAAAAATCCTGCAATGATAAATTTAACCCTTTGTAAAGTTCGGAGAGATTGTCAATTCCTCTGTTGGTGGCAGAGTCGAGGTAAAGATCTTTGACTAACAATTCAAAATCTGTCTGGATCGATTGAACATCTGTTTCACCGAATCTATACTTGACATTTAGCTTTGAATCCCCAAGTTTGACCTGATTAATTTTTAAGGTCTCTATTGTTTTCCTGATTGCCAATCTGGAGGAAGGAGTTCCTTTGGGTTCAAGCGGTGTTTCATTCTTTTTATACTCCGGATTAATTTCCAAATCGATCTTTCCTCCCAATACATTAAACTGATCTAGAATCAGTTCATTGTCAAATAAGAAAGTTTCGATGTCAATCCCATCCAAAGAAACACTTGGCATGGTCACCGAAAGGGCAATTTTACTATTGATATCAGGTCCTGGGGTCAAAACCAAGTTGTCAATTTTAAGAGATTGATCTACAGAGTTGAAGTTAAGTCCATCCGTTTCCACGAGGTAATTTCCCCCTGCGAGACTAAACGAATAATTTTCCAGACTCAGGTCAATCTCTTCTGAGAAAAATGTCCTTTCCTTCACGTAAACACGATCTTTCTCCACTAAAAATCCTCGAAGGATCAAGGAGAATTTGTCTTCATTGAATGAAATATTTTTCTTTCCGGAATAGTTGCTGTACTGGATTTTACCGTCACTGAAATTCAACGAATCTATCCGAATCGAACTGAAATAAGAAGTGAGTAGATTCTCAAATTCTTTGGAAGACTCTAGTTGGTCCTGAGAATTTGGGGAAGATTGACCTTTTCGATATCTGGTTAAAGCCAATTCCGGGTTTGGGATCGAGATTAGGTTCACGATGAGCTCCTGATCCACAATCGCCGCATGTAGGTCAATCCCCTCCGCCCGAAACTTTGGAACTTTCAAATTGATCGTAGATGATTTTCCATATGCATCCAAGGCACCTTGGATCTGTCCCTGATTTTCCGGTCGAAGGACAAAACCGGTAATTTCTACCAGGGAGTTTTTGGAATCAATCAACACCCTGTCCGCTAAGAATTCATGAAGATTATCTCTCAACTTCAACCTGTACTTATCCAGGCTGAGAACGATTTCATCTGCCAAGAAAAACTCATTAAATGTTTTGGTAGATATTCCTGGCTTTAAAAAAATATTTTCCAGCAGCAAACTGAATCTTTCAAATCCAATGTCATTACTCCTGACTCCGGCTTCATTCTTAAACTGGACAACTCCATTTTGAATATCAAATTTCTTGATCGCTACGCTTTCCAAAAGCCCCTTCATCAAATCAGAAGCTGATGAACCTCCTTCTGTTGTCTTCACTTTTTGCAGCTCTGTATATTCTATTTGAGGAGAAATAAGCTTCATTTCACCTATTTCAAGTACACCCTCATTGTATAGCTTTTTCAGATTCACTTCTTCCAATGAAAATTCGGGCAAAGAAAGTTGAATCAGACTATTGGGATTTTTAATCAGGATCGCTTCTGCCCTTGGCTGTATTGAGAAATTTTGAATTTGGATTTCATCCTTAAAAGAGGAAACAATGACTTTATCTCCTTTTAAAACATGGACTTCATCTGCCAGGAAGAGACTTGCGTCTCTGATTTCCATCGAGGCATCTTCACCATAGAAGAATTGATTCTCCTTTTTTGCATCATCCTCTCCCAGGTAAAATTTGATCATTTTAAAATCAAGACCTTGGATATCAACCCTGTTTTTAAGCGTATCTGAAAATTCACTTTTAAGGAACTTTCCATTATTGACTGACAGTTCTTTGATTTGAATAGACTTAAGTATTCCTGTAATCAAATCATTCAAGTCTCCGGTTGCGGCACTATCCTTTTCTGCTTTGTCTTTCCGCTCCACTTTAAACACAGGTGCATCGAGAATCAATTCATCAATTTCGACCTCCGAAGTCATAAATGCCTTATTTATATCAACATTCCCGATTCGCAATTCTTCAAGATTGACATTGTAATAGGATTTACTTTCTCTGGATTTATCCGGAGTGAGATTGAATTCATGGATGTCAACCAGCTTATCCAAAGAGCTGATATAGACTTTTCCTGCTCGAATGGAATGGACACCATCGGGCAGCGGGAAATCCACATTCTCCAGATCAAATTCGAAACCACGGGCATTGAAAGGAGTCTTCCAAATTTCTTTAGTCGTCCAGTTAATATCTTTTACCACAAGCCTGGTATTTTCGGCCTTTAGGGAGTTTTGACTAAGGAAATCAAGGAAAAATAAGTCAGCATGACTGATCTCTATTTCTCGGATAAAAAGTGCTCCTAAGTCTAATCGCCTAATACTTTTCTGAATTTCCTCTTCAAGTTCCTTTACAGGGGATTTTTCCTTTTCCCCACTTCCGGCTTTCTTTTTTTGACCCTTTTCCACCACAACGGAATCAGCATTTTCGGGCAAATCAAGTTTGACGACCGGGTTGTCAAATTCAATTTTTCCCACATACAAAACCTCTTCTGAAAAGCTGTACCAGAGTTTTCGGATAGCGAGTTGATCTAAGGAAAAATTAAATAGTGTCTGATCTTCCGGAGCTATTGTTCCTGGGATCGGTGTCATGACTACACCATCCAAAAAAATCCCTCTTCGCAACAGCGAAAAATTAAATCTGTTAAACTCTACCAGATAAACTTCTTTGGTCGCCTCATTGATCTTTCTTTCTGCCCATTTGGATAAAAAAATGTTGGAGCCGAAATAGACCAGAAACTCCAAAAAGAGGAGTGTCATAAAAATAATCGTCACCACTCTGATTATTTTCTTTCTCGCGGGATGTAAAGAATGCTTTTGGTGATTACCCGATGACATAAAGTAATATTTAGACAAAAATAGACAATTCAGTCCAAAAACAGCCTTAGTTCTATAAAAGCAAAAAGCAACACAATATGTTGCTTTTGAGCTGTAGGAGAAGGATTCGAACCTCCACGGGGTAGTTAGGCAATAGTCCGGTTCGTTCTACGCTTTATTCTGGATTCCCCACCCCCGAGACAGGAGGGCTTGTCTGCCAGTTTCAACATCCTACAGTGTTGATTTATTCTAAATGTCGCTTTATTCTGTTTTCAATCGATTTCGTTCAATCGATTGGCAAAAATAGGAATACCCTTGGTTTATTAAAATTTTGTCAATAAATAAATTGATTTTTTACACTTTATTTAACAAAACTGTCAAATAAATAATATTTCAGAAATTCAATATTAAAATAAGGTTGAATAATTATCAAATCATCAATCTATCTACAAATTCCATTAAGGAAGGATATAATTTTGAGTTTAATTAAGTATTCAGAATATTAATTGCCAACATTACCAAATGGGCATAAAAAAACCATGAAACAAAATTTCATGGTCTTAGTCAATTAACAATAAACCCAAAATAACCTGCTGTAGGAGAAGGATTCGAACCTCCACGGAGTAGTTAGGCAAATTTACGAGCTCGCTAAATGCTTTATTCTATAATCTCCACCCCCGAGACAGGAGGGCTTGTCTGCCAATTTCAACATCCTACAGTATGTGTGTACTCGTTTAGCTCTTTTGCTTGAACAAATATAGAGACAAGGAGTCTTACATTGCAAATAATTCAATATTTAAAGTGAATATTTACAGTATATTTAATGAAATCGATTGAATTATGACGAATCATCAAAATCCGAACCAAAATCGATTCCAGAATTAATGATTTTCTAATTTTGATTGAGAAATATATTGTATTCGCACATAATCAATGATTTTATTGATTATTTTTCAACAAATTGATTGAAATGTTACTGATTTGATCAGTTTTATTTACTCAAAGTTGACGTATGTTTCCCATTTTTCTAAGACGGAGCTGAAATCTTCAGGAAGTGGGGCTTCAAAATATAGTTTCTCTTTAGTAATCGGATGAATAAAACCAAGTGACATGGCATGAAGTGCTTGTCTCGGCATCAGGTCAAAACAGTTTTGCACAAACATCTTATACTTCGCAAACTGAGTCCCTTTTCGGATCTTATCTCCTCCGTACATCGCATCATTGAAAAGAGGATGCCCGAAATATTTCATATGCGCCCGGATCTGATGCGTCCGACCGGTTTCAAGGTTACACTGAACAAGCGAGACATATCGGAGTCTTTTCAAAACCTTCCAATGAGTGACTGCATGTTTGCCCTGACTTGCATCCGGAAAAATATCCATCACTTTCCGGTCTTTGGCACTTCGGCCGATATGTCCGGTGATTGTTCCACTGTCTTCTGCAGGCTCGCCCCAAACCAAGGCTTGGTAGGTTCGCTCGATGGTATGATGAAAAAACTGGGCGGCAAGTTTGGTCATTGTCTCCTCTTCTTTGGCGATCACCAATAGCCCGGATGTGTCCTTATCGATTCGATGTACCAATCCCGGTCTGCCTGTATTTCCTTTCATTTCCGGCAGATCCTGAAAATGATAAACCAGCGCATTAGCTAAAGTTCCGGACCAATTCCCATGCGCGGGATGCACTACCATTCCGGGAGGCTTATTCACCACAAGCAGATATTTATCCTCATACAGGATATCAAGCGGAATATTCTCAGGGTAGACCTCCGTATCTCTCGGTGGCTTTTCCAGCAAGATCCGAATATCATCCTGCGGCTTGATCTTATAATTGGCCTTGGTAGGAAGACCGTTTACCAGGACAGAACTTGCATCAATTGCAAGCTGAATCCGATTACGGGAGGCATTTGCAATTTTTTCTGTTAAAAATTTATCGATGCGGACAGATGACTGTCCTTTGTCAACCAAGATCCTGTGGTGCTCAAAAAGTTCGATTTCATCCTCATCAAAGTCATCTTCCAGTTTTGTATTCATGTCACAAAAATAGGAGGATCCGCCTAACTTTGGTATTCTTTCCCGAATCCGGCCAAATGCTTATCCCGTCCACCATTCCAATTCAGTCGCTCGATCATCCACTTTTTGCATCGAAAAATATTGAATTGGCTATTCTAAGACTGGATTTGGTTCATCCGGGAGTATCCGGAAATAAATTTTTCAAACTCAAATACAATCTCGAACAAGCGAGGAAAGAAGGAAAAGATACCCTTTTGACTTTCGGAGGGGCATTCTCTAATCACATTTTTGCAACTGCCGAAGCGGCAAAATCCGAAGGTTTTCAATCGATTGGAATCATCAGAGGAGAAAGAACAGATCCCCTCAATCCTACTCAGTTTCATGCAGAATCTTTAGGAATGAAACTTCATTTTGTTGACAGGGAAACCTACAGGATAAAAACTGAACCCAATTTCATTAATCAGTTAAAGAATCTTTTTGGAGACTTTTTCCTTATTCCGGAAGGTGGAACCAATGAATTAGCAATTAAAGGAACCAGAGAAATCATTGGGGAAAGTGAAAGCCAATTTTCAGATTTGGCTGTCTCTATTGGGACCGGAGGAACCTTTGCAGGATTGGCTGCCTCGATTTCCTCCTCCCAAAACTTGATTGGTTTCTCTTCTCTGAAAGGAGATTTTATCCATTCAGAAATGGACAAGTTGCTTTCTGATCACCAAATCCTTTCCAAAGGAAACTATCAGGTAAACAGCGAATATCATTTTGGAGGCTATGGGAAATACAGGCAGGAATTGATTGAGTTTATCCGTGAATTTTACGAAAACTTTGGAATTGCTTTAGACCCGATCTATACCGGAAAAATGGCTTTTGGAATCTGGGACCTGATCAAAAAAAATTTCTTTGTGCCTCAAAGTAAGATTCTGATGATCCATACAGGTGGATTACAGGGAAATATTGGATTTGCTGAGAGAACCGGAATCACACTCCCGTCTCTTTGAGTGTAAAATAATCTTCAGATTCCTGAGGATGAATTTGCAGAACATTCGCAAGAACGAGTTTCACAAGCGTTTTGGAAGCCAAAAAACGAGGCAGATTGGCGACTTTTGAAAATTGCTTCAAGGTGATTTTGCCTGTTTCTTCGAGTGCTTTCATCAGGATTTCTTCCTTTCTCCCATAGGTAAACACCGTGTCCTTGGGCACTCTTCCTCTTCTTAGAATTTCCCAGACTTCCCGGCTAGCCTGCACACTGCGATCTGCAACTCGGATAAATGCCTGCTTTTTTTCGTTCTCTTTCAAATAATGAGGCCGAAAAGGGCTGATTGGAATTTTAAAAACCGCTACTCCCTTTTTCTCATTCAGTTTGAGGGTAAAAACCTCATATTCCAAAGGAGGAAAAATCAGCTCCCGAATGGCTTTTTCCATGACGAAAACTTCCTCCTCAATAAATCGCTGACCGCTGACGGTCCCGTCATCATCCACTCCGATCAACAAATCTCCCCCGGCAGTATTGGCCAAAGCAATAAACTCCCGAACAATCTTTTCGGGATAGGATGCTTTTTTCTTGAACTCAATCTTCAAGCCTTCGCCTTTAGCCGCTAAGGACCTGACTTCCTGGAAGGTCATTTAATCTAAAATTGAAAAATGAAAATTATCTGCTTCCAGGACCTCTGTTCAGTTCTGCAAGTCTGTTTTTCTGTGACTGCCATTCGTCCCGAAGTCTTGCAGCTTCCATAAAGTTGAGCTCTTTGGCAGCTTTTTCCATGGACTTTTGAGTTTGCTGAATCAGCTTTTCCAATTTGTCCTTACTCAAATAGGCAACAACCGGATCGGCTGCCATGAAGCCTTCGCCCGGCATGGGCTCCGCATACATCCGCGGGTTTTTCTTCGAATCTGCCACTTTCGTCTGTCCCATGATTTTGTCACGAGACTTCGTAATTGTAGTTGGCGTGATTCCGTGTTCGGCATTGTATTCTATTTGAATAGCTCTTCTACGCTTGGTTTCGTCAATAGCAGATTCCATCGAATGGGTGATTTTATCCGCATACATGATCACTCGCCCGTTTTGATTTCGGGCGGCGCGACCAATTGTCTGCACAAGACTTCTTTCATTTCGAAGGAAACCTTCCTTATCTGCATCCAAAATCGCAACCAGAGAAACCTCGGGTAAATCGAGGCCTTCTCTCAGCAAATTCACTCCCACCAAAACATCAAAAATCCCAAGTCTTAATTCCCTCAGAATCTCTACACGGTCAAGCGTTTTTACTTCCGAGTGAATGTAGCGCGACTTCACTCCTGCTCTTTCCAGGAATTTCTGAAGCTCCTCAGCCATTCTTTTCGTCAACGTTGTAACAAGTACCCGAGCATCTGTTTTGATGGTTTGATCTATCTCTTCAAGCAAATCATCAATCTGATTTTGGCTCGGTCTCACTTCGATCGTAGGATCCAGCAATCCTGTCGGACGGATAATTTGCTCCACCACTTCTCCTTCTGTCAAGGCAAGTTCGTAGTCTGCCGGAGTAGCAGAGACGTAAATGACCTGATTGGTCATCGTTTCAAACTCTTCAAATTTCAAAGGTCTGTTGTCCAAAGCTGAGGGAAGTCTGAATCCAAAATCAACCAAGTTGACTTTTCTGGACCGGTCTCCGCCCCACATCGCCCGGACCTGCGGAACTGTGACGTGACTTTCGTCAATCACCAATAAGTAATCATCCGGGAAATAATCCATCAGACAGAAAGGTCTCATGCCAGGCTGTCTTCGATCAAAATACCTGGAGTAATTCTCAACCCCTGAGCAATAGCCCAATTCTTTTATCATTTCCAGATCAAACTCAGTTCGTTCTTGAATTCGTTTTGCCTCCATGAATTTTCCTTCTTTTTCGAAGAAATTAACCTGGGCCACCATATCATCCTGGATTTCCTTCATCGCAGTTTCGATGAGGTCTCTTCCCGTTACGAATAGATTGGCAGGGAAAATCGAGATGATTTTTTCATCTGAAAGCTTCTTTCCGGTGAGAGGATCGATCCGCTGAATCGCTTCGATTTCATCTCCCCAAAAGAATATTCGATACCCAAAATCTGCATACGCCAGAAAAATATCGACAGTATCTCCTTTGACTCGGAAAGTGCCATGCGTCAGATCAAATTGGGTCCGGCTGTAAAGAATATCCACCAATTTGAAAAGCAATTGATTTCTTCCAATCCGGTCTCCTTCCTGAAGTTTGATGACGTTTTTTGCAAATTCCTCCGGATTGCCGATACCATAAATGCAAGAAACAGATGCCACCACGATCACGTCTCTTCGGCCGGTGAGCAAAGAAGATGAAGCGCTCAGCCGGAGCTTTTCGATCTCTTCATTGATGGAAAGATCCTTTTCTATGTAAGTACCCGAGCTGGGAATAAATGCTTCCGGCTGGTAATAGTCATAATAGGAGATGAAATATTCAACCGCATTCTCCGGAAAGAACTGCTTGAATTCACCGTAAAGTTGAGCAGCGAGTGTCTTATTATGACTCAGCACCAGGGTCGGTTTCTGAGTTTGCTGGATAAGATTTGCAATGGTGAACGTCTTGCCCGAACCGGTTACGCCGAGAAGTACCTGCGCAGGATCACCATTGTTTACTCCTTCGACAAGCTTGGCAATAGCCTTGGGCTGGTCGCCGGTAGGTTGATAATCGGAGGTAAGTTTGAATTCCATTGGACTTGTATAAAGATACTCAACACGCTCACCCTAGGTAAAAGTTTGTAAACTCGAAAACTTACCTCACAATAGGCTTGTGCTTACCCACATTATAATAGAGGTAATTAGTCCGGAGAATCAAAACCAGCATAATCGGAATCAGACTTGGATGGAAAGATTCCCAACCCAAGATCCAGAATACGACTGCAGCGTCCGCCATAATCAGGGCAAAAAGCAAGTATTGCCTCACCCATGGCTTGATGGTCTTGGACAAAAGTGAAATGGCTAAAACCAAATGCCCCGGAAATGCCCAAAGCAAATTCCAATTCCACTTCGTCGCGGTATGCTCTGTCGCAAACCAAAGGAAGAAAACTACGATGCCCATGATACCCAGAATCCCGAAGAAAGCTATATCAAATCCTATCAGAAGCTTTTTCTTCTTGAATCCAATGAAGGTGATAGCAGTAAAAAGAATAGCAACCACCCAGAAAATCCAATACGGATTGATCGCACTCATGCCGAAATTTTTATCCGGATATTCCAATATCACACTGGATTCCTTCACAAAAGGCCGGGTAGGTCCATCGCCCTGAATCTCTGCTCTCGCAAAAGCTGCTTCCATGTAATCAGGCAAAAACTGCTCTTCTCTTGGAGTTGCATCCCGATCAATAACAGCTCCGAGTGCCAGGTCAATTCCCAAATCCGCCCAAGGCAACCTCAACACATATTCATCGATCAGATTCCTGAAAGTCTTCTCTTCTCCCTCTTTCAGCTGATCATTCCAGATCAGTTTATCTCCCAGGGTGAGCTCCATCGCATCCCTCACCTTGGTAGCGCAGTTATTGAAAAAGAACTCATAGCGATAGTTTCTTCGCTCCGGGGAATAATTGACCTGAAGATATTCGACCAGGAATTGTGCTTGCTCGGTGCTCAGATTAAGGACTTGCTCACGCACATTTCGCTGTTGATTGTGGTAGTCAGCCAGGAAATCAGCATACGTGCTTACGCTGAGCATGTAGTCCAGTCTCCCTCCGGCGAATTTGCCGTAGAAATTGGGCGTGTTGAAATTGAACGTACCGTAGTTGAAAACATAATCCTGCCCGGTACCCATATCCATCACCCTGATCGCACTATGGCCAAAGGCGCTGTACAATTCCTCTCCGGGATCGCAGGTCAAAAGGCTAATCCGGTAATCCTGGGCTTGAATTGAAGATAAACTGCTGAAAATCAATAAAAAAAGGCTGAAAACTTTCTTTTTAAAACTCATTAGACTATATTAATAGGCTTTTTAAAATCTTTTTTTTATGAACTTTACTTGCAATATTTTTGCCTTTCAGGCATTTTTTCGAAGCCGAATATACAGCATATTCCTGGCAGTTATAATGAATTGCCTTATCCCGAATTTCTCAAAATCTCAGGAAATCAATGCTTACCGAACAGTCATTTCGGGCAATTTTTCAAATGTTGCAATTTGGGAAATTTACAATGGGAGTCTTTGGCAGCCCGCCATTTCCAAACCAGGAGCATCCAATGATATCTACATCAATCAAACTCATCACCTCACTTTAATCACAAACGAACAGGCAAAAAGTGTGTTTATAAATGCTGAAACCGGAGCAGCTCAAAAACTAAATTTGAATAATTTTCAATTGGAGATTTATGGTAGCCTTCAAGCTTTTTCAGGAGCAGCTCCCGGTGCACCATCCGGAACTTGGAACAGTCAGAATTGGATTGGAAATTCGATCAATAGCCGGTTAGTTTTCAAAGGAGTTTCAAGGATTATTATACCAACTAATTCTTGGAGTGGTTTCACTACTAACAGTAGGTATTCGGTTGTTTTTGATCCCGGTATTGGTGAAGAATTGGTTATTGAAGAAGCATTTAAAGCACTCCGATTTACAGTGAAATCAGGATCAGTTAGACAAAAATTAAACACAAGTCTAATACCAGCAGTCTGCGCGACTTTTTCTTTTAATAATGAAGGTTTATTTGGACCATTCACTTTTGGGGATTTAGTTATCGAATCCGGAGGAATATTTATTTCAGAGTGTAATAATAATATTTTGGTCAGATCAGTAGCCGGAAATATTAGTGCTTCTCTATTTGATCTTCAAACTGGCGGGAATTTAATTTTGGAGGGAAATGCTCCTCGGTTCGAAGCTGCTACCTACCAGTTAAATGGAAAGGTGACATTCAGAGCCGGAGCCAGTCCTAAGTCATTTCTCAGAGGATCATTTCCCGATGCGGGGATTGTGAATTCAGTACATGATCTTGAAATTCAAGGAACTCAAAATCTGACTTTACCATCCGAACTCTTCGTTTCCGGGGACCTCACCCAAACGGGATCTGGCCAATTTCTCACTTCCAACACACATCTGAAATTCATTGGAAGTGAAGATCATGAAGTCATCGGATTCTCACTTTCACCACAAGATTTAACTTTGGATAAATCCGGCGGAACGCTAACCTTAAACGAGAACCTCAACGTATTGCGAAACCTTAATCTTGTTGATGGTCAAATCGATTTCCAAGGGAAAAATCTGATCCTGAATTCGTCTTCATCCGGAGCCTTAAATTATCTGGGAGGTTCTTTAAAAAACCTTTCCAGTTTCACCTATTTGAATGTTCCAAGTACTTTCAATGCGGTCAATGGGACTTTCCCTTTCGAAGATCGGTATCAGGGAGGCATCCGAAAAGTTCAGCTTTTGGGAAATACAGCCGGCGGGAATTTGACAATAAATTTCACAGAATATGATGGTGCTGAATACAATTCCGGATTTAACGATTCTGATGGTACTCCTATCCTGTACAGGCTCTTTAGCTATTTTCAATTTTCAGGAATTGCACCTTCTCCCAATCCGATTGAGTTGCGGATTTCGGCTGAGCAATTAATTGTAGATGATGTTGATGATTTGAGAATAGTCGGAACTGGGTATGCAGCTCCCGGAATCCATTTGCCCGGACTCGATCCGGTCGAACTTTGGGCAAGGCGCGGTCTCACAATATCAGAATTGATCGGAGTCAATTTCACAGTTGGCAGTTATAGAACGCTGAGTGTATTGCCTGTGGAATGGATGGACGTGACAGCAGTCTATAATCTTGATTCTCCTCTGCTCACTTGGTCTGTAGCAAGAGAAAAAGACAACAAAAAATTTGAAGTATTCCGCTCTGAGAATCCCCTTTCAAATTGGGAAAAAGTTGGTGAAGTCATAAGCAAAGGCAATTCTGATGTAAAAATCTCCTATTCCTTTCAGGATGAAAATCTTCTCCCAATGAAGGATTGGTACTACCAGATCAAACAAGTCGATTTCTCCGGAAAATGGTCCTGGAGCAGAGTGGTGATTTTAAAATCCGTTTCAGCCAGAATAAGGGAAAAGGTTTTAATCTTCCCTAATCCTTATTTTTCAGGACCTATCAACCTCGATTTCCCAGATGGTTTTGAAGAAAATGGAGTCACCGTAAGCATTTCAAGTTCAAATGGCTTACTGATTTTCACTCACCTCTTCGAGAAAAACTCATTTCTGAACCAGTTGGAAAGCTTGAAATCGGGATTATACCTGATTCGATTTACTTCCCCTCTGGAAAGCCAAACGATCCGATGGATCAAATGGTAGAAATTCATTTTTGAGAATTTTATAAGCTGAACCGGTCTTTCTTCCAATTTTTTTATCTTGGAAGCCCAACCCAAACCAGCCTATGACCATCTTGCTCGTCTTGCTCAGTATTGCGATCCTTGTACTCCTGATCGTCTGGGCCAAGCTCAACCCATTTCTTGCCTTTCTGATAGCGGCGATTTCCGCAGGTTTTCTATTGGGTCTTCCTGCTGATCAGATCGCGAAGTCTGTTCAGAAGGGGATGGGGTCGCTGCTTGGAGATCTTGTCATCGTGATCGTGATGGGTGCGATGCTCGGTAAGTTGGTTGCCGAGAGTGGGGCAGCCCAGCGCATCGCCGGCTTCTTGATGAAGATCTTTGGAGAAAAGTACATCACTTGGGCGATGGCTTTTACCGGTTTGGTTGTCGGGATTCCCTTATTCTACAATGTTGGCTTTGTTCTTTTGGTCCCATTGGCTTTCACCGTATCCTACCAATACAAGCTTTCGGCAGTCTATGTAGGAATTCCACTTCTGGCAGCGCTATCGGTCACTCATGGTTTTTTGCCTCCTCATCCATCGCCGGCAGCGTTGGTAGCACAGTTTGATGCAAATATGGGATTGACGCTTTTTTATGGATTCCTGATTGCAATTCCTACCATCATGATAGCGGGGCCACTATTCGCCACGCAACTTAAAAATGTGAAAGCAAATCCTCTGAAGACTTTTCAGGCAGAAATAAAGCCTGAATCCGAACTTCCGGGAATCGGAAATAGCTTTTTCACGGCTCTTTTACCGGTATTCTTATTAGTAGGGACAACTGCATTGAGCCTCTATACTCCGAAGGAAAGTCCTTTGGGGCCTTTTGTTGCATTCATTTCTGATCCGGGAATTGTGATGCTGGTTTCAGTTTTGGTTGGTACTTATACCCTTGGTCTGCGAAGAAAAATCAAGATGACTCAGCTGATGGAGATTTATACCGTTGCGACCAAAGACATTGCGATGATTTTGCTGATCGTGGCCGGAGCAGGTGCATTGAAGCAGATATTTACCGATACAGGAGTGAGTCAAACCATTGCTGAGGGACTTCAGACTTGGGATATGCATCCGCTCATTCTTGCTTGGCTGATTACTTCGATTATCCGGGTTTGCGTGGGTTCGGCAACTGTGGCAGGACTTACTACGGCGGGAATCATCGCGCCGCTTGTGACTACGATGAATGTGGACCCAAATCTATTGGTACTTTCCATCGGCGCTGGAAGTCTGATGTTTTCTCACTTTAATGATGGGGGATTCTGGATGTATAAGGAATTCTTCAATGTCAGCATCAAAGACACCATCAAAACCTGGTCTTTAATGGAAACAATCGTCGCCGTAATGGGACTGATTGGTGTCCTCATTTTAGATCTTTTTGTCTAATTTTCCCCTTCAAACACTTCAACTCATGGAATCACCTGAAAGCAATTTCTCCAAACTGGGCCTTACTCTTCCTCCTGCACCAAAGCCTCTCGGTGTATATAAACCTTGTCTGATCGATGGAAAACACTTATATCTCTCCGGACATGGCACTGTCAAAGAGGATGGAACTCTGATAATTGGTCGAGTTGGGCTGGATATGGATATGGCAGATGGCAAACTTGCAGCGAGACAAGTTGGGCTTGCAATGCTAGCCACTATCAAGGCAAATCTTGGATCTTTGAATCGTGTAAAGCGAGTAATCAAAGTCCTCGGAATGGTGAATTGCACGGCTGATTTCGAGCGTCACCCATTTGTTATTAATGGCTGCAGTGAGCTTTTTGCGCAGATTTGGGGAGAAGAAAATGGAATTGGAGTACGCTCTGCGGTAGGCATGGGATCCTTGCCTGACAATATTCCGGTTGAGATCGAGGCGCTTTTCGAATTGCACGAGGGAGCTTAAGGCTCCACGAGTGCTTTATAGGATTCAAACAAACCCATCACGTCTCGCACGTAATTGACTGCAAGGTGACCTTTTGCATATCCGCTTTTCACGACAGGATCGCGGTAATACTTTGGGTCACTTTTCATTTCTAAAAACTCAGAGACTTCGCTCCAGATTTGGGTGTTTTGCCCATATTTCATCGTCAGCCTCCAGGCATCTTCGACATGACCCTGACCGATGTTGTAAGAAGCGAGAATGAATTTGATCCGCTCGTTTGTTTCCGGAACCCGCTCCATCCAAAACTTGTCCAGGTATTTGAGGTATCGGACGCCACCCATTAAGGATTGTTGAGGATCATTAGGGTTCGAGACTCCAAATCTCTCCAATGTAACCGGCATCAATTGCAAAAGTCCCTCGGCTCCTGCATAGGATAATGCCGTGGTATCAAACCGGGATTCCTTGTAAACAAGCGAAGCCAGCAGTCTCCAATCCCAGCCAAGTTCCTCAGCTCCACCTTTAATGATTTCATCGTAAACAGAAATTTGATTTCCTGCCAAAGAAGAATATGGACTGTTGTTTCGGAAATAGCTATTCTTTGAATTAAGGAAATACTTCGCATACAGATCAGGTATAAACCTTTTCTGCTTGTCTCCCAACCAGACATTCAAAGAATCTAAAAGTTCCGGTGCATTCTCTCTCACCACCCAAGCGACTTCACCTTCTTCTTTCAATTTCCAGGAAATATCAAGCCCTTCATAATAGGTGGCATTTGACTGAGCAATATTTTGATCCGCTACAGTCCATTTGATTTTTCCGTCTACAACCTCATCGATGAGAGTTTCTTCGTGCTCAGGTGACTCGATCACGTAAAAATCAATCTGGAGGGAATCTCTCACAGCACAAAGTTGGTCTTTATAAACCGCGCCTTGTCTGACGTAGACAGTATCGCCTTCCAATTGCTCCCATGAAGTAAATTCTTCGGTTTCCTTTGCCCGGACGAGCACAGTACTCATTTTCCCAAGGGGAATTGAAAAAGATGCATGCTCAGCCCGATCTTCATTTTCCTCCAGATTCATGGCAATCAGGTCAACCTTCCCTTCTTGCAAGTAATCGAAAGCCTTGTCTATATCGGCAACCAAAACCAAATGAAGTTGCACCCCAAGTCTTTTAGAAAGATCTCTCAGCAATTCATATTCGAAGCCCATCCTTCGCCCGCGATAGATATAGTATCCTGCGGAATTGTTATCAACTGCAGCCCTGATAAAGCCTCTGGCTTTAATGCCATCAAGGTCCAGCTGGTATGATTCTTTGAAAACTTTTTCAAAATTCTTTTCCAGAAAAGTACACTGAACCCCGAAGAGCATCACAATGAGCAGAGAAAAGAAAGTAGTTAATGCTTTTTTCATTCAAATGGATCAGACTCGATCCAGGATGGTTAACAAAAGCCCATTTGGCAAATGCTGTGCCAAAGGAAAATGAAGCATTTGTTAAAAAAAGCAAACAAAAAAATGAAGGCTGCGATCTGCAGCCTTCATTTCAATTTTAATCTGCTGTCGGAAGACTCAGATCTTCGAAACTATTCTGGAAAAATATTCTTCCTGAAAGTCTCTTTAATTCGATTTCCTGCTCCTTAATGCTAAAAAGTGAAGTTATCAATCGATTTTGGGCTGTAAGCAAATTGAGCTGGGCATCTCTGAATTCCAGATAAGAAGAAATACCCAACCGGAATCTCTCTAAGGCAATCTCAGAGCTTTCTTTGGCCACAGCGTAGTTTTTTTGCTCGATTACCAAGAGTGCTCTATTGTTTTGATAGGTGTTGAAAGCCCTGTGAATATCAGATTGAAGCTGGATTTCAAATTGATCAACGGCATAGCTTAAGGCATTTTGCTGAACTTTCGAGTTTTGAATTCTCCTGTTCAGTGTAAGACCACTAAAGAGATTGACAGTAATATTTCCACCATAGTTGAAGCCTTGTCTTTGGTTTTGGATCAGGAAACCTGCGTCAGAATTTGAGGTGTTATTGATGTAGTTTGCGTTCAAATTCAATGCTGGAAGCCTTGTCGCCTGTAATTCTTTCATTTGAAGGAATGCTACGTTTTCCTGCCGCTGAGCAACGAGTAAAAACTTGTTGTCCATGAAGGCATTTTCTTTAAGCTCCAAAAGAGAAAGGGTTTCTGAAATCACAATGGTGTCCTGAACCATAAACTCAGTTTCCGGCTCCAAAGCCATCAGCTCGTTCAAATTCACTCGGGCATTTTGAATGATTCTTTCCTGCGCTAGCAAAAGGCTAAGATCTGAGTTGTAATCCACTTCAGCTGTCAGGAAATCACGCTTTCCGGCGCCTCCCAATTCATATTGAGCCTGAGCAATGTCCAATCTTGCCTGACTCAAATCTAAGGTAGTCTTGAGTACATCATATCGCTGAAGCTCCAAAACAAGTCTGTAATAAGCAGTTGAAATCCCTGCTACGGTGTTTTCTACAGCGATTTTTGCTTCAAGCTCACTTATTTCAGCAAGCTGACCAAGTTGCTTCATGATTGCAAAACTCTCCGGCCTGAAACCGTAGATTCCAACTACAGAAAAGTTTTCTGTACGAGATTTCGCATCATCGATTTGTCTTGGCTCAGGATCGTTTACAAACTTCTGCTCAACATCCTCTTTGGCGAAAGACCTGGCATAAGTTGCATCCACGATCGGCATGAATAAGTTTCCTGCCCCGATTTTCTGATCTCCTTCGCGGAGGGTTACATTTTCTACTGCAATTTTGATTTGAAGATTCTTCTCCAAACCAATCAAAATCGCCTTTTCCAAGTCTAACGACTCTTGACTTTGTGCAAAAAGATGGGTTCCAAATATGCTCAATGCGAGCATGGCAACTAGTTTCTTCATCAAATTTGAGCTAATCTGCCTTTTTTAGAGGTGAGGTAAGTATAAATTGCCGGGATCACATAAAGCGTAAGAACTGTGGCGAAAGCCAGACCTCCGATTACAGATGCTCCCATAGGTACTCGACTTTCAGCTCCCGCTCCTAAAGCAAGTGCGATTGGAAGAATACCAAGAATGGTAGATAAACTGGTCATAAGAATCGGACGGAATCGGGCTACAGCTGCACCGAAAATTGCTTCTTCAGGAGACATTCCCTCATCTTTCCGTTGATTGGCAAATTCGACGATCAGGATACCATTTTTAGTAACAAGACCGATCAACATGATGATACCGATCTGACTAAAGATGTTCAAGGTGAAATTGAATATCCAAAGTGTGAATAATGCTCCAAACAACGCCAAAGGAACTGTAAACATGATTGTGAGTGGATCCATGAAGCTTTCGAACTGAGCGGATAGAACCAGATAAATCAACACCAATGCAAATATGAATGCAAAAAGCAAACTGTTTGAACTCTCACGGAATTCCTTGGAAGGTCCTGCAACATCCGTAGTATAGGAATCATCCAACACTTCTGCAGCCACCCGATCCATTTCATCCAAACCGTCTCCGATGGTATATCCGGTTGCCAAGTTGGCTGAAACTGTCGCACTCACAAATCGATTGAAACGGTACAACTGAGGTGGAGTACTTCTTTCCTTCACCTTTACCAGGTTATCAAGCTGAACAAGTTGTCCATTTTCTGCACGGACATATAGCATTCTTAGATTTATAGGCTCATTTCTATCCTGCAATTGCATTTCACCCACCACTTGGTATTGCTTTCCATTCATGATGAAATAGGCAAATCGCTGACCTGAATAGGATAATTGAAGTGTACGGGCAATTTCCTGAACGGAGACTCCAATGTTTCGGGCTTTCTCTCTGTCTATTTCTATTTCAAGCTCCGGCTTGGTAAACTTCAAATTGATATCCGTGAAAATGAAAGCCGGACTTTGACCAACTTTCTCCATGAAAGGAGGAATTACTTCCTTCAATTCTTCAAGTGAATTAGCCTGAATCACGTATTGTACCGGAAGGCCTCCTCTTCTGTCTCCAATGGATTGAGGTTGCGAAGCAGAAGCTCTCACCGATGTAAATTTTTTCAACTTGACATTGATGTCTTCAAATATTTGTTGTTGAGTTCTCGATCTTTTATCTGCATCAGTCAAAATGAATCTCACAAATCCTGAATTGGTATTGGCGGTACCAAAACCCGGAGAAGTAACAGAGATTAGACCGTCTACTTCTTCTGCAGGCATTTCGGCTTCAAATTGCTGCACCATATCATCAATTACCCGATCCATATAACCAAATGTAGCTCCCTCAGGTCCTGTAAGATTTATTCTTACCTCGCTCCTGTCTTCCATAGGGACAAGTTCAGTCTTGAGGTTAGTCATCAGAAAATAAATCCCTAATCCCATGAACCCAATCAAGACAAACGAAACCCACTTGAAATTCATGAACCAACTTAGAGATCTGTCATAAGCGTCGTTCAACCAAACAAAACCCGGCTCGGTAAAATTGTAGAACCAGTTATGTTTCTCTCTTCTTTTTAGCATCCTCGCACTCAGCATAGGAGTCATAGTCAAGGCTACAAAAGCTGAAATGATGACAGATCCTGCTACCACAATACCAAATTCACGGAAAAGACGACCAGTAGTACCCGTCAGGAAGATAACCGGAAGGAATACTGCCGCCAATGCAACTGTGGTGGCAATAACTGCAAAGAAAATTTCCTCTGAACCTTTTTTGGCAGCCTCCATTGGACTTTCCCCTTTTTCGATTCGCGAATAAATATTCTCTAAGACTACGATCGCATCATCTACGACCAAGCCAATCGAGAGTACAATTCCCAAAAGGGTCAAAACGTTGATCGAGAAGTCCATCAAATACATGATGAAAAATACCCCAACCAGCGAGATTGGAATAGTGACTACCGGAATGAAGGTTGTTCGCCAGTCTCTGAGGAATAGAAAAATAATCGCCACAACCAAAATGAAGGCTGTGATAATGGTTTCCTCTACTTCAGCAATGGAACTTCGGATGTATTGGGTACCGTCAAATGCAATTACAATTTCAACGTCTGAAGGCAGGTCTTTTTTGATGAAATCCAATCTTCGATATAACTCATCAACGATTTCAATACTATTTGAGCCAGGCAGTGGAACCAAAACAACTGCTAGCATCGGCACTCCATTTCGCTTCAGTACTGTTTTCTCGTTCAAAGCAGAAATCTCCGCTTTTCCAATATCCTGAAAACGAACGATGTTATTTTGATCTTCTTTGATAATCAGATCATTGAACTCTTGAGGGGAACTCAAGCGACTTTTGGTTCGAACAGATAGTTCAATGTTTTGACCTTCGATTCTTCCGGAGGGAAGTTCTATATTTTCGCTTTGAACTTTACTTAGTACATCAAGTGGAGTAATGCCATAGGATGCCATCTTCAATGGATCCATTCTCAATCGGATGGCATATTCTTTTTCTCCCCAAATCTGAACCCTACTTACACCGGGAATTGTCTGAAGTCTTTCCTTAAAAATATTGTTAGCTATGTCCGAAATCTCAAGAAGGCTACGGGATTTGCTGCTGACATTCAAATAAAAAATCGGTTGTGAATCGGCGTCAGATTTGGCAACCACAGGAGGTTCCGCGTCTGGAGGAAGGTTTCTTTGCGCACCCGCAACCTTATCTCTTACGTCGTTTGCGGCAGCTTCCAGATCACCACCAACCTCAAATTCTACAGTGATATTACTTCGTCCGTCGGCACTGACGGAGGTCATGGATTTGATACCCTGGATACCATTGATTTGCTCTTCCAATGGCTCTGTAATCTGGGCTTCGATTACATCCGCATTGGCGCCGACATAACTAGTGCTCACACTGATCACTGGCGGATCTACACTCGGGAATTCCCGGATACCCAATAAAGAAATACCGATTCCCCCAAATAGTAAAATCACCAGGGACATCACGATGGCCAATACTGGCCTGCTAATACTAACCTCCGAAAGACTTGCCATCTTAATTGATTTGAGTAAACTTCACCGGCATTCCCTGCCTTGCTTGCATTACACCTGTTGTGAGGACCAGATCACCTTCATTCAAGCCTTTCAAGACCTGAACTTGAGTATCTGTACGAGTGCCGATTTCAATGATTCTTTCTTCGGCTTTACCATCCGCTGTTACTATAAAAACTTTATATCCTGTCAACTCAGGAATCACAGCTTCTGCCGGAACCATCAAAGCGCTTTCCAATGTCGCCAACACAAATCGAATTCGGACGAACATCCCTGGCAAAAATCTACCTTCTTTGTTTGAACTCTGAGCTCTCAATTTCAAGGTTCGGGTGGCCTGATCAATCTGTGGTTCGAAAGCGAATACCTTACCTTCTACTTCCTGGTCAGAAGATTCATTGGTGAAATAAACGGATGCTCCTACTTTGACATCACTGGCATATCTTTCAGGAATTGAAAACTCAA
This sequence comes from uncultured Cytophagales bacterium, assembly GCA_942492775.1. Classification (GTDB taxonomy): domain Bacteria; phylum Bacteroidota; class Bacteroidia; order Cytophagales; family Cyclobacteriaceae; genus Algoriphagus. Next base: position 917,970 of record OW818636.1, on the reverse strand, counting down.
TTTTGATCGGATCTATATTTACGAAAGATGCAATCACATCGGCAGTCCCAATTACGCTTCCTTCACTGATCATTCTAAGACCTAATCTTCCATTGAAAGGAGCTCTGATTACTGTTTTAGAAAGCTGTGCCTCTACCAATTTAATGTCTGAAAGAGTTGTATTGAATTGATTCAAGACGATATCATATTCTTCCTGACTGATTGCTTCTCTTGCCAACAATTGTTTTTGTCTGTTTTCCTGACTTTCAAAAAGCTTCTGCGTGAATTGAAGTTTTTGATATTGTGCCTGCAATTGGTCGTCATTCAGGTAAACCAGAGGCGTTCCTTTGGACACGTATTGACCTTCTTTGAAAGCAATTCGATCAACCAATCCGGAAATTTCGGATCTCAAATCCACTGATTCATTTGGTAAAATTGTTCCGGTAACCTGAAGCTGATTTGTCAGAGTTTCCAGCTTAAGTTTCACTGCATTCACCTCCAAATCCTGCGAAGCACCAGCAGGTCCTCCTGCTGCCGGTGCCGGCTCAAGAGTTTTCTGGGTATTCAATCTGGGATAAAAAAAGGCTATCGCAACGATTAGAATAATGCCGACGATCACAATGATCTTAGTCTGTTTTTTCATAAAGAAAATAAAATACTCGGTTTAGGGTTGACTTTGGATAAAAGCGAGGGATAGTTCATTGAACCGCTGTGGCTGCTCAACATTGACTACATGTCCGCATTTATCTAATATTTTTAGAATTGAACTCGTGTGATTTTTAACAATTTTCTTTACCGGCTCCAAAAACATCACATCCTGATCACCCATCACATAAAGAGTCGGTATTCCCAAATCAGATTCTTTAAAATACCTCAAAAGAGGGTTAATATCTTTCGTCAGTTTGAACCAACGGATAAACTCCTTTTGGCAAAGCTTCTGAGCTTCTCTGATGAATAAGTTTCTTGATTCAGCATGTTGCTTTCTTGGCATGATTACAAAGGCAAACAAGCTGTAAAGCCACATGTATGGAATGATTTTTTTGAAAGCATTTCCAAGAAAAACCAGAACCCTTGACTGGGTGGTCAATCTGGTCACTGCGCCAGCCATTACTAATGACTTTACTCTTTCGGGCTGAAGCTCGGCCAATTGTCTCGCGAGAATCGTCCCCAAAGAAACTCCCATAAAGTGAGCAGGGGGTAATTTGATGTAATCAAGGACTTCAATGATATCTTCTGTGACCGCCCGAATGGTATATTCCTCGTTATAAATTGCCTGCGGAAGTTCGGCTGATTTACCATGACCTCTCAAATCAATCAACAATAAATTGTAATGCACTTTGAAATCTTTGAGCTGCTTGTACCAAACTGCAGAAGACCCACCAGCTCCATGAATGAAGACGACCCATTCTTTGCTCTCTGAGTGTATGAATTCTTTATAGTACAGCATGGAGGTTAGACTCAAAGACCGGTAAAAAGTTTACTGGAATGTAAAATTAACTCAGATTATCCACTAATAGACTACAAAACATACTGGAGGCAAATCTTTGCCATCAATGGTAGAAAAATGGGAATATTTTTATGAACTGTTAATAGGCTGGTTAACTCTTTCAACTTGATACAATCTTCCATCGAAGTAGTACAAGAAATTCAGAGTTATGCTTTATAATTTCCAGCCAACTGTTGTTTGAAAAATATAATCCACCGTAGAAGCTCCTTCTGTTGGTTGATTATCGTAGTTGACCGTTGTGCCTATTTTGAAAAAGAGATCAAACTTAAACTCGTATCTGATGTCAAACTTAAAGTCTGTTCTCAATCGATCCTTCTCGGTAAAGCTAGGGTAAGCTACTACTGTGGTGAGGAGGTCAAGGTCACCAATATCAAAAATATTGTATTGTGCACCCAAAAATGCTTCTCCGGATTGAGTCGCAGACTCTTCCCCGGTAAATTTTTCATTGTTAAAGTTCACTCCTGCCGAAAAACCGAGGTAGGTCTTATTGGTATGGACGACATATTTACCCAAACCCACCATGTTTGAAGTCCTCAAATCAATCAACTGCTCTGTATTGGAAAGCATATTAAGATAGTATAACAAATACCAGTCCTTGGGAAGGAAGTAATTAAACTGGGTACCTAATTCTGTTCTCTTAATCGGGTCCACATCTTCTTGGGTAGATCTTAAATTATTGAATGACATATTAACTTTCCACCTATCCGCTAAATACCCAAGGGCAGTATTAAAAGTAAATTGACGGAAATCATTCGCTTTTGTAAGATTGGTTCCTACGTCAAAATTAAAAGACAACCTGCTTAAAAAGCCCTCATCCAGAGAATTGAGGTATACAATTTCAGATTTGAGAACCTCTACCCTATCATTAGCCGGTTTTTCTAAGTTCTCTGTTTTTTTTGAGAACTTGATTACAGTATTAGGCATGTAAGTATCAATTTCAACGATGCTGTCATTGATACTCCGAATTCTTCCATTATACCGTCTTCCATCAGAAAGAGTAATCAGGTAATTAATTTTTGAATAAACCCTTTTGATCCCACTCCAAGTGATCTTAAAATCCACATCAGAGTAATCTGTTTCAATCCCAAGGATATTCTTATCCATATTTTTTATTTCCCCAACTATCAGGTCGTTGTTATTCAGAATAAGGGTATCATTCTGAGCCTCGGCTGTAAATGCACAAAAAACAAAAACTGAGCACAGGAGACTTTTTATCACGGGACTCTTCTATTTAAAAAAACCTATAATCTAAAATAAACAAAAAAAGCATCCTTTAATTTAAAGGATGCTTTTTAGATCTAAATGATTCTGATTTATTAATTGAAAATATATCTCAGACCAAACTGCATTCTCCAAACGTCGTTCACACCGGAAGTAGGAATGAAAGTCTGAGAAATAAGATCTGTACCAAAGTTTCTCAATCTGTACTGAGAAGCACCTGCTGCATTAGCCGGTCCACCCTGATTGTTTGGAGCAATAACCAATGGCTGAGTAGTTCTGAAAGTTTGACCTACACCCCAATCGGAGCTTAACAAGTTTCCGACATTAAGGATATCAACTCTGAACTCAAGTGCATTTCTCTTACCATTGATATTGGTGAATATTTGCTGAGCAAAAGAGAAGTCAGCTCTGCTTACCATTGGCATGATCACAGCACCTCTTTCGGCATATTTACCTCTGTTGGCACTCAAGTACTCATCCTGCTGAATGAACGCTTCCCATGCTGTAGCTTGCTCAGCAGCAGTGAATGTTTTTCCACTTGCTGTGTATTGCTGGAAATTCATTTCACTTTGATTTGCAGCGATGTAGATCAAGTCGTTTGAAGTACCACCGTCGCCATTCATGTCTCCACCGAATACGTAGCTACCATTTCCGATAGTTCTGCTTTCCCAGAATAGAGAGAATGTTGAAGTTCCAAACTTGAAGAAGTCTTTGCTATAATTGATAGCAGCAAACACTCTGTGACCCATGTTGTTTCCAGAAAATCCAAGGGTTGGGTTGTTAGGATCACCCTGATGAGCATTTCCAAACCATGAACCTGATGCAATTGATCCCGGATCAACAGTATTTTTTGATTCACCATAGCTGTAGGCAGCTTTCACGAATAGCCCGTTAGTAAATGGTCTTTCCAATGAAAGAGAAGCTACCCAAGAGTTTCCTACTGCCTGGTTTCCAAGAGTTACCGCATTAGGGATTTTAGCGTTGATTCTGTTACCAGTTGTCCATCTTGGTCTGTTATCAGGACCAGTGAAAGCAGAGTTTGCAACAGGAAGGTTAGCATTGTAATACGCAACACCGTTCACATCTGAACTGTAGATAAACTCACCCGTTGCAATGATTCCTGCAGGAAGTTTTTGATCGATCGCGATGTTAGTTCTCCAAACTTGTGGGAATTTGAAAGTTGTTTCTGTCAAAGCCAATTCGTAGCTGGCAGCTGGCTGACCATTTACTGTTGTAGGCTTATATGTATCCGGATTTGGATTGAAAGGTCTGTCTGTTACAGGAACAGTAGAAGTTGGATCTTTCTGCTCGAAACCAGTCAAAATACCATTGTTTCCTACTTGGTTGGAAATCCAAACGTATGCAGGACGTCCTGTGAACACACCTGTACCACCTCTTACTTGAGTAGACTGATTGTTGAATACATCCCAGTTGAAACCAACTCTTGGAGACCATAACAAATTAGCTGCAGGTAATTCATCTGTTCTGAATTTTACAGTTTCGCTAGCTGGATTTCTAAAGTTAAAACCTTCAACTTCCTCATTTCTCAAGGCTGTATTTCCAAAGAATGGAACGTCAACTCTCAAGCCTAAAGTTGCTTTGAAGTTGTCTCTTACCTGGATTTCATCCTGGCCATATAACCCAAAGTAGTTTACATTAAGTGCTTGAATTGGCTTTTCCTGACCAGGGATGTTATTATATCTTACCTGGAATCTTCTCAAGTTGATTGAAGAAGTAGTGCTGTTTGGATTTTGCAAGTAAGCATTGGCATCAGTATAGAAGTCCTCAAGAGAATTGTATACATAAGCACTTTGTGCACCCGGGAAGAATACGTTTTCAGACTCATAATACTCATAGCTGAATCCCGTGGTGATTGTATGCTTTCCTTTGAAAATCTGAAGGTTGTCCTGAATCTGGAAAGTCTTATATCTCAACTCGTTGTTTGGAGTAAATGGCTCAAAACCAAAGCTGGTATAAGTAGCACCGTTGTTCAGGATATCCACCATTGGGAAAAACTGACCTCTTGAACCACGACTTTCATCCTGATAGGTATATCCAATGATTAAGCTATTGGACATGTTTTCTTTCAATCTTGAGTTCAATTCACCTACAATCGAACGGATGTTTTCGAAGATGATGTAGTTAGAATTCTGGAAGTTCAATGCCTCAGGTCTTAAGTTTCTGTTTCCAAAACCTAAAGAAGATGAATTTGACATCAATACATCGGTTGAAGAATCAAGGTGATTGTATCTTACGCTCAGCTTATTCTTGTCATTGATGTTGTAGTCAAGCTTTACCAGAAATTTGGTTGAAGCTGTCTCGTTATCATAGTTTTCGTAAGGACCTGTTTCATAATTGAAATTATCCTTCAAGAATGAGCTAAGTTCATTCATGTCAGAAGCCAAAACTCTTGTTACGTTTCCTTCGATTGGATCGTTACCTGAATTTGCCTGCCAAGTAGTGCCTGGTCTTACTTCTTTATCGTCTTCGAATGAAGCAAAGAAGAATAGTTTGTCTTTTATGATCGGACCACCAACTCTGAATCCGTACTGCTTGTAAGTAAAATCACCAGGATTGAAAGTGTTATCACCTGCTTCAGTTCCTACGTTATTGTTGTTTCTCCAGAAATAGTAAGCTGAACCTGTAAATTCGTTTGTACCGCTTCTTGTTACAGTATTTACACCTGCACCTGTGAAGTTTCCTTGTCTAACATCATAAGGAGCGATGTTAACAGAAATTTGCTCAATTGCATCCAAAGAAATTGGAGAAACGCCCGTTCTGTCACCTGGAGAACCACCAAGACCGAATGAGTTATTGAAATATGATCCATCAACAGTGATGTTATTCAATCTGTTGTCCTGACCTGCGAAAGAACTTCCGCTTGCCTGTGGAGTCAATCTGGTGAAATCTGCAATTCTTCTTGAAATCGTAGGTAATTGATTGATTGTACGGTTGTCAATTGAAGTATTTGCACCTGTTCTTTCACTAGAGAAAAGGTTGCTTGAAGTAGAAGTCACTACTACTTCAGAAAGCTCCTGACCATCCTCATACATTACTATATTGACGTTGGAGAAAACACCCAAAGAGAGAACGATTCCTTCTACTTCCTGAGTAGCATATCCAATAAATGATGCTGACAATCTGTATGGACCACCAACTCTCATTCCCGGGATTGAGAAATTTCCGTCCAGATTTGAAACAGCACCGTAACGGGTACCTGATGGTAAGTGAGTTGCCACCACGTTTGCTCCCGGAAGGGGCTGACCATTTGCTTCGGTCACTTTACCGGACATTCCGGCTGTTGTAACACCCTGAGACAATGCAAGACCTGTGCTTAACACAAGGAACATGACTGCCAACAAGTTTTTCAGTAAATTTTGCCTCATAGTTTTTTGTTTAAGATATAAGTTGGTTTTTGATAGAATTCGTCACAAAGGTAATCTTGGGCAAAAGGAAGTCAGGGTATTCAGGATTAAATTTTCTTGGGCAAATTTCACTTTTTTTAACAATTTGTTAACATTATGAAGCAAATAAAATTTTCATTTTGACAACAAAAACAATGGATTGTTAGCTTAACTACTAGTTATTTTGATGGTTTTCAGAATAAAAACAATGTAATAACCAATTGCCCTACCAAATTGTTAATTGGTCAAAAATCAAAATCTCCATTGGGATCGGATCTCATTTACAGTCATTCCATCTATATTTATAACCAAACTCCAAATATTCTACGCATTGAGAAATAAGAATTTACTCTGGCTTTATCTGTTTTTAGTAGCTACACTAGCAGATATTACTTTCATTTTGGAGGGAAAAAATGAATGGAGATTTTTTTCTAAACCTTTGATTTTGTTGGGCTTGATCTTGTATTTCTACCAGATCACCAAGCCAATCTCTTCCACTTTACTCGCTAAAGCTGTCCTTGGAGCATTGATATTTTCTTGGATCGGAGACATACTCCTGATGTGGTCGGATTTATTTGCTTACGGGCTTGGTGCCTTTCTTTTGGCACATGTATGCTACATCATCGGCTTCAAAGTCGCTCAAAAAGCTCCTGAAAGGCTCGCCAACATCAATTTCATGAAGCTCTTCCTTTTCAATCTTCCCATTTACATTTCAGCAGCTATCATTTATTACCTGGTCAATCCAAATCTGGGAGTTCTAAAAATTCCGGTTATCCTCTACATTTTGGTCATTGTAAGTATGCTCAGCACCGCCAGGGATCGATTTGGTAAATGTAACCCATCTTCATTTTGGCAAGTTTTTATTGGTTCATGCCTGTTTTTTATTTCGGATGGGATAATTGCAATCAGCAGATTTTACGAAAGTTTTCCTGAAGCAGGAATTTTGATCATGGGAACTTATGCCATCGGCCAATTACTAATTGTCATGGGAATCCGATCCCATATCATCCAACCTCAATAAAAAAGGGGCCGAAGCCCCTTTCCTTATTTCTTTAAACTAACCCTGATGGATAATTCCTGAAGCTGATCATCGGCGATCGTGCTTGGAGAATCTATCATCACATCTCTTCCTGAATTGTTTTTAGGGAAAGCGATGTAATCCCTGATTGAATCTGAGCCTCCGAAAATGGCACAAAGCCGATCGAATCCAAATGCAATCCCTCCGTGTGGCGGAGCTCCATATTCAAAAGCTTCCATTAAAAAGCCAAACTGTTTTTGTGCCTCTGCATCTGAAAAACCAAGATGGGTAAACATTAATTGCTGGGTGGGGCGATCGTGGATTCGGATCGAACCTCCTCCGATTTCCACACCATTTATGACAAGGTCATAGGCGTTTGCGCGAACTTCTCCCGGATCAGTTTCCAACAATGGAATATCCTCTCTCTTGGGTGAAGTGAATGGATGGTGCATGGCATGGAATCTCTTCGTCTCCTCGTCCCATTCTAAAAGTGGAAAATCAACTACCCAAAGTGGCTTGAAAACCGTCCTATCTCTCAGTCCAAGATCTTCTCCCATTTTAAGTCTCAATTCAGACATCTGCTTTCTGACAGATTTTGCATCTCCGCTCAAAACCAAAATCAAATCTCCCGGCTTGGCTTCGAAAGCATTTGCCCAAGCTTGAAGGTCTTCGGCAGAATAGAATTTATCAACGGTCGATTTCAATGATCCGTCGGTATTGTATTTCAAATAAACCAGGCCTTTTGCTCCGATTTGTGGACGCTTCACCCAATCTGTCAGCTCATCGAGTTGCTTTCGGGTGTATTCAGATGCCCCTTTGGCACAGATTCCCACTATCAGTTCTGCCTGATCAAAAATTGAAAATCCTTTTCCCTGAACCAATTCATTCATTTCGACAAACTTCATGTCAAAGCGAAGATCCGGTTTGTCATTTCCATAATACTTCATGGAGTCAGCGTACGTCATGCGCTTCACTTCTTCCAATTCTACTCCTTTTACTTCTCTGAAAAGGTGTCTTGTCAAGCCTTCGAACGTATTCAAAATGTCTTCCTGAGTCACAAAGGCCATTTCGCAGTCAATCTGAGTAAACTCAGGCTGACGGTCTGCTCTGAGATCCTCGTCTCGGAAGCATTTCACGATCTGAAAATATCTGTCAAAACCGCTTACCATCAGCAATTGCTTGAAGGTCTGAGGTGACTGAGGCAACGCATAAAATTCTCCCGGATTCACTCGGCTTGGGACTACAAAATCCCGAGCTCCTTCCGGAGTTGACTTTATAAGTACAGGAGTTTCTACTTCGATGAAAGCCTGAGCATCCATGTACTTTCGGGTCTCTTGCATCATGCGATGGCGAAGCTGCAGTTTCTCCCGCACCACATTTCTGCGCAAATCCAAGTATCGGTATTTCATCCGGAGCTCATCACCGCCGTCTGTTTCATCTTCAATAATGAATGGAGGAACCTTGGCAGAATTGAGAACTTCAAGTGATTTCACCTTAATCTCAATCTCGCCAGTAGGAAGCTTGTCATTTTTGGAAGTACGCTCGATGACAGTTCCAGTCGCCTGAACGACAAATTCACGACCCAATTGACTTGCCTTTTCCAACAGTGAATTATCAGACGAGCCTTCCTCAAAAATCAATTGAGTCAATCCATACCGATCTCTCAGATCTACCCAGATCAATCCACCTTTATTTCTTACCCGCTGTACCCAGCCTGCAAGAGTTACTTCCTGATTTTGATGATTTAGGCGCAGTTCGCCGCAAGTGTGCGTTCTCAGCATGATTTAATTCTATTTTGGGAGGTCAAAGATAAAGAAATGAAAATCATCCCGCACGAATGATTGATTGAATAGCTTCCATTTTGATTAATTCTTTGAAGAATTTCAGAGTAAGGGCCTGTTTTTTTGAAAAGAGTGTAATATTATAGGGCCTTGATCGAATGGATTAAAATAAAAAATTGAAAAATAAATCATAAGTTTTCTTCGTTGGCATTATAGTTGGTGAATGATCCTCGGAAGGTTTCTTCCTCAAAACTTGGAAAAAACCCCCATTTTCCGTTTTTTGAACCAAATTTGTATTTCCCCCATATAGATTAGATAGTAATGAAAAAGATTTGGATTGGTATTGCAGCGCTTGTACTCACCCTGGGCGTAGCAACCTCCCTCCAGTATTTTAGCTTACCGCTTTTTTCAAAAACAGAAATTCCACCGGTAAAAGAAATCAAAGAGACGGCTCCTAAAGAAGTATTCCTCTATGGAATCAACGTCACCGGGCTCAATATTGTGGAAGGCACAGTGAGCAGAAATCAAACGTTAGGATCGATTTTGGCCCCATTTAATGTCCCTTACCAAATCATCGATGAGCTTGCTAGAAGATCAAAGTCAGTATTTGATGTTAGAGGAATTTCAATTAATAAAAAGTTTACCATTCTCACTCCGGAGGATTCTACCAAAGCTCAATTTTTTATTTACGAGCCAAACCCAGCAGAATTTGTAGTCTTTAATCTGGACTCACTCAATATATATAAGGCTGAAAAACCAGCAGAAATCAGAATCAGAGAAGTGGGCGGAGTGATTCAAACTTCTCTCTATGTCGATATGGTGAAGCAAAACGTCTCTCCTGACATGATTGACCAATTCGCGGATTTATACGGTTGGTCAGTGGACTTTCAACGATTACAGAAAGGCGACAAATTCAAAGTCGTTTATGAGGAAAAGGTAATTGATGGAAATATCATCAGCGTTTCCGATATCAAGCTCGCATATTTTGAGCATATGGGAGTTCCCTATCATGCAATCCCATTTGACCAAGACGGTGAAATCAACTTTTTTGATCAGGATGGAAACAGCTTGAAGAAAGCTTTCCTCAGAGATCCTCTCAAATACACCCGAATCAGCTCCCGATACAATCTAAAGAGATTTCATCCGGTACAAAAACGATACAAAGCGCATCTTGGAACCGATTATGCGGCGCCTTCTGGTACAGAAATCAGATCTGTTGGTGAAGGGACTGTTTTGGAAGCCAAGTACACTTCGGCAAACGGAAATTATGTGAAGATCAAGCACAATGGCACTTATACCACCCAATACCTTCACATGTCCAAAATCGGAAAAGGCATAAAAGCCGGTTCAAGAATCAGACAAGGTCAGGTGATTGGGTACGTGGGAAGTACAGGACTTGCGACAGGACCTCACTTGTGTTTCAGGTTCTGGAAAAATGGAAAGCAGGAAGATTGGCTTCAGGAAAAAATCCCTCCTTCCGAACCTATTTCTGCGTCAAACAGAATGGCTTTCGAATCAAAAAGATCTGAATCAATGGATCTATTAGCCGGTATTTCGCTCACAGAAAATCCTGAAAAAATGCTGGCTAAAAATATCGAGGATGAATGGGGTACTCCCGGACATTAATTCAATAAGCTCAAAATAAAGATTGATTGATCCTTTGGCCACTTGCCAATGATGCTTCCTACTAACTAGATGGACCGAGAACAATCCATACGGATCAATAAATACCTGAGTGAGGTTGGATTTTGTTCCAGAAGAGCAGCGGATCAGTTACTAGAACAAGGACGAATAACCTTAAATGGCAAAATCCCTGAATTGGGAACCAAAGTCGGTCCGGAAGATGAAGTCAGAGTCGATGGGAAACTGGTGGGGAAACCCATTGAAAAACATACCTACATCGCTTTTCACAAGCCCGTCGGGATTGTTTGCACCACCGATACCAAAGGTGAAAAGGATAACATCATTGATTTTATCAAACATCCCCAGAGGATTTTCCCGATCGGAAGGCTGGACAAAGACAGCGAAGGTCTTATTTTTTTAACCAGTGAAGGAGACATCGTAAACAAGATCCTCAGATCCAAAAACAATCACGAAAAGGAATACATCGTTACCGTCGATAAACCCGCCAACGATCATTTCATCCAGAAGATGTCCCAAGGAGTTCCGATCCTGGATACGATCACTGATCCATGCAAAGTGGAGCGAGTCAGTAAATTCAAGTTCCGAATTATCCTCAAACAAGGTCTTAATCGACAAATCCGAAGAATGTGCGAATACCTCGGTTTTAGCGTGACCCAGCTCAAAAGAATCCGAATCATGAATATTCACTTGGATATCCCTGTCGGAAAATGGAGAGATCTGACGGAGAAAGAATTGAAAGAGCTGCAGGAATTGGTGGCCGGCAGTTCCAAAACCTATGACGGAGTTAGTTGAAAAGCCTTTCTCCTTGAGAGGCTTTTATTTCAATTTGGTTACCATTATTTTATCGATTCTTTGCCCATCTTTATCGATCACCTCAAGTTCATATCCTTCCAATTTTATCTTTTCTCCAATCGAAGGAACCTTGCTGCTTTTATGGATGATTAATCCTGCAACTGTCGTGAAAGGAGAGTTTTTACTGTTCAGGTTGAGATCAAAATATTTTACAAAATCAATCAACGAATACTGCCCATCCACTAGCCAACTGTTTTCATCGCGAGGTACAATCTGATATTCGTCTTGGTCAAATTCGGTGGATTCCCCCACCAATGCATCCACTACATCATCCATGGTCACAATCCCCATGGTAGATCCATACTCATCGATCACGATGCCATAGTGTAATTTTTCTTTTTTGAAAATCTCCAAAACAGGATATGCATAGGAAGTCTCGTTAATAAAAAGAGGCTTTTTTATGTAATCTGTAAGTTTGAATCCAGACTCTAATTGAGGAGAAAAAAGATCTTTGAGAAGGACCAGACCTATGATATCATCCAGATTATTGTTTTTACACACCGGATATGCGGAGTGCTTTTCCTGATTGATTTTTGCACTTATCGTTTCCCAGGAATCAGTAATATTAAAAAAGACTAACTCTGTCCTATGAGTAAGGAGGGTATTAATTCTTCTGTCTCCCAGTTCAAAAACTCTCTCAACGATATCCTGCTCGATATTCTGAATCTCTCCACCTTCGGCGCTTTCTTTAATCAAGGCTTTAATTTCCTCTTCCGATACTCTGGAATCCATTGGTTTCTTTATTCCAAACACCAACAATAGAAAGTCATTTGAAGAGGTAAGCAACCACACGAAAGGGCCTGTGATTTTTGACAAAATGTTCATCGGCCTGGCCAAAGCTATTGCTATCGGCTCCGGGAATGTCATTCCAAGTCTCTTAGGAAACAATTCACCTAAAACAATGGAAAGATAAGTGATGAAAATAACGATGATTCCTGTCGAAAGAGTTTTCGCATAGGGTGCAATGAAATCAAATTGAAGTAGAAAACCTTCCACGTCATTTGTAAGGTTTTCTCCACTATAAACCCCTAAAAGTATCCCGATCAATGTAATTCCTATTTGAACAGTGGAAAGAAATCGTGTTGGATTTTCAGACAATTCCAATGCTTTCTTAGCTCCCGGATTGCCTTTTTTAGTTGCAGTTTCCAGTTTGAATTTTCTGGATGACACCAAAGCAAGCTCAGACATTGCAAAAACACCATTGAGCAAAACCAAGGCGATAATGATTAAAATTTCCATTTGAGGAAGATCCGTTTTATTTAATTAACGCCAATTTAAGCAGGTTTCTCAGAATACTTATTCCAAAAATAAACCTCCTCTGTAATTGGGGAGTTTAAAATTTGAAAACTTGACCAAAATCTAAGGGACATAATTCATTGAATGCAAGGTGATAATCAACCAACCCATTTATTCAATACTCCCCCAAACCGCAAAAATTGATTCGATTAAAACTTCTTTTGGAACTTATTAAATCCAAAAGGAGGTAAATTAACCCTCTTTAAAAAATGACTCTATGATAAGCCCATCTATAATTCAAAGCTCAACATCTGCTATTGAGGCAACTTTTCTTTCTCAACAAAAGACAGCCAAACAATGGAGGTCATCAACTGCCGAAGAAAGAATAGAGCGACTCAATCGAATCAAAAACTGGATCAAAAAGAATCAGGACGAAATTCGGAACTCACTCTGGGCAGATTTTAAAAAACCAATTCCGGAAACTGATCTGAGTGAGATTTACCCGGTGACTTCCGAAATCAATCACACCGTCAAGAATCTGAAGTCCTGGATGAAAGCTAAATCGGTGTCTACACCTTTGGCAATGATTGGAACCAAAGGAAAGATTCAAGTTGAGCCTAGAGGAACTTCCCTGATAATTGCTCCCTGGAATTACCCTTTCAATCTGGCCGTTGCGCCGATGATTTCTGCTTTGGCTGCCGGATGTACGGTGATCATCAAACCTTCAGAAATGACTTCTCACACCTCAGCTTTGCTCCAAAAAATGGCTGAGGAGCTTTTTGATCCCTCCGAGGTAGCCGTTTTCCAAGGGAAAACAGATGTCGCCCAGCATCTGCTAAGCCTTCCATTTGACCATATTTTCTTTACAGGAAGTCCGGCAGTTGGCAAAGTTGTGATGAAAGCCGCTTCAGAAAATCTGACTTCGATTACCCTGGAGCTCGGAGGGAAATCTCCGGCGATTGTAGATAAAACAGCGGATTTAAAAGATGCTGCGGGAAAATTGGTCTCCGGGAAATTCATCAATTGTGGTCAAACCTGCATTGCTCCCGATTATATCCTCGTCCATCATGAACAATACAGTCAGCTAGTAATGGAGCTCAAGTTGTCTATTCAAAAAATGTATGACCCTACCTATATTGGAATTGACAAATCTCCCGATCTCGCCCGACTAGTGAATGAAAAGCACTTTTTGAGAATCAATGGATACCTGAGTGATGCAATTGAAAAGGGAGCTTCGCTGGAGTTTGGAGGAAAGACGGATATTTCTCAGCGATACATTGAGCCAACGATTTTAGCCAATGTCACTGATGAAATGGAAGTGATGCAGGAAGAAATTTTTGGCCCGCTATTTCCAATCATGACCTATCAAAATCTGGAGGAAGCAATAGATTACATTAACTCCAAACCAAAACCATTGGCTCTGTATTATTTTGGTGATAACTCAGATGCTTCAAAAAAAGTCCTGACCGAGACAAGCTCAGGCAATGCTGTAATCAATGATTGCGTTTTGCACTTTTTACACAACGAACTGTCATTTGGTGGAGTTAATAACAGCGGGATGGGAAAAGCGCACGGCTATTTTGGCTTTCTGGCATTTTCACATGAAAAAGGAGTCCTGAATCAACGAATCGGATTCAACAACACATCTTTGCTAAAGCCTCCCTACGGAGCTCAGGCAAAACAAATCATATCATCTTTAATCAAATGGTTTTAAAAATGACCTCATTCAGAAAAATTCAGTTTTTCAGATTTTTTGTTCCGCTTTTATTCTTACTCCTTGTTTGGTCATGCGACTCAAGTAAAGATGAAGATCCTGACGGGCTTTTGCCTGCATTAAATCTGGTAAATCAAGCCTACGGAACCGATCCAAAACAAAGCTTAGATGTTTACTTGCCAGCTGGAAGGTCTATTGAGGAAACTCCACTCCTTGTATACATACACGGAGGAGCCTGGATTGATGGTAGCAAAAGTGAATTCTTAGATTTTCAGTCCCTCATGGAAAAATCATTCCCCGGATACGCTTTTGTCTCGATCGATTATCGGCTTTTCAATCTCAATAATGGTGACAATAAATTCCCAACCCAGGAAAATGACGTGCTCAAATCCATTGAATACATTCTGAGCAAAACTGCGGGCTGGAATATTTCCAATAATATAATCCTTGCCGGTGCCAGTGCGGGAGGACATTTGGCACTTTTGCATAGCTACAAACATCAGGATATTGGCAATATCCAGGCAGTGATCGCCTTTTTTCCACCCACTGATCTTGCTCCTTTTTCTGAGTTTAACTCGATCACATCAGCACTCTTAGGCGGACTTATAGGCGGAACTCCTTCAGAACAACCAAGAATATATTCTGCCTCAAGCCCTGTTACCTTTATTGATCAAAATACCATTCCGACTGTGTTTTTCCATGCCACAACAGATTCTGTGGTGCCAATCAGTCAAAGTGAAATTCTAAAAAAAGAATTGGAATCTGTTGGTGCTCCATTCCTATATAAATCCGTTCCCGGACAAGGTCATGGGTTCACCGAAGCCACTTATGCTACGCTGATTCAGGAAGCTTCTGATTATTTAAAGACTGTGTTGAAATAAAAAAACCCGGTCTCAACCGGGTTACCAAATTTTTTCAGACTCTTTGAAGTCCCGTAGATTGAGCTCTCAACTTGATGGCTTTTACTACTTTTTCTGAAGGCGAAAGCTGGATTTGTTCCAGTTGATCAAGTGTGCTCAGCATCTCCACATATTCTTGCATCAGCGATTCATCACTATGCAAGGCTTGCACCAAAAGATCTTGCTCCACCTCGTTCATTTCCTGATAGATATACCTGATCAGGTCATTTGGGGTAAATGGTTTTATCATAGGCAAAGTTTAATTGTTTCATTTTCTTTCTCAGGTGGATGAGTGCATAGCGCATTCTACCCAAAGCTGTATTGATACTGACTCCAGTCTGATCAGCAATCTCCTGGAAACTCATGTCTACATAATATCTCATGATCAAGACTTCCTTTTGTGTTTCGGGAAGTTCTTCGATCAGACGCTTTACCAAATCTATACCTTCATCTCTGACCTTTCGATCCTCGATTGTTTCTTCCGAAAATTTGAGAGAATTGAAAATATTCGATCCATCTTCCATTAGGATTGTCGGATATCTCTTGGCCTTTCTGAAATAATCAATGGCCAAATTATGAGCAATCCGCATCACCCAAGGCTGGAACTTTCCTTCCTCGTTGTATTTGTCCGAATTGATAGTATTCACCACCTTCACAAATACATCCTGCAACAAATCTTCAGCAATTTCCTGATCCTTAACAATCAGAAATATTGTGGTATAAATCTTCTTTTGGTATCTGTCTACCAATAAATCAAATGCTGGCTCACTGCCATTTCGATACTGAGCAATTAGCTCGCTGTCCTGTGGACCTATTCCCTTACTCATTTTAAGTTGGTTTATTATCAACGTAAAAGTCTAGGCCATAGTATCTGTTAAGGGTGGAAGAATTGGAAAAGCTCTAAAGTAGGATTTCAATAGTCAACTTGCAAAGAAAAAGAGAGGATTTTCTGGGTTTAAATCCTAAATAAACAGAATCGAAACCAGATTTTGAATAATGTAAATATCCCCGAATTTAATTTTTTGAAATTGGTTACCCGGAGACCCACAACCCAATGACTGTGCCAGAAGATGTTAAAATCTGAGGGCCAAGCTTCTTTATTTACCACTTTCTAATCGGGAGATTTCAAAGGCATTGCTTAACTTCGGGAGACTTAATATATAATTAATCGATAATGGAACTGAGCGGAAAAGTAATCCAACAACTGCCCGAGGTAGGCGGAAATTCAAAAAGTGGCAATGCTTGGAGAAAGCAAGAATATATCTTGGAAACAGGAGGACAATATCCTAAAAAGGTATGCGTATCTCTTTGGGGAGACAAAATTGACCAGTTTTCTCTTAAACCTGGAGAGAATGTGACCATGGGAATAGACGTCGAAAGCCGTGAATACAACGGCCGCTGGTATACTGAAGTGAAAGCTTATAAAGTAGATCGAGCGGGCTCAGCCGGAGCAGTTTCTTCAGATATGCCGGAAGTTGACAGTTTTCACTCCGAAGGAGACGAGGATAGATTGCCTTTCTAAAAAAAATGAGTTGCTATGTGGGATGATTTTGAGGATGAGGAAGCAGAGTGGGATGAGGATGGAGAATATGATCCCAGGAAAGAGCAGGAGAAAATCTACAAGCATCCATTGATGATCAAAGCCAAAGAAATCATTGGTCTTACAAGAGCACTGGTTGGAAGTTTGGATGAAGCCAGACGTGAGTTGTACGGAGGTTTGATGCTGGAGGACGCGATGGTGATGAGCGCCAAATTTGCCGGAGCAGAATCAATCCCTGATTTTGTGTTGAAAATGGAGAAGGCAGTCATCATGAAAGTGCATGCAAAAAGTCTTAACTCCATGACTTATCAACTGGCGGTGGAAGAAACTCATGCCGAGGAACATTTGGAGCTTTTACGCGAGGCTATTGAAGAATACAGGAAGCTTTTCATCGAGTGGATCAGGGGCTTTGATCCTGCGGAAAAATACGATGACGGATGGGGTATCTTTACAGATTAAAGCTTTCCTCCTCCAAATCTAAATCCTAGCCAAGCTCCTACAATCATCAAAATCAGAGTAATCCCACCTAATAGTAACAAGACGTTCAAAGGAATTTCCCAGGGAACATCTCCTATTTTAAATCGAATTGGTTTTTTCCAGTCCATAAACTATAAATGAAAATGCGGCCAAAAAGCCGCATTTTTTATTTCTTAAGAATTTCTTTCCAACCTTTTTGCTCAATCTCAGCTGCCGACTCCTCCACTTTTTCCCTCAGAGATTTTTTGTAAGCATCCAATCGCGAAGCAACTTCGACATCAAACGAACCAACAATTGAAGCAGCGAGAATTCCGGCATTTTTCCCTCCATTCAAGGCAACTGTCGCTACCGGGATTCCTCCAGGCATTTGCAAAATCGACAAGATACTATCCCAACCATCAATGGAATTGGAGCTTTTGATCGGAACACCCACCACGGGTAAACTTGTCAAAGAAGCAACCATTCCGGGTAAATGCGCCGCTCCGCCTGCTCCTGCCACGATCACTTTTATTCCACGTTCCCGGGCAGTTTCAGCATAGGATATCATTCGATGCGGTGTTCGATGCGCAGAAACTACCGTCAGTTCATAGCTGACACCAAGCTCCTCCAGCATTTCGGCTGCTTCAGCCATGATCGGCAGATCTGACTTACTTCCCATGATTATTCCCACTGATGGATTCATTGTGTCGATTTTATTTTGATTAATTCCTTGATTTTGTTTGCTCTTTTCTTGAGGTTATCCACATTTTCATCCAGAATAGTGACGTGGCCCATCTTTCGAAATGGCTTGGTCAATTTCTTACCATACAAATGAATATAAACTCCTTTTTCGGCCAAAGCTTCTTGCTGACCTTCGACCAAAACCGGACCTGAATATCCTTCTTCACCAAGTAAATTGATCATAGCTGCCGGACATCTGAGATCAGGATTGCCAAGCGGCCAATTCATTACGGCTCTTAAATGCTGCTCAAATTGGGAAGTGAAATTAGCTTCAATTGTATGATGTCCACTGTTATGAGGTCTTGGGGCGATCTCATTGACGAGAACTTCACCCGATTTTGTCACAAACATTTCAACCGCCAAGATGCCAACCATCCCAAGTTTTAGGATTACATCTTTTGCGATTTCCTGAGCTTTCTCTTCTACTTCCTTGCTAATTTCCGCAGGGGCAAAAAGAAACTCAACCAAATTGGCTGTTGGGTGAAAGGCACATTCGACTGCCGGGTAGGCTACCAATTCTCCTGATTCATTTCTGGCAACTGTCACTGCGATTTCTTTGTCAAAATCAATCAGTTTTTCCAACAAACCGGGAGCATCAAATGCATTTTTGAGATCTGCTTCTGTTCTCAAGATCTGAACTCCTCTTCCATCATATCCTTCTTTTCCCAGCTTATTAACTGCCGGAAGGAACCCGGAATTGTGGATAACATCTGCTTTATCTGCAGTCAGAATGAAATCCGCCGTTGGAATTCCATGCTGTTGATAAAATTGTTTTTGGGCTCGCTTATCCTGAATCAATCGAAGTATCTCAGGCTGTGGATAAACTTGCTTTCCTTCCGAGCGAAGTTTTTCAAGCGCCTCTGTATTAACGTTTTCGATCTCGACAGTTATTACATCGCAGGCTTGTCCAAAGGCATAAACTGTGTCAAAATCTTTCAGAGAACCGACTGTAAATTTTTGAGAAATATCCTTGCATGGTGCATTCGGATCAGGGTCCAAAATGTGGATATCCTGATTGTAGTTGATTGCCGATTGGATTAGCATCCGGCCAAGTTGACCGCCGCCGAGAACGCCAAGAATTTTGGATTGGGGAATTTGTAACGCCATAGAAGACCCAAAAATAAAACAATCTGATTCAATAAAATCCAGATTGGATTATTTCATCAAAGCTTTTGAAAAAAGTGCCTCACAAAATCACCTTCCTCCAATGACCTTGAACAAAATTGAAATGATGGCAATTACGAGCAGAATATGGATTAACCCTCCCACGTTGTAAACAAAAAATCCAAAAATCCATCCAATAACCAGAATCACAGCGATAAAATAAAGTAGATTATTCATAGCTCTAAAATTTAGGTAAGTAATTGATTACCTATGAATTTACGGATTCTTTGCCTTTGAAGAAAAAAAAATCAAAACTTAATTCCCATCAATTCCATCAGCTTATGAGCGTTGAAACTCGGACATGGGCCTGATTTGATTTTGTAGTCAAAGTCAATGCTCTGATCATGGATCTCTGAATGAAAACTGAAATTTTTTAGAGATTCAATCTTTTTATCCAATTCCGCCAGTTCAATATCATGCGTACTTATGATCCCCATAGCATTTGTCTTTCTTACCTGCCGGATGAGCGCTTCACTCCCGGCGATTCTATCCTCAGTATTGGTGCCTTTCAAAATCTCATCCAATAAGAAAAGGATCTCTTCTCCTGCTTCCAATCGCTCAATCAAAGTATGAATCCTGCTAAGCTCGGCATAGAATGAACTGACGCTTTCACCCAGATTATCCGAATTTCGCATGCTCGTGTAAAGCTGCATCGGTCCCAATCCAAACTCTTTGGCAAATGGATTCAAACCCAAATTCATCAATACACAATTGATTCCTAAAGTCCTCATGAAAGTCGTCTTCCCGCTCATATTCGATCCGGTGAGCAAAATAATTTTCTGATTTTCATCGAGGGTAAAATCATTTGCGACGGCTTTTTCCGGAAGTAACAGCGGATGGGAAACTCCTTTAGCAATCAAACCTGAATCTTGAAGTCGGGTTACTTTCCCTCTGACTCCAACCTCTGCTTCAAAAGCTCCAAGTGAAATCAAAACTTCCCAGTTTTCCAGCTGAACCGGAAAATCCGAAGTGGTTTCTCCATGATTTCTCTTCCAGGAATCAAGCCTCATGAAAAGAAACAAATCTGTCCAAAACAGCAAATTGATCGGCAGGTAAAGAAGATTTAATCGATTTTGAACCCAAAGCCCAAGCCGATCGAGTTGATCCAACAATTCAGATGCCTTGCCTTCTTGAGTTAAAAAATGCGATTGGGCTTCACTGAGGATTTTAGAATCGAAGTTTTCCTGCTCCAATTCATAAATCCAGTATCTATAAATTTTGAGTTGACTTCGAGAAGGGATTAGTTCCGCAGCCAGCTTGAGAGGTTTGAAAACAGCGGATAAAAAAATCATCCCGATCAAAATCCAAAGTCCCAAAACGGCTGCAGGAAGCACTGTCGCATAAACCAGACCGCAAAGTATGATCCCGCCAATCGGTCCGACGATGGCAAAAATCGAAATCCAGGATTTGATTTTTTGAGGTTCCTTCAGCCAATGAATCCATCCTTCGCTTGATTTTTCCTCCACAAAAAATGCCAAACCAATACTTTCCATAGCTCTCAAAAATTTTGGCTTTTGGGAAAGCTCTTCAGCTGCCAATCGATTTGCTTCGGTTTCTTCCAATTTGAAAGCTCCCTTCATTTTCGCAGCAAGTGCCTTTTTTGCATTGGGAGAAATTGTGTGATTCAGTAATTGAAAGAGGGAATGATCGCCAAAGAGATCCAAATCATTGGAGAAAGGATGCAATTTTTCCATAAACTCTACACCGGTATCAAGACCTGAGAGATTTCTGGCTTTCCTCTTGTCGGTTCGAAGAAGGAGTTTTTGCAGGGCCAGATAGATGGCTTCTTGGTCTTTTTGGTAATTATATCTTCGAATCAATTCAATGAATCCGCCAACGGCAAGTCCAAATGGCAAAAACCAATAAGCAGCATCAGACAAACTCAGTACAAATAGTGCGACCATCCCAAAAAATACCAAAAGCCTCAACAAGGAAAGACTCCCGGCTTTCTTTTTCACCGAACTCAGTTTCTCCGAAAGCCCTTCACTTTCAAAATCAAATCCTTTCATGCCCAAAGATAGAGATTGAAGAAGAAACACTTCTATCTGAAACAATCAACACGGGAACTGCCAATAATTAACCCCATAAAATCTTTATGCATGTGGATTCGTTTATGTAGAAAACCCAACCCAGATATGAAATCTAAACCAGTAAAATCAAACCCAAAACCTCAGGAATCAGAAGCTGAAGAATGGGATTTGAGCCAAGGAATGGGCATCTTCCCTAATGATATTTCTTTGACCCAAAACATTGGATGCGTGAGTAGTAAAAGTAAAAAAGAGGTCAAACCTCCTTCAAAAATTGGGAATTAGCCATAGATTTATAGCTCATCAAAAAATCACTGTTTTATGAAAAACCACTTTTCCCTCATTTTTATCGGATTGATTTCATTTCTGATCATTTCATGTGAATCCGTTTCCGATAAAATTTTACCCGAGCCGGACCTTTCCTTATTAGAAGATGAGGTAGAAATCTACCGCTCCTATGAGGACGTTGACAATATCACATTAGAAGTAATGCAGGCAAATGGTCTGGGAGCGAGAGTTATTAATTCGAATAGCACATTTCTTTGCCAGGCTGCTGTTGTCAAAGTGGATAAGCTAACCAAGAAAATTGTAATTGACTTCGGTACAGGATGTACGAGTGAGGAAGGAGTGGTTCGGAAAGGAAAAGTACTCTTGACATACTCTGGTAATCTCCTGCTTCCGGGTTCCACAATAACCACCTCATTTGAAGGATATGAGGTCAACGGTTTGAAACTGGAGGGAACCAGATTCCTGACAAACACAGGAATAAACCTGGCGACGAGTACCATAACCATGACGGTCAAGGTTGAAAATGGAAAAATTACCTGGCCTGATAATACTTTCGCTACCTTAAAAATGGATCAGGTTAGAGAAATTACGCTTGGAGCACAAGGCTATGAAACATCTGTTACTGGAACAGGATCAGGCAAAAGCCGTGGTGATTACAACTTCTCAACTTTGATCACCACTCCTTTGAAACTTACTCAAACTTGTATCGCTTCTGGTATTTGGGTACCAAACTCAGGAGTTTTGCAATTTACTTACAAAGGCATCGAAGCAAGTGTTGATTATGGATCAGGAACCTGTGATAAAATTGGGAAGGTCACCTACCCGGGCGGATCAAAAGATGTCACATTCGATTGATTTGATAAAAACTCACTAAAACGGCTATCTTTCTCAGGTAGCCGTTTTTTTATGGAAAAGAAAATAATTGGGGGATTTGAACATATCCGATACGAAAAGCCTCAATCAACCCCTGAGGAAATGATCGAAAAATCAAGAGAGTTCTATCTTGAAATGGATATGCGAAGGACGGTTAGAGATTTTGATACTCGGCCGATTCCTTTGGAAGTAATAGAAAACATAATTCTCACTGCAAGTACCGCCCCATCGGGAGCTCATAAGCAACCCTGGACTTTTTGCTTGGTTTCGGATCC
Organism: uncultured Cytophagales bacterium; assembly: GCA_942492775.1. Taxonomy (GTDB): domain Bacteria; phylum Bacteroidota; class Bacteroidia; order Cytophagales; family Cyclobacteriaceae; genus Algoriphagus. The sequence goes on along the minus strand of OW818636.1, from coordinate 895,351 downwards.
CGAGATAAAGCAAAAAATCCGGCATGCGGCCGAAGAAGAAGAGAAAATCAGCTACGAAAGCAGGATGCCTGATACGTGGAAAGATGATTTGAAACCGCTCGGGACTAATTGGGAAAAACCTTTTTTGGAAGAAGCGCCCTACTTAATCGTGGTTTTCAAGCAATCCTATGGAATGGAAAACGGAGAAAAAGTCCAGCATTATTATGTCAGCGAATCTGTAGGAATAGCTTGCGGTTTTTTACTGGCTGCGATTCACCACGCCGGATTGGTGGCCGTGACTCATACGCCAAGTCCGATGAACTTTTTGAGTGAAATTCTCCAAAGACCTTCTAACGAAAAGCCATTCCTTCTGATTCCGGTTGGCTATGCAAAAGAACAAACTTACGTTCCGGATATCCACAGGAAACCATTGGAAAAAATCCTGAAGGTATTTTAGCAAAAAAGTAAAGCGATCATTCCACCTCTTTTTCTTTATTTATTCCTCCGCCATTTGGATAATGATGGTAAACATCACTTTTCGGATATGGGATCTCAACCTTATGATATTCAAAAGCCTCTTTGATCGCTTCCATATTCGAGAAATAAACATCCCAATAATCCGGAGTCTTCACCCAAACTCTCACAACCAAATCCAACGAACTTGCACCAAATGTATTGAATGCAACCAAAGGAGCAGGATCCTTTAAAACCCGCTTATCCTTTTTAATGATTCCCAAAATCAAGTCTTTCACCAATTTCAGATTGGTACCATAAGCGACACCCACTGTGAAATCCACTCTTCGCGTTTCCTGAGAGCTGAAATTCACCACGTCAGAATTTGCCAGGTTGCCATTTGGGATGATCACTTCCTTATTGTCAAAAGTATTCAGGTGTGTGTATAGGACATCTATCTTCTTTACTGTACCTGTGTGCCCCTGTCCGGTGATCGTGTCACCTACCCGGAAAGGTTTGAAAAGAAGAATCAAAACTCCCCCTGCAAAATTGGATAGTGAGCCTTGAAGCGCGAGACCAATTGCCAGGCCGGCAGCACCCAAAACCGCCAAAAATGATGAGGCGGGAACTCCCAAAATCGTTGCTATTCCTATGAAGAGGGAAACGAACAATAAGGCTTTTACCAAGCCAATCAAAAAGTCATTTAACGAAGGATTTTCCTCTCTTCTTTGAAGGATTTTCGTAAACCCTCTGACAAGCTTCAATACGATGAATCTACCTATCAGGTAGAAAAACAGTGCATAAATCAGCGATGGTACAATCTTATACCCAAGCTGAATTCCCTGCTCTAATAGCGTTTTGACGGTTTCCGGGGATAATTCCATTGCGTTAAGTTGGTTTAATTACTGATTTCAAAAGTCCTAAAATAGGACATAGACTTGCCAACGGAAAGCCCAATTCCAGGTAATTTTGAAATTGGTGATCTCGGAAGCTTTCAAAATCCTCTCCCAATCATCTCTGGAGAAACTTCTCAAAACTGAAACTGGCGCATCATTTTGGACCATCGGCGACTTGCTAAACCAGCGGGTAAGAATGCGGATACTGTGATATGCCAAAGGATGGCGATGGAGGTCATTGATCACTATGCCGAGTTTCGATTTTTGGCGAAAAGCAGTCAGTAAGGATACAAGCTCTGAATCTGTGAAATGGTGGGTAAAAAGCGTACAGGTCACCACATCCACCTGGTCATTTGCAAATTCTGAATCGAATACATTTTGAGTTTTCCACCTGATTCCCGGCAAATCTGCCAATCGCTGCTTGGCCAGTTCTATGATATTTGGATTGGCATCAACGCCCGTAAAATTCACTTTGAACTTCCCGGAACTTGCCCAATCACTCATAATTCGCAGCATATCTCCTCCTCCACAGCCGATGTCCGCGATCGAATAGGTTTGCTGTGGTTTTGCTTGAAATAGTTTTGCCAAACCTGATGTGGTGACATAATTTCCTCCCAACCAGCGATTGATCGTTTTGAGCTCGCGCAAAGTTTGCTCCAACACTTCCCCCGAGCATTCAAGATCATCCATGAGTTCCTTTTCCTCACTTCTTTGATCAAATCTGCTCATCGCTTATCCAGATAAAGAGTTTCCAGTGTGAGTCCGGGACCAAATCCCAGCGACAAAATTTTTCCCGTGATTTCCACGTCATCCATCATTCTGGACAGCACAAAAAGGATCGTAGCTGAGGACATATTTCCATATTGATTCAGCACTTCGGATGCATGTTTATTGACGGATGGATGCAGTTCAAAAGCTTCTTGCACTTTTTGCAAAATTTGCTTTCCGCCTGGATGGATTGCAAAATTCTTGATTCCGGACAAATTGAATTTCTTCTCAAACACGTCTCGGAGTTTTCTGATTCCCTCGTCCAACAAGGAAGGAATGTATTTGCTGAGGCGCATTTCAAATCCGAAATCACCGATTCCCCAAGCCATATCTTCTTCACCTTCGCGTAAAACCTGGCTCATATAAGACTCAATCGACAATCCTTTTTCAGACTTCATGATCAACGCCGCCGCAGCTCCATCTGCAAAAAGTGAATTGGCAAGAATATTATCTTCCACGTATTCCTTTTGAAAATGAAGCGTACAAAGCTCGACTGACACCACCAATACTTTTGCCTCCGGCTCGGCATGGAGGATTTTGTCCGCAAGCTTAATTCCAGTGAAAGCAGCATAGCAACCCATGAAATGAACACAATAACGTTCAACTGTATCACTCAATCCCAGCCTCCGCATCAATTCCAACTCTACTCCGGGAGCGACCATTCCTGTGCAGGAAACCAAAATCAAATGGGTGATGGATTCAGCCGTTTGTCCTGATTTTTCCAGGCAATCGATTACAGCTTTCTCGCATAAATCAGGAGCTTCGGCACGAAATATCTCCATCCTTGCCTTTGTTCCCGGGAACGGCTCCAGATTCTTATCCTTCGGAAAAAATGAAAATTCGGCAGGATCCTTTTTTGAAAAGTCATTCAATACACTGTGCCGGGTAGATATTCCCGACATTCTGTATAAAAATCCCAGCTTTCTTCCCTCCACCTCATCCAGTTCATGCGCCACTTTCATAAAATCCGAGATGACCGACTGCTCAATCGGCTTGCCTGGATTTGCCAGGCCAATGCTTACAATACTGGATTTCATGTAATCAAGTTAAAAGATAATTTCTAAATTGGAAGAACAGCAGTATAACCTTCCGGTCTGGATAAGGTTCTGCTGAAGTCCATATATACGTCATGATTACAATATCGAGCCTAAAACACCTGCGCATTCCATTTTCTTTATTTTTAATGCCAGTTTTTTTCTTTGCCCTCGCGCTGACTCCCAATCTGAACGAGCAGCGATTGTTGTATGTATTCCTTGCTCTTCACATATTTCTGTATCCATCCAGCAATGGCTACAACAGCTATTTTGACAAGGATGAGGAAAGTATCGGCGGGCTGAAAAATCCACCAAAAGTCACCAAGGATTTATATTGGCTTTCGATGGTCTTCTTCCTGATTGCGATTGGGCTTGGGCTTCTCATCAATTGGAGTTTTGCGTCCATGGTTTTGGTTTATGGCCTGGTCAGCATGGCTTATAGTCATCCCTCTATCCGGATCAAAAAATACCCATGGCTGAGTTGGTTCATCGCCGGGTTTTTCCAGGGATTTTTCACCTTCGGAATGGTTTACGCCGGAATCAGCGAACTGGATTGGACTGTGATGGTCAAACCTCATGTGATCATTCCCGGACTTTTGACCAGTGTGATGCTTTGGGGAAGTTACCCACTGACTCAAGTCTATCAGCACGGGGAAGATTCCCGAAGAGGTGACCGAACGCTCAGTCTTGTTTTGGGGATCAAAGGAACCTTTCTTTTCGCCTCAATCATGTTTTTGATCACCGGACTCGCTTTTGCGTGGTATTTCGTTGACAAGAATCAACTCGACATTCTTTGGATATACCTGAGTGCAATGGCTCCTATTATGGTGTTTTTCCTGATCTGGTTTAGTTTCATCCAGCTGAATCCCAAAAAATACGCCAGCTACAGTTGGGCAATGGGAATGAATACCATTTCGGCTTTGGCCTTGAATGCTTTCTTCATCTATTACTTCCTTGAAAACACTCAAATTCTTCAGGTATTCGGGTCTTATTGAAGTTTTTAAAAAGGTCTTCCATGCGTGTTTTTGATGATTTGCTTCGCAAAAAACGGGACTTTCTTAATCAGCTTTCTGGTTAATACAGAGGCACTCTTCGCACCGAATAGATTTTGAACAGTTCTCCCAACCCAAAGTCTGGTTTGAAATTCTTTCCGCCAGGCATCTTCATAAAGCGATTCTATTTCCTGACGGCTTTTTCCTTTGATGATCGCTTCAGCAGCCATTTTGCCTGAATGAATGGCGATCGCCATGCCATTTCCACAAAGCGGTGTAATCAGACCTGCCGAATCTCCGGCCATTAGAATATGATCCTCAATCGGTTTTTTCGGTTCAAAATTGATTTCATTGATTACTTCAGGCTTTTGAAAAAGGAATTCGCTTTCATTGAACAGACGCTTCAGAGCCGGATTTTTCCAGAGAATCTCCCGCTCCATCACTTCCACCGATCCGAATTTGCGAAGCTGATCCCTGCTTCCCAGATAACAAAGATTAAACTTGTCTTCCTCGATGGAATTAATTCCGCAGTAGCCTCCCTCAAAATTATGCAACGCAACGACATCCCGGGCAAAATCAGTCTTGATGTGGTATTTAACCCCAATGAAAGGACTGCGCATTTGGATAAACGGTCGCTTCATCACTTTATCCAGCCGGGATCGCTTCCCAAAAGCTCCGATTACTTGCCTCGCGGAAAGAAGTGATTGATCCGAAAGCTTCAACTGAAATTCATCTTCCTTTTCTTCAAAAGTATAATCAACCACCTGCGTACCAGTCCGGAATTTCACTCCAAAACTCAGCGCTTGCTTGTACATAAAATCATCAAGCACATATCGGCTGATACCGAATCCTCCAAGGTCTAAGGGGATTGTGACTCCACTTCCTGCTGTGTCTGTGAATAAAAAGCTTTTTATCTCAGGCAGGTCATAATTTAGAGGTAGCAAACATTCCCTTTTGAGAAAATCCAACGCTTCATTTGACACATATTCTCCACAAACCCGGTGAAAGGGATAATGCTTTTTCTCCACTAAAAGGACATCATGTCCGCTTTTGGCCAACAAACTCGCAGAAACCAGCCCCGCAAGCCCGCCCCCTATCACTATCACATCTTGCTTGGGTTCCAATAGATTGCCTTTAATTCAGAGATTAAACCGTTTATCAAATATTAAGTTTATCAGGTGACTCAAACCAGAAAATGAAAGTTTATTTATTTCTTAATCAAAACTATTCACGATGAAAAACACATTACCCAAATTGCTGAGGAGATTGACTTTAATCCTCGGTGTGCTGGGAATCTTGATTTATTCCCAAGACTCTTTTGCGCAAAAGAAAAAGAAAAAAGACGCTCCTGCAGCCACAACAGTTACTCCACCTGCCCGTCCACAAAATGGCCCGCCGGCAACTGGTCCAAAGCCTTACAAAGAAGTAATCACTGCAAAAGCAAAATCGAAAGATGGACTATTCAAAGTCCACCAAATCGAAAACAAGTTTTTCTATGAAATCCCTGATTCTCTACTTGGCAGAGATATGTTGATGGTGACTACAATCGCCAAAACTGCAGATGGAATAGGATATGGTGGAGAGCGTACCAATACCCTGATGCTAAGATGGGAAAAAAACAACGACGATATCCTGCTGAAAGTAGTGTCGGTCAATAACTACGCTGCCGATTCTCTTCCAATCGCGACTGCGGTCAAAAACTCCAACCTGGAGCCAATCCTGCAGAAATTTGACATCAAATCCAGAGGAACTGACTCCACTGGAATCGTAATTGAAGTAACAGATTTGTTCAACAAAGACGTTCAGGCACTTGGCTTACAGCGTAACCGCCGCACGGAATATAAAGTAAGCAGACTGGATCCGGATCGTACTTACATCGAGCATATCCATACCTACCCGATCAACATCGAGGCGAGATATGTATTGACTTATGCTGCTGCAGAGCCGCCATCAAACAGCTCGACCGGATTGATCACGCTGGAAATGAACTCATCTATGGTTCTTCTTCCTGCTGAGCCAATGATGCAAAGACTTTCGGACAGAAGGGTTGGTTGGTTTAGCCGATCAATTCTTGACTATGGCTCCGACGCTCAAAAAGCCTCCACAAGAACCTTTCTGGATCGTTGGAGACTTGAAGTGAAAGACGAAGACCTCGAGAAATTCAAAAGAGGTGAGTTAGTAGAGCCTAAGAAGCAAATCGTTTATTACATCGATCCGGCTACGCCAAAGCAATGGGTTCCTCATTTGATCGCGGGTGTTGAAGATTGGCAGAAAGCTTTCGAAGCAGCCGGTTTCAAAAATGCCATTATTGCAAAAGAAGCTCCGACACCAGAGGAGGATCCTACCTGGAGTCCGGAAGATGCTCGCTATTCTGTGATCAGATATTTCGCTTCTGATATTCAGAACGCTTACGGACCTCACGTTTCGGATCCTAGATCAGGGGAGATTCTGGAGTCTGATATCGGATGGTATCACAATGTGATGAACCTGCTTAGAAACTGGTTCTTCATTCAAACAGCAGCAATCAATCCTGCAGCGAGAAATGTACAGTTCGACGATGAAGTGATGGGCAGACTGGTACGTTTTGTATCCTCTCACGAGGTAGGACACACTCTTGGTTTACCACACAACTTTGGATCTTCTCATGCCTATCCTGTAGACAAACTCAGAGATCCTGCTTTCACCAAAGAAATGGGAACTGCTCCATCTCTGATGGACTACGCCAGATTCAATTACATTGCGCAGCCTGAAGACGTCGGAGTAAGTTTGATGCCGGAAGTTGGCCCTTATGATAAATATGCAATTGCTTGGGGTTACAGACCTATTCCTGATGCAAAAACTCCTGAAGAAGAGCAAAAGACTCTTGATGAGTGGATTTTAGCAAAAAAGGGTGATCCTGTTTACAGATACGGACGTCAGGGAAACAGCTATGATCCGACTACCCAAAGTGAGGATCTTGGCGATGATGCTATGAAAGCTTCCGATTATGGAATCAAGAACCTGAAGCGAATCATGCCAAACCTGATGGAATGGACAGCTGAAGAAGACAAGCCATTCAAAGGATACGAGGATTTGTCTGAAATGTATGGTCAGGTAATCGGCCAATACAACAGATACATGGGCCATGTGAGGACAAACGTGGGTGGTGTCATGGAAATCTATAAATCATCCGGACAGGAAGAAGCTGTCTACACGCATACTTCGAAAGAAACTCAGAAATCTGCAGTTGCCTTCCTTAACAAAGAATTGTTTGCAACTCCAACCTGGTTGATGGATGATGCCATCATAGCAAGAATCGGTGATTTCGGCGCACTTGAAAGAGTTCGTGGCGTACAAGTGACTACGCTCAACGGGATTCTGGATTGGGGAAGACTTGGAAGGGTAATTGAAAATGAAGCGCTAAACGGAAATGATGCCTACAAAATCACCGAATTATTCGATGATCTGAGAAAAGGAATCTGGACAGAACTGGCCGCAGGCAGAACAATCGATGTACACAGAAGAGCCCTTCAGCGTGCGCATATTGAGCGATTGGAATTGATGCTGACCGGTGAAGTTGCTCCTTTGCCAGCTGCATTCAGAGGTTTTGCAGGTCCGCAAATCGATGCCTCACAGTCTGATATCAGACCGATGGCAAGAGGAGAATTCAAAACCTTGCAAAGAGAAATCAGAGCAGCAATTCCAAGAACTTCGGATAGAATGTCGAAGCTTCACTTGGAAGATGCCTTGGAGAGAATTAACAAAATTCTTGATCCTCAGTAAAAACTAAGTATTCATTGAAGGGCGTCCAATGGGCGCCCTTTTTTTGTGACCACTTAATTTATTTAATTTAGATCAGCAAATATCAACCCGATGGTAACCCCTGATTCAATTCTTCTTAGTCACAAGCTCCGCGTCACTGATTGCAGAGTAGAGATTATTCGCCAGTTCCTTGACAAGCAAGTAGCTTTGGCGCATGCCGATTTAGAAGACACGTTGAATAATAAATTTGATCGGGTGACAATCTATCGCACGCTGAAGACTTTTTTGGACAAGGATCTTATACACAAAGTCCTGGATGATAGCGGAGCAACCAAATATGCACTTTGCTCACACGAGGATCATCACGATCATAGCCATGAGCATGTCCATTTCAAATGCGAAATCTGTGGGGAAACTACCTGTCTGGAATCTATCAGCCTTCCGGCAATAAAATTACCTTCCGGTTTCATAAAAAAGGAAATGAACCTACTTGTGCAAGGTATTTGCGAAAAATGCCATTAATACTCAACAGGATCAGGTCGCTTGGTTGTTTTGGGCACATCAGAAGGCCAAATCACACCGGGAGGTAAATCAATTTTTGGAGGACTGAGGTTTTCAATTCCACCATCTCCATCGTCTCCGCTGCCATTGCCACGTCTGAGGGAGTTTTTGGTCAGCGTAGCGACGAAGTAAATCAAGATTACATACGCCACCCCACACAAGATCAGATCAATTACTAAGCTACTCATTGCTAAAAATTTTGATATAAGTTAACCGAATACTGTTTTTAAATCAATGAGTTAGCATAAATGTTTCTCAAAAGAACCTGATTTTATGATTTTATTCGGCTTGTTTAATCCCAAGGATACTTGGATATTTGCGCTCTGAAATTGAAAAAGGATGATTATTAAAACAAAAAAATATCAATTACCGACCGGAACCTACATCAAAATGGGTTTGGTCAATATAATTAAAGAGCAATGGTGGGTGATTTTGATTGCTTTGGCCATCTGCTTAGGATTCTTCTGGATTGCATCTATTTGGTGGTTTATCGGAGCTATCATTGCTTACGGTTTATACATTCTGTTCTGGGCTATTCAGTTTACAGGTGTCACACAAATGGAGCAGAATAAGGTAATCTTCGAAAAGCTCTCCTATGAGATCGACAGCCGCCAGATCCTGATGAAACTCAATGTAAGAGAAGGAATGCCGGTTCAATGGAATATGATCAAGCGTGTGGAAATGACCAAAGACGCTTATGTTCTTTATATGTCAAAAGCCCAGTTTATCCATCTTCCTTTCAGAATCTTCAACTCAGACAATGAGCGAAAATTCATGGAGACAATTCTGAAAAGAAAAGAATTGATTAAATAAGAATGGCTGGAAGACCGGTGACGGATGACGGAAGTAGCCATTTCGATAGATTTAACGGAATTTTATACCGATTTACATTTTACTAGTTCAAATAGCGGATAGTCTTACTAATTATAAAAAAGCCATCTGAATTTTTTAAATTTCAGATGGCTTTTTCTTGTTCCATTTTTATTGAAGCTGTTTTAGAATCAACTCGATCGCTTTTTCCAGTTGATTTTGGTTTCCTTTCAGTCGGTCAACAAAACCCTCATCCACCCGCACATCAGGCGTGACTCCGTCCTTTTCAAGGTTTCTGCCATCCAGCGTATAGCAACCCCAAGCCGGAAGTCTGTAAAATGAACCGTCAACCAAACCTGCACCGGAAGTGAAAATAATCCAGCGATACGTTTCTGTTCCTACAATTGTTCCCAATCCCAATTCTTTAAAGCCCTGAGCTGTCATCTCGGCATCGGAAAGTGATTGCTCATTGATCAAAAGGACAATTGGCCGATCTGCCGGGGAAAAGTTCGGTTGATTGGTGAGTTTACCATCCCGGTACTTCCATTGCAAGTAGCTTTTCTGGCTGAGGAAATTCAACACTTGATCGTGAACATTTCCTCCTGTGTTGTACCTCAGGTCAAGAATCAATCCTTCCCGGTTTCCTTTTTGTGAAACCATTTCCTGGAGGAAATGCTCCATCTGCTCACCCCCCATGTTTTTCATGTGGACATAGGAGATTCTATCGGAAGACTTTTGATCCACATACGCTTCATTTTCATCCATCCACTCGTCGTAAAGTCCAGTTTTCAAGTCATTGAATGACGCAGGATGAGTTTTGAATTCCACTTCTTTCCCAGCTCTGTTGAATGTCAGAATGAGCTCCTCTGGCATGGTGGGAGCTGAAAAATAGTACTCACGGTTTTTTGACATATCCACTGGAATCCCATTCACCGCAATCAGTTCATCACCTTTTAAGACTGGCATCGGATCCAAATCCGACGGACTATTCTTGAGAATCCTATTTACACGATAGGGATTTTCCTCATCAAAGACGATCCCGGCAGTCATGGTTCTACTGCCAAAATATACTTTCTCTTCATCACCGGTAGAGCTGAATCCGAAATGGGAAGTGTTAAGTTCTCCCAGCATGTCATTGAAAATAATCCGGAGATCGTCCCGACTGCTCACATAGGGAAGGTATTTGGCATATTGATCGCGGTGCTCTTCCCAGTTTTCCCCATGGAAATCTCCATCGTAGAAATTCTGCTCCATTCCTGCCCATGCTTCGTAATACATCTGCCCAAACTCATCTTTCAGGTTTTTGGTAAATGCCTGCGAAATTTTGATCTCCTCTACCTTATTGGTATTTGCATCGAGCGAATGAATTTTGCCTCCGGCTAAAAGGAAAAGCTTGTCCTTCACTTCCACAATCTCAAAATTGGAAATCCGCTGATCGTTCACTTTTTCGGTCTTTGGACTTTCGAGATCTTCAAGAGTAACTTTCCATAGATTTGAATTCCCTTCGCTATGATCTGAGGAGAAAAATATCATCGTTTTCTTATCCTTTTGGATCACATACGGATTGTCTTGCTGACCAAATCCAGGTCCGATTCGTTCAATTCGCTTCATCAAATCCACCGGTGCAATTTTCACCTGCGGCTTGACTTTGGTAGTATCCTTTTTCTCAAAAAGTGCCTCCACCTTATCAGATTCGAATACTTCTGAGAATTTATCCAGTTTCATTCTGTACAAATGCGCTGACTCCGTACCATATGGATAGCTGGCTTTTGTCCGATCGCTTGAGAAATACAGGTATTTTCCATCCGGTGACCAGAATGGATTCGTCTCGGTCACAAGCGTCTCGGTCAGGTTCATGGTCTTTTTGGTAGGGCGATGATATACAAAAATCTCCCGCTCAAAATTCCTGATCGGACTGTAAACGATGTATTGATCGTCCGGAGAGAAATAAGGACTTGGTGTGTAAAAGCCCCAAAGCTCATCTTCCACGACAGTCTCGCTCGCCAGAGTTTTCAGGTCAATTACTCTCACTTGATTCTTTCCCCCCAGATAGACTCCGAGGCTTCGGTCTTTATTGAAAGTCAGTCCGCGATTCTTGTGTTTGTCTTGGGTTAGTTGCTTTTCTGATTTGGGATCCTGGGCAGAGATAGTAAACCAATTGTGATAGCCACCAACTGTTCTGGAATAGAGCAGCGTTTTGTTATCAGCTAGCCACTTCACCTCTTCCACGGCTTCAGTTGACAGTGTCGGGATTTGCTTCACAAACTTGCCTTTAGCATCTGAGATGAAAAGCACTCCTCTGGAAACAAAGGCGATCTTTTCCCCGTCGGGTGAAATGTCAAAACTATTGAGTCTACCGCTTACATTAAAATTGATTTCCTGGCCCAGAGTCTGGTTTTTAAAAATCTGAATTTCTGGCTGAGTCGTTTTCCCGGTTGCCACATCGAAAATGTAGACCTGATAATCTTTCCGAAACACGACTTTTTCTCCATTTGCACTCACCTTCGGCCACATGATCGAGGTGGAAAAATCTGTCAGCTGAGTTTTTGCATTCCCCTTGAATGTGTAAAGATTGTATTCCCCGTTGGCCTCATCTGATTGGAAATAAACATTTCCGTTTAGATCGATTGTCGCCCCAAAGTCTTTCCCTTCAAAATCGGTGTACTGAACGAATTTGCCCGAAACGGGCTCATAGGATTGGATATCGGGATTGTATTCGCCTTTGTATCTTTTGCGATGCGCGAAGTTTTTGCTTTCCCAAGTATCGTTGAAAAATATCTCTCCGGTTTTCGGATGAATTACTGCGTTGTGAACTGTATTGAAATAATGAGGGAAAAGCCGCTTTGGAGTACCTCCGTTTACAGTGACCACGTAATTGGAAAATCTATTGAATCGATCAGAAGTGAAATAAACCTGATCGCTTGACCAACTCCAGGAATCGACTTCATCATTAGCTTCATGATAGGTAAGGCGCTGTATCTCTCCTCCTTTCAAAGGCATGAGGAAGACATCTTTATTCCCAAATTGTTCCCCGGAAAAAGCCAACCAATTTCCGTCAGGGGAAACTGAAGGCTTGCTTTCGATTCCTTCCATGCCCGTCAATCGAAAAGCCTGACCACCGGCAGTTGCTACTTTCCAAAGATCACCTTCAAAGCTGAAAATAATTTCTTTGGCGTCAGGTGTCAGGGTTGGGTCCTGAACGAAATAAGGATTGTTAGATTGAGCTTTTGCAGAAAATCCACAAAGGGCTACTAGGATAATTGAAGCGATTCTATTCATGAAAAAGCGAGATTAAATGTTTTCAAATGAAAAGTAATCCATAAATCCCAATAATGAAATCCGAATTATAGGAGTGATGGATCATCTGGATTTCAGAAAAAATAACATAAAAAAAGCCCTCCGATTTTATTCAGAGGGCTTTAAGTTAATTCAGGCTCGAATTACATTGGAGGCAAAATCACCGTGTCAATCACGTGAACTACTCCATTGCTAGCTTCGATGTCAGCGGCAGTAACTGTAGCGTTGTTGATCATCGCCTTACCGTCCTTCAACGTGACAGTGATGTTTTTTCCCTGTACAGTTGCAGCAGTCTGGCCATTTTTCAAGTCTTTAGACATGATTTTTCCCGGTACTACGTGGTAGGTCAAAACTGCTACCAACTGAGCCTTGTTTTCTGGCTTCAACAAATTCTCAACTGTTCCTGCAGGTAATTTAGCGAAGGCCTCGTTAGTAGGAGCAAAAACTGTAAAAGGTCCGTCACCTTTCAACACACCAACCAAGTCGCCAGCTTTTACTGCAGCAACAAGAGTTGACAAGAAATCAGTGGCAACTGCCAAATCCACGATGTCAGCCTCAACTTCGTGCACATTCTGTGTTTTGGTAGTAAATGAGGACGCGAATATCATCAGCGCCACCATTACAATACTTCCTAATTTTTTCATGATAGTAATAGTTTTGGTTTGTGGGTAAAGAACAGTCTTGCTAAAGCTTTGTTTATGAGCAATTTGTTAATAAATACTAAAAGGAAATATAGGTTGAAAGACGGCAAACTTTTCGTTTAGATGGAGAAAGTGAAGAACCTTGAATCCTTGATTTTTACTCGCTCGGATAAAATCTGCATCTTTATCGCATGCAAATTCGACTGATAGCGATCGGAAAAACAGATAATCCGGCCATTCAAAAACTGACTGAGGAATATGTTCAGCGTCTTGGACATTACATCCGCTTTGACCTTGAGATTATTCTTGATCTTAAAAACACGAAATCACTCAGTATTCCTGCCCAAAAAGAAAAAGAAGGGGAATTAATCCTCAAAAAACTTCAACCCTCAGACGATCTGATCTTGCTTGATGAAAGAGGTAAGACGTTCAGTTCCATGGAGTTTTCGGACTTCCTCCAGAAAAAAATGAACTCCGGTTTGAAACAGCTGATTTTTGTGATCGGAGGCCCTTACGGATTCTCTGAGGTCGTTTATGCCCGGGCAAACGGAAAAATCTCTCTTTCCAAAATGACTTTTTCTCACCAAATGATCCGTCCTTTTTTCGCAGAACAATTGTACAGAGCCTTTACAATCCTGAGTAATGAACCCTACCACCATGAATAGTCGAGGTTACTCCAATGTTAAGTTTTTGATCAATTATTTGCTCAATGTTATCAAATTGTTAATTTTATCACATCTGATTAACACAGGGTTCATGCGCAATGAAAAACTTACTCTTCATACTGCTTCTTCTGGCAGGTCTTGGTTCGGCCAAGGCTCAGGAAATGCTGGTATCTGAGGAGAGTTTGCACTTTGAATCAGATGCTGAAAGAATTTTTTGGACCGAAGGCAGAAATCAACCTTTATCACTTTTCCGTGCAGTAAGTGCCAAAGAAGTAAATGAAGGAAGTCCCTGGCTCAATTTGGTGGAGGACCTTGATCAAAAAAGAGCTAAAGAATCAAAGGATCTCAATTTCTTAAGACAGATCTTTCAGAAAACCCACCAATCCCTTCTCAAAAAATACGAGCAGCATTCCACTTTCAATGATATGCTGGAATCTGGTAAATATGACTGCGTGAGTGCATCTGCAGCTTTGGGAATGCTTTTGGATCGGTACGGATACAAATTTGACATCGTGGAAACTGACTATCATGTATTTATTGTGGTGGAAGTAGACAGAAAAAATATCATCCTGGAAAGCACTCTTCCTGTCGGGGGAATGATCACGGCACCCTCTGAGGTGGACGCCTATTTAGAGGCTTACAAGCAAGTAGAATTTGCTCAGTTGGGATCCTTAAATCAGCGAATCGGATCTCCAACAATTGATCTTTCAAATAATGCGATTTTTAGAAAAGTGAGCCTAAATCAACTCGCAGGATTGCTTTATTACAATGATGCCATCCTTCTTTTCAACAATCAGAAATATCAGGAAGCTTCAAATCAACTTTCCAAGGCTTTGGCACTTTACCCTTCAGAGCGAATTGAAGGGCTAAAAGATTTGACCAAAGAAATGGCCTATAAAACTGTCGGACACCAAATTCGATAAAAAAAAAGACCTCCCAATTATGAGAGGCCCTTGCTTCATTTCGGTTCAATCACCCCAATCTTCCGAAACTTCGCCTTTTCAAAAAAATATTTTCTATTCAATAATCTCTAGTACGAGTATACGGCTACTGAAGATTCACTTTAAATTTTCCGTTGGTAATGGTTTTTGACGCCGAGGTTTCACTCAATTTCCCTGTAAATCCGAAAGTTCCCTCCACTACGCCTTCTGCATCTTCGGATACAAGTATGCTGCCAGAAGTACCTTGGAATGCAGTGGAATATTGATCTCCTGCTGTTGGTCCATTTATCCAAATGGCTAAATTATCTAAAGTATCAACCCCCAATTCATACGTACCCGGACCTTCGTATGACGAAATTCTAAGCAAAAAGCCTTTTCCGCTGTTATCCGTTCCTTGGATGTTGAGGATAGTTGCTGTATCGGTGACAACCTTGGTTCCGAAAACAGTATCAAAATCTTCGGAAGAGGTAAAGGTGCCAAGCCCCGAAACTGAGGCTGATATTTCTTCATTTCCAGTTGGATTCTCTTCGCCGGAACAAGCTATGAGGGCAATGAAAATTACAAATAAGGCTGCTTTTCCCATGACAGAAACAATTGTTTTCATACAAGTTTGATTTTCGCTTTCAATGAAATATCCCCCAAAGTAGCTTAAACCGCTTTGGGGGATATGCCTGAAAATACTTACGTTGATTTAATAATTAATGTTGATGCCCACCTGGTCCATGAACATGACCATGCTCGATCTCTACAGGTTCAGCATCCCGGATAGAGATGATTTTCCCCTCAAAGTATAAATCATACCCCGATAAGGGTGAGTTGAAATCCATGTGTACACCCCGATAATCTACTTTGGTAATTTCTCCTCGCATCTGATTTCCTTTATCGTCCTGCATCGGAATGACCTGACCGACTTTAAGCAAATCCTTGTTTTTCTTTCCGTCTTCTTTAAAATTTGACTTGGGAATAATCACCTTTTTTGACTCATCGTAATCGCCGTAAGCATTTTCGAAGTCCAAAAAAACTGAAAACTCCTCTCCGGCAGTCTTTCCTAGCATAGCATCTTCCAAACCGGGCAGAACTCCTCCCGCACCAAAAAGGAAAACGAAAGGATATTTTTCGGTAACTTCTTCAAACTGGACAGGCCCTGTTTCTCCATCATCTACCTTGAGGGAATAGGTAACAGTGACAACCTTATTTTTTTCTACAATCATCTTTTCAAGGGAATGTTGATGCAATTTCTGATATTAATACGTGAATCTCTCTAATTAAAGTTGATAATTAGAAAACCTTCTGGTTAAATGATTTTCTTTCTTAATTATTAAAAAGGATGTCAAAATTAAGCTTTCTGAATTTTTGTTCTGGTAAAATGAAATGAAAAATTACCCAAAAGTGGTGGGGTTTGTACCAGCCTACAATGCGGAAAAATTTATAATCCCGACGTTGGAATCTTTGGTGAACCAAACTTATCCCAATTTTGAAATTATCGTGTGTGATGATGCTTCACCAGATAATACATTTGAAATCTGCAAAGAGTTTGCAAAAGATCATCCCAACCTCACCGTATTGAGAAATGAGTCCAATCTTGGCTGGTTTCATAACTACGAGAAACTATGGGGAATTTCTTCTGATAGATCCGACTATTGTTTCTTCAGCCCACATGATGACCATCTCTTTCCAAACTTTATAAGTGAGCAAATTGAAATTTTTCAAGAAAACCCAAATGCGGCTTTATGCATTCCGGGAATGAATAATTGTTTTAAAAATGGAAAAAATATCCTTTCCACATTTTTAGATCCGACAGAAAAAAATGATCCGGTGGATCGCGTGGAAGTTATTCTGGAAAGGAAAGATTGGTGGTGGGCTGCCTGTCATGGGATCTGTAAAAGCTCAATTATAAAGCAGATCCTACCTTTAAAAAAATTAAAGTTTGGGGAGAAAGAATTTTGTGCAGATCTACTTTGGCTGATAGAAATTTCCTTTTTGGGTGAGTTGGTCCATTCTAAAAATGTTTTGTTTTCAAAATACTATGACTCAAAATC
The DNA here is from genome assembly GCA_942492775.1 of uncultured Cytophagales bacterium. Classification (GTDB taxonomy): domain Bacteria; phylum Bacteroidota; class Bacteroidia; order Cytophagales; family Cyclobacteriaceae; genus Algoriphagus. The sequence continues at coordinate 878,534 of OW818636.1, read as the reverse complement.
TGTAAGTGGTTCCTGGAAGCATGGAATATTAAATAAAGCTGCACTATGGATTGCAATTTTGGAAAGCATTAATCGATCTCCTCTCCCAAGTGATCAAAAGGGAAGAATTAAAAAAAGAATATTTAGCCTCTTTGCAGGAAAAATTGCCCGAAGGTTGAAATTTTAACGAAACAAATAAGCGACACCCAATTGCGCTACAAAGTTCTTCCGGTCATATCCGGGGACAAAATATTGGTCGGGCTGATTCTCCAAAAACCACTTGTAATTCAACGTACTCACGTATTGCATTCTTGCATTTAGGAGAAAATCCCCCAACTTCCAATCCGCAATCAACGAAGGAACAAGATCTACATACTTATTTCGGAAGTCCTTTGAGGCCTCATATCGGTAATAATAGAAGTCATTGTTGTATTCGATCCGCTCCATTTGGAATCCGATTCGGTTCATCTTATTGACCCAAGCTAGCTCTACAAAAATCACATTACTTCCAGGGCCATTTCCGACTCCAAGAACTTGCCCGTTGTTAGTGTACCCGTGCCTCACATGGTCATGGATGTACCAGGTTTTGAGATTCCGGATATCTTCTCTGATTGTTTGACCTGTTTGGGTCATTTCAGAACTGATCTGTAAATGATGCCCGGTTTTTTTCAAATCCATCAAATAGGAAAATCCAAACGTATAGCCTCGCCCAGATTCCGGAGTAATCAGAAAATCATTGACGGTAGTACTGTTTCCATTCGTCCCATATTCTCCATAAAACTCAAAATGTCCCTCAGCACTCATCCATCTGAAGTATCCGGAACTGAATTGCTGTCTCTTATCCCGGATCGGGTCATAGATATTATCCGGACCTTTTCTTCCATTGAATACAGGAAGTAAATCTGAGAAATCCGTAATATCATCCCGATACAAATGATTGATGGAGCCATATCCAAGGAATAAACCCGGAACCCACTTTGGCTGATAAGTGAGGATCAAGCCTGCCAAATACCTCTTTCCATCATCCTGTTTTGGAATGTAAACCGGGTTTTGCTGGATATTATATTCAGGCCAAGGAGGGAGAAATTTCGAGGATTTCAAAAACCCCGAAATCAATTGTCCTTCAAAAGATCCGATTTTAGTCTGAACAGGCTTTCGGGTATTTATTGTGAAATGAAGGAATCCGGGAGCATTATTTCCAAGGAGAAGGGAATTTCTCCTTCCCGGTCCCCACCAAAGGCTCTCGGTAGAAATCCCTACAGAAACCTCTTTATGATTGAATCTCAAACTTGACTGACCAGCCAGGAATTGATTGTAGGATTTATCACCAAATCGCTCAGGCATATCGATCCTGTTCATGTACTCATAATAAAAAAGTATTGTAGCCTGATGCTCAATCGGGAACCCGATGTAATCCTGATTTTGAGCCATCAATAGCTCGGGCTGTACTTGCAGGCTAAACTTGCCATACTCAGCATAAACTCCACCGCTTAGGATATTTTGAAATCCTCGGTTGGGAATAAAAGCACCGTCATTAACTCCAAAGGCATACGTAGAATTATATTGGAGCTTATACGTCGCAGGAAGGACGAGAAATTTGCCAAGGCTGTCTTTTCCAAATCTCCTGTGAAATGCAGAATTGTCCAGATCCACGATCGAACTGTCCAGATCAAATCCATCTTTCACTCCAAAAGCCGAAACGGGATAAAGCGGCCGAATCATGAATGATGAAGCCGAATCTACCAGACCCAAAAGCTGAGCTCTTCGGAGATATTCATCCAGAACAGGCGTACCAACGGGGATTGTTTGGGCATTGAGGGAATTCAAGGAAAGAACCAATCCTAACAGGAACCCTAAAAATCTAACCTTTCGAAACAAGTATTTCATCCGGATCAATTTACAATTAGAGCTTCGACTGTGACTTTGGCAAGTGACCAAGACTCATCGCAAAATCCCGGGGAATTGGTTTGCTTCAATTCCGAATCCATGAAGATTCTGACTGTAGGATTGCTATGCTCTATGATCTGGGAAATACTATACCTGGTTGTATAATTGTCAATGGCCCCAAAAATGCAAAGGCCGGGCATATTGGTCTGAATCGCCCCCGACTTGGGCACATTCTGTCTGAAGTAGCCATTGGGATAGGATTGGTAAAGACAATAAGTTGATTCGCAAGGCGAGTTAGAAAATGTAGTGCGGAAGGTTTCCTGATTGCCTATTCCAAAAAACCAAAAATCAGGGCCAGAAATACTATCACTCGGATTTCCGTCCCAGCTATCATGTATCAAGATTTCGATCGTCACTTTGAGAAGGTTATGGGTAGGCAAACTACTCAGATTGACCGCTACTTCCTCATTATGGTAATACCCTGCGACTGTGTCATTTTGGAAAATAAACAGCTTTCCGTTCTCAAATCCTCCCAAATCAAGTTTGGAAAAGTTATTGGAATACACCACCTGCTCTGATTCCAGCGTTTCCGCACAGGAAGAAAAAAAGACTATTCCAAGGAGAAAAAGAAGGGCAATCCATCCCCCCGACCTACTTCCGAAACCCATTTACTATACGTTATTGATAAAAAACTAATTCTGCAAAGAAACAAAAAAGGAGCCAAATGAGACTTACCACACAAAACCAAATTTTCATCCGTACCATGACGATGGATTCTGTATTTTTGATCAAATTTTTAACCAACATTGATGGCTAACTTTACAATCGTCGCGGGTGCAAGACCCAATTTCATGAAAATTGCACCCATCATCCACCAACTTCAAAAAAAGCAGGCAGCAGGTATTCCGGTTCAATTTCGGTTAGTCCACACCGGTCAGCATTACGATAAAAAAATGTCAGGTGACTTTTTTGAGCAACTATCGATTCCGGAACCCGATGCAAATCTGGGTGGAGGCGGAGGTACTCAGGCCGAGCAAACAGCTGCAATCATGATTGCTTTTGAAAAAGAACTCATGGAAAACAGACCGGACCTGGTCTTGGTCGTAGGTGATGTGACGAGTACGTTGGCTTGTTCCATTACAGCAAAAAAACTCCAAATCGATGTTGCTCACGTCGAAGGTGGAATCCGGTCAGGAGATCTGAGCATGCCTGAAGAAATCAACCGAATGGTCACTGACAGCATCACGGATCATTTTTTCACTACTTCAGAGATTGCCAATGCGAATCTTAGAAAAAGCGGGGTTTCCGAGGAAAAAATTCATTTCGTCGGCAATACGATGATCGATACTCTGAAGGCTCAAATGCCAAGATTTGTTCGTCCGGAAGGAGAAATCTACGAGAATCTAGTTCCTGGCCAATACTTCGTTATGACAATGCATCGCCCCGCCAACGTAGATCAGGAATACAAACTGAAAGCGATGATCGATGCCATTTTGGAAGGAACGGAAGGCTTACCGATTGTTTTCCCTGTTCATCCACGTACTGCCAAAAACCTTCAGTCTTTGGGTATCGAAGCCCCAAATCTTCTGATGAGCGATCCTTTGGGCTATCTGGAATTTAACTATTTGGTGAAAAATGCAAAAGGTGTAATTACCGATTCAGGTGGAATCACTGAGGAAGCTTCTGTAATGAATATTCCCTGTATCACGCTGCGCGATAATACCGAACGGGCCGAAACGATCCATCTCGGAACAAACGCGCTCGTAGGAACAGATCCGAAAAAACTGAAACCCTATCTGGAGAAAATCATGCTCGGTGAATGGAAACAATATCAGGGAATCCCGCTTTGGGATGGCAAAACTGCTGAGCGCATTGTGGATATCCTGATTAAAAACTACCCTGCAAACTGATGGGAAATCAGAACAGAATCAACTTTCTGGTCAAAAGCTTAAACCTCCTTCCCCATCCGGAAGGAGGATTTTACAAAGAAACTTTCCGCTCTACAGAAGGAATTGAAACTGAACAAGGGGAAAGAAACCTCTGCACTTCCATCTTTTTTCTTTTGACTTCAGAAAACGTGTCCAAATTCCATCGCATCAAAAGTGATGAGCTTTGGTTTTTCCATGAGGGAAGTCCGTTAACGGTTCATACTCTGGGAGAAAACGGATATGAAAGCCTATCGCTTGGCCTTCCTGACTCAAATTCCGATTGTCTTCCTCAGCAATTGGTCAAGGCAAATACTATTTTTGGAAGTACAGTGGATCAACCGGAAAGTTATAATCTAGTTTCCTGTGTCGTAGCGCCGGGATTTGATTTTCGGGATTTTGAATTGTTTGATGCAAAAGACCTTCTTCCTCTTTTTCCGCAGGAGGAAGCCATCATTCGAAGACTGACCTGATTTCCTTTTTGATCAGAACTCAGCTTCCGTATTTCAGAATAATCGCAAGCTGACCGGCATGATAAGCGGTGTGGGTAGTAATTCGACCTAATGCTTCGGCCCTCGTCTTCTTTCCAAATTCCTTGGTTTCGATGATTTCGTTCCAATTATTTTGTTCCGAAATTGCATTCTCAAGTGTATCAAAGGCATATTGTTGAATGGAAAGTAATTCCTCAAGATTGGTCCATTCGCCGGTATCTTTTCCTGCGATAAGCGTCTTGGCAACGATTTTCACGTCTTGGAGTCCAAAGACATTTTTGGCAAAAAGTAACTCTACCTCTGCGATATGGCGAATCAGAAACCCCGCCGAATTGGGACTGTTTCCCAGATGCTTTGTTAGATCGGATTCCTGAATAGCATCAAGAAGCTTGGAAAATCGGGTTCGGCCTTCTTTCCATAAATCGATAAATTCCTGCATGGCTTTGTGATTTAAGTAAATTTCTACTTCCTGAAATTTCGGTTAGTGATCATCGTGATCATGATTTCCCTCGAGTCCGCACAATTCCGAATCAATCTCAGTCTCGATTGTGTAATGCTCAAAAGGATACTTTTTCATGATTTCTTTCACTTGATTCTTGACCAAAAGCATCTCATTCAAGTCCTTAATCGGTCCAAGTTTCAGATGAGTAGTGAACACATGATGCTCGCCATCAAGGGACCAGATATGGGTATGATGCATGGATTCGACATGCTTGATGTTCAAAATCTCCTTTTCGATTAACTCACTGTCCACGTCTGTTGGCTGACCTTGCAAAAAAATGACGAGGGTTTCTTTCAATCGAATTACCACATTCCAAAGGATATAAATCGTGATCAGAAGTGACAATGCAGGATCCAGATACGGGATATCTTTGAAATGCAGGACGATGGAAACGATCAAAATTGCAACCCAGCCGAGGACATCTTCTACAAGATGCCAGGAAATCACGCGCTCATTTAGTGTCTTTCCTTTGCTCATTTTCCAAGCTGCATATCCATTGACCAACACGCCGACAATCGCAAAAATCAGCATTCCCGTCGCATCTGAAGATTCGGGGTTGAGGATCCTGCCGATTGCTTCCTTAATCACGTAAACAGAACCTGCAATCAAAATCACACTATTGAGTAATGCCCCTAAAAGGGAAAAGCGTCGATAGCCAAAAGAGAAAGCTTTGGTCGGGGATTGCTTCGATTTGACATCGAGGTACCAGGAAGTGCCTAACGAAAGACTGTCTCCAAGATCATGAATAGCATCCGAAATGATCGCCACACTATTGACATAATATCCGCCGATCAACTCAAAAACTGTGAACGCAAGATTCAGAAAAAATGCGGTTTTTAAGTTCTTGCTGGAATGATCGTGGCTATGATTATGTCCCATGTTAGCTTGGATCAATTGGTTGCCCTATCAAATTCTAGTTCTTTTTTAATCCTCCCAACCCCAAGGTGCTGCGGGAGTTTCAACTGGTTTGGTCAAATCAAACCTGACTGAGAAATGGGTATCTGCTCCCAATCTTCGCAGATTATACGTGAACGAAGTCTCATCCACGGTAATCCACCAAACATTCCCGACAGCAGCTGGAAGCAAATCAGCGGTAAACTGATCAGCCGGGAAAAACTGAGTTGTGGCAGAACCCGAATTGGTTGCCATGCCCCCGTATTGGGTGACTTTATCTTCCGAACCATCGGCATGTCGATGATCGTGCTTGAGTTGGATCAGGTCATTTTCCATGGTTAAAACCCAGGTTCTGGAGCGATCGTCTCCAACGAAAAAGGGAATTCTCAATGTGCCGTCTTCGCAACTTCTGACATGCATCACCAACTTTCCTGCGAATCTGGGATCTGATTCCGGGGTAACCAATTTGCCTTCGTAGGCTTTGCCACAATGCGCAGAAAGTGTCTCCCAAAACTTTGCGGAGGCGGACTTTTCTTGTGCAGTAGCTGTGAAACCAAAACTAAGTATGGCTAAAATCAAGAGGTATTTCATGAATGAATAAAATTGTTGATTGGATTAAGATAATATGTGTATCCGGATATCTGCACGATGGACAGAAGCCTTCAGGTTTTAAATATGAGGAAATGCAACTCCCCCTTTAAAAAGGGGGCAAGGGGGATTTTTTCAGTCAATTCCCAACTTAATTCGGATACCTACAACTAAGCGAATACAAATATAAGATATAGAAGGATTTCATATTTCTATTGGCGGACTACTCTTTCCTTCGGAAAATAAATAACCATCCCATCAAGCTTGCTTTGGAATTTATCCAAATGTCCTGTGAAATCTTTCTTCGAATTCAAAAAATGAACGTGCATAAAGCTGTCGTGATGCGTGTAAATCCGCTGACCAATTTTAGAATAAACTCCTATCAATTCTCCTGATTCCGAGGAGTGGTCGTAATTTTTCTGATTTTGTCCGGTGACATAGCCTTCTATTTCTGGAGCTCTTGGCGTGACAATATGGGTGACCATCTGATCAAAACTTCCCTCGATCCTAAAGAAAAAAGGCTCTTCCAGATTGATTCCGTTGGCAATAGCGGCTTCCCTGATCTTCTCTTCTAATTCGGCAAGAGATTCGGCACCCCCCGTAAGTTTGCCTTTTTCCCATTCAGCCACATCCGCATAAACCAAAAAAGGAGCCTCCACTTTCCAATCATTCACAACAACTGTTTCTCCGGAAATCAAGCTTTTTCCGCCATACATTTTTGCATCCAAAATCGTGATTTCACCTTCCATTTTTCCAAGAGGGCCCATTGCGATCAGGTGTTTGTATTTCTGAAGGCTATCCAGCGAAATGGTAGCGGCGAACCCCCTTTTACCCATTTCACTCATCGCACCCGAGTGCCTTACCTGACCAAATGAAAGCGATAAAGTCATGCTAAATGACAGAAAGAGAAGAAGTTTTTTCATACTTGAAAGTTAAAGAAATGCATTGAAGAGGTATCCTGAGAAAATGATAAAAAGGGTCACAACCCCAAAATAGATAAGAATAAGACGGATGGTCATCACCTTCTTAAGCAAGGTTGCCTCCGGAATAGAAAGCCCGATGGTCGCCATCATAAAGGCGATGGAGGTTCCGATCGGGACTCCTTTTGCCACCAAAACCTGAATGATCGGAATAATTCCCGCAGCATTTGAGTAAAGCGGAACAGCCAAAATCACTGCAAGCGGAACAGTCCACCATTGTCCGGAACCGAGATATTGAGCAAAAAAGTTTTCGGGAATATAGCCATGCATCGCTGCCCCGATTCCAATCCCGATAACGACGTAAATGATAATGCTTTTTACAATCGCAAAGGCTTCATTAAGTACCGATTTGAGACGGTCTTTGAATGGCGCACCTTGCTCTTCGAAGGTTTGATTTTCGGTAGACTTATTGGCGATCAACTGCTGAACCCAAGGTGAAAGGTATTTTTCCAGATTGAGTTTGCCCAGAAACCATCCGCCAACAGTCCCTAGAGCAATTCCCGTAAATGCATAAATCAGGGTAAACTTAATCCCAAATAACCCGGCAAACATCGCAAGTGCGACTTCATTGACGAGCGGAGAAGTGATCAGAAATGAGAAAGTCACCCCCAATGGAATCCCTCCCTGCACAAATCCGATAAATAAAGGAACTGAAGAACAAGAGCAAAAAGGTGTGATTGCTCCAAAGAAGGAAGCCAGGAAATACTCCAAGCCAAAGAGCTTTTTCCGCTGCAAAAAATCCCGAAGACGCTCAACTGGAAAATAGACATTGACAAGCCCCATCAAGCTCGTGATCAGCATCAAAAGCAAAAGAATCTTGATCGTATCGTAGAAGAAAAAATTCACTGCAATCCCAAGCCTGGAGCTTTCCTCCAAACCAAATACCGAGTAAACCAGCCAATCGGCTATGTTTTGTAACCAGTCAAACATGGTTATCAGATTAAGCGATCAATGCCAGTACTTCCGCTATTGTTGGAACTTTCCCTTTCATTTTCACTTCCTCATCGACCACGATAGCAGGAGTACTCATGACATTATAAGACATGATTTGCTGGATATCTTCCACTTTGATGACCTCGGCCTGAATACCTGATTTTGCCAAAGCTTCTTTGATTACGGCTTCTGTCTGCTTGCATTTTGGGCAGCCAGTTCCAAGGATTTTGATAGTTTTCATAATATTCGATGTGATATTTAGATGTCTTTTTATTGATCGTAAAATAACGATTAATATCTCTCTCGCAAGGTGATAATTATCACCTTGAAAAATGACAAAATACCTCCTTGCCAAATGGCTTGAAAACAAAAAAGGCTCCCAATCGGGAGCCTCTTTACTAGTTATATAAATACCTTAGAAAGAATAAGCAAAGCTAAATTTGACCTTCACACCAGGCGCAATGCTGGAGAAAATCTGATCCTGAGCTCCATAAGACTGGTATACAAACTCTCTTTTTTCGTTCAACAAGTTCTCAACTCCGAAGCCTGCCTGAACTCGCTCATCTGCTCCAAACGACTTATTAAGATTCAAATTCAGAGAATTGAAAGGCACAGAGTAAGTATCTGTTCTGTTTCCGAAACCAACATAGTTAAGTGTTGGGCCCTGGACGTTGTAGAAGATACCAGCTTCCCACCCTGTAGAATAATTCTGGAATGCCAAACCTGTGTTGATAATGTAAGGTGCCTGACCTGCCATATCACGGGTGTTTTTCACTACTTCTCCTTCTCTTGCAGTAAGGCTTCTGGATTGAAATTCAGAGGCAGACATTTTGATCTGTGACTCAGTCACAGTCACGTTCGTGTTCCAGCTGAAGTTCTTCAAGGCAGGAGCAATCATTGACAGAGACTTTCTGAACTCAAACTCCAAACCTGCCACTGTTCCATCACCTACGTTTCTTGGCTGGAAAGATCCCGGATCAGAAAGGAATTGTACGATCTCGATTGGTCTTTCAAATGTTTTGTAAAATGCACTTACAGAAAGCATCTGTCCTTTGTCCTGAAATGCTTCCCATCTCAAGTCGTAGTTATTGATGCGGGTAGAAGTAAGATTTCCATCCCAAAGCACTTCTGTGCCACCGTTAGTTGTCTCTCTGTAAAGACCTCCGATAAACGTACGGCCAGTGATAGGATCCAAGATTTCAGCATAAGAAAGTTCTTTGAAAGAAGGTCTTGCTGTAGTTCTTGACGCGGAGAATCTAAGATTTTGATTCTCTTTCAAGTTGTAAATCAAATTGACAGTAGGGAAGAAATCCAAATCATCCAGCATCTCTACTAAATCATAGACAATCGTTCCTGTTTGGTTGGTACCGGTGTAGTATTGGTTGAATTTCTCAACTCTTAATCCCACGATAGCTTTCAGGTTAGTTGCAGGATTAGCTTCCAATGAAGTGTAACCTCCTATATTGGTCACGATAGACTGATACTCGTTCGGGTTGATGGGAAGGAAGTCAGCATTGTATCTTACTCCATTTCTATTGGTCGCAGAGAACAAATTCTCCTCATTCAGGATCGCATTTGGATCACCGTTCAACTCAGTATTACCAGTAGCAAACTGGAAACTCTGGATTGTGAAATCACGGTTTTTGAAAGCATAGCTTGAACCAAACTTCAACTTGGCATCTCTGTCAAACAGAGAAAGCTGTCTCGTTAAGTCGATTTTACCCACAACGTTATTTTCTTCCAGATTTCTCCAGATACGAGCAGGAAGACCTACTTCTGTAGAAACTGTATTTTCAGGAACACGGAATCTTGTGAATCTCACATCCGGATCTTCGATTGTAGAGCGAGTTGGAGCGATTTTCCAGTTGATTTCCCAATCTCTGCCATTAAGAAAATGGGTTCCTCCCAGAAGAATACTTGTTAATGCTCTTTGGCTATACTCAAGATTGTATTGTTTCGCTGCGAAATTTGCACCCAAGTTGGTGTTCACAAAGTCAAATTCACCTGCTTTTGACTCACCATTCTGAAGGTGGATGAAATTGATCTTGAACTTCGACTTGTCAGTTTTCATTGCGATTCCGGCCAATCCGCCAAGCATCACGTTGTTTACACCATAGTCACCCACTTGTCTTTCCAAAGGCTCCAACTCAGTTTCAGTGGACTCTCTTGGTTTAGCATAAAGGCTGAACTCAGCATCTTGGTAAAATTCAGTTTCGTTTTTATACGTCACTGCTACATTATATCCCCAAGTCACTTTTGATCTTGCGATTTGATTTCCAAGGGAAAAACCCAATCCGAAATCCATCAAACTGTTGTTTCTGTAACCACCCAGGGTTTTGTTGAAATCACCCAAAATTTGCTGATACTCCAAGCCTGCAGGGCTGTTTGGATTTCCTACTACATCACCATACTGAGGAATGTCTGTGCTTCCTCCTGTAGGAATTGCTCTTGTACCATCGTCAAAACCCAACCAATCAGTTTGACCACCATCATACGTGAGGTAGTTACTATTGAAGTGCATGGAAGGATTGATACCACCTGAGATGCTGAGTTTAGCAGATTTTTCCTCAGGAAAATCTTTGGTCTCGATATCTACCACACCGCCTGTGAAATCAGCAGGAAGCTCAGCGGTAAATGATTTAGAGACAATAATATTGTCAATTACGTTAGTTGGGAAAATGTCCATTTGGATCGTGTTACGATCCGGATCAAGACCGGGAATGTCCATTCCGTTTAAGACAGTCTTGGTGTAGCGATCTCCAAGACCACGAACGTAGACATACTTTCCTCCTTCGATGGATACACCGGTTACGCGTTTTACAGCTGATGCTGCATCACCGTCTCCAATTTGTCTGAAAGTACTTGCAGAAATACCGTCCATTAAATTGGCAGCATTTCTTTTTACAGACATCAAGGCGTTTTCGGTCGTTCTGATTGCGCCTGCGGAAACCGTAACTGTCTCCAGTTCGGAAGCTTCCTCTAGCATCATAATGTCATTGGCAACATAAACTGCTCCTTCCTTTACCTCCACACTTGTCAATTCCACGGTGGAATAAGACATGTAGGAAATCTGAAGGGAGTAAGTGCCGGGAGCAACTTGGATTTCAAACTTTCCGTCGAAATCAGTGATTGCACCGGTAGATAATTCTTTAACTAATACCGAAACTCCGAATAGAGGTTCGCCGGTAGATTGCTCATAGACAGCACCTCTGATGGTACCCGTTTGAGCGAACGCAAAGCCAGCAATAAACTGGGCTACTACGATCAGAAGCAAAATTAACGTTCGCTTAAGGAACAGTTTGGATGATTTATTTTTCATACAGCAAATTGATTATCACTTAATCCAAAAGGGAAAGGAAGTAACCTTGCAAGTCCTTCCTTTCCTTCTCGAATCTTTATTATTATTATTTGAAATCAGCTAATTGACCGGCAACGTCTGCCCAAGACCATCCTGAGAAAGCAGATTTTGTTGCTCCTACAGTGTTTGCTTTTGCAGCTACTTCAGTTGCAGAAGCGTCTGTTCCATTTCTGAAAGCCGTTTTTAGGGTTACTCCTGCAGCAAGAGTTGCTTCCAGTTTTGTGAATTTCAGCGAGCCATCTGCAAAAGCTGCAAGAGTCTTGTCACCGCTTAGAGAAAGGTCACCTCTTCCGGTTGTAGTCGCAGGGTCTGCGAATCCGAAGAAGTAGATGTTTTCGAAAGTACCTTTGGCACCGTCTCTGAAATCGCCGAACTCGGCAACGTTATTTCCTTTTATTGAACCATTTCTTAAAGTATGGCCAGCACTGAATGAACCTTCAGGACCGTCGATTTCCAAGGCGTGATCTGTCTCAGAGCCTGTAATCACGATGAAGTTGTCCAAAGTACCAGACCAAGCCTGATCAGTGTCAAACCCGTCGTCTCCTACGTTCCATACGATTGCATTCTTCACAGATACTTTTCCGCCAAACCATTCGATTCCATCATCTTGGTTTCCGATTACTTCTACGTTTTCGATTACTGTACCTGATCCAACTCCTCCAAGAGTAAGTCCGTTGATTTCGTTTCCTTCACCGATGTTTGCACCACCATGTCTGATTGAGATGTATTTGATCACACCTGAATTATCAGCATCATCAGAACCACCGTACAAACCGTTGATATCTGAAGCAGGGATTCCTTCGATTTGAATTTCAGTGACATCACCGCCAAATGATCCTTTTGCTTTGCCCAAAACAAGGACTCCACCCCAAAGACCTGATAGATCAGAATCCAAATTTGGAGATGCGATCTGACCAGGTGTGATTTCGTCAGCTGTGGTTGTGAAAATGATCGGGCTTGTTGCCGTACCTACTGCGTTGATTTTTGCTCCTCTTGCAATGACAAGGGCTGAAGCATTTGCGCCGGTACCTACTTCACCTTTTACAATTACACCTGGCTGGATAGTCAAAGTGTTACCTGCAGTTACTGCAATTCTTCCAGAAAGGATGTAAGTTTTACCCGTTGTCCAGGTCTGGCTTGAAGTAATGTTTCCTGTAATTTTAACATCGCTTGCGCCCGGAGTATCATCGATAACCGGCTTTTCATTTCCTTCGATACAGCTTGTGAAACCTATCACAGCTGCTAAAATCAAAGTGCTAAATGATTTAAAATTTTTCATTGGTATTATTGAATTGTGGTTTTGCATGTTTGACGATACAAAATTGGGTCAATAATACCGGGCAAGAGAATTTTTTGAATTATGCTTTTTTTAACAATGAATGCCGTATTTAATATTGAATTAACAGGAAGGGCATAAAAAAAGGCCTTCTTATCGGAAGGCCTCAAAAATGCGGTTTCAATGTTATTTTAATGTTACCGACTTATTTATCGGCACTTTTTCCAACAAGATTTTTACCAGGTTTCGGGTGTTGATTCCATCAGCTTCAGCCTCGTAGTTGAGAATTATTCGGTGATTGAGTACATCTTCTGCGATTTCCTTGATGTCTTCGGGCAATACAAAATCCCGTCCGTCAAGATAGGCAACTGCTTTGGCAGCAAGGTTCAAATTGATACTTGCTCTCGGAGACACACCAAACTGAATGTATTTCGCTTCACTCTTCAATCCATAATCGGATGGGAATCGGGTAGCAAATACCAACTCTATAATATAGTGCTCCAAAGGCTCAGCGATTTTCACTGAGTTGATTTCATTTTTGATGTCAAAAATATCCTGTTTAGTCAGAATCGCTCTCACATCTGAAGTAAACTGCATATTGGCCATGCGGCGCATTACCTCCATCTCGTCTGTTTTGCTCGGATAGTCGATGTGCACTTTCATCATAAATCGATCGACCTGAGCCTCCGGCAAAGGATAAGTTCCTTCCTGATCCACCGGATTTTGAGTCGCCAGCACCAAAAATGGCTTATCCAGCTTGTAGGTCGTATCTCCAATTGTCACCTGCTTTTCCTGCATCGCTTCGAGCAAGGCTGACTGCACTTTGGCGGGAGAGCGGTTTACTTCATCCGCCAAAATGATATTTGAAAAAATAGGTCCTTTCTTCACTTCGAAATTTCCATTCATCTGATTGTAGATCATCGTACCGATCAGATCAGAAGGCAGCAAGTCAGGAGTAAATTGAATTCGGTTGAAGTCCAGGTGAAGTACTTTCGCCAGCGTATTTACTGTCAGTGTCTTCGCAAGGCCCGGCACACCTTCCAGCAAAATATGGCCATTGGTAAAAAGTCCGATCAGAAGTCTCTTGACCATTCGGTCCTGACCTACTACTGCTTTTTTTACTTCCTGAATTACTTCTGCTATTTTTTCCTGATGCATGGAATCTGTAATGTTTAAGGCTGAACGAGGCGACTAAATTACTCGAATTTGTCCCAAAGGACAATCTTAAATCTTTGAAGTGGCAAAGCCTCGTGGCGAATGGGATTTTAGCAATTTTTAAGACCTACCAGGTTTATTTCTGCCAGAAGAAGGTGCTCCTGTTTTTGCGAAGCCAGTCAATCCAAGTTGGTGATAAATGGACTTTTGATCCATTTCCCTTACTTCCCCTGACTCAAATCCGGCGATGTTGATTTTTTCCATCGACCATCTCACCAGTCGAAGTGTAGGAAAGCCAACTGCAGCGGTCATTTTACGAACCTGTCGATTTTTCCCTTCGATCAGCGTGAGCTCAATCCAGGAATCGGGAATTAAAGCACGGTAGCGAATCGGTGGATTTCGCTCCGGCAATACCGGTGGTTCGGGCAATAGCTTGGCAAGGGCCTGCTTGGTGAGGTAGTCTTTACCGTCAATCGTAATCGTGACTCCTTTCCTCAGTTTTACCAAATCCTCTTCGGTGGGGATTCCCTCGACCTGCGCCAGATAGGTGCGCTGATGACCAAACCGGGGATTGAGCATATGGTGATTTAGCCATTTGTCGTCGGTGATCAGCAGCATGCCTTCGCTGTCTTTGTCAAGTCGACCGACCGGATATACATCCTTCGGAAAAGCAGCAAGAGAGGCCAAAGTAGGCCCCTCTCCTGAGAATTGCGTCAAAACCCCGAAGGGCTTATAGGTAATAAAATAACTTGGCACGGGCTGTGAAGCTTAACTTCCGCAACCGATGCAGTCGAAGTATGAATCCATTGGTTTCACACCTTTCAGTTGCATTTCCAAATTATGAATCTGATCCCGGGTTTCCATATCTGAAAACATGTCTCCGGTAAGGGTTGACTTCAAAGAGTTAATTGCCTCCTGAATGGCGTTCATTTGTTGTTCTGTCATAAAAGTGGTTTTAGGGTTGAAGTGTAGGGTTAAAATAGTCAAGAATCCAGAAAAGTTCTGATTCAAAAGCTGATTTATTCTAACAAAAATGATTCCTGTTGATCGCGAGTAACTTACCTTCCAAAAAATATTTTCAAAAATGTCTGCCGACCATCTCATCCAACTCCGAAGAGCGCTTCACCAAAATCCAGAAATCGCCGAAGAAGAATCTGCGACTGCGAAAAGAATTCTGAATTTTTTCGATCCTCTCAAGCCTGATCAAACGATCCTCAATTTGGGAGGCCATGGATTGGCTTTTGTTTTCAAAGGAGAAAATCCCGGCATCCGAACACTTTACCGCTGCGAATTGGATGCTCTGCCGATTGCCGAACTCGGTGAAAAAGAACATAAAAGTCAGGTTCTGGGCAAAGCACATCTCTGCGGACACGATGGACACATGGCTATTCTCTGCGGATTGGGGGAAAGACTCGCGGAGCAAAGACCCGAAAATGGTGAAGTCGTCTTGCTTTTCCAGCCTGCCGAGGAGACCGGTCAGGGAGCAAAGGCTGTTTTGGAAGATCCAAGATTTGGGCAGATCCGTCCCAATCAGGCTTTTGCCCTGCATAATCTTCCAGGGTTTCCACTGCATCAGGTTGTGATGAAATCCGGAGCATTTGCAGCCGGAAGTACCGGAATGACAATTTCCCTCCTGGGGAAAACTTCGCATGCCGCACATCCCGAAGCCGGTATCAATCCAGCACAGGCGATGGCTAAACTCATTCAGATCCTGCCTACACTCCCGACTCAATTGGAAGGATTTGGTTTGGTGACACTGATTCATGCAGAGCTAGGAAGCAAAGCCTTCGGCACAAGCGCAGGAGCGGGAAGTCTGAGTGCGACCATTCGTGCTTTCGATCAGCAAGAATTGGAAAAATTGATCCGCCTGGCAAAGGAAGCAGCTGAAAGTATCGCAAAGGAATACGAATTGAAGGTGGAATTCTCCTTTCAGGAAAGCTTTGCCGTCTCCAAAAATGATCCGGAAGTAACCCAACTTGGCAAGAAAGTCATTCAGGAACTGGGATTGGAAATCGTCGAAAAAGCAGAGCCATTCAGATGGTCAGAGGATTTTGGAGTTTTCACGCAGGTTTGCCCCGCTTTTCTGTTTGGATTGGGTGCCGGCAAAAATTGCCCGCAGCTCCACGAACCCACGTATGATTTCCCCGATGAATTAATTGAAACCGGGGTGAAGATTTTTGAAGGAATCGTGCGTTCAATTCATGGGAAAAACCCATCAGGGTGACATTTTTGTAGCCAGGGGTTTCAACCCTTGGATTAAAATGCCGGATTTTGATTTCGGTTTTTTGGCTTGTTCCATTTCAATCAGGAATGCCCGGCGTCGCCAAAAACAGAGGAGGTTGACCGTGTTTTTTTAACCGCTAAGAACACGAAGGTTAAAAAAGAGGTGCACAGAGAAAAAAATCCTGATTGCTATCTCCTTTAATTCTTAATTGAAAAGCCGGAGTGGGAAGGGAGGCGGAAAATTTCGGGGAAATTTCTGTCACACGGGACATGACTCCGCTGGATCAAATGAATTATCTACCAATCGTTCCTCTGGAACGAACCTTTGCATACTTAGACAAATATTCTACCAACCAACTGTGCCGATGGCACGATGTCTAGCCCTGGCCGAGAAATGTCCCATCGGGACATAAGATGGGTAGCCAGAGGTTTCAACCCTTGGATTAAAATGCCGGATTTTGATTTCGGTTTTTTGGCTTGTTCCATTTCAATCAGGAATGCCCGGCGTCGCCAAAAACAAATGAGGTTGATCGTGTTTTTTTAACCGCAAAGCACACGAAGGTTCGCAAAGAGGTCCAGGGTAATCTCAACCAACAGAAGTGTCGCCTCTCCCGTTTTTGAATTATAAAAGATCTTTTGCCGAGAAATGTCCCATCGGGACATAAAATGGGTAGCCAGGGGTTTCAACCCCTGGATCAAAATATCGGATTATGATCGGTTTTTTGGCCGGTTCAAGGTCAATTGATAAAAAATGTGTTGCCAAAAACAGGGTGTGTTGATGGTGGAATTTTATTTCCAAATGAGCAGATTGCTTCGAGTTTGAATGATTCTGCCCACCTTAACTTTTGTCTAAACTCTCGCAATGACGAAAAAAAAAGCCGGCACTAGGCCGGCTTTTCAATTGGGAAAAAGATTTATCAGTTCATGTAAACTGTGATTCTGCCATCACCCTCAGAGCTCACGATTAAAAGTGCACGACCGTTTGGACTATCATATTCTGGAATAAAAAGTAAGCCTTCCGGAGCATCATGACCTGCACCTCCTATTGATTCTATCCCGTCCAAAAGTTGGAGGAAATTCAATCCTGCAGCGCCATTAAGCTCATAGACCATGATTGCGTCCGAGCGCTCCAAACCTACGAAGACAATATTTTTGCCTCGTATTTGGCCAATTTCAACAGACTCAGGTTCTACCCCCTTGTTGTCGCTTCTGCCATCGTCGTATAAAGAGGCTTTTGCCATCAGGAGGTCACTTTCCAAATTCTTGTAGTCTTTTATCATTACACCGGTTCTTCCATTCCATATTGTGAACGACCTGCCGCCTATTCCATACAGCACATCAAAGTCACCGTCTCCGTCTGTGTCACCGGCTGAGGAGGTAACAGTATATCTTCCCAGATTACCGTCTTTCTGAAGATCTAAAGCATTTGGAAACGCAATCGGATCCAAGTCCAGATCTTTCACTCGCTCTTCTTCCCCGTAAGCATAGTAATCACGTGTATCACCTTCGTTAGCGGTAATGAGAAAGGTATTGGCTCCAAGCTCGAAAGATTCAATGGCATCCGGTAAATAATAGGCCAAAAGAGGCCATTTTTTTAGATTTCCAACGATACCGTCTTTGTCGCTCACATCGATTTCGTTTCCTGCAAGGGAATGGTCTTTCACTCCCATCGGAAGGATTTCTACAATTTGTTTTCTTTTAAGATCAACTCTTGCGATCCCGTTATTTTCCTGAAGGGTCACATAGGCAAAAGAAGATGTGGCATCAATAGTCACATATTCCGGTTCGATATCCTGAGCAAAGGAAGCATTTAGACCAAAGATTCTGAATCCTTTGGTTTTCAAAGCAGGATATTGACCTGAAAAAGCACTAAAACCAAGAGTGGTTACCTGATATCCGTTGGTGACATCGATCAGGGAGATTGTGCCTTCCGGATCGATTGAATAATCATCGTTTGGCTCGCCTTCATTTGCACTGACGATATATCTGCCATCCGGGCTGAAAATCACCATGTCCGGAAGTGCTCCGACAGGAACCACTGCAAGCGGAGACTCAAGGCTTGAGGTGTTGTAAATCAGGATCACCCCATTATCAGTTTTTTCAACTCCCTCGACTGCGATGGCAAGCTTACCGTTCTTCACAGCAACAGAATTAACTCCACCACCAAAGGGTAAGATATTAATTGGAGTACGCTGCACCAGATTCTTTGGATCAGAGAAGTCTATCACATCCACTTGTGATATTTCTCTGACTCCGTCATTATTGACAACAAAGAGTTGTTTGGTGAGGGGATCAAAAGCGGTTATTTCAGCTGCGCCTGTGTCTCCGATATCGATGCTTGAGATTTCAGCAAATGTGGATCTTACAGGTCCCGGTTTTGAAATTCTTTCATTACAACTCGCCAAAAGAAGCAGAGATGCACCTAGTAAATAAATTTTTCTCATGGAATATTAGGATTTGGTGTAGATAAAAATGAACCCGAAATTACCTTTCACACTCCTTTAGCAACCAGAATCCCCGTTACCATTTCATTAAAAAAATAACCCGTAAAGGGCTGGTTCTTAACCTTCCGATAGCAATTTTTTAATGTTTCAAGTCTTAAGTGGTATTTCTAATCATGAATGGCCAAACAATAAAATGCCAAAAAGAAATTACATCGAGAGGCACAGCTTGTCCGCCGTGGCGGTGAGTTACACAGAGAATATTTAATGAAAAGCTCTGAAGGAGCGCTTTGTAATAGCCATGGGTAAAACCCATGGAAAAATGATCAACAATGATTTTGGTTTTTTGGCTGGGTCCATTTCAATCGATCAAAAATGTGTAGCCAAAAACAGGGGGTGTTGAAGGGGGAATTTTATTAGGTAATTAAAGGTCTGTGAGGACACACACCTTGGTGACTCTGGATACAGACCATGGGAATTTTTATTTCCAAATAAACAGATTGCTTCGGGTTTGAAACATCCTTCTTGCCTTAGCATTCGTCTAAACTCTCGCTTCCGATAATTATCGGAAGACCAATAAAAAAATTATTTCACGGAGAGACACCGAGAAAAAGAACCCTGTGTAACTCCGTGAAACCTCTGTGTAGCTCCCCGCCACGGCGGGCAAGTGTGCAACTAAACCCGCTTAGCTTCTTAGAAATCTGAATATTCAGCAGGGTACAAAAGCCGCTGATCGTTTTTGTTCATGATATTCTGATACTCGGGCATCACCTTCATTCTGTCCCAGTCAGGATCGGTGCCGAATGCTTTCCAATGCGCTTCGCGAGACTCGATATTGGGAAAGGTGGTCATGTACATCAGATTGGGCATATTTGCTCCCGCTATCACTTGTCCGTAAAACACAGGATTGAAATCAAGTTTGGTGAAAATATCCATCTCGCCTTCGTTGAACATTTTTACTTTCTGCTCATGCAGGCGCTCTGTCTGACTCTCATAGCTTCTCAATTCATACACTCTGTCTTTCTTTGGACCTGTCACTTTTGATTCGGTGAATCTTGGATGTCCGGTGAAAGCCTGCATCAAAGCAGTTTCCATTCGCTTGTAAGGAGGATTGTCAAACGGCGCATTGATATAGGCAGCACCTGCGGAATTGTAAGTGGCGTCCTTCTTCAACTTGGCGCTCATCCCTGAATATACCTTCATTGACTTGTAAGGGATAAACACATAGACCACTTTCCCGGCATCGGCCTGAGAAGCGATCGGCTTGAATACACCGACTTTAGCAACTCCATTTCTGTGCAGTGCAGGCAAAAGAGCTTTTTCAAGATAGGCATCAAGCTGTGCTTCCTGACTTGCAGTTTCGATGTGGTATTTCCTCAATTCATAAAAGTCTCTTTTGGCATTCTGAGCCGACACGCTCAAAGTCAACAGGGTGAAAATTGCAATCAATGCAATCGGAATCAGTTTATTTGGTTTCATAACATTCTGTTGTTAGGGGTTATCGTTTCTTGAATGCTAAGTTAAATCCAAAATTGACAGATTAATTCCCGCTCAAGTATTAGGCTTTGTTTTAGGAAGATTTTCCCGCTCTTCGAGAGCCGATAGCAATTCACCTCGGGGCTAGATTTATATTTTTGGTTAATCATTAGAATCTGACGAGCCCGGCAATCAGACCACTTCCTTAGTAAAAAAAGTACAGCCTTTGTCAAACCAGCTTTCTCCTTTTTTGACCGGAACCAACTCTGCTTCCAATATTTCCTCACCTTTGTAACCTAAGCCTTGGAGTTTGTCATCTCCCAAGAATTTTTCAAGTTCTTCAGAAAGATCAATAACCAATTTGTGCTTGATCAAGTAAGCCGCATTCAGCACAAGGTATCGGGGATCGTTATTTTCAGGCTCCGCAAAACGAAGTTGAGCAATCTGCTCAAACATCGAAATCGGCAGATACCAGGAATTACCGGCATCTTCCCATTCCCGATCTTTTATATCCAGAGGAGTCTGAGGCAATTCATAGTGCTCCACCAGATAGCGGAGGGATTCCCTGGCTTGCTCTTCTGGAGAGAGGTCAGATTCATAGAGTTCAGTAATTTTTTGATTGAGTTTTTCTTCAGATTCCACCCATTCTTCCAAACTGGGCCAGGTATTTTGCTCCATATTATTATAGTTCTTGGGATAAGGAAATCCTGCCCGAATAAAACTACGGACAGGATAGTAGATTAGGAATAAAACTGCTTTCGGAGACCGTTTGGGCCAAACCATTCTTCATCTGGAATTTCCAGAGGCTTAAATTCGATCCCTTTGTCCATTTTCTGTTTTTGGAGTTCATTCTTTAATTCCTCGGAGACTATTAAATATCTGGGGCCGGTGGTATGAATAGACAAAATATGGTGTGGGCAACCTTCCTTGATGAAGATCTTATAGGGATAGCGCTCGTCCATATGCCACATTTTCTCCTCCCGGAACTTGTCAAAATCATCGAGATCTTTGAATTGAATTATCTGTTCATTGACTTCATATCTTGCACGGGGTTCATTTGCCTCGCTTATTAGTTTTCTTTTTCGGAAAAAGAATTCAGACCTAGTAAAGTCCACCCATTCATCATCAAAGACCACTTTATCGGTAATCCAATAACCTTCAACCAGCTCCTTTCCACGCATTACCGGACAGGGATAAAAACGAATATTTCCTTTTCGATAGGATTCAAAAAGAGATTTTAGCCGAGTGGATACAATCACTCTGCTGGAAAGGTTTGAAGAAGGTCTATAGAAATCATGAAGCTTTCCACTCGCCTTTATTATTTGAGTATGGATTTTATGATGGGATAAATCCTGAACTTCTCGAAGCTGACTTCCCATAATCAAATCGTCTTCTTTGAATTCAGGGTTATACTGAATTTTGGCAACATTATACAAATCATGTAACTCGAAGTAGTTCATCGGAATATCAGATCGTTGATTTTATCAGTTGGGTTATTTTGAATGAGCTGGAAGAATTCAGCTTTTCATGGTTTATCAAGAGTGAAACTACACTTGAGAAGGCGACTAGCCAATACCCTATATCGGGTATTTTTGGGGTGTTTTGAACAGATTTTCCCTAAAAAAGAGAAATTCAATCCCTCTTAAAAAATATAAGCCCCGAAGCTTTCACCTCGGGGCTTGATTTTTACTTTTTGTTTTGTGCTTTTTTCATCGGATTGTCTCCGGTGGAAGCGCCTCTTGCTCCGCCTGTTCCTTTGAACATTTCAAACCGGGTTGGCTGATATTGTCTTGGCCAGTAGTTGCTGCTTTCGTCGATGTCGGCAGTTTCGCGCTTTGGATCGAGGACGAAGCGTACCACTTCTTTTTGCTTCGCAAATACTTTGGTCACCTGAGATTCATTTTTTCTCCAGATCTCAGCCGGGATTCGGTCTATTTCTGATGTACCATCTGCATAATGGAATTCGATAATCAACGGCATCACCAAGCCTCCCACGTTTTTGAAAGTCATCTCGTAGAAGTTCATATTGCTGTTGAAGACGGCTTTTTCGCGCTCGCTCAGACTTGCCATAAACTTCTTGTAGTTCTCCTCATCTTCCGGCGTGACGGTAAATGGATTGTAGCTATTGTAGAAATCGCGGGTAGATGGATCTGCTTCCAAGACTGTTTGTGGCACGTCGGTTTTGTTGAATTCTCTGGATACATAATTCTCCTCTCGGTCAAAATTCGCTTTTGCCTCTGCCTTTCTTTCCGCAGGAGTTCTGTTATCAAGTTTATGCCAGGTGACATTTTCGATCGCGATATCCACAGGATCTGTACCGTAAAACCAGCCTCTCCAGAACCAATCCAAATCCACCGCTGAAGCGTCTTCCATGGTTCGGAACAGGTCATCAGGAGTCGGATGCTTAAACATCCATCTTCTCGCATATTCCTTGAAAGCATAGTCAAACAGCTCTCTTCCCATGACAGTTTCCCTTAGGACATTCAGTGCTGTTGCCGGTTTTGCATAGGCATTTGGTCCAAACTGAATGATGTTTTCTGAATTGGTCATGATCGGCTCCAGCAAGTTTTTGTCGCTGCTCATGTAAGGAACAATCTTATGTGCTGCGCCTCGTCGTGAAGGGTAATTTCGATCCCATTCCTGCTCGGCCATGAATTGCATAAAGGTGTTCAGGCCTTCGTCCATCCAAGTCCACTGTCGCTCGTCTGAGTTGACGATCATCGGGAAGAAATTGTGACCTACTTCGTGAATGATCACACCAATCATTCCGTATTTGACTGCTTCGGAATACGTACCGTCCGCATCAGGTCGCCCATAATTGAAGCAGATCATTGGATATTCCATTCCATTGCTGGCTTCTACTGAGATAGCGGTTGGATAAGGATAATCAAACGTATGGGAAGAGTAAGACTTGATGGTGTGCGCCACTACTTTGGTGGAGTATTGCTCCCAAAGCGGATTGCCTTCCTTGCCATAATAGGACATCGCCATCACTTCTTTTCCGCCGAGCTTCACTGCCATGGCATCCCAGATGAATTTTCTGGAAGAAGTCCAGGCGAAGTCACGCACATTTTCGGCTTTGTAAACCCAGGTCTTTTTGCCGGAGGCTTTCTTTTTCTCCAATGCCTCAGCTTCCGCCTGAGTACGGATGATTACCGGTTCGTCATAGGTCTTTTTCGCAGTATTCCATCTGTCAAGTTCAGTTGAGGAAAGTACTTCCTCCGGATTTTGAAGGACACCAGTTGCTCCGACCATATGATCAGCAGGAACTGTGATCCGCACTTCATAGTCTCCAAAAGTCAGGGCAAATTCACCTGAACCCAGGAATTGCTTGTTTTGCCATCCCTGAAAGTCTGAATACACAGCCAATCTCGGGAACCACTCTGCCATAGTATAGAGGTAATTTCCATCCTTAGGGAAAAACTCATAACCCGGACGCCCGCCGATGAATCCAACACGGTCGTGGATATTGAAACTCCAATCGATGGAAAATTTGAAACTCTCGCCTGATTTCAAAGGCTGAGGAAGATCCACGCGCATCATTGTTTTGTTGATGGCGATATTCAGCGGAGCACCGGAAGCATCTTTGATGGAGGCGATTTTCACATCGTAGTCGTCCGAGTGCCAAAGGATACCTTCCAATTGTCGGAGGTTCATTTGTGAGTTGATGCTGGATTCGGTCACTTTTGGGGTGTCGGAATCCTTACTTCTGTTGTTTTGATCCAACTGAATCCAGAGGTAAGTAAGCTGATCAGGCGAGTTATTTACGTAAGTGACAGTTTCAGATCCTTTGATGGACTGATTGTCATCGTTGAGTTCTACCTCGATCAGGTAGTTTGCTTTTTGCTGCCAATACGCATGACCCGGGGCTCCCGAGGCTGTACGATAGACATTGGGAGTGCGGAGCATTGTTCCCAACTGCTCAAATCTCTCGGCATGATTTTGCTCTGCCTGCTGCGCAAAAGCCTGAACCGCTCCAAAAAGCGCCAGGCTCAGCATTAATCCGATTTTTCTCATTCTTATTATCTTAATTTTTACCAAAACTTAGCTTCTAATAGTAACATCAGGGATACTCCCAACACGATCGAGGATATCACCAGAGTCCATTCCTTTCTATTGATTCCTGCTATTCCGACAAATATGGATGTGATCAAGAGGAACGCACTCACTATTACAATCTGTCCAACTTCCAATCCTATGTTAAAAGACAATAAAGGTTGCCATAGGCTCGCTTCTTTGCCCAATAATTGCCTCAGGTAATTGGAAAAGCCAAGGCCGTGGATCAATCCGAAGAATATTGCAAAAAAATAATTCAGCTGAACACCTCTTCCTGTACTTGGTCGGGGTTTCAGGATCGTGACAAAGGCAGTGAAGGCTATCGTAACCGGAATTAGAAATTCGATCACATCGGTTCGGGCATTGATTATGTTGAAGGTAGCAAGCGCCAACGTGAGGGAATGTCCCAACGTAAAGGCTGTGACGAGAATCAGGATTTTCTTCCAATCTCTTGGAATAAAAACCGCGCAAAGTGCCAATACGAAAAGAATATGATCGAAGCCCTGGATATCGAGGATATGCTGCCACCCAAGACGGAAATACAATTGAAAGGAATTCATAAATAGGGTGAAGTACTTCGAAAGAAGTAATTTGGCGCAATAATACAGGTTTATCAGCAAAAAAGACAAAGGACTCTGACCAAATGCAACTCATTTACACTTACTTGATTTCACTGGGATGGATGGTGATTTTCCACCCTTTCCACCTCAGCCTGACCGAGATCCGACAAAACCAGGAGAGCAAAAAACTGGAGATCGCGCAGAAGATTTTTTGGGATGATCTGGAAATAGCTCTTGAAGATTTTCACAAAACTGAAATTGACTTTCTAAATCCAAAAGATCCTGACCAACTGAAATCGCAAGTAACTGCCTACTTGATGTCAGCCAATGAGATCTGGCTCGATGGCAAAAAAGTAAGCATAAAAATGCTTGGCTATGAAGTCGAAGAAGACGCCGCCTGGTTTTACTTCGAATCGGAGCCGGTCAATTGGAAAGGAAAAATTGAAGTCAGAAATGCAGTTTTGGTGGAAAGCTTTTCAGATCAGCAAAATATCATTCATGTCTATCAACCAGGCAAAAACCTGAAAAGTCTGCTTCTGGGGAAAGGAAATGAAAAGGGAATTTTGGAGTTTTAAAAATTCTATTCGTAACAATATTTCTTGTTTCGAGAGTCCGGAAAAATAACAGAACAATTATAATTGAAATTCAAATAGTTTGTTTTCAAAAATCTGGAGTTTTAAAATAGGTCAATCTCTTCTTACATTTTTTTCCTTTGTCACTTTATGAAGGCAAAAAGTAACCAAAAACCTTAATGCCTGGTAATTTGTTTCAAATAGGAAGAGTTTAGTGCCTGAAGAAACATTCTTGACTATTTGATTTTAAAACATTGATCAACCCTAAAAATGGGTGGATTTCCCTCGTTTCACTTCGGGAACTAACCCATTTTCTTAACGGTCTGATCTGCTGTTTTAAAACCATAAATTCCCTAGGGCATTACCTAAACCGAAACATTTCAAATCAAACAAGGCTGTCCTCCAATTCCACCATTCTCTATAAGTTGATCTTAGGCGGATCATAATTAAGTCAGAAAACATAAAAAAAAGTCCGACTCAAACGAGCCGGACTTTTTCAATTATTACCTTATTAGAGATTAATAGCCTGGGTTCTGCTGGATTGGAGCAGAAGAGTTGGTAAGGATTTCTTCCAATGGAATAGGCCATACAAACAAGTTGCTTTCATACAGCAATGCGTGATCTCTAGGAATCGCAATACTTGTAGTGTAGAAGCTAAGTGAATTAATAGATCTTGAAGTTGCTTTTAGCGGAATACCTGCCATTCTGCCTTCACCAGACAATCTGTGGATATTCGGGAATCTTCTGCCTTCTGCCAAGAATTCGATACGAGTTTCGTTGATTATCGCATCTATCAAAGCATCTGCAGTAGCAAAGCTAGCAGTTGTATAAGCAGGAACAGTCGCAGGAAGTGCTCTGCTTCTTACAGAATTCAGCAAAGTAACCGCTGTTCCTGCATTACCCAATCTTGCATTTGCTTCAGCTGCTGCCAATACCACCTCTGAGTATCTCATCACGATGGATTGATCAGAGAACGTGATGTTGTCGATGTACTTGTTTGTGAACATTCCAAGTGGACCTTGACTTACAAAGCCATCAGTAGCTCCTCTAAGGCTTCTTCTGGTATCCTCAGGGTGCCAGAATTCAGATCTCCAGATGATTGGGCTGATTTTTACAAGACCTCTGGATCCCAAATTAGGGTTACCATACATGTTAGCAAGTGCACCGTTTACTCCTGGATTGGAAGTCTGAGAATTTTGGAAAGAGAAAATATTATCAGAGCTAGTTCCTCCTCTGAATGGTGCCAGTGGATTAGCAGTCACTGCATATTTTCCGGAAAGTTTGCTGTATTCAGCCAATACACCAGCCCAATCTTCCATATGCAATTTAATTCTTGCCTTAAGTCCGATTGCTGCACCTTTTTGTGCTCTGAATGGGTTTGTGCTTGTGTTTAACAAACTCTCTGCCTGGTCCAGATCACTCAACAACTGCGTATAAACTTCCTGTACAGTTCCTCTGCCTACTGCTTCGCCCGGACCTACTTTAGATACGTCATTGATGGCGAAAGTTCTGTAAGGAATGCCCAATGAAGATGGATCGTCAGAATATGGTCTTGCGAAATAAAGTACCAATTCATGATGAGCAAGAGCTCTTAGGTAAAGTGCCTCACCCATATACTGATTCATCACCTCAGTCGTGATCGCTCCGTTAGTCTGAGCAATCGGAAGGTTTTCAATCACAATGTTTGCACGGTTGATCATTCTGTAAAGAGAGATCCACTGTCCATTATTGTTGGCAGTCTGAGGATTCTGACCATTGGTGTAGGTGATTTCATAGAACAACTGATCGTTGTACATGTCTTCGCCTCTCATGTCACCCTGCTGAACAGAAGCTGCTCCGAAAGGATATCCACGCTGTACTGCACCTAAGTAGAAACCACGTTGTGCAGATTCATAAATACCCAACACCGCAGCATTTACTCTGTTAGCATCAGCAAAAGCTTCTGCATCAGGGATGATGTTGGCTGGCTGCAGGTCTGTCACTTCGCAGGAGGAAGTGATTCCCACCATCGCCAAAGCCACAAACGCTGTCTTTATTTTATTTGAAATAACTGTTTTCATTTTGTTCGATTTTAGGATGGTTGATTAGAATCCAACATTTAGACCCACTGACCAGGTTCTGATGATAGGAGCTACGTTCCAGTCAACACCAAATTGCAACTGTCCTCCGTACTGATTAGACTCCGGATCGATTCCTGAATATTTGGTGAAAATCAATGGATTTTGAACTTGAGCAAAGAATCTTGCTGATCTGATTGCACCATTGAAGGCTGTGTTCAGAGTAGACGCAGGGATTCTATATCCCAATACGATATTTTGAACTCTTACAAAGTCACCTTTTTCGATGAATCTGCTGTTGGAAGCAGAAGTCTGCCAAGTGTTGGCATCACGGCCAGAGTATAGTTTAGGCACGTCAGTAATCTGACCGCTTTCAGTCCATCTGTTCAAAATCTCTCTGTGATTGTTTGAGAAACCAAGTCCCATCAAACCTCTCAAAGATTCGTTCATGATGTAATTTCCACCAGAGTATCTGACGAAGATTTCAGCATCAAAATTACCATACGTGAAGCTGTTTGACCAACCACCTTGGAATTTAGGAAGTGTATTACCCAAGAAGAATTGAGTAGGAGCAGTACCAGGAGTGGTAACTACACCAGGATTAGCAGCATCATAAGCTCTCCAAGAAGAAGCACCTACTAATTGAACGATGTTTTCACCGCTGTAATACATTGCATTACCATTTGCCGGATTCACACCTGCCCACTGAAATCCGTAAAGCTGAGCAATAGGTCCGCCAACAACTGTTCTATTGTAAGTACCAGTCAAAGGCTGAACCAGGTTGGTCACTTCGTTTTCAATAAAGGTGAAGTTGAAGTCAGTATTCCAAGAGAATTTGCCGCTGTTTATTACATTGGAAAATACTCTCAATTCTACACCTTGGTTGTACATCTCACCAACGTTTTGGCTGATTGTGTTGCCAGGAATACCCAATGAAGGAGCAGTAGGCGCATTCAATACGATACCATCTACGTTGTTTTTGAAGTAATCAACTGCAAGAGTCACTTTGCCGATAGTCATATCCAAGCCCACGTTGAATTTCTTGGAAGTTTCCCACTGCAAAGCCACGTTGGCAACATTTGAGTAACCAATACCAGCACCAGCCGCAGCTTGAACAGGACCAAATCCACCCGCATAAGGGAATGAACCGCCTGGTAAGCTTACGTTTCCTACTTCTGCATAAGAAGCTCTTACTTTGAAATCGGTGATCAATTCTGAGTTGAAGAATGACTCGTCAGAAACTCTCCATCCGATGGATCCACCTGGGAAAGTACCTCTTCTGTTTTCTTCAGCAAGCTGAGAAATACCGTCATTTCTTACTGCGAAAGACAACAAGTATTTGCCTTTGTAGCTGTAGTTGAATCTTGCGAAGTAAGAATCAAATCCCTGCTCCTGAAAACCACCTGCTGAAAACTGGTTGTTGTAAGAGTTAGAGATCAAGTTTTGAAATCTGAAGAACTCATCTGAGAAATCAGTACCTGATGCTGAGAAATTGTAGAAGTTAGTGTACTGATATTCTACACCTGCAGTCACGTTGATATTGTGATCATCAGCCAAAACGGTCTGATAATTCAACGTGTTCTGCCAGTTCCAACGGAAAGCTGGGTTGTAAGCTTGAGTTACAGATCCGTTTGAGCTTCTACCATCACCATGCTTAGGGCTAAGTGTGGTAAAATCATCGGCCATTGTCAAATCGATACCGATCTGAGTTCTGGCTGTCAAACCTGTTGCAAGATCTATCTCTCCGTAAGCATTACCCAAAAGTCTGTGGTTTCTGCCTCTGTAATAGTTGTTTTCCAATACATAAGCAATGTTTGGAATGTTGTTATCAGGACCTGCCAAGTTTGTACCAAAACCAATGGTAGCACCGTTTGGAGTGATATTGTATCCATCAAATGCAACATTTGCTTCATCGTAAATCGGAACGTTTGGCAAAGCACGGGTTGAATTGTAGATAGCTCCTGAAAGTGAGTTGGCACCGTTATTTAAACCAACAATTTCAGTATATGTATATGATAGGCTGGTACCAATTCTCAATCTTTTGGAGATTGAATGATCAATATTCGCTCTGAAAGCATAACGCTTCAAATCGTTGCTCTTTACTACAGATTCCTGATCTGTAAAACCCATTGAGAAGAAATATTTCGTCGCCTCAGATCCACCGCTGATGGAAAGGTTGTGCTGCTGAGTCGCACCAGATCTCAATACTGCATCTTGCCAGTTGGTATTTACTCCAGGTCTTGCATTACCAGTTGAAGTTGGGGTCACATTGATGATTTTCTCATTTGCAATAGGAACCCACTCATCACCTGTCAACAGATCAAACTGATCTACTGCTTCGTTGATACCTGCACTTACACTGTAATTTACTTGTGCTTTTCCAGTCTGACCTCTTTTGGTCGTGATCAAAATCACACCGTTGGCAGCTCTTGATCCGTAGATCGCAGTAGCTGAACCATCTTTTAATACTTCATAAGACTGGATATCCGCTGGGTTGATGTTACCCAATGGGTTAGAAGCTACTGCACCAGAACGGTCAGAGTCTACTACAGGTACACCATCGATTACGATCAAAGGATCAGCTCCACCTGAAAGGGAGTTTACACCTCTGATTCGGATGATTGGTCTCGCTCCCAAGATACCACTTGGAACAGTAACAGAAACACCGGGTGCTCTACCTGCCAATTGAGAATCAAAAGATGGAGAAACCAAATTTACAATTGACTCATTGGTAATAGAAGCAACTGATCCTGTGATATCTCTTCTTTCCTGTGTACCGTAACCGGTTACAACTATTTCGTTTAGACTTGTAATATCTACGGCCAATTCCACATTGACGACCGAAGAAGATCCAACAGTTACTTCTTTAGTCAAGTAACCGACAAAGCTGAATACCAAAGTAGAAGCATCGCTTGGAACTTGAAGAGAATAAGACCCGTCAAGATTTGTGACAGTTCCCTGAGTGGTACCTTTCACCACCACACTTGCACCCGGCACGCCCTCCGGCTCATCGGCCGAAGTCACCCTACCGGTGATCGTTTTGCTCTGCGCGAGTACCGACACAATGGTCAGGAAGCTTAGCGCAAAACCTAATAAAACTTTCTTCATAGGTTGAATTTTTAAATTAATTAACATTTAGGGCGCTAAGATGGTACTGTAATTGGTTTGAAACCAAATTCAGAAATTCTTCCAGAGAAGTCTGATTCAAAATATAATTCTGTATTGGGGGAGTTTATACTTAAAAAATAAATATTGGAAAGAATTATTGCGTTTCACATTTAGTAAATTCTTAGTTAAAAGCTAAATTCAATAAATATTTCTGCCTTGGGCTATTTCTCCTACATTTAATTCTTACCTATAAAAAATATCAATTCCTATTTTGACATGTTAATTAATTATTAACAAAAGGAAGTTTTGAAAAACATTGAATATTCTACCAGTTTCAACTATTTCTTGAGCCCTAGGAATCCTGTCTTTTCAAGAAATCAAAAGGAAAAGTATTTTTTTTTCGAAAATTCAAAATTTCTTAAAAAGTAATTTTTTTTTCGAATGGCTTGTTTTTTAGGGTTTTCGGTCAAAAAAATTTGATTATTCTCAAAAACCTGAGCTTAAACCCAACTTCGAGCAAGAAATCCAGCGACCTTCTATTCTTTTTAGCAAATGGACCTTTGTGACCACGAGTTCTTCATTCAAAGATTTTTTCCTTACCAGATTCAGAATTTCGTCAAAATGGAATTCTTTCAAATCCTTAAATGCAACCGTCATATGGGGATGAAAATTCCGATCGCTCAATTCATCCACAAGATTCAGTTCTCTTTTACAAAAACCCTTCAACTCTGCCTGCAATTTGGCTAACCGATCATCTGCTTTTATTTTCAAAAAAATCACTCGTTTTCCAAATGTGTCAACTCCTCCAATAGAAATTGGAAAGGGTTCGAATTGGGCTAAAAATTTCCCTAAAGACTCGATCAGCTTTTCTTCTTTTGCTTCATTATAGGAGAATGGCATCTTTAGAGTCACGTGAGCCGGAGACTTTAGCGCATACTTTACGTTGAATAGATCCCTGATTTCATTTTTGATTTCAGTACAATTTTCCTGAATTGCTCCCTCAGGAACTATTGCTAAAAAATACTTCTGCATTATTTTCATTCTGAAAAATAAGGCTTAGATGGGCCAAATTGGATCACTTCTCAATTTCTATTTCCCCTTTGTCAGGTAAAAACAAACCTGATCTCCTTTTCCCTCATTATTATACTGATTGGCTTTTTCAGTAAATGACTTCATGGTTTCAAAGTCAAAATGCTTCCCAAGTGTTCGCTGATCCAGAGGAAGCCCTTTTTCGTAAAGTCCCGTTCCCCAAAATTGGAGACTGGTAGAGTCAAATTCTACCTCGTTTAATTGGAAACCTGTCTTTTCTGCCAAGGTTTTGAATCCTGAAATGGAAGGGATGATCAAATGTCTTGGTGCATCCAGCTGCACCCACAATTCCCGCTTAGTTTTCCATACTTCACCATCCGTTACGGGAGTTCGAATCAATAATTTTCCCCCCGGATTTAATTTTTCAAAACAGGTTTTGAGGATCTGTCCGGCGTCTTCCATATGCTCAAATGCATGATGCATCATGATCAGATCAAACTTCAGATCAGTTTCTTCGATCTTTTGTTTATGAAGCTGAAGAGAGGAATTAATTTTTACAGTTTTTTCGATGAACGGATCAAACCCATGCAAATTCCTATAACCTGAAGCATAGAGTTCATAGAGCAACTGTCCACTTCCACAGCCCACATCAGCTATTTTGGCACCAAAGCCAGGATGTGTTTTTCGTAGCCAATACCCGTAGATTGGGGCAATTTTGGGGTTTCCGGTTAGCAAAAATGCTCTCATTCGGATTGCTTTTAGAATCCGGGTTTTCAGGTCTGATTCTACCAATTTCCCAAAGGAATAATAGTCAGAATTCGAATAATAAGGAGAAAGATCTTCAGGGATTTGGTCAAGTTGCAGGGATCCACAATTCAAGCACTCGGCATACATAAAATCCCCACCCAAGCCCAACATTCGCTCTTTTGCATCAAAAGTTATCTGATCATTGCTTCCGCAAAATTTACAATTGTTCATACCTTCAATATGCGTTTTCCCTATTGAAAACCAGCTCATAGACCGTCTTCACCATTATTCTCATATCCAGAAGGAAAGTCCAATTATTGATGTAAAAAGAATCAAGTCGAACTCTGGAGCGAATCTGATGCGGGTTTTCAATTTCTCCTCTGAAACCTCTCACCTGAGCCAACCCGGTTATCCCCGGACGAATTTTATGTCGTGAATTGTATCGCTCAATCTTGGTTTTAAAATTCTGGTTCATCGGAATTGTATGCGGTCTGGGGCCTACGATAGACATATCTCCCAAGAGCACGTTCAGAAATTGCGGCATTTCGTCAAGAGAATAAGTCCTCAGAAATGATCCTGTTTTGGTAATTCTTGGATCGTTCTTGATCGCTTGTTTGACATCCGCATAGTCATTTGGAGTCATCGAGCGAAACTTTAGGCAATTGAATTCCTCGTTATTGATTCCGTTTCTTTTCTGAATGAAAAACACCGGGCCTTTGGATTCCAACTTGATTAAGATCCCAACCAAAGGAATCAGCCACGAAAGGATAAAGATGGTCACCAGACTGGCAAAAACTATGTCAAATGCTCGCTTTGCTATTCCGTTAAATGCATTGTCGAGTGGAATTTCATTGACATTGATTACAAAGAAATCTCCGTAGCGGGAAAAAGAAAGGTTCTTCTCGAGCTGCAAACTTCCCCCCGGAATCATTTTGACCTTAATGTAATTTTCGTCAGCAAAGTCAATTACTCTCTTCACCAAAGATGGCTCCAGATGCTCATGGATATAAATAAGGTCCAAATCGAGGTCGTTGGCATCTTCAAAAAACTGCGAAATACTACCTCTAGTCTGACTGCAATCTGACTGATCGTCAAAGTATCCCAGGAAGTTGATTCCAAAATCTTTTCTGATCCGGAATACATCCGCAAGTCTTGGGCTTGTACCGCCTTTTCCTACAATTACTGCATTCCTGTAGTTATTGCCCTTAGTTCGATATTTTTTGAGGATTATCTGAATTGATACCCTGAAGATTCCCATCAAACCTAGCATTCCAAACCCAAGGGCTAAAACCGGAATGATCTGAAGAGAAGGTGTATGAAGAGGAATCCATAAAATCGCAGTAAGGCCTGTAAACCACAATACCGTTCCGATCAGATGTTTAAAGGTGATTTCGTATTCGTCTGTACGCCCGATTTTATAGTCTTTTCGAAGAGCCGATACAAGTAGCCAAACGATCGAAAGGGGAAGAAATGCCACAAAATCAATTTCTTTCAAGATACCGGTAGCCTGAAGAAGGAAATTGCAGATAAGCAAAGAAATGACTGAAGCTAAAAAATCAGTTGCTGAAAACAGCCAGGGAAAATAAGTGTCAAATCTTCTCTTCATAAAAGTGCAACAGAAAACAATGCTGGCAATCTTTCAAAAACCAAGCTAGATTTGTGTGGCTTGAAATTGGATAGAATTGAATTTCAAAATTAAGAAAAGAATCCTCAAGCCTTCTTACTTTTGCTTTTATTTTCCTGAATCGCCTGACCGGCCTATAATGAGTTTTATTACTGATTTATTTGCTTCTTCCGACAATCCAAGATCTTTGGGTGCAAAGTTTCGAAACCAACGTCTTCATGATTTTGAGGCTTTATTTTTCAAAAACTTTTCCCCCGACCAACCTCTCCGAATCCTGGATGTAGGAGGTACAGGCTATTTCTGGGAAAACAGTTCTCTGCCCAAACTCAAACAAATTGAAATCGTTCTTCTAAATCTTCATGAAGAGGAAATCAATCATCCTACTATTCGAAGTGTAAGAGGAGATGCGGTCGCAATGCCGGAATTTGAGGACAAAAGCTTCGATTTGGTCTTTTCAAACTCGGTGATAGAACATGTCTACACCTTGGAAAATCAGAAAAATATGGCAGATGAAATCATGCGTGTTGGCAAAAAATATTTCATCCAAACTCCCAATCGTAGATTTCCTATTGAGGCACATTATGCACTTCCGTATGCTCAATACATGCCCAAAAAGTTTATTTATTTTTTACTCACCAAAACTAAGCTGAGTCGCCTGAATAAATGGAAACCGGCAGATGCTCAACAATATCTGGACGAAATACGATTGTTGGATGAGGGGCAGCTTAGGCAATTATTCCCCCATGCTGAGATCTATCAGGAAAAATTTCTTGGTTTGATCAAATCAATTTCCGCTCACAATCTGAGTTAATCAGTCGCAAACTGTAATCGGACCAGATTCGCATAGAATCCGTCCTCTCTTGCCAGCAAGTCCAAATGATGGCCTTGCTCCACGATCTCACCATCTTTCAAAACATAGATCCGATCCACTTTGCGGATAGTGGCCAATCTATGGGCAATGATGATGGTAGTGCGGCCTTTCATCAACTCGTCCAATGCCTCCTGAACTAAAGCCTCCGATTCTGCATCGAGCGATGAAGTTGCTTCGTCCAAAATCAAGATCGATGGATCTTTCAAAATCGCTCTGGCTATTGCTACCCGTTGTCTTTGTCCTCCGGAAAGCTTCACTCCGCGCTCTCCAACAAGCGTATCAAGGCCTTCTGGAAACTTGCTGATAAACTGCCAGGCATTTGCTTTTTTGGCCGCAAGAATCAGTTCTTCTTCGGTCGCAGTTGGCTTGGCGTAGGCAATATTCTCACGAATCGATCCTCCAAAAAGCAATACTTCCTGTGGCACCATTCCGATATGACTTCTAAGGATATGCAGATCCCAGTTTTTCAATTCCTTGTCATCGACCAGAATCCTGCCTTTTTCCAATTCATAAAAGCGAAGCAGCAACTGGATAATCGTTGATTTTCCTGCACCAGAATGACCGGCAAGGGCAACTTTTTCTCCCGGCTGCACTTCGAATGAAACACTTTTCAGAACCTCTGCTTCAGGTCGAGTCGGATATTGGAAGCGCACATTTTCAAATTTGATTTTTCCCAGAAAATCTTCCTCAATCATTCCCTTGGTAGATTCAGGTTCTTCCTCGAGGATTTCCAAAACACGCTCAGACGAACCGATCGCCTTTTGCACTTGCCCATAAATATCTCCCAAACCTGCGATTGAGCCTCCAATGAATGTGGTGTAAAGCACAAATGAAACCAAATCTCCCACGCTCATTTCACCAGAACTTACCAGGCTAGCACCATACCACATCACTGCTACGATGCCACCAAAAAGTGCGAAAATGATAAATGAGATAAATGCTCCGCGATATTTTGCTCCTCTTAATGCTACAGCTACTACTCTGTTTAGCCCACTTCCGTATCGCTCTGATTCATAGGCCTCGCCCACAAAGGATTTTACAGTTGAGATGGATTGAAGGGTCTCTTCCACAATCACATTGGCTGCCGCCAATTCATCTTGAGTTTTCTTGGATAGTTTCCGGATGAATTTTCCAAAAACCATCGCGATCCCCACCAAAACAGGAAAAGTCAACAGCATGAAAAGAGTCAATCTTGGTGTGGTGAAAAGCAAAAAGCCAACTCCGGCTACAAGCGTGATTACTTGTCTGAAAAGCTCCGCCAACGTCACCGAAAAGGTATCCTGTAGCAAACTTACGTCTGAAGTAATTCGGCTGATGAGCTCTCCGGTTCTTCTTTTATCGAAAAAAGTCATCGGCAAACGCACCATTCTGGAATACAGAGCAAGACGGATATCTCGCATCGATCTCTCAGAAACCAACGAAAAAAGCCAAACCCGGAAGAATGAGAAGATACTTTGAACTGCCAAAATCCCAATCAACATCAAAGCAATGGTATTGATATCGGAGACAATCCACTCTGTACCCTGGGCTGCGTCTATTAGCTTGCCTGCCACAAAAGGGAAAAACAATAAAGTCAAGGAAGAAAAAAGCAGGAAAACCAAACCGATCGCAAACAGGCCTTGGTAAGGTTTTATAAATCTAAAAATGCTGGTGATTTTACTTAAATTCTGCTTGTTCAACTTCCGCTTTTCATTCTCTTCCAAAGCAGTTCCTCGTTGTTTTGCCATTAGGTATTTAGGGTAATAGAGGCGGTAAAAGTACTATTTTTGAATGGATTTCTGGCAGATTTCCACGGGAGGAAAAGGGATAGCATCCGAATAAATTAATCCCTGGATCTGCTATTCGTTTATCAGCCGATCTTTCAATAATTCTCCCAAAGCTGCCGAGTGCTTAAAACCATGACCGGAGCAAGCTGAAACCAGCAAGACTTCCTCCATTCCGGAAATAGGGCGGATTACGAATTTTGCATCTTCGGTTACGGTGTAAAAACAAACTGTTGACTTTAGAATGTTCGGCTTCAAGCCCGAAATCTTTCCTCTGACTTTTTCTTCCCAAAATTGCTTTTGTTCCTCAGGACTCACTTTCCGATTCAATTCATCCGGATGAGAAGTTTCGATAAATGACTCGGTCGCCATCTTCAGCGTCTTCCCATCCAACGAAGGGAAACCATAAATAAAATCTTCCGGTGCCGGCCCAAATCCCCACATGAAAACCGGGTAATCTTTCCAGTCTTCTGAACTTGTCTCGACCCAATGCAAAACCTGACGACAGATCTTAAATTCTTCCTTTTCAGTTTCAGTCAAAAAGTCCTTCACCCAGCCACCAGCTGAGACAAGAACTCGCTTGGCCGTTATTTCTTTTCCTTCCAAAATCAACTTTATCCCTCCACCCGGGATCTTT
Source organism: uncultured Cytophagales bacterium (assembly GCA_942492775.1). GTDB lineage: Bacteria > Bacteroidota > Bacteroidia > Cytophagales > Cyclobacteriaceae > Algoriphagus. The sequence goes on along the minus strand of OW818636.1, from coordinate 841,402 downwards.
TGAATATCCAATACCGGGGAATTGGTCAGGATTTCTGCTCCATTTTTTTTGGCAAGAATAAGTTGTGTTTCGATAGCGAGTTCCGGCTTCAAATAACCTGCTTCGTACTCGAAATAGGCTTTACCTGATTCCTGCAATTCAAAATTTGAATACCGGTTTTTCAGTTGAGCTGAATCAAATGTTTCATGCCTGACTTCGAATTGCTCTGAATAGGAAAGAGTTCTTTCGAAAAATCCATCCGCTCCATGCTTTCCCCAAGGTTGGACCCCCGAATCCATCAAAATCCCTCCCACCGGAAAATAGATTTGATTTCCGGTTTTGGCCTCCAGGTCTTTCCAAATCTCATGAGATCGACGCGCCAAACTTACGTATTCAGCACCCTCGCCGACTGCCAATCGAGTGATTCTTGTTTCCCCGTGGGACGATCCCATGGTATGTGGCGGATCAAAGCGATCTATTCCCAGTACTTTTTTACCTGTTCCGGAAAGCTGGTAAAGCGTTGCGGATCCAACAGCCCCCAAACCGACTACGACTACATCAAAATGATTCATTCGGGAAATTATAGAATTGGAGCAAGGAGTCAAAAAAGCTTTCAGGAATTGAATGACCAATAAGCACGCAGCTCTCCAAAAAATCAAGAATTACTCGGACTAAAAAAGATTCCTCTCCAAAATGAATTTTGGAGAGGAATCTGAGTTTAAAACTAATTTTAGAAAACCTTATTTCTTGCCCATTTGAGCATCAATCAGTTCGCGCTTCATTTTTCGCTCGCGCTCAAGGGTGTTTTTTCGATGCTGTTCAAATTCTTCCTGAACTTCACTCAGATCTTTTTCAGCTTTCCGCACTTTGCTGAAACTTCGGGCATACTGGAAAGAGAAAAATGCAAGAGCTCCTGCAAGCCCGGCAACCAACAACCACATGAACCCAGAGTAAACAGCCTTATCGATTCCAATTCCCAAAAAGCTGAAGTTATCCTTGGCAGCAATAGCTTCTTCCTTTTCGACAACCGCCTGAGCCAATTCTCCTTTAATTATATCTACAGAATCCAATTTAGCTGCCATTTCAGCTTTCAAACTTGCAACCTGCCCTCGCATGGTTTTCATCGAATCAAGGACATTTGCCTTGATCTGATCCAGGTTTGTACGTTTTACAACCTTGTGCTCCTGAAAATTATTTGAAATACTATAGAGATAATCAAACTGACTGTCGATGGTTCCAGATCTCAAAGAACCTTTGCTTGCAGTAGTGTCCTGAGCCAAAACTGAATTCATACTGCCTGCAAAAATTAATAGAATCAGGCCTAGTGTCAACTTTCTCATGATTGGGTATTTTATATACAAGTTACAGCGAATCTGTACCAATTTCAATAAGCATGCCCATCTCCAAAATAACGGGTTTTATAATTTTGCTAAAATCAGAAACTGGTCATTGGAAAATACACATTGATTTTCAATGATTTACGATTTCATTTCCAATCTGTTTTCCTTATTTTAAAAAAGATAGATTTTGAGAATGCTTTGAGCAGTCAGAGTGGAGCTGCCTATTAAAATTCATATTTAACAATGGAGAAAAATTAGTGTTTTGAGGAAAAACAATCTGAAAAACTCATATTCAATTTTATAGAAGGATTGTCGAGCGACTCTTGAATCAAATGAATAAGGAACTTAAATTTAGCGAAGCCGTACTCTAAGCGTGAAAAAAATCATCTCCCTTTTTCTCTTCATTTTCTCCATTTCATTCCTATGCCGAGCCCAGGGTCCAATTCCGGATGCAGATCGCTTCGACAAAGCCCTGGAGGCGATGGAAGATTCCGATAACGGAAAGGCTTTTATTCTTTTCAATTCCTGGCTGATGGATCATCCCGGAGACACTGAAGCGTATTGGTACCGGGCAGTTTTGCTGGAGGAATTTGAGCAATACGAAACCGCTCTTGCCGACTACAATATCTTGTTGGAAATGAACCCCGATCGTGCGGAAGCTTTGATGGCTCGCGGAAGAGTGCGATACCGACTCGGCCAGTATGAAAAAGCAAAAGAGGATTTCAAGGCGTTTTTGCTCGCTCCACCTGGCGAAACCACCCAAATCATTTATCGAAAATCTGCCTCCGGAGGTGGGGTTACACAGATTCTCACCGCGCAAACAGAGAATCCGTCTCAGGCATTTTATCATTTAGGATTATGCAGCATCGCCTTGGAGGAAAATGAAGAGGCAATTTCTTACTTGGATTCTGCCATCAATTTCAACCCGGAAGAAGCGGATTTTTATGTGGAAAAAGGAAAAGCTCATGCTCAAATGGGGGATAGTGAGCTGGCTCTTGAATCCTACGAAAGAGCTTTGGAACTAAATCCGGATCATTTTCTGGCCATCCAGCGAATAGCTTTTCTTTCAGAAAATACTAATGAGGCTGCTTTGGAAGAATTGACCAGAGCGATCATGGAATCCGCTCCCGGAAACCCGGAACCATTCAAGCAAAGAGGATATTTCCGATTGATGAACTCCGATCCGGAAGGAGCAATCGAGGATTTCACAGAAGTCCTTTTGCTGGATCCGGAAGACATCGAAACCTGGTATTACCGTGGGAAAGCAAATGCTTCCCTTAAGAATTGGGACAATGCCGAAACCGATTATTCCAATAGCATGGAAATCGGAGGTCCGAATGCTGAGGTGTTTTTAGCTAGAGGTCAGGCCCGATATATTTCCAAAAAACTGGATGCTGCCTTAGCAGACTTTACCATGTCAATTTTCCATGACCAGGAAAATCCTTCCGGGTATTACCACCGAGGAATCACTCTTCAGCGAATGGGAAATATAGCGGAAGCTTGTCCTGACCTTTTGAAAGCAAAAGAAATGGGAATGGAAGAAGCAGCAACTGTTTGGGAAGCAGTCTGCGGAAAAAGGAATTAAAGTTCCTTTACGGTATCCACTTGGGAAGCGATCCACGCAGGTCTCCAGGAAGCCACCATCGTAATGGCAATCACTGCCAAACTTATCCAGAGAAAGTCTGTCCAGATGATTTTGATCGGGTAAGCATCTACAACAGCCGAAGAAATCCCAAGCGATACTAGCCCAAAAATCTCCTGCATCCAGCAAACGAAATATCCCAGAATGAGTCCGATGACGGCTCCACTAAAAGCGATTAAGGCTCCTTGCTTCAGGAAAATACTGCGAATCAATCGATCAGGCGCTCCCATTGCTTTGAGCACAGCGATGTCTTTCTTCTTTTCGATAGCCAGCATACTTAGGGAAAAGAAGATGTTGAAAGAAGCAATCGCCAGAATAAAAGTCAGGGTGAGGAACACGAAAAGCTTCTCCAGTTTCACAGTTCGAAGTAGTCCGGCATGTTGCTCGTCTGTATTTTTGACCAAAAACTTTGGACCCAAATGAGCTTTCAACCTTGATTGGACTTCCCTGATTGAATTACCATCTGCCACTTTTATCTCCAGGGAAGTGCGCTTATCCCCATACTTCAAAAGATCCTGGGTAAATGCGAGTGGAGCAATCACGTATTCATCGTCAAACTGTCGCTCGATACTGAAGAAAGCTACCGGATCGAGAATTCCGGAAGCATAAAGTTGTGTCGGATCTATGGTAGCTGCACTTCTTGGAGCTTTTGGGTAGAAAACTTTCAGAGGGACATTGACATCTTCCAGATTTACGGAGAGAAAGAAACCTACTCCTCGTCCCAGAATTGCAGCAGGACGAAGCTCGTCTCCCAGCGTGGTATCTCCCCAGAAATAGCCTTTTGAAAATCGCCCCTGATCCAGGAAATTATCCGAAACTCCTTTGATGCGCGCCACCATTTGGTTTCCGTTGTAGTCCAGCAGCGCATTATCCTCTATTACTTCAGTCAGGATGGCGACACCTTCCAGGTTTCGGATGCTGTCCAGCCATTCCTCATTGATCAGAAAACTTTTCCCTTCCACCACCTCAATCTTCAACTCCGCATCAAAGCTGGCAAAAAGACTTTTGATCAAATCCTCCAGACCATTAAATACCGACATGACAATCACCAATGCCATCGTCCCAACTGCAACTCCAATCATGGAGATAGTGGACAGCACCGTGATGAAGTTTCGCTTTTTCTTACTGCGAAAATATCTTGCCGCTATAAAATAACTGAGATTCAAGAAGCCAGGATTTTAATCATCGGTTTCTCCTTCGTTTTCATCTTCAGGCGGAGCGGGCGGAATATGAAGGTCAGAAATGACTTTGTCCATATGCTGGGCATAAGAAGCAGAATCATCCGGGAAAAATGCCAGTTCGGGTATAATCCGAACAGATTTTCCAATGCGCTTTGCAAGTTGATGCCTGATATCTTTTTTATGTTCGTTGATCAGATCGTACGTCTGCTTGGGATCAGCCAGCAAGAAACTCAGGTAAACTTTGGCGAATCCCATATCCGGACTTACCAAAACACGGGTAATCGTCACCATTGCGCGACCTATCAGGTGTTTTGATTCTTTTTGAAAAATATCTCCAAGCTCCTTCTGGAGCATTTTAGCGTGTTTTTGTTGTCTTTTACTTTCCATGACAAGTATTTGTGGTACAAATTTAGCGAAATAGTTGGGCATGCTTTAATTTCGGGCAAAACCAACCTCTTTCAATCTCCAATTCCCTTGCTCAGCTTTTTCAAAGTCAATGATCCTTTCAGATTAATCGGTGTCGGGCTATTCGCTCTGATCCTGACTTTAGTCTATTTGCTTTGGAACCCATTTCCGATAACAAACCCTCAACTGATCTGGATGGTTTTGGGAGAAAGGCTCGCTGATGGACATTTCCTTTACCTCGATGTCATTGACGATACCGGGCCACTATCTGCAGCATTTTTCGCCATTGTTGATTTTTTCTTTGGGAGAAATAACCTAGCCTATGAACTAATCGGCCGCACGTTAATCCTGATTCAGGTGATTTATTGGAACACCATTCTGATCAAATACCGGGTTTTTGATGATAACACCTATTTGCCAGCAATCATTATGCTGGCGTTGTTTCATATTTCATTTGACCTGTTGAGCCTTTCGCCCACTTTGCTGGGAAGCACATTTTTAATTCTAGCATTAGGTCAGCTTTTTTCGCAGACTGTCCTCCAAAAAGAAACGAGTGAATCCACTTTATTGATCGGACTTTATGCAGGCTTGGCCACAGGGTTCAATCCAAATTATATCCTCTTTTTGCCTTACATGATTTTCACTGGCATTGCAATCAGCGGATTTTCATTCCGACAATTGATGCTTTCATTGGTTGGATATTTTCTTCCGATTTTGCTCATCTCGGTCTATTACTTTTGGAATGATGGTCTGGAAGCGGCATTCGACATTTGGCCACTTATTTTTCAGTCAGACAAGTATCAGTTCCAATCTTACCTGAGCTGGTTGATCTTGGGAGCTTTCCCGATTGTGTTGGCATTGGTTGGATATTTTCTCAGTGCGGTCCTTCGCGGATCCACCATCAATCAGCAAAAGCAGCGACAGTTGATTATCATCTGGATCTTCTTTTCAGCCGTGGAATTTTTCCTGATTAAACGTCAGGCTTCGTATCAATTAGTCATTTTCATTCCGGGATTGACTTATCTGATCACTCAGTTTTTCCTTCACATGGGTCGTGGAATGATTGCAAAGCTTAGCTTTTATATCCTGATTATTGGTTTGCCGGGATTCGCCTTTTGGTATTGGCATGGAACTGTCGAAACACATTCGGAATATTTCGTAGAAGATTCTCCACCTATTAAGTATCAGGGAAGTGTTATGATTTTGGGTGAGGATATTTCGCCTTACCTCCATTCTGAAATGAGCGGTCCGTTTCTTAATTATAAGCTCAGCAAACTTTACCTGGAAAGAGAGAGGGATCTTCCTCAACGTGCAAAACTGTTTCAGTTGCTTCAATTGGAAAAGGCGGACGTTGTCTTGGATCAGGATGGCGTCTTCAATAAACTTCTTCAGGATTATCCCGAACTCAGCAAACAATATGATACCCCCGAGCTGGGAGTTTTCTTGTTGAAATAGGAATTAAAAGTCGATGGTCCATAGTCCATAGTTGGTCTTTAATCCTTGTTTTTTTTGATAAAAGGAAAGAAAAAATATTCATTTAGGTATTAATCAATCCCGATAATTAAAGCCTTTTCAAATCATAATCCTTTCATGATCAAGCTCAACAAAGTCCATCATATTGCTATTATTTGCAGCGATTATGAAGTGTCGAAAGCATTTTATACTGAGATTCTTGGACTGAAACTGGAGCAGGAGATTTACCGAAAAGAACGTCAATCTTACAAAGCTAATCTATCCCTGAACGGAGAATACATCCTTGAATTATTTTCATTTCCCTCTCCACCAGCAAGGACCTCCAGACCGGAAGCCTCAGGTTTGAGACATTTAGCATTTGAAGTCGATGATATCGAAAAGGAAGTAGAGGAACTGCGCAAACTGGGAGTAAATGCTGAACCCATCAGAATCGATGAATTCACCGGAAAGAAATTCACTTTTTTTTCAGATCCGGATGACTTGCCGATTGAGTTTTATGAGAAATGAAAATGCTCCCTTCTATTTTATTAATCCACCAATCATAAAAAAAGCCCGAAGATTACTCTCCGGGCTTTTTCATTCTTATTATCGATTAAGTGCAGGCGATTTTGTTCACGCGATTTTGGTGTCTTCCTCCCTCAAAATCCGTATTCAGGAAAGTCTCAGCCATTTTTTCACCCAGTTCATACGCGACAAATCGTGCAGGGATGGCAAGTACATTTGCATTGTTGTGCTGACGAGCCAAAGCTGCTAATTCCTCATTCCAGCAAAGTGCGGCACGGATTCCCTGATGCTTATTTGCTGTGATGGCAACACCGTTCCCACTTCCGCAGATCACGATTCCAAGTTCATATTCACCTTTTTCTACAGCTGAACTCAAGGGATGTACAAAGTCAGGATAATCGACAGAAGCATCTGAAAAAGGCCCGAAGTCCTTTACTTCATAGCCCAAGTCTTCCAGCTTTTGGATCAGTTTTCCTTTGTATTCAAATCCAGCGTGATCACCGCCGATCGCTATTTTCTTTGCCATGGTGATTTCTTTTATTCTTTGTCTTCTTCTTCTTCCAAATCTTCCGCAGCCTTTTTCACCGCTTTTTCCTTTTCCAATCGCTTTGCAATCTGGATTCCAGCTTCGTACAAGACCAAAATCGGCATCGCGATCAAGACCTGACTCACCACATCCGGAGGAGTAATAATCGCAGAAACGATCAAAATAATCACGATGGCATGTCTTCGATAAGCAATCAGCATTCCCGAAGTAACCAAACCAGATTTGGAAAGGAAATACACCACCACCGGCAGCTGGAACATGATAGCCGAAGCCAGCACAAGCATAGTCAGTGTAGAGATGTAAGACGAAATGTCAAACTCATTGACGATTGAAGGATCAAGCTGATAGTTTGCAAGGAAGTTGATCGACATCGGGGCCAGGACAAAATATCCAAAGCTTGCACCCAAAAAGAACAAAAAACTGACGAAAAAGACTGCTCCACGAGCCGCATTTTTCTCCTTATCATACAATCCGGGACTGATGAATCTCCAAACTTCCCAGAACAGGTAAGGGAAAGCCACCACAAATCCCACTACAAGACTTGAAGTCATGTGCATAGAAAATTGGCTGGTCATCTCCCTGCTTTGGAGGGTAAAGGGTAACTTATCAATACAGAGTGCTGCTATCCCCAGGAAATTCCCGAGATCGCAAAACAATCGATACGTGATGAAATCAACCTTGGAAGGTCCCAGGATAATCACTCCAAAAACGATACTTTTCGCTAAGAAGGCAATGATTGTGAGAATGAGTACTGCGGATATGGCCCTGAGAATATGCCAACGCAATGCTTCCAAATGGTCGAGAAAGGACATTCCTCCCTCCTCTTCTTCTTCCTCTTTATATTGATCTAACGCCACTTTTGGGGATATGTATTTTAGTACAAAGGAAATTCAACCATCCAGGTATTGACTTCAGCGCGGATTTTCTGCAACTCAGCTTCCTGGTCATGGTTTTTCAAAGCCCGGTCTATCAGGTGCACGATCTTTATCATATCGGCTTCCTTCAATCCTCGGGTAGTCACTGCAGCGGTACCTACTCGCATACCTGAAGTCACAAATGGTGACTTGGTATCAAATGGTACCATATTTTTATTGATTGTAATATCTACTTTACCCAGTGTCTCTTCGGCAATCTTTCCGGTCAGGTCTTTATTTCGAAGGTCAATAAGCATAAGGTGGTTGTCTGTTCCTCCGGAAATGATCTGGTAACCGAGACTTACGAACTCATTGGCCATTACGGATGCATTCTTTTTCACCTGAACGACATAATTCATGTATTCGTCCGAAAGTGCTTCCTGAAAAGCAATTGCTTTCGCAGCAATAATATGCTCCAAAGGACCACCCTGAGTTCCCGGGAAAACACCCATATCCAACAGGGAAGACATTTTTCTGATTTCTCCTTTTGGAGTAGTAAGTCCGAATGGATTGTCAAAATCTTCTCTCATCATAATTAAACCACCTCTTGGACCTCTTAGAGTCTTGTGAGTAGTCGTGGTCACGATATGGCAATATTCAAGCGGATCGTTGAGCAAGCCTCTTGCAATCAATCCTGACGGATGAGAAATATCTGCCAGCAAAAGCGCTCCTACCTGATCTGCGATGTCTCTTAGTCTCTCATAATCCCAATCACGGCTGTAAGCAGATGCTCCGCAAATCAGCATTTTAGGATTAACCTCCAAAGCTTTTGCTTCCACTTTATCGTAATCGATCAAACCAGTGGATTCTTCCACACCATAGAAATTCGCCTGATAAAGTTTACCGGAGAAATTCACCGGTGATCCATGAGTCAGGTGACCGCCATGAGAGAGGTCAAAACCCAAAATGGCATCACCCGGCTTCAGGCAAGCAAGCATTACAGCTGCGTTGGCCTGTGCACCTGAGTGCGGCTGCACGTTTGCCCAGCCTGCTCCGAAAAGTTCCTTTGCACGATCGATTGCCAATTGCTCGATTTCATCGACTACTTCGCAGCCGCCATAGTATCGCTTGCCCGGAAGTCCTTCGGCATATTTATTGGTCAGGACACTTCCCGCAGCTTCCATTACTTGCTTGCTGGTGAAGTTTTCGGAGGCAATCAGCTCGATGCCTCTCTTTTGTCTGTCTTCTTCTTGCGCGATGAGGTCGAAAATAACCGAATCTCTTTTCATAATCAGGGGTTTGAGAGCTAACTATTGAGGGTTTTGCCGGGTTGCTCCGGCTGAAAACGAGGTCAAAAATAGACTTAAACTCCCGATTATCCAATCCAAAAAAGTGTTTGCACAAAGAATGCTGGATACCTGCGGTTGATTTCCTAATTTGGATACATGTTTGATTTCAAATTCCGCCCCGGCCTGTATTTCATTGGGGATGTTACCTCGATATTATTGGTGAAACTCCACTATCCCGAAAGCAAATGGGGGGAGCAAATCAGTATTTATGCTCATTCGCTGGACACCAAAATTAATTTCGAAGCGGTAGATTTCTATGGTAATGAATACATGCTGTACCCTTCCAGTGCAGTAGAACCATTATCCATGGAAGAACTGATCGATATGCTGGAAGGAATGCAGATCAATCGCGACCACCCGGAGGGAAATATGGTCATGACGCTGGATGGATTTCCGGAGGCAAAAAGCCAATTCTATCCCCAGCTGCATGATTACTATCAGGAAAAGAGAAAAAATATTGGGCTGGATTAAAAATCAAAAACTGGATTACGAACTTGAAGTTCAGAAGATCTGAACCACTGCTCATAAGTTTCAAATTTCAGGCAATCGCATAATTCCATTCCCTGAAAAATGATTTTCTTGAAAGAGTAGACAGGTAACCAGGATTTCAACTTATTTGCCTGCTCGGATGATAGCTGTGAAATTTGTATCCATTTCTCACCCTCAATAAAAATCGGTATTAGTTTAGTCATTGCTTTCTGAAAGTTGAAACAAAAGTATGCTGACATTCAAGTCGATACAATTTTATCAAATTAATTTTCTGTTAAGAAAAAATAGAACTTACCAAATGTGGACATGCTCGGAGCGCTGATCGCTGTCGTCTTTCTTATTTCCGGATTAATTCTTCAGCGATTGCCCGGTTTCCCTTTGGAAAAAGCCACTCTTTGGATCAATCGTTATCTACTTTATCTGGTCCTTCCTGCTCTGGCTTTACTCCATATTCCTCAGATCAAGCCCGGGTTGGATTTGCTGGTTCCTATTTCAGCAGCTTGGTTTACCTTTTTCATGTCTTGGGTGATCTTTGGATTTATGGGCAGAATCCTTCACTGGAACAAAGGAACCACTGGATGTCTGGTAATCGTATCAGGACTTGCAAATACCTCTTTTCTGGGTTTTCCAGTCCTTGAGGCACTTTATGGAAAGCAGTCTTTATCTGTTGCTTTACTCATGGACCAAGGAGGATCGTTTCTTTTGGTCTCTTCTCTCGCAATTGTTGTTGGCTCTATCTACAGTCATAAAGAGGGGAATCTCAGCTCCATTCCGCTCAAAATCCTGAGTTTTCCTCCTTTTTTATTCCTTCTCGGTACAATAGTGATGAGTATTTTAGGGTGGAAAACCCCTGAGATATTATTGCCATTCCTTTCAGGTATAGGAAAAACTATGGCACCCATGGCTCTTTTGGCACTTGGAGTTAAGTTTTCTCTGGATGCGGCAGCTTTGACTTCCAGATTCTATTGGATGAGTATTGGTTACAGGCTGATTCTTGCACCTGCAATGGTTTGGCTTATTTACCGCAATTTCCTACCAGAGACTGAATTGACTTTCAAAGTCACTGTGCTGGAAAGCGGAATGGCTCCCATGATTACCGGATCAATCGTAGCTATCCAATACGGGCTGCAACCCAAGCTCGCCACCTTATTGGCAAGTCTTGGAATCCCGATCTCGCTGATCAGTATTTTTCTTTGGTATCTGTTTTTAGGCTGATCTTAAGACCAGAGGCGAATCAATTCAGTGAGGAATTCCGGATGAATATGGGTATTGGTTGCAACAATATTTCTCCCAAAAATATAATCTCCGCCTCCGGCAAAATCTGTGACCGTTCCTCCTGCTTCCTGCACGATCAATGCACCGGCAGCCACATCATAGGAATTGAGGTTGTATTCAAAATAGCCTTCGATCCTTCCTGAAGCCACATAACAAAGGTCAACTGCTGCACTTCCAAGTCTTCTGAGTCCATGGGTCGAGCTCATCAAAAACTTGAGAGCTGCCAAATATTTATCGATTTGCTCAAAGTTATAATAAGGAAATCCGGTCGCTATGAGCGATGCTGCCAAATTCCCAGCCTGACTTACACGTATTGGGGTGTCATTGCAAAATGCTCCGCCTCCTTTTTTGGCATAGAAGCACTCGTGGCGATTAACTTCATAGACCACCCCCAAAACAACTTCTTCGTACTCCATCAAAGCAATGCTCACAGAGTAGATTGGAAGTCCATGGACGAAATTGGTCGTACCATCCAACGGGTCAATCACCCAATTAAATTGGTCCTGACGGGTAGTATTCGTTCCTTCTTCTGTGATGAAACCAGCCTCCGGTAAAATCAAACTCAACCTGTCAACGATCTGTTTCTCGGCCTCTTTGTCTACGTAAGAAACCAGATCATTAAATCCTTTGTGCTCTACAGTCTTCAGATTAAAGCCTTGTCTTTCCTTTCTAATAAATGCACCGACTTCTTTGGCGATTTCCTGCGTCTTTTCAAGAAGCAAGTCAAGCGTTTCATTGGATATCATAAAATCAGGTAAATAGGTTAATTCAATCTTTGGGATTTTTCCCGGCCAATACGACTACTATTTCTCCTTTAGTCGGGTGGGTTTGGTAATATTCCACCAATTCAGCAAGAGTTCCTCTTACGTTTTCTTCATGAAGTTTTGTCAATTCTCTGGAAACACACGCCTGTCTTTCCGGGCCAAAAGCTTCGGAAAATTGCTCAAGAGTCTTCATCAGACGATGCGTGGATTCGTAGAAGATCATGGTTCGGGTTTCTTCAAGCAAGGATTCAATCCTTGTTTTTCTCCCTTTTTTATGGGGCAAAAATCCTTCAAAAATAAAACGATCATTTGGCAGACCGCTATTGACCAAAGCGGGAACAAAGGCTGTCGGTCCTGGAAGGCATTGAACGTCCAAACCTGCGGCCAGTACTTCTCTGACTAACAAAAACCCGGGATCTGAAATCGCCGGTGTTCCTGCATCGCTGATTAAGGCGAAGACTTCTCCCTTTTTCATCCGATCCACCAGCTTTTGCACCGCTTTATGCTCGTTGAAAATATGGTAGCTCTGAAGTGGCCGGAAGATCTCAAGATGTTTGAGCAGGATTCCACTAGTACGCGTATCCTCAGCCAATATCACATCAGCGCTTTTGAGAACTTCCAGTGCTCGAAGGGTAATGTCTTTGAGGTTTCCGATAGGAGTGGGAACCAAATAAAGGTTGATAGGATGGTCAATCATGAATGGATGGAATCAATCGCTTTAGCAAGTTTTCGATCTTTTGCAGTCACTGTATTGCCCTCATCGTGGGTGGTGAGCTCTATGTCCACTTTATTGTAGACATTGCTCCAGTTGGGATGATGCTGATGCTCCTCAGCCAAAAACGCCACCCTGGTCATAAAAGCAAACGCCTCTTGAAAATCCTTAAACTTGAAAGATTTTTTGAGCTTATTATTTTCCTCGATCCACATGATTAAAAGAATTTAGAGTGAAATCACACCTTCAATCGAAGACGCTCTTTCATAAATTTCGATGATTTGATCAGCACTATCCATCATTACCTGAATAGTAGTACTGACATACTTTCCACCGGAACTTGGTTTGAGAGCCATTTCATTTTTGGGGAAAAGCGCTCCTATCTCAATCTCAGTTCCGTTTGGAACGATGAATTTAAACATATAAAGCATTGGAAATTGTCCGGTTGCTTCTAATTTTTCCTTGAAGGCTACTTTATTAAATTGATTCTTCATTGCAATCGCTCATTAAAACCTGATCCTATTGGATATAAACAAAGAACCCATGCTTGTGGGCATGGGTTCAAATTTTTAAAGCTTAGAAGAATTTATATCGGAAGTCTTTGACATTGGCAAGTTCCTGAAGAGCCATCATCACCTGATACGTGGTTCTTTGCGAAGCATTTTGAGTCAACTGCCCTTGGTAGTTCGTATAATCTCCAATTTCAGCTGCAGGAGTAAGCGTGTTCAGTTTAGCTACCATTACTCCGATATCTTCCTGAATCGGCATTGTGATTTGGCCATTGGTAAGTCCAAAGACAGAACCGATTGCGCGAGGAGCGAATCCAATACCCGGGATCACAGCAGCGCTCAATTTAAGATCAGGAATTTCATTTACCGAAGCTTCATTTGGATAAACGGCCTGCATCTCAGCAAGAGTTGTTTTTCCTTTCAGCTTCTCAATGATCATTGCTGCTTTCTTTTCATTTCTTACCAACAATTCAACTTGCTCTCTTACATCAGCCAAAGTTGCATCGCCTTCTTCTTTTCTGTTGACTAGAGTGGCAACAAGGTAAGAATTGTCTAATTCAAACACAGGTGAAACTTCCTCTTCGGATGCTTCTGAAAAGGCCCATCTTACTACTTCTCTTGCATTCTGGATATTATTCAGATTGCGGCTTCCTGCTTCCAAGTTATTTGCTTGGATGATTCTATAGCCAGCTGCTTCAGCTTTCTCAGTAAATTCACCTCTGTTACCTGCTTCAGCTGCGAAAGTGTCAGCATTTCTGAAAGCTTCATTTCTTGTTGCATCACTCGCCACAAGTTCCAACTCAATAGTAGCAACTTTAGTGTAAGTGCTTTTTGGCATTTCAGTTACTTCCACGATGTGGAAACCATATTCTGTTTCTACCAAATTGTTGAGCAAACCAGGAGCGCTTGCAGCATATGCAGCGTTTGCAAATGGCTCAACAAAGTCTTCCTTCGCAAACCATCCGAGGTCTCCGCCATTTTGAGCAGTACCGTCCTGACCATACTGCTGTGCAGCTACGGCAAAGTTGCCATTGGCTTTTACATCAGCAAGCACTTGCTCTGCCTGTGCTCTTACCTGAAGAATCGTAGCGCTATCCAAACCTTGAGTACTGAATAAAATATGGGAAGCTCTGATTCTTGGAGTTCCTTCATATTGCTCAGTTACTTTATAAGTCACATAAGAAGAATTCGGAGTCACAAATGGACCGTAAACCTGACCCGGCAAAACTTCACCAACATTACTTGTCAAACCAACAGGAAGCGCATCGCCAGGAGCAAACGTAAAGAAGGGAGTCTGAGTCTCAGAATTTCTTACTGCGAAAAGAGAATCATTTTCAGCAGTCTTCAATTCTTCAGTTAACTGGTTAATTCTCGTGATTACATCTGCAGAATCTATTCCACTTGGAAGAATGCTGAAGCTGATGTACTCAAGATTAGCAGTGTTTCCGGTTTTGAACTTATCCTGATTTTTCTTCAAATAAGCCGTCAATTCGCTTTCTTCCAATGTGACATCAGAATCATTGATAGCAGTGTAAGGAATAAAGAGGATTGAAGCGTCTGCAAGTGAATTTGCAGCTTTGTATTCTAATTTGGCTTCAGCAGAAGTAGCATACTCTGAAGTAGCCATGAGGTTGTCATATTTGATTCTCAATCTGGAATCTGCAAAAAGTCTCTCTTGCTGTGCCCAGAAAGCTTGCTGTGCAGGATCTGCAGTCTCAAGCGATTGAAGGAATGTCACAAGTTGGTTTTTGTCAAACTCACCAGTTTGTGGGTTCACAAGTTGCTGACGCAATTCAGCAACAATATTCTTTCCCTGAACCATATCAACAAGTTCAGCATCAGAGACAGTCAGGCCGAGTTTTTCATATTCTTCATTGAATACGCGCTCCACTATCATGGTCTGCCAAGCCTGCTCTCTCACCGTGAACATCTCAACTTCAGATGGCACACGTCCTGTTCGCTGCTGGTAGCCTGCTTTTACTTCTTCGACTTTGGCTACATATTCTTCGTAAGAGATTTCCTCTCCCGCGATTTCACCTACGATGTTTTGATTTGAATTGAGCAGATTGGAGCTTGGACTAAGCAAATCTCCACCCAATAGGAATAGAATTAACCCGCCGGCAATTACGCCGATAGCGAGACCCGTTCTCTGTCTAATTTGTTTAATTAACGCCATTTTTGATACTACGCTTTTTTTGAGTGTCGCAAAATAATAGCATTAGTAACGAAATTCAAAATTTAATCTGAATCAAAGCGGTATCTAAAAAATCCCCGAAGTGCTGATTTTCAGCTTAACTGAATCAATTCGGTGGTCTTGTTTGGTGACAATTGTGAAAGTATACGGGCCAAAAGTAACCGACTCACCTTTCTTGGGAAGGTTTTCGGCTAAGGAGAGAATCAGTCCGGATAGGGTCTCAAAGTCCCCATAGGGCAATTCCCATCCGTATTTATCATTCAGATAATCGATCTCGTGTCGAGCGCTCAATAAATATTCCTGCTCTCCGGTTTTTTGCTCGATCAAATCATCGTTGTCATATTCATCGTCGATTTCACCGAAAATTTCTTCAATAATATCTTCCATCGAGACGATCCCACTGGTCCCACCAAATTCATCGACAACCAAAGCAAGGCTTTTTCGCTCCTGGATAAATTGAATCAAAACTTCGTTTGCCAGAGCTGATTCCGGGGCAATGATGATCGGAGTGAGGATTTCATCGATGGTTTTGGGTTTTTTGAAAAGCTCCAAATGATGGCAATATCCAATCACTTCGTCAATGGAATCCCGGTAAACGATAACTTTGGAATGACCGCTTTCTTCAAAAACTGATTTCAGATCCTGAATGGTATCATTCACATCTACAGCGACCAAATCAGTCCTTGGCACCATGCACTCCCGGATGCGGACTGTTTTGAACTCTACAGCATTTTCGAAAATCTTAGCATCGATATCAACTTTCCCCTCTTCCCGACCTTTGCTCATGTGATTTTGGATGAAGCTGTTGAGGTCCGTAACTGTGAAAACAGGCTTGTCTTCACTGTAAGGAAGTCTGAGGACTTTGGTGATGAAAAACCTTGACAGCCCTACTACTCCCCAGACTATCGGATACATCAAAAAGTAAATTGCCAGAAATGGTATCGCAAAGAAGTTTAACATGCTATTGGGATTAAGCATGAAAAAGCTTTTTGGTAAAAATTCACCCGTAATCAAAACGATAATGGTGGAAGCTATTGTCTGGATCAGTAGGATGACTGCTTCGTTATTAATACTTGTCGGGAGCCACATTCTCAAAGGCACTTCCAGGAGAAAGGCCATAAAAGTACCATATAGAACCAGGCAGATTGTATTTCCCAAGAGAGTGGTTCCGATGAATTGCCCCGGGCTTTGCACAAATCCGCTCAATATCTTCCCCCTCATATCGCCTTGCTTGTTTTGAAGCTCGATCTGCAACTTATTGGATGAGATGTAGGCGATTTCTATTCCGGAGAAAAATGCGGAAAACAAAAGGGAAATCAGGACTATGATCAAGTAGGAAACTTCCATTTTTAGCGCTTTTTACCGGGTTTGGTTTTCTTCTGAGGAGGAGTTGGTTCTGTTGGCGGTTGTATTCTTCGATATTGAAACCAAAATAACAAGGCAACAGCAAACATAAAAATCGGATAGGAAGCACCGATACCAGCAGTAAGTGATTGGTGAACTCCTACAATAATCAATGCTAAAGAAAGGGACAATAAAAGCGCGTCAGGTAGTTTCATTTGTATTTAATCTGATTTCCATGAGTACCTGGAAAGTGCAATGACAAGCTAGATTCTTCAATTTTTCTCTCTGAATTAATCTGTTCATATTCCTTCTCCGGGCAATACGGTGCGACTATCCCTTACTTTTTTAAGCTTGTATTTGCTGAAACTCTCATCTGCTTCCATCCCTGTACCGTTGAATAAGGTTTGCCTTTCCTGAATAGTCACAAAAGTCTCCGTGTAGATTTTCTTATCCGTTGGATTCCAATACAACTCCTCTGATTGCAGGCGCTGATCTTTCAATAGGTTTTTTACTTGGACGTTACCGATTCCTTTGTAGATGTTTTCTGTTTTGAGAAAATATCCTTTGTCTGCAGTCATGGTAGTACTCAGTGTCCCATCCACTTCAAAAAATTGGATGTCAATTCCTTCCGGAAATTCAATGTTGCCATTAGAATATTCCAGTTGTTTGGGAGCCCGGATTTCTGATCTCACCACCGCCGAATCACTGTGAACCAAATGAATATTAATGGCTGTGTTGAGCGGGCCATCGTAGACTTTAAGTGCGGATGTGTCCACGTCTTCCCGACAAGAGAAGAAGACTAGACTTAAAATAAAAAAAAGGATTCCTGGTACTTTATTCACGCTTCAAAGATACTTGATTTTTGATCGAACAGCTATAAATGAATAAAGGCAGTCCTTGGACTGCCTTTATCTATTCTGAATTAATTCTTAATCTCTTGTAGCAAGTGTAACTGTCTCACCTATCCAGCAACCTGTGTTGATAGAAGAACCAACCGCAAGACCTTCAGTAAAGAGTTCCTCTTTGGATGGGAATCTGGCACGAGCATTAGCCATTCCTTTGGAATCTCCAGCTCTTTGGTAAGCATTGTAAGCAGCTATGTAGATAGAGTAGTCTTTTGCACGGCTCTCACCACCTCGGCAATCATTTGCAGAATTCATGTAAAGGTTACCAATCAATGCATAAGCATCGGTAGTTTTTGACTCATCAAGTGCTACTGCTTCTCTTGCAGAAGTTCTTGCCTGAGACTTTCTGCCTTGGCTACCATGAATTTTTGCCAACTCCAAATGAACCTCAGACTTCTGAGCATCATTTTCAGCAAGGGTCAAAGCTTTCTCCAAAACCGGTAAAGCTTTATCATAAGCACCTTCCTGCAAATATCTCATAGCTCTTACCTGAGAAGTTGAGAAAGTTGGGTTCTTGGTATCTATTACCTCCAATGCAGCAAGGAAGGCATTTGAAGAATAGCATTTGTACTGGACAGAATACTTGAAGATTTGGTTTGCCAAAACCTCATTAGTAGGATCTGCAGTCAATTTTGGACCCATTGTGTTTTCGATGAAATCACAATCAATCAATTCCATCGCTACAAGCAATTGCTCAACCTGACCTTTCGGACTAGTTACATCTTTGCCTTCAGCTGCAGCTTTGTCTAACTGAGCAGTGATTTTGTCATAAATCGCCAAAACTTCCTCAGGCTGATATGCCTTGTTCATCAGATAATTTCTTCTGATCAAGTCAAAATATGCCGCTGTCAAGCCTGGAGATATAGCACCATTCAGTTCCTGAGCTTTCTCAAAATCAACGATTGGTATTTTAAGCTTTTCTTTATCTGCTTTGTAAAACTGATATCCGTAATACGCTTTATTTTCAATCCATTTAGCTTCATTATTGTAAAGCTCTCCTCTTTTAGAATAAATAGTGATCACCGAATCCTGATAAACTGCTTTTTGGGCGGCATCCGCAGTCGCGTCGGCAGCTCCTTTATATACAGTCACACCATTGATATACAGTGACTCATTCAAGTCAGGTGCATTGACCAATAACCAATTAAGTGGCTTGGTAGCATCCACAAACTGATCTGACTTCATATAGTCAGTGTAAGCCGCATTGAGCTCTCTTGCTTTCGCTTCCTGAGCAGGATCTGCAGGCCAGTTCCATCCATCTTGCGCCTGAGCCATACCAGCCAGGAGCAAAGCTGAAAGAGTAAGAAGGGTTGATTTAATTTTCATGTCTATGTTAATTGGTTTGATTCGGTGACATTCAATCTTGATGAAACATCCATTTGCTCATCTCAATCTCTTGTAATGGTTAAGCTTTATTCAAATACTCTTTTGTAGAACCAGCTATTGTCATTGAGTGAAAGCCCGAAGGTGAAGTTCACATAACTTTCTTTAACCAGTCCATTCTCTGTTGTTCCCCTTTGTCCAACCTTTACTGCAAAATTTACAAGTGAAAGTTGATTGACTGGAAAGGATGTTCCAAAGTTAATGCCAATGTCATTTATGTTAGTTTGATTCAGGTAGTACGGCGTTTGCTGAAATTCCACTCCAAAACGATAGGTAGTACGTTTTAGGGGGTTATCAAGAGCCAAATAATCCGGTACAATCTGAAAACCTAAACCAACTTTTATAACTTCTTTTAACTGAAGTGGATCATCCAGAAAAGATCTGTATTGGGTGAAATCCTGATACTGACCTTCCAGTCCCACGACAAATTTATTTATTTTTTCATATGTCACTCCAAATCCGTATCGATTTGGGATGTAAACACTTCCTTTCTCGTTGTTGGCAATCAGATCTCCATCCGAATCGGGGTCGCTAGCTTGGCCAAATGCAGCCAGCTTAGCAAAAGCTTTTCCATTAACATCTCCTAAATTCTGATAAATGGCTCCCAGGTGCAGGTTACTTTTTGCCCCAACCTTGAAAAAGTAGTGAGTTCCAAATTTCAGACCGATATCACTTACCGTTAATCTCTCGTAATATTCTGAGACAGTTCCTACTGAACTGCCGTTGTCATCAAACAGCGAAAGCCGATTGGTGCGGATCGTTGATCCAAACAAATAGGAGCCTTGAACACCAAAACTCAGGTTTTTTGCGGCAAGTACGCCAAAATTCAAATAGGCTTCAGAAATACCGCCATCTCCCTTAATCGAATTAAAAGCTTGCAGTTCAGCATTATTTACCAAACTCGCGATGATCATTCGATAGTTTACACTTGTTATTTGATTCAGTCCCATTCCGGCAGTCACCTTTCCGGATTTGACTGGAAGAGAAAATGCGATGTAGGAAAGTCCGCCGCCATCGACATCCGAAGTTCGCTGTCCGTTGTCAGCATTTATTTTTTTGTAGTTAAGTGCTGCCTGAAAATTGAAAATCGTATTTCGGGTTGTCAAAGCAGGATTGACCACATTGGCATTCCATCCTGTGCCAAAACTAATCCCAAGACCGCCCATCCCCTGATTCTGGGTAAGACCTGAATAATTGAATTCTCCGATTCCTAATGCACTATAGGTAGAGGAACTGGACTGGGCAATTGCCTCAGAAAACAAGAAAAGGGTGCAAAGTACACCCAGCAATTTCAATTTGATTTTACTCAACATTGTGGTTTAGAATGCAATTAAGTCCGTGAAGGACTAAATTTGGGACTACAAATATGTGGTCTTTTGCCAATGAAACAAAAGATTGAGCGTCTCCGCCACAAACAAAGACCTTGATTTCTGGATATTCTTTCTGATAAGCCTGAATTTGACCTGACAATTCATACTCAACGCCATACCAAATTCCGGACTGCATGCACGAGATCGTGGAGTCTCCGATCCGATTTTTTGGTTTCTCTTTCAATTCTACCAAAGGTAGCCGGGCCGTAAACGAATTCATCGCTTTTGCTCTCATGGAAAGCCCCGGGCTGATTGCCCCGCCCAAGTAAGCATTCTCCTGATTTACAAATTCAAAGGTAATACAACTTCCCAGGTCAATGACCAGAACGGGTCCATTACCGGCTAATTGCCATCCTCCAATCGCTGCCGCGATCCTGTCCAGGCCCAAAGTAGCAGTACTTCCATACTTATTCGAAATCGGAATTGCTGTTTGAGAGGTTAGAAAAATGAAATCGAAAGGCAGAAGCTGTTTCAATTCTTCCTTGCTCCATCGCACTGAACTAACCAGACAATTGCCGAAATTATGATTGGACCATGTAGCAATTGCATCTGTCAAATCAACAAAAACACCCTCCCATACCAATTCAGCCTTATCAAAAAGAGCAGATTTGATTCGGGTGTTTCCAATGTCTATGACCAGATTTGGCATTTATGCGTTTTTAGATTCGCAAATTAGGCATTTAAAAAAAAGAGGGCTTTTCCTCCACTTCAATTTATCTTTGATTAACGGATCCTTAACATACTTTAACCCATGAGCAACCCAAGCTATAGAATGATCGGACTCATGTCCGGCACCTCAGGTGATGGTCTGGATTTGGCCTATTGCCACTACGAAAAGCAAGACCACTGGACATTTGAGATTTTACATTCCATGACAATTCCCTTTCCGGAGGATTTGGGAGAAAAATTAATGAAATCGCACCAGCTTTCATCTTTGGAATTGGCGATTTTGGATGTGGATTTTGGTCGTTGGATGGGAGAAAAAGTAAAAGATTTTTGCGATGAAAATGAGATTCTTCCGTTTGCGGTTTGCTCCCATGGACATACGGTTTTTCATCAGCCGAATAAAAAGCTAAGCCTCCAAATCGGAAATGGATGGGCGCTTCATCAGGCCTGCGGAATAAAAGTCATCAATGATTTCAGAATGCTGGATGTACAATTGGGAGGACAAGGCGCTCCTTTGGTTCCGATCGGTGACCAATTGCTATTCCCTCAAATTGACTTTTGTCTGAATCTGGGAGGCATCGCCAATATCAGCATGGATGCCGATGGGAAAAGAATTGCCTTTGATTGTTGTCCTTTCAACTTGCTCTTGAATGAACAGGCAAATGCACTTGGTGCACCATATGATAAAGGTGGAAACTGGGCTAGACAAGGATCAGTAAATATTTCCCTGTTTAGTGAACTCAACGCCCTTCCTTTTTATACCAATAATGATCCCAAATCTCTTGGCAGAGAAGACATGGAAGAGGAGTTTCAGCCTCTGATCCGGAAGTCGGGACTTTCTGAAAAGGATATTTTATGCACTTTGATTGAGCATTATGCCTTCCAAATGTCTGAAATAATCAAATCCAATCAGGCTAAGGAAATTCCCACAGTTCTGATCACAGGAGGTGGTGCTTACAATTCTTATTTTATCGAGCGCCTCGATCACCATCTTCAGGGTAAGTGGACTCAGTACGCTGCCTCAACGGAATTGATTGAGTTTAAGGAAGCTTTAGTCTTTGGATTTTTAGGAGTATTGAGATTGAGAGACGAAAATAATGCATTGGCCTCTGTGACCGGAGCGAAACAGGACTCTAGTGGCGGAACTGTTTATGGGTGATTGTGTGTCGAAGCTGGTTTAGGCGGGTAGGTTTATTTTTCTATTTTTGCCCGAGATATAAACCCAACTAAGTCCATGCAAGAGTTACTTAAAAAGTTTGAAAACAAACAGCCGGAGATCATTTTCGAGTGGAGTGACAGCGAATCTGAGGCCGAAGGCTGGGTGGTAATTAATTCCCTCCGAGGCGGAGCTGCCGGCGGAGGAACCAGGATGAGAAAAGGCCTTGACAAGCGTGAAGTAGAATCCCTCGCCAAGACTATGGAAGTAAAATTTACCGTTTCTGGCCCTGCAATCGGTGGTGCCAAATCCGGAATCAACTTTGACCCAAATGATCCGCGAAAGGAAGCCGTTCTTCAGAGATGGTACAAAGCAGTCATGCCACTTTTGAAAAGTTATTATGGTACAGGCGGAGATTTGAATGTCGATGAAATCCATGAAGTAATTCCAATCACTGAATCATACGGACTTTGGCACCCACAGGAAGGAATCGTAAACGGTCACTTCCATGCCACTGAACCGCAGAAAATTCGAAAAATAGGCCAATTGCGCCAAGGGGTTTCCAAAGTATTGGAAGATCCAAATTTCACCCCAAATGGCCCCAAAAAATACACAGTGGCAGATATGATCACCGGTTATGGTGTCGCGGAAGCTGTGCTTCATTATTATAAAATCTGGGGAGGCGAGATCAAAGGCAAGCGTGCAATCATCCAGGGTTGGGGAAATGTAGGAGCTGCTGCTGCTTGTTTCCTCGCGGTGGAAGGCGTAAAAATCGTTGGGATTATCGACAAAAATGGGGGAGTGATAAAGGAAGAAGGTTATAATCTGGATGAGATCAGGGACTTATTCCTGAAGAGAAACGGGAATACTCTGGTCGCTGAGAACATGATCCCATTTGCAGAGATCAATGAAGAAATCTGGGATATACCATCTGAAATTTTTATCCCGGCAGCCGCATCCCGACTTGTCACTCAGCAACAGACGGAGAGAATGGTCAAAGCCGGACTTGAAGTGATCTCTTGTGGTGCCAATGTTCCTTTTGCAGATTCAGAAATTTTCGTCGGGCCGATCGGAGTTTGGGCGGATGAGCAAGTATCTGTGATTCCGGATTTCATTGCCAATTGTGGAATGGCCCGGGTGTTTGCCTATTTGATGAGCGACAAGGTGGAAATCACCGATCAGGCGATATTTTCAGATGTAAGCAACACGATCAAAAATGCCCTGAAAAAGACTTTTGAAGTAAATCCGGGCAAAACAAAACTGGCTCAAAATTCCTATGAAATAGCTTTATCGCAGCTTATGTAAATTATTCGTCAAAAAATGAGTTTTGGGAATACTTTAGAAACGGTTCAAACTTCCTCCAAAATTAGTAATCAGTAAGGCAATAGTTACTTCTTCCGAAAAACAAGAAGAAACCAAATCATAAAATTGGGCTAGGAAAAATATCAGAAAGAAGCTAGAATAGTCATTCAAATTTGGATTCGAGCTTTCCGAAACTTTAAATCATCAACCAAAAACAACTATTAAAATGGAGTTTTTAATCATTATAGTCTTTGTAGTCGGATATCTGGCGATAGCTCTTGAGCATCCGATCAAAATCAACAAGACCGCCTCAGCTTTAGTGACGGCAGTAGTTTGTTGGACGATTTTCACAGTTTCGGACGCACCGGAAACTCTTTTGAACAGTACCAGATACACCGATTTCGTTCATGAACTTGGTGAAAAAGCAAGCCAATTGACAGCCGGAGAGATTCACTTAGAATATGTCACCGAATCTTTGGGACATCATTTGAATGAAATCGCTCAGATCCTTTTCTTCCTGATGGGAGCGATGACGATAGTCGAATTAGTCGATGCGCATCACGGATTCAAATTCATTACTGATAGAATCAAGACGAAAAATCCAATCATGCTTTTGTGGGTCGTTTGTATTGTAGCCTTCTTCCTTTCATCAGTCTTGGATAACCTGACCACCACAATCGTGATGGTCTCGCTGATCAGAAAGCTGATTCCGGACAAAGAGATGCGTCTTTTCTTTGCAGGTATGATCATTATCGCTGCAAACGCTGGTGGTGCCTGGTCTCCAATCGGAGATGTGACGACTACCATGCTTTGGATTGGCGGTCAAATCTCTGCCGGAGCTATCATCAAAAACGTGTTTTTACCAAGTTTGATCACGATGTTAATTCCATTGCTTTATTTGAGTTTCACTTTGAAAGGTACTTTGGGAGATTTCAAGGAATCCTCAAAAGCATCTAAACCAGCTGTTGCATCAGGCAATTTAATGTTACTCCTTGGGGTAGGTGCTTTGATCTCTGTTCCGATCTTCAAAACCACCACCCACCTCCCTCCATACATGGGCATGTTATTAGGATTGGGCGTGCTTTGGATCGTGTCTGAATTGATCAATCCAAACTTGGACGAATCCGAAAGAAAACATTACACCGCTGGCCATGCACTTACCAAAATCGACATGCCAAGCGTATTGTTCTTCCTCGGAATTTTATTGGCAGTAGGATCGCTTCAATCTATGGGTACACTTTCCAACTTTGCTACTTACCTGAATGATTCCATCGGTGATAACAGAATCATCATCACCCTAATCGGTGTTCTATCAGCTATTGTTGACAACGTTCCACTTGTAGCGGCAAGCATGGGTATGTACAGCATGGATATGTATCCAATGGATGATTTCATATGGGAATATCTGGCATATTGTGCCGGTACAGGAGGAAGTATTCTTGTGATTGGTTCTGCTGCCGGAGTTGCTGCAATGGGTATGGAAAAGATTGAATTCGGATGGTACCTGAGAAAGATCTCTTTACTGGCACTGATGGGTTACTTAGGTGGAGCAGTTGTCTATTTATTCATGCACGGAGAGATCTAAAAAAATTATATCTGATGAAAGAGGCTTCAATTTGGGGCCTCTTTTTTTATGTCCATTTGGAAATTGGGCAGGTGAGAAAATTTATATAATTCAAGATTTCATGGCAATTGGGGGAAAAACTCAGATGTTTCTTTGACACTTGACAAGTTTGATAGTGCCGATCCGACTATATTTTGAAATCTCACATACCCGATTCAAAAGCTTTGGCAACTTTTAATACTCATTTTGACAAAACCTACCTTTCCAAAACTCCTAAAAACAGGTTACCCAAAAAATAAGGATTGCCGAATATTTAAAATTTAATTTGGTATTATATAGGAATTACGATATAACATTCCTTATTCAGTTTTTAATCTGTTCTTTAAAATTCCTTTTTTTGAAAAACTCAAATATTCATAACATTTGGATAGGAAAATTATGAGAAAGAAGGTAGAATCGCGGACATTTTACATGCCAAGTTTTCCAAACCTAACTTATCAACCAAAAGACAAAAATTAACGATGGAGTTTGCAATCATTATAGTCTTTGTAATCGGATACCTGGCGATAGCCTTGGAGCATCCGATCAAAATCAACAAAACCGCCTCAGCTTTAGTGACGGCTGTAGTTTGTTGGACCCTTTTTGCGGTTTCAGATGCTCCTGAAACCCTATTAAATAGTACCCGATATGCGGATTTCATTCATGAACTTGGCGAGAAGGCAAGCTCCTTAAGTGCAGGAGAAATTCATCTGGAGTATGTCACCGAATCTTTGGGACATCACTTGAATGAAATTGCTCAGATCCTGTTCTTCCTAATGGGGGCGATGACGATCGTCGAATTGGTCGATGCCCATCATGGATTCAAATTCATTACCGATAGAATCAAGACAAAAAACCCAATCATGCTTTTGTGGGTAGTTTGTATCGTTACGTTCTTCCTTTCTTCAGTGTTGGATAACCTGACCACCACAATCGTGATGGTCTCACTGATCCGAAAACTGATTCCGGACAAGGAGATGCGTCTATTTTTCGCAGGTATGATCATTATCGCAGCAAACGCAGGTGGTGCCTGGTCTCCAATCGGCGACGTAACGACTACTATGCTTTGGATTGGTGGTCAGATCTCAGCAGGAGCAATTATGAAGAATGTCTTCCTTCCAAGTATGGTTACCATGATTGTGCCATTGCTTTATCTGACATTCACTTTGAAAGGTACCTTGGGAGATTTCAAGGAATCTAAGAAAGCTTCAAAACCAGGTGTGGCTACCGGAAACTTGATGCTCATCCTTGGAGTTGGCGCATTGATCTCTGTTCCGATTTTCAAAACCACCACGCACCTGCCTCCATACATGGGCATGTTGTTAGGTTTGGGTATACTTTGGATCATTTCTGAATTGATCAACCCTAATCTCGATGAAGCTGAAAGAAAGAATTATACAGCAGGCCATGCACTTACCAAAATTGACATGCCAAGCGTATTGTTCTTCCTCGGCATTTTGCTAGCCGTGGGTTCTCTTCAGTCTATGGGAACCTTATCTAACTTTGCCGCCTATCTTAACGACAGTTTGGGTGATAATCGAATCATCATTACACTTATAGGTCTGCTTTCAGCAGTTGTGGACAACGTGCCTCTAGTAGCAGCAAGCATGGGTATGTATAGTCTGGAAGCTTATCCAATGGATCACTTCATTTGGGAGTATTTGGCTTATTGCGCCGGTACGGGAGGGAGTATTTTGATCATTGGATCTGCGGCTGGCGTAGCGGCAATGGGTATGGAAAAAATCGAATTCGGATGGTACCTGAAAAAGATCTCTTTATTGGCAGCACTAGGTTATTTTGCAGGAGCAGGTGTATATCTGTTGATGCATGTTGGTTCTACTACTTAAGAAGTACGAATTTTATAAAACGAAAGAGGCTCCGATTTGGAGCCTCTTTTTTTTGACCTATGACCTATATTATTCCTAAGGCAATGACCTCAGAATTTCTAAAACAGCTTTCAAGATGGTCATTGACCAATCCTGTCGCCTGCATATGGGCATAGACAGTGGTGGATCCCAAAAATTTGAATCCTCTCTTCTTTAGATCCTTTGCCAGCAAATCTGACTCAGTCGTTGTTGGGGTTATTTCCTTCATGGACTCCAATTTGTTTTGCTTGGGTTTTCCGCCTACAAATCCCCAGATATAGTTGGAGAAAGAACCAAACTCCTCTTGCACTTTCATAAAGCAGCGGGCATTGTTGATGGCTGCTCGAATCTTCAGCACATTCCGGATGATTCCCGGATCGAGCAGCAATTCCTGGACATAACTCTCTGGAAATTCTGCCACCTCTTTGTAATCGAAATCAGCAAAAGCCCTTCGGTAGCCTTCTCTTTTTTTCAAAATAGTCGCCCAACTCAATCCTGCTTGGGCGCTTTCCAGGATCAGAAATTCAAAATGTACCCGATCATCCCAGACGGGTACTCCCCATTCGGTATCATGGTATTGAACATATTCGGAGAATCCCAGACACCAAGGGCATCGGGAAAGATTAGCCTGTGCTTTTTCCATGCCTGAAGTTAAAAATTTCAGGTTTGGGTCAAAGTCCAGCTGCTCAATAAAAAATCACCATCTTGTTTCGGAAGGCCAGTACCTTGCTATCGATGTGATATTTAATGGCTTTTGAAAGAGCCATTTTTTCTACATCCTGACCAATCTGGACATTGGATAATCAAAATAGCCTTGCTCATACTTGAAAAGTTTAGGTTACTCGTTCCAGATTTTCCAGGCTGCTTCCGCCTGCAATTCCAACATTTCTAAGCCATTTTGAGCTTTTCCTCCAGCTTCAATGCAAGCTTTCATGAGCTTGGTTTCGGCAGGATTATATACTAAATCAAATACCAGATGGCTTGAATTCAACTGATCCAATGGAATCTGAGGCATTTCCTCCACCTTCGGAAAAGTGCCCAATGGCGTTGTATTGATAATCAATTGATGTCCTTGGAGGATCTCAGGATTGAAAGTTAAATCCTCATATGAAATCAAACCCGGACCGGAATTTCTGGAAACAGAAAGAAACTCAATTTTTAAATCCTTCAACGCCTCTTTGACAGCTTTTGAGGCTCCGCCCGTTCCCAAAACCAAAGCTTTTACCTGTTGGCCCTCGAGCCACTTGTCAAGTGAAAGCCTGAATCCAATGTAATCCGTATTGTAGCCTTTCAGTTTGTCTGAACTGATCTTGATACAATTCACAGCACCAATTGCCTCGCAGGCCGGTTCCAATTCGTCCAAATAAGGAATCACATCCTGTTTATAAGGAATCGTGACCGACATCCCTTCCAATTCTGGGTTTTCTGCCAAAACCTTCTCAAAATCCATGATTTGAGGAATTTCATACAGGTCAAAACTGCAATTGGTGATTCCTTCTTTTTCGAATTTTGCAGTAAAATATTTCTTCGAAAATGAATGACCTAGCGGGTAACCTATCAGCCCAAATTTCCTCATGATTTCTTCATGTAGTTCGCAAACCTTTCAATTCCCAACACTAAAACGATTCCAAAAACAAATGCAAAAACAGCGAACAATATCTGGGGTTCGATTCCGGTTTGTTCCAGATAAGTGCCGGGAAGAATATTCTCGGTTAAAAATGGTTTCTGCTCTCCGCTCGAAGATGTCCGGTAAGCGGTGACGATTTTCCATGGCCATAGCTCATTCACCGATCCCAACATAAATCCTGCAAGCAGGCCGATGGTAAGAGCATGATGTTTTTTCAAAAGCCAGGAAACAACCCGACTAAAAGACAATATTCCGACAATACAACCCAAAGCAAATACTGCCAAAGTGAGAATATCCCGATTGGTGACGGCCTGAAGGATTTGCTCATATTTTCCCAAAATCAACAGGATAAAGCTCCCGCTTATCCCTGGCAAAATCATCGCGCAAATAGCAATCGCACCTGAGACAAAAGTAAACCAAAGTGCATCTGGGGTACTAGTCGGGGGTAATTCTGTAATGAAATAAGCCATTAAAGTGCCTGCCAGCAAGGCTAAAATAACTCCCATATTCCAGCGGGTAATATCTTTTAAAATCAAAAAAGCACTGATCAAAATCAATCCGCAGAAGAACGACCAAAGCGGAATCGGATGATCACTCATCAAATAGGTAATCAACCTCGACATCGAAAAAATACTGGTCATGATCCCCAGCAAAAGGCTTAGAAGGAAACTACCATTGACCGCTTTGTAAAAATCCAGAAACTTAAACTTGAGAAGGAGTTTTAAATTCTCAGCATTGAAAGAATTAATGCTGTCCAAAAGCTCTCCATAAATCCCTGTGATAAAGGCAATCGATCCTCCGGAAACTCCAGGGACGATGTCCGCAGCTCCCATCGCAACTCCCTTCAAATAGGTAAGTGGGTATTTTTTAAAAGACATAGTGAGCAAAAATAAAGGCTGATCGAAATGGATTCCGATCAGCCTATGATAGTTTAAGTTGAATTACAATTTGATTTCTCCCAAAAAGTGGTCAAAGGTATCTCCTCTGAGTCCCAGTCGGATGGTCTCCAAAGGAATGATCTCAGCAGGACTAATATTTCCAAGGTTCACATTAGCACCCAGCAACTTGATAAACCAAACTTGCTGTGATTTGATTGGTGCCTCCCAAATGATTCTTTCTTCCGGGATTTGAGTCAAAATTTCTTCCACTAAGCCTTGTCTTACCTCTCCAGAATCTCTGAACAAACCCACGTTTCCGCCTTCTCTAGCTTCTCCAATTACTTTCCAGGCTCCTGCATCCAATTCAGTTTGCATTTGCTCGATCCACTTATAGGGAGGGATGATTTTGGCAGCGTCTTTAGAACCCACTTCTGAAAGTACGGTCACCTCTTTTGCAAGAGTGGTGATGTATTCACATTTCTTATCGTGATTCAGCGTGATCGATCCGTCAGATACCTCGCAATACTCAAGCTTAAATTTCTCTAACACCCGACGGTAATCTTCAAACTGACCTCTCACAATAAAGGCCTCGAAAAGTGTCCCTCCAAAGTAAACAGGTATACCCGCTTCCCTGTAGATGGCGAGTTTTTGCTCCAGATTTTTGGTCACATAGGAGGTAGCCCATCCCAGTTTTACTATGTCGACGAAGTCAGAACAACTTTCAACAAAATCCTCCGTGGCTCTAAGGCTTAACCCCTTGTCCATGGCCATAGTGAACCCCGTGGTACGCGGCTTTTCAGTCCGTACAGGAATGTTCTTCAGCACATAATTCATTGGCTTGATATTAAGGTTTGCGTTCGGGATTCTCCTCCCGATATTGGGCAATAAGCTTACTGACCGCCTTTTGCTTCTTCAGCTCCGGCATAAGTTCATACAAGATCGTATGCTTATCGTAGGCCAAAGTTAATGCATTTTCCAGATATGAAAACGCTTCTTTGTAATTGCCCATTTTGATTTGAAACACCACCATTCTATAATACAATTCTGACTCTTCGGGAAGCTCCTCAATTCCTTCGCGTACTACATCAATTGCTTCCTCAAATCTTTTTTCCTCAAAATAAATCAAGGAAAGGTTCACATAAGTCTCCAATATTCCAGGCTCGAGGTTAATCGCCTCTTCATAAGCCTCAGAACTTGCTTGGAAATTTCCAAGATTAAATTCGGCATCTGCCAGTCCAACCCAGTAATTAGCATTCTCCTTGCTGAAATTCAGTGCTTTTTTGAAATAGTGAATCGCCTCAAAGAATTTTTCCTTTTTCAGCATACACATTCCAAGTCCAAACCAGGCGTCGTCATACTCCTCGTCTAGTTTGGAAGATTTTTTAAAATACTTAAATGCCTCATCGATTTTGCCAAGCTTTTCATAGGCAGCGCCCATATAGCAGCAGTTTTCGGCATTTGCCCCTTCGCAATTGATGGTGTTTTGGTATGCTTCCAGCGCCAATTCATATTGCTCGGTATTCATCAGGGCATTGCCCAAATTGAAATAAGCCGAAGCAAATGCATCGTCGATTATGAGTGCATAATCATAGGCTTTGATCGCTTCTTCAAATCTTCCCAGACGATTGTAAACGACGCCAAGGTTATACCAAGCTCCGGCACTGTAAGGGTCCTGATCGATAAATTCCTGATAAAAATCGAGGATTTCATCAAACGAACCCTCTTCCTCCGTGATCATTGCCAGCTGAAAAAGAGCGTCCTCGTGGTTGATTCGGCTTTTTACTGCTTCCTTGAAGTAATAGCTTGCCTTCTTATTGTCATTGCTTGCCCGATAGAGATTGCCAAGTGAGTAGTAGACTTCCGCTTTGTCTTCCGCCAGAGGCAGGAAGTTTTCGAGCAATTCAATCCCTTCTCGCAGGCTTCCTGCAAGGATATGGGCATTTGCCAACGCGAGAATAATCTCCTCGTTGTTTGGGGAAATATTGTTGATGTTTTCAAGAATGCTCAGACCTTCTTCCAACTCGTCATTGAAAATAAGGCATTGGGCTTTCAGAAGCTTGATTTCTACAGAAAAGGGGAATTTTTCCAGGCAGTATTCTGCGGCACGGAGAGCTTTTAGGAACTTCTGCTGGTCAAAATAAAACCGGATAATGTCTTCCAGTTCTTCTTCTTCGAAATAAAGGTCCAGGTTTGATTTAAGGGAATTTTCAAATCGCTCTACCAGCTTTTTATCATTTTCCCATTCGTGATCGTGATCTCCGGTCATTAGGATGAGTTATGGTTTATTTAAGGTACCAAATAAATTGATCTCTCAAAATGTCGATTTGTTAATTTTTATAATCTTACTAAATGCACGTTGAGAGTCTATTTGACTTCCAGATTCCAGAACGATGCAGATTTAAAATAAGTTTATTTGGCCCACTTGAAAGTATCCTCCAAGGAGGTAAACTCAAAATCAAGGAATGCCAGAATCTTCTTATTGTCGTAAAACATTTTTTGCTGGGCAATCATCGCTGTCTGCATATTCAGAGGATTTTTACTCAGCCTGAATCTTCTCAGGATTCCATTATAAAGAACCGCAAGACGGATTAGAAAAGGCTCAGCAGATTTTGAAGGGGCTTTTTTGCCGAAAATTTCTGCCATTATTTTAAAAAAATCCTGATAGGAAATGCTCTCTTTGTTGAGAATAAAGCGCTCTCCCCATGCTTCTTTTTCCACGAGCATCCGAATCATCTTGGCTGCATCCCGCACATCCAGATAATTCAAATCACCTTTCGGAAAGTAGGAATTTTCGTCAAGCACATAATGATAAATTTCCGTGCTACTTCGGTCATCACTTACTTTCCCAAGCAAAATCGATGGGTTCACTACGATCAGTTCAAGTCCTTCTTGCTCACCTCTCCAGGCTTCAAGCTCTCCAAAATACTTTGAAGTAGCATAAACAGTATTGAATGGGGATTCTGCCCATTTATGATTTTCATCAATGCTGGAAAGCTCCGGACTTCTGCCGATTGCTGCCACGGAACTAATATAAACCAGCTTTTTGGTGCCGGCGGCAAGCATTGCATTGACCAGATTGGTGGTGCCGACGTTATTTACTTTATAGATCAAATCCTCATCCCGAGAGTCAAACGAAACCATCCCTGCAGCATGGATAACGAGATCTTTTCCGGTCACTGCTTCTTCAAGCTCCTCCACATTTGAGATATCTCCTTCGTGCCAATGTATCGCATGATCGATTCCCTCAAGCAATCGTAGCGAAGAACCTGGCCTCTTGAAACCATGGATCTCAGCTTTCCCGGCAAACTCTCTGGCGATGTAGCTACCCAGCAATCCGGTGATACCTGTAATAAGAATTTTCATGCAAGGATGCCTTTTATAGACTGGAATTTATTAACTCCAGATTTTTGATTTTTTCATAATGCTTGTGCTTTGGCAAGGTCTCCAGCATATCCAAGTATCGGACATTATGACAATCAGTTCCTAAAAAGCGGATAACACCTCTTTCCAGCATCATATCTGCAAAATCTTTTACTTGCTTGGAATAGAAGCCCGTGAGAGAAAGCAAATTGACTTGCAAAATAATGTTGCGATCGATCAGCTCCTCGAAAAGTTTTTTGTCACTGATCAGATATTGATATCGCTCAGGATGTGCCAAAATCGGCTTGAAACCAGCCATTTCCAATTGAAACATAATATCGAAAAGCATCTGTGGCTTGTTGATAAATCCTGTCTCTACCAACACGTAATTGTCACCAAACGAGAGAATTTTATCCCCGGCAACGATCTTTTCCAGAAAGATCTCATCCATATAATATTCCGCGGCGGCTTCAATTTCGATCTCTATGCCTTCGTTTCGAACCGCTTTTCTCAGATCCTCAAGCCCCAAACCGATGATCTCGGGAGTGTTCCGATAATATTCATACATGATATGAGGAGTCGTGATGATTTTGCGAAGCCCATATCCAGCCAGTCTTCTGACTAACTCAAGGGATTCTTCCAAGGTTTTGGAACCATCATCGATTCCGGGAATCAAATGCGAGTGCATGTCTACCTGCAACCAGCTGAGGTCAAGGTTTTCTAATTCCTCAGGTTTTCTTTTGAAAATGTCTAAAAGGCCCATTACAACCTGGTGTTACTATTTGCCATAAAATCATATAAAGTTTGCCAAAAATGATTCCTGTCTGAATCGACCGATACTTCTATTTTGGCGGGATAATCGAAAGCAGCTAAGTACAATCTTGTCGTGTCGGGATAATGACTGAAGGAAGCTTTTTCAATTTTGGGTGGAAAGGACTTAATCAATTGGGTCATAAGGCGAAATAACTGACTTCACATCTACGTAAAATAACCAGGACAGGTCAGGGTATCCTGATCAATTCTAAGGAAATATCCCGAACTTTGCTCAAAGTTAAGGGAGAATATGAAAGTCTGATCTTTCAATATTCTTCGTTTCCGATCAGAATGGAAACTTATTTCCTTTCTGATTCATTAAACCAAAATAGCCAGGATTTGATATGAGTAAATTTTCCAGAAAACTTCAAAAACTTCACGATACTTCCCCAAAAGAGGAAACCGCCGTATTGGTGTCTGTCATCCGACAAAATCAAAGTACAATGGAGACGGAAGAACATCTGGAGGAATTGGCTTTTCTGGCTGAAACTCTGGGTGCCAAGTCAGTCTATCGCTTCACCCAAAAGATGGAGCGCCCGGATATCCGAACCTTCGTCGGCAAAGGAAAACTGGAAGAAATCCTGGCATACATCACTCATTTCGAAGTGGACATGGTGATTTTTGATGATGACCTTTCTCCTTCTCAAATGAGAAATCTGGAGGATGAGCTTAAAGTGAAAATATACGATCGCTCTCTTCTCATTTTGGATATCTTCCTCAAGCGTGCCCAATCTGCCCAAGCTAAAACTCAGGTAGAACTAGCCAGATTCCAATATTTACTTCCCCGATTGACCCGAATGTGGACTCACCTGGAGCGTCAGCGTGGGGGAACGGGAACCAGAGGTGGTTCCGGTGAAAAGGAAATCGAGACAGATAAGCGGGACATCCGAACCAAAATATCTTTGCTTAAGGAAAGGCTTAAAGAAATTGACATACAGGGCGAAACCCAACGGAAAAGTCGAAAAGGCGTAGTCCGTGTGGCTCTTGTCGGCTATACCAACGTGGGAAAAAGTACGCTGATGAACCTGATCACCAAGACAGATATTCTAGCCGAAAACAAATTGTTTGCCACCGTGGACTCTACCGTTCGCAAAGTGGTACTTGAAAATGTGCCCTTCCTGCTTTCCGACACGGTTGGTTTCATCCGCAAGCTTCCAACTCACCTGATCGAGTCTTTCAAATCCACCTTGGATGAGATCCGCGAGGCAGATTTGCTGGTTCATGTAGTTGATATTTCGCATCCACATTTCGAAGATCATATCGCCGTGGTCACTCAGACGTTGAATGAAATCAAAGCCGGAGACAAGCCGATCCTTCTGGTCTTTAACAAAATCGACCTGGTGGAAACAATGCCTTCGGAAGAGGAAAGCATGAAGATGACCGAGATTGAGTTGGCAGAGACGAGGTATGTGGATTTCAAAGCCTTGTCAGATTTCTACGAAAAGAAAAACGGAATCAAGCCGGTCTTCATGGCAGCCGCGAGCGGCCAAAATGTGGAGGTTTTCCGCCAGGCACTGATTGCAGAAGTGAAAAAGCAACATCGCAAGATCTATCCTCATTACTTGGAAGACGAAGTGGTAACTTGGGAAAGCAAAGAAGAAGGATAAGTTTCCTGATTCATTAGGCAAATACATTCCCTTATTTAAATTCCTGTTTTTCGGTTATTAGCTATTTGTTTCTATCGCTTGTCTAATGGATTTGGCAATAAAATTTGCCTTCTCCAGATAAAAGCAACTAATTAGTGTCGATGAAAAATTCGGCACTTCTATTTTCCCTCCTTTTTGTTTTTCTTTTTTCCTGCAAGCAGGGTGAAAATGAAAAATTCGGTTCTGACATCAGCACAAATCCGGAACAGATCGTAGCCGGAAGAGCCATTTTCAATCAGTATTGCAGCTCTTGCCATAACTTCCAGCAGGCCACCATCGGTCCTAATTTAAGTGGTCTTACCCGCAGGGTTGACTCTCAGTGGATTCGGGAATTTGTCAAGAATCCGCAGGCAATGATCGAAAAAGGGGACGCCCGCGCAACTGAACTCTATGCTCAATTCAATGCCTACATGCCGGCTTCTCCTCAACTTCAGGAAAAGGATTTTGATGCTTTGCTCAGCTACCTCCATACATTTTCAGAAGAACCTCAGGAAGGCGACGCTGCCGGACTTGATGATCCCCTCCCAAATCCGATTCCGGATTCAGGTATTCGCCTGGAGCTTGAATTTCTCACCCAAATCCCTCCATCTGATACAGTTCCTCCTCTGGCAAAAATAACTAAGCTGGAAAGCGAGACCGTTTCAGGACGCACCTTTGTGCAAGATCAGCGTGGCGTCTTGTATGAACTGAAAAACAGAAAGCATCAGGTCTATTTCCCGTTGCGTGATTTGAGGCCTGATCTGATGTTTAAGCCAGGATTGGCAACAGGTTTTGGCAGTTATGCTTTTCATCCGGAATTCCAGAAAAACGGACTCCTTTACACGGCACATTCTGAAAAAGGGAAAGCCCAGACTCCGGATTTTGCTTACGCAGACAGTATAAAAGTGACTCTTCAATGGGTGCTGACTGAGTGGAAAACAGATAATCCAACTTCAGAAACCTTCGAGGGAACAAGTCGGGAACTTATGCGAATTGACTTTGTGACCCAAATCCACGGAATGCAGGAAATCGCCTTTAATCCTTTTGCAAAACCAGGTGACTCCGACTACGGAAAACTATTCATCGGGATCGGTGATGGCGGAAGTGCCGAAAATGGATTTGCCTTTATAGCAGATCATCAGGGAGCGGATATCTGGAGCAGCATCTTGAGGATCGATTCTTCCGGAAATAACAGCAAAAACGGGAAGTATGGAATTCCTGCAGATAATCCTTTCGCAGGAAAACCCGGAAAGCAGGGAGAAGTATATGCATATGGATTCCGCAATCCTAACCGGGTATTCTGGGATCCACAAGGAAGATTGCTTGCTACAGAAATCGGCCACAAGAATGTGGAGGAACTGAATGGCATTGAGCCGGGAAAATTCTATGGCTGGCCAGTGCGGGAAGGGACTTTCATCATCAATCCGTATGGCAATATGGCCAAGGTATTTTCGCTTCCGGATGACGATAGCAGCCTGGGTTCTGTATTTCCTTTGATCCAGATGGACCATGATGAGATTGCCGCGATCATCGGAGGATATTTTGTGAAGTCAGGACCACATGCCGGAAAGTTCCTCTTTGGAGATGTGCCATCCGGAAGGCTTTTTATGGCCGATCTGAGTGATTGGAAAAATGTGAAAGTGGAAACTTGGGGAATCAAATTCCAGGGCAAGGAAATGGGATTGGTGGAACTTTGCGGCAGCCCTCGTGTCGATCTGAAATTTGGACAAGATAAAACCGGCCAACTCTATCTGATGACCAAAGCAGACGGAAAAGTTTATAAGATTAAAGGGGTGTAAAACCAACAACCTAATTAAAAACTCTGAGTTACTTTTTAAACTCCCATGAAAGACTTTATAAAAGCCCAATTATTTGAAATCTTTGAAAAAGGAGAACCATTGACGTACGCGGTTCTTACCTCCGGTCGCTGGTACATGATTAATGGAGAGGGTAGCTTAAGAACTTATTTTGAATTTGACCTTTCCGGAAAAGTCAGGCTTGTGTCAGAAGATAGTGAAGTGGATTTTGATTGGGTACTGGCAGAAGATGGAACACTTGATTTGTACAAAATTTTGAAGTTGCTCAGTTTCCAAACCAAATCCTTGAATGGAAATGTAATTGGAATGTTGCCAGATGATATATCAGCTGGATTAGTACTATTCTCAGAGGGAAAGGCAAAAGAATTTGTAATTCCTCATTTGAATTGATCAATCACCTGAGATATTCAGCGTGCCTACGTAGAAATTAGGATCGACTTTGATCTGGGCTTTCTCGGTCTCGAGCTCAATTGAATTCCACTTCGAAGTAGGAGTAATCCAGATTGGTTCGGCTCCGCTCACAGAGATTTTTACCTGCATAGCAAAGTTAGGAACTACATTTTCCCATCGGAATTGGAGTGTTTTTCCTTTCACTATATAGCTGAGAACAGGTATTCGGATATCGCGGAGGTATTGGTCAAAAACTGCACTCAGGTCAATCCCGGATTTGGAAATAATGTAGTGCTCGATATCTGCTGAGGTGACAGTCTGATGGTAAAACTGGGAATTCAATCCCCTCAGAATTAGTCTCCATTTCTCATCGTCATTGATAACCTGGCGAATAGTGTGAAGCAGATTGGCCCCTTTGTAATACATGTCGGAAGAGCCATTTTTATTGACATTGTATGGACCGATCAGCGGTTTGTCGTTTTGGATATTCTTCCTCGTTCCTAGTACATAGGCGCTGCTGGCTTCTTTCCCGAAGTGATAATCGAGGAAAAGATTTTCGGAATAGGCTGTAAATCCCTCATGAATCCACATATCCGCCACATCTCTGTTGGTGATATTATTGGCAAACCACTCGTGTCCGGCTTCATGGACAATGATAAAGTCAAACTTCAATCCCCAGCCCGTGTCACTCAGATCCCGGCCCAGATAGCCATTTGCGTAGCCATTCCCATAAGTGACCGAGCTCTGATGCTCCATGCCGAGATAAGGCGCTTCGACAAGTTTGAACCCATCTTCGTAAAAAGGATACGGACCAAACCAATGCTCGAAAGCCCGCATCATTCGTGCAGCCTCAGCAAATTGTTTGATGGCTTTTGGCAGATTCTCCCGGAGGACGTAATAGTCCATGTCGAGATCCCCCTTTTCTCCAACATACTTTTCTCCAAAATGGACGTAGTCTCCAATGTTTATGTTGATGCCGTAGTTATTGATCGGGTTTTTGACTTCCCAATGGTAGGTTTTTGTCCTCTTCTTTTTGTTGTGTTCCGTTCGTAGCAATCTTCCGTTTGAGACATCCATCAAGTTTTCCGGGACCTCCACGCTTATCAAAACCCCTAGATCAGGTTCATCTGCAGGATGGTCTTTATTGGGCCACCAAATGCTGGAACCTATTCCCTGGTTGGAATTTGCAATAAAGGGCAAGCCATTACTATCCCTTTTCCAAGTCAGTCCTCCATCCCAGGGTGGCCTCACTGCCTCAACTGGTTTCCCGCTAAAATGCAAGACTAATTCATGAATTTCACCCGTTTTTTGAGGAGAAGAAAGTGTGATGAAATGAGCAATTCCTTCTTTTTCGATCTTCAACTCCTTCCCTTTCTGAATTGCTTTTTCCAAAATCATCGGAGATTGCAAGTCAATCTGCAGGCGGTTCTGCTCGCCAATTACCTCGTATCTTACGGTATTTTTCCCTGAGATCATTTGACTCACAGGATCTACTTCGACCTCCAAATGATAATGCTGCAAATCCCACCAGACTCTCTCGGGGGTGATACTGCCACGAAGCGTATCCTCTCGGGTAAAAATCGGAGACTTCGGGGAAATCTGAGCATGCAATTGTGTGCTTCCAAAAATCACTAGAAAAGTGAGAATATGTCTTTTCATAATCGAAAATGGCAACTTTTAAAGCTCCAAGTTACACTAGTGTGGAGATTTAGAGAATTGAAAGTTAAAATTTGAGGATTGAAATCCAGGGATTTGGAAGGATTTTAATTCCAGCAGTTGGAGGAATTCAATCCTTCCGTCAATTTCTTTTTATTTGAAATTCTAGATGTAAGGGCTGATGAAACTTCTTTGCCAGCAGGTAATTCATATTAAATGTCCATTGCTCAGAAGCTAAAATTTACTTTTTGAACAAGGATCTTAATTCAACAATTTTTGAATTGGCCTCATCCATAGTTACGAGTCCGCTACGGGGTCTGTCCATGTCAATAATGGTAAATACTGTGAAGGCGAGCATCAATGAGAACCCAACTACTACCAACCTATCAATCTTATTCTTCCGCTCATATCCCATCAAGAAGGTGGAGCAAACACAAAGAACAATCAGTAAGAATTGAATTGAAGCAGGAATGTTGGCTTCTCCTGCGGCTCTCCTGCTGGTAGTAATATCTATCATGTCATTTAAAGCAGGGATTATTTCTGAGGTCCGGGTAGTCTCAGGATTTGTTTTGGCATACTCTGCAACCGACTTCCAGATTTTAGTACTGATGCCATCTGCTAGGTAAAAGTATTTCACCATTTTATCGATTTCCATGCCTGAACCATTAAACGCAATTCTAGCCTCGAGATATTCTTCTAGTTGGATTTTGAGAATATTTTTCATGCTGTCCGGGAAAACATCGGCACGAAGTACTGCAGTGCCTATTGCATTTGCTTCTTGGATTGCAAGATTTCTTCTATCATCAAACCTTGAATTTGCCATTCCAAAGGTAAAAGCTAGCAAGAGTGCTAACAATCCCAATAGGGAGGAGCTGATAGAGCCGAAATCATCCTTCGCAAGTTCAGGGTGCTTTTTTATGACATTCCTTCGAATCCGAACTCCTGCGAAAAACGAAGCAAGAACCAGGATGAACAAGGAAATAGCAATGACATAAGCAGGAAGAGTATCAATAGCAGAAATTTGAATCATATCAATTGGTCACCTGACCAAATTTTTGGAAAGAAAATTTTGAAAAGGGCCTGACCATAACAGATATTTTACTTTCAGAATGAGAATAAATCCGATAATTGATTTTGATCCATCCGAAAGAAGACAAAGAAAAACCCGCTTATTGAGCGGGCTTTTCTTTGAATAATTCTTTATTTCTGCTGAGGAGGATATTCAGCTATTATCGCCTTTACCGCAGCATTAATATTTGCCTCCCGTTTTTCTGCATTGGCATCTTCATCAATTGTTCTGGTACCACGACCCTGCCATACGATCTTTTGTGTAGAAACATCCACAAAATTTATAAACAGAGTTCCTTCGATATATTCTTCGTAATTGATCGAAGTAGTTGTGAATCCTCCTCCATAACCATATCTCATTGCTCCATATCCTCCATAGTATCCTCCTGTACCGGAAGTAGTTGCTGTGGCATCAACTTTTTCTTCGGCTGTTAGGAGAAGGTCCACAAGAATGTCAGGGCTTTCAGATTTGGTAAATCCTTTGGCAGCCATTTCAGTCTCTATTGCAGAGATTACGCGTGCTCGGTTTAAGTCACTAATGGGTAGTTTCAAAGCTTCCGGGCTAAATGAATACGTTTTGTAGGAAGCAAAATCTGCTTGCTTATCGTAATCTGAGGTCACCTTTACAGTACTGCTGCAGGAAGCTGCCATTAAGATCAGGAGAGCGAAAAGAAAATTTCTAATCATGATTTCGGTTGTTTAAAATAATTGAAAACGAATTTAATTATTGTCCCTGGGGAAAAAAGAACGGCATCGACCATTAAAGCTTAATCGTCTATCAGTTCACTACTAAATTAAATAAAACTTGTGATTATGCTGTTCTTTCAACAAAAAATCTTGGTTTAATTCAACCTGATCCTCCACTCCTTTGGATAATAGTTATTGATACGGTTTCCAAGGTTTTTGATCCAACCCAAAGGGAGATTTTGGTAAGTCATCAGAATCCAACCAATCGGAAGTCCGGGTATCTCCGATTCGTTTTTTCTCAAAAAATCCAGCGCCAGTCCCAGGTCAAGTTCATGAGTTGGGAAGCCATTTTTTGGCAAAGTAGACAAAGCCCATTCATGTGAAGGAATCCAATCGCCTTTTTGCTTTTTGCCAAGCTCTACTCCAAAGTATCGAAGACTTAAATGCTGACTTAATCGTTCAAAATATCGGCTCCATTCTCTGTTTATTCTAAAATAGGAATCGTTCAGCAAGTAATATTTACCCAAGCCATCCAATCCCAATTCAAGATCTAAGGCACTTGATTCTTTGTCTCCGACGGATTTTAAGACGGGATGTTTAAAGTCTTTGATTCGACCGGGTTCCAAAATGAATGCGTCATCAGGTCGCTTCAGAACAGTGATAAAAAATCCTTCCCCTTCAACCAAATGCGGAAAAAAGCGATATCCGTAAAACGTACTTTCTTCTGTTTTTACTTCTGTTTCGCGGATTCCCCAACTTGGATCGAGCGGAATCCGAACTGGTTCGTAAGAAAATTCGGAAGTCAGAAAACGGATCATATCCTCGTTTTCCTGTTCGTTGAATGTGCAGGTGCTGTAAATGAGATAACCGTCAGCTTTGACCAATCCGCCTGCCTGGTCCATGATTCGCCTTTGGCGGGAGGAGCAAAGCTGCACATGATCCGGAGACCATTCTTCTCTCGCCTGCGGATCTTTGCGAAACATTCCTTCGCCCGAGCAAGGAGCATCTACCAGTACCAAATCAAAAAATCCTTCCAATGGCCCGAAATGGTCGGGGTCATTATTGGTTACCACGATGTTTCCCAGTCCCCATTTCACGGTGTTCTCTTTCAGTATCTGGGCTCTCGCCTGAATTACTTCATTCGCAACGAGCAATCCTTCATTTCCCAGATAAGAAGAAAATAATGTACTTTTCCCTCCAGGTGCTGCTGCCAAATCAAGGTAAACTCCTTTGGGAGCGTTGATACTTTTTAGAATATGCTCGATAAACATGGAGGATGCTTCCTGGACGTAATATGCTCCTGCATGAAAAGCAGGGTCAAGAGTAAAGCTGGGACGCTCATCCAGAAAAAATCCCTGACCTGACCAAGGAATAGAGCTTTTCGCCCAATTGGGAATAAAGCCCTTTGCCTCGTTTAACCGGATGGAAGTTCGAGCAGGTTTTTCGATTCCAAGTTTGAATTGTTCAAATTCTTCCTTTCCCAAGAGGGAAATCATTTGGGTTTCAAATGCAGCAGGAAGTTGGATTTCGGACATGGGGCAAAGATAGTGATCAGGTTGAAGTCTCAGTGATCGGTAATCCAATTCTAAAACTGAGCACTGAGCCTGACCACTGTTATTTTCAAAAATTGCTAGATTGAAGTAAAATCAAAAACCCATGGAACTAGTCTCAGATCTTGTCATCGGCATAGTAGCTGCACTTCACCTATATTTTTTATGGTTTGAGATGTTTGCTTGGGAGACCACAGGCAGAAAGATTTTCCGCCAAATGCCTGCTGAGCTTTTTCCCAAAACCAAAGCACTTGCTGCAAATCAGGGATTGTATAATGGTTTTCTGGTTGCTGGATTGATTTGGTCATTACTCATTTCGGATTCAGTTTGGTCAGATAATGTGGCACTTTTCTTCTTGAGTTGTGTGCTCGTTGCAGGGATATATGGAGCAATTACTGCAAGTAAAAAAATCTTCTTTGTGCAGGGTTTGCCTGCGTTGGTGGGGATATTATTAGTGATTTTGAGCTAGGGAGTTTTTTTTCGGGGATCTCTTCTTGTATCAAAAACTCTTGAAATCAAAATAAATTTAGTTTCGGGAATAAGCCTGTAAATGATTTTGAAATCCCCCTCAATTAATGATCTGTATTCGAATGGGAGAATTAAATCATATCTTTCTACGGCACCAAGTTCGGGATATGACTCTAAAATTTGGGCTTTGGTGGCTAGTTTTCCTGTGACTTTTTGAGCTACTCCAAATGAAGCCAACTCAAGATAAAACTGAAAAATTTGATCTAGATCCTTTAATGCTCTTTCGGACCAAAGGACTTTCATAAAATTCTTCCTTCTTTTATCCTTTTGGCCAATTCTTCCTGAGAAATTATCCTCCCTTTCTGATAATCTTCTTCAGACTCAGCCAAACTTTCCCTTAATTCTTCAAATGTCATGGGTTGAAGTGACTTTTGATATCTCTCGATTATGGATCTTTTCTTAATTCGATCCAATTCCTCCAGAATCTCAAAATCGTTTAATTCCGCGAGCCAGGTAATCAGGTCTAGTTTTTTTTCCGCTGTATTCATGTTTCTATTAGTTTGTTAAATACCAATTTAACACAAAAAAGAGGCTTTCGCCTCTCTTTTAATTATCGTCTTCTTCAAAGTCATCATCCTCTTTCATGTCAAACATGGAGCTGAAGAGATCTTTAAACTGAAGCCCGGTGTCGAGTAGCTTTTTGCTCAACTGAGAATATTCCGCCAAGCCATGAAGGGCAAATTCCATAAAAAACTCTTTCTCTTTTTCCGGTAGATTTTTCACCATCGAGGTAACTACTTTTTCCAATCCAGGTACTTGATGTAAAATGCTTTTGTAGGTCTTATCTGACTGCGAAGCCAAAATATCTATCGCATTTCCTTCACCAAACCATTCCAAAGGAAGAGCATAAGGATTCTCCCCTTTTTCTTTTTTCTTCTGCTCGGGAGACGGGAAATAATTGACAAACTGGGTTCGGATAGCTTTCCCGATCAGGTTGTAAGCAACCAAGCCGGCGCCTTCCTGCTCGCCTTCGTAAACCAATTCCACTTTTCCGGTAATCGCCGGAATCACTCCGATCAGGTCGGCAATTCGGATTACGGTAGTTGATTCTCCGTTCATATACAGCCTTCTTTCTGCAGCTGAAATCAGGTTTTCGTAAGCAGAAATTGTCAATCGGGCAGAAACCCCGCTTTTCTCATCCACAAACTCCGATCCTCTTGCCTCAATTGCAATCTGCTCGATCAGGTCTTTCATCAGTTCCGGCACATGAATATTTTCCAGTGGCTTTCCTTTCAGATTAGCTTCCTGAGCGGTGATCCTACGGCCTATTTCGATAGACTTCGGATAATGCGTGATAATCTGGCTTTCGATTCGATCTTTCAGCGGAGTCACGATGCTTCCTCTGTTGGTATAATCCTCCGGATTGGCAGTGAATACAAACTGAATATCGAGAGGAAGTCTGAGTTTGAAGCCTCGGATCTGGATATCTCCTTCCTGCAGAATGTTGAAAAGTGCCACTTGAATTCTCGCCTGCAAATCCGGCAATTCATTGATGACGAAGATCGACCGGTGAGATCTTGGCACTAATCCGTAATGAATCACGCGCTCATCGTTGTAGCTCAGTTTCATCGTGGCTGCCTTGATCGGATCCACGTCTCCGATCAAATCAGCTACAGAAACGTCAGGAGTTGCCAGCTTTTCAGTATATCGATCGCTTCGATGCCACCAAGAAATAGGAGTATGATCACCTTTGCTGTCAATCAATTCTTTTGAGAATGTGGTCAGGGGAGCCAAAGGATCATCGTTCAACTCAGAACCCTCAATTACCGGAACATATTCATCCAAGAGGTGAGTCATCAATCGCGCAATTCTGGTTTTGGCTTGGCCTCGAAGACCCAACAGGTTAATGTTGTGTCGGGAAAGAATCGCACGCTCAATATCCGGAATGACGGTATCCTCAAAACCCCAAATGCCTTCGAAGACATTTTCCTTCGCTTTGATTTTCGTAATCAGATTTTCTCTGAGTTCTTCTTTGATGGACTTGGATTGGTAGCCGGAAGCCTTGAGTTGGCCAAGGGTTTTTATTTGTACTAATTCGTGAGCTGTCAGTTTTTTATAGTCCATGCTTAAAAGCGTTTGGTTCGGTTTCGTCTGTAATCTTCAAATATGAGATCTCCAA
Source organism: uncultured Cytophagales bacterium (assembly GCA_942492775.1). Classification (GTDB taxonomy): domain Bacteria; phylum Bacteroidota; class Bacteroidia; order Cytophagales; family Cyclobacteriaceae; genus Algoriphagus. The sequence goes on along the minus strand of OW818636.1, from coordinate 796,473 downwards.
GGCCTTTCAGACTGGAGTAATAGGCATTGCCATTATTTACTTTGGTAAATTCCTTTACAAATTCTTTCAAATAAGGATCAGAAGCAATCATAAAGGTGGTCACAGGAATCTTCAACTTTCGGCACTGGGCTGCCAGTTTCAGCGTTTCCGCAAGGATCTTGCTGTCTATCCCAAAGGCATTTTTATAGTATTTGATCCCAACTTTGAGGCAAGTCGGCTTTCCGTCGGTGATCATGAAAATCTGCTTGTTTGGATTTTTTTTTCTTCGCAGCAAATCCATCGCAAGTTCCAGTCCGGCTACTGTGTTGGTATGATAAGGCCCAACCTGGAGGTAAGGCAAATCTTTGATTTCGATCTGCCAGGCATCATTTCCGAAGACTATTATATCAAGGGTATCTTTTGGATAGCGGGTTTTGATAAGTTCGGCAAGCGCCATCGCGACCTTCTTGGCCGGGGTGATCCTGTCCTCCCCGTACAAAATCATGGAGTGAGAAATGTCGATCATCAGGACGGTGGAAGTCTGAGATCTTACCTCATTCTCCATCACTTCAAGGTCATCTTCTGTCAGCAAATAATCTCCCGAAAAACCATGATTTGCCTGGGCATTCCGCAGGGAATCAGTCAAAGCAATCTGATCTAGATTATCTCCAAACTCAAATGCTCTTCTGTCAGTGCCGCGCTCATCTCCCTGACCCGAAAGAGTGGTCTTATGCTGTCCGGATTTTCCTTTTTTCAGCTTTCCAAAAATCTCTTCCAAGGCACTTTTACGAATGTTTTGCTCCGCCTTACCGGTGATTTTGAATTCGCCTTTTTGGTTTTCCTCGGTGAGATAGCCTTTCGATTTCAAGTCTTCGATAAAGTCACCAATCCCATAGTTCGGATTGGTCATGTTGTATCGCTTGTCCAGATTGGTCAGCCAGCTCAATGCTTCTGCCACATCTCCACCGGTCATGGTGACGAGTTGCAGAAAAATATTCAGAAGATTTTCAAACGTATTTTTCTCAGGGTCCTGTGGAGGCACATACTGAGTGAATCGAAATCCTTTCATAGAGCTTGTAACAAGTGAATGCGTCTGCGAGTTTAATCTATAGAACAAATTCACGAAAAAGATGAAAAACGATCTTACTTCAGTGGGCTTGGTGACGGGCTTTCTGATCCTATTTGTGACAGCAATTCAGTTTGAATTAAGCCTGTCTTTGATTTGGCTGATGTTTTTGATCAGTCCGGTATTGCTGATTTGGATGGTGTTTTCGGTGTTGACGGCACCTGTCGAAATTAAAGAAACATTTGAGGACCAATGGTATCAGGACAGACCAAAACACTGAGATTCCCGGATTTCTTTGATATTTTTCCCAAAGAAATCCAGAATCTATGCACTCGTCCGAAAAAAATGCTTCAATTATCAAATCCACCGCGAAAACCTTGGGCTTTGAGTTTTGCGGTATTGCAAAAGCTGGTTTCCTGGAGGAAGAAGTTCCAAGGCTTGAAGCCTGGCTGAACCAAAATTACCAGGGAGAAATGGCCTATCTGGCAAATCATTTCGATAAGCGACTTGACCCGACCAAACTAGTGGAAGGAGCTAAAACTGTCGTATCTCTCACCTATAATTACTTTCCGAAGGCAACACTTCCCGAAGGAAATAAAGACATCAAACTTGCCAAATACGCTTATGGGGAAGATTATCATCTCGTAATCCGTGAAAAACTCAACTCATTTTTAGAAATCCTCCAATCTGAAATCGGAGAAATCAACGGACGTGCCTTTGTCGATTCTGCACCGGTAATGGAGCGTCAATGGGCTCAAAAAGCCGGAATCGGATGGATCGGAAAAAACAGTCTTTTGCTAAATCGGGATATCGGGAGTTTCTTCTTTTTGGCAGAGCTGATTATAGATTTGGAAGTATCGCCGGATTCACCCATAACCAAGGATTATTGTGGGACTTGTACACGATGCATCGATGCTTGTCCCACAGATGCAATTGTTCAGGCAGGAGTGGTGGATGGATCCCGGTGCATCTCCTATTTGACGATTGAATTGAAAGATGCTATTCCGGATGAGTTCAAAGGAAAGATGCAAAACTGGGCTTTTGGCTGTGATATCTGCCAGGATGTATGTCCATGGAATCGATTTTCGAAGCCACATCAGGATCCTCAGTTTGATCCAAATCCTGCTTTAATGGGCTTTTCAAAAGCTGATTGGGATGAAATCACGGAGGAAACTTTCCGCAGGGTATTCCAGAAATCCGCCGTCAAACGGACCAAGTTTGAAGGCCTAAAACGAAATTTGAATTTTTTGAAACACGACGATTCATTGTGATCCTGCAGGGTATCCTTTATATTTCATAAACCCTTCAGAAACTATGCGATTACTGGGAAAAAAGAAAAGCTTCAAGATCGGTCAGCCACCTGGTTCGGCCGTTTTCACCGGAACCAAAAAACTAGAATCAGTCAAAATCAATCTGATTTCCTACAATGAGGAGGAAGCTGAGGAATTTGAAATCGGTTCTTTGGCAGATCTCTCCGTCCATCTGAAACAAAAAAATCGAATCCTTTGGGTTGACATCATTGGACTTCATGATGAAAAACTTTTGGAGGAGATCGGGGTAATGTTTGAATTGCACCGCCTCACACTTGAGGACATTTTGAATGTGGAGCAGCGTCCTAAAATGGAAATTTTTGATGATTATTTATTCACAGAACTCCAAATGGTAAAATGTGAAGGAGTTGATTCCCAGATTGATTCAGAGCAAATTAGTTTAATTCTCCGGGGGAATGTTCTGATTTCATTTCAGGAAAAAGAAGGAGATGTTTTCAGTTTTGTCAGAACCCGAATCTCAACAGGAAAAGGAACAATCAGAAAGCGGCAGGCTGATTACCTGCTTTATTCTCTTTTGGATTCGATCGTGGATCATTACTTTTTGGTTTTGGAAACAGTAAGCGAAAAAATCGAAGTGATCGAGGCCTTGGCTATGAACGAGCCGGATAGCAGTGTGCTCCAGAAACTCTATCTGGAACGCAGGCAAATCCTGGCATTACGCCGATCTGTCTATCCTCTGAGGGAAGTAATTAGCAGTTTTGAAAAAAATGCGGATCAGTTCATCACAAGGGAAACAAAGCCATTTATCCGGGATCTATATGACAACACGATTCAGGTAATTGAAACAATGGAAGTATTCAGGGATATGTCTTCAGGGGTTTTGGACCTCTACATGAATAGCCTTTCTAACAGGATGAATAATGTGATGAAGGTCCTGACGATCATCTCCACGATTTTTATCCCTCTTACTTTTGTGGCAGGAATCTATGGGATGAATTTTGACAACATGCCGGAGCTACGATGGCAATATGGTTATTTCTATGTGCTTGGGGGGATGTTGGTTTCAGCTCTTATTATGGTCGGTTATTTCATTAAGAAAAAGTGGATTTGATCCGCTCAAATCCTAATTAATCCTTGAACAGCATCAAATAGCTTTGAGACTGATATCCATGCTTTTCACGGAGTGAGTCAAAGCCCCCATCGAAATAAAATCCACTCCGCATTCTGCCACTTCTACCAGATTCTCCTCGGTGATACCCCCGCTTGCTTCTGTGGAAAAACGGCCTCCTATCATCTTTACAGCAGTTCTCATTGTCGCATAATCCATATTGTCCAGCATGATGTAATCAATCCCTCCCACTTCGATCACTTCTTCCACTTCCTTCAAATTCCGGGTTTCAACCTCGATTTTCAGGTTTAAATTATTCGCCTCCAGGTAGGCCTTAGTTCGCTCGATTGCGGGTCTGATTCCTCCGGCAAAGTCAACATGATTATCTTTGAGCATCACCATATCATAAAGTGCGAAGCGATGATTGACTCCTCCACCGATGTGTACTGCCCATTTTTCCATCAATCTGAAATTCGGCGTTGTCTTGCGGGTATCCATCAGACGGGCCTTGGTATGGAGGATTTTTTGAGTCAGTCGATTGGTAAGTGTTGCGATTCCGCTCATTCGCTGCATACAATTCAACACAAGACGCTCTGAGGAAAGAATCGACGCAGCCGAACCGGAAACTTTCAATCCTATATCTCCTTCCTTTACAACAGCTCCATCCGCCAATAGCAACTCCACTTCAAGGCTTGAGTCAAAGGATTTAAAAATTCTTTCTGCTAATTCTACCCCTGCTAAAATTCCATCACCTTTTATGAGAAGTCTGGCAGTCCCTGTTTTTTCCGCAGGAATAGATGCAAGTGAAGAGTAATCACCCGGACCAATATCCTCGGTAAACGCAGCTGAAATGAAATTTTTTAGGGCTTCTTCTGTAAGGTAGGCAGGTCTCATGCCGCAAAAATAAGGATTCAGAAGAGGTAATCAGAAGTTTAGAAAGAAATCGTTTAGCCTTTTACAAACTCAAGACTGTAGATCTTTAAGGCGGAGTTTTGCTGGGAAACTTTGATCAAAACTTTGAAAACTCCCTGACCTGACTGATAATCACCAATATAGGAACTCAGACTAGGATTCGTTTCGCTTCGAAAAACAAGATTAAATCCCATTGGGGGGTTCTTTCTGAAAAAATCTTTGATGACAAGTTCAGCCTGATTTTTAGAATAATCACCCTGCTGCCCATTCACATTCAGAGAAATACTGGTCTCAAAATATCTGGCCAAATCACTGCTCGAACCATTATCAATCGCTGAAATAACAGGGTCGATGGATAATGGAGTTTCGGATGACCCCGATGGAAAGGTCATCAACAGCAACAAAGAAAGAGTGAGTTTCAAGAGTAACATCAACCTTACTTGGCAAATACTAAGCCAAAAACGAATTACAAAATAGCTTTTTGCGTTGATGAGGTGCAGTTTGGCAAGTTTTGTCTGGGATTGAATCTCCGACTACTTTGCATCGAAAAGTAATATATTTGCACCATGGACAAGAAAGTACTTTTAATGATTTTGGACGGTTGGGGCATCGCTACCAACCCTGCAGTTTCTGCAATCGACAAGGCAAAGACACCATTCGTAGATAGCCTCTATCAGAAATATCCTCACGCTACCTTAGAGGCTTCCGGACTTGCAGTTGGTTTGCCGGAAGGTCAAATGGGAAATTCTGAAGTTGGCCATATGAATATCGGGGCCGGGAGAATAGTCTTCCAAGATCTGGTAAAAATCAACCTGGCTGTCGAAAAAGGAGAACTCAATACGCATCCTGTCCTTGCTGCTGCTTTTGCAAAAACCAAAGCCGCCAAGAAAAAAGCTCACTTTATCGGACTGGTTTCCGATGGAGGAGTTCACTCACATATCAATCATCTTAAAGGCCTTTGTGACGCAGCCAAGCATCACGGGATGGAGGATGTATTTATCCACGCTTTCACAGATGGTAGAGATACTGATCCAAAAGGAGGATTAGGCTACCTGACCGATCTTCAGGATCATTTGCAAAATTCCGCAGGACAAATCGCTTCTGTCGTGGGCAGATATTATGCCATGGATCGTGACAATCGCTGGGAACGAGTGAAGCTCGCTTACGATGCGATGGTGAGAGGTGAAGGCGAAAAGTCCAAAGATATCCTGACCGCTATCCGCAAGTCATACGAAAACAACGTGACTGATGAATTTATCCGTCCGATCATCCACGTTGGCACAAATAACAAACCGCTCGCAACGATTGAAGAAGGGGATTTGGTGATTTGTTTCAATTTCCGAACTGACCGCGGAAGAGAGATTACTCAGGTGCTGACGCAAAAAGATTTCGAGGATTTCAACATGAAAAAACTCGATCTTGATTACATCACCTTCACCACTTACGACGAGACTTTTCAGGGTGTTCAGGTTCTTTTTGAAAAAGACAATCTAAATAACACGCTCGGGGAAGTGCTTGAAAGAGCTGGTAAAAAACAGATCAGAATCGCAGAAACTGAGAAATATCCACACGTAACTTTCTTCTTTTCCGGAGGAAGAGAAAGAGTTTTCGAGGGAGAGACCAGGCTTCTTTGCCCTTCCCCAAAAGTGGCAACCTACGATCTCAAGCCTGAAATGAGTGCTTTTGAAATCGCTGCTAAAATCAATCCTGAATTGAAAAGAAAAAGCGCTGATTTCATTATCCTAAACTTTGCAAACGCAGATATGGTCGGACATACCGGCGTATTTGATGCTGCGGTGAAAGCTTGTGAAGCTGTGGACAAATCCGCTGAAAGTGTTGTTTCCACAGCCTTGGAAAATGGATATACCATCATCGTAATCGCCGATCACGGCAATAGCGACATGATGATCAATGAAGACGGAACTCCAAATACTGCTCACACAACTAACTTGGTTCCTTTCATCATGGTCGACGGAAAAGACGTCCTTCCTGTACGAGATGGGAAACTAGGCGATCTTGCTCCAACAATCCTCACTCTTATGGGTGTAGCAATCCCTGCTGAAATGACCGGAGAAATCCTTTTAAAGTAATGAGAATACAATCTATATTAATTGCGGGGCTGTTCTTTTGGGCAGCCTTCGCTTGTACTCCCAAGCCTGAAGCGTCTCCCAAAGCAAAAATGGAAAAGCTTCCTTACTTTGACCTCGCAGGATTCATCGAGCAAGAAATCCCAAAAGTAGAAGGAGCAAAAGTTTCCAAGATCTCTCGTGTTCAAAATCAGGAGGAAACAGCAGATGTAGTTTACTCAGTTCAGGATTGGAAAGAGGAATTAGACATTTTCTTTCAGGCGGATATCAATAAACCTTCATTGGCTCAGTCTTATGACACCCAATTAAATAGTAGCTATCTCACGCATACGCTTTTGCCGGGAGAGAAAGGAAAAGTGAAAGAAATCACGGTGCGCTACGATAAAGACAAGCCATCCGGGATCACGGTGAAACTGGTGGAAGAAAATATGTTTTACACCTCCACCACAATCGGCCAGGTTTACTTCAATGTCGAAAGCCAGAAACTCGATCACTACTCTGTCGAGAGCACTCAAAAAATCTGGTTTCTCAAACCCAACAACATGAAAATCATGGGGGCTGTGAAATAAAAAAATCTCACTGGAATTGTTCCGGTGAGATTTTTTTTTGCTTTTTTTCAGATCTCTGAGTTTACTTGTCAAACATAGGCGGTCTTTTCGCTTGCCAATCCGTGTTTTGCTGTATCAAATGACCCAGCATTACCAGCTTTTCTTCTTCGAAAAGATTCCCCAGAAGCGTGATAGAAGTTGGACCTCCATTAGCTGCAAAACCATTCGGCAAACACAATGCAGGATGTCCGGTCAGGTTGGTTATCTGCAATTGGGCTCCGGCAAAGCTTGGCGTTACAATCACATCGTATTCCTTCATCAGTTCATGCATTTCTTTGATCAGGATGCTTCTCTGACGGCTGAGCTGTACGTATTCCACAGCAGGAATAAATCGAGCAGCACGAAATAGATTCGGCCAGGCATTGCGGTGCTGAGCGACCATCTGATCATCCCATCCCAATCTGGTCAACTCATCAAATGCCGCAGCTCCCTCCACCATCAGCATCATCACAATCGGACCTGCCTGCACAGAAGTTTTCAACTCCAAAGGATGCAATTCAAATCCCTGACTTTCGAGAACTTCCAAGACTTTTTTATCATTGGCAAGTGTTGGTCGGTCGCCTTCGAAGAAAGGTTTGAAATAGCCGATTTTAAGTTTTTTTGGATCATTTTTCGCAGAGTAATTGAATGCCGCTTCAATTGTACTGGCATCCATGACATCAGAACCATTGATGACTGAAAGGACTATTCCATTGTCCAAAGAAGATCTTGAAATCGGTCCAATTTTGTCCATTGACCAGCTAAGTGCCATTGCACCATGCTTGCTCACCCGACCGTATGTAGGTCGCAAACCCGTCACTCCATTTCGGGTGGATGGGGAAACAATCGAGCCGAGTGTCTCTGTACCGATCGCAAAAGGAACCAAACCTGCACTCACAGCGGAAGCTGAACCGGCAGATGATCCGCTAGAGCCTTGCTCCAGATTCCAGGGATTTTTGGTCACTCCACCAAACCAGACATCGCCCATTGCAAGCGCGCCAAGGGTGAATTTGCCGACCAAAACTCCTCCTGCATCATTCAGTTTATTGACCACCGTCGCAGTCTCATCGATCACCTGATCTTTGAAGGGAGTAGCTCCCCAGGTGGTCTTGGTGCCTTTCACAGCCAGCAAATCCTTGATGCCAAAAGGAATTCCATGAAGCGGACCGCGGTATTTTCCTGAAGCCAATTCTTCATCCATGAGTTTGGCTTTTGCCAAAGCAGAATCTTCCATCAGCGTAATGATGCACTGAAGCGTATCTGAATAGGTCTTGATTCGATCAAGGTAGATTTTGGTCAGACGCTCACTGGTGATTTGCTTGTTTTTGATCAGAACCGCAAGCTCATGCACAGGCATGTAGGCGATATCTGATTCCTTTTCCGGCAAATTAACCTTGGTTTTCAAACCCCAGTCTAATGCTTTCTGATCCTGATCAGGTTGGAAACCCATTGGTAGCGGATTAAAAATCAAAGCCGGAGCGACGGAATTATCCAAGGTCGTTTTTCTGGAAGTCTCGATATTTCCCAACTGATTTTTCAGCGTGCTGATCATGCTGTCTTTTTCCGCAGGAGAAAAAGTCAATCCAATCAAATCTCCCGCAGCATCAATGGCAGGAGGCGAAATTTCTCCGGCTCTTTTCCCAAAAGTGAATCCCAAAGCCAGGCAGGATATCGCTCCCAATGCGATAAAAGCTCCGGAGCGAAATCTATTTTTTCTTTCCATATGATAGTTTTGTAGTATACTCAAACTTGAAGAGCACCAAGGTGTTCATTAAGCAATAAAAAATCAAACCATCCATGGATCAAAAACCCGTATTTCCAGTATTTCCAATGCATTTCAGAGGGCTTCTTCTACTTGCCGGCATGTACACCATCGCCTGGTCGGCATTTTACAAATGGTTTGGACCTACTCTTCTCAACTGGCTGACAATCGGAAACGGATCTATCGAAGGCTTACCCGCTTCCTATTATGGCAATTTTGGAATTGTGGTCGGGTTGGTAATTTTCGTAAGTGCTTTTTATCCCGTGAGCTGGGTTTACCTGATTATTGCAGGGATCACCGGCAAAATCATCCTCGCGATCTGGTTTGCCTTGGGCTTTCTACCGGACTTGGGATGGAATAAGCGAACAGGCTTTCATTTGATTTTCAACGAAATTCTTTGGCTGATTCCTTTGGTCTTGATTTTTCTTAGAGCCCTTCAGGTCAAAGGATATTTGGAAAGTTTGCCTGAGGAAAAGTAAATCTGACTAGAAATCGAATCTCTCATCGAAACCCTAAATGAATAAAAATCCCTGTGTTGAATCGGGTTTGCCAGATTAAAATAGGAAAGTGTTAAAACGAGAAAGGCTCCGATTGGAGCCTTTCTCGTTTTATATTTTTGTGCTCTTAGGTAAGAAGTATCAAAAGCAGGATAATGATAATGATAGCACCGATTGAAAGGTAAACACCGTTTCCAGTAGCTCTAGCCTCGGCTTTCATATCTTTCATTTCCTCTCTTACATCGTTCTTCTCATCTTTGCTCATAGACTGAAAATCCATTCCTTTAATTTCTTCCAACCTATTTTCCATTTCAGTCACTCGAGCCTGCTGAGCTTCTGTAAGTTCGGTTTTGTCGTTGTTTTTTCCCTTTGTTTCAGTGGGAGCTGCATTCAGCATTTGTACGCTAAGGAATAATGCCAGAACTGTGAGTAGCTTTTTCATGGGATGATTTGAATTTGAATTGTATAATCTAAGATAACCAAAATGACCGCCAAACTCTGTCAAACTCGGACCTGGATTTGAATCTTTTCCAACTCCTACCGGAAAAATTGTAACTTAGAAGTCCTGTTTTATTACTCTTGAACTCGTAAAGAATTTCCCCAAATGTCCCAAAAACAAGCGTATAAGCTTTTTTTACTAGATGCCATGGCCCTGATTTACAGGGCTCATTTTGCTTTCAGCAAGAACCCGCGAATCAACTCAAAAGGACTCAACACCGGGGTCATGTTGGGGTTTACCAACACATTGCTTGAAGTACTGGAGAAGGAAAAACCTACCCACATTGGGGTTGCTTTTGATACTTCCGCCCCAACATTTCGACATATCCAATATGAACCCTACAAGGCAAACAGACTATCCCAACCCGAAGATATAACTGTTTCTATCCCTTGGGTAAAGGAAATTGTGAAGGCTTTTAACATCCCGATTTTGGAAATGGATGGATTCGAGGCGGATGATATCATCGGTACTTTGGCCAAAAAAGCTGAAAAAGAAGATTTCACTGTGTACATGATGACTCCGGACAAAGATTTCGGGCAGATCGTCGATGACCATATTTTCTTATACAAGCCAGCCTTCATGGGCAATGGCGTGGAAGTGATGGGGCCAAAGCAAGTTTGCGCGCGTTGGGACATCGAACATGTGGATCAGGTGAGGGACATACTCGGTCTGATGGGTGATGCTGTAGATAATATCCCAGGTATTCCCGGAATCGGCGAAAAAACTGCTACCAAACTTTTGAAGGAATTTGGGACAGTAGAAGGCCTTCTTCAAAACACCGATAAGCTAAAAGGAAAGCAGAAGGAAAATGTGGAAAACTTTGCGCAGCAGGGTCTTCTTTCAAAAGAACTAGCAACCATCAAAACAGACGTTCCAATTGGGTTTGTCCATGACGAGCTGATTATCGACGGAATAGATGAGCAAAAGCTTCGTGCACTTTTCTCCGAACTTGAATTCCGAACTTTGGCAAGCAGGATTTTCAAAGAACCCAGCAAAAAAGCAACGATTCAAAAACCCGAACAACTTGGTTTGTTTGGTGCGCCCGCGGCTCCATCAGCTCAGGTTGCGGAATCAGAGTTTGAGGAAGAAACCGTGACAGTAGGACCGGAGCCGGTTTATGAAACGATCCTCTCGAATATTCACAATTATCACAAGATCAAAGGTGAAGACGCTGTCAAGGAACTTCTGAGCTATCTTTTGCTTCAAAAAGAAATCTGCTTCGATACCGAAACAACTTCCCTCGATGCGATGCAAGCTGATTTGGTGGGTATTTCTTTTGCCTACATCACCGGCGAAGCTTACTACATTCCTTGTCCTGAAGACAGAAAAGAAACTCAGGAAATCCTGGAGATTCTCCGACCGCTATTCGAAAATCCGGACATTGTCAAAATCGGCCAAAACATCAAGTACGATATCCTGGTGTTGAAGAACTACGGGATCAATGTCACAGGAACCCTCTACGATACTATGCTCGCTCACTACCTCATCGAGCCGGAAGGCAAGCATTCGATGGATTGGCTGGCTCAGCAATACCTGAATTATAAACCGGTTTCCATCACGGAACTGATCGGAAAAAAAGGTAAAAATCAGGGAAATATGCGGGATGTGGAAGAAGATGAAGTGACCGCCTACGCCTCCGAAGATGCCGATATCACGCTTCAATTGAAAGCCAAGTTTGATCCGATTTTGAAAGAAAATCATCTGGAAAAGCTTTTCAATGAAGTAGAAAATCCGCTGATCAACGTACTTGCAGAAATGGAATTTGAGGGAGTGAGGATTGATACTTCGAGTTTGGCGGAGCTTTCCACTCTTTTGCAAACCGAAAGTCTGGAGATCGAAAAACATGTGTACGAACTAGCCGGAGTTAGATTCAATCTGGGTTCGCCGAAGCAATTGGGAGATGTTCTTTTCGAAAAGCTGAAACTTGATCCCAAAGCCAAAAAGACAAAAACCGGACAGTATGCAACCGGCGAAGAAATCCTCAGCAAACTTGCAATCGAGCATCCAATTGCAGAGGCAATTCTGGATTACCGACAAATGGTGAAACTGAAATCAACCTATGTCGATGCGCTTCCGACTATGATCAATCCGAAAACCGGAAGGATTCACACCACTTACAATCAGTTTGTCGCAGCAACGGGACGGCTATCCTCGGTCAATCCAAACCTTCAAAATATCCCGATCCGAACCGCTCGGGGAAGGGAAATCCGAAAGGCATTTGTGCCGAGAGACGAAAATCATGTGTTGCTCTCCGCGGATTATTCTCAGATCGAACTTCGAATCATGGCTGCTTTCTCCGGCGATGAATCCATGCTCGAGGCTTTCAAAAATGGTCGTGATATCCATGCTACCACAGCAGCAAAAATCTTCAAGCTTCCTTTGGAGGAAGTGACGACGGATATGAGAAGAAAAGCTAAAACGGCCAATTTTGGGATTATTTACGGGATTTCGGCTTTCGGGCTTTCGCAGCGACTCGGTATCCCACGGACAGAAGCAAAAGAAATCATCGATGCCTATTTCCAGGAATTTCCAGCCGTGAAACAATACATGGACGGAGCTATCGAGAAAGCGCGCAAAAATGAATTTGTCGAGACTATCCTTGGCCGTCGCCGCTACCTGCGTGATATCAACAGTAAAAATATGACCATGAGAGGTTTCGCGGAGCGAAATGCTATCAACGCACCGCTTCAGGGTTCGGCCGCCGATCTGATCAAAGTTGCCATGATACATGTGCACGATTGGATGAAAAAGGAAAACCTCAAATCCAAAATGATCCTCCAGGTACATGATGAATTGGTCTTTGATGCGCACAAGGATGAAGTGGAAATCCTGAAAGCAACCATTCCCGGACTCATGACCAACGCCATCAAATTGGCCGTGCCGCTCGAAGTCGAAGTCGGGGTCGGTAACGATTGGCTGGAAGCTCATTAAGAATTAAAAATGTAAAATTTAAAATGAGGAATGGGGGAAGCGGTTCCCAATTCCTCATCCCTCGTATTTCGTAATTCGTCCCTCGTATTTCAAGAATGGCTAAAGTAAAAACCACCTTTTTCTGTCAAAACTGCGGAGCGCAAAGCCCGAAATGGCTGGGCAAATGTTCTTCCTGCGGAGAATGGAATACCTATGTGGAAGAGATAGTCCAAAAGGAAGAAACGGGCAAAGGAAGCTGGAAGCCAAGTTCCAATGGCACCAAAAAAGCCAATACACCACAGAAAATCCAGGACGTTAACTACGATCTTCAACCCCGATGGGAAACCAAAGACGCAGAACTCGACCGTGTTTTGGGCGGAGGAATCGTACCGGGATCGCTGGTTCTGATCGGCGGTGAACCCGGAATCGGTAAGTCAACTTTGATGCTTCAGATTGCTTTGACGCTGAGAGGAAAGAAAGTTCTCTACATCTCGGGTGAGGAAAGTGAAGCTCAGATCAAAATGCGAGCGGATCGAATGTCAGCCAAAAATGAGGATTGCTATGTGCTTTCTGAAACCAACACTCAGCAGATTTTTCAGCAGATAGAAATTCTGAAACCTGATTTTTTGATCATCGACTCGATTCAGACGCTGAACAGCCAATATGTGGAATCGGCTGCCGGATCGGTTTCTCAGGTCAGAGAATGTACTGCAGAACTCATGAAATTTGCCAAGGAAACGGGCGTGCCCGTTTTCCTGATTGGCCATATTACCAAGGACGGTTCGATCGCAGGCCCGAAAGTCCTAGAGCATATGGTGGATACCGTTTTGCAGTTTGAGGGTGACCGACATCTGACTTACCGAATCCTGCGAACTTCCAAAAACCGTTTCGGTTCTACCCACGAACTTGGGATCTACGAGATGCGAGCTGAGGGCCTTCGCCCAGTTGCAAATCCTTCTGAGATTTTGCTCACGCAACGAGAAGAAGTTCTGAACGGAGTCGCGATCGGAGCCATGATGGAAGGAAACAGACCTCTTCTTATCGAGATACAATCACTTGTGAGCCCGGCAACTTACGGAACACCGCAGCGCAGCAGCACAGGTCACGACGCAAAGCGATTGAATATGCTGTTGGCAGTATTGGAAAAGCGTGGAGGAATGAAGCTTGGCCAGCAGGATGTATTCCTGAATGTGGCGGGCGGACTTCGGGTAGATGATCCGGGACTGGATCTGGCGGTTTGTGCTTCGCTGATTTCCAGTTATGAAGACACTCCCGTTTCAGAGCAGATTTGCTTTGCGGGTGAGGTTGGTCTGGGCGGAGAAATTCGGGCTGTTTCCAGAATCGAAAACCGAATCGCGGAGGCCGAAAAGCTGGGATTCAAAAAAATCATCGTCTCCAAATATGCCGTGAAAGGCTTAGATCTGAAGAAATTCAAAATCCAGGTCGTTCAAGTCAGCAAGCTCGAGGAGATGTATCAGATTATTTTTTGAAGGGAAGCTACCATTTGTTTTAGTCAAAAAGATGTTTTGAATTGATTCTTTCCAATGGGATTTTGTTTGAAAAATAGGCAGGAACTTTTATTTGGGATTTGCCTCATGTTAGTTTTAATTTTAACTCTTTAGGTTTCTCGAGAGAAACACTATAATAAATGACTATTAGCAATAAAAGGATTGCAATTTTAGGAGCAGGTGGTTTAGGATCATGCCTTGCGTTGGAGCTTTCGCAGCGAGGATATCAAGTAGACCTCTACGAGGAGCACTCAGAGCCAATTAAAAAAGCCAGCTTTGTGAATGAAGGAAAGATTCACCTAGGTTTCATCTATGCAATGGATAAGGGTTTTCATACTTCCAGAGAAATGATTATCGGGGCATTGCATTTCATTTCAAACTTGAAAAGATGGGTGGTTATTGATCCGGAAGAAGTGATCTCTACACCTTTCAAATATTGCATCCATAAGGGATCTTTGATGGATGCTGAGGAACTCGCACCACACTACAAAAAGTGTATAGACTTCTATAACGAAGCCAAAACTTTTTACAAGAAGAGTTATTTAGACCTGTTCGATAAAATCGAAACCTCCTTGCTCCCACGAAACAAGATCGATGGAATTGTAAATCCAGAGTATATCGAAGACGTTTTCTCGACGAACGAATATTCCGTCGAACCCAGAACCATCTCCAAAAAATTGTCAGATGCATTATTTTCAAATCCATCCATCAATTTGATGGTGAATACAAGAGTCAATTCAGTCTCAAAAAATGGCAGAAAACTTAAAGTCAGCAGTACCCAGGATGGAATAAAAATGGAAGAAGAGTATACGGACGTGGTTAATTCAACATGGAACGGACTTCTTGAAATTGACAGAACCATGGGAATTGAACCTCTCTATTCCTGGTCTCATCGGTATAAATTTGGAAACAAAATCCTCATTCCATTGAAATCAGAAGAATTACCATCTTGCACGATGGTTCAGGGTCCATTTGGAGACACCGTTAATTTCAAGGGGAAGGGTGCATTTATGTCTTGGTATCCGATAGGAAGAACAGGATGGTCAGAAGATCATAGGCCGCCTGAGTGGGATAAGATGTATTCTGATTCTGAACGATATGAAGTTTTTTTGAGGAGCTTCAAGGAACTATCAAATCGAATTCCTGCTTTGAGTAACTTGAAATTCAGTCCTGAGGAGGTAGCTCCTTTGGGGGGAGTCATCTTTGCCCTAGGCAATACCGATGTGGACAAGTATGAAAGTAAGCTCCACACCCGACATGAAGTTGGAATCAGAACCTTCGATAATTACCATTCCGTAAATACGGGAAAATATACATTGATCCCTTATTTAGCCGTAAAAGTTGCCGATAGATTAGAAGGTTTAGATTAAAGTTATTCAATTGGAAAAACCACTGGTATCAATCATCACCGCCACGTACAACAGCAGCCATCTGTTGAAATTTGCTATTCAAAGCGTGGTGGATTCAGATTATTCTCACTGGGAAATGATAATAATTGGAGATTGTTGTACCGATGATACTGCAGATTGCGTAGCTTCTTACCAGGATGATCGAATCAGGTTTATCAATCTGGAAAACAACAGCGGACAACAGGCCAAACCCAATAATGTAGGATTAACCTTGGCACGAGGAAAATACATTGCCTTTCTAAATCAGGATGACATGTATTTTCCTTTTCACCTTTCTGATTGCGTTTCAGATTTAGAAATCACTGATGCAGAAATCATCATAACACCCACGTTAAAAATTCTACCCACCAAAAAGGAAGATCTCTTGGAGGAAAAATTCAATGTTCAACTGGAAGGAGTACATCCCGATGGTAAATTTTCAACCAATGTTTTTAGTGTTGCTTCTTCCTGGTTTTTCAGGCAAAACATTGTAGAAAAAGTTGGACACTGGAAAATGGAGAAGGACCTTTATTTCACCCCCTCCCAGGAATGGATTTTCAGAGCATCGAAATTAGGATCCAAGTTTTATTTCCCTTCACGAGTAGGTGTTTTGATGATTTTAAGTGGAGAACGAAAAGACTCCTACAAGAAGAAATCGAGTTATGAACATGAATTTTTTTATAATAAGCTGAATGACAGTCTTTTTAAAGAAAAAACGTATGAAATGGCCGCGATTTTCGCTCATAAAAAATTACAGCAAGAATTATTCTTTGAGCCAAAGCTGTTGATCAAAAGATTAACTGGATATCCCCTGGACTGGATTTTAAAAAAAATAGGCATTCACCCGTCAGAGTTCCGCTTTTTCATTGTTTGGAGAAAAAGAGGGAATTTGATCAAGCACATAAGAAAAACTACAGGCCTTTAACCCCCTCACTCGTAACTGGGTAAAACCGAATCGCGGAGGCCGAAAAGCTGGGATTCAAAAAAATCATCGTCTCCAAATATGCCGTGAAAGGCTTAGATCTGAAGAAATTCAAAATCCAAGTAGTACAGGTGATGTACCAGATTATTTTTTGAAGGGTTGGTTGTGAGAAATCAAAATAGCCGGGAATTATTCATCTAAACCGGATAAGACTTACTGGTTTTTCGGGTGAATAACTCGCCCATTTGCAATTTTTAAAAATCCAAAATTCATGATTAAATATGATTTTTATCATGGCATTCATTTGCAATGAATCGAAATAAAAGATCAAATTTTACTTAAGTACACTTTTAAAGACAACTCTTAATTGGAATTATCATGAAAAAGATCTTATATAAAAATCTTGCCATTTTCGGCCTTTTCTTTTTCACTTCACTTCTCAGCCCTGCTTTGGCACAAGACACAACAAAAATTGCTGCTGCTGATACCACACAACTTGTGGAAACTGATTCTGAACCAGAAAAGAACAAAAACGATAAAAAGAAGAAAGATTCTTGGATACTATATGTTGGAGCAAATTTGAATCAGCTGGATGTTGCTTCAACTCCATATGCCTCTGATGCCCAATTGGGATACCAATTAGGAGTAAATTATAGAAGAGGGAAGTTTTTATATTGGGGTGCAGGCGCAAAATTTAACAACGCGATTTATGGACTGAAAGAAGTCAATAGCACGGCAGACTCTACTTCCATTTCTGTAAAAAGCTTCGATATTCCTTTGACCGGAGGTCTTGATTTACTGTTTTTTACAAGTCGAATTTTTACAGTAAGAACATTCGTGGGTGTAACTCCATCTTTTGTGTTAAGCGTGACTGATGACGCAGGACTTGATATTGAGAAGGATGATTTAAATACCTTCATTCTTTACGGGCAAGGAGGAATTGGAATTGATATCGCTTTCCTTGACATCGAATTAGGTTACAATTTGGGATTTTCGGACTTGCTCAAAAACGATATCAAATCCACGCCCGGGCAGGCTTTTGTCAACCTGGGATTTAGATTTTAGCAAAGATTAAATCATTTCTGGTTCAAAAGACCTACTTATCAACCAAGAAGAATGAGGAATAGCCTCATTCTTCTTGGTTTTTTTATTTCATATCCATCTTAACCTCCGGATTTTCATGAAATTTACCCTGAATCAATTTCTTAGACTACATGAAAGCACTCCTCACCATCGGTTTACTTGTCCTCTCCAACAGTTTCATGACCCTGGCTTGGTACGGTCATTTGAAGTTTGCCGAGTGGAAATGGTTTAGCAAGCTGGGGCTTGTTTCCGTGATCCTGTTCAGCTGGGGAATCGCACTTTTCGAATACATGTTTCAGGTTCCGGCTAATAAAATCGGCTTTTCTGGAAATGGGGGTCCGTTTTCTCTCGTCGAATTGAAAGTCATCCAGGAAGTGATCACTTTGGTTGTTTTCATGATTTTCACTTTGATTGCTTTCAAAAATGAAACCCTTAAATTGAATCATCTGATCGGGGCAATTTTTCTAATTTTGGCCGTTTACTTTATCTTTAAAAAGTAAGATTCAAGATTAGGCTGATTTATCGCTGGTCTTTCGATTCCGCCACTTCACTTTTGAACATTCAAATAATTACTCTTTGAAAGAAGTTTCCTACAAATGGACGACTCACTCTCAGGATTGGGAAAGCTGGAACAGATTTTTAATTGATAATCCCAGAGGAATTTATCTTCAAACCAAAGAATGGCTAGAGAGCTATCGTGCTTATGGATTTTCTCCATTTCTCCTGATCGCGAGTGATTCCCAAGGTAATATCCTGGGTGGAATAGGCGCGGTTTTGGCAAGTGCGGGCCCATTCAGGGTGTTGGTCGCTCCGTACAGCCCTATCTTAACTTCCGGGATGGAAAATTTGGCGATTCCATTAATCGAATCCTTTGTAAAATTTGCCAGATCAAAAGGCGTTTTTCTTGCACAAGTTTCATTTCCGGCTGAATCCACTGAGGAAAACCTCCATTCTGCACATTTACTTTCTTCGAGGCTGTCAGATCAAACTCTTGGTCATTTGAAGAAAGGCTTGCTGTTTAAATTTGTGATAGGGATATCGGCATTCAGAGCTGTAAATCTTTTTGCAGGACAGCCCGAAGCTTATGACAAAGTGCGAAGCAATTATAAATCTGCCACCCGGCGAGATGTCAATAAATCCGGGAGAATAGGAAATGAGCTGTTTTTTGCAAAATCTGAAACTGAAATAAAAGCTGCTTATGATCTGATTCTAATCAATGCAGAAAATCAGGGATACGCTGTTCGAAGCTGGCAGGAATTCGGACCTACACTCATCGCCATGGTGACAAAAGAGCTTTGCTTTATTCCCTGCTGCAAAAATGGAGGAGAGCTCAAAGGTGCTCTGATCATTTTTGAAGTTGGCAAAAAGCTGCATTACATCATGGGTGGTACGCTTCGCGAAAAAAAAGATCTCATGGTTGGGCATTTTCTTCAGGATCAGGTAATCCAAATCGGAATCCAGAAAGGATATGAATTCTATGACATTTCAATGGGAGGAAGTGAGGGAGTTGTTCGTTTTAAGGAAGGCTTTGGAGGAGAAGTCATCAGTTTGGTGGAACCCCGATATTGGGTACTGAAGCCTTTGCAGTTTATGGCTTTTCAAAAACTGCTTCCCTGGGTTCAAAAAAACAAAAGGCTCATTTCCAAAATCCTCAGCAAGCTGAAATAAGCATTTTTAGATTTGTTCTTCTCTGGAAAACCTGATTTGGAAGTTTTTAATTAAATCTAACAAATCGCCAAAAGCAATCTGGAGTCCGGATGGTTAGCGGCTCGCATTTGCCCATTATCAGGTTACAGTTTCGAAGCAGTATCATCTTGTTCTTATGGATAGTGAAACGAAAGAATCAAGATTTCTAACTGATACTCTTTTCCGGGCACAAATCGCTCTTGCATTTTTGAGGAACCAATAAGCTTGATTTTCGGATCTTGAACTATAATTGGCGCAATTTTAGCTGGAATAGTGACAATATTCTTTCCCCCTCCAAATCCAGATGAATGGGGAATAGACGAGCTAAACCTTAATTTTATCCATCTATTATGAAGTTTTTAAAAGTATTTGCTCTTGTTTTTGCCCTTGCTATTTTCGCAAGTCTTGAAACTCAAGCTCAAGAAATCGGTCTTCGATTTGGAAATGTGAATGGAAACAATGTCGCATTGGACGGGGTATTTGCCTTGGGTGAGTTTAGCAGAGTCCATGGTGATCTTAGTTTTGGAGGTGGGGGAGTTGGAATTGATTTGCTTTGGAACCCAATCTATCGCCCAATTCCTGACATCGAAGAGGTAAATTACTACCTCGGTTTTGGTCCATCCTTATTTCTCGGGGATCCTTTCAAGTTTGGTGTGGCCGGTGAAATCGGTGCCGAATACGCATTTGCAGATGTTCCAATCATAGTAGGACTAGACTGGAGACCCTACTTTATCTTGGTCGAAACCACCAAAGTGGATTTTGGAGGCTTTGGCCTAAACGTCCGCTGGAGACTCAATTAATATCATACTTCTTGAAGCAGAGCTATTAAATTAGCTCTGCTTTTTTTTTTGCAATGGAGCTAATAGCTGAAGGAGAATTCGTTTTGGAAAAATATCCCGGCAAGGGTGGATGGACATTTGTGAGAGTTCCCGTAGAGATTTTGCCTGTCAGAAAAGCCTTTGGAATGATTCGGGTATGTGGTTTTGTCGATGATTTCGAATTTGAAGGAAAACACCTCATGCCCATGGGCAATGGTTTCTTATTTCTTCCAATTGCGAAACCTATCCGAACAGCCATCGGAAAAGAACAGGGAGATACTGTACGACTAAAATTAATGCGGGATGAAGTGCCAAGCCAAGTTCCTGAGGAATTGATAGAATGCCTGAAGGATGATCCGGGAAAGCTTCAACTTTTCCAAAACCTCAGCGATACGGACCAAAAGCATTGGATAGAATTCATCTACAGCACAAATTCACCGGATGTGAAATCAGATCGGATCGTAAAACTTTTAAATCAGTTAGGAAAAGTTGATTAAAACTCAACGATCAAACCCACTGTTGGTAAAATTGTCCCAGCCGGATTCTCAATGAATTTCAAAACGTAGCGGCTTGGATCGTTTGGATTCACCTGAATATTGCCTTCAGCATCTCTTACCGGGATCAACTGAGGAGGTTGCTCTGCCTTGAAATTATAGGCATTTTGGATGTCAACGTACCAGTTTAGGTTCCATTTATCGAAATAGTATTTTTTATCCAGTCTCAAATCCAGCTGATGAAATGCCGGAAGTCTGATCGCGTTGATTTGAGAATAATCCAGAATCGGTTGATTTCTCAAATCCCAGTTGCTGATTAAAGAAGATTCCGCCACATCATAAGGAGTATAAGGAGTACCACCGAGAAACCTCCATCTTGCTCCAATTTCCCAGTTCTTCTCAAATCTCTTTCCGGCTGTCAGACTTACGATAAATCGATTGTCCCAGGAAGACGGCACAAAGCCCTCTGTGTTGGGATTGGTAAATTCACTTCTGACCAAGGTCAAAGCCGCAATACCGTAGAAATTTTTAAACAGCCTTTGTTGGGCCAGAAATTCCAACCCATAGGCTCTTCCGTCTGCATTTGATTCCACCGGCTCGTTACCGATTACGCCAAAATCTGCCCCTAGATTTGCGAGAGCAATTCCATTCCGAATAGAAGAAGGGTAGTTGCTATACTTTTTGTAAAAAGCCTCCATGGTAAATCTTCTATTCTTCTCAGGCGCCACAAACTCCAAACCTCCAATCAACTGAGCATTCCGAATAAATTGAATATTATTCTCTTGATTAATCAAAATGCCTGCTTCATCCCGATAACCTAATGCGGTATAGGGCGGTTTTTGATAGTAAATCCCGGCATTGGCAGTGGCGAAAAGATTGGGCTTCAATCGGTAAGAAGCCGAGAATCTAGGACTGATTTGATTCAAAGGATTGGAAGCATCTTTCCCAAAATCAGCACCATCCATTCGAAGTCCGCCAGTAAGAATCAACCTTTCATTATCAAAAGTCTTGCTCCCGGAAACGAAAGCTCCGTAAATATTGAAGTTCGTTTTAGACTCAACGTCGATCACCTCACCCGAACCTGCAAGAGTTGATCGGTCATAATTATCAATAAAATACCTGGAATACTCGTAATTGACGCCATATTTGAGCGTGTATCCTTTCCCAAAAATGCTGTTTTCTGCCCGAAATTTATTCTCAGATTCCTGAGAGACATAATCAAAAAGCAAGTTTGCCTCAGAGCTTTCATCGTTGCCGGCATATTTATAAGCCTGATTATTCAGCATGTTTCGACTGAGGACAAAAGTCCAAAACCCATTTTCCCGGAATCGTTTCAGCTTAAGTCCTGTGGCGTAATTCCACTGGCTTTGAATAGGCAAAACCTCCAAAGTGTAAAGTCGGATTTCTTTTTCCTCTTCGGTTTCATCCTCGGGCACATCAAAATTGAGAGCAAAGTTGTCAATCGCTCCCACCCCGATAAATGTCAGTTCTGTTTTGGCATTGATCTTAGTCGTAGTCTTTACCTGGAAGTCATTGAAAGTTGGAAGAAATGGCAAGCCAATCAGCCTGAAAAGTCCCTGTAAATAGGATCTTCTGGCCGAAACCAAATAGGTGGTTTTTTCCCCGATCGGACCTTCATTTGAAAGCGTCAATTCCGAAGCTCCTACCGTCAGCTGGGTAAACATTTTGTCTCTTCTTCCTTCTTTAAGCTGAAATTCAAAAAAGGAACTCAACGCGTCCATTCGGTTTGCCGGAAATCCGCCTGCAATCAGATCCACACTTTTGATCAGGTTTACATTTAGAATTCCCGCAGGTCCTCCGGAGGAGCCTTGGGTAGAAAAGTGGTTGATTACCGGCACTTCGATCTCATCCACAAAGAATTTATTCTCGTTTGGCGCACCTCCACGAATCAAAATATCATTCCTGAAACTTGGCGTACTCGCCACTCCGGGTAGTGCCTGAATCACTCTCGAGATATCTCTGTTTCCACCCGGATAGCGCTCAATCTCGTTGGTATTTAGCTTTCGGACAGAAACCGGAGTTTCTTCAGAACGTGAAAACTCGGAACTCACCACCACTTCATTCAGCTCAGAAGCTTCTTCTTCCAGTTGGAAATCCAACTGCACGGGTCTAGCCAAAGTGACCTGAACTTCGAAAATCGTCTGAACCTTATAACCAACGAAACTCGCTCTGACATTGTAAAGTCCCGGTGGAATATCCTTGATTTCGTAAAGTCCATTTTCATCCGAAACAGCTCCAAAATCAGTGTTCAGGATCAGGACATTTGCAAAAGGAACAGGCTCGTTGTTTACAGGATTTGAGATTTTACCTCTGATGATTCCTTGTGAAAAAACTTGGGAAATGCTCAGCGCAAACGAAAAGAGAATTATTGCAAACCTCATAAGTTGTAGTTGGTACTCTTCAAAATCAAAAAGTCTCTAAAAAGTTTTTCAGATTACACGAATTTGACAAAAATCATCAAATTCCTTCCGTTTGTTTCTCTTTTACCCTCCAAAGCCTCCACCAAGGTGTGCCCGGAGAATCGTGATGCTCGTAGTGATATCCGAAAAAGTAACAGCTGATTAACGCCCAAAAATGATTTTTAGATTGTGACCCTGAATGATGTGCATTGTCACTTTCTCCCATATGTGGAAGGTAAGTTCCAAAATAAAACAACTGCAAAGTGGAAAGAATCGCGGGGAGCATCCAGAAAACAATCAGGTTTTCAGTTGGCAGGAATAGCTTGAGGATGTTGAAGGTAACAGCCATCAGCAGGATTTGCCAGATCGTCACATACTGACGGATGAAACTGAAATACCAAACAAAGAAATTGTCTGAGGAATGGTAATCCGGATCCTTATCGGTGGCTACAAACCGATGATGCTCGTGATGTTTTGGAAACAGCTTCCAATAGAAATTATAAGAAAAAAGCAAGGCAGCAATTACCCCAATCGCATGATTCAATTTCTTATTGGAAGAGACCAGTCCATGCATCGCATCGTGTGCAGTAATGAATAAGCCAGTATAAAAATACATCTGAACCAGAATCCCAAGATAAACCAGCGGATCGGTCCAGGAAATAGAATAACCAAGTAAAAAAGCGAGTGAGCCCACCCAAAGGATCATAATTGCAAAAGCAATCAAAATTCCTTTCGGATCGACTTTACTCATAGAAGAAATTGATTTTGCCGGATTCATGTTGGCAAGAGGAAGGATTTTTTAGAAGGTAAGGATTCTTTCCTTGACCTGCTCCATTAGCCACATCGGCGTAGAGGTAGCTCCGCAAATCCCGACTGTATCACTTTGTTCAAACCAATCAGATTCGATTTGGTCTGCATTAGAGACGAAGTGGGTATTGGCATTCTTTTCCTTACATACGTTGTAAAGAACTTTTCCGTTGGATGATTTTGTTCCGCTTACGAAAATGATTTTATCAAATTTCTCCGCAAAATCTCTCAGTTCTTTATCTCTGTTTGAGACCTGTCGGCAAATCGTGTCATTCGTATTGACAGATATTCCATTTTGACGGAGGATCTCGTTGATCTCGTAGAATTTATCGGTGCTTTTAGTTGTCTGACTATACAGCGTGATGCTTTTTGGGAGGCTTGGAAGATCCAATTCAGAAATATCCTGAAATACAATCGCCTTATTGTTAGTCTGGCCTAGCAATCCGATCACTTCGGCATGACCATGCTTTCCGTAAATATAGATCGTCTCTTGCTTGTCAAATGAGTTTTTTATTCGGTTCTGAAGCTTCAGCACCACCGGGCAACTTGCATCGATCAATGTCAGGTTATTTTTGATCGAAAGTTCGTAGGTCGAAGGCGGCTCGCCATGCGCTCTGATCAGGACTTTCTCGTCTTTGAGCTCATTGAGCTGAGTATGATCGATGATCTTCAGTCCTTTTCTGGTCAGCCTGCTTACTTCCTCATCGTTGTGAACGATGTCTCCCAAGCAATAGAGATATCCTTGCTCGTCCAGGATTTCTTCTGCCATTTCAATGGCATACACCACCCCGAAGCAAAAGCCTGAATGATCATCAATATGGACCTGGAGATTTTTCATAGGCTATTAACTTCTACTTGTTTGAAATGTTTTTTGGGTTCTGAAGCTTTCGAATAATGAAACATTTATTAGCAAAAGAGTCATGGAGTAGATGGTATCTTCTATGGGAACAGTCCAGATTCTGATCCCCATGTTTTCGGCATTGTTATAAATCACCACCGGTTCATCTGTCAATCCGCCGGTAAGGACTCCATTGCAGAGAATGAAAGGGACAAGATGAACAAGATAGGTAAACAAGAATCTTCCCAAGTATCGATCATTGAAAACCAGGAAGTGAATGAGCAAGGCCGCTGCTCCTACGAAACAGTTTACAGAGGTGTACCATTTGTCCATGTGCATCAACCCCAATCCAATCAGAAACGGGATCATTACAAAGATAAAAGGCTTTCCAAATGGCTGAAATACATCTTTTGGGAAAAAGTAAATCAACACTTCGTAAATGAAAATACAGGCAAATGGAACAGTAATGAAGAACAACCATTCTTCCAAAGGAAGATCCAAGAAGAATACACCTAACAAGTAGCGCGAATTGAATTCCCAAACTCCAATAGAAGTAAACCAGATATCCCAGATAATAAAGAATGTCCCGGTGATCAGGATCGCAGGGAAAAGTGCATTCCATTTACTCGCAAAGCGAACCCTAGACTCGAAGGACTGAGCCAGCGGATAAGAAATGGCAAACAGGTTTACGGCCAGATATAGGAACTTTTCCATGGTCAGGAGATACCTAATTTATTTCCGAAATACGTCCCCAGCAATAGGGTAATTTTTTTTGAATTGGGAATTCTGATTCTCTCCTGCGTAATTATCTCCGGAGACAAACCCTTGATTTTATCGAATAACTTCTGGTAGTAGAGATAGGCGACTTTCACACCAAGTTTAGCTCCATCGGGAAGCTTTTCGATTCCAATCAGTGAATCATTAAAGTCCTTTTGAATATCGTCCTCTATGAGTTTTTTGACTCCTGTGTCAAAGCTATTGAAATCAACCCCGGGAAAATAAACCCTTCCTCTTTCTTCGTAGTCGCTTTTAATATCTCTAAGGAAATTCACCTTCTGAAAAGCAGCTCCAAGTTTGCAAGCAGGCTCTCGGAGTCGTTGGTACATTTCATCATTTCCTTCGCAAAATACCTTGAGACACATCAAACCCACCACTTCTGCCGAGCCATAAATGTATTCGTGGTATCTGCTGTCATTATAAGTTTTGAAATCAAGATCCATCTCCATACTATGAAGAAATGCCTCGATCAATCCCTTATCAATCTGGTATTTGTTTACTATAAGTTGAAAAGCATGCAAAACTGGATTGAGAGAAATCCTATTTTCAATAGCTTCGTAAGCATCTTTCCTAAATCTATCCAGTAAGCTTTTTTTGTCCTGATCGTGAAATGTATCTACGATTTCATCTGCATATCTGACAAATCCATACACCGCATAGATTGGCAAATGAAACTTTTTGTCAAGAGTTTTGATCCCCAGGGTAAAGCTGGTACTGTAGCGCTGAGTGATCAGTCTACTACATTCCAATGTGGTTTGATCAAAAAGTTCAACTGCATTCATATCCTTGAATATACCCTTTTTATTTACGATTGGTTTTCTTTCATCACTTCCTTGGCCACTACGTGCCCGGAGATCAATGACGGCGGAACACCCGGTCCCGGCACGGTAAGCTGACCAGTGTAATACAAATTTTTCACCTTTTTGTTTTTCAACGAAGGTTTCAAAATCGCTGTTTGAAGAAGTGTATTTGCCAAGCCATACGCGTTTCCTTTGAATGCGTGGTAGTCAGCTTTGAAGTCTGAATGCGCATAGGAACGCTTGTAGATCACATGAGACCGGATTTCCTGACCGCTGATTTTCTCCAAACGATCCATGATGATCCCGTAATATTTTTCTCTCGTTTCGTCAGAATCTTCCAGATCCGGAGCCAAGGGAATCAACAAAAACAAGTTTTCCATTCCTTCCGGAGCGACACTTGGATCAGTGATAGAAGGAACTGAAGCGTAGAAAAGTGGCTTCTCCGGCCATCTTGGATTTTTGTAGATCGCATCTGCATGCGGTCCGAGTGGCTCGTCAAAGAATAAATTATGATGCTTCAGGTTATTCAGCCGCTTATTTACTCCCATGTAAAAAAGCAAACTTGAAGGCGCCATGACTCTTTTGTCCCAGTATTCCTCAGTGTAATTGCTGTATTTGGGATTAATCAGATGTTTGTCCACATGGTGATAGTCTGCTCCCGCCACCACCACGTCGGCTTCGATTTTCTCACCTGATTTTAACCTGACTCTATTGGCGATGCCGTTCTCGATTTCGATTTCCTCAACTTCTGCATCAAGGCGGAATTTTACTCCCTTTTCCACAGCCAAACTGACCATTCCTTTGATGATTTCATGCATTCCCCCCATCGGATACCAAGTTCCCAATGCGATATCGGCATAGTTCATCAAACTGTAAAGTGCGGGAATGTTATCAGCCGTCTCTCCGAGAAAGAGAACCGGAAACTCCATCAATCGGATGATTTTTTCGTGAGAAAAGTACTTTCTCACATGCTTGGACATGGATTGGAATATGTCCATCCGGATCATGTCCACCAGCAATCCCGGAGAAGTGAATTCAAAAATAGAACGACTTGGTTTGGTCACCAGGTCATGAATCCCCACTTCGTACTTGTATTTGGCCTGAGCTAAAAACTCTTCAAGTCTTTTACCTGCTCCCGGCTCCAATTCCTCAAACATGGCTTTGAACTCATCCAGATTTGCCGGAATATTCAGGATATCATTTTCCCCGTAGACCACGGCATAAGAAGGATCCAAGCGGACTAAATCATAATAGTCGGAGGTCTTTTTT
Organism: uncultured Cytophagales bacterium; assembly: GCA_942492775.1. GTDB lineage: Bacteria > Bacteroidota > Bacteroidia > Cytophagales > Cyclobacteriaceae > Algoriphagus. The sequence goes on along the minus strand of OW818636.1, from coordinate 768,985 downwards.
CCAAAATGCGCGAAATAATTATCGAATACGTCCGGCATCCAGTACCAACTGGGACCCATATCAAAAACAAACCCCTGATGTTCGAACTTTCTAGCTCTTCCACCGGGGGATTCGTTTTTCTCAACTAGGGTTACTAAACAACCATTTGATGCTAAATGTGTGGCTGCTGAAAGTCCCGCAAAACCAGAACCTATCACCACCACTTTCTTTTGATTCATTGGATTAGTTTTTATGCATGTAAACAACCAAGTCTTCCTTGAGAAGTTTACGAGCAATATGAATCCTATTTTTTACAGTTCCAATCGGAATTTGAAGCTTATCGGCAATCTCATGGTACTTAAAACCTCTGAAATGCATCATGAATGGCGTCTTGTACACATCATCGAGCTTATCAATTGCTTCGGTGATATCATCCATCGTGAAGTTCCCGAAAACACCGTTTTCGATCAAAACGTCAGATGAATTTAGGAAGTGAAGGTTATCTGTTGTATCCACAAAAGTTCCTCTTCTCACCATTCGCTGATAGTTGGTGATAAAAGTATTTTTCATGATCGTGTAAAGCCATGCTTTCAGGTTAGTACCCTCAGTGAACTTGTCTTTGTTGGTAAATGCTTTGACCATGGTATCCTGCAAAAGGTCATTTGCATCGTCCATGTCTCTTGTCAACTTCAAGGCAAAAGGCTTCAGCGTGCTTGAGAGTTTGTTTAATGAGTAGCTAAATTCCAGAGTCGTCATGGCTGTTTGTTTTTGTTGAATCAAATATACAAATGATTAAACAAGACGCAAACATTTTGTTTAATATTTTTTATATTTCTTTAAACAAAGATTCCAATCAATCTGTGAAAACCAACCTAATTAAAGAAAAATGGCCTCTAAAGGCAATAAAAAAGCATTTCCTAAGGAAATGCTTTTGTTTAATCAATTGAAAGAAATCATAAACTATTTCTCTTGCTCTACCGGCTGAAGTTCCTCAAGAAACTCTTTGATGTCACGGATGTAATTAAGAAGGCGAACATTTGCAGGAAAAACCATATCCTGACCGATTACCTGATAGCCTGTAACCAGTATTTGTGAGCTTGGAAATCTTTTGGATAATGAATTCAGGTAATCCTGAACATACTCAGACGAAGGCGAAGTTGTAATCACTGTCAAAAGATACTCCGGTTGATGAAGATTATAAACAGAAAGCAAGTCTTCATATGGCGTGCTTTGACCCAGGTAAATCACTTTGTGACCTTTGTTTTTGATCAGATAGCTTGCAAAAAGAATAGAAGTCTCATGCAATTCCCCTTCCGGTAAAAACAGCAAGAATTTCTTTCCCCCACCTTTTGCTATTTGACCATCAATGGCAACAATCAATTTTTGTCTTACCAGATTAGAAATGAAGTGCTCCTGTGCTGGATTGATCGCTCCGGTCTGCCAAAGCACTCCGATCTTGGACATAAATGGATAAATGATATTCATCATCGTCTGCTCAAATCCCAGCTTTATAATATTGGTCGAAAGAATTTTGTCAAATCGATCTTCGTCCATTTCAATCATACAAATCGTGAGCGCGTGAATCTGATCGTCATGAGTGAGGGATCGCTCTGTCAGCTTCATGACCTCTTCACGAATTTCGACGGAATCCATCGAGGCTATTTTGCTAATCTTTACCCCATTGTCATTCAGCAAAGCGACATTTAAAATCAGCTTGAGATCTTGGTCGTCATAGAATCGAATATTCGTATCGGTCCTTTTGGGACTCAACAAATTATAGCGTTGCTCCCAGATTCTCAGCGTATGCGCTTTGATTCCTGAGAGTTGCTCCAGATCTTTAATCGAATAGCTGCTCACTTTTCTTCTTGTTTAAAATATTCCTTGGGTACTACGAATAAGCCAAAAGACACCGCATCCTCTTTTTCATTGGTTCGGTGATGAGCCTGATGAGCTTTGAAAATGCCTTTCAAAAATCCATTTTTCGGTCTGTCAAACCATTTCATCCTGCGATGGATCAACACGTCGTGAAGGAAGAAATACAGCATTCCATACAAACTGATGCCTGTTCCGATCCAAAATCGATAATCAAATTCCTCTACTCCCAGAATGATCAATACAATCGCAATGCTTCCAAAAAGCAGGGAAAACAAGTCATTCAACTCAAAGAAAGTCTTCGAAGGCTGATGATGAGTCTTGTGAATCGACCAGAGTGGTCCATGCATCAAATACTTGTGAATCGCCCAACCAAACATTTCCATCAAGGCGAATCCGAGTGCGATAAATCCTACTGCTTTGATCATTAAGGGTACAACTTTTAATGTGATATTTTGTTTTAATCCTTTTTTACCAAATAAAGATGAGGCATTTTCTTTTTCACACAAAGAGATTGGGTTAAACCCCTAGCGTGAAATTTAAAATTCCGAAGAATAATATCATGGCTACTAACAGAAATGCAGCCAAAGGATTCTCCTTTTCAAACTTAGCTTTTCGATAAATCAAATGAATCAGAAATGCCACTCCAAACCATCCCAGATAGTTTTCCGCAGGAATGATATCAAACTGCCACGACCAGAAATCAAGGGCTACCGCCACGGGTTCCATGATATAATCCAAAGCAGTCATTGATACAGCTCCCAAAAACGCAGCATAATAGTCGTTTGGAATGCTTTTGTGAAAAACGGTTCCGGTCAGATACACCAGAATAAACCAGTTCACCCCAATCACAATCGGAACTTCCCAAAGTTTGGGTCCCAAGGAAGCTCCGTACACATAATCCCCATAAAGGTACCCGGTGTGAATTCCGATCAGTTCAGACCCAAACCCAATCCAAAAGGCAGCAGTAGCAAAAATAGGGAAAGCATCGTTCCAGCCTCGGTGAAAAACCAGAATCAAAATCATGGAACTCAGCAACTGATAAGGCGTGAGCAGGAGAAAAAGCCAACGATACTCCGGAAGACTCAACCCGATAATGCCAACAAGATGTAGGGCTACCACAATTATCTTAGCAATCGTCAATCCGGTAATCCTGCCTTCTGAGCTAGCTGGAACGTATTTATGCATAATCGTAAGTACTCGCAGGTTTTAAAAGTCAGATTTTCGGTTTGTGATTTCTAACTTTGGTTTCTCAATATTGTTAGCAAAAGACGGAAATTCTATTTAAAAAACCCCTGAAATGATTCTATACAACATCACCATCAACGTCTCTGCGGATATCGAGCAGGATTTTGTCCAATGGATGAAAGAAGTCCATATTCCTGAAATCATGGAAACAGGGATTTTCTACGATTACAAGTTTCTTCGTTTGCTTCATGACTCAGACGACGGAAGCATCAACTATGCTACCCAGTATTTCACAGACACCATCGAGCAGATGATGGACTACGAAAGGAATCATGCTCCGGCTCTCCGTGCAAAAACTCAGGCCAGATATCAAGAAAAGGCGCTGGCTTTTCGCACCTTGCTGGAAACCGTCTGATAAATGTCCAATACACTCAAATTAATCATCAGCTTGGCTCTTCCGCAAATTGCTGGAGGACTAGGAGCATTTTTCACGATTACTTCCGTCCAATCCTGGTATCAGACGATCAATAAGCCATCTTTCAATCCTCCAAGCTGGATTTTTGGACCGATGTGGACGCTTTTATATGTGTTGATGGGAATCGCATGCTATCTCATCTGGAAAGGCGAGCATCCTCAGAAGAAACAATTATTGATCTTGTTTTTTGCCCAGTTATTTCTGAATGCACTTTGGTCTCCGGCTTTTTTTGGGATGGAATCTCCAATTCTCGGTTTGGTGGTGATCATACCTATGTGGGCCCTGATACTGACTTGCATCATCCAATTCCGAAAAGCGTCCAAACTCGCTTCAGGTTTGATGATTCCCTATCTGCTTTGGGTTTCTTTTGCAACCGTGCTGAATTTCTCGATTTGGTGGTTGAATTGAAAATGCTGTAGGTACGCTTTTCTAGAAGTAGGCAAATTTGCTTTGGGTACCAGGCTGGAAGACCGATGACCGAAGACCGAAGAAATCCCAAATCAAATGTTCTTCTGGATTTACTACAGTTTAAATAAACTAATGTCTCGCCGCCGGAAGTGTCTCCACTTCTGGCAAACTTCAAATTCAAGAACAGGAAATAAAGACGGAGTTTCCACTTTTTAGCCTTAGAGGGTATAAAAATCTTATGTCTTAAATCTTATGTATTAAATCTTTTCCTCTTCTGACTTCAGCCTTCTGATTTCAACCTTCCTCCTTTCTGACTTCAGCTTTCAAACTTCAGCCTTCCATCACCCCAATCTCGGCAAACTCAACTTATACCTCATCGAGATCAATCGAATGCTGATCACCACGGACATCGAAATCAGCAGATTGTAATCCCGCGCCAATCCATAATGATTCAGTACCACATATAAAATCGCTCCGGCAAGGCATGCCGATGCATAGATTTCCTTGCGGAAAAGAATTGGAATTTCATTCGTAAGCGTATCGCGAATCACGCCTCCCATCACCGCGGAAAACATTCCCATGATAGCAGCAATCTCAGGTCTCACTCCCAAGCTAAGGGCTTTCTCAACTCCCAAAACTGTAAAAAATCCGATCCCAAGCGTATCAAATAGGAAGAAGGTTTTTCTCAATCGGCTCAGGAAATTGGGGAAAACAAAGGCAACCAAAATTCCCGCAAGAATAGCGTAAAGCACCTGCACATTTCCTATCCAAACCAATGGATAACTGTTCAGCAGGATATCCCGCAATGTTCCGCCTCCTATCGCTGTGATAAACCCGGTAAACCCGGCCCCGAACAGGTCATGCTCTTTTTCCCGAATCGCCAGGGCTCCTGAAATCGCAAAGACAAATGTTCCGGTAAGTTCCAGCGCGTATTGAAGATCCATTTCAGTTTATTTTTTCAAATACAAAAACTCCCATTGTCCTTTGCCCATGCACCAAAACTGATTTTGGCACTTCCAGAAAACGAAGCCCTTTTTCCTGCAACTTATCCACATGCTCCTGAGTCATCAAAAACCGCTCTGATCCGTCAGGAAGCAGGTATTTTCCTCCCCCCAATTCCCGGCTTTCTTCCTTCATTCCCCCAAAAGCCGTCGTCATCCGAAACCATAAAATCCCTCCCTGCTTCAGCACCCGAAGTATCTCATCCATCATTTCCCAGAAATTAGATTCATCTGCTGCGAAATGTAAAACCGCCGAGCAAATAACCGCATCGAAAGCTGAGGTGTGAAACGGGATTTCTTCCAGCTTCCCAACCTGAAATCGGTGGGCATCGTAATCCGGTTTCAGCGATTTGGAAAGATATCGGATGTATTGAATGGCAAGTTCATTCTCATCAATCCCAAAAACCTGATACCCCGAATTGATGAAGTAGACGGCATTTCTTCCTTCCCCACATCCCGCATCCAGGATTTTCATATCGGGTGTAAATCTCCCTTTGAGGATTTGATCCAGCAGGTAAATATCAATATTTCCAAGCAGGCGATTCAGCTCAGCTATTTGCATTTTCCCATTCGTCTATGGCCTTGACAGCCTTTTGCCGGCCTATTTCTATTAATTCCGCAGCCCTGTGAAACTCCAGTGTTCCTGCCTGATTTCTGGCAATCTGCACCACAATATCGACAGGATATTGCGCAACCAACAATTCGCAAAAACGATCCTGAAGTAAATCGAAAGCTCTTGTCATTAAATTGAAGGAACTAAGTGAGGTTGATTTCTCGGTTTTTTCCTGTTCGGGAAAATAGTGCAGCATCTTGTTCCTGTAATCTCTTAGCCAGCCAGGCATGGAAATAAAACTTTTTCCCTGTGCGTCTTTTTGGGGAGGACTGATGATCGCTGAGTCCGGCGCGTTCAATCCCACAACGATGACTAGGTTTTCCCCGGAGTTTTTCAACAGAGATATCGGAACAGGATTCAATACTCCTCCGTCGATCAACTCATGCCGATGATGCTTTGCCGGTTGAAATACTGTGGGAATACTTCCCGAAGCCCGAATCGCCGCATACAAGCTTCCCTCCCTGAAAATGACTTCCTGGCCGGTTTTATAATCCACAGCGTTGCAGGAAAAAGCAATATCAAAATCTTCGATTTGACGATCCTTGATTACTTTTTTAAGAGCATTGTAGACTTTCTCTCCTTTGATAAATCCCCTGCTGGAAAAGGTAAAATCCATCAGGGAAAACACGTCGATTCGATCGAGATTGCAAATCCAATCCTTGAATTCCGGCATTTTGCCGGCGGCATACATCCCTCCGACAAGCGCCCCAGCGGAGCAACCTGCGATCTCGGCGATATGATAACCGCGATTTTCCAATTCCTCAATTACTCCCACGTGCGCTAATCCTCTAGCACCGCCGCTGCTCAAAACCAAAGAGACAGATTTCTTAGCTGACATATTTTTTCAGGGAATAAAAACTAAATTGAGCTCGAAAAATCACACAACGAAAGTAAGCATTATGAGCCAATTTAAACCTTTTCACCTGGCTTTCCCGATCAGGGACATCGAAGAAACCCGCTCCTTCTACGGCGATTTGCTGGGTTGCGACATCGGAAGAAGCACGGACAAATGGATTGATTTCGACTTCTTCGGTCATCAGCTTTCCGCACATATCAAGCCCGAGGAGCTGGCATTGGCAGCCACCAATATCGTCGATGGAAAGAATGTTCCCGTTCGGCATTTCGGCGCGATCCTCCCTTGGGAAGAATGGCATGAGCTGGCAGACAAGCTGAAAGCGCACGGAATTGAATTCGTGATCGAGCCATACATCAGATTCAAAGGAGAAGTGGGCGAGCAGGCCACGATGTTTTTCCTTGATCCCTGCGGAAATGCCCTTGAATTCAAGTCTTTTCAGGATCCGACTCAGATTTTCGCCAAATAAATCGCTCTAGTGAAAAACTTCAATCTGGATCGAAGGCTGGGCCGATCTGTAAAAGTCGGAAAGAAGGAATACCTCTTTTTTAGCGGGACTTCCTACCTGGGAATTGATCAGGATCGACATTATGAGGCCGTCTTGTTTGATTGCATTCGTCGATACGGATTCAACCACGGATTGAGTCGGATGAACAATGCGCAGCTGAAAGTTTATGAGGAATTTGAGAAGTTCTTCGCAACTCGTGCAAAAGCGGAGGCAGCAGCTGTGATGAGTTCCGGTTATCTGGCCGGAATAGCCGCGTGGCAAACTCTTTATCCAAAAGCTGAACAATGCTGGATCGCACCGGATACGCATCCTGCAATACTTCCGGCAGATTTGAAACCGGATTTACAATTGAGTTTTACACAATGGAAAAACCAGTGTTTGGAGCAAGCAGATGAACTTTCTCCCCGGCGGATTTTAATTTTGGGAAATGCAGTAGATCCGCTCAAAGCAGAAATCCACGAGTATTCTTGGGTTAAGGAGATTGCCAAAAAACACAAAGTCAATCTTCTGGTCGATGACAGCCATGCCTTTGGAGTGTTGGGAAAAGGAGTTTTTGGCACCTATTTGCAGCATGCTGATTCCAGTATCAATTTGGTGGTTTCGGGCTCCTTAGGAAAAGGTTTGGCGATGCCGGCCGGGATTATTTTGGGAAAAAAGGAAACGATTGAAGCGATCAAAGCTCAGCCAATATTCACGGGATCTTCTCCGGGTTCACCAGCCAATCTTCAAGCCTTCCTGGAAACGCAGGAAATCTACACCGAAAAAAGTCTTCAGATCAGGGATTTCTCGGCTATTTTCAATCAGGAAACCCGGGATTTTTCCACCATCCACGGATCTTCCCAATTCCCGGTTTTTATGTATGACAATCCCGATTGGTCCGAAAAACTTGAGAAAATGGGGATGATCACTTCCTCTTTTTCGTATCCCACTGCCCAAAGCCCCAAAATCAATCGAATAGTAATTTCCGGCTTTCACACACTTGGGGATCTATTGACCCTCAATCAAGCCGTCCACCAACTTGCCGGTAAAAGATGAAAAAAGGTCTCTATTTCTTTCTATCCCTCGTGTGGATAAGTGCATGCCAACCCAAGGAAAAACTACCATTTCAGGACGGATTGGATGAATATCCGGTTTTAAAGAAGGTGTTGGAAGAATCTGTGAAATACCAGGTGCAGATTCTTTTCACCCGAATCGACCGGAATGAGCATGGCAATCCGCTGATGACAGACTTCAGTTTTAATCTCAATGACAGCACTTACTTTTACCCGGCATCAACGGTGAAATTGCCCATTGCGATCCTGGCTTTGGAGTGGCTGGAGGAGCAAAACATCGAGAGACTGACTGCTGAGACGATCATGTTGACGGATTCAGTTCGGCCATCCCAATTTCTGGCCTTTACAGACAGCACTGCCGAAAACTCCCTTCCCAGCATCGCTCATTATATCAGGAAAATCCTGCTCATCTCGGACAATGATGCTTTTAATCGACTGTACGAATTGCTCGGTCAGGACTATATCAATGAGAAGCTGAAGCAAAAAGGATTGGGATATACCATCATCAATCATCGCCTGAGTATGCCGATGAGCGAAGAGGAAAACCGGTATTTCAACCCGATCAGATTTGTGGATAACTCAGGAAAGATCCTGCTTGAAATCCCGGAAAGAAAAACAGAAACGGTGTATTCCAATCCGGACCAACCCAAAATCGGCATCGGGTATTTCGATGGTGATTCTCTGATCAACAAGGGTTTGGACTTTACCTTCAAAAACAAATTCGCTCTTTCTGATCTCCACGGAGTAGTGAAGCGGATCATTTTTCCCATGGCTTTTCCGGATTCTGAGCGGTTCAATCTGAATGAGGATCATCGAAATTTCATTCTCAAATACATGAGCATGCTTCCCGGAGAAAGTGAGCATCCGAAGTATGAGTTGCCGGACTATTACGACTGCTACTCGAAATTTTACAAGTTTGGAACAGATAAAAACCCGATCCCGGCCAGATACCGCATCTTCAATAAAACCGGCCAAGCGTACGGACACCTGTTGGATGCGAGCTATTTTGTGGATTTTGAGAGCGGAGTTGAGTTTATCGTTAGCGCGGTGATTTATGTAAATACCGACGAAATCCTCAATGATGATCAATACGAATACGAGGAGATTGGATTTCCTTTTTTCGCTGAGTTAGGCGAGTATTTGTATCAGCTGGAACTTGAACGTGAAAAAATGCTCAAGCCTGATTTAAGTGAATTTAAGTTTGAGTATTGAAATAAAATTACGCCTTTCTATCACTAAGAAATTGCAATTCTGCCATCTGGCTGTAACTTAATCTCATGGGAGAATATTATCAAATCCGGGATCATGAAATGGAAAAGTCTTGACATTTTCAGGTAGTGGGATTGGATCAAATCAAAAGCCTAAAGGGAAAATAAGAACCTAGAACAAAAAACTAATTCAAATATACCCGCAACAGTCGCGCAAGGCTTCCCAATGAGCATGCCTTACGCAGGAGTTGCGTAAGGCAAAATGTGTTAGGAGGAAATCCCTTCGGGCTTCCTTTCTAGTTCCGTGGAGAATGACGACCAAGCTGCCAAGGACTCGGTTCCGCAGACAAGAAAGTGAATTAAAGGTTGACGCTCTACTAATTCGAATTCTCCACGCGGACAAATGAACTTTACTTTATGCAACGTGGGACTGAAAACAAAAAAATAAAACCTGGATTTCGGCTAACGCATAAAGACTCGTTCTTTATTGCGCGAATTGCAACCGTGGAGAAATTCTCGCCAAAGCTATGGCAAGAGCCAACCCAATTATATTTTTAAGTTAAAGCTATATTATAATACAAATCTTTTGATTACAGAAATTTCATGTTGGATAGCAGCATAATGATACTATATCTTTAAATTAATGAATGGATAACCACCAAGACTAATGTAATATTTAGAGTTGAACTAAAAGTAAAAAGCAATCTCACTATGGCAACAATTCGTTACACAAAAACCTTTTTTCAAACACCTTCCAGAATCAATGAGGCCACTTATTATTCAATAAAACAGGAATTGAATAAGAACCCAGACTTCATAGTTGCAGAAGGAGAAACATTTAGTGAGCATTTTAGTGGTAGTCTAACAACAATCAAAATAGGTCTTGGCGCTTGTGTTTTACTATTTGTTATTTCAGTAGCACTTGGCATGGACACGGGCAAGGCTGGAGATGCATTCGGTTTTTTTGCTGGTATTGGATTTTTAGCTGCTCTTGTTAGCGGCATCAACTTGATGCTCGAAGGACCATCATTTGCGACATATGTTAAAAATAGAGAAGAATATTTCTCAAGAATGAAATACGCAATTATCAACTCAAATACTTATGGCGAATTTTTAAAAATATTTTACCAGTAATGCTTGACTACTATAAACTGTTAAATTTAAAAAGAACAGCGACCTCAGAAGAGGTAAAAAAAGCATATCGTACTGCTGCACTGTTTTGGCATCCTGATAAAAACAAAAGCCCACTGGCTCATCAAAAGTTTATTGACATAACAGAAGCATACAATATTCTAATAGACTCATATAAAAGAAAAATCTATGATGAGCTGTTTCAATCCGAAACACAAATAGTACTAGCATCAAAGCCAACTGCAAATAACAAGTCTCATAAAGAGAAGCAATCAACTTACGAGAGTTGGGTTAGGGAAGAAAGAACCAAGGCGGAAAAGACCACTACGATTTCATCAGATAAAATTCTTACAGATGGTTTTCATTTTATTGACGAATATGGTATTGTGATTGTTTTAATTGCAATGTTAATCTTCATGATTATTATCTTTTCATTTAAATAATAAAATCATGTCATCTATCCATTTCGACCGCACAATTCTATATAAGGAAGACCCTTTAGACGTTCATTTTCAATGCTTATCAAGCGAAACCCCTATGGTCTATGCTGTTTGGCCAAAAGACGAAAAACTGAAAAGATTGTTTGACAACACGTTTGTTTTATTTACTAAGTCTATTAAATCACGTGAAGAAGCACAGCCAACCACTTGGCATCAAGTTCATTATTCAAAGAACGCTAAATCAGCTGACCTAGATTTTGAATTTTCCGTTTGGAATGAACTTGAAAAACAAGAATGAACATAAACCAACCTTACACTTACCAAAGACTATTAAAATTGAAGAAAAAATAAACATATGCAATTCAGGTTAAGTCCCGGACTGAGCGAAATCCCGACATCTGTCCAGTAGTAATTACCCTCCACTATCCAATAGAATTTGCCATTCTTCCATCACAGCATAACTTAAACTCATAGGAGAAGGCTGACAAATAAAAAGTTGCTAAAGTTCATGAACTTAAACTTGAACAGTTAAATCAAAAAGTTGATTAAAGTCTCCACTTTTAAACTATGAAAGATTTCCTGACCTATTTCAAATCGAAGTTCAATTGGATACCGATTTTGATTACTTCCTTCTTTTATTTTCTGTTTATAATCCTTGAGGCCTACGTGAACCATAAGTTGAGTTCTGATCTTTCGGTGATTTTTGACTTTTCTACATGGGCTAGGTTTATCTTTTCTCAATGTTCGTTAAGTATCGTTTTTTACTTCGTTTTTTGGAGACCCAATCGAAAAGCCCTTTTAAAAGAAAAACCTCAGGAATCTGAGGTTTCTTAAATGGGTTTTCAAAAGATCAATAAGACTTTTCTAACGTCGGAATTTTCCTTAGTGGCTGTGGATATGTATGACCCAACTGAATTTTCAAACTTCTCATATTCGCTGTGGATAACTCCCAAGGTTGATGGATATCAAACCCCTTGATTGCCTGTAATTCAGGAATCCAAATCCGGATATACTCTCCATTTCGGTCATAGTTCTTGGCCTGACGGAGAATATTGAAATAGCGATTTTCCCTCGGATCATTTCCCACTCCGCCGACATACATCCAATTACCCCAGTTGGAGCAGACATCGTAATCGATGAGTTGGCTTTCGAAGTAACTCGCGCCCCAGGTCCAGTCAATTCCTAAATCGTTCACCAGAAAACTTGCCACAATCTGCCGGCCCCGGTTGGACATAAAGCCGGTTGCATTCAACTCCCGCATATTGGCATCTACAAAAGGGACTCCTGTCATCCCATCAGCCCAAGCCTCAAACTGAGAGGTATCTCTACTCCAGGAGTCCTCTTGATTTTTGATGCCACCAATTTGGAAGATTTTATCACCATGCTTTTTGCAAATGATCCGAAAATAGTCTCTCCAGATCAGCTCAAAAATCAGCCAATAGGTACTGTCATTCTTTTTTCGATCTTTCTCATAGCGCTTCACTTCCTCGAAAATCATCCTTGTCGAAATGCATCCAAGCGACAACCATGGCGAAAACTTGCTGCTATAATCAGCGCCAATCAACCCGTTTCGGGTTTCTTTGTACACTTTCAACAGGTCTTTCTCCCAAAAATAGGACTGGATTCGCCCAAGGCCGGAACTCTCTCCACCAATAAACTCCATCAACCTCCTCCGATCCGGCTTAGGCTCCTCCAATCCATAAATACTCAAATCCGGCAGTTCGCCAACACTCGTTATTTCATCTTTCCCGGGAAAATTCAGTTTAGAAGGAATCGCAAAACTGCTTCTGATGGAAGACATCTTTTCTACCTCTTTTCTGTATTGCGTGAAAACCTCAGGGGTTTGGGTAACCGGAAAAGGAAGATCGTCCACATGGTAAAGAGTATTTTGCCAGTACGTTTCTGTCGCAATTCCCTGTGCCCATGAAGCTTTCTCGAGAGACTTATCCACATTTCTCTCCTCGGATGTTACCTCCTCGGAATAGAAAATGGCCTGAGCCTGATATTTTACAGCAATCGAGAGAACTTCCTCTTCAGGCTTTCCCTGCAGAATGATCAAGTCTGCGCCGATCTTCCGTAAGCTCTTTCTCAAATCGCCCACGGATTCAATCAGAAATTTGGCTCTGAAAGATCCGGTCTTTGGCAATCCAAGATTTGTACTTTCAAACGTCCTAGGGTCGAAACAATACACCGGAATCACTTCTTTTGCAGAGAAGGCAGCTTTCACAAGCACTTCATTGTCCCGGACACGAAGGTCGTTTCTGAACCAAACCAAAACCCGATTATACTTCATGCCCACTGAACAGCCTGTTCAATTGAAGTGTTTGGCAGATTTATAAAAATTAATTGCCCAGATTTTCGGTAAATTCATTTCCCAAATCACCTGTCATGAAATCGAGCATGACGGGCTCGTCAAACACTGGAATGTTTACCAATCCTGCGAGATTCCATGTGGCTATTAAAAAACAATTAAAAACACATGAAAAATTTTCTTCTAGTTCTGTTCTTCCTGTCGATCGTACCTCATTCTCTTTTTTCCCAGACCCTGGCGGAAAAAATGGGATACAAGAGCACCGACAAACTCCTGATTATTCATGGTGACGATGTGGGCGTTTCCCATTCTCAAACCAAAGCAACTTTCGAAGCCATGAAAAATGGGCTGGTCAACTCCACCAGCATGATGGTGCCAACCGGCTGGTCGGCGGAGGTGGGAGAAATGGTGAAGGAAATGCCGGATGCAGACATCGGAATTCACATCACACTGACAAACGAGTGGCTGAATTTCAACTGGGGACCGGAAGCCGGAAGGACGGCCGTTCCGGGTTTGGCAAATGAGAAAGGCCATATGCACGCCAATTGTGGGTTGGTCACTCAAAACGCAACACCGGAAGAAGTAGAAATGGAAATCCGTGCACAGATAAAAGCCGCCAATCAAATGGGAATTGCCCCGACGCATCTTGATTCGCACATGGGCTGTGTGTTTTACGGAAGGCCGGAATATCTGAAAAGCTACCTGAAAATCGCTCAGGAACTGAAAATCCCGGCAATGATCAATGGACAAATTCTGGAAGGAATCATCAAACCAAATCTGGCGATTTTCGCAGGAATAAATGTGGATAACTTACCTGTCGTGAACGAGATCATCATGGCAACGCCGGAAAATTACAAAGCCGGAATGGAGGAATTCTATACTAATGTCCTGACCAATCTGAAGCCGGGAGTGAATGTGATTTTGATTCATTTGGCTTTTGACGACGAGGAGATGAATGCGGTCACCGCAGGTCACGATTCGTACCACGCACCCTGGAGACAGGCGGATTATGATTTCTTTACGAGTCAAAAAGCGAAGGAAATTCTCGAAAAACAAAACATCAAATTGATTACCTGGAGGGAAATCGGCAAAACGCTTTAACCTTTGAATCCAAAACAAAAACCCATGCGTCATTCGGTTCTTTTTCTGGCTGGTCTTATCGCAGTCAGCTTTTCTTGCCAAACTCCTTTAAGTCCTGAGTCAGAAATTTTTGAAAGCCTTCAAAACCTGAATGGACTTTCGGGGAAAAAGGATTACCTGGCTTCACCTTTTGTATCGGCCGGAGATCGGGTTTACCTGATCGGTCACCAAAACGGAACGTTTCCGGATTTGGGCTGGCATGTGGAAGGAGAGATGGGCGGTATTTGGCTTCATCCCATCAAACTCATGGATGGTTTTACCGCATCGATAGAATCAGAAGGAAATACATTTTGTCTGGACAAAGCCAGTTCTTTTACCAATTACCCGTTTGCAAATATTCACCGGTTTGACAATCCCGAATCAGGAATTGAGGTTGAAAGACTACAATTTGTTCCAGACGGAAAGGAAGGGATGACCATCCTGTTTCGCATCAAAAATGTGGATACCTCTGCAAAAACGTTTGACTTCACTTTTCGCGGTTATACTGATTTGATGCCGGTTTGGCTTGGTGAGAAAACAGAAATGATCGACCATCCCGACGATATTTCCTTTGATGAAATGACCAAAATCTTCACCGGAAAAGATCAGGGGAATGATTGGTTTGTGGTTTGGGGAAGCTCTCAGGAGTTTCAAATAAACCCAACTGACCTTGGTTGCGCGATGCAGTCAAAAGGGCTCGGAAATAATGCGGGTTTCAGCACTTCGCTCAGTTTAGAAGGAGGGCAGGAAATCATCTTTCCGGTTTTCATCGCAGGTTCGACAAAAAGCGAAATAGCCGCACTTGAAAATCTTGCCTCCATTCGGGAAGGAATTTTGACAGATTGGATTTCCAAAAAGGACAGATACTCCGAATTGAATACTCAGGCAGAGATTCAGATTCCCGATGCGGAATTGCAGTTGGCTTTTGAGTGGATCAAGTACAATACGGATTGGCTTGTCCGGGATGTTCCAGGAATAGGGCGTGGATTTGGGGCAGGATTGCAGGATTATCCCTGGTGGTTTGGAGTGGACAGTGAGTACACGGTTAAAGGGTTGATTGCCACCGGAAGGAAAGATTTGGTTTACAGCACGATCGAACTGATTCATTCCCTGTCGGAAAAAGAAAATGGAAACGGTAAAATCGTCCATGAAGTAAGCACGAACGGGGCGGTTTTCAATCCGGGTAATCTAAACGAGACTCCGCAATTTGCCTCCATGATTTGGGAAGTTTACCGATGGACGGGAGATCGCGAGTTTTTGGAAAAATACTTTCCCACAATCGAAAAAGGGTTGGTTTGGCTTATGGAAAATGACTCGGATGGAAACCTGGTCCCTGATGGTTATGGCATGATGGAAATCCACGGTCTCGAATCAGAAATGATTGATGTGGCGGTTTACTCTCAAAAGGCATTTTCCGACGCCGCTCAAATGGCAGAAATTCTCGGCAAAACTGACCTTGCAAAAGATTACCAAGGAAAAGCCGCCGCACTGAAAACTACCATCAATTCAGATTTCTGGGTGCCTGAGTTTGGATCTTACGCGGACTTTACCGGGACAGCCGAAGATGCACTTGCTTTGATTGATGGGGCAATTATTCGGGCTGATACGCTGAATAAACCCTGGGCGGTAGAAGAATTAAAAGCCACAAAAGCGAAGTTATCCACATATCCCAAAGCTCAGAAACAGGGGTTTGTTTTGTATCATAACTGGGTAGTGAATACTCCAATGGAAATGGGGATCGCAGATCCTGAGAAAGCCAAAATTGCTCTGGAAACAGGAAGAAAGTATACCAATCCTTTTGGCATGTTTGTGACAGGAATCGATCGGGATGAATCTGCCGCCAATGAAGACGGCTCCTTCACGGGAAGCAAAATGTTTTCTTACACAGGCGCGGTGATGACTTTACCCACAGGTGTTCAAGCGATTGGAGAAAACAATTATGGAAATCCGGACGCAGCACTTGATTATCTGAAGCGAATGACTCGGAGTTTTGGGTTTGCGCTTCCGGGTTCGATCTATGAAGTTTCCCCGGATTACGGGATGTTTACCCAAGCCTGGAATATGTACAGTTTTGCAGTTCCTCTGATCACCCAATTTTTCGGAATCCAGCCGGATGCAGGGAATAGAGTAATTTATATACGTCCTCAGATGCCATCAGATTGGGATGAAGCTTCCATTCAAAAAGTAATCATTGGAGACAATGAAATCAGTCTTACTTATGTGGATAAGTCCGGGGTTCGGGCAATCGAAGTGGACCAAACCCAAAGCAAATGGGGGGTTTCAATTGAGATTCCGGAAGAGTTCAAGAAGGTAAAAGTCTTAGGAAAAGAAGTCAGCTCCGACACCAAAGATGGGTATCGAAGAATCCTGATGACCGGTAAAAAGATGAGGGTGGAAGCGGAGAAATAGATTCCTACAGATTCAACCAATAATTCAACTTAAGCACCAAAGACCGCTGCTTCGGCATAAAGTCACCCGGGAAATAGTTGTCCGTGTACACCAGGAAGAAGTCGGAAGCAGGCGCATATCTCCACTGCAAGCGGGTGTTGATATTGATATTATCGATCTGATTATTGTACTGCACGAAGGTGGTCCAAAACAGACTTTTCGAGAAAGTAAGATCAATTCTTGGTCCAACCAGGATCAAATCCGCATCACTTTGGGGTTCCGGAAGCCGGATTCGCGCATAGTTGAAATTCATCGAAACGTTGGCAGTGTATCCGATTCGGAGTCCCATTTGGCTTTGAATCCTTTGGATATTTCCTGTGAAATATTGGCCGGCTTCTGCTTCAAGCATGATGTTGAAAGGATTTCTTGGATTGCTCTTGTATTCAACACCAATCGTTTTGGTATTGTAATCAGAGCCTGCAGGAAGCGGTTCTCCTCCTGTTCGGGTTGGATCAAAATCCTCAAATAAATACACGTATCGGTTTTTCTGCTTGATTTCCAGCTCCGAAAAAGAATTAAATCGGAGCAGATAGCTCAGGTTGATATCCCGATCGGTAGTACCGAGGGTTTCATTCCAGTAGCCTTCAAATTCCAATTTCGGACCATGCCGGTTGATACTTCCTGATTTTGGATAGAAGAGATAAGACACATCGGGATTCAGGCGCTTAAAATCAGCTCTTGGTAAATAACCAACCTCGGGATTAAAGTCCTTTCCGATGTCCTGATAGCTAAAGCTCCAATTCCAATGCAAGTCGCTGTACAGAACGTACGCGTTGAAGGAATATGGTTTTTCGGTTTCGACAGATTCAAAAGTTCGATGATAAAAGACTTTGCCTGTCCAGCGGTTATCTGCTGAAGCCAGGTTAAAATCAACTCCCAAAAGCCTGTTGTAGGCAGTGGGATCGAAAAGCTGCTGAAATTCATCCAACGCCAAAGACTCCCTATCCACGTAAATCAAGCCGATATTCGAGCGGGTAAATATTTTCTTCTGAACAGCCAGCACGCTGAAGTTTTTTCCAACAATTCCGGCTTCCTCATCAGTGGCTGTCTGCATGTTGAGCAAACCCACTCTCCAGTTCTCATTGACTTTTCCACTTAATCTTGCTCCGTAGATAATCTTACTTTGCACATTTTGGCCAGTTGCGGAATCAATGTCCACACCTATTCTTCTCGAGAAAAAAGGTCTCGAACGCATCTGTCCAAAGCTGTCGAACAAGTCAGCATTTTCAAGGAAAAACTGCCTTCGCTCCGGGAAAAAGATTTCGAATCGATCCAGATTAGTCACTTGCTGATCTACTTCTACCTGCGAAAAATCCGGATTAAAGGTCAAATCCAAATTCATCGCCGGACCGATTCCAATCTTAGCGTCACCTCCAAAAGCCGGAGTCAATTCCTCAGTGGTTCCTTCAATGAAATTTTTGGATGTTCGGGCTGCTGTATAGGGGATTAGGGAAATGTTCGCATTGTTTTTCTTCACCGGTTCCTCAAATAATAGCTTACGGCTAAAGGCCGTAGATATTATAGGGAAATTCCTTGGGACAGGTGTCCAGGAACTTCTCTCCCCTAGTTCGCTGTCAATTCTGTAGAAATTGACATTCCAGTTTTGGGCTCCGTCATTGAAGCGAATAGTGGAAAGCGGAATGACAAGCTCAACTTGCCAGTGGTTATCGAAGATTTTTGCTTCGGAGTACCACTTGTTATCCCAGGCAAGGCTGAGATCCTCGGAGCGGGCGCCACCATTAGAAATCAACCCTTCCCGCTGTACCCCATACGGATTGATTCCGAATGAAAATGCATTGGTTTTATCATTGAAGGTGTCTAAAACAAAAACAATTGCGTCATTTTGCTCACCTCGGAAATCCCTTCGCAGGGAAGTGGACACGTATTTTCTCGGCCCCAGATTCTCCATCACCGCAGCGATGTAAAGGTTATCATCGTCAAACCCGATTTTTACCCTGGTTTTAATCAGTGATTCGGAAGTATCGGAAGGAAAATATTGCATGAAATTACCATTCCATCCTTCGGAATTGGTCCAGATTTCCTCATCCAGCACTCCGTCAAGAACGATTGGTTGGTTTAATTTGAAAGCAAATGCATTTGGCTGAGCCTCACTTGCCTGCTGAGCAAAAGAGGGCGAAACCAAAAGAAAAAGTATCGCACTAAGAATCTTGTACATAGGGTGGGGAATCCAATGCAAAAATATTCTGCAACCCTTTACACTTGGTTGGAATTATACCAATGGTAAAAATATCGGTTGATACCTGATTTAAGGTTGTTTGGCTTCGCCGAAAAGTGTCAGGACGAGGTTTCTTGGACCTCCATTTCGCCGAAATTCACATAAATAAATCCCTTGCCAGATTCCAAGGTTTAGTTTTCCTCCGGAAATCGGAATTTGAAGGCTCTGTCCAAAAAAAGACGCTTTAATATGCGCCGGCATATCGTCCGGACCTTCATCCTGATGGATAAACCGAGAAGAAGACTCCGGGATTAATTCATTCATAAAGGTTTCAAAATCCTTTCTCACTGTCGGGTCAGCGTTTTCATTGATCGTCAATGCTGCCGAAGTATGTTGGATAAAAACCTGCAAAAACCCGATTTGGATTTCCCTGATTTCAGGGATTGAACTCACCACCGCATCCGTAATCAAATGATATCCGGCCGGGAAAGATGGCAACCTGAGTTGCTTTTGAAAAAATCGAGTCATTTATGATTCACAAAGAGAAGCCCAACCGTTCAATTCTCTTTTTTAAAGTAAAGCTTTGTCCCGTCGCAACTGTCCCAAGTTCCAATCATTTGTCCGCTTCCATCGATGAAATACTGCTCTTTGCCTTGAGAACAGCTATGGATCAGGAGATTTTTCGGAGTAAGAAAATTGAAGGTAATCGTGGTTCTATCCCCCAAAGTGCCCTTTTCGAAAGTCCCCATGAGCTCATTATTCCCCACAGTTTTGGTGAATTCTCCTGTCGCAAACAACGTGTACACAAAGGCAGAATCCTGAACGGCAACAATCCCCGGAGTTGAGGAAAAAGAATTCGAATATCCGGCAAGTTTCCATTCTTCAGCAGTGCTCAAAGGATTTGGCTCATCATTGAAGTCACAGGAAAAAGCAAAAACTGCGATCAGAGCGAAAATGAATAAATGTTTCATCGGCGTATTGTCTAAAATGAAAAGAATGATTCGAGTTCATTTAAACAATTATTTTGCCAGCTTGAATCGCAGCAGAAGAAACTTGGGATCAAAGATGGATAAATCCCTTTTCAAATCTCCTGAACGGTGTTTTCCAGAACCCCTATTCCCTCAATTCCTATCCGAACTTTGTCTCCTTTACCCAGCGTGAAATCATCGGGAACGACACCTGTACCCGTCATCATAAAACAGCCTATCGGAAAGGAGTTTGCACGGAAAAGCCAGTCTGCCAATTCCTGAGGCTTTCGCTTCAATTGAGTGAGTGCCGTCTCTCCTGCGAAAGCCAATTTCTCATCTCTGAAAATCTCCAATAGGATTTTTGTATCCTCTGAAAGAGCTTCCTTCTGAACCAAAATACAAGGTCCGATCGCTGCGCAACCCAGGTAAACCTTCGCCTGAGGTAAATAAAGGGGGTTTTCTCCTTCGATGCTTCGGCTGCTCATGTCGTTACCGACGGTATATCCCTGGATTTTTCCGGAAGGAGAAATCACTAGCGTGAGTTCAGGCTCGGGCACGTCCCAGGTAGAATCTTTGCGAATATTCACTATTCCTCCGGGAGAAGAAACCCTACTTGCTGTGGCTTTGAAAAACAACTCCGGACGATCCGCACTGTAAACTTTGTCGTAGAAATCTGCCCCACCTGAATCCTGAGATTCTTCCATTCTGGCCGTTCGGCTGCGGTAATATGTAACTCCGGCTGCCCATATTTCCTGATTTCCCATCGGTGCCAAAAGGCCAGAGCTTATCAGTTGATTGGCTTCAGTTTCGGAAATTTCTTTCCAGTTTTTGGACTCATTTTTCAAATGATCTCCCAGGTTTTCTTGTGCCAAAAGATTGTCCCAGTCCAATTGAGGTCCTGCTAAAAATTGAGAATCGGTATGTAAAAGTGTGGCGGAGGGAAGTTTGTAAAGGCGCATAGGTGTATTGGGTTGAAAATTGAAATTAGGAAAAATGAAGAGATTTCTGGTTGCTTTTTAATCCCAAATCCTTGAAACAATGTAGAATTTATCGCGATCGGGGATTTTAGAAACGCTGCATGATTTTTATGCCTCTCAATTGCAAAATTCTTTTTCCCGATTACCTTTGCCTTCAGATCATAAGGGGTGCCTTAATATTTCGGGCTGAGATCATACCCATAAAACCTGATCCGGGTAATGCCGGCGAAGGGAAAATGAACAAGCATAGTAAAAAGTAAAACCTGTTAACCGAAGCGGTACCCTTCGGCGAATTCTTTTGTTTTCTGCTATGCAAACC
Source organism: uncultured Cytophagales bacterium (assembly GCA_942492775.1). Lineage (GTDB taxonomy): Bacteria > Bacteroidota > Bacteroidia > Cytophagales > Cyclobacteriaceae > Algoriphagus. The sequence continues at coordinate 747,939 of OW818636.1, read as the reverse complement.
GGGTAAACTATCACGGAAAACTCCCCCTGAGTTTTCTCATGTTTAACTCAAACTTCCTGCAAGGGATAAATTATTAATGAAAAATCTATTCTTAAGCCTGGCTTTTTGCCTGGCCTCATTTTCTGCCTGGGCACAAGAAAGCCTGAGCGGAAAAGTACTGGATTCCCAAACCGGAAATCCCTTAACCGGAGCTTCCGTGTGGACCGAAAATCTCGGTCGTGGAGCTGTCACAGATGAAAACGGCGAATTTACAATCACCAAACTTCCAACAGGAGAAATCCAATTACGCGTTTCTTATTTGGGTTTTGATGCTTTTCGCCAGACGATTTCAGTTCCGTATTCGGGTGAACTTGTCATCAAACTTCAATCAAAAGATTTACTCACCGAGGAGTTTATCGTCTCCGCAACCCGAGCTGCGGAAAGCACGCCAACAACCTTCACGACTGTGGATAAGTCCGAAATCGCCAAACGAAATTTGGGACAAGACATCCCGATTCTCCTCAATTTTACTCCTTCCGTGGTTTCATATTCGGATGCAGGGGCAGGAGTCGGATATACAGGTCTCAGAATCCGTGGAACCGATCAAACCCGGATCAACGCCACTGTAAACGGGATTCCGCTCAATGATGCAGAATCCCATGGGGTTTTCTGGGTGAATATGCCAGATTTTGCTTCTTCCGTGGATAACATCCAAATCCAGCGAGGCGTCGGAACCTCCACAAACGGTGCTGCAACTTTTGGCGCGAGCCTGAACTTCCAGACTGACACCCGACAGGATGAAGCCTATGCACAATTGGATAATGGTTTCGGATCTTTCAATACCTGGAGACATACGGTGAAAGCCGGAACTGGACTACTCAATAATCGATTCGCTGTAGATGCGCGCTTGTCCAAAATCACTTCTGACGGATACGTGGATCGCGCTTCTTCTGACTTGACTAGTTGGTTTGTATCGGGTGGCTATTATGGCGAAAATCTCGTCATTAAACTCAATGCATTTTCCGGAAAAGAACAAACCTACCAAAGCTGGTATGGATTGCCTGAATCCAAGCTGGAAAACGACCGGACTTCCAACTACTATACTTACGACAACGAAACTGACAATTACCAGCAGGATCATTATCAGTTGATCTATACCGGTAAAATCGGTTCCAACTGGAAGACAAATCTGGCAATGCACTACACCTATGGCCGAGGATATTATGAGCAATTCCGGGAAGATGATGCCTTCGAAAACTATGGTTTGCCAAATGTGGAGATCGGTGGTGAAACCATCGAAAGCACAGATATCATCCGTAGAAGATGGCTGGACAATGATTTCTTTGGATTTGTAGGTTCGGTGAATTATGTATCGACCGATGGAAAATGGGATCTGATTCTCGGTGGCGGCGCAAATCGCTACGATGGCGGACATTTCGGAGAAATAATTTGGGCGCGAGTTGCAGGAAACACCAATATCCGTGACCGATACTACGACAACAATGCGATCAAGGATGATCGGAATATTTATCTGAAAGCCACCTACGAACTGAAGCCGGGACTGAATCTTTTCGGAGATCTTCAATTGCGTGGAATTAACTATTCTTTCGCAGGAGTAAATGACGATCAGCGAATCGTAGACGGTCAGGAGAATTACTCGTTCTTCAATCCAAAGTTTGGTTTCAGCTACGAGAAATCCGGGAAAACCTGGTATGCGAGCTATGCCGTGGCCAATCGTGAACCTACCCGATCTGACTTTACCGACAATCCAATCACGGAAGTTCCCAAACCGGAAAAATTGAATAACATCGAAGCGGGTGTTCGTGCCAAAGCAGGAAGATTCTCCTACAATGCCAATTTCTACTTCATGGATTACAAAGATCAGCTGATCCTGACCGGACAGATTAATGACGTGGGAGCTTATATCCGGGAAAATGTGGAATCGTCCTATCGCGCAGGCATCGAACTCGATGGTACTTTCCAGCTTTCAAAATCCTGGACTTTTGGTGGAAACATTGCCTTCAGCCAAAACAAGATTGCTGAGTTTACAGAGTACATCGATGATTATAGCGTGGAGGATTTCCGTCAGGAAGCGATTACGTACACCGATACCGATATCGCCTTTTCTCCAAATACGGTGGCTTCGGCAATCATTGAGTTTAAGCCTGTGAAGAACCTATCGCTGAACTGGCTGAGCAAGTACGTAGGCCAACAATTCCTGGACAATACCTCGAATGAGTCGAGGGCTTTGGATGCATTCTTCATCAATGATCTGCGAATCAGCTACAAAGTACAGCCCCGCTATTTCAAAAGCCTGGAGCTGAACTTGCTTATCAACAATGTCTTCAATGAAATGTACGAGCCGAATGGCTATACCTTCAGTTACTTTGTGCCGGGAGAATCGAGCAACCGAGAATTGGTGACCGAGAATTATTACTACCCGATGGCAGGGACTAATTTCCTGCTGGGATTGAGTTTAAGGTTCTGATAAGGGATTTCCCACAGATTAGCTCAGAAAAATACACTCATTCAAAATTAAGAAGTCCTGCTTTTCCGGAGAGGCAGGACTTCTGTTTTTTGGAAGGTTTCCCATCGAAAAGAACATATTCCCTTTGGCCCTTTCGGTGAGATCTGTGCCAAAAATCCGTCGATATCTATGGGAAAAAATTCATCCTCAATAGTTTTACAGGCTACTTAATAGTGCAAACAGCTTTTCATGCACGTAGTAATTACCGGTTCCCAGCTTTTCCTTTCTCAGGACTCCGTCTTCTGCCAGTTTGTTGAGGTAGTTGGCAGCTGTGATTCTTGATACCCCCAAATCCCTAACAACAAACTCGATTTTGGTGTAAGGATGTGCAAAAAGGTTATTCAGTAATTCCTGACTATAAAACTTGTAATTGTCTCTCAAAAGCGTCTTTTGCTCTGCCATGAGAAGCTTGATTTGCCCGATCAAACTGATGGTTTCACGAGCTGTTTTTTCCACTCCATCTATCATAAAGAGGAGCCAGGATTCCCAATCTCCTTTTTCACGAACTGCCTGTAGCAATCGGTAATAATCCGTCTTGTTTCGGATAATATGATTGCTGAGATAGAGAATTGGGAGCTTTTGCAAACCTGAAAGAATCAGAAATAGAATATTCAAAATCCTTCCTGTTCGCCCATTCCCGTCATAAAATGGGTGAATACTCTCAAATTGAAAGTGAATCAACGCCATCTTCACCAGCGGGTCATAATCACTCAATTCTGGATCATTGATAAATTTCTCCAGATTGGCCATCAGACTTAGGATTTCCTCAGGATCTTGTGGCGGGAGATAGATTGTTTCCCCTGTTTGTGCATTTTTCAAGGCTGTGCCAGGGAGTTTTCGAAAGCCCGCATTGTTTCCTTCAAGCGTTTCCTGGATTTTCAGAATGGTCTGATTGGTCAGCAAATCCTGATTTTGAACCAATTCAAAGCCACGTTTCATCGCGGCTACGTAATTCTGCACTTCCTTCACATCGGGAGTAACAGTCACTTCAAATTCCAGATTTGCCTTATACAGATCATCATAGGTAGTGATGATGTTTTCTACCGACGAACTGTCCTTAGCCTCCTGAATTCCCAAGGTATTGAGCAGAATGATTTGATTTGGAATGGATTCCACTACTCCTTTCAGCTCTGCCAAAGCAGCATGTGCAGCCGGCAAACGCTTGAGAATGGCTCTGGTCTCAAGCTCTTCATCATACGGTAAAGGAATCAGTCTCCAGCTCATCTGTATAGAAAAGTCAATTTTCTATACAAAGGTAATTTCTTATGTAAAGAAATCAAGCTTTTCTTTACATATCTACGCCATAATGTATAGTTTTTCGATTTTTCTTTACTTATCTCTAAGCCTATGTAAAGATTTTTCGATTTTCTTTACACAAAGGATTCTTGTCAAAATCAGGCATTTCTTAATCCGGAAACTGCGTCTTGTCCATATTCGGGACAATTCTAAGTGCATTTTTGTAATACACTTTTTTCAGAACTTCGTCAGGTAAACCTAATCCGTACATTTTCCAGTACGCGTGGTATTTTTTGTAATAAGGGAAGTATTCATCCTCTGTTTCCAATACGCGGAAATAGGTGTAATACTCCTCCTTGTTGTAAGCGTCTTTTCCGAAAAGTATCCGGTCCTGATATTTGGTAAAAAACTCTTTGCCTCTTCTTGGCTGACGGCCGAGCTCGGCGATAATCGCGCCGATTTCATAGTTCACGTTCGGGTATTTGTCCAGATGAGCTCCGGCTGCGTCCAGGTCATTTGCCATCCAACCCATGTGAGCATTAATGAAAGTCGTCTTGGGATGCTTTGCAAAAACATTATGCTGCTCGGCTATTATTTGCTCAAAAGGCACCGGATCAGTAGCTGATCTTTTGCGATTTGGATTCAATTTCAGTTCCAACCATCGTTCGTTTGTCGAATCCATTGGTTGCCAGAATTGAGCCGGATCTGCTGAGTGGATCAGAACAGGGATTCCCAATTCACCTGCTTTTGCCCAAACTGCATCCAAGTCCGGATGATCTACCGGCACACGATTTCCATTGTTATCTTTAACAGAGAAGCCGAGACTCTTGTAGATTTTCAGGCCATTTGCTCCGGCGGCAACATCTTCCTCCATCTCTTTCACAGCAAGTCGAGCCCAATCTTCCTGACCAAACCCGGCAAAATTGATATTGGTGAAAACCATGAATCGACCCGGCGCATGGGTTTTGAATTCGCCGATCATCCCTTTTATGTATTCTTGTTGGGTATTGCTATTGCCCTGGCCAAAGCCTCTTCCGCTCAGGTTGATCATCACTCCCATGTTCAGCTCATTCATTTCAGCGATCAGCTGATCGATTTTCGCCTCATTGACTCCTCCCTGATGACTGTGAATATCTACAAATGGAAACTTCGCTCTTTTGACGGGATTTTCCGGGACTTTCAAAGTCGATGGCGGATTGTAATTTTCAAAGGTCATATCCTGAGCAAATGCTCCTTGTGTGGATAAGCCAAAGGTAAAAAGGGAGAAAACTGAGAGTGATTTAAGGAAATTCATGGGTTTGATTAAGATGGCAGACAAATGATTCAATGGCAAAATGATTTTATGAAGAGAGAATATTTCGGAAATGAAAAAATCCCGAGAAGAAACCCGGGATTTTATACTCAATTATAGCTTAACGGGTTGTTCCCGTCTGGATAATTTGTCCGAAGAAAATAGAATTCATAAACAACTTATTGGTGCCAAACCAGAAGGCTCTGAAATTTGGATTGTCAGCAAATCCGATAATTCTTCCTCTTCCCACTCCGGAAACCCTGATAACGGCTCCGTTTTGAATTCCGGCTAAGTTAGACGGGTGCAAATACCCTGAAGCCAAAGGGTTTTCTGTATACACCAATGGGTTTGCGTATGGATTTTCCGATGGTGCCAAAAATAGGTTGTCATTTCTGAAAGTGTGGATATCGGGATTGATATAGCCATAGCCAATCGGGTGAGTGATGTCCAGTCGGGCATTGAAAATCGCTCCGCCGGTTACTTTTGCTCCGGTAGTATTCTCATATTCTGAGTACTTCTTTTGAAGTCCCTTTTCGGAAGCGGGACTGTCTCGGAAGGTGAAATTCCCTATTTCATTTTTAGAAAGAAACTGAATCGCTCCGCCTTTTGCTATGATTGTGCCTCCACCGGTAACCCAGGATTTAATTGCCGCAGCACCGTTTGCACCGAGACTTGTATAATTTCCATCCGGCATCAGCAATACATTGTAGCGATCAAGTGTACTTCCATTTACCGATCCTACGGGAAGCAAAGTCAGAGGCATTTCAAATCGCTGATCCAGCAAATGCCAGATTTCTCCAGCTTCGTAGCTGTCCACACCGCCGTCTACCAACAATGCAATTTCCGGCTTTTTCAAAACAGAAATATTCGGCGAGCCCATCGTCATACCTGTCGTGTATCCGGTGGAAAGGGCATGAATATCAACAGTCGAATTCACTGCGATTTGAGTTAGCTTTTGAAAAAATGCCTGATCATCCAATCCTGATTCTCCTTTGCTTATCAAAATCGTTCCTCTTCCAAATTTCTTTCCGTCGGGCGTAGCAAACTCATTATTAGCTACTCGGACCAAGAATCCGGCACTGAGAAGTTTGAAGGCTGCTTTTGGAGAGTAATAATCCGTCCACTCCATCGCATATTGATACGCACCAGCTGTGCCGATTACTTTTCCAGGTGCCAAAGCAAGGTTTGTTTTGCTGACTTCCTGCACGTTTGCCAGATTTAGAATCTTGCTATTGAGCGCCATGTAGTCCAGATTGAAAGCCATCGGATAAGTCCAGGCCGAGATATCGTAAAACAAACTATCCTGGAAAGTAGTCCGAGTCTCAAACATGGCTTTGATCAATCTGTATTGAGGCTGATCGGCTGGCACTATGTAGGAATTTTCACTCTTAAACTCGGTACCATTTACCGTAATATCTTCCTTCAAACTGAATACTTTGATGTTGTGCTGAAGGATCAAATCTGCAAGGTGGAAGCTTCTCGCATCGTCTTCCTTCGCTCCAAAAATATACGCCTTATTGACATCTGCTTCGCTTTCTGTTTTGATGCTTTTGTAGAAATCCTTCATCCACTGATTCAATTCCTGACGCATTTCTTTTGCAGCCTGATAAGAAGAAAGATTGGCTGTAAACTGATTTCTGATCGTGAATGGGAAGCTCAACATTCCATTATCGCTTTCCTGCAAATGTCCTCTGCTGCTGGCTTGCTCAAAAAGAATCCCGACGGAACCCTGCACGTCCGGATAGGTCGAGCCTTTTCCGTAGTAGAAATCATCGTAATTCTCCTGAGTGTAATACAGCGACCCTATCTGATCCAGAGCTTTCGCATGATACTGTCCTATTTTTTCGGTCAGCTCAAAGTTCTTAGCCGGAGTAAGTGGGTGCATTCTGGCGGGTACGCCAGGTTGGAAAAAGAAAGTGCTATTAGTGCCCATCTCATGGAAATCCAGGTGAACATTTGGCAGCCATTCCTGAAAAACTCTCACGCGATTTCTGGATTCCGGATGCTGAACAGGCAACCAGTCACGGTTCAAATCAAACCAGTAATGATTGGTACGACCTCTTGGCCAAGCTTCATTGTATTCCCTGTTATTGGGATCGCCGTTCATGTTGTAGGCTTTATGAGAATTGACCCACGAAGCAAACCGGTTCAGACCGTCAGGATTGATAGCCGGATCTAGCAACAAAACCATGTTTTCCAGGTCTGCCGCGATTTCATTTGCCGCAGCGAAATGATAGATTGAAAGTAAAGAAGCGTTTGATCCGCTTGGCTCATTTCCATGAACTGAATAGCCCATAAACATCACAACGGGCATATTTGCAATATCCGAAGTGGCTCCGGAATCCCGAAGTTTCATTCGGTCGGCTTTGATTTGGCTGATTTTGCCAAGATTCGCAGGGGAAGAAATCGTGAGCAAAACCTGCGGACGCTTTTCGTAGCTTCTGCCTGTTTCTTCGATTATCACACGATCGGAAGCTTCAGCCACAGCTTTCATGTACATGACTAATTGATCATGCGTCACATGCCACTCTCCAACTTCATATCCCAATACCTGTTTGGGAGTGGGAATGGCCGGATTGTAGGTATAGCCCTTTGGTAAATAATAACTCATGTCCACCTGAGCCATGGCCAGGAAGGAGAAGAGAGATAAAAGCAGTGACAACGCACACTTCTTCATAATACAGGAGGATTAAACTTTTGACAAAAATCTAACTAAGTTTTGTTAAAAAAACCTATTTTGGTTTAGTGGTAAAAATAATTGAAGAAGTGCTATGGATTTGATCGTACCAGGAAATGGAATTTTACTTTGGCAGCTTGCCGGGCTCTCTTATCTGGGATTTTGGGTCTATGCATTTTACGACATGAACAGGTCTGATTTCAAAGAATCCTATATGAAATCGAGCATGACGGGTTCTTCACACACTGGAAGTATTATTAACCATGCGAGATTCCATCTGACCATAAAAAAACAATTATAAACAGATGAAATTGATTTGGGCGATCCTGATTGTATTTGTTCCGATAATGGGGACTTTCCTCTATCTGACTATGAACAGAAAAACTAAAAAGGGATATAGAAGATTTGATCCCAAATTTACTAAAAACTCAACTTCTTAACTTTTCAAAAAATGACTCCTTCATTTGTTCAAAACATTGGCGCAGGACCATTTATTATTTTTAGTGTGGTCTATTTTGCCGTTTGGGTCTACTGCTTGGTAGACATTCTCCGTTCAAATTTCAAAGACCCAAACATGAAGATGATCTGGATTGTAATCATCGTGTTTGCACAATTCTTCGGTCCGATCATTTATTTAGCAATGGGAAAAAGTACTAAAACACCTACATTTTAATCTTATGTTTGGACTCGGAGCACTCGGATTGATCATCTACATCTTTACAATTTTTGATGTGGTGAGAAGCAAATTTGGCAATTCCAGCGATCGGTTGGTTTGGATTCTTATCGTTGTACTTGTACCGCTTTTGGGAACCATTCTTTGGTTTTTGGTGGGCCGAAGCAAAAGGCTACTATAATCTGAATCAGAACAAATCTTTCAGTGCCGGTTCCAAATCGGGAAATTCAAAATCAAAACCGGCTTTTTGGATTTTTTGTGAGGATACTCGATTTCCTCCCAATACCATTGCTGCCATTTCTCCCAGGACCAATTTCAATGCAAATCCCGGAACCCCAATTCCGATGTAAGGCTTGCCTTTTGCTTTTGCCGCAGCTTGGGTTAGTTGCTGATTGGTCGCTGGATTTGGCGCGACTGCATTGAATACTCCTTGCAAAGTCGTCTTCTCCAACGAAAAAACGAACATTCTCGCCAAGTCCTCAATATGAATCCAACTCATCCATTGATCTCCTGAACCAAGAGGCGCAGCAACAGGCGGTTTGAGCATTTCTCCCAAAGCTCCGCCAACTTCATCCAATACAATCCCTGTTCGGAGCATAACCGTTCTCAAATCGAGAGCTTCCATTTTCTTCACCTCATTTTCCCAGGCAATCACCACTTCTGCCAAAAAATCAGAACCTGAAGTACTATTTTCATCTACGAGATTTGTGCCTGTATTGAATCCATAAAAGCCAACTGCTGAAGCTGAAATAAAAGTGCTGGGCCTTTTTTGGGCCTTTTCTATCGCATTATAAAGTAACTGAGTGCTGTGAGTTCTGGACTCCAAAATATCCTTCTTGCGCTCTGGGGTCCATCGTTTTTCTGCCACGCCTGTTCCTGCCAAATGTATGATTGCATCGGCCCATTCGATCGCTTCCGGTTCTATCTGGTTCTTTTCGACATTCCACAAAAACGATTTTTGACTTTGGTGAGATCGGCTCATCCAGGCGACGGAATAATCCTTTGACTCCAGGATTTTGGTGATTTCCTTGCCAACAAGTCCGGAACCTCCGGTGATGAGGATATTTTTCATTTTGCTGTTTTTTGAAAGATAACTTGAAAAGATGCGAATTGGTTGAAGGATCAACCATCCGAACTTTCAATTGCAAAAAATCAGCCTGATTACTTCCTTAACCTTCAACTCGCTATTTTGCAACCAAAATCTGGATTTTGAACCTGAAGGAAATAATTAGATATTTTTCAACCTGGCTGGGATTAGGAGCTCTGGTCGGAGTTCTGACCGGCACTGCATCAGCATTTTTTTTGATTGCGCTGGATTGGGCCACTAATTATCGTGAATCTCATCTTTGGATCATCGGCTTACTTCCGGTTGCCGGCTTTGGAATCGGCTGGATGTATCATCAATATGGTTCAAAAGCGGTAAAAGGAAATAATCTCATCCTGGAGGAAATCTACAGATCCACGCATCCGATTCCGCTCAGAATGGCTCCATTGGTTCTTTTTGGAACAATCGCCACTCATCTTTTTGGAGGATCAGCAGGACGTGAAGGCACTGCTGTACAAATGGGTGGATCCCTTGCGGATCAGCTTACTAAATGGTTTAAACTCCATTCCGAAAACCGAAAACTCGTCCTAATTGCGGGAGTTGCCGGGGGATTTGCTTCTGTTTTTGGAACTCCTTTGGCCGGGGCGATTTTTGCAATGGAATGGATGCTTCATCGCAAATTCCGATGGAAATCACTCTTTCCAGCATTTCTGACAGCTTTTGTGGCTCATTGGGTTTGCGAATTAGCTTGGGGTGTTGCCCATACTTCGTATTCGATTCCGGAGGTTCCGATTCACTCTTTCATAAATCTCCTTTGGGTGATTCCTGCAGGGATTGCCTTTGGTCTTTCGGCAAGGCTTTTTGCAAAAACCACTCATTTATTTTCAAGTCAGTTTTCAAGTTGGATCAACTATCCTCCACTCCGTCCGTTCGTTGGCGGGCTGTTGATCGCCGGAATTGTCTGGATTTCGGACAGCACAACTTACATCGGACTAGGGGTTCCTAGGATTCTGGAAGCGTTTGAGACTCCTTTGCCCTGGTACGACTGGCTGGCGAAAACCGGATTAACCGGACTGACATTGGGCGCTGGATTTAAAGGAGGAGAAGTAACACCTTTGTTTTTCACTGGTGCAACTTTAGGAAATGCGCTGTCTGCATGGATTCCACTTCCGTTGGCACTTTTGGCTGGGATGGGATTTGTAGGTGTTTTTGCCGGTGCCACTAATACTCCAATTGCATGTACAGTAATGGGGATGGAGCTTTTTGGATATGAGGCGGGGGTATTTCTCGGAATTGCCTGTTTGATCGCCTATTTCTTCAGCGGGAAAACCAGCATTTACTCTTCTCAAAATTTAGAAAGTAAAATCCTTCTTTTTCCCGAAAAGAGGTACCTTTCGCAGTTGAAAAAGCACTTTAAGTGAAAGGAATAAGATCATTTCCTCTTTGTTTCTCGAAAAGAATCGGATGAAAAGGGCGTTCAAAATTTTATCCAATCCGGATAAGAACCTAATTCTTAACAAAAGGATAAAGAATACCCTTGAGCCCCTGATTCTATATTTGAGTTTCGGTGCTTTTGGATTGTTTGTTTATCACCTTGGGTACGCTCCCAGTGCAGCAAGCTTACAGGCAACGTCGCGGATTTTTACCTTGATTTTATTCTTTCTCGGTCTTTTGATAGGGCTCAAAATCCTGATGTCAAATGAGCCCCTCAAACACAGACGTTCTATTTTTGAATTAACGATCGCTGTGTTTTTGGTGATTATGGCGTTTGTCCGTTGGAATATCTTTGGAGGAGACCTTTCCGGAGATGCTCAAAATATCACCCAGCGGTTTTTTATCTTAAACGTCATAGTCATTGTCCTTTTTATCATGGAGCTAGGAAAGCTCAGCTTGATGGTAAACAAACTCAAGCTAAGCCCATCATTGGTTTTCATCCTAAGCTTTATCGTTTTGATCTTCATCGGAGCAGCACTCCTTAGCCTCCCAAGATCTACCACAGTACCCATCAGTTTTATAGATGCGCTCTTTACATCCACCAGTGCGGTGTGTGTGACCGGATTGATCGTCGTGGATACTTCATCAGTTTTCACGGGGTTTGGCCAAACGATTTTAATTACCCTGATTCAAATTGGCGGATTGGGAATGATGACCTTTACGAGTTTCTTTGGATTCTTTTTCAAGGGCAGTTTATCCATTGAAAACAGTCTGTATCTGAAAGATTATATTAATGAAAACAACATCGGAGCGATAGGATCTACTCTTGTTAAAATCATCATTTTTACGCTTGCAGTGGAGTTAATAGGAGCAGTATTGGTTTATCAGTTGACCAGTCCGGAATTATTCTCGAGTGAAACTTCCCGGGTATTTTTTGCTTTGTTTCACTCCATTTCCGCATTCTGCAATGCTGGTTTTTCAACGCTATATAACGGATTGTATGAGCCAGGATTTCGCGAACTTTACAATATGCATTTGGTGATTGCTGTTTGCATTATCCTCGGAGGTATCGGTTTTCCGGTATTCATCAACTATTACAATTATTTCCAGAGAGTATTGCTGGGAGGAGTTCGGGAAATCAAAGGTTTGGAGGAGTATAAACATACCCCGAGAGTTTCAAACATCAATACCCGGCTGGTCATGTACACTACCGGAATACTTTTGGTGGTGGGATTTCTAACCTATTGGGCTTTTGAGCAGGAAAATTCACTAAAAGGATTAAGCACATACGGAAAAATCGTTACCTCATTTTTTGGTTCAGTGACTCCAAGGACAGCCGGATTCAATACAGTGGATATGACCACTCTGGCGGTCCCAACCGTTTTGTTTTACCTCATCCTGATGTGGATAGGAGCCTCACCCGGATCCACAGGCGGGGGATTAAAGACTACCACATTTGCGGTCGCAATATTGAATACATGGAGTGTAGCAACCGGAAGGAAGCGAGTTGAGGTGTTTGGAAGAGAAATAAGCGGAGAAACACTCAGAAAATCCTTCGCAGTAATTGCGCTTTCATTTCTTGTCATTGGATTAGGAGTGTTTTTGATTACAATTTTCAATCCTGAACTTGCGCTGATTGATGTCGCTTTTGAAGTATTCAGTGCATTTGCTACAGTTGGCTTAAGCTTGGGAATCACAGCAAAGCTCACAACAGCTAGTAAAATTGTGATCATTATCGTTATGTTTTTGGGAAGAGTAGGCACCCTCACCATTTTGGTAGCCATCACCCGGAAAATAGGAGAACAGCGTTATAGATATCCAGAAGAATCAGTCATCGTTTCTTAATCAAATCATCATGAAATCGAGCATGATGCAAGCGTCACACAATGGGATGATTACCAGTCATGCGAGATTCTCCCGAAACAAGTTCGGGACTGGCTATCTGGCCCCTAAAAAACAAATTATAAACAGATGAAATATACGATCGTAGGCATGGGAAACTTTGGAGCCTTTCTTGCCCAAAGATTAACCGAATTGGGGCATGAAGTAGTCGGTGTAGACAGTCGCCCAAACCGAATCGAGATGATTCAGGACAAAATCACTCATGCTGTTGTATTGGATGCGACAGATCTTCAGGCTGTGAAAAACCTTCCAATGAAAGATTGCGATGTTGTGATTATTGCAATCGGAGAAGATGTCGGAGCATCGATCATGACTACTGCCATTTTCAAACAATTGAATCCAAAAAGAATCATCGGCCGGGCCATAAATGAACTTCATGAAACTGTAATCCGAGCCATTGGAGTAGATGAAATCATTCATCCCGAAGAGGAAACTGCTCAGCGACTTGCAAAAAGACTGGAGCTAAAAGGAGTGCTGGATTCTCTTGAGATTTCGGACGATTACAACATCGTAGAAGTGAAATTGCCTAAAAGATATATTGGCTTGAGTTTAGTGGAAGCGAACATCCGAAATGAATTCTCGCTCAACATCCTCTCCACTATCAAAATGAAGGAGAAGGTAAATCTTCTTGGAATGAAGTCTCTCAAAAAGCAGGTAACCGGGGTAATCAAGTCAGATTATATCTTTGCTGAGGAAGATATTCTCTTGATTTTTGGAATGGTCAAAGACATCCATAAATTTCTCAGCCTGGAAAATTAAAGAAACTTCTCCCCGCAATTTTTACAGTAATTATCCTCGGGTTCTATTCCGTCTTTTCCACAAAAAGTACACGTTCTTGTATTTTCAAGTTTTTTTGACTGACTTCTCCTGGACATTTCTGAAGTCACAATCCCCGTCGGTACAGCTATGATCGCGTAGCCCATAAGCATGATCAGGGAAGCCATAAATTGTCCAAATGGAGTCTGAGGCGTAATATCCCCAAATCCAACAGTGGTCAAAGTCACAATTCCCCAATACATCGCTACCGGAATACTTGTAAATCCGGCTTCTGGTCCCTCAATAATAAACATCAAGGTTCCCATAATCAGGACAATCATCAATACCGAAAACAGAAATAATTGAATCTTGGTGGCGCTGGCTTTTAATGCTCCTTTGATAAAATCAGCTTCTGAAATATATCTTCCCAGCTTCAAAACACGGATTACCCGAAGCAGCCGGAGAGCCCTTACAACTGTCAGAAGCTGGGTATTGGCAACAATAAGTCCCAAATAGCCTGGCAAAATAGCCAGCAAATCGACTATTCCATAAAAGCTTGTCGCATAGCGAAAGGTTTTGGCAGTAAGCCAGATTCTTAGCGCATATTCGATGGTGAAAAGAACAGTAAATACCCATTCCAAAACATAAAAAGTCTTTCCATATCTAAAGTGGAGGTCTGATACTGAGTCCAGGATAACCACCGTCACCGAACCCAAAATCATAACCAACACCACTACGTCAAATGTCCTTGAAGCCCGATCATTGGATTCGAAGACAATGTGAGCAATACGTTCTTTAGAAAGATCCATGTTGGAATTTAGCAAAAATGTGCGCCTAATCCAGATAATACACACGCTTCACTCGCGTGCTGATATTGGTGAGGAGTTCGTACGGGATGGTCCCGATCTGGTCGGCCAATTCCTTCAATGGGATTTGCTCGCCATAAATAATAGCTTCATCACCTGCTTTTACATTCAGTTCACTCACGTCCACCATCACCATGTCCATGCAGACATTTCCGATCACCGCGGCTTTTTTGCCCTGAATCAGGACGTAGCCTTTTCCGTTGCTGAACCGGCGATCATATCCATCTGCATATCCGATGGAAAGGGTCGCAATTTTTCCACCGTTTGGTAGCATTCCTTTTCGGGAATAACCAACAGTTTCTCCGGGTTCAATTACTTTCACTTGGGAAATCGTCGTTTTCAGCGTGCTGATAGGTCGAAGCGAAGCATCGTATTTTCCGGTGACTTCCACTCCATAAAGGCCGATTCCCAATCGCACCATATCAAATTGGAATTCGGGAAAAGCCACAATCCCTGCCGAGTTCAAGGCATGAACCAATGGTTTATACGATAAAACAGTCAGAATTTCATCTTTCATTCGGGTGAATTGATGAAGCTGAGCCAACGAGAAATCTCTGTGAATCTCCTCATCAGCTCCCACCAAATGGGTATAAATACTGGCAATCTGGAGTTGAGGATTTTCCACGATCAATCGCTTCAACTCCTCCAAATGTGCATCCTCAAATCCCAGACGATGCATTCCCGTGTCCATATCCAAGTGAACAGATATTTGGGTCTGATGATTTTTACAGTAAACAGCCAGGCTTTTGAAAAAGTCCGGACTAAAAACTACAGGCTCAAGGTCAAATTCCCGACAAAGATCAAAGGATTCCTCCACAGGATTTAGCACCATGATCGGCAGTCTGATTCCTTGCTTTCGCAGTGTCACTCCCTCATCGGAGAAAGCGACAGCCAGATAATCCGCCCCCATCGTTTGCAGATGATTGGCGATTTCCACTGCACCTCCGCCATAGGCAAAAGCCTTCACCATCACCATTACCTTGGTTCCGGGATTTATTTGCCTTTTGTAAAAGTTGAAATTATGGGTGAGCGCGTTGAGGTTGATTTCAAGTGTGGTGCCGTGGATTCGCTGCTGTAGACGATTGACCACCTGCTCAAAACCGAAAGATCTGGCGCCTGTAATCAGGACCAAATCATTCGAAAACTCCTCCGGGTCCAGCTTTGCAAGAAGTTCCTCGGTAGAAACAAATCCTGAATACTTCCCCGGAAAAGATTTATCCAATCTTCCGATCTCTTTTCCCACTCCGATGATATGATCGATCCCATGATTTTGGATCAGCTCGGTTACTTCTCCATAAATCCTCTCCGGCATTCCTTGCTGAAGCAAATCGGAAAGAATCAGAACCTTGCGGCGTTTCGGTCGCTGCTGCTGAAGAAAATCCAGTGCTACTTTCAAACCCCCAAGGTCATTGTTGTAGGTATCATCAATAATCAACGAATCGTTGATGCCCGGTTTTAAGGTAAGTCTCATATCCACCGGCTTCAGATGGTTGATTCCTTCCTGAATGGATTCTGCTGATTGTCCCAACGTAAGAGCAGCCACGATGACATGCGTGATATTCTCGATCGACGCAGGATCCATAAATGGAATCTGAAAAGTGTACGTGCTCAGATCCTTTTTCAACAGGATCATCCGGGTGCCGTATTCCATGCTTTTCAGAGATCTTGAAAAATCTGCTCCGGCTACATCAGACCATGAAATCAACCGATCCGATTCAAAGCTTTTTTCGATTTGCTCCCGAATCAGCGGCTGGTCTTTGCAATAAATGAGCAGTTTGGAATCTCTGAACAGAGACAGCTTTTCCCGGATTTTTTCTGCCGTACTTCCAAATCCATCTTCATGAGCGGTGCCGATATTGGTAAAAATCCCAAGATCAGGGCGGATCATTTTTTCCAGAATCTCCATTTCTCCGGCTTTGGAAACACCGGCTTCCAAAATCGCAACCTGGTGATACGGTTCAATTCCAAAGATTGACAAAGGCACTCCAACCTGGGAATTATAGCTTTTTGGGCTTTTGGCCACCGAATAGGTTTGGCTCAACACCTGCCCCAACCATTCCTTTACGATGGTCTTGCCATTGCTTCCCGTGATGCTGATGAGTGGGTTTTTGAATTGCTCCCGCTGATATTTTGCCAGAGCCTGAAGTGCTATTCTTGTATCCTTTACCGCTACGATTCCTGAATTTCCGGAGGCAGTCTTCCCCAACTCAAAATCCTCATGAACCAAAAAAGCCGAAACTCCCTGAGCGGCTAAAACCGGAATAAAATCATTCCCGTCGGCTTTTGCCCCCCGAAGTGCTACAAAAAGAGTCTTTTCCGGATTGATGATTTGCCGGGAATCAATGCTGATATGAGTAATGACATTTTCAGCTTTCCCCATAAGGATTTTTCCTTGTGTGAGATCTGCGATTTTGTCAAGGCTCAGTTCCTGAAGCATATCATTGCTGATTTATTTCCTTTTTCTTGAAGAAAACTTGTTTGATCCATCTCGGAAGGAATATCGCTCCCAAAAACAGATATGGATAATAAGAAAGCAATCTCCAGAATATGCTGGTTACAAAGGTATAACTACCCAGAAACTGGGTGAAAAACTCTCCAAAGAAGAACTCTGCTGTACCGGAACTTCCCGGTGTTGGCGAGATCATCATCACGATCCACATGATCACCTGCCGCGCAAATATTATTACATGGTGGTCGATTGAAATCGGAACATAAGCAGAAATAAGGGCATTCAACATCAGGTAGCGCGAGCTCCAGATGAAGATAGTAACCAGAATAATCGGTACCCAATACTTCCAGGTTTTGCCTGCAAGTTCCTGAGAAGCTTGAATGATTTGATTGCCATATTCCTGAGCATCATGCTTCCATTTTCGAAGAAACTTGATCGAGAAAATCTTAATTAGAACCCATTTGAATACTCTTGGCTTGTAGAAAAGTCCCAAAGCCATCAGCAATGTGTAGCTGGCGTACAAACTGTAACTTATCCAGAATATCGCCTGAAGGCTCCTTTCCATCTGAGTTTCCAGGACTTTACTTTCAGGAAAAATATTTCCCTGAGCGAAAAAAAGAATGATTGGAGCTCCTATCACAAAAAATAGGTTGTCAAGAATCGCTGTCACCATCACATATGCGATGGCTTTTCCCATCTTGATTCCCTCTTTATTCAGGATAAACATCGCCACCGCAGTTCCTCCCACGACTGATGGAGTCACAGCCGATGCAAATTCCCAGATAATAATTACATAGATCGCTCTGCCCCAGCTTAGTTCCCTTCCAGTAATCTCACGAATCCGATATACATAGCCCGCATCTCTGAAAAGGATCACTAATATGGCGACAACAATCCAGGGCAAGGATGCATCAAAAACACTCTTCAGCGTATTTGCTTTAATCGACGGATCAAAGTAAAACATTGCAAAAATGATCCCTAAACCGATAAGAATCGGCAACCAAACTTTGTTTGGATTGAGCGTTGCGAAAATCTTCTTATTATCCAGCTTCATACTTAGGCTGCAGCGATTGGCTCAGTCTTCTCCACCCAAAAATTATTATATCCCTCGCCGATGACGATTGTCACCTGGGAAAGCTGAAGGAGTTCTAAAATGGCAAGGAAGGTATAAATCACAAAGATCTTATCTGGGTTGAAGGAAATGAAATCGGTAAAAGGCACTTGATTTTTAAAGCTGATTTTCTCAAGTACAAAGTCCTTTTGCTGCTCAATTGTATAAGGATACTGAATTACCGTATGCATGGTTTCATCCACTCTTGAAGCCATTCTGCTCATGGTTCGCTGAAAGACTTTCAAAAGCTTGTAAAGGTCGACATGCTGCATTTCGGCATCCACATCTTCCATCTTACTGAGCGATTCTAATTCAGCAACAAGGTTGCCTCTTTTTTCTTTAGAAAGCTGCTGAAATTCCAAACTTGCCAAATCCTCCACAACTGACTTGTATTTCTTGTACTCAAGCAGGTTACGAATCAGTTCCTCTCTTGGGTCAATTTCTTCTCCGGAATCATTCAAATCCGGTCGGGGAATCAACATCCTCGACTTGATCTTCATCAGAGTGGCTGCAAAGAGAATAAAGTCACTGGCAATTTCGATTTCCAACTTCTCCAGGTGATGGATATAATCCAGGAAGTCGTTGGCAATCTTGGCAATAGGAATATCATAAATATCCAACTCATCACGCTCTATGAAGAAGAGCATCAGGTCGAAGGGTCCCTCGAAAAGCGGTAATTTGATTTCGAAACTCAAAGGATATTTAAATTATTGGTTAATTTTGGGTCCTTGTTGTCAAAGATATTCATTTAAGCTAAATTAATTTGGCAACCGAGAAAGAGAACGACTACTACGGCGGCTTTCAGCTGATTGAAAACAAAGTATTCACGTTAAAGTTATCTCTTTCTATCACCAACACTTGCAGATAAATGCTGATTCAACCCGGAGAATTACTAGCCCAAATAAACAGCCCCGCTGACCTAAAGAAGTTTCCCAAGGATAAGTTGGTCCAAATCTGTGATGAACTGCGTCAGTTCATTGTGGACAACGTCTCTGTTTATGGAGGTCATTTCGGGGCAAGCTTGGGTGTGGTAGAGCTTACTGTTGCCCTACATTATATCCTCAATACTCCCGAAGATCAGCTGGTCTGGGATGTAGGTCATCAGGCTTACGGGCACAAAATACTAACCGGTAGGAGAGATCTGTTTCACACCAACCGGGTTTATGGTGGTCTTTCCGGCTTTCCCAAAAGAAAGGAAAGTGAATATGACACGTTCGGCGTAGGTCACTCCAGTACTTCAATTTCTGCAGCCCTCGGAATGGCAGTTGCCTCCAAATACAAAGGATCCGGCATTCAGCATGTCGCAGTGATAGGCGATGGATCAATGACAGGCGGGATGGCTTTCGAAGCCATGAACCATGCCGGTGTCAGTGATACTAACTTGCTGATTATCCTGAACGATAACTGCATGTCAATTGACCCTAACGTGGGTGCATTGAAGGATTATCTGACTGACATCACTACTTCTCATACCTATAACAAAGCGAAAGATGAGGTTTGGAAAATTCTCGGAAAGCTCAGCAAATTTGGAAGCAGCGCCCAGGAAGTAATTTCAAAAGTCGAAGGAGCAGTGAAATCTGCTTTGCTCAAGCAGAGCAACTTATTCGAATCTCTTAATCTAAGATATTTCGGTCCGGTGGACGGACATGATGTCAATCATCTGGCAGAAATCCTCAAAGACCTGAAAGATATTCCTGGACCAAAAATCCTCCACTGCATTACGGTGAAAGGCAAAGGGTACGAACCTGCCGAAACAGGAAATAAAACTACCTGGCATGCCCCGGGCACTTTTGACAAAGTTTCCGGAGAAATATTCAAAAAGACACATTCAACTCCTCAGGCTCCAAAATATCAGGATGTTTTTGGTCGAACATTAGTGGAATTGGCAGAAATGGACAAGCGGATTATGGGAGTGACTCCTGCCATGCCATCCGGTTCTTCCATGAATATCATGATGGAGGCAATGCCTGATCGCGCTTTTGATGTCGGGATTGCAGAGCAGCATGCTGTTACTTTCTCAGCCGGACTGGCTACTCAGGGATTGATTCCCTTTTGCAACATTTACTCCACCTTCATGCAGCGCGCCTATGATCAGGTGATTCATGATGTTTGCCTTCAGAATCTTCCCGTTGTGCTTTGTCTCGACAGAGCAGGTTTTGCCGGAGCAGACGGGCCTACTCACCATGGAGCATATGACCTTGCTTTTTTCAGATGCATTCCAAATCTGGTGGTTTCGGCTCCAATGAACGAAGAAGAGCTTCGAAATCTGATGTACTCTGCCACTTTGCACGAAGGTCCATACTCCATTCGCTATCCTCGCGGATCAGGTGTGATGCCGGAGTGGAAAACTCCTTTCAGAGAAATCCCGGCAGGTCAGGGAAGAATCGTGAAAGAAGGTGAAGAAGTCGCAATTCTAAGCATTGGACATATCGGTAACTACGCCGTTGATGCTTGCAAAACACTGGCGATGGAAGGCTTAAATCCTGCCCATTACGATATGCGCTTTGTGAAGCCGCTTGATGAAGAACTTTTGCATGAGATTTTTGGCAAGTTCAAAAAGGTAATAACCATCGAAGATGGATGTGTAATGGGAGGATTCGGATCTGCAGTTTTGGAATGGATGTCGGACAATGGCTACCAAGCTCAAGTCAAGAGACTGGGAATCCCTGACGCAGTAATAGAACATGGCGAGCAAATGGAACTTCATCACGAATGCGGATTTGATCCCGAAGGAATCGCGAATGCAGTTCGCAGCTTATCGGAAGTAGCAAAAGCACTCTGAATCACAAAATCTCAAGTATCCTCCATGATTCATTTTTTTGAACAGGGCCAAGGTCAACCTGTTGTCCTGATTCATGGTTTCTGTGAGATTTCAGAAATGTGGCAAAACTTTGCCGAAGTGCTTTCCTCAGATTTTCGGGTGATTTGCCCTGACTTGCCTGGCTTTGGAAAATCTCCGATTGCCTCAGACCAAATCACTCTGGAAGAAGTCGCTGTCCAATTGGAAGAATGGATGGCAGAAAATCAGATATCCAATCCGATTGTAATTGGCCATTCCTTGGGCGGATATGTTGCGTTGGCACTGCTGGAGTTGATGGGAAACAACTTGAAAGCGGTTGGACTTTTTCATTCTACTGCTTTTCCCGATGATCAGGACAAAAAAGAAATGAGAGATCGAACAGTCATTTTCCTGATGAAAAATGGGGTTGACAAATTCGTCACCACTTTTGTCCCGCAACTTTTCCCGGAACCAAGAAGAGATGAACTTCAACCTCAAATTGACCTTGCGATAGAACAAGCAAAAGAGTCCACATTGGAAGGATTGATTGCGTTCACCAGAGCAATGAGAGACCGGAAAGATCGATTGGAAATTTTGGAGCAGTTCTCTGGTCCGAAGCTTTTAATCGCAGGAACTCTGGATGGTGCGGTGAAAATAGAAGCAAGCCGAGCTCAAAAAGAAGCTTTCTCCGATTATACTGAACTGGAAGAAACCGGCCATATGGGAATGGTGGAAAGAAGAGATGAGACCCTGGAGATCGTCAGGGATTTTTGCAAAAAAGCAACCTATTCCGAATCCTGAACGGAAAACCTAAAGCAAAAAAGGCAGAATTTTAGCTAAGCGTCTGACTTAAAATTCCCATTAATTCTTCCAGATATTTCTGATCATCCGAATCAAAATCGTCCAACTGATCGCTGTCCACATCGAGTACCATTACGACTTTTTCATCTTTAAAAACCGGGACTACGATCTCTGATTTGGAAGCTGAGCTACAGGCAATATGTCCCGGAAAAGAATCCACATCTGGAACCAACTGGGTTTTTGCTTCTTTCCAGGCCGTCCCGCAAACTCCCTTTCCGAAGGCAATTCTAGTACAGGCAATAGGACCCTGAAACGGTCCAAGTACCAATTGGTCATCTTTCACCAAATAGAAGCCAACCCAGAAAAATCCGAAAGCCTCTTTCAATGCGGCTGCGATATTCGCAAGGTTTGAAATGAGGTCCGGCTCATCCGAGATCAGAGATTCAATTTGAGGAATGATCGCTTCGTACTTGATAGCTTTTGAAGCTTCCTCGGGAATGTATAAGTTTTCAGACATGGTGATAAATGCGTAATGTGTCTTCCTGGATAGAAAGCTTTTCGGTGGGTGATAAGTTTAATCTTGGAGCAGAAATTCCTGATCCGAATTCTGTTGGTCCTGTAAAAACCCGGGCTTCATCCCAAAGACCTTCTTCAATGAATTTGTTGAGAACGAATGAACCTCCTTCTACAATCAGACTTTGGATTTTCCGGGAATTCAAATCCTCCAAAATCTCTTTCAGCTCAAATCCCGGCCTCAATTTCACAAATTCAAGGTTTTCGCTTTTCTCTGATTTTACGGTATTGTAGCAAATCGTGGGAACAATCTGATCAAATAAATTGAGGTTTTCGGGCAATTCAAGATTCGGGTCAATCACCAGTCTAATCGGGTTTTTCCCGGTCCAATCTCTCACCGTCAAACTTGGATTATCATACTTTGCCGTGTTTTTCCCCACCAAAATGGCATCTTCTTCCGCTCTCCATTTATGGACAAGTTGTCGGCTTCGGGCGTTGCTGATCCATTTGGAAGAGTAATCTGATCTGGCCACAAATCCATCTTTGGACTGCGCCCATTTGAGGATCACATACGGCCGATTCTTTTCGATTTGGGTGAAAAACCGTCTGTTTTGCAATCTCGCTTCCTTTTCCAAAACTCCCGTAACGACCTCAATTCCTGCTTTCCGAAGGATTTCAACTCCTTTTCCTCCAACCAATGGATTGGAATCAAGCGCTCCAATCACAACTTTTTTCAGACCCTTTTCTACCAAAAGATTTGCACAGGGTGGGGTTTTACCCCAATGAGCGCAAGGCTCCAGGGAAACATAGGCTGTGGATTCAGAAAGTAATTCCGGGTTTTTGACAGCGTTGATGGCGTTTACCTCTGCATGCGGACCTCCGTAAATCTCATGAAAACCTTCCGCAATTATCCTGTCCTCATGCACGATCACGCAGCCTACCATGGGATTGGGACTGACGAAACCTCTGCCGGATTCGGCGAGCTCCAGTGCTCGTCTCATGTACAATTCGTCCATTTTCACCTTACTTTGGAGGTATCGTTATTCTGGTCAAATCGGTGGATTTGCCTGCAATTACCTCCACATTCTGGATAATCCCTGCCTGATACCGCTCGTCTTTGGGATCGACGTAGACGGTATAAATTCCAGCCGGAAGACGGAACAAAAAGCTGCCGGAAGAATTGACATGAGTGCTGACTGAATCTCCCGAAATGATTGCATAAAGTGCCGGTCGGAGCGTCGTCGGAGAAATTGTTCCTTTTAGTTCGCCTGCACCGATTCCCGAAACGGCGGTTAATTTCGGATCCAATTCCAATACTAATGGGTTTTCGCTTAAAACACGGATGGATTTTTCAAGGTCAAAATCGAGAATCAGATCATATGCAATTCCCTGCTCAAGATCCATTTCCAGTTCAATAGGGATTTCCGTCATTCCTGAGTTTGCCAAAGGCAACTCATATCGATCTCCATCCAAAAACAAGGAATGGGAATCACCAATCCGAAAAGTGGCGGAAATAATTTTTCCGACAGGAAGCTCATCTCTGCCGAGAAGTAATCCTTGCCCGGCGATTAATGCACTCACCTCGATCACTTTATCGCCAAGGCTGTAGGGGAGAAAAAAAGTCTGAGTCTCTGACTCCCGACCTTGAACCTGGATTTCAATATCTACTCCTTCCACCTCAACAAAAACTGAATCCCATTGAGCATGGGCATCAATCAAAATCACATTCAAAAGGGAAGTTGGATTTGAATCTGCTGGCTCGCAACTCCACATGGAGATCGAAAAAAGGATGGCCAGAAAAACAAGTACGGATTTTTTCACAGCCCAAATTTAGTCCAAAAGTCTTCAAAAAAGCATGCCCTGACCGAAGAACGGAAAGGGCATAAAAAAGGCCGGCTTCGACCGGCTTTTTCAAATTTTTATTTCAGCGTAAGAGTGACAGGCGGAACAGTTGTGATTTTACCATTCACGACCACCACGGCCTCTACGGTTTTTGGAGTGTACAGTTCATTGGGAGTGAAAGTCAAAGAATACGTTCCATCTGCAAGACCTTGGATTTTATAGTTTCCGGTTACGTCTGCAAAAGTGTTGACTTCTTCCCCGTTTCGGGCAGCAGTTACCTTAATAACCTGTGCTGCAACCGGAAGCACTTGTCCGGAAATTCCGGAAGCTTCTTCCAAATAGGCTCTCAAAACAGGCTTCAAAATCAATTTTCCAGAAGCTCCTGCAGAAACGATTGACTTGGCTGCATCAAAATCTATAACCAGGTCATAGAACATTCCTCCTTCAATTACCTGATTTACTTTTATTTTAAGACCGCTTTGCTCAGCGCTTGGAGTGGTGAGTTCAGAACGTTTTCCGTTCACAACGACATAATTATCATCACCCAGCATTAATCTGATCTGATTGATTTTTCCTTCCGGAAAATCTTCAGTTCCCAGTAAAAGTGAGTTATTCCCTGTCAAATCAAGCAAATTGACATATTTGCTATTGGCTTCGTAAGGAATTTCAACCCATCCGGATTCGTCAGAGTCATTGCCGCTATCTTCACCTTTCTTATCCACATTGACTTTGATTGATTCTACCTCGATCCATACTTCATCGTAATTAGCTGGTGCATCGACCATGTAAAAGTTGATTCGTGCATCTGCAGAGCTAGGCTCGTCGTCATTTGAACATGAAAAGCCGACCAACATGACAGCCATCAGCATTAAATAAGAAATAAATCCCTTCATAGTTATTTGGTTTAGATTCTCCTTACTAATCCAATCACTGTGCCATTACGCCAAAGTTTAGAATTCGTAGGAGTATAATCTCCGGGGCTTCTTATTTTTGTGGATGATGAAATGGGAAAAGCTTTTAGCACGGGGAAGATTTGGAGATGCACCCGGCAATATCCCCACGCAAGTGGTGCGAAGTGAATTTGAAGTTGATTATGATCGAATCATTTTTTCCGCTCCGTTCCGCAACCTACAGGATAAGACGCAAGTATTCCCGCTTCCGGAGCATGCTTTCGTCCACACCCGATTAACTCATAGCCTGGAAGTATCCAGTGTCGGCAGATCTCTGGGGAAAGCAGCCGGCGAAATCTTACTCGAAAAATATCCTCATCTTCAAAAAACCGGGATTTCTTCCTATGAAATCGGCGGAATAGTTGCCGCTGCCTCACTTACACATGACATCGGAAATCCTCCCTTTGGCCATGCCGGTGAAGAAGCTATTTCAGACTTCTTTAAATTTCACCCTGCCGGAAATTGCTGGGAGAGACATGTAAGACCTGAGCAATGGTCGGATCTCTGCAATTTTGAAGGAAATGCACAGGGATTTAGAATGCTCGTTTCCAAGCAATTTGGACTGAAATTGACCTACGCCACGCTTGCCGCCTTTACCAAATACCCGCGACCTAGCCTGATGCCGCAGCGGGACATCGCCCGAAAAAGTCAAAAGAAGTATGGGTTTTTCATCAACCAATTAGCGGATTTTGAGCAGATGGGAGCCTTTTTGGGTTTGGAAAAATCCAGTCAGGAATGCTGGTTGAGACATCCATTGGCATTTTTGGTAGAAGCTGCAGATGACATTTGCTACAGCATCATTGATCTGGAGGATGGATGTACGTTGGGCTTGGTGAGTTTTGAGGAAACAGTGAAGCTATTAGCACCAATCCTCAAGGATAAATTTGATCCTGAAAAACTTAAAAAACCAAGATCCGAATCTCAAAACCTCGGTGCGTTGAGAGCCTTGGCAATTGGTGAATTGATACGCGAAACCGTGGAAGTTTTCGCACAGTATGAGGAAAGCATGTGCAAAGGGAATTTTGACAAAGCGCTGACTGATATCATCCCTTCTGCAAAAGCTCTTCAGAAGATTTCGGCAGTTTCAGTCGATAAAATCTACCGCTCTAAGGTTGTGTTGGAAAAAGAAGCGGCCGGGTTCCAGGTATTGGAAGGTTTGCTTTCCGTCTTTTCGCAGGCGCTTTATCATCAGTTTTACAACTCAGATCGATTCTCCGGTCAGGACAAAAGCATCCTGAGATTGCTCCCAGAGGATTTCCCTCTCAAAGGCTGGGGAGCAGAGGTAAATCCCTATCCAATGCTCCGGTCTTTGGTCGATTTCATCTCCGGAATGACCGACAAATATGCACTCAATCTTTACCGACGGGTGAAAGGGATTTCATTTCCGGGAGGGTGATTTCGCCTGGATAAACCAGATTGATTTTAGTGATGATGCTTCTCTTCCTTCACAGGGAAAATAAGGGATGCTATCACAGAAAGGATCAAGATTCCCCCAACGATTGAAAGGGAAAGGGTCGATCCGATGTGGTAAAATGGCGCAATGACCATTTTCAAACCGATGAATGCTAGAATTATTGCCAATCCAAACTTTAGTCTGCTGAACATGTAGATGAAGTTGGCAAGCAGGAAATAGAGCGACCGAAGTCCCAAAATCGCGAAGATATTGGACGTGTAAAGAATAAATGGATCATTCGGTGCGATCGCAAAAATAGCAGGAATTGAATCGACGGCGAAAATCACGTCGGTAAACTCCACAACTCCAAGAACCACGAAAAGCGGCGTTGCCAGCCTTACACCGTTCTTTTTTGTAAAGAACTTATCTCCGTCAAAATCATTACTTACGTTGAAGAATTTATGGATAATCCTGGCACCCGGGCTTTTTCTGAAGTCTTTATCTCCGTCACCAATCGTACTTGCAAACCAGGATTTTATACCTGCGTAAACCAGAAAAGACCCGAAGATCGTGAGCACGACATTGATTGAAACCAGTTTACCAAAAAGCATCATCTCTGGTAAAAATGTCATGCTGATCAGCCCATATCCTGCAAAAATGAAGATGGCTCTCATTACCAAAGCGCCTATGATCCCCCAAAAAAGGACTTTATGATGGTATTCTCTCGGCACATTAAAAAATCCGAAAACCAGAATGAACACAAAAAGATTGTCTACAGAGAGTGCCTTTTCGATCCAGTAAGCCGCCTGATACTGGGAAAATTTTTCCAACCCTGATTCCTCATTGGTCACGATGTAAATGAATACACTGAATCCCATGGAAAGTCCAATCCAGAAAACTGACCAAATTGCAGCCTCGGTGTTGGAAATAATATGACTTTTCTTGTTGAATACCCCCAAATCCAGCATCAACATGAAAAATACTGTAACTGCAAACCCGACAATAATTCCCGGGTGATCAATCAAATTGTCCATAAAGTGAAATGCTGGGGGATTTTAAGTCCACAAAATTACGCGATTTCCTGCCTTTTTGTTAATTCGGTCAGATATATGAAAAAAGAATTCCGATCTATTCTGAACAGTTCAGGATTTGATCTGGTTGGACTTCCGATCTCAGAACTGCTATCTTTAGCAAAATTTTGAAATCATATTCTAAAAAAATGCCTGATAATATTCAAAATATGGTGAGCAGAATAGTGTCCCTCTTTGTGGTTTTCACAGCATTGATAGCTTGTAATTCAGCACCAAAAGAAGAGCAAAAAATCATTGCTCCAGCAGGTCCAAAAGTTGAAATCGCTGAAATCGAAGCAGGTATTAAAGCCTTTATCGATAAGACTACCGCAGAAAATGACGGCTTTTTTCCGGTCAAAGATGAAAACAACGACCTAAAAATGAAGCTCGTTCGAGTGCATACCGAATACCTTTCCAACCTTGGCCCTGCAAGACATTTCGCTTGCGTGGATTTGGTGGATGTGAGCGGAGACGTGTATGATGTAGACTTTTTTATGGAAGGAGAGCCCGGTAATATGAATGTAACCCAGACTTCGGTGCATAAACTAAACGGGAAACCTTTCTACTCCTGGAAACAAAACAAAGAAGATAAAACCTGGTATAAAGTGGCTGTTGAACAATCCTCCAATAATCTCCTCGGTGTAATAGAAGGCAAAGATTCCTTCGAATTCCGATATTCGGCCACCGTGCCTCAACTCACCCAATCCGCAAAAATGTGGATTCCGATTGCTCAAACTGATCCTTTTCAGCAGGTAAAAGTCGTGTCAATCAAAGCTCCGGGAAAGCAAAAAACCCTGAACGAAAAGCTTTATAACAATTCAATCCTGTATCTGGAGTTGGGTCCTGAAGACAGTGGAGAAACTGTCGAAATCATATACCAGATAGAGCGTCTTGAAAAGGGCCCTTTCGAAGCAGAACAACCTAATCCGGAACTTTATCTGGCATCCAATATCCTGATGCCAATCGGTGGAAGGTTTAAAGAAATAGCAGATGAAGCGATCGGTAGCAAAAAGAATGACAGTCAGCTGGTGCAAGCACGAGCTCTTTATGACTACATCATTGACAATATGCGCTATATGAAGTTTGGGGATTTCGGAAGAGGAGATTCCAATTACGCATGCGATTCCAAGACGGGAAACTGCACCGAATTTCACTCCTTCTTTATTTCTCTTGCGCGTTCAGTAGGGATTCCTGCCAGATTCTCTATCGGTGCTTCTATTCCTTCGGAAAGAAATGAAGGAGGAATCGATGGGTATCATTGCTGGGCAGAGTTTTATGCCGATGGCAAATGGTGGCCTGTGGATATCAGCGAAGCCAACAAGTACACAGCGCTTTCTACTTATTATTTTGGTCGTCATCCTGCAAATCGAATCGAACTAAGCCGCGGTCGTGACTTGGTCGTTAGCCCGGGACCGGCTTCAGGACCAATCAATTTCCTTGCTTACCCGCTTCTGGAAATCGACGGAAAAGAAGTGAAAGCTCAGTCTAGCTTTTCATTTACGCGAACTAGCGCTGAATCCGAATAATCGAACTGAGTAAACTCAAAAGAAAAATCCCGGCAATTGGAAGAACTCACCAATCGCCGGGATTTTTTAATTTTTTCTCGTCTTACTTACTGGGCCGCAGTAGTGTCAGTTGCTGTAGTATCAGCTACTGGATGCTCAGCTTCGGTTGGGTGCTCAGCTGCAGCCTCTTCAACAGCTGCTTCTTCTGTTGCTTCTTCTTCTGCAGCCTTGTTTCCGCAAGACAAAGTTGAGAAAGATAGTGTTCCAAATACAATTGCAGCTACCGCGAAAGACTTGAATGTTCTAAGGTTTTTCATACGTTTACTAAGTTTAGTGGTTATATTTTTTGCTTATCAAGCAATAATTATGGATCAAATTTAAAATAATTGAATGAAAACAAATCATTTATTGGTTTTTTTTCAATTTTTTATTTGAAGAAAGCAAAAATCTAAATCATACCCTATCGGGAAAATAGAGTTTTTTCATTCATAATCTTTCCGATATTCACGCTCCGCTTTTAAAAATCCGGTTCATCAAAACCCATTTTTCGCCTGGTTTTGCCCAAGGCAGAGGTTGCTGAAAACCCCACATCAGCGCTTCCCATTTTGCTATTATCGGGTTTGCCGCATCCATCTCCGCTTTCTTTTCGAAAGTAAATTCATCATTTGTTTCCAGGATCATAAACATCCGATTGCCGGTGCGGAAGATCTCGATATTCAATATTCCGCAGTCGATATCGTGCTGAGTCACTTCCGGCCATGCTGCTCCGGGTGCATGGTGTTGCTCATAAATCCGGATGGATTCGGGATCATCGATCAGATCAAGGGTAAGGCAAAAGCGTTGCATTTGGTTGGGTATGGGTTTAGAAATTAAATGGAAAAGGCTTGAAAGATTAAAGGTTTAAGCTGTTAATCTCTTCTCTTTTACCATGGCTAAAGTGTTTTTTGAAGGATAGGATCGTCTGCTTGGCTGCTGCATCCGGATCAGGATAGGGAAATGCTTCCGCTGAGACAAATCCGGAATACTCAATCTCTTTCAGGGCAGTTGCAATTGTCGCCATCTCGGTATGGCCAAAGCCCACCGGTCGGCGATTGCTGTCTGCAAAGTGAACATGACCGATGTAGCTACCAAGGCTGTAGATACTCTCTGCCAGATCGGTTTCTTCGATATTCATGTGAAACAGATCTGCCAATAATTTCACGTTTTTGGTTTTCAGCGTATCGATAAATTTTGCTCCTGCTTCCAATGTGTTCAGCAGGTTAGTTTCGTAGCGATTTAGGGGTTCATAAATCAGCGGGACTCCCAGAAAACCCGCATGATTTCCAAGCTGATTCAATCCATCAGCAAGCCAAGTCATGACTTGTTCCCTATCCATTCCCGGAAGGACATTTCCCTGCATCGAGCCAATAATCGCAGGAGCTCCGAATGTTGCTCCGAAAGAAATCATCTCCAAAATAAAGGAAACGGCTTTTTTACGGATTTCCGGATCAGAATCAGTGAGAGTCAGCCCGTGGATAACTTTCCCGGCACCTGTTCCCACAGCAGCAAGTTTCAATTCATATTGCTCCAAAAGTCCGAGCAATTTTTGGCTATCGATCGCATCTGCCCATGGTGTAAATAACTCCACCGCATCAAACCCCAGTTCGGCCGCTTTGGCCATACCTGATTCCAGATCTTCCCAGAAAATCCAGGGACCGGTTTTTATTTGAGGAACAAGAGCAATAGTAACGCTGGATCTGATCATCGTTTTATCGGTCAAAGTCAATCATAATTTTAATTATTCCCTGTGCATTTTTTGCCCAAGCGTCCATGGTTTCCGGACCTTCATCGATGGAAATAACTTTGCTGATCACTTCCTCCACAGGAAATTTCCCTTCCTCCAGATACCGGATCACCTCCGGAAAATCGGTGCTTCCTACACAATTTCGGGAACCCAGAATTTCAATTTCTTTTTGGACAAAAAGTGCTGTGTTGAATTCCACTGGATGCTTTGCATAACCAATGCAAACAACCCGACCTAAAAAAGCGACTTCGTCCACTGCTGATCGATACGTAACCGGACTCCCAACAGCTTCGATTATCACATCGGGACCATCCCCGCCGGTGAGTTCCTGCAAGGTTTGGTGCAAGTCTACTTTGGATGGATTGATCGTATGGGCCACCCCGATCTTTCGGGCGATTGCTAGTTTGGAATCGTCCACGTCAATGGCGATAACTTCTGCTCCCCGATTTACCGCCGAAGCAACGGCACCCAAACCGACAATCCCGCAACCTATCACTGCAACCCGATCCTCGGTTGAAACTCTTCCGCGCTCGGCGGCATGAAAACCAACGGTCAATGGTTCAGCAAGTGCCAATTCCCGAAGAGATAATTTCTCCGAAAGAAAAAGATCTTTCCAAGGCAACGTGATGTAGCGAGTCATGGCTCCGGGCCTGCGAACACCCATTGTCTTGTTGTCTTTGCAGGCGTTTGGTCGACCCTTTCTGCAGGCGACACATTTACCGCAATTGAGGTACGGGTAAATGGTGGCTTTCATCCCGATTTGGATGTTTTCCGGGACGTCTTCGCCAAGGGCTTCAACAGTTCCGCCCACTTCATGGCCCAGAATATTCGGGTATTCCTGAAGCGGAAACATCCCTTTGAATCCATTCAGATCCCCTCCACAAAAACCAACCATTCCAACTCTGAGCAGGACTTCTCCTTTTCCAGGTACGGGTTTTTGAACTTCCCTGACTTCGGTTTTTCCGATTTCTGTTAAAAATAAGGCTTTCATTTATGTTGGAGTTATTCTTTAAATACGAAGTACGAGTTACGAAATGTGAGCTTGAAGATAGATTTAGCCGCTTTTTCCTAGACTACCCTTTATAGTTCGGTATATAAAACGAGGGTTGAGGTCCAAACTTGCTATGGACTATCGACCATGGACTATCAAATTTTTTCAAAGATTATTCTCTTCCCGTCCTTCAAACCACATTTGATTTTTAACGGGAGCGACGAGGGTTTCTATTTCTTCCAGAAGACCTGACGGAATCCTGAAATCCAGCACGCTGATATTTTGCTTCACCGTCGCGAGATCACACATCCCAATAATTGTCGTGGCAATATCCGGATGATCCATCGCATAGCGAAGCGCAACATCGCTGAGTTTCACTCCATAGCTATTGCAAAGCGCAAGCAATTTTGGCTGAATATCTTTTACAGGTTGAGGTGATCGATGCCAGGCTGGAAGAGATTGATCGGACAAAATCCGCTGCAGCAAAGGCGCAGCATTCATCAGACCGAAACCCATTTCCTTAGAAAGAGGGACGAGTTCGGTGTTGATTTCGTCTTCGAGCAGATTGTAATGCGCCCAGGAAAGAACCGTGTCAGGATTGGTGAGCCTTGCGATTTCAGCGAGGTACCGGACGGACAAACCTGTGATTCCCCAGAATCGGGCTTTGCCGGATTCAATGATTTTATGGATAGCGGGAATGGCTTCGTTGAGCACCTGGGACTTTTCGACAAACTCAATATCATGAAGCTGAATCAAATCCACATGATCGGTTTTCAGTCTTAGAAGCGATTCATCAATGCTTTTCAAAATCCTGTCGTAGGAAAAATCAAAATCCTGCAATCCATATCGCCCGCATTTGGTGGCGAGGAAAACCTGATTTCGCTTTCCTTCCAATGCTTTTCCCAGACGGGTTTCCGCCAAGGTCAAACCATAAAACGGCGCCACATCAAAGAAATTAACGCCATGGTCAAGAGCATAATGGACTCCCCGGATTCCGTCCTGCTCATCCGAAACTTCGAAAACATCTCCCATGGGCGAGGCTCCAAAACCGAGGATTGAAACTTGCTCTTCGGTCTTGCCTAATCTGCGGTATTCCATTTGTCAAAAAGGGTGGGTCTGGTGGTAAGTTTGGGTTATGAAACCAATATAGGGAGAATTTCTATTGGCTGAATCCTGCGCAAACCTGCTTTCGGCAAAAGTGAATGAGAAGAGAAATCGACTACTCCATTCCATCCAAAATCGCTAAAACCAATCTGGCAGAATTCTCGGAAGCGGGCCCGACAAACTGATTGAAGTTCATCCGGGCATTGTTGTTGGCATTGTCGCTACAACTGCGAATGACGATGAAAGGAATCTCAAGCGTCCTGCAAATATGAGCGACTGCGGCACCTTCCATTTCGGTGGCCAGTGCATCAAACTCCGTGTAAAGCCAATTTGCTTTTTCATTGCTGCTGACAAAAATATCCCCGGTGGCAATCACTCCGGAAAAGATTTTGGGTTGGCGATTTGCAATAGGCAAAAACTCAACCCGCTTCGCAGCCTCCTGACTGATCTCCACCAACCGAGCATCGGAAACCACATACAAGTCATCATGTGATCCTCCGGAAAGTTTGCGGAAAGGGGAAACAGCAAATCCCAGAGAATCAACTTTTCCGAAGTCGTATTGGACGAGTTTCTCTCCGATGACCAGGTCGCCGGGCAATGCTTCCGGGTCCAATCCTCCGGCAACCCCGGTAAAGATCAAGGAGCTGAGTTTGAAGTTTTGGGTGAGAATCGCTGTGCTGTAGGCTGAGTTTACTTTTCCCACACCGGCCT
This sequence comes from uncultured Cytophagales bacterium, assembly GCA_942492775.1. Taxonomy (GTDB): domain Bacteria; phylum Bacteroidota; class Bacteroidia; order Cytophagales; family Cyclobacteriaceae; genus Algoriphagus. The sequence goes on along the minus strand of OW818636.1, from coordinate 714,551 downwards.
TCAGAATCACTACTTTCTTGCCCTTTAACTTTCCTTTGTAAAAATCAATTCCTCCTTTGGTTACTTTCCTGCTTCTCCCCATCGAGTCAATCAGGATGGCAATTTCCTGATCCAAAGCGCCCATTATCGCTATACTTTGCGCAGCTACTACAAGAGAAAATGAACAGAGAAGAAGAACAAGCAGGAGCTTTTTCATAGCCATAAGAAGAATACAGAGAGAACGGTAATGATGATCAGAATTGGGTTGATTTCAGCTTTCTTGCCGGAAAGGAGTTTGATGACCGTCCAGCTGAGAAAGCCAAACGAGATGCCGATCGAGAGGCTGTAAGTGAATGGAATCAGCACCAGAGTCAGGAAAGATGGAATGGCCTCGTCGGGTCTTCCCCAGTTGATTTTGGTAAGGGGGAGAATCATGAACGATCCCACGAGAACCAAGGCAATCGAACTCGCTACCGATGGAATCACTGAAAGCAATGGGGAGAAAAACAGAAATGGCAGAAATAACAATCCGGCTGTGACGGCAGTCGCTCCTGTGCGACCCCCTTCCTCGATTCCCACAGCTGACTCGATGTAAGCTGTGCCCGAACTGCTTCCCACCAATCCGGCGAAAAGCGTGGCGAGGGAATCTGTCATCAGCGACTTGCGCATATTTCGGGGACTTCCGTCCGGATTTTTTAGTCCTGAGGCTTCCGCCAACCCAACAAAAGTTGAGATCCCGTCAAACAGGATGGTGAATGTGAACACGAAAATTACCGGCAAGTAGGCGTATTTCACCGAACCCAAAATATCGGCCTGTAAGACCAGACTGAAATCCGGCCAGGCAAAAAAGCCAGTGAAATTTACCAGAGTCGGAACCCCAAAATTGATCGCTGAGGCATCTCCCCAAAATCTTCCGATAGGCCAGGCCAAAGCTGTGGTAAAGATGATTCCGTAGATAATCGCTCCGGAAACTTTTCGGCTGATCAGCACTCCGGTCAATAAAAGTCCGGCAAGAAAGGTCAGACTGATAGGGTCTTTGAAATGAGCCATGCTGACCAAGGTGGCAGGATTGTCAACAATAAAATGGGCATTCTGAAATCCGATAAAACAAATGAATAGTCCAATTCCAGCAGAAACTGCGTGGCGAATTGCAGGAGGGATGGCTTGGATGATTTTTTCGCGCGTCTTGAAAAATGAAAGAAACAGGAAAATCACACCCGACCAGAATACCGCACCGAGTGCTTCCTGATAAGTCAACCCGAAACCCATCACAGCTGTGTAGGTAAAAAATGCATTGATGCCCATCCCGGGAGCGACGACAATCGGGTTTTTTGCATAGAGTCCCATCATCAAACTGCCGAAGCAAGAAACCAGAATCGTCGCTGTTAACACTCCTGAAAAAGGCATTCCGGCAGCAGAGAGAATCGCGGGATTGACAATGATGATGTAAAAGGTGGCGAGGAAAGTACTAATCCCTGCCAGAATCTCAGTTTTGAGGGGTGGCTTGTCGGTGTTCATCAAGGATCAAAATAGGGAATAAAGCGCCAGCAATAAAAGAAAAATGGCGCCTGAAAAGATTCAAATCCGATTGAAAAGTGATTTTTCGCAGAAACTAATTTAATTGCTGACCTTTGGCCACCAAGTTAAATTTGGTCAATTCAGGTGGCCCTTATGAATCAAATACTTACTTCAGCCGTTACCCCGATATGAATAACCCTAATTGTTTATGAAAAAGAAGTGGATCATCGTTTCCGGAGTCTTTGTTTTTTTGATTGTTTCATTGGTTGCCCTTCCATTTATTTTCAAAGGAAAAATCCTTGAGAGGATCGACAAGGAAGTAGCAGAATCCGTCAATGCCAAGGTTTATTACGACTACGATAATATCAGCCTGAGTCTGTTCAGACGGTTTCCAAACATTTCCGCTTCCATTGGAGACTTTGGGATAGTTGGCAATGCTCCTTTCGAAAATGATACACTTGTCCAGCTCGAGAGATTGGACGTAGATTTCAACTTGCGATCTGTGATTTTTGATGAGTATCCTCAATTGACAGGAATTCATTTGGATGGCGGAGCCCTTTATGTGAAAATTCTCGAAGATGGCACTGCCAACTATGATATTACAGTGCCGACGGAGGAAAAGGAAGTTATTGAAAGTAATTTCAAAATCGGTGTTGACCTGATCGAAGTCAACAATCTTGATCTGGTCTATGATGATCGACAGCAAAAAATCCTACTTGCCCTCGGCGAAATTAACGCAGAAGGAAAGGGGGAATTCACGTCAGATGTTTATGATTTGCCTTTGAAGCTGGAAGCGATGATTTCAAATCTTACCTACGAGGATGTCAATTATCTCCAAAACAAAAGCTTCAAAGGGGAAACCGTTCTGAACGTTGATATGGAGAAAATGAAATTTGCTTTTGGGGACGGCAATTTCGCAATCAATGATTTTCTCTTTGACCTCACAGGATTCATAGCGATGCCTGCCGATGATATTGAATTTGATCTGGCTTTCGCAGGAAAAGAAAATACCTTCAAGAGCATCCTTTCTCTGGTTCCCGGAATTTATACAGAGGATTTTTCTTCTCTCAAAACCTCCGGAACAATGGATTTCAAAGGGTTTTTCAAAGGAATTTACAACGATGAGAAGTTTCCTTCATTTGACATCGCGCTGAACATTGCAGACGGAATGTTCCAATATCCGGATCTGCCAAGACCCGTCAACAATGTCAATCTGGAAATGCAAATCAAAAATGCAACAGACAATCTTGACAATACCTCCATCAACATCCCGGCATTCAACCTGGATTTTGGCAGCAACCCGATTTCGGGTCGTCTCTTTCTTGCCAATTTGTTGGATTATGAAATCGATGGGGCTCTGATCGGGAAACTGAATCTTGAAGAACTGACTTCGATTTTTCCCATCGAAGGAATGGCGCTTAAAGGCATTTTGGATGTGAATGCTCAGGCCAAAGGAAAATACGATTCGATTGCCAAAATCATTCCTGCCATTGATGCAAAGCTTTTGCTCACGGATGGCTATGTGAAAAGCTCGGAATTTCCTGCTCCGATTGAAGATTTGCATGTGGTCGCTACTGTCCTCAACACGAGCGGAAAGATGGATGACTTCGTGGTGGATCTGAGCACGTTCGGTTTTGAACTGGAAAATGAAGCAATAGAAGGCAGGATGAAAATCTCTGATTTTGACAAACTCAACTGGGATGGAGCTGTAAAAGGAGCAGTTGATCTGGCTAAAATCTTGGCCATTTTTCCGATTGAGGATGTGACGATGGCCGGAAAAATCAATGCGGATATTCAGACAAAAGGATCCTATCAGGCTGTAGAGGAAAAACGATATAATGCTTTGGACACAAGGGGGACGATGGCAGTTTCTGACTTTTCGTATCTCTCTTCCGATTTTCCGCAGGGAGTGAAAATCATGCAGGCAAAAGCGGACTTTACACCTGAACGGATTAACCTGAGTCAGTTTAATTCAAGACTTGGGGAAAGCCCGGTGCAGGCTACAGGTTTCATGTCCAACTATATGAATTACCTCCTCACGGATACGGAAACGCTAAAAGGCCAGCTAAATCTGAACTCCGAGAAATTCAATGTGAATGAATGGATGAGCAGCGCAGAAGATACCACCAGTTCAGAACCAGCGGTGATTGAGCTTCCCAAAAACATAGATTTTACCATGTCGGCAACTGCAGCGGAAGTTCTGTACGACGATCTGGATCTGAAAGATGTCCGGGGAAATATGGTTCTGCGTGAGGGTATTTTAAAGTTTTCGGATGCTGAAATGCAGACCCTTGGCGGAAAAATTACCCTGAATGGAAGTTACGATCCAACCGATCTGACTACTCCAAAATTTGATTTTGACCTGAATCTCGCCGATATCAGCATTCCGCAGGCTTTCCAGTCCTTTACCACTATTAAAACATTTGCTCCAATTGCTCAGCACTTGACCGGTTTATTCAACAGTACTATCAGTTTTTCAGGAAATCTTGGTCAGGACATGATGCCGATTCTATCTTCTCTGGACGGAAATGGGCTGTTGAAAATCGCAGAAACTGCCTTGCAAGACAGTAAAATCCTGGAGGGAATCTCCAGCCTTACCAAACTGAGTGACGCCAATGCGCTACTGCTGAAAAATCTATTGATTTCAATTACAATCGACGAGGGCGTAATGAATGTAAAACCATTTGATGTAAAGCTTTGGGATTATCAGGCGAATGTGCAGGGAAGTGCAGGGTTTGACGGAACAATCAATTATCTGGTCAATATGCAGGTTCCCGCCGGAAAATTCGGTTCTCAGGCCAATGCAATTTTGGCAACCATCTCCGGAACTCAAACCGACGAGAACTCCATGATTCCAATAGCCCTGAACCTGACGGGCTCTTACAATAGTCCTAAAATTGCTTTGGCAGGTGGAAACAGCATTGAAACTCTTCTGGCAAATGCTTTAAAGTCGCGGGTTAGCAATGAATCAGAGAAGGTTCAGGACATGGCTACCGAGCAATTTAAAATTGCGCAGGATAGTCTCAAGCAAACCGTCCAACTCAAGGCAAGTGCAATTCAGGACAGTGTTTTGAAGGAAGCTGAAAAACGAATTGGGAATACCCAAAACAAAGCTGTGGATGATGCAAAGACTTTACTGAAAGGATTGCTGAAACCAAAGCCTCAACCGGTGAAACCTGATACCACGGCTGTAAAGGACAATTAAACGTTTTTAGTGAAAGCCAATAATTGAAAAAAGGATGATTGTTGAATTCAACGATCATCCCTTTTTTGAATATGCGTGTCCGCAAACCAGCTAGTAAAATGTAAGAAGAAGCAAAAATGGAAACCGTTGGCTTGTTTATTCTTCGGTCTTCCGTCATCGGTCTTCCAGCCAATATCCTAAAGCGAATTCTCCAGCATAGAAAATGTGGACATTCAATTTAAAATCTTATTCAATCTTCCCAACCTCAAACCGCTCGCTTACGCCATTTTCGTTAATTGCTTCGATGGTGAAATAATAGGTTTTCATTCGGTCCAAAGTCTTTAGCCAATATTCGTTGTTGCCGTGAACCATGATGGTGGTGTAGAGTTTATCCGGGGCAGTTCCGTACGAAATATTGTACGCATAGGCATCGTTCGATGGACTCCATTTGATAAAAGCGCTACGTTTGTCTTTTTCGGTCCGGAAAACCATGAATTGTTTTACTTTCTCTGGGACTTTTCCGTTTCCATTTCCGAAAATCCGGAATCCACTCAGGGCAAATTTCCCGGTTGGCATATGGATATTTTCCAGCTTGATGTACCGCGCCTGAACTGGTTCGTCCAACTCTACATATTCATGTGGAACATCCGTTTTGTTGGCACTTTTGTCCACCAGGATTTTCCACTTCTTTCCATCCAGGGAATAATGAAGCTTGTATTGATGATATTGGTCTGTTCGCTTTCCGAGACGGTCATCGGCCACATCCTGGTCTGCATAATTAATCTGAATGGCATTGACAGTGCTTACTTTCCCTAAGTCTGATTGGATCCACTCGCCGGGATTTCCGGTTTCCGCACTCCAATAGGTTTTCAGATCTTCGTCATTGGCTTTATTGGCAGCGTAATTTCCCAAAGTGGAAGAAACCTGAAGCGGCTTGTCATAATTCAGCAGCATCCATCCTGTGAAAGATCCCGCTTTGGCCGAACCCGGCAAATAATGTGGATAATCTCCAAAAGCGGTATTGGACCACATCACATCGTCTTTATCAAACCCGGCGGGCCAGATTCCCAGTCTTCGCTCAAAGGTGTTTTTCACCGAAATCATAATCGTACTCACATGCCAGTAATTCTGATTATTGTCCTGGAAAGTTGCCCCGTGTCCGGCGCCTCTGGCAAATCCTCCGAGCTTCATGCTCAGGGGATCTGACTGAGGAGTAAACGGCCCCAAAGGAGAATTTCCCACTACAACTCCATCTGAATACCCGCTGAATTCGGTGCCCGGTGCTCCGTATTGGAGGTAATATTTCCCGTTGTGCTTAGTCATATGCGCTCCTTCCATGAAAGGATCCAGGAAGGTATTGTCCATATGCTCTCCGAATCGCTGCCATCCATATCGGTCCGGTTCGAGGAGGTACATTTCTTTTCTGGTGCCAATAGGTTCCATCGTTTCGCGGTTTAGCTCGACTCCGTAGAGTGGGTATCGGTTTGAGCTTCCGTTGTACATGTAAAGTCGGCCATCATCGTCGGTGAAAAAATCCGGGTCCCAGCCACCGATTTCAAACTTTTCAACAAGCGGTTTCCATTCGTTTGCCAACGGATCCGTACTCATCCAAATCGTAAAGTCCTTCTCATAAGTGGAACCCATCACGATCAGGGTATCGCCCACAACTCCGACAGCCGGAGCGCAGAGTTCGTCGTAGACTTTGTTCCAGGGATTGAGAAAAAGGCGGGAGTGAAATGTCCAGTTGGACATATCCGGGCTCGTCCAATAGCCCCATTGATTGGTACTGAAGAGGATAAAGTTTCCTTTGAAATTCACAATCACAGGATCGGCTGTGGCACGGTGGCGACCCCATTCGCTGAAATTTGGGATTGGTGTATAGCCGTAGTCCAGGTTGATTGGGTTGCAATAGGTTTGTTGCTGAGCCTGAAGCAGAGAAAATGTCTGCATCGCAAAAAACAAAAGAAGAAGGGTCCGGATCATATTAATTCCATTTGGAATTAAAAGGTAATGAAAGTGGAAGGATTAGAGAAAATAGTCAAATCTCAAATCTTTTCTCCGGGAAATAAAACCATGAAAATGCTCGAATTCATCAGCTGATTTGGGGATAATCCTTCGAAAAAACCAGATTTTATCGGACCCAGGAAGTTCCAAAAATAATGTAATAAGCCCATTGTTCAGGACCGCGAGCCACATCCATTCCCATTCTGAGTTTGAGTTTTCTGGCAATCAGGTAGCGTCCGCCAGCTCCTCCGGAAACTCTCCAGGAAGATTCCTGAAAAGTATTTCCGTCCTGAACAGCTTTTCCCCCTCCTCCAAAACCTACTACACTAAACCGGGAAGAAAAATCCCACCTCCACTCTGTTTCTCCCAAAGCGATGGAATTACCCTGATACCTGGCTACGGGTATCCCTCTCATGCTGATAAAAGGCAGCATGTAAAAAGGTATATCTCCCCAAACTTGTTGGTATTCGGCCCTAAATCCGGAAATCAAATTATGTGAAATTGGAATCCACCAATACGCAGCGGTATTGATGGAATTGTAGGAATAATCACTTCCTGCCCATTCTGAAGAATTTGCGTAAGTGGAATTCCAGCGAAACCCTTTATTGGGGGTAAAAATATTATCCCGGCTGTCATATTCGAGCAAAATCCCCGGCCTGGAAATCACACTTTCTACATCTTCCGGTTCATGAAATTCCGAATTGGTTCGCTGAAGTTCTGTCTTCAAAAACAAATAGTCCAATCCCGCAAACCAATCACTTCTTCCGATCTGCTTGATCAATTGACCCGAAACCGGAAGAGTCCGAATATTAAATTCAAAGGATTTCTCACCTACATTTTCAAACTCCTTAAAAAATTCAAGATTTACATCTGCATACCCTGCAATCACCCGGTAATTGGATCTCCACTTTTTGATCACCCCTGATCCAATTGCACCGATGACCCAGGTCCCATTTGCAGTATAGGCCCCTCCGCCGCCATAGATATTTGGTTTTGCCCGAGTCTGAACCAGCTTTCCATCCACACTATCCCGATATGGAGTATTTGGATTTATCCATAATGCAAACAAAGCTCCTCCAAAACCTCCCAATGCGGGTTCTGTAATAATCGAGGGTACCGGAATGAAACCATCGGCCGTCAAAACCCAGTCACTCAGATCCAACTTGTGATCCAAGCTGTCTTTTAATGATACTTTTTGTTTTTGTCCTGTTGCAAATCCAGAATAAAAAGAAATCACAAAAAAGAGCAAGAAAGTCTTTCTCATCTTGAAAACTTTTGAATTGTTTATTGCTCAATCTAAAGAGAGATTGCGATTCAAAAAATGATTTTCGACATATAAAAAAGCCTCCGATCGCATTCAAAATCGGAGGCTTGGGTACTCAATCTATCTCTATTTTAAAATGGGTATTTACCCTGAGCAATCATGTAATCTGCTATTCCTCTTCTCAGTTCTTTGGTGTTGACCAGGTCCGCTTTGGTAAATCGCTTCAGTCCCATCAACATTACTTTCTGCTCGTCTCCGCTTGTAAAACTTGCAATGGCTTCCTTGGCTGCCCCGTTGATTTTGTCCACTGCTTCGGTCAAATAAACCTGCGCCATGGCGATTTGATTTGCACAGGCAGCTTCGCCTCTCATGCTTACCAATTTCTCAGTTCTGAGAATTGCTGATTCCGAAGCATAAATTTCGATCATGACATCCGCAAGATTCATCATCACTTCCTGTTCGTCTTCGATTTTATCCTGAAGCGCCATGGCAGCTTTGCCGCCGACCATCAGAAATACTTTCTTCAACTTTTTCAGAACTTCTTTTTCCGCTGCGAAAAGCTCTGAAGTATCGATTGTCTCGAAAGAAGGAACCGAAGTCAACTCCTTTGAAACTGCCATTGCCGGCTCGAAAATATTAACCTCACTTTTCATCGCCCGCTTGAGCAGCATACCAACCATCAGCATTCGGTTGATTTCGTTTGTGCCTTCGTAGATTCTGGAAATACGAGCATCGCGGTACGCTCTTTCCATTGGAGCTTCGGCAGAATATCCCATTCCTCCATAGACTTGCACACCCTGATCCACCACATAGTCGAGGACTTCAGATCCGTGGATTTTCGCAATCGCACATTCAATCGCGAAAGCTTCCACACCTTTCAGTTTAGCTTCGGATTCATTCATTCCTTCGGAAATAAAAGTATTCATCCGATCCTCTATATCCTGACCCGCACGGTAGCAGAGTGATTCGGTTACGTAAGTACGCAATGCCATTTCCGCCAATTTGGCTTTGACCGCTCCGAAAGTATTGATGCTTACTCCAAACTGTTTTCGCTCAGTGGAGTACTTGATCGCATGAGTAGTGACTGTACGCACACCTCCCAAAACTCCTGCTCCGAGTTTGACCCGTCCGATATTCAGAATATTCACGGCGATTTTGAAACCGTTTTGACGGTCAGAAAGCATATTTTCAACCGGTACAGGGCAATCGTTGAAGAATACCTGACGAGTGGAAGATCCTTTGATTCCCATCTTTTTCTCTTCTTCATTCATCGTGATTCCCCCGAAGGTTTTCTCGATGATGAATGCAGTGAGGTTTTTATCGTTTTCGATCTTGGCAAACACAATGAACAGATCAGCAAATCCGGCATTGGAAATCCACATCTTCTGACCGGTGATCATGTAGTGTTTTCCGTCTGGGGAAAGCGTTGCTTTTGTTTTTCCGCTGTTGGCATCAGAACCTGCATCCGGCTCGGTTAAGCAGTAGCAAGCGGCCCATTCGCCGGTGGCAAGCTTGGGAAGATATTTTTGCTTTTGGTCTTCGGTACCATAATAGAGAATCGGCAGCGTTCCGATCCCGGTATGCGCTCCATATGTGGTGGAGAAAGATCCCGCCGCGCCGATGATATCTGCAATCAGCATTGAGGTATTGAAACTCATTCCCATTCCTCCGTACTCTTCCGGAACGGCGATTCCCAATAGGCCGAGTTCTCCGGCTTTCTTAAAAATTGAAGGAACAAGGTCCGGATTTTTCATGCTGTCAATCTCATCAATCCTTGGAGTGATCTCCGTATCGATAAAATCCTGACAAGCCTGAGCCATCATTTTTTGCTCCTCATTAAACTGCTCAGGTATAAAAATATCCTGTGCCGGGGTCTCTCTGACGAGGAATTCGCCCCCTTGAATGGATTTTGTGATAGTTGACATATGTGTTTCGTTATTTGAGTTCGGTTAAATCTTCATTATTCAGAATTCGTCATTCGCGGTTCGATATTTTTTGAATAATGAATATCGAATAAGGAACATCGAATGTTGAAGTTTCATCACTTGAGCAATTCGTAGATTCCAGCCACACCCTGACCGCCACCTACGCAAGCTGTCACGAGACCATACTTTTTGTTTTGGCGTCGGAGTTCGTTGAAAATCTGCACCGAAAGCTTCGCTCCGGTACATCCCAGCGGGTGACCCAGTGCAACTGCTCCGCCGTTTACGTTGACGATGTCAGGATTCATGTCCAGTGATTTCATGACTGCAAGTCCCTGAGCTGCGAAAGCTTCGTTCAACTCAATCAGATCGATTTCATTAAGAGATAATCCGGCTTGCTTCAATGCTTTTGGAACGGCCTCTTTCGGGCCAATTCCCATTATTCTTGGATCCACGCCAGCTACGCTGTATGCCATCATTCTGGCGATAGGTTCAAGACTCAGAGATTTCATCAATCTCTCAGACATTACGACCACAAAAGATGCTCCATCTGAAGTTTGAGATGAATTACCCGCAGTAACTTGTCCTCCGTTTTTGAAAGCCGGCTTCAATGCTGCCAACCCTTCCAGAGTCGTTCCTGCACGAGGTCCTTCGTCGGTATCGACGATGTATTTTCGGGTTTTCTTTTTGCCTTTTTCGTCCAGGTAGGTTTCTTCCACCTCCACCGGGACAATTTGATCTTTGAATTTGCCAGAGGCAATTGCTGCAAGGGCCTTATCATGAGATCTCACAGAAAAAGCATCAGCCTCCTCGCGGGTAATGCTATAATCCTTGGCAAGCTCCTCTGCCGTCAAACCCATGCTGATGTAGTAGGATGGATGTTGGGTGGCGATTTTATAATTAAGAGCAGTTTTGTATCCCATCATCGGAACCAGCGACATAGACTCTGTCCCTCCGGCGATGATGCAATCAGCCATTCCTGCTTTGATTTTGCCTACGGCCAAAGCAATCGCTTCGAGACCCGAACCGCAATATCTGTTGATGATGAAACCAGGGTTGTCGATTCCGAGTGCCAAAAGAGAAATCATCCTGCCCATTTGCATGCCTTGCTCCGCTTCCGGAACGGCATTTCCCACGATGAGGTCATCCACCATTTTGGCTTCCAGACCCGGGGTGTTTGCTATCAGATGTTTAATGACATCAGCCGCCAAGTCATCCGGCCGGTAGAATCTGAATCCGCCTCTTTTTGATTTCCCTACTGCTGATCTATATCCGTTGATTATATATGCTTCCATGTTGTGTATTAGTTATTGGTTATTGAGTTACTTGGTACATTGTACTTGATACCTGGTACATCAATTCCTCAGCGGCTTACCTTTGAACAAAATACTGTGGATTCTCTCCAAGGTCTTTTGCTCACCTGTCAAACTCAGAAACGCTTCACGCTCCAGGTCCAGCAAGTATTGCTCAGACACTTCTGTTGGAGAAGACAAATCTCCTCCGGACATCACCCAAGCCAATTTTCTGGCAATTTTCGCATCATGCTCAGAGATATAGGCTCCGAATTGCATTCCGGTAATTCCTGCTTCGAAAAGTGCCAAAGATGTTTTACCCAACACTTTGATATTTGTCTGCTGAATCGGCTGAGTATAGCCCGCTTCGTGCAAAGCCAAAACTTTTGCTTTTGCATCTGCTAGCTGTCTTTTCCGATTAAGGGAAATTCCGTCTTTCACTCTCAAATAACCCAAAGCCCTTGCCTCCTCAGCGGAGGTTGAAACTTTCGCAGTCGCGATATTCATGAAATATTCCTGAAGCTGATTTACTTCCACGTCACCTGCTATAATACTGTTGGAGAATCTCAGGGTCATCTCTTTAGTACCTCCACCGGCAGGAATCAGGCCTACGCCCACTTCCACCAAACCCATGTACAATTCGGCATGAGCCTGAATATGGTCGGAGTGCAATGAAAGCTCGCAGCCGCCTCCCAAAGCCATATTGTGCGGAGCAACTACCACCGGAACGGAAGAGAATCGGGCTCGCATCATGGTATTTTGGAACTGAGCGATCATCATATTGATCTCATCGTAATCCTGATCCCCGGCAAACATGAAGAGCATCGCAAGGTTGGCACCGGCAGAGAAGTTTCCTCCTTCATTACCAATCACAAGGCCTTTGAATGACTTTTCGGCCATGCCAATTGCTGTATTGATTCCTTCGATCACTTCTGCACCCATGGAGTTCATCTTGGTGTGAAATTCCAGTCCGATCACGTCATCGCCCATGTCGTAAACAGTCGCTCCGGCATTTCCCCAGATTTTCTTTCCGGCAGCTTTCAGCGTATCCAGGATGATGAATTTTTGTGCGCCGGGGATCTCCAGGTAGGATTTAGTTGGAATGTCATAATAAAGCTTTCTTCCACCATCCACTTTGTAAAAAGATTCATGACCTGCGGAAAGCATCTCGTGAACCCAAGCTGCTGCTTTTTCGCCAGCTGCTTCCATTTTGGCTACGGTTTCTTTTAGACCCAAAACATCCCATGTTTCAAAGGGACCGAGTTCCCAGCCAAATCCGGCAGAAACTGCCTGATCGATTCGGTACAATTCGTCCGAAATCTCAGGAATTCTGTTTGAGCAATATTTGAAAAGGTCGTAGAAAGATGCGCGGTAAAACTCACCAGCGCGGTCGTCAAAATTCACCAGGAATTTAATTCGCTTTTTCAGATCTTCAATTTCTTTAGAAGCTTCCAGCGCTTTGAATTTGGGTCTTTCCACTTCTTTGTATTCGAAGGTTTTCAGATCAAGCTCTTTCAGTTCTTTTGTTCCGTCCTGATGACGGATCATTTTGAAATAACCCTGACCGGTCTTGTCTCCAAACCATTTGTTGTTATAGAGAACTTCGACGATTTGGGGAAGCATAAACTTATCCCTTGATTCATCATTCGGGAGCGCTTTGTACAAATTGTTCGCAACATTCACAGTCGTATCAAGACCAACCACGTCCATGGTGCGGAAAGTAGCTGACTTTGCCCTGCCGATGATCGGTCCGGTAAGTTTATCTACTTCAGATACACTCAAACCCATTTTCTCGATAGCGTGCATTCCGGAAATGATCGCGTATACTCCAATTCTGTTGGCGATGAATGCCGGTGTGTCTTTACAAAGCACAGTTTCCTTACCCAAGAATTTATCTCCGTATTCCATCAGGAATTCGATGATTTCCGGATTGGTTTTAGGACCGGGGATGATTTCCAGTAATCTCAGGTATCTCGGAGGATTGAAAAAGTGTGTTCCAGCAAAATTCACCTGAAAGTCCTCGCTTCTTCCTTCGCACATCATGTGCATCGGGATTCCCGAAGTATTGGAGGTGATCAGCGTTCCCGGTTTCCTGTATTTTTCTACTTTCTCATAGAGCGATTGCTTGATGTCGAGTCTCTCCACGACCACTTCCATGACCCAGTCGTAGTCTTTTATTTTGGGAAGATCGTCATCAAAATTTCCGGTTGTGATTCTGGAAGCAAAAGATTTCTCATAGATCGCAGACGGATTTGATTTCAGCGTATTCTGAAGAGCCGTATTTACAATCCGGTTTCTGACAACAGGATGTTCCTTTGTCATTCCTTTTTTAACCTCTTCTTCATTCAATTCAAAAGGGACAATGTCCAGCAAAAGCACCTGAACTCCGATATTTGCGAAGTGGCAGGCAATTCTGGATCCCATTACTCCCGAGCCTAGAATGGCTACTTTTTTAATGGTTCTGTTCATTTCTTTGGGTTTTTGGTAGTCTTAAAATTGGCCTTTCGGGCCCTTGTGGTTTATATTTCAAATATGGGCTTATCGATTCCTGCACCTTTCTCGGCTTGTACCTGATCAATCACTTGTTGGATTTTTCCAAATACGCCGAAAAAAACATCCAATTCTTCTTGAGAAACGACTTCCCGGACTTGCTCATTGAATTCTCTGATCGTGTTGACAGATCTTTCTTTTTTTCGTTTCCCTTCCTCCGTCAGGAAAATCCGAACCGAGCGCTTGTCAATTGGATCAGGGCTTTTAAAAATCAAGCCTTTTTCCTCCATTGTTTTCAGCATTCGGGTAAGGCTTCTCGTTTCCAAACCAATTAATGGAGCAATTTTGGTCGCCGGAGTTCCTTCTTTTGAATTAATGTTGATCAACACAAATCCAATTGCAGTAGTGAAACCTTCCTCAGCTGCTTGCTGATTGTACATTCTGGAAATCGCATGCCACGCACTTTTGATATGATAGTCTACTGTCTCTTTTCTGGTCATACACGCTGATTATCTCCATTTTATGGAATTCTAATTTAAGAAAAAATAATGTATGCATGCATACTATCTTGAAAAAAAGTTATGCATGCATCACAAATTAAAAGTGGTCATTTCGGCTACTTCCAAAATAATAATCGAACAAATCAGAATTTTACTTCTCTATTCAGAATAAAAAGTAATCAGCTCCGATAAATCAAAACTTTCTTCCGAATCGGATATTTGAAAGTTTAATCCTTCATTCACTTCTAATAAAAAAACCAGGCCTTTAAGCCTGGTAGATATCTTCGATCTGCTTCGAGAATTTCTGATGAATAACTTTTCTCTTGAGTTTCATCGTAGGGGTAAGCTCGCCAGTATCTATTCCCCAAGGCTGATCAAGTAATTTAAACCGCTTGATCTGTTCCCATTTGCCAAAGTACTTGTTGATTTCATCCACTTCACTTTGGAATTTTTCGAGTATTTCCGGAAGCTTCGTCATTTCAGCATCTACGGTATAGCCGATCTCCTTGCGCTTGCAATATTCTTTCAGCGCTTCAAAACTCGGGACAATCAAAGCAGCAGGATAATTTTTCCCATCTCCGACTACCATCAATTGCTCAATCAGGACAGATTCTTTGAATCGGTTTTCCATCACCTGGGGAGCAATGTACTTTCCGCCGGAAGTTTTGAACATCTCTTTTTTACGATCCGTAATCTTCAGGTATTCTCCGTCCAGCACTCCAATATCTCCTGTGTGAAACCAGCCGTTTTGGATGGCCTCTGCCGTCATTTCAGGTTCTTTGTAATAACCTTGCATGACATTTGGCCCTTTGACGAGAATCTCGCCATCGGAAGCGATTTTTACCTGAACATCCTTTACAATTTTTCCAACATAACCAATTCGCATTCCTTCGTAAGTAGGAATAGAAGTGGAGACTACCGGAGAAGTCTCAGTAAGCCCATAGCCCTCACAAATTTTGATGCCTGCAGCCCAAAATATCCGAGCTAATCGTGGCTGAAGAGCCGATGCTCCTGAATTGATTTGCATGATATTACCTCCCAAAGCTTCCCTCCATTTTGAAAAAATGAGCTTGTTGGCAAGTTTGAGTTGGAAATCATACCAAACTCCCATGTCTTTCGCCGGGTCATATTTCAGTCCCAGATTCAATGCCCAAAAGAAAAGGTTCTTTTTAACACCTTTCAATTCATAGCCTTTTGCGACAATCTTATCGTAAATTTTTTCCAACAACCTGGGTACAGTATTGAAAATTTGAGGCTTAATTTCTTTCAGATTCTCTCCGATTGATTCGAGACTTTCCGCATAATAAATCGAGTATCCCATGTAAATAAATGCAAAGGAACCCGCTCTTTCGTAAATATGACAAAGGGGAAGAAAGCTTAAAACTTTGGAAGTTCCCGCCGGAGGAGTCATAATCTCCGCAATTGATGAGACGTTTGAGATCACATTGTAATGCGAAAGCATCACCCCTTTTGGCCTTCCGGTAGTTCCTGAAGTGTAAATGATTGTAAAAAGATCATCCGGCTTGACTTTGGATTTGGCATCTTCCAGATTCGCCAGATTTCCATCTTTTCCGGATTCGAGTAAATCCATCCAATAATTCGCTCCCTCGATTTTATCAAAAGTGTAGATTACTCTATCTCCGGCTACAAGTTTAGCCTTGTCAAAAATCTCCTGATCTCCCGCAAAAATCATTTTAACTTCCGCGTGATCAAAAATGTAGAGAAAATCCTCTGAGGTAATTGTTGGGTACATCGGGACAGAAATTGCTCCTATTTGCTGAAGGGCAAAATCTACAAAATTCCATTCCGGCCGGTTGTTTGAAATAATCGCGACTTTATCGCCTGAAGTGATTCCTGCACCTAAAAAAGCCAGACTCAGGTTTTCGGTTATTTCTTTTAAATCTCTTGAAGAATAGCTGACCCAACTTCCATTTTCTTTTCTGGCCAAAGCCACTTCCTTGTCGTACTTAGAAATTTGATGGGGGATTAAATCAAAAAGGCGAGTAGGTTCCATTTGGGCTATTTGTCGGGTTGTTCATAATATTAGCAAATAGGAATTTGATTCGCAAAAGCAGGTTTTCCACAGTTTCCACAGCTCTATATCTTTAATATATTATTTAAATAAAAAATCTATTAAGGTTATTAAGGGTGTGGATTTGTGGACAAACCCGGTTAAAAAAGCTATCACCAATTTTGAGATCCATACCTTTTTTGTTTAAACAGTTTATACCATGCTTGTCCACATCTAATTGGTTGAAAATGGAAGGATTAAGTATTTTGATTGATTTCTGGGGAATACTACTGTTTTTGAAATGTGTCTAACTCGAGTGTGGATTACTTGATTTTGATTGGTGGATAAATACAGGCTTATCCACTTATTCCATTAAAGTTTTTCAGTTTTGGGTTTTGTCGGAGCTTTGGCTCATTTTATCCAAAACTTATCCAATCTTATCCACTGAAAATAATCAGTTGTCCACTGAAGATTTTTCCTGATTTGGCACTCCGGTTTTGGGTGGAACGATGATATTTTGGTCTTCCAGTGTCCAGCCTCCTCTAAGAATGATCTCTTTTTTTCCTGTAGCCAGGTCTAAAAAATAGAAAACTTGTTCCGCATAGCGTCCCTCTGAGAAGTTTGCCGGATCCCATCGCTTATTGCTGTTGGTGTCATGGATTACGCGAATACGATAAGTTCCAGGTTCTACGAGTAAGAATTGAAAAGTATTCTGATTGGTGAGAAATAGTTCTCTGTTTATTTCCCCTTTTGCGTTCAGCAATTGGACAATAAAAGGCCCGTTTGAACCTTCAATTCTGCCGGAAACTGCATCTGATAATTCATCTCTTTTGAGCTTTTTATAATTCGCAGTAAACTCTTTTTCATTGAATTGATCTTCGATATCGAAGAAAGTAGAGTCTGCTGCTTTTATGGTAAATATCTCTGCTGCCAGTGAATCAGGGATGGGTACCTTCAAGAGAAGCTTAGTTCTTCGAAGAGAATCCTCAAACGAAAGCATCTCAGGCAGGATCTTAATCCTTGACGCAGTATCGTAGCTGATGTATAAGGAATCAGTATTTATGGAGCTTAAAGGCTTATTAAAGGTTAATTCAATTGGGAGTATTTGATAGAAGCTTTTGCCTGAGTTGGCAGTGATTGTAATCTTTTCCGGTCTCCTTTCGCTTTCCGGAAACTTAGCCCAAATCAATGTATCTGTCTGAAACCCCACTGAATCTTTCACGATGATATTGAATTGTAAACTATCGGAAACTGTAGTTTTTGAGAAGAGCTTGATCCTTTTATCTCCCGTTGTGTAAAAAACACTTTTCCCCAATTCCGGATTTGTGAGTTGGATGTCTACTGGCTCTTTATTGAATATCAAATCAAAATTTCGCCCTGTAATGGCTGTTCTTGTAAGTTTTAATGGGGTCTGATCACCTTTGGAAAGGTTAAAAACCACGTTTTCCAAATTTTCCTCAATGGAAATAGTATCCAGTATAAAGTCGAAAGCTTCGGTTTTAAATTCAGCTTTCAGGTTATTGTTATCATCCTGCCATGCGTAAGCTTTGTATTGGCCTGGCTTGATATTATTTAGGATAAATTTTCCAGTGCTATCAGTTTCTGATAGATAGTAGGGCTGCGCCGTAAAGACGTTTGTTGTGTCCGACAAAGGATAAATACCTATTAGGATATCTTCAAATACTTCCCTTTGATCAGGAAAATAATAGTTTACTCTTCCGCTAAATGAAATGCTGTCTATAGAATTTCCGGTGGAGAAAACGAGCTTTAGATTCTCTACAGGATTTCCTTCTGAAAGGTCTGCAACAGATTTTTGAAAGTTGAAAACATAGGTTGTGCTATCCTCGAGTTCCTGATTGAGGACGATACGAAGTGTATTTTTTAGTGCGGTAATCTCAATTTCATCCTTGTTGATCCTTGGCGTGATGATGATGTTTTTAGCTGCATTATCCAGCTCTATGAACTCGTCAAATGTGATTAGGATTTCCTCTGGCTTGATGTTCGTGCTTTGGTTTGCAGGAAGCATTTCGAGGACTTTTGGAGGATCTTCATCTCTTGGGCCACCCATTGGTGTGCTTTGTTTTGCGCAAGCTGTAGCAAGGAATGCTAAAAGAATTAGTGCAACGGAGTTAAATACTTTCACTTCTTTTTAAAAATGTACAAGTTGCTGGAATGATTTCCGGGTTTGTTTTTGGCTTCCTGATTAGATTTTCTACCGGAAAAGAAAGCTTTGAAATACTTTGAAATGAGATTTTGGTTAGGTTCGAGATATCCTTCGGAAAGTAAGGAGACATAAAAGCTGTCAAACTTCATTGGTTTTATTTCAACGAGAGATAAGTCAAAAGTTTCAGCAAAATTTTCCATCGATGTTTTATCGAAATGGTAAAGATGCCTTGGAACATCCCACCCAGCCCAGTAAGATCCGTATTTATGGGCATCCCATGACTCTGGATTTGGAACAGCTATAAGTATGTAACCATTTGATTTTAAAGACTTTACAAGTGATTTCATTGTTTTTTTCATGTCATGAATATGTTCCAAAACATGAAAGAGTGTGATGATATCAAAATTTTTGTCTTTAGGAAGATCATCAAGAGTTTCCTTTACTTTTCCCTTTAGCTTAAGATTTGCCTGAGTTCTTGCTTTAGAATTTGGCTCTATGCCTGATACTTTCCATCCTTGATTTTTTGCTTCACATAAGAATGCCCCTGTACCGCAACCATAATCCAGTAGCCTTCCTTTTTCGTGGAGTGCTGAGATTAGTTTTACTTTTTTCTTAACTGAGTAGTTTCTTACTTTTTGATAGATTAACTGAGTAAGATTTTTTGCTTTGTCTTCGTGAGAGAAGTATTCCGGAAAATCATAATAAGGAGCAATAGATTCTGCGTCAGGTCTCGGATTGGTAAAAAGTAAACTGCACTTGGAGCACTTGCAGAGAATGAAACTTTCCTTGCTTACTGCATGGTCTTTGATCTCCTGCTTATTAAGAAAAAGCCCACTTTTGCAGAGCGGGCATTTATTCAATCTTTCTATCATTTCATCTACCCAAGTAAACAGTGATTATAGATAAATCGGCAGGAGAAACACCACTAATTCTGGACGCTTGGCCGAGTGTTTCAGGGCGTATTTTTGTAAGCTTCTGTTTTCCTTCATTGGATAATGCAGGGATCGCCCGGTAGTCGAATTTTAAAGGAATCTGATAATTCTCCATGTTAGAAAGTTTATCTACCATTTGCTGTTCCTTGTCAATATAGCTGTCGTATTTGATTTGGATCTCTGCTTGTTCCAAAACTTCCTGGGAATATTGGGATAAGTAATCTTTCAATTCAGAATCCATGGATTGAAGTTCTTTGATTCCGATTTGAGGTCTTTTCAGCAATTTCTCAGCAGAAATTTTCTCTTTAATCGCTGCTGTGTCAATTCCTTCCAATCCATCATTGAACATCTCTGGCGAAAGCTTTTTTTGCTTAAGGTCATTAATCAATCTGGCAGTATCATTCTTTTTATCAAGCATCTTGTCCAATCTTTGATCAGAGGCTAGTCCGATTTGATGTCCAAGCTGTGTCAGCCTCAAATCTGCGTTGTCTTGGCGAAGCAACAATCTGAATTCTGCTCTGGAAGTAAACATTCGATAAGGTTCTTCTGTGCCCTTATTGATCAGATCATCCACCAAAACCCCGATGTATGCTTCGGATCTCTTCAATAGCAATGGATCTTTTTCCTGCACTTTTAAACTGGCATTGATTCCTGCAACCAAACCTTGACAAGCCGCTTCTTCATATCCGGTTGTCCCGTTTATTTGGCCTGCGAAATACAAGTTTTCAAGTAACTGAGTTTCGAGAGTTAATTTTAGCTGAGTTGGCGGGAAGAAATCATACTCTATTGCATATCCTGGTCGGAACATTTTAGCGTTTTCGAATCCTGGAATTTTGCGTAATGCCTTGTATTGAACATCCTCCGGAAGTGAAGTGGAAAACCCATTCACATAGATTTCAACAGTATCCCATCCTTCAGGTTCCACAAAGATTTGATGTCTGTCTCTTTCTGCAAACCGATTGATTTTATCTTCAATAGATGGGCAATATCTTGGGCCTAGCCCTTGAATTCTCCCATTAAACATTGGAGATCGGTCAAAACCTTCCTCTAATGTCGAGTGAACGTCTTTGTTTGTATAGGTGATCCAGCAAGATCTTTGTTTCTTCAGTGTTTGAGTTTCATCAGAATAGCTGAACTTTTCGGGATTTTCATCTCCGAGTTGTTCTTCCATTTTGGAATAATCAAGACTCCTTCCATCTACTCTTGGTGGAGTTCCTGTTTTCATTCTTCCAGCTTCAAAACCCAATTCAACGAGTTGTTCGGTAATTCCCTTTGCTGCGGCTTCACCCGTTCTTCCTCCTCCAAAATTCTTTTCTCCAATATGGATTTTTCCATTTAGGAAGGTTCCATTGGTCAAAACAACGCTTTCTGATTCTATTTCAATTCCGATTCCTGTCCTTACCCCTCTTACTCTACCGTCTTTTACAAGTAGCCCGGTAATCATTTCCTGCCAAAAATCAACATTTGGTGTTTGTTCGAGTGCTAATCTCCACTCCTCCGCGAATCTCATTCTATCGCTTTGGCATCTTGGTGACCACATCGCCGGTCCTTTGGATCTATTTAGCATTCGAAATTGAATCATGGATTTATCTGAAATGATTCCAGACATTCCGCCTAATGCGTCAATCTCTCTTACAATCTGACCTTTTGCCACGCCTCCCATCGCTGGATTGCAAGACATTTGGGCTATAGTATTCATGTTCATCGTACAAAGAAGGACCGATGAGCCCATCTTAGCAGCTGCATGTGCGGCTTCGCAACCAGCATGCCCTGCCCCTACTACGATTACATCATATTTTGGAAACATGATTCTTTTTTTGTTAGTGTTTCACGTGAAACAGATCGGGGATTAGATCAAATCGTTTCACGTGAAACATTTAGGTTTTATCAAATAATTCGATTGCAATTTCTTCTTTGTCTCGCATTTCAAGAGATTGAGTTTTTGTTTTGTCTTTGTATCCCATCAAATGAAATAGCCCGTGACTGATGACTCTGCTCAATTCTGTTTCCTCAGTTAGGTTCAGCTGATTTGCATTATCTCTTACCCTTTCTATGCTTATGAATATGTCACCTTCGATTATTCCTTCATCTTCAGAATTATCAAAAGTGATAATATCAGTAAGAGTATCGTGGGATAAATAATCGAGATTCATCTTGTGTAGATATTCATCTGAACAGAAGATATAGCTAAGCTCAGCGATCTTGAAGCCTTCGACTTTAGCTAGATTATTTAGCCAGGCTTTTCGCTTAAGCTTATTGGGTAAATTGAACTTTATATCTTCTGTGAAGAAATTAACAGCCATTTGTTATCAATTCATGTAAAAGGAAAGGACTGTTTTCTTACCGCCTTCTTCGAATTTTACATCATCGCTCAGGTGTTTAATAAGAAAGATCCCTCTTCCTCCAGGCTTTTCAATGTTTTCAGGAGCGGTTGGATCTTGCTGCTCGTTGAAATCAAATCCTGCGCCTTCATCTTCGATGATGAACTTCAGGAGCTCATCTTCTATTAGAAGCTCTAAGTGAACCAATTTATTTTTATTGCTCTCATTCCCGTGAATAATCGCATTGCTGATGCATTCGGTCACCGAAATCATGATATTTCCATAGATATCGTCATTGATCTCAAATTTTTCTCGAGCATTGTCAATAAAACTTTCGATAATTTTTATGTTCTCAATCAGAGACGGAATTGATATTTTTATAGACTTCATCTGGCTTTATTCAATGACTTGGATCTTTTAATATTTTAATCTTCGATTTCTAACTGTATCGGACAATGATCAGAATGGATTACGTTCGGTAAAATTACAGAGCTTTTCAATTTGTTTTGCAATTCCTTGGTTGTCATGTGATAATCAATTCTCCAACCCAAATTTTTAGCTCTACAGTTAAATCGATAACTCCACCAGGTATAATGGTGTGGATCGTTATTGAATAATCTAAAGCTGTCTACAAAACCTGAATCTGTGAACTTATCCATCCAGGCCCTTTCCTCAGGAAGAAAACCGGAACTGTTCTTATTGGATATTGGATTATGAATATCTATCGGTTTATGACAGATGTTATAATCGCCGCTAAGTATGATTGTTTTATTTTCTCTATTCAAATCCTGCATGTATCCGTAGATATCATCCAGAAACTCATACTTGAATGATTGCCGAACATCCCCCGTCGTTCCTGATGGAAAGTAGGATGAAATAAATGAGAAGCCTTCAAAATCTGCCTGAAGTACCCTTCCCTCATCATCATATTTCCCAAGCCCCATTCCATACTTTACGGATTTTGGTTTCAATTTGGTGAAAATGGCAACTCCACTGTATCCCTTTTTTTGAGCCGGATACCACAGTAATTCATATCCCAAATCTTTGAAAATAATCGCATCAATTTGATTTTCCTCAGCTTTAACCTCCTGTAAACCAATAATATCCGGATTTGAATCCTTCAACCAATCTACAAAACCTTTACTCATGGCTGAGCGAATTCCATTTACATTATATGAGATGATTTTCATTAATCAGCTGATTTCTATTTGATATTCTTTTTCAAAATAGTCTAAAACCTGGATTTTGAGGAGCTTCTCTTGCTCCCCAACATCAAAGTGGGGAAGTTCCTTGACAAGTATCCAATGAGGCCATCCCTCCTGATCTACAAAATCAAGCTTATAAAACCCTGCGTAGCTCAATACTTTACATACGGCTATGTGAATCAAATCCTGCTTTTGTTCTTTGGAAAATGTCCGGGTTCCCTGACCGAGTTCCTGTACTCCTATCAAAAACAAAACGCCATTCAGGTCAGCAGGTTTTTTTCCAATAGTTTCTTTAAGGCCATCCAAGAGTTTGGCCCATCTTTTTTCTAGGTCTAAATCCCGCTTAAACATTTTAAATTATTGATTTTCAAGTTCTTCCCAGTATTCTGTTGCTCTTCTTAGATGTGGAATAACGATAGAACCTCCAATTAAAGTTGCAATTGAAAACACCTCAAAGATTTCTGATTTTGTTAGCCCAACTTCATGGCATTTTCCAAGATGATATTTAATACAATCGTCGCATCTCAATACCATCGAACAGGCAAGACCGATCAACTCTTTGGTTTTCACATCTAATTCACCTTCTGCATACGCATTAGTGTCAAGATTGAAGAAGCGTTTTATTACCTTATTGTCCGCCGCCATTATTTTATCATTCATTTTGGCTCGGTACTCGTTGAATTCCTCTATCAGATTCATTAAATTAACAGTTTAGGAAAGCTTTTATCGGTAAATATACCTGTATTTTACCCCTTTGGGTCTTATCAACAAACCTTTTTAGTGATGCGTTTACTTTTTGCAAAGGATTTTTTGGATCTCATTTTCCCCAGAAATTGTATACTCTGTGGCAGGACACTCTTTGACCATGAAAATTGCCTTTGTTCCATTTGCGTGGGGTTGCTGCCGAGAACCAGTTATCATTATAGGTCTGAGGACAACGATCTTACCTCTAAAGTGAAAGGACTAAGTGAAATTGGACGAGTAATGGCCTTTTTGAAATTCACAAAAGCAGGAGATAGTCAGAAGCTCCTGCATGAACTCAAATACAGAAACAAGTCTGATTTGGCGCGGGAACTTGGAAAATTATATGGTACAACTCTTTTGGATAGTGGTTTCAAAAGTATTTGGGATCAGATTGTACCTGTACCGCTTCACCCTTTGAAGCAACAGCGGAGAGGATACAATCAAAGTGAGCAATTTGCGATAGGCCTTTCTAAAGTCCTGGAAATTCCGGTAGTGATTGCGTTGCAAAGGACTAAGTTTACCGAAACTCAAACAAAAAAGTCCCGACTTCAGCGGTTGGATAATGTGGAAGAGGTTTTTAGCCTAAGCAGGGATTTATCCATTGCCAATAAATCGGTCATGCTGGTGGATGATGTGATGACAACCGGAGCGACACTTTGCGCTTGTGCAAATGTACTTTTGGCAGGTGGGGCAAAAAATGTAGATTTGGTTACAATAGCCGCAGGAGGATAATATTATGATAGACATTGAATTTTTGAAATACCCAATCGGGAAGTTTGAAAAGCCGGAACGAATCAGTTTTCCTGCTCTGAAAGAGGCAATCAAGGAAATTAAAGCTTTTCCAGAATACCTCAAATCAAGTGTAAAGGGCCTTTCTGAAAAGCAATTGGACACACCCTATCGACCGGGAGGCTGGAATGTGAGGCAGGTAGTTCATCATTGTGCCGACAGTCATATGAATGCTTATATCCGATTTAAGCTTGCTCTCACAGAAGATAATCCCACAATCAAACCGTACGAGGAAGCGGAATGGGCGAAACTTCCGGATAGCACTCTTCCTGTTATTTCCTCTCTGCAAATTCTCGAATCGCTGCATCTTCGATGGAGCTATTTACTTGAAAACATGAAGGAATCTGACTTCCAACGAACCTATTTTCACCCCGATAAAGGAAAAAGTCAAAGCCTGGATGAAATCACGATGTTGTATAGTTGGCATGGAAACCATCACCTTGCCCATGTACAACATTTGAGAATTAGGGAGAAGTGGTAAAAATGGAAACTGCCGGGTGATTATTCCGAAAGCTTGAATATTTACCAGTCATCCAAAAGGATATTTCCTCTTCAAGAAAAGATCACCTTCCGCTCAATTTGAAGCTATTTTCAACCCATGAATATTTCTCTGAAAAATCAAAGAATCCTAGTCACTGGAGCTTCCCGAGGAATTGGCAGAGCCATTGCAAAGCAAATTTCCGAATCCGGTGCTGAGGTGATCATCCACTACAATTCAAATACGGAAGAAGCAGAAAAACTGAAAAATGAGCTTCAAAATCCAAGTTTTACGGAGTCATGTGATCTTTCGGATTCTTCTCAGGTGAAAGGTTTTATTCCACGACTTGTTCAAAAATATGGTCCGATATCGGCTCTGGTAAATAATGCCGGAATTTCCCCAAGCGCGCCGGATTCATTGCCAACGGATGATTGGCTAAAAATCTGGGAACAAACTTTTGCAGTAAACACAACCGCTGTTGGTATTCTTTGCAAGGAATTTGTCGATCATGCCAAAACTCAGCAGAATGGGCGCATCGTAAACATTTCCTCCCGAGCAGCTTTTCGAGGAGATACGACCGATTACATTGCTTATGCTGCTTCCAAAGGAGCAATTGTAAGTTTGACGAGGTCTATAGCCAGACATTACGGTAAGAAGGGAATTAAAGCATTTTTGATCGCGCCAGGTTTTACCCGAACCGATATGGCCAATGCTATTTTGGAAGAATACGGGGAGGACTTTGCGCTGAAAGATATTGCGCTGAATGAGCTCACCACCCCGGAAGATATTGCTCCGATGGTCACTTTGCTTTGTTCTGGTTTGGCAGATCATGCGACCGGGACGTCAATCGATATGAACGCAGGATCGTACGTTCGGTAAAAATCTGAAATTATGAAAAAGGAAGAATTTAGAGCATACGCCCATGAGGTGGTAGATTGGATGGCGGATTATATGGAGCAAAAGGAGAATTATCCTGTAACTCCGAATGTCGCCCCAAAAGCTATTTTCAATCAAATTCCTTCTTCAGCGCCTGAAAAGCCCGAATCTTTTGAAGTCATATTTAAAGATTTTCAGGAAATCATTGTTCCGGGAATGACCCATTGGCAGCACCCTTCCTTCTTTGGCTATTTTCCTGCGAATAATTCAGAGCCATCTGTCCTTGCGGAAATGCTCATGGCTACACTCGGAGCTCAATGCATGTCCTGGATTACTTCTCCTGCCGCAACCGAACTGGAAGAGCGTGTCTGCGATTGGTTACGGGATGCCAAAGGGATCGATTCGTCCTGGAAAGGTGTCATTCATGACACCGCAAGCACAGCGACACTCAGCGCAATCCTTACAGCTAGAGAGAAAGCAACCCAATTTCAAATCAATGAAAAAGGGTTTACCGGAAAAGAACAATTCAGAGTTTATTCCTCTTCGCACGTTCATTCATCCATAGACAAGGCACTAAAAATCGCCGGAATTGGTGTGAAAAACCTGGTCAGGATTCCGGTAGACAAGAACTTTGCGATGATCCCGGAGGAACTTGAATTGGCTATTCAGCAAGATTTGAAAGCAGGTTTCAGGCCACTTTGTGTGGTTTCTGCTTTTGGAACCACCAGTTCAACGGCCGTAGATCCAATTTTTGAAATAACTCAAATCACGCGAAAACATGGAATTTGGCATCATATAGATGCTGCTTTTGCCGGAACGGCTTTACTCCTTCCGGAATTTCAGCATCTGATTAAAGGCCATGAGTTTGCAGATAGTTATGTTTTCAATCCGCATAAATGGATGTTTACAAACTTTGACTGCACGATTTTATATGTGCGGGAGCCAAAGTTTTTGGTCAATACTTTTTCCATGACACCAGAATATCTCAAAACTCAATTGGACGATGAGGTGAATAATTATCGCGATTGGGGAATCCAACTGGGCCGCAGGTTTCGAGCGCTAAAGCTTTGGTTTGTGATCCGATCGTATGGATTGGTAGGAATCCGTGAAAAGCTCAGAAAGCATCTTCAACTCGCTCAATTGGCGAAAAGCTGGATTGAAGCTAAACCAGATCTTGAGATCCTTGCTCTGGTCAATTTCAATACGATCTGTTTTCGGTTTGCTGGGTCAGGGATTTCTGAAGAAAAACTAAACAGCCTGAATGAATCCTGGATGAATAGCGTCAACTCTACCGGGAAGGCATTTTTCACACATACCAAACTCAACGGCAAATTCGTCATCCGCTGGGTGATTGGGCAGACAGATGTGGAAGAAAAACATATCCGGAATGCCTGGGGTTTGTTATTGGAAAAGCTGGAGGAAACTCTTCCGCAAACCAAAAATTAACCAATGGCTCAAAAGCCCCAAACTGATCCGATTTTAACACCGGAACTCATCAGAATCATCAAGATTTTTGGGATAGCTTCCATTTCGCTCGTATTCGTGTTGTCTTTTTTCAATGATAAAAGAGCCAATAATAGCGGGGAAGACGACACATTCAGAATGGCGGATTCGGACCGGCTTTATTTTCTAAATGTTCGGGCGAGTTATTACGATCGGGAAAATCGAACCGATGCCAGGATGGCACTTTTTCGTCATGGAAAAAGGGAGATTTCTGATTCGATCCCTGCGCTTGATTTTTTGATTATTTTGAATTCACAAAAGGATGAAGCTTATCTCTACTTGGAACCAGTAAATTTTGACTGGCCAATCAAATTGAGAGCTTCCAGCGAATCAAAATCAGAGGAGTTCACGCTGGACAATGGAAATAAATCTGATCACAAATCCCATGTGGATAGGCTAAAGCCCTGGATAGAGGAAACAGCCTCTTTTGAATTATGGTATAGAGAAGGCTGGATTCCGATTTGGGATACACCAAAAGAAAAAGAAGTTTTGAAAACCATTCTCAACGACTATTTTAGGCTTCTGAACCAAACCAACGAATAGATCAGAATGGATACAAACTCGCCTCAACTCGAATTTTTTAAAAGTCAGATTGGAAAGAAGTTAGACAAAACTCCCTCAGCTGCAGGTAATTGGTTGGCCGGGACGTTGGTCGAAATTGACAATCACCATATCAAGGTTTCCTATGAAGTAAGACCCGAAATGTGCAATCCTGCCAAAATGCTCCATGGAGGAATCGCTTCTTTGATGATGGACGACGTGATAGGAATGGGAAATTTTGTAGCTGGATCAGAATATCTGATGACTACGATTAACCTGAATGTGGATTTTCTCGCTTCTGCGCTTATAGGAGAAGTGCTCGAAGTCTCAGCAAAATTGGTCCGCTCCGGATCAAACCTCAATCACTGGGAAGCGGTAATCAGAAAAGAATCCGGAAAGATCGTGGCCAAAGCAAGCAGCAACATGATCAAAACTCATATCAAACTCAGCGATCTGGGCTTTTAATTATTTTATACTACTCAATTTTATACAATGAAAAAATTTATTCTTTTGGCCTTTTTTGGCTTAATTTCTACTGTTTCGTTTGCTCAGTGGACTGTTTCTTATCATCAAAGCAACTTGCCTTTTTTGGGAGTAAACAAACAATTTGGGGAAAGATTTTTGCCCGAATTTCGGGTAGGGACAGATCAGTATTTTAGTGATTTAAGTCTTGAATTGGATGCTAATGTGATTATTAAGAATACAGATCGATTCCAATTTTATGGGGGATTAGGGGGCAGAATTGGAGATTTTGCTGGTCTTGTTATTCCAATCGGCTTAAATATTTATCCTTTCGAGCAAAAAGATTTTGGGTTTCATATTGAAGGAGCAGGAATAGTAGGAGAGCAAAGCCTTTTTAGAGGTTCTTTTGGTATTCGCTACCGATTCTTGAAGGACTAAAACTGCTCTAGCTTCACCATCAGATCCCAAACTGCAATTCCTAACGAGACTGAAATATTCAGCGAATGTTTGGTGCCCAGTTGTGGGATTTCCAGTACATGATCACATGCTTTTAACACTTCTTCATCAACTCCAAAAACCTCATTTCCAAATATCAAGGCGTATTTTTGGCCTTTTTCAGGCAAAAAGTTATTGAGCATTTTGGAATTTTCGACCTGCTCCAGAGCGCAGATTTGGTAGCCTGAGTTTTGGAGTTTATCCACAGCCTCCATCGTATTCAGACAATATTCCCATTCGACGGATTCGGTGGCGCCGAGTGCGGTTTTTTGGATATCACGGTGCGGAGGAGTTCCGGTGATTCCGCAGAGATAAATCTTTTCGATTCGGAATGCATCGGCTGTTCGGAAGGCTGAGCCCACATTATTTAGACTGCGCACATTATCCAAAACCAACACAATCGGCGATTTCTTAATTTCTTTAAACTCCTCTACGGAAAGCCTTTCCAGCTCTTCCATGCTTAATTTTTTCATGCCTTTTTGTTCTCCTTGCCGAATGCTTTATTTTGAGCTTTTATTCGAAGGAAATTCCCCAAAACTAGCATAAAGTAAGCATACCCTCCATGAGCAACTCCAAAGACGGACAAGAAACACCCTTAATGAAGCAATACAATGCGATTAAGGCGAAGCATCCCGGAGCTTTGTTGCTTTTTCGAGTGGGTGATTTCTACGAGACATTTGGAGAAGATGCGATTAAAGCCAGCAAGATTCTGGACATCGTCCTTACTCGAAGAGGAAACGGGGCGGCCACTTTTATCGAATTGGCTGGTTTTCCGTACCATTCGCTTGACACTTATCTTCCAAAATTGGTACGGGCCGGAAATCGGGTCGCAATCTGTGATCAGCTTGAAGATCCAAAATCCGTCAAAGGAATTGTAAAACGAGGCGTTACCGAACTCGTCACCCCGGGCCTTTCCTACAATGATCAGGTTCTTGATACCCGAAAAAATAACTACCTCGCCTCGATCCATTTTGGGAAAGAAAAGCACGGAATCGCATTTCTGGATGTATCGACGGGCGAGTTTATGTGTGCAGAAGGAAATACTTCTTACCTGGAAAAATTGCTTCAAAGTTTCTCTCCTTCCGAACTTATTTTTTCAAAAGCTGCTCGAAAGACGGCTTCCGAATTGTTGAAAGGCGAATTCATCACCTTTCATTGTGAGGATTGGGTTTACCAGTTTGATTTCACTTACGAAAAGCTCAAAAACCATTTTGGCACCGCCAATCTGAAGGGTTTTGGAATCGAGGAATTGGAGTCCGGGGTAATAGCCGCCGGCGCGATTTTATATTATTTGGAGGAAACTGAGCACCGGGAAATCCAGCATATTTCTGCCATATCAAGGATTGCGGAGGAGAAATATGTCTGGCTGGACAAATTCACAATCCGTAATCTCGAGTTGGTTTTTCCACAGCATGAGGGAGGAGTTCCATTGATTCAGATTTTGGACCAAACGGTCACTCCGATGGGTTCCCGAATGATGAAAAAATGGATGGTTCTTCCTCTCAAGGAAAAATCTCCAATCGAAGAGCGTCTAAATGTGGTTGATTATTTTTACCAGAATTCGACTTTGATTGAGGAGATTTTGGGATCGCTAAAACTCATTGGTGATCTCGAAAGACTCATCTCCAAAGTCGTCGTGGGAAGAGCAAATCCACGAGAAATGAATCAGATCAAGCGCGCCTTGCGAAGCACACTTCCAATCAAAGAACTTCTCAAAAGCCAGAAGAATCCAACATTAAAACGACTTTCGGATCAGATTCATCCTTGTGAATTTTTGCTGGAAAAGATTGAGCGCGAACTTAAGGAAGATGCTCCGATGCTCACCCATCAGGGAAATGTAATCAAAGACGGCGTTGATGCGGAGCTCGATGAATACAGAGGTTTGGCAAATACTGGAAAGGATTTTCTGGTTCAAATCCAGCAGCGGGAAGTCCTGAATACAGGAATTTCTTCCTTGAAAATTGCCTTTAACAAGGTTTTTGGATACTATCT
Organism: uncultured Cytophagales bacterium; assembly: GCA_942492775.1. Classification (GTDB taxonomy): domain Bacteria; phylum Bacteroidota; class Bacteroidia; order Cytophagales; family Cyclobacteriaceae; genus Algoriphagus. The sequence goes on along the minus strand of OW818636.1, from coordinate 683,886 downwards.
GGAGGTGACGCATTCACACCGGGATAAGGTTCCTCAGGAATGGATTCGCAAGCAGACCTTGGTCAATGCTGAGAGATACATCACGCCCGAATTGAAGGATTACGAAGAGAAAATCCTGAATGCGGAAGATAGAATGATTGCAATCGAGCAAAGATATTTTCAGGAATTGGTTTCCGAAGCTGCGCAATACGTCTCCCAAATACAGCAAAATGCGCGCGTTTTAGGGACTTTGGATGCTTTACTCTCCTTCGCTCAGGTAGCACTTTCCAACGGATATTCCAGACCCAAAATATCAACAACAGAGACTCTTGAGATCAAAGATGGAAGGCATCCCGTGATTGAAAAGCAATTGCCGGTCGGCGAAAATTATGTGCCAAACGATATTTACCTCGACAATGATAGTCAGCAGATCATGATCATCACCGGCCCAAACATGGCGGGTAAATCGGCATTACTTAGACAGACAGCCTTGATTGTTTTGATGGCTCAGATGGGAAGTTTTGTGCCGGCATCCTATGCGAGAATTGGGATTGTCGATAAGGTTTTCACCCGGGTTGGTGCTTCTGATAACCTGAGCAAAGGTGAATCTACTTTCATGGTCGAGATGACAGAGACTGCCAGCATCTTAAATAATCTTTCGGATCGAAGCTTGGTGCTGATGGACGAAATCGGAAGAGGAACCTCAACCTATGATGGTATCTCGATAGCTTGGGCGATTGTGGAATATCTCCATAATCATCCTCAGAATAAAGCCAAGACGCTTTTTGCAACACATTACCACGAATTGAATCAGCTTGCCGCTGATTTCCCCAAAATCAAGAACTTCAACGTTTCCGTGAAGGAAGTTGGCAATAAGGTGATCTTTATGCGGAAGCTCAAAGAAGGTGGAAGCGAACATAGCTTTGGTATCCATGTGGCCCAAATGGCAGGAATGCCAAATCCGATTGTGCTCAGGGCCTCAGAGATTATGTCTCATTTGGAAAAAGATAAAGCGATGAAAAATCCGGGAGACAAGTTGAAATCTATTCCAAAAAATAACTTTCAGTTAAGTATGTTTGAGATGGATCCCAAGTTTCAAGAGGCTAAAGAGTTACTGGATCAAATTGACATTAACACTATATCACCTATAGAAGCCTTACTTAAGCTCCATGAGGTAAAGAAAAAATTAGATGCGTAGCCGATTGAATAAATGGTATCTTGGAAGTAATCACAAAATAGAAAACCACAGATTTTTATATGGATAAGGTACTATTGAAAGACCTTAAGAAGCAGGATAAATTCACTAAGTTTTTTCAAGAATGGGAAAAACAGGAATTTAAAAACCAAACTGACAGCAAGAAATTGCTTGAAGATCTGGAGGTTCTCAGCAAGAATATCGGAATGAGTGAGGGATTGTTTATTGCGTGTTTCGATTATCGAAATCTTAATCTTGCATTTTTCACAGGAAATGTGGAAAAGCTAACCGGCTACCCGGAATCCATGTTTCGCAAGAAAGGAATGGAGACCTCTTTTGCGATGATCCATCCGGAAGACAGGCCAGAGCTGTTTCAATTCCAAAAAATCGTTTTCGAAAATTTCCATCAGCTTAGTCTTTCTGAGCGCCATACTTTCGAGTTTTCGTATACCACTCGCTGGGTTCACCGTACTTCGGGAGAAATTTCCTGGATGATGGGAAGGGTAAGACCCTATTTGATTGATGAAGCCGGAAATTTTGCAATGGATTTGCACATCATCGTTCAGCTTTTCACCCCTCCCAAAAGTGATGGATACGATTGGAATTACTCTTTCACAAAAGATGACAAGACACGAATTTTTGTAAGTAAGAATACACCTGTCAATAGGGAAGTATCCCTTACCAAAAAGGAAAAAGAAATCGTCAAATTAATACTGGAAGGAAAAGAGTCGAAGGAAGTTAGTTCAAGTCTGAATATTTCTGTGAATACCGTTGGAACTCACCGAAAAAACATCCTCAGGAAACTCGGAGCCAAAAATGTGGGTGAAATGGTTAAAATTTTAGCCTCCTATGACTTTTGATAGTAGTCTGTAAATCAATCGAATCGGGAAAAACCTCAGATCTTTTCAAAAAAATCCCTGACTAAGTCTTGTAATTTTATTTTGAGGGCTTACATTTGCATCCACAAATCGCTCAAAAAACGTTTTGAGTAAACAAATAAGCGAGAGTAGCTCAGCTGGTAGAGCACGACCTTGCCAAGGTCGGGGTCGCGAGTTCGAATCTCGTCTCCCGCTCAAAAAAGCCCTTGTTTCAAGGGCTTTCTTGTTTAGGGCAATTGTAGCTTGGAGATCTCCAAGTGAAGCCGGGATGGTGGAACAGGTAGACACGCAAGACTTAAAATCTTGTGAGAGCAATCTCGTACGGGTTCGATTCCCGTTCCTGGTACTTAAGGCCTCGCAGTGATGCGGGGTTTTTTTTTGAAAAAAGCAAAACCCCGCTTTGATCAATCTATCAAAGCGGGGTTTTTGTCGGAATTCAGGTCCGGTTATTTTTTGATTATTTCCTCCAAATCGGCCGGAGAGTATCCTACAGACTTCAGAGTTTTTCTGTCTCCTTCACGGAAAACCAAGAATAAATCGCCTTCCTGTTCAAAGAAACAAGGAGTGCCCTTCAATTCGTAATGGACAACGGTCGCTTTTGCTTCTTCGATACTTTTGCAGGCTTTGCTCATATTGGAGCGCTGCACTTCGTCGAAGAGTTCTTTAAATTTTTCTCCCAATCCAAACTCTAAAATCGCACCCGAAAGCACGTACTGAAGATCGCAGAGCGCATCAGCTATTTCTACGATGTCTTTGTTTTCGATGCCTTCCTGCAGCTCTTTCAGTTCCTCTGCCAAAAGCGAAACCCTCAGATCACAGCGGGTCTGATCAGGAATTGTAGGAGTAGGAAGGACCGGATGTTTGAACGTTTCGTGGAAAAGGGCGACTGAGGTGAGTGACTTAGGATCTTGCATGGCGAAAATGAAAATTTGAAAGCCTGAAATAAATGAAAAAGACCGGAATTTCCGGTCTTTCAACATTCATTTTCAAAGGTTTTACATCGCAGCAGTAAATCGCTCTGACACTTTTGACCAATTGATGATCTTCCAGAATGCAGTCACATAATCAGGTCTTCTGTTTTGATAATTCAAATAATATGCATGTTCCCAGACATCAATACCCAGGATCGGGATTCCTTTCACTTCGGCCACATCCATCAGCGGATTGTCTTGATTTGGTGTGGAGGAAACTACCAATTTTTTATCAGCTGAAACTGAAAGCCACGCCCATCCTGAACCGAATCGGGTTTTTGCAGCAGTTTCAAATTGGGTTACAAATAGGTCGAAGCTTCCAAAAGAGGAGTTGATTGCATCGGCAAGTTTTCCTTCAGGTTTTCCACCTGCATTCGGAGCCATGATGTTCCAAAACAATTCGTGGTTGTAATGACCGCCCCCGTTGTTTCTCATTTTTGTGCTGTATTTGGAGATCGAAGCAAGCACATTTTCCAAAGGCTTGGAAGTATCTGCTTTTTCTTCTGTTGCCGCACTTGCCAGGTTTGAAGCATAAGCGGAGGCATGTTTGGTATAATGAATCTCCATCGTTTTGGCATCGATCACCGGCTCAAGAGCTGAAAAATCATACAACAAAGGCGTCTGGGCAAAACCTGTTAAGAATATTCCTGCCGGGTTTGCTTTTGCCACTGCGCAAGAACTGGACAAAATTCCCGCTCCTGCCAGTCCCATCACCAGTCCGGCTTTGGTGGTAGTAGATAAAAATTCTCTTCTTGAATTCATGTTTTCTGGAGTTTTCATAGTTGGCTAACCTGATAATGGTGTGATGAGTTCTAAAAACGAAAAATGAAACTAAGCAATAAATGAGTTTTTTGAAATTGAGAATCAGACATTAAGTCAGTTTTTTGCGCCAAGATGGTTAAGTTTGCAAGCCTTTATGCGCTTGGTTGAGTTTTTGACCAATTGCCGATGAATTCAATTTTCCATGGAAATTACTTTCTACAAATATCAGGGAACAGGAAATGACTTTGTCATGATCGATGATCGAATGGAAGCATTCAACTCGAAAGATCTTGCCTTGGTGAGCCGGCTTTGTGACCGAAAATTCGGAATCGGAGCTGATGGCTTGATTCTGATCCGCGATCATGCGGATTTCGATTTCGAAATGGTCTATTTCAACGCAGATGGGAGTCAAAGCATGTGTGGCAACGGAGCCCGATGTGCAGTTGCTTTCTCTGCTTTTCTTGGAATAATCAAGGAAAAGACCCATTTCCTGGCAATAGACGGAGCCCATGAGGCAGTCATTTCCAATGATCAGATTGAACTCCTGATGGGAGACGTGAAAGAAATCCAGGCTAAAAAAGAGGACTTCTTCCTCAATACAGGTTCACCACACCATATCCGATTTGTGGAGGACGTGAAAGATTATCCGGTTTTTGAGCAGGGAAAGAGCATCCGATACGAACCAGATTACTTTCCCGGAGGTACAAATGTCAATTTTGTTGAACCTATGGGGGAGGATGAAATTTTCGTCCGAACGTATGAGCGCGGCGTAGAGGATGAAACTCTTTCTTGCGGAACAGGTGTCACAGCGGCAGCGTTGGCTTTTGCAAAAAATAAAAAAGAAGCCACCATCAAAATAATTACCCTTGGAGGCAAATTAGCCGTAAAATTTAACTCAAACCCGGATGGAAGCTTTCGGGATATTTGGTTGATCGGTCCGGCCGAACAGGTTTTTTCTGGGAAAATCAAAATCTGAGAAAGCCATTAATCAGGAGTCGAGGCTCAGAGTTTAATCAATTGTAACAAAAAGGGCTTAATTTTAAAGCCCGATTCGAGAATCATATAAAGCTGACATGTTAGATTTTATTGCAAAAGGACTAGCCAAGGTATTTGGAACCAAGTCCGACAGAGATATTAAAGAATTACTTCCGAGAGTAAAAGAGACTAATGAGGTCTTTGCCGGTTTGAAAAACCTTAGCGATGATCAATTGAGAGCAAAAACTCAGGAAATCAAAGGAATTATCAATGGTCAATTGACGGCAATTGATCAGAAAATTTCTGAAATCAAAGCTCAGGTTGAGACTCTTCCGGCTCAGGCGATTCAGGAAAAAGATCAGCTGTTCAATCAGGTAGACCAACTAGAGAAAGAGCGCGATCAATCTTTGGAAAAAGTATTGGATGAGGTCATGCCACAGGCTTTTGCAGTAGTAAAAGAGACTGCACGCAGATTCAAAGAAAACGGAAAACTGGAAGTAACCGCTTCGATGAAAGATCGGGAATTGGCAGCGACCAAAAAGAATGTTGAAATCCAGGGAGAAACTGCCATTTGGCATAATCGCTGGTTGGCAGCCGGAGCGGAAGTCATCTGGGACATGGTCCATTACGATGTGCAGCTGATCGGTGGTATGGTTCTCCACAAAGGAAAAATTGCCGAAATGGCTACGGGTGAAGGAAAAACATTGGTTTCTACTTTGCCTGCCTACCTGAATGCATTGGCAGGTCGTGGTGTTCATATCGTCACTGTCAACGATTACCTGGCAAAGCGTGACTCCGAATGGAACGCGCCAATTTTTGAATTCCACGGATTGAGCGTGGATTGTATCGATAAATATTCTCCGAATTCCGCAGGAAGAAAGAAAGCATACGCCAGTGATATTGTCTACGGTACCAACAACGAATTTGGTTTTGACTACCTCAGAGACAATATGGCTAGGGATGGTGGCGACTTGGTACAAGGAAAGCATCACTTCGCAATGGTCGATGAGGTTGACTCCGTGTTGATTGACGATGCGAGAACACCTTTGATCATTTCAGGTCCGGTGCCAAGAGGAGATGTGCACGAGTTTGATCAAATGAAACCACGTGTTGCAGCCTTGGTTGATGAGCAGCGTAAATTGGTTCAGGGATTTTTATCTTCTGCTAAGAAATTGATTGCCGATGGAAATGAAAAGGATGGTGGACTTTCGCTATTCCGTGCTTTCCGCGGGATGCCAAAATATAAGCCTACTATCAAATACCTCTCTGAGCCTGGAATCCGGGTGATTCTTCAGAAAACGGAGAACTTCTACCTTCAGGACAACAAGAAAAATATGCCTGAGGCGGATGAACCGCTACTTTTTACCATTGATGAAAAAACCAATGTGGTGGATCTGACGGATCGCGGCATTGAAACCATGACGACTAAAAATGAAGATCCAAGCTTCTTCATTTTGCCTGATATCGGAATTCTGATCGCAGATTTGGAAAAAGAAACAGGAGTTGATGAAACTGAAAAACTGATTCGCAAGGAAGAAGCGATCAAAGATTACGGAGTAAAAGCGCAACGAATCCACACAGTAAACCAGTTGCTCAAGGCATATTGCATGTTTGAGAAGGATACGGAATATATCCTCGTGGACGGCAAAGTGAAGATTGTAGATGAGCAAACAGGTCGTGTGATGGAAGGAAGACGCTATTCAGACGGACTTCATCAGGCGATCGAAGCAAAGGAAAATGTGAAGGTGGAAGACGCCACTCAAACGTACGCTACGATTACTCTTCAGAACTACTTCAGAATGTATCATAAGCTTGCCGGTATGACCGGTACGGCGGAAACTGAAGCCGGAGAATTCTGGGAAATCTACAAGTTGGACGTGGTCGTGATCCCAACCAACAGACCGATTATCCGAAAGGATCGGGAGGATAAGGTTTACAAAACTGTCCGTGAGAAATTCAATGCCGTAACCGACGAAATCAACGAATTGGTTGCGCTGGGAAGACCGGTTCTGGTCGGTACTACCTCGGTGGAAATATCCGAAGTGCTCAGTAGAATGCTGACGCTTAAGAAGATTCCTCACCAGGTTTTGAATGCGAAGCAACACGCACGTGAAGCAGAAATTGTAGCGATAGCGGGACAAGCTGGAAACGTAACCATCGCTACCAACATGGCTGGTCGTGGTACGGACATCAAATTGTCTCCCGAATCAAAATCAGCCGGAGGTTTGGCAATCATCGGTACCGAGCGTCACGAATCAAGACGAGTGGACAGACAGCTTCGTGGTCGATCAGGTCGTCAGGGAGATGTGGGTTCTTCTCAGTTCTTCGTGTCATTGGAAGACAGCTTGATGCGCTTATTTGGATCAGAGCGAATCGCCAAACTGATGGACCGAATGGGACTGGAAGAAGGCGAAGTGATTCAGCATAGCATGATTACCAAGTCTATTGAGCGTGCTCAGAAGAAAGTGGAGGAAAACAACTTTGGCACCAGAAAGAGACTTTTGGAGTACGACGACGTGATGAACTCACAGAGAGAGGTTGTGTACAAGAGACGTAGAAATGCTCTCAAAGGTGAAAGACTGGAGCTTGACATTATGAATATCCTCTTCGATGTCTGCGAAAGCGCCATCGAAATGGGTAAATCAACAGGTGATGCCGAAACCCTAAGGATGAACGTCTTCACTTCATTGGGTGTAGATTATAATATTTCCGAAGGAGAACTGAAATCTAAAGATGCCGAAAAGCTGACGCAGGAACTTTACTCAATCGCTTTTGAAAGCTATCAGAAGAAGAACGAGATCATGATCAATACTGCACTTCCGATTTTCAAAAGAGTGCAGGAAGAAAGAGGTGCTACGGTGAAAGACATCATGGTTCCAATTTCCGATGGGTTAAAACAAATCGGAGTGACGGTGAATCTGGACTCCATGATTCGCAATGAAGGCAGGGAATTGGTGAGAGCAATCGAGAAAAATGTGACTCTGGCGATCATTGACCAAAACTGGAAAGAGCATCTTCGGGACATGGATGACCTGAAGCAGTCTGTTCAAAATGCTGTTTATGAGCAAAAAGATCCGCTTTTGATTTACAAGTTTGAAGCCTATCAGATGTTCAAGCGCTTCATCGGTAAACTTAACGAGGACGTGGTATCGTTCTTGACCAGAGCGGATTTGCCAAAACAAGATCCAAGTCAGGTGGCTGCAGCTCAGGCTCAAAGACCTGCGGAACCAAAACTTCAGACTTCTAAAGCAGAGGTTGGAAGCACATTGAATCCTGGTGCAAATAAGGCAGTTGCGGCAGCAGCGGCATCCGCAGGAAGGCCTGCCCCACAGGTAGTGGCTCCACGTAAATCTGAAAAAGTATATGGCAGAAATGATAAAGTCAGCGTTCAATATCCTGACGGGTCAACCAAGCTGGACATGAAATATAAAAGTGTGGAGCAGGATATCTTGGATGGAAAGTGTGTGATTATCGAAAATTAAGCTGATATGAGATCATTTTGGATATTAGGAATTTTACTTGTTCTCTTTGGATGCAAAACTTTGGGCATTAAAAAAGCGACAAGCCCGTCCTACGATTCCTATCAGGAAGATCTTACTTCTTCTTTGCCACAATATCCCGATTTCAGAAAGATTGAATCCCAGCCTTCCGAATTGCCAGGTATCGTGTCTGCGACTGCTGTAGATGATGAGTTGGAAATAGTGCAGCAGCGATTGATTGAAAAAAACAAGTCTGAAATCTATTTCAGCGGGTACACGGTTTTAGTTTATTCCGGCATTGACAGGAATAAGGCTTTCAATACTCGTGATGAAATGTTCCAGTATTTTCCGGATTTGTCAGCTGAGATGCAATATCAGGAGCCGAGATATCTGGTAAAAGTGGGTCAATACGCGTACAAGTTTGAAGCGCAAAAGAATTTCTCATTGATCAAAACTCAGTTCCCTTCAGCCAGAATTATTCAGGATAGATTTCAACGAAAGGAATACGTAGCCCCTCAAGTGATAGACAATAATGCTCAAGGAAAAAATTAAATCCCTGGCGAAAGCCTACAAAGAAGAAGTAATCCAAACCAGAAGACATCTTCACGCAAATCCGGAGCTTTCTTTTCACGAGTATAAAACAGCAGCTTTTGTCAAAGAAAGACTGTTGGAAATCGGGGTTACCAAAATTGAGAGCAAGGCCGATACTGGCTGGGCAGCATTGATTGAAGGAAGAAATCCCGGAAAAAATACCCTCGCACTTCGTGCAGACATGGACGCTTTGCCGATTATTGAGGCAAATGACGTCTCCTATAAATCTCAAAACCCGGGCGTCATGCATGCCTGCGGTCATGATGCTCATACCGCATCACTTTTAGGCGCAGCCAAAATTCTAAATGAAATCAAAGATCAGTTCGAAGGAACGATCAAACTTATTTTTCAGCCGGGAGAGGAAGTAGCACCAGGCGGAGCTTCGTTGATGATCCGGGATAAAGTGTTGGAAAATCCCGCGCCTTCAGGAATTATTGGTCAGCACGTGATGCCTTTGATTCCTGTGGGGAAAGTTGGATTCCGTCCCGGGATCTACATGGCTAGTGCGGATGAATTATACATTACGGTAAAAGGAAAAGGTGGACATGGCGCAATGCCCGAAACGCTGATTGATCCCGTTTTGATCGCTTCCCACTTGATTGTTGCGCTGCAGCAAGTGGTAAGCAGAGCGGCAAGTCCAAAGATACCATCCGTGCTTTCCTTCGGAAGAGTGGAAGCTTTGGGAGCAACAAACGTGATCCCGAATGAGGTGAAAATCCAAGGAACTTTCAGAACTCTTGATGAACCATGGAGAGCAAAAGCTCACGAGAAAATGCTTCAAATCGCCCACGGAATTGTGGAGGGAATGGGAGGAGAACTTGATTTCGAAATCAGAAAAGGCTATCCTTTTTTGAAAAATGAACCTGAAATGACGGCTCGCGCAAAGCATGCCGCTCAGGATTACCTGGGTGAAGAGAATGTGCTGGATCTGGACATCTGGATGGCGGCAGAGGATTTCGCCTTTTATTCCCAAATCGTCGATGGTTGTTTTTATCGATTGGGAACCAGAAATGAATCGAAGGGAATTGTCTCCGGAGTACACACACCAACTTTTGACATTGATGAAGATGCTCTTGAGATTGGTGCCGGATTGATGGCTTGGCTAGCGGTCTCTGAATTGCAAAAAGGGTAATACTGGCTTAATCCGTTTTCAATCCCTTTCTACTATTTTTGTCTTTCGACATACCATTATGACTTCCAGAAAAACCCTCATTATTACCGTATTCTTTTCCATGTTTGTTTCGCAGGCTTTTGCCTGGGGGCAATTGGGACATTTCCTAATTGGCTACATGGCTGAGCAGCAAATGAAAAAATCAGTTAGAAAGAAGGTTGAAAGGATTCTTTATCCTGTTTCGATAGCTCGAAGCGGAACCTGGATGGACGACATCAAGTCGGATCGTGCATATGATTTTGCCAATTCCTGGCATTATCTCAATAGCAAAAACGGAGAATATGACCCATCTACCCAGGAAAAGACCGGTGATGCTTACGAGTCAATTCAGCGAATCAAAGCAGAACTGAAAGCTGGAAATCTGGACCCAAAGAAGGAAGCCGAATTATTGAAAATGCTGATCCACATGGTGGAAGATATTCATCAGCCACTTCATGTGGGTACCGGAGATGACCGAGGCGGAAACGATGTGAAAATTGAGTTCTTTGGTCAGCCGACTAATCTCCATGCACTTTGGGATAGCGGTATGATCGATCGTCAGGGAATGAGTTACACCGAAATTGGAGATGAGCTGTTCAGAAGATTGACCCCTGACTTAAAAGCAAAATACCAGAGTGCTACCATGCAAGATTGGTTGAAGGAAGCTGTAGATGTGAGACCAATGGTCTATGACCTGCCGGAAAACAAGAAGCTAAGCTATGGCTACATGTATAACCATTACAGCGTGGCTGAGGAAAGAATGATTGCAGCAAGCGTACGCTTGGCGCAGATTCTGAATGAGATTTACGGATAAATAACTTTTCCCCTTTTAAATAAAAATGGCATTTGAGAAGTATTTCCCAAATGCCATTTTTATTTCAGAACTCGCCTAAGTCAGTTCAAAATCCAATTCCTCATTCTTCATTCCTCATTTTAAATTCCCCTTTCGCGCCATCCAAAAACTCAATAAATTCTGAAATCTTTGTGTTGTAGGATCTTGGTTGCGTGAGCAGATTTTCCTCATGATCCAAAATCACATAATAGGGCTGGGCGTTATTTTTAAAACGGGTAATCTGGAAATCGGCATTTTGCTTTCCGAGGGTTTTTTTCACTTTTCCGTCGTACTCGGAAGTGTACCATTCGCTTTCAGGCAATTCTAACCGCTCATCGATATACAATGCGACCATGACAAAGTCTTCTCGGAGTCGTTTCAGCACTTGAGGATCCACCCAGACATTCTCTTCCATCTTGCGGCAATTCACACAGCCGTGTCCGGTGAAATCAATCAATAAGGGCTTATTTGCTTTTTTGGCTGCCGCCAAAGCCTGTTGGTAATCGAAGTAACCCGGAATTCCATGAGGGATTTTCAAAATATCACTATACTTCACAGGTTCCTCCGAAATGGGAGTCGTAGAAGCTGCAGATCCGTCGCCAATCGTAAACTGCTGAGTTGTCAACGGAGGAAGATATCCGCTGAGGTATTTGAGCGGAGCGCCCCAAAGTCCCGGAATCATGTAAACGACAAACATGAAGGTCGTCAATGCCAAGAGCAATCTTGGAACTCCGATATGATCCATTTTGGAATCGTGTGGCAATCGGATTTTTCCCAAGAGATATAAACCCAATGCAGCAAAAATCACGATCCAGATCACCAGGAAGATGTCCCGATCCAGGATTCCCCAATGGTAAACAAGGTCTGCAATGGAAAGGAACTTGAAGGCCAGAGCCAATTCCAGGAAGCCCAAAACGACTTTTACAGAATTCAGCCAGCCACCGGATTTTGGCAAGCGCTGCATCCATTCGGGGAAAATAGCGAAGAGTGTAAACGGAATCGCAAAAGCCATCGAAAATGCGAACATTCCCAAAACCGGCTTGATCAATTCTCCCCCGGCTGAGGAAATCAAGATGGAGCCAACGATCGGACCGGTGCAGGAAAAGGAGACTAAAACGAGCGTGAAGGCCATGAAGAAAATTCCTCCCAACCCTCCTTTTTCTGCTCTTGCATCTATCTTATTCACAAAGCTGGAAGGCAACGTCAACTCAAACATGCCCAAGAAGGCGAGAGCGAAGAAGATAAATATCCCAAAGAAGAACACGTTCGGAAGCCAATGAGTGGCCAACCAATTTGCAAATTCAGGCCCTTGAATCGCCGCAACAGCTGTTCCGGCAATCGTATAAATTGCGATTATGGACAACCCGTAAATGAATGCCTGACGGATTCCCTGAGATCTGCTTTTCGTCCGCCCGGTGAAGAAACTCACCGTCATTGGGATCATCGGGAATACGCAAGGAGTAAGCAATGCCGCAAGTCCGGCCAAAAATGCTAAAACCATAAATCCCCAAAGCGATTCTCCTTCGCCGGCTGTTAAAATTTCGATATCTGCATTTTCCGATTTTCCGATTTCCGCAGGAATAGGTTCTTCCTCAACTGTTGAAAATAAGCTGTCAACGGCAGGCTGAGCAATGATTTCCGGGGTATCGCTTTCGGGTTTTACAGCTGCCGGACTTGCCACAAAGCTGATTTCAAAATCTTCCTCGTAGTTGATGCATTGTCCTGTAAGGTCCGTACACATCTGATATTCCAATGTAGCTTTGATCGTTCCTTCAGTAGAATTGATTTTCAAAGGCTGTTCAAAACGACCTTTTCCCATGAAATAGGTAATATCTCCCTCCCATATTTCATCAAACTTTTTCTTTGCATTGATCCCTTTCAGAGTACCCGCCGAACTATAGGAATCGGAAAGTTCCAGATTTAGAATTGTAAGATTTGGTCCCAAGTCCGGATCAAAATCATTGGAATAGATATACCAACTGATCGGAATTTCAGCTTCCATGACCAGAATTGCCGGTTCACCAACCTGAAGAGTTTTCGGTTCAATCGAAATAGTCCACTTTGGGGGCTTCACGATCTGAGCTTGTGCAAAAAAAGAAATCAGAAGGAAAACCGGAAGCAAAAGCATTCCGATTTTAGCCGGTTTGAAAATCATGAAAGAAGTAAGGTTATTCTAGCTAGCAAGAATTCTTAGATTAAGGTTCAATTTTTGAACCTGTTGTAAAGGAACGAACCTGAATTGCGACTGTTTACTGCTGGCTCAGCTTTTTGAAATGTCTGAAGAATGCCGCGATTGTCTCAATTCCGATGAAGTAATTATTTACTCCGTAATGTTCGTTTGGTGAGTGAAGAGCATCTGTGTCCAGACCAAAACCAAACAAAATCGGATCTGATCCCAGTTCTTTCTGGAACAAAGCAACAATTGGAATAGAACCGCCTTCGCGAGTTGGGATCGGTCGCTTGCCGAAAGTTTCTTCCATCGCGGCTTCTGCGGCCTGATATCCGATCGAGGAATCAGAGACCACCGCAGGTGCTCCGCCGTGATGCGCTTTTACTTTTACTTTGACTGATTTTGGGGCGATTGATTTGAAATGGGCTTCAAAAAGTTCGGCGATTTCATGCCAATCCTGATCGGGAACGAGACGCATGGAGATCTTTGCAGAGGCTTTCGAAGGCAATACCGTTTTGGCACCTTCTCCTATATATCCTCCCCAGATTCCATTGACATCCAAAGTTGGACGAATTCCTACCCGCTCGATAGTTGTATATCCTTTTTCACCGTGAACAGCTTCAATATCGAGTTTGTCCTGATATTCATTGAGATCAAAAGGGGCCTCATTCAATCTCTTTCTTTGCTCAGTGGTCAATTCCTGTACTTTTTCGTAGAAACCAGGAATCGTGATATGCTCATTTTCGTCTTTCATGGAAGCGATCATTTTGCACAGCAAGTTGATCGGATTGGCTACTGCGCCTCCGTAAGTTCCGGAATGCAAATCCCGATTTGATCCGACCACTTCCACTTCCATGTAGGACATGCCGCGGAGGCCGACCGTGATGGAAGGATTTTTCATGCTGATCATGTGTGTGTCTGAAATCAGGATCACATCTGCAGCGAGCTTTTCTTTGTTTTCGAGGACAAATTTTTCCAGGTTATCAGAGCCAACTTCCTCTTCGCCTTCGATCATGAATTTGACATTGCAAGGTAAATCTCCTGATGCCATCATTGCTTCGAAAGCTTTCACGTGCATGTAAAATTGACCTTTGTCATCAGCAGAGCCTCGGGCGAAAATCGCTCCGTCAGGATGGATACTTGTCTTTTTAATTACCGGTTCGAAAGGTGGAGAATCCCATAATTCGTACGGATCGGCAGGCTGCACATCGTAATGTCCATAGACCAAAACCGTCGGTAGTGTCGGATCAATAATCTTTTGACCAAAGACAATTGGGAAACCGGGAGTTTCGCAGATTTCTGCAAAGTCAGCGCCTGCCTTTTCAAGACTTTCCTTCACAAAGTTTGCCGCAGCAAAAACATCGCTTTTGAATTTGGGATCGGCGCTGACGGATGGAATTCGAAGTAAATCGAGGAGTTCGTTCAGGAATCTATCTTTATTTGCCTGGATAAAAGCGGCTACAGTCATATGTGGGTGATTTTGGTTAGTAAAGGCCTCAAAATTATCCTTTTCGGAAGGATTTGCCTAGCTCTTTTCTTTTTTTGCCACGAAGGCTCTAAGGCGCGAAGAAGAAGTAGGGATTAAGTATTTACGAAGCGTTTGATTCCATTTTTAATTAAAGGAACATTGAAGTTGATTAAGTAACCGAGGCTTAATCGGGAAAGTTTCAGATGGCTGATGATCTGAGCTTTCCATACAGGATTTACTACATCAACTGCCTTGAGCTCAACAATTACATTATCATTGATGAGTAAATCCAAGCGAAGTCCTTCATCAAACCAAATTCCGTCATAGCAGATCGGAATATTAACTTGTCGCTTTACTTCAAAGCCTGCGTTTTTAAGTTCATGTTCCATGCAGACTTCATACACTCGTTCCAAAAGTTCTGGCCCCAAAGCTTTATGAATTGAAAAAGCAGCATGAACAACTGCCTTTCCTATTTCTTCCTCAAAATTTGATGGTATTCCGTTATTCATTTCCTGGCTGAGCTTAATATCTTTAATTTAATAAAACCTTAGTGTCTTAGCGCCTTAGTGGCAAATCTTTTGAATATGAAAGCCCTTATTTGTTCCCATTTTGGATTGCCGGAAACGCTGGAAGTTGGCGAGCTTCCCGATCCGCATCCTGGTCATAACCAGGTTCTGATAGAGGTGGATGCTTGCGGAGTCAATTTTCCGGACGTCCTGCTCATCCAAAATAAGTATCAGTTTAAGCCTGAACTCCCATTTTCCCCGGGAGGAGAGGTTGCAGGAAAGATTATCAAGGTCGGTGAAAATGTGCAAAACTTCAAAGTTGGCGACCCGGTTTTGGCGCTTTGTGGTTGGGGAGGATTTGCGGAGAAAGTTACCGTGGATACTGATCGGGTTTTTGCGATGCCTCCGGGTTTGTCGGCAGAAGTTGCGGCAACTACCCTTTACACCTACGGAACATCTTATCATGCACTGAAAGACCGGGCAAATCTGCAACCGGGTGAAACCTTATTGGTGTTGGGAGCAGCCGGCGGAGTTGGCTTGGCTGCGGTGGAGTTGGGAAAACTGATGGGTGCTAATGTGATAGCTGCTGCATCTAGTGATAAGAAATTAGCTTTATGCAAAGAAAAAGGAGCTTCGGCTACGATCAATTACGAAACCGAAGATCTGAAAACTCGGATTAAAGAACTGACCGGCGGAAAAGGGGTCGATGTAATTTACGATCCTGTTGGGGGAAAATATACGGAAACAGCGTTGAGAGGAATTGCCTGGAAAGGACGGTATCTGATTGTTGGGTTTGCAAATGGAGAAATTCCTCAAATCCCGATGAATTTACCTTTACTTAAAGGTTGCTCGATTATGGGCGTTTTCTGGGGACAGTTTTCGAAGCTCGAACCAAAGACCAGCTTTCAGAATATCCGCCAATTGGTCCAATGGATTCATGAGGGGAAAATAAAGCAGCACATAAGTAAGCGATATACTTTGGAAGAATCTCCGGAGGCCCTGATAGCACTATTTGAAAGAAAGATGCTGGGAAAAGGAGTTGTTATTCTTAAATAAAAAAAGCGCACGCGAAACACGTGCGCCGGCATTGTGTAATTAAACTGCCACTACATTAACTTCAATATTTCCTCGGGTTGCTTTTGAATAAGGGCAAGATTCATGAGCAGCATCCACTATTCTTTGAGCTGCTTCAAGAGATTCTGCATGAGGGATTTTCACAAAAATATCCACCGCTAGCCCAAAACTGTCTGGTCCATAATGACCCAGATGTGCATTTACTTTTATTTCAGAATCTCTCAGGCTTGTCTTTCCTGCAGCCGAGGCCAAAGCACCACCAAAACAAGCTGCGTAACCAGCCGCGAAAAGTTGCTCAGGATTTGTTTTGCCTCCTTCGCCTCCGATTTCTTTTGGCATTGCCACTTCCAAATCTATTAGTCCGTCATCGGTTTTTACGTGTCCTCTTCTACCTCCGGTGTTGACCGCTGATGCGGTGTAATCCACAATTAATTTTTCCATTAATTTCTGTTTTTTAAAGATTCTATCTTTCCTAACAAGCTTTTGAGGGAATGGTTTAATGTGGATAACTCGGGATTGTCAATTTCTGAATAAGCTTCTTCAATTGGCTTTAGAAGTTCGAGGGCTTTGGATTGAAGGGATTTTCCGGAATAGGTAAGTTGAATCGAAACTGTCCGCTCATCTGATTCGTTCCGGTTCCTTTTCAAATAATTCATCGCTTCCAGTTTTTTCAATAATGGAGTCAGGGTGCCTGAATCCAGATGAAGCTTTTGCCCGATCTGGTTTACCAAAAGTCCATCTTCTTCCCAAAGAACCGACATCACTAAATACTGGGGATAAGTCAGATTCAGTTCATTAAGTCTACTTTGAAACTGCTGGATAAGAAGCCTTGAGGTGGAATATAGGGATAAAGAAAGTTGAAGAGCTGTGAAATTGGAATCAGACATAAGGCAGATTAGATTTGATACAATTTAAATTGATCAAATCATAAATCCTATCCAAAATCTCTGAATCAATAATATCTCCCGATCATCGGATGATCAACTATTGCTTTCCGCAGCGCCAATGGCTGTATTGTTCCGGGAACGCGGTAAGCAATTTTTCCTCCCGGCTCTATCAAAAGTGTGATAGGCAAGCTTCCATCCCATTCTTTTCCCACGACATTGATTACTTCATATTTATCGCTGGTGTCCATGAGGTAATTGGGAACAGCGGATTCTTTGCTTTTCAGAAATTTTAAAGCTTTGTCAAGCTGATCAGGACTGTCCATACTAATGGATACAAAGCGGAAATCCCGAGCGCCGTACATCCGCTCCATTGTGATAAACTCAGGATACTCAATAATGCAAGGTCCACACCAGGTTGCCCAGAAATTTACCAGAAGCAGTTCATCAGAATTGTTTTTCAGTAAATCTGCCAAGCCTGCCGGTGACAATTTCTCAAGGGTTACTTCTTTAGCCGCCCATTCTTTATTGGTTTTGATGGTGTATTCATTTTTCCAGGCCCATTTCATGGAGCAACCGAAAGCGGGTGTTTGCGCTTTATCGGCAGGAAGAGCTTCTCCTTTCAGTCCTGCTTCAATCGCTTTTCTTAAGTCTTCAGCATTAGCCGTTCCTGGTTTTTCTGAAGCATCTATTCTTCCAGAGTAGATCAATTTTCTGCTTTTGTCAAAAACAAAAACATGCGGAGTAGCTGTGGGCCCGTAAGCAAGGGAAAATTCATGCGTATCGCCATCGTAGAGATAAGGGAAATTGTAAGACTTATCCACAGCCCTTGTTTTCATTTCGTCATAGGTATCACTTAGGTCGGTATACCCCAATTCCTCCGGCAAAATTCCGATCGGGCTGTTAGATGAAATTGCCACAAAAGCTACTTTTTTACCTTTGTACTCGTCTACCACTTTTATAAATCTATCCTCATAGGCTTGTGCAGTGGGACAATGATTGCAAGTGAAATTGATTACGAAAACTTCTGCATCAGCGTAATCCTCCAGTGTATGAAAATTTCCATCCACATCAGGCAGATTGAAAGGAGGAGCCTGATCCCCGATATTTAGCTTCCCCACGGGCTGTTCTGTTAAAGCCACCGGATTTGCGGTGAATTTGGTTTCCGGAATTTCAGTGGTTGTTGTTTCCGTTTTCGGACCTGTGGAACATTCAGCGAAAGCCAAACAAATTCCGATGCCGAAAGAAATGCTAATATGTAGTTTGAGGATAGGTTTCATGGTTTGGGCTTTGGGTTAAAAAGTAAGAATTCTTTTGAATCAGGAGAAGTTATCCACACCAAATTGATGTGGATAACTTATTTGTATTAAACATTCTTCAGGATTTAATCTATTAAAATTCAATAGATTAATGAATCCTTATAGAGAATATCCATTCTTATACTCGTAATGAAGCTTGGCATTTGCAGCGGCATCTCCCGGGAAAACCTGGGCAATAGGATCCCATTTCAAAGGACGACCAAGTTCGTGAGCGATATTTCCAATTGTGCAAATAGAGCAAGTGCTATGTCCGATTTCCACCGGAACAATCGGATCTTTTCTTCTTCTGATTGATTCGATGAAATCCGGGTAATGCTGGGTGAAAGCAAAGTTTTCCGGCTTTTTCTCCAATCCAAGTTCAGGAATTGATGTGTCGTACTGGCCTCTTGATACTTTGATCCAGCCCTTTTCTCCAATGAATTTCACCCCTTGTCTTCCTTCGTCAAAAGTTGTAATCAACATCTCCACGCCATCCGCATATCGGTAGGTCAAGGGCTTATCGCCGCTTGCCGGGATCACTTCCACCGGACCGTTACGATCCATACTCAATCCCCATTGTGCAATGTCGATCATGTGTGCGCCCCAGTCAGTCATCAATCCTCCGCCTGTTTCTTTGTACCAGCGCCAAGCTCCCCATACTTTCTCGTTTTGTTCAGGATTTAGAGTGATCGCGGGATTGAGTTCGTCATTGAATGCCATTTCGGATAAAGGACCCAACCAAGTTTTCCAATTTAATCCTGCCGGAATGGGTTGTGCTGGCAAGTCGTACGGTTTTGGATGTGGATTTTCTCCCACGTGAACCAATACCTGGGAAATCTTTCCAAGCTTTCCTTTTTGTACCATTGCCGCAGCCTGCTGGAAATTAGCAGCGGATCGTTGCATGCTTCCGACAGATAATACCACGCCATTTGCCCGAACAGCTTTGACCAATTCTTGACCCTCCTTTATTGTAAAAGTGAGTGGCTTTTCCAGGTAAATATCCTTCTTGGCTTTGCATGCATTGATTGCCATCATTGCGTGCCAATGATCCGGAGAAGCGATGACTACTGCATCTACATCCGGATTGGCAAGCAATTCCTTGTAATCTTCATACACTTTGATCTCTGGGGCGGTTCGGCCTTGATCTGTGTAGTTTTTCTTGACGCGCAGGATAAATCGCTCTCGCTTGATCGCATAGACGTCAGCTCCTGCGATGACTTCCACACCGGGAACTTTCATCAGGTTATTGATTAATCCTCCGGACTGTCGGCCCACTCCGATAAATCCCAGGCGTATGGTTTCAAAGGATTGAGCTGGAGTTGGAGCAGATTGTGCACCAAATCCTAGTTGTGGAAGCATACTCAAGCCTGCTGTGCTTAAGAAAGAGACGCCGAGGAATTTCCTTCTGGAAAAAGAAGATTTTTTCATATGATTATAATTTGATTTTTAAGGCCATATGGAATCTCGCGTGGCTAATAATCAGACCTCTGTGTGACGCTTGAGTCATGCTCGATTTCATGAAATGATTGGTTTAAGGGTTTATTGCTATTGATTGATCAATAGGGGAAAATAAATTACTGCTTTTCCAGCCTTTAGAAAAATATAAAAGGGTGAATTTGATCAGAGGTAGTCAAGTGAGCCAATTGGTTTTAGAAACTCTTTCCAGATCTTTTAACTTTAGAATGAGGAAATGAAATTTTTATGACGATTCAACAACTCGAATATCTGATTGCAGTAGACAAGCACCGCCATTTTGGTCATGCGGCTGAGTCCTGCTTTGTCACCCAGCCAACATTAAGTGCGCAGCTTGGAAAATTGGAAAAGGAACTTGGGGTTCTACTTTTTGACAGAAGTAAAATGCCCGTAATACCGACTGAAATTGGAATTCAAATCATCAAGCAGGCGAAGCGAGTTGTTTCAGAGAGTAAAGGAATTTTTGAATTGGTGGCTCAATTGAAAGGAGATATCTCAGGCGTGATCAAATTGGCGATTATTCCGACGTTGGCGCCGTATTTACTCCATCTTTTCATTCGGAAGTTTCTGGAAAAATACCCGAATGTGAAGCTCGATGTCCAGGAAATGGTGACAGAAGAGATCATCAAAAAGCTCAAAAATGATGAATTGGATTTGGGAATCGTGGTGACTCCTCTTCACGAACCAGGAATTATTGAGAAAACGATGTTTTACGAGAAATTCTACGCTTATCTGTCAAAGGATCATGAATTGCTCAAGGATGAGTTTTTCAACCCGGAGAAAGTCAAGAAGGAAGATTTTTGGATTCTCCAGCAGGGCCATTGTTTTCGGGATCAGGTGATCAATCTCTGTGATCAGGCACTCAGCGGACACAAGAATTTCCACTACGAAAGCGGATCACTCGAAGGGTTAAAAAACATGGTAAACAGATATCAGGGAGTGACTTTGCTGCCAGAACTGGCGACTTACGAACTTTCGGATGAAGAAAAAACGCGTCTCAGACCTTTTGTCGGAGAGCCGCCAACACGGGAAGTCAGCATCATTTTGAACCGAAGTTTTTTGAAACAGAAACTGGTGGAATTGCTTTTCCGGGAAATAACAGAGGCCATCCCTGTCGAGATGACCTCCAAAGCCCACGGCAAAATTGTCCGATTCAAATAAGTTTATTTCTTGGTCAGAATGTATTGATCTGCATGAGTTCCGGTCATTTGTTTTCCATCCGCATCAAGATACCAGATCCTGTTTTCCCCAACTTTGAATTTTCCGGGATAGGTTCCTTTCAATCCCTCCAGCGTTACAATTCCCCCATTTTGATCCCAGGTGAATTTGCCGGTAAATTCCTCCTCAAGCGCATCATTTAATCCAAGGTAATTGGTGTTGAGGGCGTAGGTTCCGTCTGAGTTGAGAGCAACCCACATTTCTATTCCCTCACATCTGCCACAAGGCAAAGTTGCGAAATACGTACCTGCCCAATCAACAGAAGTCATGGAGTTGTCGCCGGTGGAATAGGTAGCACCCGAAACGGAATCAGGCACGGAATCAGTAGCGGTTTCAGGCACTTTAATTTTTTCTTCAACTAATTGGTTTTCAGCAGGTTTGGAGCATGACCAAGCCAAAATACTTGAAAACGATAGAATGAATAAGATCTTTTTCATATCGATAGACTTATTTCCAACTTTTCACAAAGGTACGAATTACCCTAATAATGGTCTACCGTGAAGGGATTGTTCCCGGAGCCGATGTTGATCTCACAACGCTGAAAATTACCACGTCAAAGGAAGACAAAACATCATTTTTAACTTTTTGAGAACTCAATAAGTCCATTTCTGCCTGCTCAGAATTTCCCAATTGACGGTTGATTTGAGACCTCAATTCATAATTGATATAGTCGTATGGATTTGACTTAACCAATTGCTCGGAAATCTTCAAAGCTTTATCCGGTTTACCAGCAAGAATATAGTTAGTGGCGATTTTCTTCTTGTCGGTTGGAGGTCCTCCGGTATTGGAAACGATAAAATTCACAACTATCTGGTAGCTGGTATTAAATTCTCTGCCCTCCAAAACTTCATGTTTCCAAAATAAGGAAGCCATATCAAACACTCTCAAAACTTGGTCATTAAAATATGGAGATGCTTTCTCCACTAGGTGCAAGCTATCCAAAGTTCCTTCCGGACCGATTTTTATAGAAATCACCACCTGAGCACTTTCTCTTGTGCGTAAAGCTTCAGTTGGATATTTGAGATTTTTAGCAAAAAACTCATCCCATTTTTTTTTGCCTGAGAAATGGAATCAATCGGAATTGGTTTGGCAGAGACTAAAGTTGGGACGAGGGAAAATAGAAAGAAAATTGAAACAATCAGGAAGCGCATTCTTTTAGAAGATTTTGTAGTCCCTAAACTTAAAAATTATTATTCAAACAAAAAGGTTAAGAAGTAAAAAAGCCAAAATGCCATAGGATTCCGGCAGGGTCATGTAGGAAAAATTCATCCCCCCAATCATTTTTCTTGATTTGGCTAAGTTTAACGCCGGGGAATTTTTCGGGTAAATTCAGTTTAAGGAAAGATTCCCGCTGTGCTTCAAGACCTTCGACTTCCAGAAAAACCATTGTGTTTTCGCACCATTCTTTGGAGTAGTAGTCCTGAAGGTAGAAGCTGATTTTACCATAGATATAGACTCTCGCAAATCCTTTTGAAATCAAGCTGATCTCAAATCCCAGTAACTCATAAAAAGTACAACTTTCCTGAAAATTCCTGGATCCTAAAAAGGGAATAATTGCTTTAGCTGAAGGGTTCATACTCCAAACTGAGTTAAGTGATGATCGAGATGCTTGTAGAATTGGTTATTCCATTCAATCGAAGTCATCGGACCAAATGAAATTGATTCCTTTCCTTCAAAATGATCCCTCCCAAGTTTACAAGTATGCTCGAGATAGTTGATTAGTCTTGCTTTCTCTTCCTCAAAATTTTTTCTGTCTGTAATGATAAATTGTGGGGCGGTTTTTATGTTCTTCTTGTAAGGTGTTTCATTTACCACTCCATTTTTTACAAAGGATTTCAGTATAAAACGCATCAAAGCATTCGGTTTTGGATGCTTGTCTGTGAATGCCATTTCGTATGCTACGCTGCAATGAGCGAGCATTTGGTCCACACTCATTTTGCCCCAAAGGGGCTTGGTCTCAGGAGTGAGGGAATCGATCCGCTCGATTAATTCCGCTGTGACTGTTGGATCAAAAATATTTTTCATAGTTCTGAAGTTCAAGGTCTTTCAAGTTAGCCACAGAGAAATTATTTACGAAAAATATTTATTCACATTAACAAAAGTTTACTTCCAAGTTTAAACAATAAAAATCGGAGGTAGGATAATTGAAGAGCAGCGGCCACTGACCGTTGCTCTTCTTTTTTAATCTAAAATGACTCGCTCGCTTTTTGGATATTTGACCTCATATTGGAGAGAAATTTTTTGCTGAGCTCCCGGTGCTAATGTAATTTCCCAAGTCACGTTTCCCGTCTGTGGATTCAGTTTTCCTGAAGAAAGCTCAATGGCCTCAACGGTAATTGTGGAGTTGACAGATACTGGAATCTGATCTTCCACTTTCATGGTCACTGGCTGTGATTTGTTGTTTCTGAGCGTGATTTCATAGCCTCTTGTCTCGGTGATATTGGAACCAATGGTTCGTTTTTTGGAGAATTCTTCCATTTTTTCCCGCTGAACCACGATAGACCGGTCTCTTCCCATCGAGATCAGGAGCGTATCCTGAAGTCCCGCAGCATTCAAAATTGAACGTCCTACAAAACCGTCTTCGAAATAGAGATTGCTTTCTCCTTCAAGCAGACTGTATTGATTCCAATCTATAATTTCAGCGATTAGAAAAACATCTTTGTCCAGTTTGGGAATGGCTGAATATCGATAATTCGCCGGAATGTCATAGGATTTGAGATCCACCAAGGTTTTCTCACCGTTGGATTTGATGGAATATGGCTCGGCAACTTCGATTTCGACAGTGGTTTGGTTTTCAACAAAAGTGGTAAGAAGTGGAGGGGCTTCCATTTCTTTAGAATCTCCCCTTTCAGCAACGGGTGCTTGACGTATAGTAATTGGTCTTTTTTGTCTTGTGCTCGATCCAGTGATCACTGCTTCAGAAAGGGTTGAATTATCAGGAATCATCGAAACGTTAATGGATGATCTCGATCTGATTGGTTGCTCAACAGGTTTAAATCCAATAAGAGAAAAAAATAAGTTTTCACCACTTGATGGGATTGCGAGATTATATCTACCGTCAAGATCTGTTACCGTACCTAAAGTGGTTCCAGTAACTAAAATTGACACACCTGGCAATGGACTTCCATCTTGTGAATCCACTACTATTCCACTTACACTTCCAGAAAAAGGTTGAGTATTTCGTGGCTGAATCAGGGATAATCTGGCATAATTGAGTTCCCATTTTTCTAGGATAGGAGCCTGACCGCTTTGGTTTGGATTTGCGTTTGAAAATTTGAGTTTCACGTTTTTCCAGTCCACACCCGTATTTTGATAGACTTCAGCTTTATAGTTTAAAGATAGAGGTGAGCTGACATTTTTCACCCGCACGTCATATTTCGGATACCAGCCGGCATTCGCCACCAAGTAGTTGATCTCCAAATTGGCCGATCCTGCTGCCGGAGCTTTGACTCGAATACGGATTTCGGAAGTGGATTTATTTTCCGATGCCTGCATTGCACGGATTTGATTGAAAAGCCGATCCATTTCCTCATTTTCCTGCTGCATTTTTGCCTGAATCTGAAGTTCTTCGGTTTTCAATTTGGTCAGTTCGGTTTCATAAAAGTCCAGAGCTGATCTAAGTTCTGCGATACTTGGTCCGCTTTGTTCTCCTCCCATTTTCTTGTTAGCCTGTAGAAGACTTGCTTTTTCCTCGAGAATTTGCAGCCTTGCAGTTTCTAAACTTCGATTACGCTGAATTTCAAGGATTTGATCGTTCAGGGCTTTCACTTTTTCATTGAACGCTTTTGCACTGAGAAAATCCAGACGCTTATTTACTGCTTGAATCGTAAAATTTCCCTGACCTTTTATCTGAATACTCTTTTCATCGATATAGGGGGAAAGTCCTTTTACCAGTATAAAAGATTCTCCTACAGAAAGTTGCCCCTGAGCTTTTTCAAAAACCTGAGCTCCAGCCAAAAAAACAGTAACATCTTGAATCTGACTTGAAAAAGCTGTTTCCTTAATTTCCTGTGAATAAGAGGACAATGCCCAAAGAAAAGATATGAGTGATAAAAATGTTTTTTTCATTTTTTAAGAATTTAGGTCTAATCAAATGAAAATCCTCCAATCAACCAAGTTAGAAATGTTAATTTCTCTTGAATTGAATTACGTTTTTGTTAAACATCCTTGGCTTCCCATTCGGTTTGCTACTTTTGCAGGATCAAACAAGTTTTCCTTTCATGACCCTTTTTCAATCCATCATCATTGCCATCATTGAAGGCCTTACGGAGTTTTTGCCCATTTCATCCACAGGTCACATGATATTGGCTTCTGCCGCAATGGGAATTCATGACGATGAGTTTGTCAAAACCTTTGAGGTATTTATCCAACTGGGGGCGATTCTCGCCATAGCGCTGATGTATATCAAGCGATTTTTCAAAAGTATTGATATCTATCTGAAGCTTTTTGCGGCATTTCTTCCCACGGCGATCATCGGTTTTTTGGCTTATGATTACATTAAAGCCTATTTGTTCAACCCGATTGTAGTTTCAGTTTCTCTGATTCTGGGCGGTATTTTCCTGATTTTCATTGATAAGAAAGTGGTTAATTCCAAAACCGATCTGGCCGAATTGGAGGATATGTCTTATAGGAATGCATTTTTTATTGGCCTTTGCCAGTGTCTATCGATGGTGCCGGGAACTTCAAGAGCTGCCGCGACGATCATCGGAGGAGTATTCAATGGATTGGATAAGAAGCAGGCGACTGAGTTTTCTTTCCTTTTGGCAGTACCAACGATGATGGCAGCCGGAGGATATGACTTGGTGAAAAGTGATTTGGCCTTTACCAGTGATCAATTAATTATGTTGGGAATCGGTTCATTGGTAGCGTTCGTCTCCGCCTGGATTGCTGTGAAGCTTTTTATAAAATATGTTTCCAGCCATGGTTTTACCGCTTTTGGCTATTACAGAATAGTTCTCGGAGTTCTGTTTTTGATCTTTATGTGGGGGTCGGATCTGGGCTAATTGTAAAATAGATTTTACACTTTCTGATGCGTTTTGTTAAATGCATTTTACAAAAAGCCCTTGCTGAATTCGATTTTTTAAAGGGTAAACCGTCCCCTTTCTCCGTCTACTTTTGTCCTAATAAAGGATGAACTTTTGGAATAGAAGCGTCCAAAAACGTCCCAAAATAGAACCCCTCATTTTTTGTCCTTTCGTAATCCAGCAACTTTCCTTCTTTTGAATCGCAAATCAAAAAGGCCAAACTGAGGTAAATGGGCTGATTTTCGGGTGTCCTCTGACCCTGAAAAAATGTGTCCTAACCTTATTGAGCATCTTGGTTTATGTTGGGATCTAAATTCTAAGGAGATGATTAGTTATTGGTTATTAAGAATTGGGGAGATGGGCTCATCTGTGGTTATACTTATACTTGTCTTCAGATATGCTCCAGAACTACTAAAAAGCCTCTTTCTCTTTTATCAAAAGCACCTTGACCACAAGCTGGAATCAAGAAAACAAGATGACGAAATGAAAAAGTGGGAACGAGAAATTGTTGGTAATCCAAAGCAAAAAAGAAAACCTCCGTCTTAGCCCCTACCTCAGCATGTAGTAAAACATTGCTCTTGCCACCGCATCCATGGCCTTAGTCTCATTGACCCAACCTTGTATTTGACCTCGTGGAATCCCAGTCTCCAAATGGATTTGGTCAAAACTGATTTTTCGGTCACTAAGCAGCCTCATTACTTGTTTGGGGATGAGTTCCTTGGCTGGAATCTCCCGATATGGATAGACCCGGCTTTGAATCTCATGAAAGGGAAAATAGCTCTTAAATAACTTCTTGGTCAATTCTACCAGTTCTTTCCCGCTCCTTTGTTCTCCTTCTTCAAGTTTGCCCAGGCTCGCTCTTACCATCAGGATAAAAGGGTCAGCCTCCAAAATTTTATATTTGATCTTTTCTACTTGAAATAACCTTCGCACTTCCTGCTCAAATGCCTCTTTCTGATCTTCTGCAATCCAATGAGCGGCTAATTCAATCTTTTCAATTCGCATAAAAACGGGAGGTAAAATTATCTGGAAATGAGTTTGAGAGCTTTTCTTCAAAACCCAGCCAAAAAATAGTCCTAAATTTTACTTTTTACTCTATTTTTACCCAAACCCATTTTTATCGTTTATGCCCACTCTCCACTGGATCGGAAAGGAAAAAGTCGTCAATCACCACAGGGATGTTCCCTACCGAGTTTTGGAAAAAGAATACGAATACAATCTCTCTGATAATCAGACTACCTCCGAAAATAAAATCATCCACGGCGACAATCTCGAGGCCCTAAAGTCTCTGATTCCTGAGTACGAAGGTAAAATCAAATGCATCTACATCGATCCTCCTTATAATACTGGCAACGAATCCTGGGTCTACAATGACAATGTGAATCATCCCAAAATCAAAAAATGGCTGGGAGATATCGTAGGAAAAGAAGGAGAAGATCTCTCTCGCCACGATAAATGGCTCTGTATGATGTATCCCAGACTCAAGCTTTTATATCAGCTTCTGGCTAATGATGGTGCAATCTTTATTTCTATAGATGATAATGAAGTTCATTTTCTCTGTTTGGTTCTAGATGAAATTTTCGGGAAATCAAATTTTGTTGCCAACATAGTTTGGCAAAAACGAACCTCGCCTGACGCAAGAGCGACAATTGGAGCTGGTCACGAACACATAATTGTTTATGGAAAGAAATGGGAAAATGTTAGAGCTTCTTTAAAGAGTCTTCCTTTAACAGAAAAACAAAGTAAGTCTTTTAAAAATCCCGATAATGATCCAAATGGACCATGGGCTTCATCCGATTTTACCGCTCAAGGCTACAGGCCCAATCAGATGTATGAGATTACCTCTCCTTCTGGCAAAAAATATTTTCCTCCAGAAGGAAGGTGTTGGAGAAATATTGAATCTGCCTATTGGGAGTTAAATAAGAAAGGAAAAATGTGGTTTGGTAAAAATGGAGATGGTGTTCCAAGATGGAAAACATATTTATCAGAGAGTGAAGGTGTGGCATCTTGGACTTGGTGGACCAATGAAGAAGTAGGGCATAGTCAAGAAGGGAAAAAAGAAATCAATTCCATTTTCAATTCTGCAACGATATTTGATACACCTAAGCCGTCAAGACTTATTGAAAGAATTCTTCATCTATATGTGAATGATGGCGATACCATTTTAGATTCCTTTGCTGGGTCCGGCACAACTGGGCATGCAGTTCTGAATCTAAACAAAGCAGATAGAGGCAATCGAAAGTTTATCCTTATCGAGATGGAAGATTACGCATCCACGATCACTGCCGAGCGAGTGAAGCGGGTGATCGATGGCTATGGAGAAGGAAGCAAAGCCGTACCCGGCACCGGAGGAAATTTTTCTTATTATAAGCTCGGAGCCGCACTCTTTGATGGGGAAAATAACTTGAATGAAGCTGTTTCTCTTTCCGATATCCGAAACTACATCTGGTATTCGGAGACTCGTACTCCTTATCAGGAACCCGAAACGAAGGACTCTGCCTATTTCCTGGGCTCAATGGAAGATACCGCCTACTACTTCGTCTATGAGCGGGAGAGTCTCACCACGCTTGACTTTGAGCTCTTGTCTTCTCATGTCACCACTTCGGCATCGCAGTACATCATCTATGCGGACAATTGCCTGCTTCCGGCGCATCTGATGGAGAAGCACCGGATTATTTTTAAGAAAATTCCACGAGACATCACCCGTTTTTAAGCATGGAGCTCAAGTCATACCAGCAGAAAGTCATCTCCGATCTCAACCGCTACCTGGACTATGTGCAGGAGCATAAGAAGTTGAATGTTGCATTTGATCAGTTTTGGGAAGATCAAATTGGGCCATACAATCCCCTTGATGGCACCGGAATGGAGCCCTATAAAAACACCCTTCCCTATGCTGCCAACGTCTGCATCAAAGTGCCGACTGCCGGAGGCAAGACTTTTATTGCAGCAAATGCACTCAGGACGATCTTTGATGCGTTTGATTCTACCCATCCCAAGACCGTTGTTTGGCTGGTTCCCTGGAGCAATCTCCTCGATCAGACCGTCAATAACCTGAGCAATCCCGATCATCCGTATCGGCAGAAGCTGAATAGCTTATTTCACCACCGGGTGGAAGTCTATCAGAAAAAGGATCTGCTTCAAGGCTCCAATTTTAATCCGACTGTAGTTGCCGAGCAGTTGACGATCATCGTCATGAGTTTTGCTTCCCTTCGATCTAAAAAGAAAGATGATCGAAAAGTCTACCAGGAGAATGGTCAGTTGGCAAGTTTTGCTTCTCAGTACAAAGACGATTCCCACTTACTTCCTGATACGGACGAGACAGCGCTGATCAATGTGATTAGAAGTTTGAATCCCGTGCTGGTGGTTGACGAAAGCCACAATGCCGAATCTGAGTTGAGCGTGGACATGCTCAAAAATCTGAATCCAAGCTTTGTGTTGGATCTGACGGCAACGCCAAAGAAAAATTCCAACATCGTGAGTTTGGTTCCGGCTATTGAGCTCAAAAAAGAACACATGGTGAAGCTTCCTGTGATCGTCTACAATCATCCGGACAAAACTGAGGTAATCAATTCCTCCCTGCACCTCCGTCAGAAATTGGAAAATCTTGCGATACAGCAGCAGAAAGCAGGGGGTAAATACATTCGACCGATCGTGCTTTTTCAGGCACAGCCCAGAACTGGAGAAGATAATACCACCTTTGATAAGTTGAAAGCTCAGCTCATCAGTTTGGGAATTCCTGAAGAACAGATCAAAATCAAAACAGCGGAAAAAGATGAGTTGAAAGGAATCGACTTGATGTCAGATTCCTGCCCGGTTCGCTACATCATCACGATCAATGCATTGAAGGAGGGCTGGGATTGTCCGTTTGCCTATATTCTTGCCTCACTGGCAGACAAGTCTTCGGCAGTAGATGTGGAGCAAATCCTGGGTCGGGTACTCCGTCAGCCCTATGTGATAAAGCATGCTTCTCCGATGTTGAATATCTCTTATGTTCTGACAGCCTCAGCGAAGTTTCATGATACCCTTCAAAATATTGTGAAGGGCCTTCAAAATTCAGGCTTCAGCGACAAGGACTACCGAAAGCAGGATTTGATGTCGGAGGAACTGAAATCGAAAGTTTTGGCAAAACCGCTGGACGCTTTTCTTTTCCCGGAATCGACAGCGACCGTGGAGGAGGAAGATGAAATTGAAGCAGCAAGAATTCAGTTTGACCCGGAACGAGTAGAAGAAATGGATAGAGAACCTATCCAAACAATCAGAGAAATCGAGGAATTGGCTATTTCTCAAAATGCAGAACTGGAAGCCGAAATCAAAAAGCAGGAGGAAGCTCCTGCAGACTTACCAATTTTTGCAGAAATGGGAGACAAAGTAAAAACGTACCAAATCAGAACTTCACTCAAAGTGCATGTTCAGAATTTGACCCTGCCACAGTTTCACATTAAAATCCCAAGCAATCCCTTGTTTGATCTGGATGGCTCCACTTTACTCAATCAAGAATCCTTGTTGGGGAATTTCAAACTTAGCCAATACGACACGATCCTTGATTTTGATCAGATACAGTCGGAATTATACAAGGTGGATATTCAGGAATCCAAAAAAGATGAGTACACTCCTTCCTTCACTAAAATTGAGGATTTGAGTTTCAGAGAACCTTTCCTGGACTACATTCTGGCGAAGCCGAAAGACAAACAAATCAAAGACATCGTGTATCATCTCAATGAGGTGATGGGGAATCTGTATCCTATTCCTGAGCAAGAGATTAAGCTTTACCTCCAAAGGATTTTAAAAAGTATGACTGGGGAGCAATTGCGCGATATTTTAGCACGAAGGCTGAGCTATTCAGATAAGATAAAGGCAAAAATCAAGGCCCATGCAGATACTTTTGCCGAGGTGAAGTTTAATGATTTGATCACGATTGGGAAAATAGAGACGATCCCAAGCTGGAAGTTTTCCGCCAAAATTATTCCGGGTAAACCTGGACCTTCAATTAGCAAATCCCTTTACGAAGTGGAGGGCTCGATGAATGGATTTGAGACGAAAGTGATTTCTGAGATTTCCGGGATGTCCAACATTTCCTATTGGCACCGAAACCTGGTCAAGGGAAAAGGCTTTGCGATCAATGGATTCAAATCAAATCATTATCCGGACTTTATCATTGGCACCAATTCAGGAAAAACGATTGTACTCGAAACAAAAGGCGATGACCGGGATAACAGCGACAGCGAAGCGAAATGTCGATTAGGTCAAAAATGGGCCGAATTAGCAGGAAAAGACTTTCTATACATGATGGTTTTTGATCAGAAAGAAGTCAAAGGAGCCTATTCTTTTGACAAGGCGAAGGCGTTGATCAGGGAGATGTGATATGGGCAGTCCATTTACAGATACTTACTTGTTTGAGGGAAGTTTTGTATCCCATCCATCCTCATTTAGAAAGCTTTATAAGATTTATGACTTATTTAAAGAAGGAAAAGAAAAGAAAATTTTGCTGGATTTGTCAGAGGTTGATTGGATTGACGCAAACCTTTGTGCGGTAATTGATGCTATAATTTATGTATTGGGTAAGGAAAACGGTCATCAGTTTTTTGTGGACTCAAACCATATTAAAAATAGGTTTGAAATTTTTGAAAGAAATGGGTTTTTAAAGCGATCTGATAATGAAAAATTGATCATTGATAACAGTAATACAACGGTATTAATGACTCGATTTTCGTGTGAAAGCGATGGTGCTTTTTACCAGTATATCGGAGAAAGTTTATTTGAGAACAGAGCATTTGAGAAAATGTCAGAAATTAAGGCAGAGCTTATTGGACATTTTTTGGAGGTATTCAGTAATATTCAAACCCATGCTAAATCAACTGGACCAGTTTTCGCATGCGGTCAATATTATCCAAAGAAAAAAATTCTAAAATTCACATTGGTTGATCTAGGTATTGGATTTTATGATCCGATATCTGAATTTACAAAAGGGAAAATTCAAACTGTTGAAGACGCAATATTGTGGGCATTAGAGGAAAATCATTCAACAAAGGTTGATGCTCCAGGCGGTTTGGGTCTTTCTTCATTAAAAAAATATTGTCTTAATAATGGGCATATCTTTCAAATAGTAACCAATGGTATATGCTGGACAAATGGAACGGGCCAACTTAATTATTGGCCAATGGGAAAATTTCCCGGAACAACGATTAATTTGGAATTCACGTGTAAATAATAGAATTTCAATAACTTGTAAATGAACACAACATTTTTATACCTTTGCGGCCCCATGATTTCAATCGAACAAATAATCGGAAAAAACATCGCAATCCTTCACTCAGATGGGCTGAAGATTTATGATGCAATTATTGAGGAATTAGCTAAATCCAATAAGGCAGTTTTGTCTTTTGAAAAAATAGATCATTCCACAACGACGTTTTTAAATGCGTCTTTAGGTAAGGTTTGGATGAATTCCCCAGAGTCTGCAGAGAAACTAGAAATCCTAGGTGCAGACGATTCTATATTGGAAAAGATTGAATGGGTCAAGCAAAATGCTCTTAACCAAGCTCGGAGAGAAGCCAGAGAAGAATCCCTTAGAGAGTACTTCGAAAACGCCTAATTTCCAATGTCTTTAATGATATCGAGACTCTCCGAACACAAATTGGATGAGTCCATGAAGTATTTTTTGGACGCCAATGTGTGGATTTTTGCCTTGGGAAACCCACCATCTCCAAATACTCCGGGAGAGGAATATATTAAGTTTTTAGATAGGTTAATCGAATCAGGAACACCGATTTACTCACATACCATCTTAATTTCAGAGGTTTTCAATGCTTTAATGAGAATCAATTTTCAAGATTTTTTGAAGACAGAAGAATATCGAACTGGAAGAAAACCCCAATTGGATTTTAAAAAAGATTTTAGAGGGAAAACTGAATATCTTGACGCGCTAAGTCGTTTTAAATCTGATATTCAAGCCTATCTTCCTTCAATTCACCTTATTGATAAAGAAATAGAATTTGAACTTGGATATCTGGTAGAAAATATACCTTCGAGCTCAGATTTCAATGATTACCTTTTTTATGAAATGGCGATCTCCCAGAATTTAACTGTTGTCACAGATGATGGGGATTTTAATTTCAGTGATATCGAAATTTTAACTCAGAATAGTTGGCTTATCAAGAACTCGAGAAAGTAATTAAAGCCCTCCCGGATTTCAATAATCCGGGAGGGCTTTGTTTAAAAAATGTCAGGATAGGGAATAGTTTTTACTTCGAAGGATCCAGCTTGTTTTTATTCTTCACGTATTTTTCCAGCCAGGTATCCATTTCCCAAAGGGTGTGGAGGATTGATTCTTTGGCAGCATATCCGTGACTTTCATGAGGAAGAAACACCAGACGGGTTGTGACGCCATGACCTTTTAACGCATTGTAATAGCGCTCAGACTGAATCGGGAATGTTCCGGAATTGTTGTCCGCCTCTCCGTGAATCAAGAGAATCGGCGTTTCCACTTTATGTGCGTATGAGAACGGTGACATATTGAAATAGACTTCCGGAGATTCCCAGTAGGTTCGCTGCTCATATTGAAATCCAAACGGAGTCAATGTTCTGTTGTAGGCTCCGCTTCGGGCGATTCCCGCTGCGAATAAATTGGTGTGCGAAAGCAAATTCGCAGTCATAAAGGCTCCGTAAGAATGCCCACCAACTCCAATTCTCATTCGATCTCCAATTCCCATTCCGACGATCTGGTCAATGGCGGCTTCGGCATTGGCGACAAGCTGCTCGATGAAATAATCGTTAGGCTCCTCTTCTCCTTCTCCAACAATCGGCATCTCAGTTTGATCCATGATTGCGTATCCGCGAGTCACCCAATAGATTGGCGATCCCCAGCTTAATCGGGTAAAAGCGTATTTTGATCCCCGAACTTGAGAGGCGATTTCAGCCGATTTGTATTCTCTGGGGTAGGCCCACATCAGAACAGGAAGAGTTCCGTCTTTCGCAGGATCATATCCGGCTGGAGTGTAAACTACCGCGGAGAGATTCAGCCCGTCTTTTCTTTTGTAGGTGACCAATTGTTTTTGGATGCCCTTGATCGATTCATAAGGGTGAACAAAGTTAGTCACCTGAAGTGGAGCCATTCTTTTTCGGGTATTCACCAGCCAATAGTTAGGCTGAATATCTGTACTTTCTTTCAACGTGATAAACTCCGTTCCTTCATCATCCAGGACTTTGACCACTCGCTCATAGAAAGGAGCTTGAGATCTCCAGAGGATTTTTTCCTCTTTGGTTTTGGTGTCAAAAGTGGAAAGGAAAGGCATGCTTCCTTCAGTTGAACCTCCTTCGCTCGTCATGAAAACCAAATCACCTTTGCGCAACAAAACCCGCTGACCAAATTCATTTTCGGTGAAAACCGGATTTCCGGGATCATTGTAAAGATCATCCGATGAACGATCGATAATAACACGTGGAGTCTGAGCAGGATTGGAAGGATTGATTACTGATGTTATTTCCTTTCTGGTTTTGGACCAGCGCTCAGTCATGATCGCAAAGTTGTCGTCTGACCAGGCAATTCCGCCAAATCGATAAGCAGAGCTTGCCAGTTTTTTCTTTTCTCCTGCGAAAGGTGCTTCCACGGTGTATACAATCTCCCGTTCTGCGATTTCAACTTTTGGGTCACCGCCATCCTGAGCTTCTACCCAATACAAAGTAGCCGGCTTATCGGCTCTCCAACTGATATTCCTTGGCCCGGCAACAGTTACATCAAAGCCGGTTGGGCGATTTTCATCCAAAGGAATTTGCGCAAGTGTCTTTACTTTCTGACCGGATTTAGTCCACACCTCTACGTCGTAAGGGAATCGGGAAGCAGGAACCAAGTAAGAAAAGGGCTTTTTGATAGTTTCCACTACCAGGTAAGATCCGTCTGGTGAAATATCCATTGACTTGATCATTCCGGCGGGACCAATTGGTTTCTTCGTGCCATCCAGATTGACGAGCATAAGCTGAGTATTGATGAAATAAGCAAAAAGTGCCTCATCGTGAGGATTTGCCAACAAGTCCTGATAAGTTCTGCTCGGAGCTGCGTTTCCGGAAGTTTCCTGGATGATGGGTCCGGCCGGAGCTGCAGGGGCTTTTGGGATTTCTCCCCGGTTTGGATTGACAGCTTTGATTAGGATCTGATTATCCGGAGTCCAGGCCAAGCTTCCTCCCATGACTTCATTCAGGATGTTTTCCGTAAGTTGACGAGCTTCGAAACTCGTCATATCCACTACCCAAAGGCTGATACCGGTTGCCTCGGTCTGAGTAAATGCAAGGAACTTATCATCTCTGGAGAGTGAAAATCCACCCATCTTTGGATTGGAAGGAAGTCCTTTGATCTGGATTTCTTCCCCGCTTCTGGTCATTTTGATTTTCAGGTTTTCCACACTTCCGCTGCGGCTTGGGCCGGAGGTCGCTGGGTTAATACGAAGTCCGGCAATTCTCAATTCAGGTTGTGCCAAATCCTCGATGGAAGGATTTCCTGCCCGCTCAAGTAGCATCATCCAATCTCCTTTTTTGCTAAAAACAACCGATGGAGTAGTCGGAGCATTGACCAAATCAGCAATCTCTTTCGGTGGAGTTTGGTAGGTTGTTTGAGCCTGTGCTTCTGAAAATCCTACCAAAATGCAGAATGCAAAAATAAGGCGATTAGTAAATTTTAGTATCATTTCTATTCGGGTTAATTCGATCTCAAGATAGAACAACTGAAATGGAATTTGTTTTGAGAATCAATCAATGGTCTTAAATCAATCTGGGTGCAGGTATTCAGGAGATTGACTAACGGAAACGGAGAGTCTGATTTCCAGGATAGTTTTAAAAACAAGGAATCGGATTCTCAGAATTTCTTATTTTCACTATCCAGCAAATAGCATTATGAAGAAGACCTTATTTACTTTAACCCTCTTAGTCTCGATATTTTTCAAACTTCAAGCTCAGACATTCAAACCAACCGTGGGTTTTAATTTTACGGATGTTACGGTAAACGATGAAATTGGCCAAGGGAAAAATGGTTGGCAAACGGGGTTTAGTGTAGCTTTTGGGGAAAAAATGTATGTGGAGCCTGGCATTTTTTATGTTTCAAAAAGTGCGGAATTCACAGATCCTACCGCGGCAAATCCGGTTGATTTCGAAGCAGACCTAAATGGTATCAGGATTCCCCTTACTCTTGGAATGAATCTTATTGGGAGTTCCGAAACTCTTGCTTCTTGGCGAGCATTCGGTGGAGCTTCTGGATTTTTTGTTACGAGTGTTGGTGAGGATTTGGATCCAGGGGAAGTCAATTCTCCTGCTTGGGGAGTTTATGCAGGCACAGGTATTGATATCTGGCTACTTTTTATTGATTTATCTTACGAATGGTCAGTGACAGATATTCAGACAGCCTTTGCAAACATCGATTTTGGAAAGACGAACGGGTTCTATGGAAATATAGGAATGAGATTGAAATTTTAACCAACAACTTTTAATTGCTCTGAGCAAGAACTGCTTAGAAGTTTCGAATTATTAGGACTTGCTATAAATAAAAAAGCCTTGTTGGATCTATTCCCAACAAGGCTTTTTTGAATATATGGGGAAGGATTATTTTCCTTTTTCTCCAATTGAAATCATGGCACAACGGAATCCAATATTGTTGGTAGCTGAGTCCTGATGCATAAATCTACGAGTACCAGGTGCAAGCCAATAAGCTACATCTTTCCAGCTTCCTCCTTTGTACACTCTGAGGTCATCGCTTAGTACAGAAGTCTCATAGTTAGAGATATCATCAAGTGCTCCATCTTTTCTTACTGGGTTGAGATCATCAAAATCCATGAAAGAAAGCGGTCGGTAAATATCCTGAACCCACTCATTCATGTTTCCAGCCATGTGGTACAAGCCGAAATCATTTGGAGCCATGTCATAAACGTTTGTAAGGATGATTGACCCGTCATTTGTCTGATTACCTGAAATTCCACCGTAATCTCCACGACCTCTTTTGAAGTTGGCAAGGAAATCACCCTGCTTACCTTTTCTCTTCACATTGTAAGGATTACGAACACCTCTGCCATCCCAAGGATAGATTCGGCCGTATTCCTGATTTTCATCAAGATATTGGGTTCCAATCATTGCTTTTGCAGCATATTCCCACTCAGCCTCAGTAGGCAGACGGTAATCAGCCAATGCCACTCCTCGCTCTATCAACTGGGCTTTTGTAAAGGTTGAGTCCAATTCTCTTTCTTCTCTGATCAATTCCTGAACGAATTCAGTTCTCCATTGAGAATAAGTTTTTGCCTGTGACCAGGATACGCCGGCAACGGGATAAAAGTTAAAACCTGGGAATCTAAAGTAATAAGACTGGTACATGTCGTTGAAAGACATTGCACCAGACCAAACATTTTCGGAAGGCTCTAATTTCAAAAGTGAATCAGCGCTCACTTTTTTCTTCATGTCGAAAAGAAATTCCCGGAAATCATTGTTCGAGATTTCAGTTTCATCCATGTAAAAATTGGCAATACTGACAGTTCGCTCCATGTTGTCTCTGAAAGCCATTACATCCTCTTCCTGAGAACCCAAAACAGCTCTACCACCCTGGATAAATTTCAAGTTTGGTCCTGGAATCTGCTCGGCATTTTTCGACACGAAAAATTGGGTAGTGTCTTGCTCATCAAAGCTGAATTCCGCGCCTGTTGTCGCACTATTCTTCCCTGGATCAGAAGCAGTTCTTCTGCCATAGCCGGGAGTTTTATTACAAGAAGATAAAATCGAGCTGGATGCAATCAGGAAGACTCCCATCCACAAACCAAAATTTTTATTACTCAAACGCATATTTTTTATGAATTTTAGGCCTAATTCAACGTGCTAATATATAATCAATACTAAGTACTTACAAAGATATAGGCCAAAGCCTTATTTTGATTAAACTCCAAAAACAGGCTAAAAGCTAGTAAATCGGCAATTTTCATAGCCAAAACTGCAATATTTATGCCAGTTAAATTTTTTTAAAATTTAAGCTAATTCCATATCCTTCAGCTTGTTTTGAGCTTTTGTGATAGATGAAACTCCCTCAACAGTAAGTATCAAACGGTTTTTATGTTCCTTTATTTTGGTTTGCTTCGAGTGAGTTTGTGCAAATCGCATGATTTTTTGGAATACAACAGAGGAATAAAAATCATCCCGACTGGAAGGAAGCAAATAGCATTTCATTTGATTTCCTTTTAAAACCAGTTTTTCGATTCCCAACTTTTCAGCTGTCCATCTTAGCCGAACAGTCTCCATCAGATCCTTGACTGAATCAGGCAGCGGTCCAAATCGATCCAAAAGCATAGTCGAGAATTTGCCGAGTTCTTCTTCATTTTTGATCGCATCCAACTTGGAATAAAGACCAAGACGCTCGCTGATATTGCTTACATATCCTTCCGGAATCAGCAATTCAAGGTCAGTTTCAATCGTACAGTCCTGAACAAGCACCTTTACTTTATCTTCCAGATCGATCTCAAACAGAGATGCAAACTCATTTTCTTTCAGTTCCTGAACAGCTTCATCCAATATTTTATGGTACATCTCAAAGCCAAGATCGGTGATAAAGCCACTTTGCTCCGCACCCAAAAGATTTCCCGCACCGCGAATGTCAAGGTCTTTCATCGCTACTTTGAATCCATCGCCCAGATCAGAAAACTCCTCTAGCGTCTGAAGTCTTTTTCTCGCTTCGGCTGTTAATCCCGACATCGGGCTCGTTAATAAATAACAGAATGCTTTCTTATTGCTTCGACCTACCCGGCCTCTCATCTGGTGCAAGTCACTCAATCCAAACATATGCGCTCGGTTGATGATGATGGTGTTGGCGTTTGGAATATCGAGTCCGGATTCGATGATATTGGTAGAGACGAGGACATCGTATTCATGATTGATGAAGTCAACCATTACTTTCTCGAGCTTTTTGCCATCCATCTGACCATGAGCTCCGGCCACTCGTGCATCTGGGACTAATTTCATGATCAGATTTGCAATGCTGTCAATTTCCCCCACTCTATTATGTACAAAGAAAACCTGTCCTCCTCTTCGAAGTTCGTAAGCCACTGCATCCCGGATTACTTCTTCTTTAAATGTTTGAATTTCTGTCGTGACCGGTTGCCTGTTTGGCGGAGGTGTAGCAATCACCGAAAGATCTCTTGCTCCCATCAATGAGAAATGAAGAGTTCGCGGAATCGGAGTAGCGGTAAGTGTCAGCACATCGACGTTTACCCGGAGATTTTTAAGTTGATCTTTTACTTTTACTCCAAACTTTTGCTCTTCATCTATAATCAAAAGACCCAAGTCTTTGAATTCAATTTCTTTGTTGACGATTTTATGTGTGCCGATCAGGATGTCGATTTCTCCTGTTTTCACCTGAGAGATGATTTCCTTGATTTCTTTAGCGGAGCGAAAGCGATTGATATATTCCACTTTGACGGGGAAATTTTCCAGTCGTTCGGTGAACGTATGAAAGTGCTGCATTGCCAGGATCGTGGTTGGTACCAGCACGGCCACCTGCTTGCGGTCATTTACAGCCTTGAAAGCTGCCCGAATTGCCACTTCAGTTTTTCCAAAACCCACATCTCCGCAAACCAATCGGTCCATCGGATAGGTTTTTTCCATGTCAGCCTTCACATCCGCCGTGGCAATCGCCTGATCCGGTGTATCCTCGTAGATGAAAGAAGATTCTAACTCGATTTGCAAAACTGAATCATGCGTAAATGCATACCCTTTCGCTGACCTTCTCTTTGCATAAAGAGCGATGAGGTCCTTTGCAATGTCTTTGACTTGCTTTTTGACCCGGCTCTTTTTGTTTTCCCACTCCGGCGAACCCAGTTTTGACATGGAAGGAGTAGTGCCTTCCTGGCCTGAATACTTCGAAATCTTGTGGAGGGAATGGATATTGACATACAGTAAATCGTCATCCCGGAAGATGAGGCGGACAGCTTCCTGCATTTTGCCGCTGATATCCACTTTTTCCAATCCGGCAAATCGCCCTACTCCATAATCCACGTGAACGATGTAATCTCCCGGATGAAGAGCTTTAATTTCTTTCAGCGTCAGTGCTTTGGATTTGCTGGCTTTATTGCGGGTTTTGTATCGGTGAAATCGCTCGAAAAGCTGGTGATCGGTGTAGCAGACCAACTTCATCTGTCGATCTTCAAATCCTTCTCTCAAGCCCAAAAGCATACTTTGGACTTGAAGCGTAGGATCCAACTCATGGAAAATTCCCAAAAGACGGTCGATTTGCTTATCGTTTTCCGCAGTCAGGATATTGATTTGGCCACCTTTTTCATTTTCTGCCAGATGGGTTACCAGCAAGTCAAAATTCTTATTGAAAGATGGCTGTGATTGACTGTTCCATTGGAATACTTTCGCCTGTGGCAAATAAAATTGCTTCCCAAATTCAACCCGGGTGAAGTTTCTCGACAGTTCGGAGAAGTTGGATCCTTTATCAAATAAATCTGCGGGCTTCAGCAGCAGTTTATCATTTGCAGTTTTGGACACGATCTCATCAAAAGCCTGATCAGCCTTGTGAAAGCATTCGTCCATAACATCCAGGGTGAGCTGGTAATCCTTAATCCAAACAATCGTTGACTCGGGCAGGAAACCCAAGAATGATTGCCTTACTTCCTGCAAAAGCTTGGTTTGGACGTTTGGAATCAGCGATATTTTATTAACGCTGGCGATCGAAAGCTGAGTTTCCGGATCGAATGTTCGGATGCTTTCGATTTCTTTTCCGAATAATTCAAGCCGATAGGGATGTTCATTCGAAAATGAAAACACGTCCAGAATACCGCCTCGAATCGCATATTGACCAGGTTCGTAGACAAAATCAGTTCGCTCAAAATCGTAACTGCTCAGGATCTCCGAGACAAACTCCATGTCCACTGCTTCTCCTACCCTTGCTGAAAAAGTGTTTTCGATCAGCGATCGCTTGTTGATTACTCGTTCGTAAAGTGCTTCAGGGTAAGTAATGATGATTCCCGGTTTTCCTTTGCTTTCCAAAACGTGATTCAGGATTTCTGCCCGCATCAGGACATTTGCATTGTCCACTTCATCGTAATGATATGGCCGCTTGAAACTGGAAGGAAAAATCATGTGATCCTCCGTATCCAGCAAATTCTGAATATCCGTATTGAGGTACGCAGCTTCTTCTTTGTCCTGAGCTATGATCAGATGAAATCCTCCTTTGCTGGAATAAAGCGCTGAAAAAATAACCATATCAAGGCTTCCGGCCAGACCTTTGAGCTGGTAGTTTACCTTTTCGGTGCCCAAAATCTCATGAGCCAGAGTTTGAAAAATCGGGTCTGATTGATAAAGGGAAATAAAAGCCTGGCGATCCAAAATTATGTGGTTTGAGAGAATTGGGTTTGGAAGCCCAAATTTAGAGTATTCTGAGTTCTTAGGATGAGCTTTGCAAGTTGTTTTGCAGTTTTGTGAACCTACGCCTCTCCAAAATGTTTACCCATCGATGAGTAAGACAAAAGAACAACTTACATGGTTCCAGCGGGTCGAGCGGCTGCATCCATACGAAACCCTCCTTTATCTGGGAATGCTGGGAAGCGGGCTTATTTTCTTGTTTTTGGTGGCGGCATTTATGTCTTCCGGTTGGAATCAGTTGGAAGGATTGAATCATAATATCCCTGTTTCCTTCCTGATTTCAACGCTTTTGTTGATTTTGAGTGGATACACGGCCACCAAAATGCGACTATATTATCAGGAAGAAAACACCGACAAAATTATATCCTCTCTTCGAAATACTTTTTGGCTTGGGGTCGTATTTACCATTCTGCAGTTTCTCGGCTGGAAGGAATTGGAACTGATGGGAATCAATTTCACCGGAATTCCGAGTGGAAGTTTTCTCTATTTACTTTCCGGAATTCATATTTTCCATTTACTGGGAGCGATGATTTTTGCTTTGATCTTATTGGTTCAGCTTCGTAAAAATCAACAAGACGAGATTCGAAATCTCATTTTATTGATTAATCCTTTTGAAAAAATGAGAATTCGCCTCTTCACCGTTTATTGGCACTTTATGGATGTGATATGGTTGATTTTATTTGTCCTTTTTGTTCTGAGTTTTTAAGAAAATCATGAAATCAAGCATGACGCAAGCGACACACACTGGAATGATTATCCAAAATGCGAGATTCCATCCCGTATCCTTCGTCACGGGACAGGTTATGGTCGCTAAAAAGCAAATTATAAACAGATGAAACTGACCATCGAAACCACCGTTGAGGAAAACTACCTGAACGTAAAGAAAGGATTTACTGAATCTCTTTTTACCAAGCTTAGCCCTCCTTTTCCTCCGGTAAAGCTTCTCAGATTTGATGGTTCGGCCAAAGGTGATTTGGTGACTCTGGAGTTGAATTTTTTACTTTTCAAGCAAAAGTGGACCAGTCGAATTATCGAAGATCAGACAGACGAGAAAGAATTTTACTTTATAGATAAGGGAGTTGAATTACCCTTTTTTTTGAAAAGCTGGAATCATAAACACCGAATCATCCGTAGCGGAAATGATGCCATAATCCGGGATGAAATCGAGTATTCAGCTCCTTTTGGGCTTTTATCACTTTTGCTTTATCCGGCAATGTTGCTTCAGTTTGCCTATCGGATTCCGATTTATAAGAAAGTTTTCAAGCGATCTGATCAGAGGTGAATCAGATTTTCGCAGTTCGCGATCTGGCAATCACCATATAATACGAGTGAGTGAGTGATGATGGAGGATTGGAAAGATTTGCCAATTTCCTCTTTGATCTCGTTGATTTTTGGATCAGAAAACTCCCGGATTTTTCTGCATTGATTGCAGACATGGTGATCGTGATGCTTGTAGGTGAGCGCTTGTTCGTAAAGCGCGACTTTATCTTTGAATTGATGCTTTACCGCCAATCCACTCTCCACTAGAAGATCAAGCGTATTGTAAATCGTGGCCCTACTGATGGTGTAGCCTTTGTTTCTCATACTCAGAAACAATCCTTCCACGTCCATATGCTCATCCTCGGGTAAAGAATATAATTCATCGATCACCGAAAATCGCTCTGGAGTTTTCCTGCTTCCTTGTTTTAATAGGAAGTTTTCAAAGATTTTCTTTGCTTTTTCGATCAGAGCTTTGTCTGCCATGGGTGTTAAAAAAGGATTTAAGAATAAAGATGAAGTATTCTGGATTTTTTGGCAACCCGTAACCGATTCTCTATTCTAATTTGGTTTCAATCTAAATTAGGAGTCTGATTTTTAAACCCGATGAAACAATATGAACCCCCTTTTCTGTTTATACTCGGGATAGTACAATTTTCAAAAAAGAGCTAACTTATTTGGACATGAAGTGGTCCAACAAATTATGCAATTAAGGTTCGGATTCGTTCTTTCAATTCTGGTGTTTTTCCAGATTTCCTGCTTTGCGCAGGTGCCTGGGTTTTTCATGAAAGAGGAAAAAAGGAAAGTGACCATCCCTTTTTACTCTTCGAATAGTCTTATAATTATCCCCGTTTCCATCAACGGAAATACTGCTCTCAATTTTTTGGTCGATACCGGAGTTAGGGCAAATATCCTTTTTAGCAAAAAACTGGGAGACGCACTCGGGCTCAGCTATACCCGTAAAATCAATCTCATGGGAGCGGATGGTAAGACGTCTTTGTTAGCTTCGATTTCCCCGATCAACACCATTGATTTGGGTCCTGTGGAGGGAGTTTTCCAAAACTTGCTGGTTTTAGATGAAGATTTTTTTGAGCTGGAGGCTGTTATCGGTGTTCCGATTTATGGAATCATCGGCTATGAGTTTTTCAAAAATAACCCCGTCAGGATAAACTATGATGACGGGATAATGGACTTTTACAAGCGCGATGCGGTTAAGTGGCGGCCTCCTTTTTACCACAAGCTTGATATGTCTGTTGAGGATGAAAAGCCATATATCTATGCAAAAATTGAACAAAAGAATGGGTCAGTCCTTGGCCCAAAACTTTTGATAGATACCGGTGCAAACCATGGAGTTTTGCTAAACAGGGAAACTTCAGAGGAAATTATACTTCCTCCACTCACGATAGAGACCGAGTTGGGCCAGAGCCTGGGAGGTGTTTTATATGGTTTTATAGGCAGGTTAAATTCTTTGAAGGTTGCGGGATTGAAAATGACAGACGTACTTACATCGTATCCGGAGGAGAACGCTTACAGTTATATCTTGAAAGAATCCGGAAGGCAAGGAAGTTTGGGTTCGGAAGTTTTGGGTCGGACCCGATTGATAATTGACTATCCGCGAAATCGGCTTCTGGTGAAAAAAGGGGAAGATTTTTATGCGCCTTTTCAGTTTGACATGAGCGGGATTGTGGTCAAAAAAATTCCAAATGATGAAAACAGGATGTATGTCTCGATGGTGAGAAAGAATTCACCTGCTGAAGGATCCGGGGTTTTGCCCTTCGACGAGATCTTGTCGATCAATAAGATTCCAACCTTTATCTGGGAAATGCCTGAAGTGGTCAAGCTTCTCCGATCAGAGGAAGGGAAAGAAATCGAATTTGAAATCAGAAGATACGAAGGAATGGACTTGACGAAATTTGAAGATTTGCGATTCAAGTTTGTGCTAAAAAAACAGATTTAGGCCAATTCTGATATCGATCCGGATAAATTGGATAATTTTGACCTCAAATCATTCAATAGATTTTGAACATCTTTTTTTGAAATACGTCAATATTCCAGTTTTCTAAAACCAAAGCACAAATGAAAAAATTTCTGATTCCTATCTTGATTATCGCTGTAGTGGGCATTTTCGTCTACACTAAAGCCGTGGGAACCTACAATCAGTTTGTACAAACCGAGGAGCAAATCAACGGTCAGTGGGCGGAAGTCCAAACTCAATATCAAAGAAGAGCTGATCTGATTCCAAACCTGGTCAACACTGTAAAAGGATATGCTGAGTTTGAGCAAGAGACTCTTACAGGAGTAATCGAAGCCAGATCCAAAGCTACTTCGATGACAATCGATCCTACAAACCTTACTCCTGA
Source organism: uncultured Cytophagales bacterium (assembly GCA_942492775.1). Lineage (GTDB taxonomy): Bacteria > Bacteroidota > Bacteroidia > Cytophagales > Cyclobacteriaceae > Algoriphagus. The sequence goes on along the minus strand of OW818636.1, from coordinate 638,964 downwards.
AAAACTTGCAGAATTCCAGCAAGCACAAGATCAACTCTCAGGCGCACTGAGCCGATTGTTGGTGACTGTGGAGAAATATCCTGACTTGAAGGCAAACCAAAACTTCCTGGAGCTTCAGGCTCAATTGGAAGGAACTGAAAATAGAATTGCGGTAGCCAGAAGAAACTTCAATGAGTCAGTGGTGGCTTATAATGCTAACATCCGAACATTCCCGAACAACATTTTTGCAGGATGGTATGGCTTTGAGACCAAAGGCACTTTCCAGGCATCTGCCGGAGCGGAAAATGCTCCAACTGTACAGTTTTAATTAAAAATCATGGCTGAGAAATTATTCTCAACTGCAGATCGGGAGGCTATTATAAATGCAATCCGGTCTGCAGAAAAGTCAACCTCAGGAGAAATCCAGGTTCACATCGAAAACCACTGCAAGGGAGATGTACTCGACCGTGCAGCTGAATTATTCGAAACCCTCAAAATGTATCAGACAAAGGATAGAAACGGGGTTTTGTTTTATTTGGCAGTGGAAGACCACCGCTTCGCAATTCTTGGGGATGCGGGTATTAATCATGTGGTGCCGGAGGATTTCTGGGGGAAAATCAAAGACCACATGGCCGATCATTTTAGGTCCGGGAATTTTACCCAGGGATTGATTGACGGCATTCACATGGCAGGGGAACAATTAGGATCACATTTCCCTCATCAGGGCGAATCAGACAATAACGAACTATCAGATGAAATTTCTTTTGGATAAAAAAATCCACAGCCTGGTACTTATTTGTCTATTCCTGGGAGTTGGAAGTAGTCTATTTGCCCAGGAATTTCCACCCCTTCCTAATCCTCCAAAATTAGTGAATGACTTTACTCAGACTCTTTCTTCTTCGGAAGTAAGTCAGCTTGAGCAAAAACTCGTGGCTTACAATGATAGCACTTCCACTCAGGTCGCTATCGTAATCATGAGATCCACCGGAGATTATGATATAGCAGATTACGCGCAGAGACTTGGTGAAAACTGGGGAATTGGTAGTTCAAAGGATAATGGAATCTTGATTTTGGCTGCGATGAACGACCGAAAAGTCTTCATTGCAACAGGACGTGGAATGGAAGGATCAGTTCCTGATGCGCTTGCCAAACGAATTGTGGAGAATTTGATTCTTCCCAATTTCAAAATGCAAGAATATTATCAAGGCTTTAATCAGGCTACTGATATGATTTTCAAGTTGGCTTCAGGTGAATATGACGCTGAGCAAGTGGAGTCGGAGGGAAAAAGTGGAGGAGCGATTTTCCTTATTCTGCTTTTCATCTTTTTCTTCGTGATTTTGCCGATGATCAAAAACCGGAAAGACAACGATAACCACATGGGAGGGAAAGGAGGAGGAATTGATCTTCTCACAACCATCATGCTAGCGAACCTACTTAAAGGAGGAAATGGCGGAAAGTTTGGAGATTTCTCTTCTGGTCGCGGCGGCTTCGGTGGTGGCGGAGGTGGAGGCTTCGGCGGATTTGGAGGCGGCTCCTTTGGAGGCGGCGGAGCAGGCGGAAGCTGGTAATTCTAAAATCTGAATATACGCTTGGTTGCCAGTAGCCGAAATTTCTATAACTAACGGGTTGGAAGACCGAAGAAATCCAAAATCAAACGTTTTTCTGAATTTTCAATCGTTTAAAAAAACTAGAGGCAAGATTGCTGATATACAAATTCAAAAATGACAAAAATCAAAAAAAGCACCCCTTGAGGTGCTTTTTTCATGTTTTAGAATAGAAGGATTAAGCGACTCTTTCCGCTTGAGAGAAAAAGAAATTGCCTTCAAGAGCGGCATTTTCGTCAGAGTCAGAACCGTGAACAGCGTTGGCTTCGATAGACTTTGCGAAGATCTTACGGATAGTTCCTTCTGCTGCATTTGCAGGGTTGGTAGCTCCGATCAAAGTTCTGAAATCTTCCACGGCATTTTCCTTTTCCAAAATCACTGCCACGATAGGTCCTGAAGACATATACTTGCACAGATCAGCGTAGAAAGGTCTTTCTTTATGAACTTCATAGAATTTACCGGCAAGCTGAGGAGTCAGTTGGGTAGCTTTCATGGCCACGATGTTGAAGCCTGCTTCTTCGATCATTTTCAAAATAGCTCCTGTGTTTCCTGCTTCGAAAGCATCAGGCTTAATCATAGTAAATGTTCTGTTTGTTGCCATGTGTTTTAGTTTTTACATTGGTTAAATCGGGTGCAAAAGTAGGAGATTTAGATTCATTCTCCGAGGAATCCATGTTATTTATCCGTTATTCTCTTCATAATCAGGAAAGTGAGTATGTTGGGATTTGTCAAAAATTTACTGACCTTTGCGGGCTACTAGAGCCAAAGTGCAGTTGATTCTATAAAATGGAAGCATTAGCCTCATTTAAGAGAGAGATTTCATCACCCAAGAAAATATTCATTACCACACATGTCAAGCCTGATGCAGATGCATTGGGATCTTCTCTTGGTTTGGCTAATTACCTGATCAAAAAAGGACATGATGTAGCAGTGGTCACACCTTCCGATTATCCTTCATTCTTAGACTGGATGAAAGGAACTGATCAGGTGCTGGACTTTTCTAATCCTGAGCATATTCCTTTGGCTACCTTGAAGCTGGAGCAGGCAGATATGATTTTTTGCCTTGATTTCTCAGTTCTTGACCGCGTCAATGAACTTGGTGAAATGATCAGAAAGTCAAATGCTTTCATCGTCAATATTGACCACCATCAGGATCCTGAAGATTTTGCTGACTATCGCGTCTGGAGTACCAAAGCTGCGGCCACTTGTGAGCTTGTTTACGAGCTGATTGTTGATTTGGGAGATAAAGAACTGATAGATAAGGATATCGCAGAGTGTCTGTATGCGGGGATTATGACGGACACGGGAGGCTTCCGTCATCCCAACACAACCAAAAATGTACACTTGGTCGTTGCAGAATTGATCGAAATAGGAGCAAACAGCTCACAGATTGCAAATTGGATCTACGATTCAAATTCTGTTAACAGATTGAAATTTATTGGGTTTGCGATAAGTCGCAGACTGGTAGTGAGGGAAGATTTGCAGATGGCCTATTTTGCGATCAGCAAAAAAGATCTTAAAAAATATCAAAGCCAAACCGGCGATACAGAAGGTTTGGTCAATTATGCTTTATCTTTGGACGGAATCAAGCTTGCGGCCTTGTTTTCGGAGCGTGAGGACGGAATTAAAATTTCCTTCAGATCATCAACAGAAGTCGCTGTTAATAAATTTGCTGCTACCTATTTCAATGGAGGAGGGCATAAAAATGCCGCCGGAGGCAAGTCAATGTTAACCCTGAAAGAAACAGTAGAGAGGTTTGAAAAACTCGTAGAAGAAAACCAGGAAGAGTTGTTTCAAAATGATCAAATCACCGCTCACTGATTGCTTTCACATCGATCCGAATTATTTGAAAAATCACTTAACCTTTATGAAAAACCAAAAAAGCCTTTTGGCAATCCTTGTTCTCATGTTGGGAGCAAGCTTCATGTCCTCTTGTCAGAAGAAGACCAAAGTCACTGAAAAAGACGGAATCGAATACACTTACATCAAAGAAGGAACTGAATCTGCTCCTAATGGCAGCTTCCTCCTTTACAATCTTGAAATCACCACTGCTACAGATTCAGTGATTTATTCTACTGCCGAGCAACCATTTCCGGGTTATTTGATGGCAAACGATTCTCTTCCTCCCACAAACGGTATGGATGAGATTTTCCTTACCCTGAGAAAAGGCGATAGCATTCAATTTGAATCCACTGCGAAAGTTATTTTCGGAGAAAATTTCCCTCCATTCATGAAGGAAGCTGATATTGTAAAAGTGAAGTTGGGTGCTTTCGAAATCATGGATCAGGCTGCAATTGAGGCTTTCTTCAACTCAACAATGGAAGCTGAGGATAAGAAAAAAGCTGAAAGAGCTGTTGGATTGCTTGCTGAAGAAGGCAAAACTATCGAAGCTTATATTCAGGAGAAAGGACTTACTGCTTCCAAAACTGAAAGCGGATTATATTATGTAATCGAGCAGGAAGGAACCGGAGAAGCAACTACGCCTGGTACTACCATGTATGTGAACTACGCTGGATACTTATTGGACGGTACATTGTTTGATACTTCAATTCCTGATGTTGCAAAAGCGAATAACATCTTCGATGCCGCAAGACCTTACGAAGCACTTCCGGTGAATGTCGGAATGGGCCAGGTAATCCCGGGATGGGACGAAGGATTGATGTTGTTGAAAAAAGGATCTAAAGGCAAATTCATCATTCCGTCTCCGCTTGGATATGGAGAAAATGGTGCAGGAGCGATGATTCCACCAAACTCGATTTTGGTTTTTGACGTAGAAGTGACAGATGTTCAGAAATAATAGCTGAGCACTCTTTCACCAACTACTTAAAAATTTTATACCCCATGAAAATTAAACCATCATTCCTTTTTGCTCTGTTGCTGGCCTCAGTTGGTATGGTATCTTGTATCGATGCGAATGAAACAGATGAAGTAATTCTGGAAAAAGACATTAAGGCAATTGCAGAATACATTGAGGCGAACCCTTTAGTCAATGTCAAAGAGTTTACAGATCCTTCCAGTGGCGTAAAAATCATTTGGCAGGAGGTTTCTAATAGTGGGATAAAATCCGAGTCAGGCGATACTCTTAGACTTGATTATACCGGAAAACTACTTTCCAATAAAGTATTTGATACTTCCATAGAATCGGTTGCAAAAGCCAACGGAATATTCGCATCAGGCCGAAATTACATACCCTTGAGATTTCCTTTGGGCAGAGGTTTGTTGATTCCTGGTTTTGAATATGGTGCGGCACAGATGGAAAAAGGTGATAAAGCAACAGTTTTCATACCTTCTGTTTACGGTTACGGAAATAATTCTAGTGGAGACATTCCGCCGCATTCTCCTTTAATCTTCGAACTTTATATAATTGATGTCAAAGAAGGACCTCAGAATTAAGATGGGAATGAAAAATATCAGTCTCGTATTAGTTTTGTTGGGTTTCGCTTTAGCAAGTTGTGAGCCAAGCAATCCTTTCAATACCCAACCGCTATATGACACCGAAGGAAATCTTGCTATAGATCGTGTCAAAATTGATGAATTTCTAGCTACAGAAGAGATCGATAGTTTGTATAGAATTCATGATCCTAGCGGAGTGATTGTGATCGTGCAGAAAGAGGGAAGCGGAAGCAGACCCACTAGCGGAAGTATTGTTTACACGGATTATACCGGATACTTGATGGAATCGGGATCAGTTTTCGATACCAGCATTGAGTCGGTCGCTCGCGACAACGATATCTTTCTTGAAGGAAACAAGTATGTCACGTTCAGTTTTCTTGTAGGAGGTGGAAATGTAATTACAGGTTGGGATATTGGATTCCGGAGATTGAGACCAGGAAGCAAGGCAAAAATTATAATTCCTTCCCCTTATGGATACAGAGATCAGGATAATAACGACCGCATTCCGCCAAACTCAATTTTGGTTTTTGATGCAAGTTTCAGAGGAATCGATTAAGTATAGAAAGGGGAGCTCAGGCTCCCTTTTTACTTTTTAAACCTTGGGAAGACAGAGGGGACTTTTTGCTGATACTCCCGGTAGTCATCCCCAAAAAGAGAAATCAGATTTTGCTCTTCATAGTAAATCCCAAAAGGCAAATAGAGCAGCAGGCATAAAAGGTGGATTCCGGAAGTTACCGTGCCAGCTACCAGGAAATATCCCAGAAAAATCAGAATCAAACCCGAATATAGAGGATGACGCATCCGTGCATACCAGCCGGCTGTGATCAATTCTTTACCGGTTTTTTGGAGATGGTCAGGATTGATCCCGATGAAACTTGAAATGGATATTTGCTTGGTTGCCTTCAGGGAGATGATGGTTCCTAAGGCAGCCATCATGTACCCAACATAGTTCATAAAAGGGGATTTTTGAATCAGAATTTGATTCGGAATAAATAAGGATTGAATTACAATTCCCAGAAATAAGCCAGCGGATAGAAAAGAATAAAAAAGGCGGTACCATTTATAAGCCTTTCCCAGTTTCACCTCCAGAATTCTTTTTAACTTCGAAGCAGCCAGAATGCTATGGAAGCTGTAGAAGATTGCCCAACTCAGGGCGAGTAATATATAATCCATGAATTGTCTAGATTCCCCGATATAACCTAATTTTTATGAAAATCGGAATTATCCGAGAAGGAAAAAACCCGCCTGATAAAAGAACTCCATTTACTCCGGACCAGTTGAAAAATCTAACCCGTCAATACACGGACAGGTTGAGTTTTTATGTGGAATCCAGCCCTTTCAGAAGCTTTTCAGACGAGGAATATATAAAAGCAGGGATTGAAGTCGTAGACGATATTTCCCACTGCGATGTTCTTTTTGGAGTCAAAGAAGTCCCAGTCACCCAACTCATTTCGGATAAGACTTACTTTTTCTTTTCTCACACTATTAAAAAGCAACCCAGAAACAGGGACCTTCTTCGGGCTATTTTGGAGAAGAACATCCGCCTGATCGATTACGAGGTCCTAAAAGATGAAAAAGGAAATCGGGTGGTAGCCTTTGGAAGATGGGCAGGGATCGTAGGAGCATACAATGCACTCTGGACGTATGGAAAAAAAACCGCCCTTTTTGACATTAAAAGAGCGCATGAATGTTACGGCCGGGAAGAATTGAATATTGAGCTTGCTAAAGTTCAGCTTCCCCCGGTCAAAATTGTTGTTGTTGGAGCCGGAAGAGTTGGCGGTGGAGTACTGGAAATCCTAAATAAATTAGAAATCAGGCAAGTATCTACCCATGAGTTTCTCCATTATTATTTTGAGGAGCCCGTTTTTGTCTTGCTTCATTCGGGGGATTACAACAGGCGAAAATCTGATGGAGGCTTTGACAAAGCTGAATTTTATGCCAATCCGGAACTCTATGAAAGCAATTTTCTGAAATTCGCAGAGTCAGGCGAAATCCTGATCGCTGCAGCTTATTGGGATCCGGCTGCGCCCAGGTTGTTTGAATTGAAAGATCTTGGGGATGAGGATTTTTCTTTGTCAGTCATTGCTGATGTGACATGTGACATCGATGGTTCCGTTCCGACTACCATTCGTGCTTCTACGATCCTGGATCCGGTGTATGATATTGATAGATCAACAGGAAAAGAGATTGCGGCATTCGGAAGTCAAACCAGCATTTCGGTAATGGCAATTGATAATCTGCCCTGCGAACTGCCAAGAGAAGCCAGCATTGAGTTTTGCGGGCAACTTGAAAAATGGGTCATTCCGGCGTTATTGGAAGAGAATGCTCCGATTTTGGAGCGGGCCACTATCGCGCGGGACGGGGATCTTACATTGGAGTTTATGCATTTAACAGATTACGTCTACCCTCATGAATAATTTCAATCGATTTTTGGAGTCCACACTTCTTCGGCCAACCATGACAGGAGAAGAGGTGGATGTTTTGATCAGAGATGCCATCGATGAGCAGTTTATCGGGGTTTGCATCCCACCTTTTTGGGTGAAGAAAGTGAAAAGAGAATTGGGTGAAGAAGACATTCAAGTTGTGACTGTGATTGGATTTCCTTTTGGCTATCAGAGCACGGAGAGCAAAGTCTTTGAGACCAAAGAGTCTATCAAACAGGGCGCAGATGAATTGGATCTTGTTTGGTCGCAGACTGCTTTCCATTCAGGGATGAATTGGCCTAAAATTGAAATTGCTCAGATTTCAAAAATTTGCCATGAAGAGGAGCGAATTCTGAAAGTAATTATTGAAACAGCTTATCTAAGTCCGGAGCAAATCCGTGAGGCTTGTGTGATTTGTCAGGATGCAGGTGCAGATTTTGTCAAGACTTCGACCGGCTACGCTCCAAAGGGTGCACAGAAAGACGATATTTTGCTGATGAGGGAAACTCTTCCTTCGCAGATAGGAATCAAAGCCAGTGGAGGAATCAAGACGCTAGATTTTGCTTTGGAACTGATAAAAGCCGGCGCGGATCGTATCGGAACCAGTTCTGCGAAAGCTCTGATGAATGACTGGAGAAAAACCCGACCCTAATCTTTGTTGAAATAAATAAGGAAAAAGGGAATAATGAAGAAAGTAAGCAGGATGTAGGCAAATCCGACTAGCCGATTCTGAACGGATTTTTGCCCCATGAAAAGTGCGATTCTGACCGGAATATTTCTAATCACCGGAAATGGCATAAAAATAAGTGCCCCAATCAAATTGAAGAAAAAGTGCACCAAAGCGAGCGCAATGGCTGCTTCCGTTTTATAGATTGCTGCAATGGCTGCAGTTATTGTAGTTCCGATATTTGCCCCGATGATAAATGGGAATGATTTTCTTAAGGACACTTTTCCTTCTGCAACCATTGGAACCACCAATGAAGTAGTCACTGAACTCGATTGAACGGCGCCCGTAAAGACTGTTCCGTAAAGAAAGGCCACAAAGGGATTTTTGAAAATGTATTTATTGAAATCACTCGAACTCCCCATTTCAAAAGATTTGAATACCGAAGTTGAAAGGAGTTTTATTGCAAGGAATACCAAAAAAACAGAAACGATCATTGTTAAGAAAGGAACATCCACGGTGTTGTTGATCCATTCAGAAAGTGGTCGTGTAATGATCCTATGGTACTCCATCGGTTCGGAATAAGAATCATCCGATGCGAAGAGCTGAGCAGTTTTTTGAGATAATTTTGAAAGAAACTTGAAATACAGTTCAAGTGGCAATAGGATGAATACGGTGAGAATGTTGAAAATATCGTGAACGATTCCTGCAGATAAAGCTCGCTTGAATTCTTTCTTCCTCATGATATATGAAAAAGAGACCATTGTCGATGTAAGGGTGGTTCCAATATTTGCCCCCATGACAAGGGGTACAGCTTGTTCCAAAGAGAGATTTCCAGCCGCAACAATAGCTACAGCGCTTGAGGTCACAGTCGAGCTGCTTTGAATTAACGCTGTTAATAAGATTCCAATAAATAAACTGACGAATGGGTTTTTGGTGGCCTGAAGAATATCTTTTGCAACGGAACTATTCAATTGGCTCATCGAAACAGTAAGCATGTCTATTGCAAAAATGAATAGAAAGAGTGCCAAAAGCATGAGTATGTAACTCTTTGCTTTGACCATCTTGCTATTTTCTTGTTCCAATTGTTCCATTCTCTGCTATTAAAAAGCAATGACTTTTTTTTTGGGGTATTTGAGTCAACGTACAAAAAGCTGATTTCTGTTCAAATTTCGGAGACTCCAAATTTTAAGTAGATTTAGAGGCAAAAGTTGAAATATTTTTGCGAATTACAAGTTAAAATCAGCCCTTGGGGGAATGATTAGGGCTCACTTAACAATTTGTTAACATGCATACCGAATATACTTCTATAATTTTGCCGAATAATCAATAAGCCTTCTCATGGCCAAGAAACCCATAGATCAAAACATCAATCAGGATGTTTTAACAAAAAAAAACGTATTCGATTTTTGATTTTGCCAAGAAAGAAAGGCCTTTCCTGATAATCATCTGTATTCTGGTTTCCATTGCAGGATTCATAACAGAATATACCTATGCTGCAATGTGGTTTGGATTCACTTTAGCAGCATATTCTGCGATTTCAAACGATAGTATTCAGACCATCGGTACATTCATAGCTTCCAACCAAGCTAAGAAATGGTATTGGCTCTGGTTATTCATTGGATTGATATGGGTTGCAACTATAACCTACAGCTGGGTCACGTTTAATGGAGATGTAAGTTTCCAACTCTTAACTGTTCCTGGATTAGAAAAGGCACCGGAAAATTTCGTTTTCCTTCAATTAGCTGCACCAATAGTCTTATTGGTAATGACCCGGATGAGAATGCCGGTATCTACGACATTTTTACTTCTGAACGTTTTCACCTACAAAGCCGGAACGATCGTTTCTGTAATGTCAAAAAGCTTTCTAGGGTATCTATTGGCTTTTGTCATGGCGATCGTTGTCTGGTTTATTTTGGAGCGATTTGTTAAGAATTATTTAAAAGGAAAAGCAAAGCCGTATTGGATGGTTTTGCAATGGATTACTTCAGGAACACTTTGGGCAGTATGGATCATGCAAGATGCGGCAAACATTGCGGTGTTTTTGCCCCGACAGCTAGATGTATTTGAATTTATCGCCTATACTGGTTTCGTGTTTTTTGGCTTAGGACTTATATTCTTCCTGAAAGGAGATAAAATCCAGGACATTATCAATGAAAAGACGGATGTAACTGATGTGAGAGCAGCCACTCTGGTCGACTTGGTCTATGCGGTGATTCTGTTTTATTTCAAGTTGTACAACAACTTCCCGATGAGTACTACTTGGGTATTCATAGGCTTGCTTGCCGGTCGAGAGCTTGCAATTGCTCTTGGAAAAGATGGAAAACCTAAGCAGCGCAAAGAGTGGCTGTTAAACGGATTTCGCTTAGCCAAAAAAGACATTTTCAAAGCGCTGGCTGGTTTGGTTGTTTCTCTTATTCTTGCTATTGTCATCAACAAAGGAGTCAGACAAGAGATTTTTGACATGTTTTAATTGAGTTGATCTCATTGGAAATTTTCACCCACGAGTATTTCATGAACGAGGCCTTTAAGCAGGCCAAAGTCGCCTTCGAAGAAGGAGAAATACCCGTGGGTGCTGTCATTGTATCCAAAAACCGAATTATTGCCAAAGGCTACAATCAGACAGAAAGGCTAACTGATGTGACAGCACACGCAGAGATGATCGCAATCACTTCTGCAGCAAATTATCTCGGAGCGAAATATCTGCCGGATTGCAGGCTTTATGTGACGCTCGAACCCTGCGTAATGTGTGCCGGAGCATTATTTTGGTCTCAAATCGGAGAGATACATTTTGGTGCTGCAGATCCTAAGAGAGGATTTCATTTATCTGCGCCAACTGCCTTGCATCCCAAAACAAAAGTTTTTTCGGGAATGATGGCTTTGGAGTCTGAGCAGTTACTGCAGGAGTTTTTTAAAAAACTGAGAAAATAGAATCAATTTTAAGTCGAAAGAACCTTTTCCGGCTCACCTTGGTTGGGTAGTCAGATTCTTTATTTGATTTCATCTAATCTTCAACCTTAAAATTTTAATACAATGGCTTTCGAACTCCCATCTTTACCTTACGCAACTACTGCACTTGAACCACACATTGATGCAAGAACTATGGAAATCCACCATGGTAAGCACCACAATGCGTATGTAACCAATCTGAATGCTGCCATCGCAGGCACAGACCTTGAAGGCAAGTCTCTGGAAGACCTTATGAAAGTTGCCGGAAAAAATACCGCTGTAAGAAATAACGGTGGAGGCCACTACAATCACAGTCTTTTTTGGCAAATCCTTTCTCCAAATGGCGGAGGAGCACCTACAGGTGAATTAGCCACTGCAATTGATGCAAAATTCGGTTCTTTTGATGCCTTCAAAGAAACATTCAACAAAGCAGGTATGACCAGATTCGGTTCAGGCTGGGCTTGGCTTTGTGTGGACACTAAAAAAGAACTTTGTGTATGCTCTTCTCCAAATCAGGATAATCCTTTGATGGATGTCTCTGAGTGTCCTGGAACACCAATCCTTGGATTGGATGTATGGGAGCATGCCTACTACCTTCATTATCAAAACAGAAGAGCTGATTATGTTGCAGCTTTCTGGAACTTGGTGAATTGGGAAGAGGTAAGCAAGCGTTTCGCAGCTGCTAAATAAGCTCCTTAAAAATCATTATTGATCCCCGGACAGAAACGTTCGGGGATTTTTTTGTCCGAAAAACGAACGAAAAAACTGTTCGATTTCGTAACACCATTTTTTGAATTTTGAGACAAAAACCTGCTTCAAGGCCGTTTTTGAGGTATTTTGTCTCTTGGCATTTCATTTTCATAGAGGGTAGTATCAATAAACAAAGTCGATTGAACAATGAAAACTACCAACTTTATTTTTCTTACCCTTTTTATCTACCTCCTTGGGATGAGCAATCTTGCTGCTAAAGAAGTCTCAAAAATATCAGGTAAAGTCATAGACCAAAAAGGCCAGGCAGTGGCTTATGCAAATGTGGCTCTGATCGAAGTCCAAGGCGGTGGACTTGTGGACGGAGCTGTTTCAGATGAGGAAGGCAATTTCTTGATCGAGTCTGTCAAATCTTCCAGCGTCAAACTTGTTATTTCCTCTATCGGATTTAAGCAATTTGAATCAGAGGTTTTCGAGCTCACTCCAGGAATGGAAAAAAACATGGGATCACTGACTATCGAAGACGAGATGACTGGACTCGAAGAAGTGACGGTGAAAGCGACGCGTCCTGAGATCATCATCGAGGCTGACAAGACCATCGTGAATGTGGAAGGAACTGTGATGGCAGAAGGCTCAAATGCGTTTGATGTAATCGGTCGCTCACCCGGCGTGTACGTGGATCAGGACGGAAACATCATCCTGAACGGCCGAACCGGTGTGACTGTGATGATCAATGACCGCCCTACTTACATGAGTGCGCTTGATCTTTCCAACTTCCTTCGAGCGATGCCTGCAGAAAATATCAAAAGCATCGAGGTAATCAATAATCCTACTTCAAGATTTGATGCGGAAGGTTCTGCAGGTGTGATCAATATCAGGTTGAAGAAAAATACCGTAGACGGAATGTTTGGCAATGTGCAGCTTGGTGGACAATATAACGGACTTTGGGCTCCGATCAGTGGCATATCATTGAATGTGAAAAAAGGGAAATGGTCTACCAATGCCAATCTGAATTATAACCACTATGCGAACGTCAACGAGCTTGAAATAGAGCGAAATTTTACATTTGAAGATGGTACTTCAAACTTCAATCAGGATTCCGAAATCACTCAGCGTAATAAAAATTTGTTTTTCAATGGTTCGGCTAATTATGAAATCAATGAAAACCAAAACATTGGTCTGAACATTCAGGCATCTGACAATCTCAATGCAAGCATCAATAATTCAATGACTGATATTACCTCTTCGGGTACTAATGATATCAGTTACCTGGATTCATACAACGATGGTGACGGAAGGAGTAATCGTCTTTTCGCCAATCTTCATTACGATGCCAAACTCGATACCCTTGGCACCAAAATCTCCTCAGACATAGATTTTACCCGAATGAATTCAAATGGTGAATCCTTGCTGAGTAATCAATATTGGACCGGAACTAATCAGGCAAACCTTACCAATGACAGAATCCTGACGCAGAACGATATGTTTTATACCATCTTCACTGCGAAAGTGGATTTTGTGAAGCCACTTGGAAAAGGCAGAACTTTGGAAACAGGGGTGAAAGGATCCTGGGTAGAGTCTGATAATAATCTGGACCTGACCAAATCAGTCGAAGACGGTCCTTTTGAAGAGCAACCAGGTAGTAACCGATTTATCTATAATGAAAATGTATTGGCGGCTTATGCTTCCTTCAAAGGAAATTTCTCCGAAAAGCTTTCTTTTCAGGCTGGTTTGAGAGGTGAATATTCAGACATTTCCGGAAATTCCGTGACTTTAGAAAGGTTGAATACTCAGCAATACTTCAACCTTTTTCCAAGTGCATTCCTTCAGCATAAAGTGAGCGACAACTATCAAATCGTCTATAATATCAATCGCCGAATCACCCGACCAAACTACCGATTGCTCAATCCTTTCATCTATTACATTGATCCATTGACTGCTGAGACGGGAAATCCAAACCTGACACCTCAGTATTCGAACAACATCGAAATGAACCATGTGGTAAAAGGAAGCTACCAGTTTAGCTTGGCGTATTCTGAGACGGAAGATGCTTTCATGCAGGTTTTTATCCAGAATCAGGAAAACAAAACCACGGTGACTTTTACCGATAATTTTGACAAAACGAGAAATGTGAATTTCCGAGCAATTGCACCTCTTCAGATCAAGGAATGGTGGAGTACTTCAAACATGGTTCAGGTTACTTACAACAGATTCAAGTCTCAGATTGGAGATGATTATTTGGACAATGCCCAGACTTCTTATATGTTGAGAACTCAGCATAATCTGAATCTTCCGAAAGGATTCAAACTTGAGCTGATCGGAATGTACCTCGGGCCTCAGATCTGGGGACAAGGGATGATTGATGGATTTGGCTGGGTAGATGCCGGTATTACCAAGTCTATCATGAAGGATAAATTGACAATCGCGGTAAATGGTACTGACCTTTTCAGAACTCAGGTAATCTACGCGGATATAAAATTTGCGGAAATTGATACCAACTTCAGACAATACAGAAGTAATCAGGGAGTGAGATTTACGGTGAAATACAATTTTTCCAAAGGAGAAAGCTTCCGCGTAAAAAGTGATTCTGGAAGCTCTGAAGAAAGAAACCGCTTGGATTAATCTGAAATCAATAAAACCACGAGCAATAAAAAAAGTGTGAAAGCCGGGATCAGTTTCCGGCTTTCTCTTTTAGATAGCGATAGAAAAGGAGATATTTCACAATGAAGTTTTTGAATCTCCATACCCATCAAGTCGAACCTGAAAATGGAATTTTTAACTTAACTCCCGATTTTGAAATTCCGGTCTCAGGATATTTTTCGGCAGGATTACATCCTTGGTTTTTGAAAGAAGATTGGCGGGGTAATCTTGAAAAGCTCAAAGAAATAGCCAATAATCCCAGATGTTTGGCAATTGGAGAATCCGGTTTTGATCGATTAAAAGGTCCGGAAATTTCAGTCCAAAAAGAGGCCTTTCGAGCTCAGGCTGAATTAGCCGCAACTTTGGGAATCCCTTTGATTTTACACTGCGTGAAAGGGCATGACCTTTTGCTGGAGTTTTTGAAAAGCTCGAATAATACTCCCAATATTATCTGGCATGGGTTTAATCAAAACTCCAAGTTGGCCCTCCAATTACTCGACTTTACTGTTTCTTTTTCCTTTGGAAAAGCTCTTTTGATTCCGGATTCCAACGCCGCACATTGGTTGAAGTCTTGCCCTTTGGATAGAATCTTCTTAGAAACAGACGATTCGGGCTTGGATATTTATTCGATTTATCAGGCAGCATCCCTACTTTTGCAGCTCTCCGAGGAAGACCTTGGTAATCTGGTGAAGGAAAACTGGAATCGAATTTCAAACAGAAAACTAGCATGAGTGAGTTTAGCTGGCTAAGCCGGACAGAATTAATCACAGGTCGGGCAGGTCTGGAAAAGCTTGCCAAAAAGCATGTATTGATCGTTGGGCTCGGAGGAGTCGGCTCATTCGCAGCGGAGTTTATTGGCAGATCGGGCGTGGGCGAGATGACAATCATTGACGGAGATGTGGTGGATATCACCAATGTCAACCGGCAGCTTCCCGCTACTCAAAAAAATATTGGCCAATCAAAAGCTGAATGGATGGAAGAGCGATTACTTTCGATCAATCCAAATCTTCAAATTCACACAGTCAAACAGTTCCTTCGCCCCGATGCGATGACGTCCTTGCTTCAGGACAATGAATATGATTACGTCGTGGATTGCATTGATAGCTTTACCCCAAAACTTCACCTGATCGAAGGTGCCATTAAGAGAGGGTTTCGATTGGTAAGCTCTATGGGTGCCGGCGGAAAAATAGACCCTACACAGATTCGGATCGTGGATATCTCAGAAACTTTCGAGTGCAAACTGGCTCATTACGTCAGAAAAAACCTGAGAGCCCGGGGAATAAATGGGGGTTTCAAAGCAGTTTTCTCAACCGAAAAAGTTTTAAAGGAGAGCCTGATCATGACAGATGGGTCGAACTTCAAGAAGTCAGCTTATGGAACGATGTCCTTTCTTCCAGCCGCCTTTGGTTGTTCTTGTGCCGCTACCGTCATTAATGATTTACTTAATTCCTGATTATTTGAAGTGATACAAGAAGATTAGAACTCCTGTGAAAGCAGGCTTTTTTTGGTCCTTGATTTCTAATTTGACTTCCACTTCAGCCTTAACCGTTCCGCGTAGATTTGCGATGTTTTTGAGTTTGGCTACCAACCGAACCTGATCAGAGACCAAAACCGGATGTGAAAATCGGAGCGATTCAATCCCGTAATTGATCATCATTTTCAGGTTTTGAACTTCCACGATTTGCTCCCAAAGGTGGGGTACAATACTAAGGGTCAAATATCCATGAGCGATTGTATTTCCAAAAGCTCCTTCAATTTTGGCGCGCTCGGGATCAGTGTGAATCCACTGGTGGTCATGCGTAGCCTCAGCAAAAAGATTTATTTGATTTTGGGTGATTTGAAAAAAGGCAGATGCGCCGAGATCTTGTCCGTTGTATTTTTCAAAATCTTCAAAACTTCCAATGATGATAGGGCCCATTAATCTTTTATTTGGTAAAAGTCCAAAATAGGGGGTTTTCATTGGGATTTACAAATGAATAATCGAACCAAAGGTTTAACAGAGAAAGCTTTTTTAAATTCGAATTTAAAACTGAACTACAGGCAAAGAATGTCCGCATACCTCCATGGCTTTATCCCGGAAGAACAGCAACGCCTGATCGATCAGGCAGGGATTTTAGGATCTTTAATTTATCCTCGAATCGATTTTTCTGATTGTATTCAACTTCTCGAAATAGGGAGCGGAGTTGGTGCGCAAACAGCAGTTTTGCTGAAGCTATTTCCCGATTTGCATATCACCTGCGTGGATTATTCGGAATCTCAACTGGAAATGGCTCGAAGAAATCTGGAGGAATACACTGATCGGGTTAGCTTTATTTGTCAGGATGCAAAGCAAGTGGAATTGCCGGGTAAATATGACTCTGTTTTTATTTGTTGGGCTCTGGAACATATTTCTGGCCCGGGCGAGGTATTAAATGGTATGAAAAAATTCTTGATGCCTGGTGCCAAAATATGGGTCACCGAGGTTTTCAATTCCAGCTTTTACTTTTTCCCGAAGCTTCCCGGATTGAAACTGTATTATGATACTTATAATGAGTTTCAGATTAGTTTGGGAGGGGATCCTGATGTGGGAGGGAAGATTGGAAATATGTTGAAAGTAGCAGGGTTTAAAGGTATTGAGCTTTCCCACGGGGGATTTCATTTGGATCAAACAAACTCTGGCGAACTCATCAAAATCATTACCTACTGGAAAGGGTTGATGAAAAGTGGTGCAAACTCAATGATTGAAGCAGGTGTAATTTCCGAAGATCAAGTTCAAATGATGGAAAATGACCTGGATCAAATCTCCGAAGATGAAAATGCCGTTTTTTTCTACCAATTTGTGCAAGCAAAAGCGACCCTTTAAACCCTATTTATGAAGCTAGTTCGTACGATTTGGAGAATTTTCTGGAAGACCACCATGTGGTTTTTTATTATTTCCATTGGCCTTACAATTATCTATCGGTTTGTGCCGGTTCCCATTACACCTCTGATGGTGATTCGATTGGTGGAGCAGACGTTTGACTCCGAAAAGAAGGTTCGATTGTACAAAGACTGGGTTCCCATGTCAGAAATCTCAAGGCATGCGCCTCAGGCGGTATTTGCAGCCGAGGATCAGAAATTTCTTACACATAAAGGCTTCGATTTTGAAGCAATGGAGAAAGCCTGGGAAAACAATAAAAAGGGCAAACGGATCAAAGGAGCAAGTACGATTACACAGCAGACTGTGAAAAATGTATTTCTTTGGCCCGGCAGAAGTTATCTAAGAAAAGGCCTGGAGGCATACTTCACGGTCTTGGTGGAATTGCTTTGGTCTAAAGAAAGAATCATGGAAGTCTATCTTAATGTAATCGAAATGGGAGATGGGATTTATGGGATCGAAGCGGCCTCTCAGGCTTACTATGACAAGCCTGCTGCGAAACTCAATCGAAACCAAGCAGCCATGATTGCCGCTGTATTGCCAAATCCAATTCGATGGACCCCAACTAAGCCGACTGGCTATATCAGAGGGAGACAATCCTGGATCATGCGCCAAATGAATAATCTCGAACCCCTGGGCTTTGGGGTCTGATTGTCAGAATTATTGAATTTTAATCTTTAAAATTGAATTTTATCAGGAATTTTCCTGAACTGGGAGCATCTGTTTTCCACAATTAATTTTTAATGACTTTCGTCAGCGTACTGAAAAATGAAAACCAAATTTTCTTCCAAAATTGGCTTTAAATGAGATAGTTTTTGAGTCAAAAATGTTCTTAAATCTGATGAAAATTTTTTTATTAAAATCCTCATTTTCAGCTTGAATTCAATGATTAGAAAATGCAAGTTTTTTTTATCCACATTTTCAATTATTTATCCACACTTTCAGAAAACACTATCTTAAAATACTGAAAGTCAATAAGATATGACATTTTTTTTAAGGGAGATTTGTGGATAATTCAAGCTAACTTGAAAAAATGAATTGAAAAAAATCAGATAAAAAGTGGATAATTCGGTCTTCCAAATTTTATTTTAAAACCATATTAATCAGTCTTTTGTCTGATAAGTTTTTTGCGGTAAGCATTGAATATTCTGGACTTCGAAACAAAGCCCAGGTATTTACCATTTTCGATGACGGGAAGGTTCCATGCCCCGGAATTTTCGAATTTTTCCATGGCTTTTTGCATATTTTCAGTTGCCAATAGAATTTCTGGGGGGTTATGCATAAGATCTCGGATAAAGACTGTATTCTGCTTTTCCGGATCAAACATAATATCCCGGATGTCATCCAGTGTAATTATTCCGCGAAGTGATTTATGCTCGTCCACCACGGGAAAAATGTTTCTTTTGGAAATTTTCACCAGACTTATCAAGTCTCCCAGAGTTGAATCAGGATGAATTGGTAGCAGGTCTCGCTCTATCACATGAGTAAGATCTATTAATTCGAGTAACTCCTGATCTTGAGATTCGGGGAGAGTTTTACCCTGATCTTTCAGCTGCATCTTATACAAGCTGTCCTTTTGAAAATAAGTAGTGGTAATATAAGAAATGGCAGAAACGAACATGAGAGGCACAAAAAGCTCGTATCCTCCGGTTATCTCTGCGATTAAGAATATCGCAGATAACGGGGCATGCTGGACTCCGCTCATCAATCCGCACATCGCAACGAGGGTAAAATGAGCCAGTGGAAGTGGTATATGGAATCCCAGCATATTTTTCGCATATGCAAAGACAAACCCAAGAATTCCTCCTACATAAAGGGAAGGGGCAAATATTCCACCGCTTCCTCCAGCCCCGATTGTTATGGCCGAGGCGATGGGTTTCAAAAGGATGATAAAGCCTAAAAAGACAAGTATAAACAAGGGGTTATCAATAATTGAAAAGAAAGGGCTTTTGTCTAAAATCTGATCGCTGTTACCCTCGATCAGCAAGTTGAGGGTGGTATATCCTTCTCCATAGACCGGTGGAAAAAAGAACACAATAAAACCTAAAAAAGCACCTCCATATAGAATTCTCATCGGCTGAGAGTTTAGGTCCTTCATGACTTTTTCAGTGCTTCTCACCATCTTGCTGAAGTAAAGAGAAACAAGTCCACAAAGTATTCCCAGGAGTAAATAATAGGGCATGTGGGCTGCCAGAAAAGTGTCTTTCAGATCAAAGTTGAACAAAGACTCATCTCCGATCAGGATCATGGACGTGAGGGAACCCATGACGGAAGCGATTAAGAGCGGGATAAAGCTTGCCGTGCTGATTTCCATCAGGATAACCTCGATTGCAAAAATCACTGCACCTATCGGCGCTCCGAAAATGGCTGAGATGGCTCCCGCTGCTCCGCAACCGATAAGAAGAGTTCGTTTTTTCGCGTTCAAATGCATGAGAGAACCAACATTTGAACCGATAGCCGAGCCTGTCACTACCATTGGCGCTTCCAAACCAACAGATCCTCCAAAGCCGACCGTAAGGGCAGAGGTAATCACCCGACTATAAGTTTTTACCCTGGGAATTAAACTCTGGTTTTTGGAAATGTTGAACAGTACATCCGGGATTCCATGTCCTCCGATATCATTCAAAAAATATCTGCCTACCAGATATGCAGCCGAAATCCCGATCATAGGATAGATGATGTACATGAAATTGGCGTACTCGGTATAAAAATCATCCGTCAAAAACCTTTGAATCGCATGAACCAATTCGACCAGCACGACCGCAGCTATTCCGGAAAATACCCCAATTATCCCACTGAGAATCAGGATAAAAGTCTGATTGCTCATATGCCTTAGTCTCCAGATCAGGAGCTTAGTAATGAGGTCTGTTTTTGGCAAAATAGGTATGATTTACACTGCTACCCTGCAAAGTAAAAAACAGTACAGGAAAATCGAAGTGAACCGGTTATTCTTTAGGCAATTCCCTATCAAGAGCCAGAATTGACTTCAAAATCAAATTGGCAGCATTGTAAAAGAACTCGGGCTGGATGTTTTTGAATTCGTCACTTGGTTTATGGTAGTCTTTGTGATCTTCCACTCCGAAATAAATATGCGGGACACCTTGATCGTAAAAAGCACCATGATCTGAGGATTGGGTCCAGTTGTTTGGGCCGGTATTTGGGGTATCATGACCAAACATCAGCTTAGGAGTTTGTCCTAGAGATGCTTTTTCCAGAATGGGCTTCAAGTGTGGATTTTGATTCGTACCCGAGGCATAGATTTCTCCTCCGTCATTTCGTGAAACCATGTCCATATTGACATTCAAAAGAATCTGATCCAGCGGGAAAGGAAAATCAAGCACAAGTGCTTTTGCGCCCTGGAGACCCATCTCCTCAGCATCAAGGGCGGCAAAAATCAGACTATGATCTGGTCTGTTTTTGGAAAAATACTCTGCCAAAGCGAGCAAAGTTGCCGTACCAGAGGCATTATCATCTGCTCCGTTGTAAATAGAATCACCTGAATTATCTTTCTTGCCTACTCCGACATGATCATAGTGGGCGGTGATTACAATCAGTTTTCTGGAGCTGCTGCCGGCAATGAACCCAACCACATTTACTGCATCTTCATACTTTTTCTTTTCCCTTCTGTTTTCAAAGGAAAATTTTTGTTGAAAGTCCGGATACTGTGATTCAAGTCCCAACGTACTGAAATAATTGACCAGGTATTTTCTGGCTTCTATATTCCCCTCACTCAACGTTTCTCTTCCTTTCAGCTCATCTGAAGCGAGGTATTCAAGGTGAAGGAGTAATTTATCTTTGTCAACTGTCTGGCCGTTTACTATCGAAAGGGTAAAAAATAAAATACAGGTAAAAACTTTTTTGAAAGTCAATTGCATCTGGGGTTATATTTTGCGTTATGTATATTCGTAAAAATACTAAGCTAAGGGAATCGAATCACTCATCCGAATTCATGAAATATCTCTTTTTCGTTTTTGGTCTTCTTGGAGTTTCTTTTTCTTCCTATTCTCAGGGGACTTTGCCGGAAACTTTTTTTGATGGGAAGTCGGTGGTCATGGTTTCAAATGATCCCGGAGCCAGACCTGCGTTGACTTGGCAACAATTAGCAGACAGCGTTCATACCGCATTGGTGAAAGCAGGTGCAGATCCGGTTGGCTATTTTGAATTGGAGCAGGTGACGCTTTCTGAAGAGATTCAGGCTGATTATGCAAAGGCGTTTTTACAAAGACAGGTTAAGAATATCATCTTCGTCACCAGAAAAAAGTCTGAGGTGAGTATCCATGTAGCAGCATTTTCCGGAGATGGAAAAATGATCAATTCGACGGCACTTTTTGGAGTCATCGGGAATGATATTCCCGCAGTTGCAGAGCAATTTGCTTCATTGGGAACAGGCAGAAAGTCAAAGAATCTATTAGTGATTGATGTGGCTGAGTTTCCCGCTATTAGCACACAAGAGGCCGTTTCTACACTTAGATTCCTGCCGAGAAATCCACTCAATTTGGAAATTTTCAAGTTGGGGATTCCGATTGAAGGCTCCTCAGCTCAAACAGGCTTTTTAAGTTATTTCAGATATGATTTATTCGGGAAATCTCAGGAGGCAATTCTTGCTGAACAAGAGGCCCAAAAATCCGGAATTCAACAGATTTTGGAACATGAGTATCCCTATCAAACTGAATGGCTTACTGAAGCTAAACCGGATGAGGAGCTGATCATTGACAAAATTCAATTTGTCCTGATGAAAGTCGAGGGAAGGGAAGCCGATTTGATGAAAAGTATGGGCTTGGATCCTGCCGGTCTTGCAGATCCCTCTCGCAACGTGGTTAAGTACTATATCAAGTTTTTGGTAAGAGATGAATTGTTCATCGGGCCGATCTGGGATGCTGATCCGGATTGGAGAAAGGCCCTTCGGGATTTCATGCAAAATTTAAAAAATAAACCTCCCGAAGGAGGTTTACTCAATAGTTGAAAACAGGGGTGATTGAACCAACTTTTGACAATAAAATTTCTTTTTTTGAATTTTTTCGATCGATTATTTAAATCAAAGGATTAAAATCCAAATTTCCAATCTCTGAGAATAAATTTTCTAAAGAGAATTTCTTCATAGAATTTTTTATAGAAATGATCGGATTTAAAACAGATTTTTATTGAGGAATGGAATCAAAGCAAGGATGATTGCCTGAGTGTAATAAGCCTTCCGATCGACTACTCCATGAGTCAAAATTCCAACTGATCCACCTTGCTGCTTCGAGTTTTCCTTTGCAAAAAATTGATCATCGGCATGGCCAAGTTCCATCCCGGAATTTATGAGTTGTGCGATTCCTTTGGGAAGGTAAAAAGTACCTGTTTTTGCTTTTCCGCTCAGACCTGATTTGTCCTCAATGTATATCCACGCGAAAGCATTCATGCCAAATTCATCATTCTCAATTCCTCCCTCGATACCGATCCAATAATCTGCTTCCGGGAAAGCCATCTTTGAGTTTTTGACACGGTTGATCGCTCCAAGGAGAGTTTCTGCATCTCCTATTGGTTGCTCCGAAACTTGCGAAGAAGCACTCACTCCGCTGACCAGGAATTCTATGGAAAAGGCCTGGGAAAAAGCTTCATTGGTACAATCCAGCTTTACTGGATTTTTACTGCCTACGATGACAAGCGATTTGTCAGTGGATGTGGATGAAGCCTGAAAATTTACTCGTTTTGGAAAATTCATAAAAAAAAGCCCGGGCTTGCGCCTAGGCCATATTGGTGAAAACGTGATTGACATCATCATCCTCATCCAATCTGTCGATCAGCTTAAGGATAATTTCTTCCTGCTCTTCTGTAAGCTCGGTTAAAGTAGTGGGGAATCGCTGAAAATCTGCAGAGATAATTTCTATACCACGCTCCTCAAGCGCTTTTTGCATCGTCCCAAAGTCCTCAAATTCTGTGTAAACAAAGATTTCCCCTTCGTTTTCATCGATTTCAGAAAGTCCAAAATCAATCAATTCAAGTTCAAGATCTTCGATGTTGAAGTTCCCTTTTGCAAAGCGGAAAACTGCCTTCCTGTCAAACATGAAACTTACAGATCCTGTAGTGCTCAGAGTACCGCCTACTTTTGTAAAATAGCTGCGAATGTTTGCAACAGTTCTGTTGATGTTATCGGTGGAAGTCTCTACGATCATTGCCACGCCAAACGGTCCGTAGCATTCGTATACTACTTCTTCGTAATCTTTTTCATCCTTATTCGAGGCTCTTTTGATTGCAGCTTCGATTCGGTCCTTCGGCATGGAAGCGCCTTTGGCATTTTGGATGACTGTTCTAAGCTTGGTATTACTTGCTGGGTCAGGTCCGCCGGATTTTACGGCCATTACTATTTCCTTGCCCAGTCGCGTAAATACTTTGGACATTTTGTCCCAACGCTTGAATTTTCTCTCCTTTCGGAATTCAAATGCTCTTCCCATGGTGTTCCTTGATTTGGGGGGTAAAAATAGTAAATCTTTTCATTTGGAAGGAATGAGAATCAACTCATGATTTATTCGAATTTATTCGGCTATTCCTGTCTTCAAGATCTCATTTTTCGTTTCTCAATAAAACTATGCGCTATGTCTGATATCCACCAAAAGCCAATTCCCAACCTTCCAAAATCTGACTTGCCGAAACTCGTCATCCTGGGAGCAGGATTTGCAGGACTTAAACTTGCCAGAAGTCTTCGAAATCAGCCTTTTCAGGTCATACTTTTAGACAAGAATAATTTCCATCAATTCCAGCCTCTCTTTTATCAGGTTGCAACAGCAGGTCTTGAACCTAGTGCAATCTCTTTTCCGCTCAGGAAAATTTTTCATAACTCTAAAAATGTAACCTTCCGGATGGCGGAAGTAACCCGGCTTGACGCTGAAATGAAGCGGGTTTTTACCGATATGGGTTACATTGATTACGATTACCTCGTGCTTGCTATGGGAGCTGATACGAATTACTTCGGATCAGAGACCATTGAGCACTTTGCTTCCCCGATGAAAACTGTCTCCGAAGCACTCTACATCCGAAATAAAATCATCTCCAACTACGAGCGGGCAATCAATATCGAGCGGATGGAAGACCGTAAATCATTGATGAATATGGTTATTGTAGGTGGAGGGCCTACCGGAGTGGAGCTTGCCGGAGCTATGGCGGAGCTGAGAAACAATGTTTTTCCAAAAGACTACCCGGAGCTAAGCTTTAAGAATATGAAGGTCGTGCTGATCGAAGCCGGACCTGCACTACTGGGCACGATGTCAAAAGAGTCGCAGGAGCATGCCTTTTCCTATCTCATGGGACTTGGAGTCGAAGTCATGGTAAATACGAAAGTGAAAGATTACAATGGGAAGGTCGTCAGTCTGGAAGGTGGTGAACTTCTGGAAACAGATACACTCCTCTGGGCGGCAGGGATCAAACCGAATAAAATTGCCGGATTTCCGGATGAAAAATATGCTCCCAATGGGCGGATTATCGTAGATGAGTTTTCGGAAGTACCTGGAATGCAGAATGTGTTTGTGTTGGGTGACGGAAGTCTTTTGAAAGAAGAACGCTTTCCAAAAGGTCATCCTCAGGTGGCGCAAACTGCGCTGCAGCAAGCTGAAAATCTTGCGCAAAACCTGTTGAGAGTTAAAAATGGAAAGTCAAGAAAGCCTTTTCGCTACAAAGATCTTGGGTCTATGGCGACAGTGGGAAGAAAACTGGCAGTCGTGGATCTTCCGTTTTTTAGGTTTCAGGGATTTTTTGCCTGGCTTACCTGGCTTTTTGTCCATCTGATGGCAATCCTGGGAGTAAAGAATAAACTTTTCATCTTTCTTGACTGGTCTTGGAATTACTTAAGTTTTGATCCAAGTCTGCGACTGTTAATCAAACCAAGGTATGTGAGGGAAAGTGAAAGGAAGAAGCTGATTGAGCAGAAAACAACCGATTAAGGTTTGTTAACAAATATCTGTAAGGCAAGGATTAAACCGATCCCGATGAACCTGGTCTAACCCTTGAAACTAAAACACAAACAGCATGAAAAAATTGATAATTGCTTCAGGCCTCATGGTAATGATCAGCTTGAGCACTTTTGCGCAGCAAGGAAAAGGCGGAGAAAAACCTAATCCGGATGAAAGAGCAAAACAAATGACAGAGAGGCTCGCTACAGAGCTTGAATTGAACGAAGCACAGAAAAAGCAAGTCTTGGCAATCAATATGGAATACGCCAAGAAAAGAGAAGCCGAAATGGAAGCCAGAAAAGCTGAAATGGAAGCCAGAAAAAAGGAGCAGCAAGAGCAAGAAGCAAAAATCCAGGCGATTCTGACTGAGGACCAAAAGGCAAAATGGGTTGAGCTAAAAGATGAGCGAAAGGAACACCGAAAAGGCAGACCCGGAGGAGAAGTCCATCACAAAGGTGAAATGAGAGGAAAAGGACACCATGACGGCAAATAATCTGCCTGGTTAAAAATAGGAAAGCCACCCATTGGGTGGCTTTCTGTTTTCGCAGGCTGTCAACTAAACAGGGATTCTATTGGAAATTGAGCGTAAACTCAATTAATTCCCGCGATTTGCTCTTCTACCTGAAAGAATGATTCATCCTTCTGTGGCAGTGAAGATGTACCCATCAGATATTCATCCACTTTTACGGCAGCTTCTCTTCCTTCGGAAATTGCCCATACTACAAGTGATTGGCCACGGCGCATGTCCCCGGCCAGGAAAACTTTTGAGTTAGTACTTTGATAATTTTTTGACTTTGGAAGGGAGTTTTCAAGTGCTTCCACTCCGAAGGCTTCCAAAAGGCCATTTTGAGCCGGGCCCATGTAGCCAATAGCAATGAATGCCAAATCACATGGGACGGTTCGCTCAGTACCAGGAACTTCTTCGAAAGTCATTCTTCCTCCTTTTTCCTTCCATTCGATATCGACAAGCGTAAGGCCGGTTACTTCCCCGGCTTCATTACCTGTAAATTCCTTAGTCAGGATAGAGAACATCCGGTCGGCACCTTCCTCATGAGAACTTGAAGTCCGCAAAGTCATAGGCCATTCCGGCCAAGGATTCAACGTATTTCGTTGTTTCGGAGGCTTCGGAAGTAATTCCAATTGGGTAACTGATGCAGCTCCATGGCGATTTGAGGTTCCGATACAGTCACTTCCCGTATCTCCGCCACCGATTACGATCACGTGCTTTCCTTTGGCAGAAATCGGGTTTTCGTGAATTTCTTCGCCGATTACCTGATTCTGCTTTCCTAGGAATTCCATTGCAAAATGAACTCCTTTAAACTTATCTCCTTTGATATTCAATGCTCTGGGCTGAGCTGCTCCTGTGGAAAGTACCACAGCGTCGAAATTTTTAAGAATATGATCCGCTTTTATGTTGAATCCGACTTCAGTGTCGCAAAGGAAAATCACTCCTTCCTTCTTCATAAAATCAATTCTGCGGTCGATCACCCATTTTTCAAGCTTGAAATCCGGGATACCGTAGCGGAGTAACCCGCCTGGTTTATGATCTTTTTCAAATAATGTCACCTCATGGCCAGCCTGGTTCAATTGATCTGCGGCTGCCAATCCGGATGGACCTGAGCCAATCACTGCGATATGTTTGCCGGTTCTTTTTAGAGGTGGATTCACTTTGATCAAACCGAGTTCATAAGCTTTTTCGGCAATGTTTTTCTCGATCAGTTCGATCGCAACAGGATCTTTGTTGATGCCGAGCACACAGCTGGCTTCACAAGGTGCCGGACAAATTCTTCCGGTAAATTCAGGGAAGTTGTTCGTGCTTCTCAGAATCTTGATAGCCAGATCCCACTCATTATTATACACTGCGTCGTTGAAATCAGGAATCACATTGCCTAATGGACATCCATTGTGGCAAAATGGGACTCCGCAATCCATGCATCTTGCAGCCTGATGATTTAAATTTTCGGCAGGGAATGCCTCGTATATTTCCTTATAATCTCCGATCCTCTCTTCAGGATTTCGGGTCAGCGGAGTTTCTCTCTTAAACTGAATAAAACCTTCTTTCGCTCCCATCTTACACCAATGTTTTTGATTGTTCTGACGCTTTCTTTTGCAATACTGCCTTGTAATCCCGCGGCATTACCTTGATGAATTTCTCTTTGGTTTTGTCCCAATCTGCAAGGAATCTAGCTCCCAAAGCAGAATTTGTCAGCTTTACATGACGCTTCAAGAATGCTTTGATTGTAGCAAAATCCTCGTCTTCCAGGATATCAATGTCGACCATTTCGGCATTGACTTCAGTGATATAGTCTTTCAGAATGTATGCGACACCGCCACTCATACCTGCTGCGAAATTTCTTCCGATCTCACCGAGATTGATTACCAATCCACCTGTCATGTATTCGCAACCGTGGTCACCAATTCCTTCGATAACGGTTTTTACTCCGGAATTTCGAACGCAGAATCTTTCTCCTCCTTTTCCATTGATATAGGCCTCACCCGAAGTGGCACCATAGAAAGCAACGTTTCCAATGATGATGTTTTCCTCCGGTACAAAACGGGCATTTCGGCTTGGATAGATGATCAATTTTCCTCCGGAAAGTCCTTTTCCAAAGTAATCATTGGCTTCACCTTCAAGTTCGAAATTCACACCATTTGCGAGGAATCCTCCGAAGGTCTGACCGGCTGAACCGGTAAATTTGAACTGAAGTGTATCTTCCGGCAAACCAGCACTTCCGTAGATTTTTGAGATTTCGTTGGAAAGCATAGCCCCAACTGATCGGTCTATGTTCTTGATTTGGAAATGACCTCCTGCAGGCATTGCCTGTTCGAGAGCCGGATGTGCGGCTTTGATCAGTTGTCGGTCGAGCACTTTTCGCAGATCAAATTCCTGATCTATTTGCTTGTGAATTCCTACGTGATCCGGAACTTCCACTTTGTGGAAAATCGGGCTTAAGTCTACTTTATCCCACTTCCAATGGTTCAGATGACCGGTTGACTGAAGGATTTGACTTTGGCCAACCATCTCGTCAATTGTTCTGAAACCAAGAGATGCCATGATTTCGCGAAGGTCTTGTACGAGGAAATTAAAGTAATTCACTACATGGTCAGGATCTCCTGTAAATAGCTTTCGCAGTTCAGGATCCTGAGTTGCCACACCAACCGGACAAGTATTCAGATGGCATTTACGCATCATGATACAACCTTCGACGATTAGCGCAGCTGTCGCAATTCCCCATTCTTCAGCTCCCAAAAGGGTTGCGATCGCAAGATCACGACCTGTTCGGAGTTGTCCGTCAGTCTGAAGAACCACACGACTTCTTAAGTTATTTTTCACCAAAGTCTGATGAGCTTCAGAGAGCCCAAGTTCCCACGGCAAACCTGCGTGACGAATGGAACTAAGCGGAGATGCGCCTGTTCCTCCATCCGCTCCGGAGATCAGAATCACATCCGCCATCGCTTTTGCGACACCGGCAGCTACTGTTCCTACGCCTGCTTGAGAAACCAATTTTACATTGATTCTGGCTTTTCGGTTTGCGTTTTTAAGATCGAAAATCAGCTGAGCCAAATCTTCAATCGAATAAATATCGTGGTGTGGTGGTGGAGAAATCAATCCTACGCCAGGCGTGGAATGTCTCACTCGACCGATCCAATCGTCAACTTTGTGACCAGGAAGCTGTCCGCCTTCTCCGGGCTTTGCTCCCTGAGCCATTTTGATTTGAAGTTCCGCAGCGTTTGTCAGGTAATTGCTCGTAACGCCGAATCGACCTGAAGCAACTTGCTTGATAGCCGAACGCTCCCAATCTCCATTTTCTTTACGCGCAAAGCGGATTTCATCTTCTCCTCCTTCTCCTGAATTGCTCTTCGCTCCGATTCTGTTCATAGCGATAGCCAGTGTAGAGTGAGCTTCGTGAGAGATCGAACCGAATGACATAGCACCGGTTGCAAATCGCTTCATGATTTGGCTTGCCGGCTCCACTTCTTCAATCGGAACGGTAATTCTCTTTTTGAATTCAAAAAGGCCTCTCAGTGTTAGAGCATCCTTGCTCTGATCATTGATTCGCGTTGCAAATTTCTTGTACAATGCATAATCATTGAGTCGAGTTGATTTTTGAAGCAAATGGATGGTTTCAGGATTGAAAAGGTGTTTTTCACCTCTTCTTTTCCACTGATAAACACCACCATTTTCCAGAATAGGACTATTTGTCTGGTAGGCTGCACGATGTCTGATCAATACTTCTTCGGCTAACTCATCAAATGAAATCCCGCTGATTCTGGAAACAGTTCCTTTAAAGCATCGGTCAATTACTTCAGGTCCAAGTCCGAGTGCCTCAAAAATCTGCGCACCTTGGTAAGACTGAAGTGTACTGATTCCCATTTTCGAAAGCACTTTCAGCAAGCCTTTTCCGACCGCTTCCTGATAATTCGAAAACAAGGTTTTTTGATCTTTCACTTTTGGAAGCTGTCCTTTTTCAAACATTTCCAGTAAAGATTCTAATGCCAGGTAAGGATTGATACAAGAAACCCCGTATCCAATAGCAGTAGCAAAATGGTGGGTTTCCCGGATGTCTCCTGATTCCAAAACCAGACCTGCACGGGTTCTGATTTTCTTATTAACCAAATGGTGATGCACTGCGCCGATTGCCAAAAGAGATGGTATCGGAGCAAGATCCTCGTTGCTGTTTCTGTCCGAAATGATCAGGATATTTTTACCTGCATGGATAGCATCTTCTGCTTCTTGGCAAAGCTTGTCAAGGGCTTCCAATAATCTGCCAGGCTTATGGTCAGCATTGAAATGACCGAAAAGCTTGATAGTTCGGTACCCTTTATCCTCCATATTCTGGATTTTCTCCAGATCCTTATTCTGAAGGACCGGCTGAGAAATATGGATTTGCTTGGTATGCTGTGGTGTTTCTTCGAGAATATTATGCCCTTCGCCGATTCTGGTGAAAAGCGACATTACCATTCGCTCCCGGATAGGGTCGATTGGAGGATTACTTACCTGAGCAAAGAGTTGCTTGAAATAGTTTGCGATATGCTGACTTTGCTTGGAAAGCACGGCCAAAGGCGTATCTGCACCCATCGAACCCACAGCCTCGTATCCGGTGTCCCCCATTGGTGCCAAAATAATTTTCAGCTCTTCGGAAGTATATCCAAAGACTGTCTGGCACTTCTTGATATTTTCGGTGGAATAGGGATGCGAAAGCTGAACAGGATCCGGCTCAAACCGAAGCTTGGTTCTTTGCTCATTTACCCATTGCTCGTAAGGCTGTCTTTTGCAGATTTCTCCTTTTACTTCTTCGTCAAAGACTACTCTGCCTTTTTCCAAATCTGCCCAAAGCATTTTTCCAGGGCTTACCCTGCCTTTTTCAACGATTGTAGCTTCACGAATTGGCAATGCTCCTGCTTCGGAAGAAAGAATGAGACGATTGTCCTTAGTGATGAAATATCTCAATGGACGAAGTCCGTTTCTGTCAAGAGTTGCTCCTACTGACTTGCCATCTGTAAACAACAAAGCAGCAGGTCCATCCCAAGGCTCAACGAGAGAAGCGTGGAATTTGTAAAATGCCTTTCGGTCACGATCCATCACTTCATTGTCTTGCCAAGCTTCCGGCACAAGCATCATCATCGCATGCGGCAGGGATCTTCCGCTAAGCGTAAGAAGCTCCACCATTGCATCCAGATTCGCCGAATCGGAATTCATTTTATTAGTGATCGGAAGCAGCTTAGCCAATTCTTCGTCTGAGAATAACTTTGACTTCATCAAGTTCTCCTTAGACTTCATTTTATTCAAATTGCCTCGGATGGTATTGATTTCACCATTGTGGGATAGGAACCTGAATGGCTGCGCTAGTCTCCAGTTAGGGAACGTATTCGTAGAAAATCTGGAATGGACGATGGCAAAGGCAGACTCAATTTTATTGTTCTGCAGGTCTTTGTAAAAAGCCAAAACCTGATCAGTCTTCAACTGTCCTTTATATATAAGTGTAAGGCTGCTTAGGCTGGCGAAATAAAAGGAATGATTGACACCAGGAATTTTGGTGTTGATTTCCGAAGTCGCGAAGTTTCTTAAAACATAAAGCTTTCGCTCCAGCTCGATGCCGGTGAGTCCGTCTTTGTGTTTGACAAATAACTGCTCAATATTGGGCATTACCTCCAAAGCTCCCGAACCGGGAACAGTTTCGTCAACCGGGACAGCTCTGTATCCGATCAACTCGAAACCTAACTCATCGATGAGTTGATTGAGAAGTTCTTTGGACCGTTGAAACAGCTGTTTATTCTTAGGGAAAAACGTCATTCCCACCCCATAATACCCGGCCTCCGGAAGATTGATTTCAGATCTGGCCGTAATATCCTTGAGGAATTGATGAGGCATTTGGATCAATATGCCGGCACCGTCGCCGGTTTTGGGATCAGATCCCCGACCGCCACGGTGCTCCATATTGCTAAGCATATACAAGGCATCGCTGATCGTTTCATGTGATGGAACAGAACTCAAATCGACAACCGCACCTATACCGCAGGAGTCATGCTCAAACTCTGATCGATATAACCCTTCTTGCATTTCTAAATATGATTTAATAGGTTCAAAATTTCCAAAAATTACAGAAAATTTTTCTTTTGTTAAAATATAGGCAATAAAACAGCAGTATAAATGCCGTATTAACTATGAATTCTAGCTTTATTGATTTTTTGGCAAAATGAATTTTGGTTAAAAAAACCAATCAATTACTGAATTTTTGACAGCGAAATTGAATTATACGGATAGATTTTCAATCAGATTTCTTCAAATTGGTGTAAAAAGTCTGATTTGTGGAATTTAGAAAAAAAATAAAAAAAGTTTCAAATTATTTTTTCGCCATTATGAAACCCACGTTTCCTTACAGCTGTTAATTAAAGATAAAGCAGAATAAAATTCTGTAAAATCAAGAAAATTAAGAATATAATTAATTGAAAGATTAATCTGTAAATGAACTCATTCCGTCCTTTTCCATCGATTTGAGATGAACTTTCACTTTTTTGATTTTGCGGGCATCGACCGCTAAAACGGTGAATTCGAATTCCTGAAAATGAATCTTAGTACCATTTTTAGGGAATTTGGAATTGAGTTCAAGAAGTAACCCACCCAAAGATTCACTTTCTCCCTTGACCTCTTCAAAGGCTTGAGGATCCAGGTCAAGCTTTTTGCAGAAGTCATTCAGAGAAACCTTTCCCTCGAAGATAAAAGTAGCAGGGTCTATCTCCTGAAAGAAGATATCGTCGGTGTCATCAAATTCATCGTTGATCTCTCCGATAATTTCTTCGATCAAATCTTCAAAAGTCACCAGGCCGGATGTGCCTCCATATTCATCTACTACGATTGCCATGTGGACGCGCTTGAGTTGGAAGTCCTTGAGTAAAGAATCCACTTTTTTGTTTTCCGGGACAAAAAAGCTTTTCCGGATCAATTCTTTCCATTCAAAATTTTCGTCCCGGTCGATATGAGGCAGCAAATCTTTGATGTAGAGAATTCCCTGAATGCTGTCGATGGTCTCTTCGAATACAGGGATCCGTGAATACCCGCTTTTGTTGATTTTGTCCATCAGCTCATGAAAATCCAGGTCCATATCCACAGCTGTGATTTCCATTCGGCTTTTCATGACCTGCTTTACGGTCAGCGTTCCAAAATTTACAATGCCCCGTAAGATCTCTTTTTCTTCCTCAGGGGTGTCCTCTGTGGATAATTCTAGAGCTTGGTTGATTTCATTTACTGAAAGCGAATATCCTTTCTTTTCAATTCGACGCTCTATCAAATTACTTAAAGCCATCAGCATCGCAGAAAGAGGTCGAAGTAAAGTAGCAAAAAAGCTGATATGTGGAGCCATCATCATGCTGAACCCAATTTTGGCTTGATTGGCGTAGACTTTTGGCACGATCTCACCGAAAAAAACAATCGCAAAAGTTACTCCGATGGTTTGCACGAGGATGATTACGATTCCCGTTGCATTCAGACCAAACAGAGACCATGTCACAAATGTGGTCAAGGTCACAATCCCAATGTTAATCAAATTGTTGAGGATCAAAATGGTGCTGAGAAGATTTTTCGGGGCTTCAAGTAGTTTGGAAACTTGCTTGCCTCTAGTCGGATCTTCATCTTGCATGGAAGCAATATCCTCATTAGAAAGTGAAAAAAAGGCCACTTCAGATCCTGAAACTAATGCTGAACCAATCAGAAGTAGAATAAAAAGTAAGCCGTTAATAACCAGATAGCTTACTGATGGCTCGGTGATTTGTGCTAATATAAAGTAACTCGGGTAGGGGTCGTCCATAGGTTAACCAAGAAGGTTGCTGCAAAAATACAAAATTCCCCCAAAAGTAAATTTTGGGGGAATTGTTTTAGAAGGGTAAGTCATCATCTCCATCGTCCATCACCATATCAGGAGCTTTTGACATAGGTGCCGGACTCGTTGCCCTTTCCTGTTGTGGTGCTGAAGATTGGTGTGCAGGTGCACTTCCTCCTTCAGGTTTTCCTCCCAGCATGGTGAAATTGAGTACGCGAATTTTGGTTTTTTTTCGATTTTGCCCTTGATCATCTACCCACTTATCGGATTTAATCTTTCCCTCGACGTAGATCTGCATTCCCTTTTTAAGGTATTTTTCAGCTGTTTTTGCCTGGCCGTCCCACATTTCGAGTTCGTGCCATTCAGTCTGATCTACACGATTTCCACTTTTATCCATATAAGATTCTGTAGTGGCCAAACTGATATTTGCTACTGCTTTATCCCCCTCAAGGTATTTTACTTCCGGATCTGCTCCCAGATTTCCTAATAGGATTACTTTGTTTACTCCTGCCATTATAAATTGATTTTAGGTTGAAAAATTGATCCATGAAGTTAATTAAATACCCTGATCAGTCAAAAAATTAACGATCAATTTCGGTTTTGCCAGATATTCGATCTGATCCTCTTCTACGAGCAAAAAACCTTCTTTTTGACACCAATCAGCAAGTTTTTCATAATTGGCCATCGGAATCTCAACTTCCGAAAAGACTGCATTTAATCGCTGATGCGACAAAATATGTCGGTAATTTTTTGGCATTAATTGTATTTGCTTCGGGTCGACAGACTCAATGCTGAAGAAAGAGATTTCTTCAGCCGTGCTTTTCTCTACCTGCGGAAAGTCAAACAAACCCTCCCAGATATCTCCCGAACCTCGTTTTTTCCAAACCCATTTTTCACCGCATTTAATCACATAATAATGAAAGTGTCTTTCCTTCACCTTCACCTTGTTTATTTTGACAGGAAAGCTTTTCACCAGATTATGGTTGAAGGCAAAACAAGTTGATTGAAGCGGGCATTGACTGCAATCAGGATTTTGAGGGACGCATTGCCTCGATCCAAAGTCCATCATCCCCTGATTATACTCTCCGGGATTATCTTTTGGAATAAGCTGGTTTGCCAGCGATTCAAATTCTTTTTTGGCTTTTTGGCTGGCAATGTCTGTTTCGATTCCAAAATACCTCGCCAAAACCCTGAAGACATTTCCATCGACTACTGCTTGGGCTTCACCAAAAGCAAAACTAGAGATTGCAGAAGCAGTGTACGTCCCAACTCCCTTTAATTTCAAAAGCTTTTCATAGGTGTCGGGAAATTTACCTCCATGTTCAAACCAAATGGTTTTGGCACAAGAGTGGAGGTTTCGGGCTCTGCTGTAATAGCCCAATCCCTGCCAAAGTCTGAGCACTTCTTCCTCATTTGCCAGTGCGAGGTCTTTTACTGTCGGATAGGCATTCACAAATTTGTGATAATAGGGCAATCCCTGAGCTATTCGGGTTTGCTGAAGTATAATTTCGGAGAGCCAGATTTTGTATGGATTTTCGGTTCCACGCCAAGGTAAATCCCGCGGATTTGCGCGATACCAAGAAAGAATTTGGTACGAAAAAACCTGAAAATCAGTATCTTTAGGGTTCATAGGGGATAAAATTCTATACTGCAAACAAAGGTAATTTTTCCGAATTTGTTTTTTAATTGCATTGGTTCTCGTACATTTGCAGTCCCAAAAACACTTGGTTAATAGGTCGTTAAGCTTATTTCGTAATTTCTAAAATAATTTCAAAGTGACTAAAGCAGAAGTAATCACTAAGATTTCTGATAAAACAGGAATCCAAAAGGATGATGTTACACAAGCCATTGAGGCATTCTTCAAAGTAGTGAAGGATTCTATGGCAGACGGAGAAAACATCTATGTTAGAGGTTTTGGTAGCTTCATCAATAAGAAAAGAGCTAAGAAAATCGCCAGAAACATCTCCAAAAACACAGCTATCGTGATCGAAGAGCACTACATTCCGGCTTTCAAGCCATCTAAAGTGTTTGTAGAAAAGATCAAGAACAGCAAAAAAATTAAGCAACTCGCTCCACAAGACTAAGTCTTGAGAGCAATTTGAAATGAAAAGATCTCAGCTCATACTTCTCGCAGTAGGAATCATTGCAATCGCAGGCTTTTATGCCTTGCCGACTGCGGTGGTGGATACTAAAGGTGATGCAGATTCAATTTCCCAGGAAAATGGAGAAGTCGCCCCAACAGCCACGGATCCTGCGAGTCTTCATGAGACAGAGCTTTCTTCAGATCAAGTAGCAGAGATTGTCTCCTTAAGAGCTCAAGTCGAAGGAGGAAATTCGGAAGAAGGTAAAGTCTCGGCAGCTCTTTCATTGGCAGATATTTATCAGGGGTTGAGCAAATACGATAGCGCAGGTTACTATCTTGGCCTCGCATTTGAAGAAAAGCAAGAATTGGAATTGGCAGAAAAAGCAGGCCTAGCCTACTACGAAGCTTTCAGTTTTGCACTTGATCCTGATAAAGTTGCCAATACAGCTGAACTGACGAGAAGTTATCTTTCAAAGGTGTTGGATAAAGATCCTTCACGACTGGATTTGAAGACCAAAGTAGCAATGACCTATGTGTCTTCTGCTAACCCGATGCAGGGAATCACGATGATGAGAGAAATTCTCGAGCAAGATCCCCAAAACGAAGATGCCCTGTTTAATATGGGTGTACTTTCGATGCAATCAGGTCAGTATAAAAGAGCCACAGAGCGATTTGAAGAACTTCTTCAATATCACCCTGAAAACCTGCAGGGGCAATTTTACCTCGGAGTGAGCTACTTCGAAGCCAATCTTAAAAACAAAGCAAAAGCTCAGTTTGAGAAAGTGAAGGGAATGACTGATGATCAAATGATCCTTGGAAGTGTCCAAAGCTATCTCGACAGGCTGTAAATTATTTTATCACTTAAATTCATAAAACTATGCCTTGCGGTAAAAAAAGAAAGAGACATAAAATCGCTACGCACAAGCGTAAGAAAAGACTAAGAAAAAATAGACATAAGAAGAAGTAATCACTTCTTCTTATTCCTGTTTTAGTGCAAACACGTTCATTTACATATAAATAGATACGATTTTGAGTACGGAATTATTAATTGATTCTGCTCAAAACGGTAGTCGTATCGCCCTCCTCCAAGATAAAAGCCTTGTTGAGTTGCATTCCGAAGGGATGGACAATTCATTCAAAGTTGGAGATATTTACCTGGGAACCGTCCGCAAAATCGTCAATGGGCTCAATGCAGCCTTCATCGACGTGGGTTATGAGAAAGATGCCTTTCTTCATTACCAGGACCTCGGGCCGAATTTCAACAGCATGATGAAGTTCACCAAGATGGTGCGCAACAACAACTACAGCAATTACATGCTGAAGGGCTTCGAAAACGAACCTGAAATAGACAAGATTGGGAAGATTTCCAATATCCTGTCTAAAAGCAACAGTCAAGTGCTTGTTCAGATCGTAAAAGAACCTATCTCAACGAAGGGTCCCCGACTATCATGTGAGCTCTCTCTACCCGGTCGCTATCTCGTACTTGTACCTTTTTCAGACACAGTAAATGTGTCTAAGAAAATCAGAAGCAACGAGGAAAGAAAAAGACTTTTGAGGCTCATCTCTTCTATCAAGCCCGCTAATTTCGGCGTAATTATCCGAACAGTAGCCGAAGGCCAGTCCGTAACAGAACTGGACAAAGACCTTCGAAATCTTCTCAGTAATTGGGAAGAAGGGATGAAGAAGCTGTTGAAAGCCAAAAGCCGCGACAAAATTATCGGAGAGATGAGTATGGCTTCCTCACTTGTGAGAGACCTGCTCAATGAATCTTTCGACGCAATCACCGTAGAAGACGAAGAGACCTACGATCAGATCAAAACCTACATCAGGACAATTGCTCCTGAGAAAGAAAAAATTGTAAGACTTTACAACGGTAAAGTCAAGATGTTTGAAAGTTTTGGAATCGAAAAGCAAATCAAAAGCCTTTTTGGACAGACGGTCAGCCTTCCTCAGGGAGGGTATGTGATCATCGAGCACACCGAAGCCCTGCACGTCATCGACGTCAACAGTGGCAACAAGTCCAATCAGGAAAGTGACCAGGAATCAACAGCTCTTAAAACCAACCTGGTTGCTGCAAAAGAAATTGCCAGACAACTCCGCCTCCGGGATATGGGAGGAATTATCGTCGTCGATTTTATCGACATGAAAAAGGCAGATAACAAGAAAGCCATTTTTGAAGCGATGCAATCGGAGATGAAGTATGACAGATCCAAGCATACCGTATTGCCCTTGAGCAAATTTGGGCTTATGCAAATCACCAGGCAGCGAGTAAGACCAGAGGTCAATATTGTGACCAAAGAGATCTGCCCTGCATGTAACGGTACCGGCAAAATTCAGGCATCCATTCTGATAGCCGATAAGCTGGAGAAA
The DNA here is from genome assembly GCA_942492775.1 of uncultured Cytophagales bacterium. Taxonomy (GTDB): domain Bacteria; phylum Bacteroidota; class Bacteroidia; order Cytophagales; family Cyclobacteriaceae; genus Algoriphagus. The sequence continues at coordinate 601,012 of OW818636.1, read as the reverse complement.
GACCTGGAACATCTGGCCACGATCCAAAACGTAGCAAACATTCAAATTGGGTTGCATCCCTATCTGCACGCTTTCTTTACACAAGGTCTAATTAGCCGTAGGGCAAAGTGGTTTTTCAAATATTACAAGTGGGTAAAACTGATCAGAGACTCTTCCCTACCAGTGACGGAATACAGATTCTTAGATGAATCTGGTGAAGAAATAGAACTACAAGTAAAAAGCGAGACTGAGTAAGTCTCGCTTTTTTTTTGATTTGGCTATTCCTTTATAAACTCAAACTTTGCCCAGTTTTTAAGCAGTTTGATTTTGGGTTCGTCGGTAAAAAAATCATAATCCAATACCAGTTTTTCAATTCTTATCTGATGCCGTCCTTTGGTTAATTTTTCGATCAGGAATGCTGACTGATATACTTTTTGACCGGAAGCTGCCAGCCTGACTTTACTCCAATCTTCGATGTTAATTAAAGAATCATTGAGATAGATCCGGTGTAAATCAGCCGTTTCATTTAGTTCATGCCAGGCCAAAGTATCTAGTGATACATTAAAATCAGCTTTGATTCGTTCCATAATTTTTGAATCTCCTTGATATCGCACGACTCCTATTTTCAGCATATTTTCTGAAGTTTCTTCTTTTGGAATAAAAGCTTTTGCAAATCTCTTCTCGGAATCATGGTATTCCTCAAAATACAGGTTTTTCGCAGGCCATTCCTGCTCATTGTTATTGATGTTGGTCTCGTTATAAAACAGCGAAAAATCCTTGATATCGGCCATGATTATCGGTGCCGCCATTCCAAAAATTACTATTCCATATAGAAGTGTAAACCACTTCCCAAGATTGCTTTGATAAATGGCAGCAATCGATGAAAGGATGGTCCCCGAATACCAGATCTTGAATTTTGTTTTCTTTTTTGAGGCCATTAGCAGGCTGAAAAAAATAAGTGATAGCATAAATATCACATAGATTATTAAGAATTGAAGGTCCAGAATAACGTAAACAACGATTAGAACTCCCAGATAAAAAGTAAAGATCAAAAATACGATTGTAAGGGAAATGGGATAAGCGAAAGTGGTGCTACAGATTTTTTCCATCTTAAGAGCCATCTCGTCGGGTTTTTGATATTTAAAACCCTGACCCATTTTGAAGAGCTTTTCCTGGATCACTCCTTCCGGAAAAGCAAAACTCAATCCCAAAAGTCCCGCCCAAATAAACCTCAAGGAGAGATGAACCACGAAGAAGATTTTAAAAACGCTTATGATCATAGTCAGATACAGCAAGACCAATGAACTAGGCAAATAGCCAACTCCAAGGTCCTGTATCAGATAGGCTGAAAACTCATATACCTTTGAAGGGAATATGAACAGGAAAGCCAAAATAATACCTGAGATAATCACTTCAGGCTCCCAGCTGTTGCGCTGTAAATTTTCAAGCCAAGTCAGATCCTCTTGTTTTTTGTGTAAGTCTATTTCATCATCCATTATCCTAAAAATATAGAAGTTCCTGCTTTATTAAAATCTAACTATCCAGCCAATTTTTAAAATCACCCACTTTTTCCCGGCTTATCAAAATATCATTATCCGGGCAGTTTTTAATCTTAATTTTCAATCGGCTGTTCGAGTAGGATAAAATCTCCAAAATTGCCTCCGCCTTACAAAGGTATTTTCTGTTTAACCGGAAGAAAATGCGAGGATCTAATTGAGATTCGGTTTGATCCAGCGTAGAATCGATCACAAACTTCTTCCCTTCATCCGTTTGGATAAAAGTGACACGCTCTTCGCTGAATACAAATGAAATGTCCTCTACAGGAATGCTTTGGATCTTTTCCCCATATCGGATCAAGAAGCGAGATTTGAAGCTGACAGGCTGCGGTTGAAGTAAATCTTTCAAAATCTTCAAATCTATGACAGGTTTGATTTGGCTATTCTTGAATTTTCCCACTGCTCTGGCAAGTTCCGTCGAATCAATCGGTTTCAATAGATAATCAATTGCATTTACCTGAAAGGCCTTGATAGCATATTGATCATAGGCGGTTGTGAAAATTATGGGAGTGGTTACTTCGACTTTTTCAAAAATCCCGAAACTGAGTCCATCGGCCAACTGGATATCACAAAGGATCAAATCCGGAGCCGGATTGGAGCTAAGCCATTTAATTGACGCGGTAATACTGTCAAGATTTCCATGAAAAACCGCTTCAGGGAAATGAACCTTCAGCAGCATTAATAGCCGATTTGCTGCAGGTTTTTCGTCTTCGATCAGGAGAATATTCATGCTTCTATCTGGAGTAAAGGAAGCCTGACAATAAATTCACTTTCTGTTTGAGTAACTTCAATATTTTTCGAACTCAATAGCTGATAGCGAAGCTTTATATTTTCAAGCCCAACTCCAGTAGAGGGCTCGGACTGATTTATTTTAGGTTGGAAAGTATTACTTATCCACAATTCGTTTTCCTTCTGGTGAATTTTGATGAACAATGGATTTTCATTACTGGCGATGTTGTGTTTGATCGCATTTTCCAGAAGAAGCTGCAATGAAAGAGGCGGCAGGAAGAAACCTGTTTCAGAATTTACCTGAATCGTGAACTGAAGATTATCTTCAAACCGGATTTTTTGAAGCTCCAGATAGTTTCTGGCAAAATCTAATTCCTTACTTAACTCTACGATTTCTTCTTTTTGAACTTCAAGAACGTATCTGTAGATCTTCGACAACTTCTGTATGAATGCGGCAGATTTATCAGCATCCTCATACACCAAGCTGGAAAGTACATTGAGGGAGTTGAACAAAAAATGTGGATTTAATTGATCCTTGAGACCTTGATATTGGCTCGCCATTTTTTCAGTTCGCAATTGCTCCGCTTCTATAGCTGATTTCCGCCATTCAAAAAGCCAGCTCCTGGTGGTGAAAATGGCCATAAATACCAATGCAATTGTCATTGGAATTGTAGTGAAATCCAAAATCCTTTTCCAGGGGATGCTGTCGAGGGGGAAGCTAATTTCAAAAAAGAAATAGAAAAATACGATCAAGAAACTCACGGCAAATGAATAGACCATGTAAGTGAACACCGTAACCAAAAGACGTTTTACTGGTTCGTGAATCCAGGAAATGCGCGGATCAAAATATTCCTGGATTCTGCTGCCTCCCCAACTCAGTGCCATGGAAACTGTGAAGGAAAACAGAAAATCAGGAAATAGATTTATAAAATCTGTCCAGCTCAAAAAGCAAATCGGACAAAAAAAGATTTGAAGCAGGAATGCTATACAAAAGTTTAAAATCAGAAACTTCTTCAGGTCTTTCCAGATTCCTGTATCCTCTTTACAATCTGTACCGGTTTGGATTTGGGTCATGGGGGAAAGTTAGGAAAAAGAGGTAGATATCAGATTGGGGTGATATTAAAAGTCCTTCAAGGAATCACTTGAAGGACTTTTTGGTGGTTTAGTTTTCAAATATTGATTTATTTGCAAGCTCCAGCCACTTGCTCAGCATTCATTTTACCCCAAGTTGGCAAAATGTAGCTTTCGTCCACTTTTACCTCTTCTTTTTCAAAAAGCTCCAGTCCCATTCTTGCCATACCGCAGGCCTTCTCAGGACCCTGACCGAAAAACTGAGCCATTCCAAGTTCCATTTGAGACATTAGCGTCACGGCTCTTGGGTTTTCACGATCCAGACTGATTGCCTTGCCAAAGAGCTGCATTGCTTCCGGACTGAGACTTTGTCCCCGATTTGCCGGATCCAGGCTTATTTTTCCCATCAGAATATATCCATGAAGCGCTGCGATTTCCGAGTTTCCCGGCGCAACTTGATCTGCTTTTTTTACAAGTTCGAGAGCCTGATCAAAGTATTGATCTTTGTTCACATCAAATCGGAAAGCGGCAGTAGTCTGAGTCAAAGCTGCGTAATAAATCGGAAGCCATTCAGAAGTATTTGCTTCGGCAATTCGCAGGAATCCATTGGAAACAGCTTGAGATTCTTCCGCGTTTTTGATTGTTTTCATTCCTCCGATTTGCTTTTGAATTGCCTTCACATAAGCGGGATCAGTTGCATTTGCAAAAGTTATCCACATAAGTCCTAAAGCGAGAGTTAAGATGTACTTTTTCATGTTTTCTTTAGAGATTGTTTAATTGATTTGCGTTTTTGTCTTTTGAAAGAGTCAGGAATACTCCCAGAAATAGAAAGCGAGGGGCAACTTGTCCTTGAGGGATTGATTCATACACTCCCGCTTCATTGGGTTTTGTGGCATAGGAATACCCAAACACATTGTCCCGGCCAAGAGCATTGCTGACCGCCAGATGAATTATCAGGTTGGGTTTTGGAAGGTAAGACCAGCTAATGCTCAGACTCTGAAAGCTTTTTGTTTTGGAATTCATTTCCCCCGGACTATTTGGGTCCGTGTAGGTATAGCCATCATTGAAAGAGAATGAGGCACCAAGCTGTGATTTCAGGTTTACTATAAAGTGTTTTGCCACCACAGAAAAATTATGTCTCGGGGCAAAATCAGGCTGAACTCTGCTTGTAAACTGATTGTATTTTCGCTCACTGTCCACAAAGCTGTATGTGATCCAATAGTCAGTATTCTTGAACGTTTCCCGATCCCTGAGGAACAAATCAAACCCTTTTGCAAAGCCGGATCCCAGGTTTTTGAGATTGATTGGATTTTGTGGATAACTTTCAAAGGTCACCAGGTCGTCGTAGGATTTATAAAAAGCCTCTGCACGAAAAGTGATTCCTTCCTTTTGGTACAAATAATTTAATATCAGATGATTAGATTCTGAATTTCCCAGATTTCTATTCAAAACCCGGAAGTTATCCACAGGCAATTGATGAAATTTTCCACCGGCCAAAGAAAACTGTCCAAACTCAGATAACTTGAAAGCCAGGGATATTCTCGGGTCCAGCCATTCTTCTTCTGCGAGTTTGCTTGCTCCGGCTCTTAGGCCTCCTCTCAAGACAAACTTCCTGCTGAGATACCAGTCCCACTCTGAGAAGAAGTAGATTTCCTTTTCTTCAAAATCTCTGCTGAGATCCTCTCTAATAAGAGTTTCTTCATAAGTATGAGTGAAATATTCAATTCCGGTTTTCATCGAAATTCGATCTGAAAAATCCTTAATCGCCGTTCCTTTGAGATGAATCAGATCATTTCTTCGCTCCAGTTGAAGACTATCATAGGCGACATCATCAAAATTGTGGGAGTAAGAAATCCCTCCAAATAAAGCCCAGCCATTTTCGAATGCCTTTCTCCAATTTGTCTGAGCATAGGTATAGCTGTTTTTTAGATTGATCAAAATTCCTCGGTCGTCAGATCCGGGTAGCGGTTGCCAAAGTTGCATTCCTCCAGTTTCGGTTCTGGCGAGCACTTTCAACAATCCTCCTTTTTTAAGTTTTTGTTGACCTGCCAACTCAAAATCATAGCTAAAAGGAGCTCTTTCCCAGTCAAAATCTTGTTTTACAATTTCTTGATAGGGCGTTAAATCAAAGACATTTGCAGACACTGTGAGACTATGCTTTTCATTCGCCAGTGTATGGGAATATCCGCCACCGACTGACATTAGGCTCAAATCTCCCTGACTGCGAAGCGAGAGATCTTTTGTGTTCAAGGCCAGCGCCGATGAAAGTGCTTGTCCGTATTCGGCTGAATATCCCCCGGTACTGAAGAAAGTTCCCTTGAAAAGATTGGGATTAAATCTGGTGCGGGTCGGGACGTTTCCCGCAGTTGTTCCATAGGCATTTCCTACCCTCATTCCGTCAATGTAAATCCCCACTTCAGAAGCATCTCCCCCTCGAACGAACAGTCGCCCGTCGTTTCCAACAGTACTTGTACCGGGAAGAGTCTGGAAAGCTCCCATAATATCTCCCATCGCACTCGGAGTAGTGACTATATCCAAGGGGCGCAGGATTACGGCCTTTTTCTCATCGGAAGCTTCCATCGCACCTGCAGAGATGGTGACTGCATTCATTTCGGTGATTTCTTCGATCAGGCGAACTGGCGCCAAATCCTGGGAATTTAGCGAAGAATTAAGAGCAAGTTCCTGAGTCTTAAATCCCATTAATTTAAAAACCAGGATTTGATCGCCAATTTCTGTAGTCTCAAAGGAGTAATTTCCAGACTGATCGGAAGTTGCACCATCGTAGGTACCTTTGATAAAAATATTTACTCCGGGAAGTGTTATTCCTTTCTGGTCCAAAACTTTGCCTGACACTTTTGACTGTGCTATTGCAAAAGTCTGAAGCAGGAAAAAGTAAAGCAGGATTGTCACTCGGATTTTCATTTCGATTCGTATTTGAACCAAAATTGAAGGAAGTAGAGGAATCAAAAAATTGAATCTAACTGAAGCAGCAGATGGAGGACCCGAACTTTAGATTTTCACTACTGAAATGTTTCCGGGAAACAGGAAACCATTAATGGAAGTCATTTTGGCTGAATGATCTTTTTCTTTCAGATCGTGATTTCGATGAGATTTCCCTCCGGATCTGCGATGACACTTTCATAATATCCATCTCCTGTTGTCCGAGGTTCTCCCACAATTTGAATTCCCTTTTCCCTGAAAAAATTGGTCAGTTCATCGACTTTTTCCTTACTGCCTACCGAAATCGCCAGATGATTGAATCCCATCAAAAGACTTCTGTTTATCTCGGATTCAACTATGTCCGCCCGGTGCATTAGTTCGAGTCTTGAGCCGCTTTCGAAGGAAAGGAAGTAGGAAGAAAAGCCTTTCTTCTCATTGATGTAGATTTCGCTGGACTTCATATTGAAGAAATGTGAATAAAATGCTTTCATTTTCTCCAAGTCCTGAACCCAAATTGCCAGATGCTCAATTCTCATGATACAATTTTTTCTTCCCCTGCTTTAAATCAATTCTACCTTTCTTTCCCTACAGGGATCACTTTCCATTGTTGGTCGAAATAGGGAGTTTTTTCATAAAACCAGCGGTAAATGCTTCTTGGCGACTTTGCAAATTCCGGTTCGGCTTTCAGCTTTTCCTCAAATTGAGTTTTCAGTGCTGGATCTTCTGTCAGCATTTTGGCGATCAAGGGCTCCATGATGTAAGTTTCCATGTATTCTGTCTGCGAAAGAATAGAATTGAAATATCCCCATTGGAAAAAGCTATCGACAGATTCCGGCTCCATCAAAATGGCCAAGAGTTCTCCCAAAGGCTGATCAGCCAAGATTTTGATCGAACCCGGCTGATAGGAAACTTCTCGTTGAATGGGTTCGGTTTTGAATTCTTGAAAGCGAATTCGCCCTTCCGAAGGTTGATTGCTCAGTTTATAAGTCGTGATGAAATCTTGTTCTACGCTTAGTTCTCTGGATTCTTTGAGCACTTCGAATTTGATTCCGTGTGCCCTGATTTTTTCGATGACTTGAGGCCATTCCGCCGGAATCCAATAGGCTTTTGGCAGTTTCACAATCGCCACAGGTCTATCCATCAGGATGTTCGGAATGGTTTGATTGATGGGATTCCCTTTCCAAACTACATACTCCGCGCCGGTAATGGAGGACTTTACTATTTCTGATTCAATTCCCAAAAATACCATCGAATCAGCCGGATTTTCATTGAAACCAAATCGTACAGGGATCTCATTTTTGGGTTGAGTTTTGTCGGAAGCAATTGCTTTTTGGAGTTCTTCGAAATGACTTGAAACGGAGATTATACTTTGCTCAAGGAAGATATAGGTTCCCAAAACCCGCTGCTGGAATGGTTTAAGAGAATGATTTTCGATCAGAATCGTAGGTAAATGTCGAATATCACCGTAGGAATTGGAGAAGCGCGGACTAAATGAAAAAGCAATATTTCCCTCGGTAAAATCTCTGTCATTGGCGGCAAACAAGAGCGGTCCGGGGATGTGACCATTTGAACTTAGTGCTTGATTGATTTCGGGTTTGAAATAGGTTTTCATCCAATCAAAGATCCCGGGTGAATATCCTCCCGGAGCCACAAAATCGTAGGTGATGTCATATTGATAATCGGCCCCATCCGTCACATGAATGTCAATGTAAAAGTCGGGATCGTATGCGTTGATCACTTTGATAATAGACTGAATCCCGGCAGTTTCCATTTTGGTATAATCCCGGTTGAGGTTTAGGTTTTGAGCATTGGTGCGCCAACCCATCACTTTTGGGCCACGCTGATTTACACGTCCAAACTCGCTGCTTCTTTCATGACCGTCCACATTCAGAATCGGGACAAAAAGCAAGTTTGCGCGATCCAGGAGCTCGGTTTTATTTCCAAAAGCAATGTCTCGCAAAAGCATCATTCCGGCATCTTTTCCATCTATTTCCCCAGCATGAATCCCAGCCTGAATCAAAATGAGAGGCTTTTTGGATGTGGATAACTCCTCCGCAGAAAAGTCCTGATCTTTTGAAGCTATCACCAATTGGATGAGTCTGCCTTGCTCGCTTGTTCCGATTCTGGCGATCGAGACGTAAGATGAAGCCTGGCTCAATTCTTCAAGCCATTTCATGGTGGTGGCGTAATCCGGTGATTCTGTGAGCCCGCTGGCTTCTGCCGGAGTAACCCATTTGTTGGAGTTATCCACAATCAATTCCAAACTTTTGCCACTCCATGGAATTGTCGGAGGCATGATTTCCTGCGAAAAAAGCGGAGTGAATAGAATTGAGCAAAAAGCTGTAAGGGTGAGATTTTGAAATTTCATAGAGGTTTCATTCTGCCGATAACCCGCGAGGTTTTGGCGATCATGCCAAAAAGATAAGGAAGAAAACTTCAAAAGCAGGCTTATCAGATTGTAAATGGACTGTCCGGCAAACGGAACAGTCTTTTTTCTGGGGAAATGAAATGATTCAAAATCCGTAATTCCCCAAGTAAAACAGATAAGTATTTAGAGTTCAGATTCTGCCAAAATCATATTCTCAATTCCTTTAACCAAGGCATCGGAATTAAAAGAGATACTGTCAATCCCCTGACCGATCAGGAATTTTGCGTATTCTGGATTATCGCTTGGAGCTTGACCACAAAGGCCGATTTTTTTGCCTTTCTCTTTCGCAACTTTGATTACTCTGGAAATCAACCATTTCACCGCAGGGTTATTTTCATCAAAAAGCTCAGCGAGACTTTCCGAATCCCGGTCAACTCCAAGTGTGAGTTGGGTCAGGTCATTTGAGCCAATTGAGAATCCATCAAAAACTTCTGCAAAGTCTTCTGCAAGAATGACGTTGGATGGGACTTCAGCCATGACATATATTTCCAGGACATTTTCACCCTGCTTCAGGCCGTATGATTCCAGAAGTTCGATTACTTTTTTCCCTTCTTCCACGGTCCGACAAAATGGAATCATGAGTTTCAAATTGTTGAGACCCATTTCATTTCGGACACGCTTGATGGCCTCGCATTCGAGGTGAAATCCATCCCGGTAGCGGTCATTGTAATATCTCGAAGCTCCTCGGAAGCCAATCATCGGATTTGCTTCTTCTTCTTCAAATTGAGTTCCCCCGATCAGATTTGCATATTCATTGGTTTTGAAATCACTCATTCGGACGATGACTTCTTTTGGAGAAAATGAAGCAGCAATAGTCCCGATTGCCTGCGAAAGCTTGTCGATGAAATATTCTTTCTTATCCGAGTATCCGTAGCAAAGTTCCTCAATCTCCTTTTTTACCGCCAAATCTGTAAGTGAATCGAAGTGGACCAACGCCATCGGGTGAATGCGGATGCTGCTGTTGATCACAAATTCCATTCGCATCAGGCCGACTCCCTGATTTGGGTAGAAGGATAACGTGTATGCTTTTTCCGGATCAGCCAAAATAAACATAGGTTTCGTTTTTGGCATTTTTTGACCTCGAAAATCATGCTCTTGCGTTTTCCATTTTATTGCTCCTGAATAAACCCAGCCTGTTTTCCCCTGGGAATTATCCAGGGTGATCATGTCGCCATCTTTCAGGATAGTAGTTGCGTCATCGGCTCCTACGATCGCCAAAGCTCCTATCTCCCGGGCCACGATTGCGGCATGACTTGTTCGGCCACCTTTGTTGGTAATGATTGCAGCAGCTTTTTTCATGATTGGATCCCAATCCGGATTGGTGATTTCGGTGACCAGCACTTCACCTTCCTGAAGTTTGGATGCCTCGGCCGGAGAATGAAGAATTCTTGCCCGACCCACAGCTATTCCGGAACCAACAGCATTTCCGCTGAGAAGTTTTTTGCCTGATTCCTCCAGGATAAATTCTTTTACAAGAAATGGATCTCGTCCGGCATGGACAGTTTCCGGTCGTGCTTGGACGATAAATAATTCATTTGAATGTCCATCTTTTGCCCATTCGATATCCATGGGCATTCCATAGTGTTTCTCGATTGCCAATGCCCAAGTTGCGATTGTTTCCACCTCTTGATCGTTCAATACGAGTTGCTTCTGCTTTTCCAGAGGAGTTTCAGTATTCAATACCCCACCGCCGACTGCATAGATCATTGTTTTGGTTTTGGAACCGGATTTCTTCGAGATGATTGCTCTTTTCTTTTGTTCCAAAGCAGGTTTGAACACATGGAATTCATCGGGAATGACGGCGCCTTGGACGATGTTTTCACCAAGACCCCAGCATCCTGTAATGAGAATCACATTCTGAAAACCTGATTCCGGCTCTATAGTAAAACAAACTCCGCTGCTGGAAAGATCAGCCCGAACCATTAATTGAACACCTACGGAAAGGGCAACTTCTATCTTGTCGAAACCTTTATCGATCCGATATTTAATCGCACGTCCGTTATAAAGAGAGGCAAAGCAAGATTGGACGGCTTTCAAAAGGGCTTCTTCTCCTCTGATGTTGAGAAAAGATTCATGCAATCCTGCGAAACTTGCCCCCGGGAGATCTTCTGCCGTGGCGCTGCTGCGGACAGCCAATTCAATTTCTCCTCCTTGCTTTGTACATAGGTTTCTATAGGAATTCAGAATTTCCTCTCTCAGGCTTTCCGGCATTTTTCCTGCTAAAACCATGGTTTTGATTTTCTTCGAAATTGCCTGAAGATTTGAAAAATCTGTTTGGTTGAGCTCTTTCAAAGCTCCCTGAATCTGAGAACCCAGATTATTCTCTTTTATAAAAAATCGGAATCCATCGGCAGTGACAGCAAATCCGTCCGGAATTCGAATTCCCAGTGGGGTGAGTTTGCTAAACATCTCCCCAAGGGAAGCATTTTTGCCTCCCACAAGTGGCACATTTGCTATTCCTAGTTTTTCAAATGGAAGCAAAAAGTGAGAATCCATGGCATGGTTGGGTTTAATGGAAGTTAGGTGTAAGGCTCAAAGGGTGTTTCAGACTCGATGATTTTCTTCCAGAGGGAAGTTATTTCATTCAGTTTTTGGCTCGCCAAATCTTGAATAAGCTTGTCAGGAACCAGTTGGTTTTTTACGCGAATGTCTAATAATTGAGGCTTCGTGATTGGTTTTCCAATTTGAGAAACAATGAAAACGCTCGCCTCATCTGCAAAACCCATTTCGTAAATGGCTTTGCATAACTCAAAGGCAAACAAATTGTAAATTTTGCCGACATGGCTGATGGGGTTTTTCCCAGCTGTAGCTTCCAGACTCATCGGTCTGTAAGGTGTGATCAGTCCATTGATTCTGTTTCCTCTTCCCACTTGGCCGTCATCTCCACTTTCGGCGCTTGTGCCGGTTACGGTTAGGTAAACACTTTCATTTGCATAGTTATCGGCTACGTTTATGTCAATAATTGCCTCGGATAAACTCAAAGTTGATTGGATGTAGTTTTTTACCTGGTTGATTTTGGACTTATAATCCTCTATATGGGTAATGAATTGATCAACCATCGCGATCGCAATTGTAATCTGGAGTTGTTCGGAGACCTTCACACCCATTATTTTGATGTCTTCTCCGATAAATGGGAATAAGTTTTTGGTAGTTTTTGAGTTTAGCAATTTTTCAATTTGAAGGACTTTTTCCTCCAGAAAGCTGAATGGATAAAATCCCACACCAAAAGATGTATCGTTTGCAAGAGGAATCTGACCTTCCCCGAATCGCTGGAAAAGCTCTACTAAATCATTGCTTCCGCTTCTGATTTTAGGAATGATTTTGATATGATTTTCGACATCTAAAAAGCGGAGATTTTTTCTCAGCCAGTTTTTTGCCGTGGTAATTGCGATTTCTCCAACTGGAATAATCTGGTCCTGGAAGCGGGTAGTGGCTCTTCCGGCAATATATAGTTCTATTGGCTGCAGTACTTTTCCACCCTTGAATGCAGGCTGAGAATTACCACCCACCAGCAAAGCCTTGTCAACATTATAATGAAAAATGCTGCCAAACTCCTGTAAATAATACTTGGACAGAGCTACGGAAACAGCCTCTGCAATGCAATCACAAATGGTATCTGGATGACCAATGCCTTTTCGCTCCACCATTTCATGGGAAAAGGAAACTTCTGAATTATGGATTCTGATGATTTCCATAGGATTAGGGGTTTTTGGATTCGTTTTCCTTCCTAGAAGGGATATATGAAGGTGTGTTATCAGGAATCCTGTAAAAATGAAGAACAAGGTAAACGACTGAATATCAATCAATAAATCGGCTAAATTCTAGAAATAGCATTCAGCTTTAAGTATTTTGAATTCTTGCAATGTAAGTGTTGGTGGGCTGTGATTTGGTGACTTTAATCATCTTTTCTGAAAACTCATGTCAGGAAATACTCATTAATCGGGACTTACTTTTGATCTGTCATAAAGACAAAAATTAACCCTTTAAGTAAAAATGAACAGATCAATAATTTCTCGGACTCTATGTCTCTTAGGATTAACTGTACTAGTTAGTTTTGGGACACATGCTCAACAAACTTTCGCAGTATCAGGGGCACAAGAACTCAAAGTCTCAGGCACATCCACTATTCACGATTGGGATATGGTAGCGACTGATGGGATTACCGGAATGGCAAACATGCTGTTGGAAAACGGAAAACTTACCAAAGTCACCTCACTCACACTTTCTTTTCCGGTGAAGAGTCTGAAAAGCGGAAAATCCAGTATGGACGATAATGCTTACAAAGCATTGCTCGAACCTAAGAATCCGAACATCAAATTTGAGATGACAGAATTTTCCGGAATTACCGGGAATACCATCAAAGCAAAAGGAAAGCTCACTATCGCCGGTGATACCCAAATTGTTCCTATGACAGTTACTTATAGTGTAAGCGGATCCACAGTGACTTTTACCGGAACCCATCCAATCAAATTCACCCAATTTAAAGTAAGCCCTCCTTCTGCTGTATTCAATACCATCAAAACAGGAGACGACCTTAAACTTTCTTTCAAAACCAATTTTACTAAGAAAAATTAATCCCTTAAATCTTTAAGCTATGAAAAAGCACTTTACCTGGTTCAATGTGTGCGCACTATTAGTCGCATCTTTATCCACCGGAGCGGCTTTCGCTCAGGAAGACGAAAAATCTGATCTCCAGTATTTCAGAGAAAACAATAAGAACGGTCTGAATGTATTCGAAACGAAAAAAGAGCCTAAAGGCAGTTTCGATAAAGTTCGGGTATTTGTAGGAGGTGACTTCGCCTTGCAGTTCCAATCAATCAGTCACTCCAATGCACTTGATAACCTGGTTGATTTGGGATCCAATATCAACTTGCCTTCTGCAAACTTGAACATCAACACTCAACTGGCTGATGGGGTGAGATTACACTTGAGAACTTACCTTTCTTCAAGACACCATAATGAGTCTTGGGTAAAAGGTGGTCACTTACAGATCGACCGACTTGATTTTATCAAAGAGGGTTTCCTTGACGGAGTCATGAACTACACCACATTTACAGTAGGTTTGGATGAGTTCAACTACGGTGATACTCACTTCAGAAGATCAGACAACGCAAGAACAATCTTCAACCCATTCATTGAAAACTTCATCATGGATGCATTTACCACTGAAGCATTCGGAGAAGTAACTGTTCAGAAAAGTGGCTTGCTTGGAGTGTTCGGTGTTACTAATGGTAAACTGAATCAAAGCGTAATTGTAAATGACCAAACAGATAATAAGCTTTCTGTCTATGGTAAATTAGGATACGATAAGCAGGTAAGTGATAACCTTCGATTGAGAATTACAGGTTCCGGATATGTAAACAACGGAACTTCAACCGGAACTTCCCTTTACGGTGGTGACAGAGCAGGAGCGAGATACTACAATGTAATGGCTCAACCAGCTCCTGCTGTTAAAAATGACTTTGAAGGCAGATTCAATCCAGCTTTCAAACAAATGACCGCCCTTCAATTGAACCCATTTGTGAAGTTCAGAGGCTTAGAATTCTTCGGTGTATTGGAAAGTGTTTCCAACTCTGAGGAAGAAGGTGATGGCCAATTCACTCAACTTGCAGCTGAGCTTCTTTACAGATTCGGTAGCAAAGAGCAGTTCTACATTGGAGGAAGATATAACGATGTTTCAGGAAAAAATAAGGCTTCTGACACAGAGGAAATCAACATCACAAGAATGAATATTGGTGGTGGCTGGTTCATGACAAACAACATCATTGTGAAAATGGAGTATATGGATCAACAATACAAATCCGGATTCGCAGAGACTAATAAATTGAATGGTGGCGAGTTCCACGGATTCAATATCGAAGCAGCAATTAGCTTCTAATTAACAGAACAATTAAATTTGTGCAGGATCGATTTCGATCCTGCACATTTTATCCAATTATACGCCATGAACATTTTTAATACACTTTGGCTGAGTATTGGAGCACTGATACTCGCAGCACCTGCCGAAAAATCTAACACAACTCTCTGGAAAGTATCTCAGGAAAGCGTCGTAGAAGTAGTTGGTAGCACCAACGTGAATAAATTTCAATGTAATTCTTTGAGATATGCGGGGGAGGATCAGCTGATCTCCGTCTTTTACCCGGACAAAAAAGTAACTGAGTGGAGTGGAGAAGTCGTGATCCTATCCAAAAACTTTGATTGCTACAACAACATCATGACTAAGGATTTTCAGGAAACTGTCCTTGCAGATGAGCATCCTGAAATCAAAGTGAGATTCATTCAATTAAAAAAGCACTCTACCAGCAATGAAGAAGAACAACTTGATGGGCAAGTTGAAATCACCCTGGCAGGTGTTACAAAAAGATATCCTATTTCTTGTTTCATGTTGAATCGCAATGGAGGCGAGACACATTTAAGAGGACAACAAACTCTTTATTTTTCTGAGTTTGGACTAGAAGCACCTGTGAAGTTTCTTGGAACTGTCAAGGTGAAAAATTCCATCACAGTCAATTTTGGACTGGTTCTGGTAGAGAAAGGTTGATTTAATTCCCCAATTAATTTCAAAAAAAGTGAGGATGGCAAAACCTCACTTTTTTGTTTTGTGGCCATTTAATCAAATCAGAGCCGGTTTTGAAAAATCCTTCCGGTTAGCAAACCGATTTTAGTTTGATCTTGAAAGAACTTTAGAATCAAAAACAACTTTCCCATTGATCATAGTCAAAATGCTCGTTGTGCCTGGAAGTGCTTCCATTGGAATCAGGAAGATATTCTGAGATAATACGGCCAAATCCGCAAATTTTCCCACTGTAAGGGTTCCCTTTTCTTTTTCCTGAAATTCCGCAAAAGCAGATCCGAATGTGTAAGCTCGAACTGCTTGCTCCCGTGTGATTGCCTCACTTGGATTGATAGGATGAATCGCCGCCAGCATGATATTCAGATAGGGGTTGATAGGTCCATCCGATCCCAGAGCCAGTGGAATCCCATTTTCAAGCAGGGTTTTCATAGGCACAAAATTGGAATCGATTCCATGCCGGGTGATTAGCGTTTCCACCAGCGTAAAGTGTGTTGGATTTTGAACAACTACCACACCCAATTCTTTGGCTTCAGGAATCAGATCTTCTAAAATCCGGTCTCCGTGCTCTATTCGTACTCGTTTTTCTGGCCAATTGACTGTTGGGCCTGCTTTTCTCATCGCTTCGAATACTACTTCACTGGTTTTGTCTCCCGTACTATGAACGAGCAATTGATCCTTCCACTCCAGGCATTCAAGGACGATTGCTTCAATTTCTGATTCTTCAAAATTCAACCGGCCAAAGTTGCCGGGAGAGTCTTGATAAGATGTCCTGACCGCCGCACCTCGCTCAATCGGAGTTCCATCCAAAATCCATTTGGTACCGGATACCCGAATCGGAAGTTCAGGATAAGGCCTCTCAGGAATTTCCCGATCTTCGTCGAAAAGGCGTACATTTTGGGTCGTCATCGGGAATCGGATTGCCCGCATTCGGATCGGAATTCCGGATTTGGACCAGGCACGAATAAACTCTCCAACTCGAACCATGGATAGATTTTGAATGGAAGTGATCCCAAATCCAAGAGCCATTTCTCCGAATTCTTGGTACTGTTTTATCGCAACTTCTTCCGCAACTCGCTGTCCCAGTTTTCTTGCGACGTTCCAATCAGCATATTCATAAAATCTGCCATTGAGGTTTGATGTGCCATCTACACGCTCATAGTATCCGCCCAAAGGATCTGATTCCTCATCAGTAATACCCAAATCGGTCATGGCTTTTGAGTTCATAATGTATCCATGCCCAAAATATGCTGTCAGCAGCAGGGGATTATCAGGAGAAATACTGTCGAGAAAAGATCGATTTGCCTGAGGATTGAGCAGTACTTTTTCCCCAATACTTCCAAAAATCCAGGTTCCAGCAACTGATTTTTTGACAGCTTCTTTGGTTCGATCAATTACTTCCTCCCAGGTTGGTTCTTGTGGAGTAAGGTTCAAATGGTTTCCTTCCGGAATAGGGGAAAGGTGAAAATGAGCATCGTTGATTCCGGGGATTACCAGATTTCCTTTCAAGTCGATTCTGCCGGTTTGCGGTCCGGCCATTTTTTCTACCTCAGACAGCAAGCCGATGCTCATAATTTTCCCATCCTTGATTGCCAAAGCTTCCACGTAAGGATTTGCCAAGTCTGCGGTGAAAATTATTCCGTTGTAGAGGATCAAATCTGCCTCATTTTTTTGCTGAGCTGAGATTTGGAAGGAAAATAAAAGGAGAACCAAGAAGGATAATGAGAGGAGTCTCCCAATTCTCTTAAATAGAATTTTCATGGGGGTTGATTTAAAAATGTGGAAAAAAGGGACCTGACCGGAAATTCAAAAAAGACTTAAAAAGAAAGGTTCAGGCTAATGATTCTGAAATTAGCCTGAACCAGTTTACTCGTTTTTAGAGTGATTTGTACATCAATTCGTAATATTCAGCAGCCATTCGATTACTTTCAAACTCATACCTCACATCCCGCATTCCTGTTTGAACAACTGTTCTCCAGGTCTCTTTTTCCCCGTAATACATTGGTAGGATCTGGTTTTCCAGAATGTCATAAATATGGTCTGTATCGTATTGATCCTGCTGCTGGACATTCATTTCATGATAATCCGCAGTTGGGACAATGAAGCTGTTTTCACCATGTCTGGCAAATTCACAAATCCAACCATCAAAGGTGGAGAAGTTCACAGCGCCATTCATAGAGGCAGACATTCCGCTGGTTCCGCTTGCTTCTCTTGGCACTCGAGGATTGTTTAGCCAGATGTCGGATGCTTGCTTCAGACGCTTACTCAATGCCAATTCGTAGCCTGTACACACAGCCATGTTCTTGAAATGCTTGCTCAAATGAACCAAATGATTGAAATCACTGAGAGCACCATAGTCTGAAGGGTATGGTTTTCCAGCCCAGATGATCTGCACGGGACGATCTTTATTAGCCATCAAGGCTTCAAATCGCTTAATATCTCGAGTGATCAGTTCTGCTCTTTTATAACCTGCAAATCTTCTTGCCCAGACGATCGTCAAGACATCCGGATCGAAAAGTTTACCGGTTTGGTCTGCTACTATTTCAAAAGCACGTTTTTTTAAATAGTGTTTTCGATCTTCAAATGCCGCTGGATTTCCCTCTTCCATAAAACGGTACAATTGCTTGTCCGCCCAATAGCGCCAGTTTTGAGCGTTGGTGATGGAGGTGATTTCAGGAATGTTGGGATAATTTCCCCACATTTTTCGGCTCACATTTCCATGAAGCTTGCTCACTCCGTTCGCTTTATGTGCAAATCGAAGCGCTGCCAAACTATGGTTAAACCGATCTCCTTCCATTTGGGTGAGTTCACGAACCTCGCTCAGCGGAACGCCATTGAAATAGCTCATGGTTTCGCAGAGGTAGATATCGTGCTTTTCATTTCCGGCTTCTTCCGGAGTATGAGTAGTAAAGACAAGTCGCTTTTGGACTTCTTCTTTGCTTCCGAATTTCTTCAATAAATAGAATACACTGCTCACTCCATGGGCTTCATTCAGGTGATAGACCTCAGGATTAAAGTTGAGCTCGTCTACCAATTTGGCACCACCGATTCCAAGCAAAATAAACTGGGCAATCTTGGCAGCTGTGTCGGAATCGTACAAACGATGGGTGATAGTCTGACTCAGGTAGTCATTTTCAGGCAGGTCAGTACTAAGCAGGAAAAGCGGTGCAGTTTGAAAAGTACTTGGAGGAAGGTACCAGGCCTTTACCCAAACAGGATTTCCGTGAACTGTGATCTGATACTTGATACCGGTGTCTTCCAGGAAGCTGTAGGTCTTTTCGTACCACTCAGGATGCAGTGTTTGATCCTGATTTCTGCCTTGGTCATAATACCCATACTTCCACAAAATCCCTATACCGATCAGGTTTTGCTTGAGTTCAAATGCACTTCGCAAGTGAGAGCCTGACAAAAAACCAAGTCCTCCACTGTAGATTTTGAGGGGTTGATGGACAGCAAACTCCATTGAGAAGTAAGCCACAGATTTGGAGTATTCCAGCGAAAGTTCGTAAGGAACTTTATAGTTTCTAAAGTCAGTCATTTCAAATTTTTAAGAGGGCGTAATTTATGGCAAAAGGACCAATAATCCCCTTTTCCTCAGGATAAAGGATCCCTAGTTTTTGAGAGGGTACTTTCTAAGGGTTGTCCCTTGTCAGTTTTTCACCCGCGATCCAAAAAACAGAATAGATCAGGAAAGCTCCCAAAAATGCTGCTGGGACAACAATCGCAAGACCGATCATTAGTTCAAATGGAAAAAGATTGTGGGAACTTGGATCTTGAAGAATATCCCAAAAAATCCGGGAAAGCATTCCAAGCAGAACTCCCAAACTGATCATCAAGGTATTCAAAAACGGGCTCTTTTTCCTGTAAAAGGCGGAAATAATCGCTCCGATAAAAGCACCCGGCCCCATTATTTTAAAGGCAGTATTGTAGAGTGCACGGTCATCTGAAAAGTCTATCTTCCAATATCCAATGATTCCAACCAGAAAACCGATGGCAATAATTACGAGGGTTTTATTTTTTTTCATGGACATCAAAAAGGGACTTGGATTCAAAAAGCTAAATCTTAGCGATTTTTCCAAGTCCCTTGAGTAAGTGCTATGAATTTGAAATGGCCGATTATGCTATAGGCAAAGTCTCCCTTCCCATTTTATCAGGGTCATTTTTCAGTTCAGAAGTATCGTTCAAAACCATCGTTTCCCCTTTCGAAGGAGAATAAACCGGCCATTTTGGAAGAGCTCCTGAGTTTGGATCTCCGGTCTTCATGAATGCCAAAAGCGAGGAAGACATTTTCTCCGCCAACTTTCTCGGACGGCTTCCGCCTCCGGTATGCGTGTACATTCTGTCTGTATTGTCAAACCAAAAGCAAATATCTATGCAATGGAAAGCTTTCATTCTTCCATTGTAAAGCTGAGGTTCCCAGCCAAACCATGCGAGGTAAACCGGGGCCTTTTGACCAGCTTTCGCATTGGCAGCTTTGATTGCATTTTGTCTGTTGGAGGCTACCAAAGCCCAAATTTCCGAAGGTTTCATTTGCGGGAAGTTGGCCTGATAGGCATTTACGATTTTCTCCGTGTCAGCACCAAATCTTGGTTTTAGCTTTTCCACAACTCCTGCAAGATCAATCGAATCCAGCTCAGGGCTTGTTCGGGTTGGATTCCACTCATGGAAAGTCGTGCAAATCATCAAGGGGATATTTGCCTCAACTCCAGATGGATCGGAGAAAAACTCACCTGCAGGCAAATGAACCCCATCCGCAACCGGAGCAAAGCCTGTACGGCTGCTGCCTGTGCTTTCGGTTCTCATCTTCTCAGCGGCTCGATTGGCGATGTCAAGATATTCTCTCCAGCTGATTTCCTGGATTTTGTCCAGAGTCGCAGGAGTAAGGCCTGCTTCTTTCATCACATATTCTCCCAGTTTTTTGGAATAAGTCGGGTCAATTCCTTTCAGCATTGATCCGCTTAGCGCTACACCTTTATGCACCAATCCTTTTGCCGCAGGCATAGCCATCGTCGCGGTTACTTTGGCTCCGCCACCAGACTGTCCCATGATGGTGACATTGGAAGGATCTCCGCCAAAATTGGCGATGTTGTCACGAACCCAATGCAAAGAAGCGATGATGTCCAGCATGCCGGCATTTCCGGATGCAGAGTATTTATCCCCACCCACTCCTGAGAAATCGGTGTATCCGATCGGTCCGAGGCGATGGTTGATGGATACAAAGACTACATCTCCTTTTTTGCTGAAGTTTTCACCGTGGTAGCCATCTTGTTCGATCGCGTTTCCATTGGTAAATCCTCCTCCATGCAACCAAACCATCACCGGACGCTTTTTGCCATCGGCGATTCCGTTTGTCCAGACATTCAGCCGGAGACAATCTTCACTCACATCATCATAGTTCCAGTGATCTGCGAAAGAATAATGAGGACTCGCGTAGCGCTTATCCATGATCTGAGGAGCAGTATTTCCCCACCAAAGAGCAGGCTTAATATCTGTCCAAGGGGCAGGTTTTTGTGGAGCCATAAATCGGTTTTTCCCCGAAGTGTCGGCTCCGTAGGGAATTCCCAAATAAGTATAGACTCCGTTCAAGATATATCCCTGCACTTTTCCAAAGGAAGTTTGGGCTATGGCGATATCATCTCCGATTTGTAAATATTGGTTGTCGTCCGCAGCAGTTTCACTTTTGGAATTTGTGGAGGCATTGGCAGCAGAAACGGGAAAAGTTGCCGCGATTCCGAGGCCGGCTGTTCCCAATCCGATTTTCTGTAAAAAGTCTCGTCGGTTGTTTTTCATGGTAAAGGGTTTCTTGTTAAAAGATTGATTATGAGTAGAATTTATGAAATCAACTTTGGAAAAAAAGCGGGTCCAGCTCCCAATTACACAAGTGGCAGAATCGAAGCATTTTTTATTGTTTCAGGATGACAAAATAGAAGAGTTCAACTTGAAATCAAAAAAAAGAGCCGACTACTATCTCAGCAGTCGGCTCTTTTTCACTCAACATCGGTCATCGGTCAACCGACATCCCGCATTACTGCCCAACCATAAATATGGCGTTGCTTAATACCAATTTTCCTGACTCCCAGAATCCACGGAAAATCGGGTTATCCACAAAATAGATGATTTCCCCACGGCCTTGATTTTCCAGACCTATAGCAAGAGATTGAGCCATTTGTGATTTGATTTTGTATCCGATATAGCCTGACCGATAGGAATTATTGGCTGTGATAATCCCGGCATTAACGCCGCCGCTGAGCAAAGCAAATCGGGTGGAGTTATTTTTCAGCGTGTAATATTTACCGCCGGTACCGTATCCAAGTGGATGAGTCTCATCCATTTTCACTTCATAGATAGCTCCTGCCACACCTCCGGAAATCTCCAATCGCTCACTGTCAACATAGGGAGCAATTCGCTCGCCTTTGGCCAGAGCTTCGGCGGCTTTTTCGGCTGCCTTTTTCTCCTCATCTGTGTCAAAGTTTTTCAGCGCAAAGCCTTCTTTGTTTGCAAACAAATTGATGGAATTATCGAATGCGATTAGCTTACCACCAGCTCGAACCCATTCTGCCAATTTTTTCTGTGTGGCTTCATTCACGGCTCCTCCAAAAGATGCCGGCATGATGAGCACGGTGTATTTGCTCAGGTCCAGTCTGCCCAAATCTGCGAGATCAAGATTGGAAAGCGGATAATTGAGATCCTTTTCGAAGAAATGCCAGATCTCTCCATAGCTAAGCGAACTCGTACCTGCACCGCCGACAAGCGCAACTTTTGGCGCCTGGATCACTCTGATATTTGGGGAGCCAAAATCTTTGCCTTTATCCACATATCCGCTTTGTGTTGTCTGTAGCGGAATGCCATGTTTGTTTGCAGCTGCAGTTACTTTTGCGTCAAAATTGGCGACATACTCATTGCCTCCTTTGGTGATTATCAGACTTCCTGCCGGGAATTTTTTCCCCTCGATCTCAAAAGAAAACTCAGGATATTTTACCCGGATTCCTGCCTTTAACAACTCCGCTAGGAATGCTGCATCTCTCGTTCCCTGCCAAGCGGATACATAAGCAACCGGAGTTTTTCCTGCCTGATTTGCTGTAAAAACCGGCTTTGAATAAACTCCTGAAGCATCGAGCTTACCTTCCAGTGCGTAGGCTTTGA
This sequence comes from uncultured Cytophagales bacterium, assembly GCA_942492775.1. Lineage (GTDB taxonomy): Bacteria > Bacteroidota > Bacteroidia > Cytophagales > Cyclobacteriaceae > Algoriphagus. The sequence goes on along the minus strand of OW818636.1, from coordinate 578,595 downwards.
TGCCATAAGCATAAGGCATAGCCCAGCTCGTGATGTCATAAGTGATGCTATCGTTCAGGGTTGGATGCGGCTCGAAAAGTACCTGAGTCAGGACAGATTTTGGCTGAAATGCATTGATCACAATGTCCTGATCTGTAGTTGCGAAAGAAACATTCGTTCCTGATTGATATTCAAAACCTTTCAGTCCAGAGCGGTTGTCTGCTCTGCCGTATTTTATTCCGTTTTTGTCCAGCAACTCAAGCAATTTGGCAACTTGAGCAGGATTGCTGTCACCTTTGATCACAAAGCTTTTGTACTTGCCTTTTGGCTTGGTGGTATTGTTTTTGAAATAAGTTGTAAACTCTTCCAACAAGCGTTGGGAATTTTGGCTGGTCACTTCTGCAGCTGACATCGCCGCTGTGTAGTGCCCGGCAATTCGATAGCTCAGTGTCACCGTGTCGCCCACGGAATTGTATCCGCCACGTCCTGCTCTTCCTCCCCCACCTTGCTCGATGGTCATCCCAATTGCACCATTGTACATTGGATACGTGTCGCCATACGATGGATAAAGCAAATCAAATCGCTCTTTAGTGAAGTAAAATCGTCCTGCTTCGTCAAAGTATTTGGCAGTATTTCTTCCAAAAATATCCTGGAATTCATGCTGAAAAGGTGTCAACTGCTCATGCAATGGCTCTGCCGCCGGAGCCATGTAAAAAGGCTGATCGATTCCCTGCTCGTGAAAATCAAGGTGAAGCTGAGGCATCCATTTCTGATAGACTTTCAATCTTGCCTGAGATTCGACCTGAACTTGCCAAGCCCAATCCCGATTCAAATCGAACAAATAATGGTTTGCACGACCTCCTGGCCATGGCTCATTGTGCTCCACAGATTGCAGATCCGGTTGAAGCGTCGTGTTCATTTTCTGGTTATACCAGTTGGAATAGCGATCGCGGCCATCAGGATTTATGCAGGGATCCATGATAATGACCTGATTTTTCAGCCATTCCTGAGATTTTGCATTGGCAGGATTTGCGAGGGTGTAGAAGGATGAAATCGCTGCTTCCATTCCTACGGATTCATTTCCGTGGACGTTGAAAGACATCCAGTTGACCGGAACTGACGTGGAGGGCGTGCCTTCCATTATTCCGGCGCGCTTCAGATTGTCTTCTCTGATTTGCTCGATTCGAGCCATGTTTTCCGGGCTTGCGATGATGGCAATGATCAGTGGACGCTTCTCGTTGGTTTCCCCGTATTGAATAAGTTTTACATTCGGGTTTTGGGAAGCCACGTATTCGAAGTAATCAACCATCCGATGATGCGGAGTGAATCGATCACCGGGCTTGTACCCAAGAAACTGCTCCGGGGTTTGGATCTGAGCCCAAACCGCCAAACTGGTGGAAAGGGTTAAAAGTGTGAGAAGGAGGTATTTTTTCATCTGTAATTTTTGGTCCAGGTCGGGAAGTTAACGCGTTTTGGTTTTTGGAGAAGTACCAATCAGAAAAAAGTGAGAGTCTTAAATAATGAATCTCGTTTTGGAAAGAAGGCTAATCAAAAAAAACAGATTGAATTTGTTTTCATCCATTTAAGTTTTACCATGAAAATCGTAAATCAAATCTTCGATTTTCATGGTAAAATGTTTTGAATTCAGAAACAAACTTTAGATATTTACCATGAAATCCGTAAATCAAATCTTCGATTTTCATGGTAAAAGACAGACAAATTTTCCCCTTACTTCAGGAATATCTTTCCATTTTCCCTGCTGTGGGTCTTTTGGGGCCTAGGCAAGTGGGAAAAACTACGCTCGTCAAAAGCCTGATTTTGGAGAAAGAAACGCTTTACCTTGATTTGGAAAAAGCATCTGATCGAGCAAAGCTGGTGGATGCGGAGCTTTTTCTCAAATCCCACGCAAATAAAACGGTGATTCTGGATGAAATCCAATTGATGCCAGAGCTCTTCGCTGAGTTGAGAAGTTTGATCGATGAGCAGCGCGAGCCGGGAAGATTTATTCTGTTGGGATCGGCTTCGCCGGATTTGATTCGCAGCAGTGCCGATTCGCTCGCAGGAAGAATCGGTTACCTGGAGTTGACTCCTTTTTTTCTGAATGAGATTGAAGAAGCCGAGCAAGAAAAGCTCTGGATTCGAGGAGGTTTTCCGCTGTCTTTTTTGGCCAAGACAGATCGGGAGAGTCAACTCTGGAGACAAAATTTCATCAAAACCTATCTGGAAAGAGATCTGGCTCTGATCGGCTTGAGCACTGATCCGAGGCTTGTTGAGCGCTTTTGGATCATGCTTGCCAATGCCCAAGGAGGAATCTGGAATGGAGAAAGTTTTGCTCGCTCTTTGGGGATCACCCGGCCAACTGTCAACAATTATTTGAAATATCTGGAAGGCTCTTTTATGGTCAGAACCCTGCAGCCTTTCCATCATAATATCAAAAAGCGATTAGTCAAATCTCCCAAGGTATTTATCCGGGATTCCGGCTTGCTGCATTCGCTGACTGGAGTAGATTCTATGAGTGCGCTCCAAAATCTGCTGCTAGTCGGGGCTTCCTGGGAAGGATTTGTGATCGAGCAGATCATCGCCACCTTCGGAGCAGATTATGAATATTATTTCTATCGGACACATCAGGGAGCGGAGTGTGATTTGCTTCTGGTGAAAAACGGGATAGTAAAAACTGCAATTGAGATCAAAAACACCATTTCCCCCAAAATCACCAAAGGTCTTCAGATCAGCATGGAAGATACCGATGCCGAGGAAGGAGTAGTGATTTGCAGAATCGATCAGGGATATCCTTTGTCTCAAAAAGTGAAAGCAATGGGGTTAAGGGAGTTTTTGAAGTAATAGGTAGAGCCAAAAAAACTAATTACAGATAATCAGTTAGTTATAAATTATTTTTTTATTCATCTCTTAAATAATGGTTATTATGATAGCTTTGGTTTCACCCAAAATTTAAATGATATGTTTGGTTTCTTTAAAAAATTTAATAATTCTGTTGAATTTCCAAATCGAATTTTCCATATGTTTGAACAGCAAAATACTGTAAATCAAATATTTGAACTTGATCCATATAACAACATTGATGAGGTTTTAACACTGTTCTTCTATTTTAACAGAGATATTAGTGAAAAAATTGAAGGCACGACTTATACCCTTGAAAGCAAGATTTATTTTAAAGGAGGAAATGAGACACTTGGCAAATTATTTATAGAACTTTCACGCTTCTTTTTTCAAATTTCTGAGGCTTTGCAAAACGATAAAGCATATATGAAACTAATTGAGGAAATAGGGAATAAAAATTCACTTTTATATAAAGATTTAGATGAAATGATGCCCAAAAACTTTTTAGAATTTAAGATTTATGAAACGGAATTGTTAGATATGTATGTTCCGATGACGATACATTTGGGATTTGATTGATGGAGATAAAATTAGAAAAAGACAAACTATTAAAATAATATGAAAAAATCTCTTTTAGTATCATTTTTTTTCTTTCTAGTTTTTAGTACATCCAGTTCATTTGGCCAATCCTACGAAATTCATTTTCAAAAGGGTTTTATGTGGTTTCGACTTGAAGACTATAATGCGGCAATCAAAGAATTAAATTTGGCTATTAAATTTGATCCACAAAAACCAGGGCCATATTATTTTAGAGGCAGATCTAAAGCCATTTTGGAGGATTACAGAGGAGCAATTTTAGATTTTAATAAGACCATCCAATTAAATCCAGAATTGGGAGATGCCTATTTGGATCGAGGCTTATGCAAGATTCGCCTTGAGGATAAGCAAAGTGGTTGCCTTGACTTGTCCAAAGCTGGAGAATTAGGAATAACTCAGGCTTACGACGCAATTAAGGAAGTATGTAATTAATTTTGAATTATGGCTTCTAATTAAATTATTTCATAGTTAATCTAGGAAATTTTTTTGTAGGATTTCAGACACCACAGATCTTTGATATTTTTCTCAATCGTCACATCGTAAACCCCCAGTTTAGAAGTGAGCTTGAAACTTAAGCTTTGATCTCTTGTTTCACTTTTTTTCTTCGCAAAAAGAGCAAGAGCCATAATTTCAATTGTTTTATATTCTTCTTCTTCGCTCATTTTGTTTTATAGCACAACTTTTTGTCTTAAAAAAAAACCTAACTCACATTTTTTCAGCAAGTTAGACTTATTTTCTGTGGGACCTAAGGGATTCGAACCCATGACCTCTGCTCTGTCAAAGCAGCGCTCTAAACCAACTGAGCTAAGATCCCAAAATCTATGTCGAATATAGAAAACCTTCGAGGTTTTGAAAACCTCAACCGTTTAAACAAAACTCTCCCTCAGATACTTCGCAGTATAATTATCCTTTTCTCGCATCATATCCTCAGGAGTACCGGCAAAGGTCAGGTATCCGCCTTTATGTCCTCCCTCGGGTCCCAAATCGATCACCCAATCGGCTGATTTGATCACCTCGGTATTGTGCTCGATGATGATCACCGAGTGACCCTGATCGATGAGCGCATTGATGGAGTGAAGCAGCTTGCTGATGTCGTGGAAGTGAAGTCCGGTGGTAGGTTCGTCAAAAATAAAGAGAATATGATCCCCGGATTTTGTTCCGCCTTTTCCCAGGAAAGAGGCCAACTTCACTCGCTGAGCTTCTCCTCCGGAAAGAGTGTTGCTGGACTGACCCATGCCGATGTAGCCAAGCCCAACTTCCTGAAGTGGCTGAAGCTTATTGATGATTTGGGTTTTGCCTTTGAAATATTCCAACGCTTCGTCGATCGTCAAATCCAACACTTCTGAGATGTCTTTGTCTCGGTACTTGACATCGAGAATCTCATTCTTGAAGCGCTTGCCTTTGCAGGATTCGCAGAGCAGATGAATATCCGCCATGAATTGCATTTCCACTGTGGTGGTTCCTTCTCCGGCGCAAGCTTCGCAGCGACCTCCGTCCACATTGAAAGAGAAAAATGCCGGTTTGTAATTTCTTTGCTTCGAAAGTGGAAGTTCGGAAAAGAGCGTCCGAATCGCGTCGTATGCCTTTACATACGTGACCGGATTGGAGCGGGAAGATTTTCCGATCGGGTTTTGATCCACAAATTCAATCTGACTGATGGATTTGTAATCGCCCTCGATCCTGTCATATTTTCCGCTTTCGTCGATGACCGTCCCGAGCATTTTACCCAATGCCGGATAAAGTACTTTTTTCACTAGCGTTGACTTGCCCGAACCCGATACTCCGGTCACGACGGTCAATGTATTCAGGGGGAATTTCACCGTCAGATTTTTCAGGTTATTCTCTCGGGCACCTTTCACCAGAATGAAATCCTTCCAGGTTCGGTTGCCATTTTTGATAAAAATCTTCTCTTCACCACGCAGGTATTTGGCAGTGTAGGTATTAGCGGAAGTGATTAATTCCTCGATTGGGCCCTGGAATAGCAATTCACCGCCATGCACGCCGGCATCAGGACCGATGTCGATGATCTGATCGGAAGCTTTCATGACTTTCTCCTCATGCTCCACCACGATCACGGTATTACCCATATCCCGCAAAGACTTCAACACTCCGACCAATCGATCGGTATCGCGTGGGTGAAGTCCGATGCTGGGTTCGTCCAAAATATACATGGAACCAACAAGCGCCGAACCCAGAGAGGTTGCCAATTTGATTCGTTGAAATTCCCCTCCGGAAAGGCTGGAAGTCAGTCGATTCAGCGTCAGATATCCCAACCCAACCTGATCCATATAATCCAATCTGCTTTGGATTTCTTTCAAAAGGCGGTTGGCAACTTTAGCCTCATACTCTGCCAAATCCAATTTATTGAAGAAATCGAGCGCTTCTTCAATCGGCATCAGCACCAAATCGGTGATTGATTTTCCGTTAATTTTGACGTAAGATGCATCTTTGCGCAAGCGAGTTCCCTTGCAATCCGGACAAGTCGTGCGCCCACGAAATCTGGAAAGCATTACCCGATATTGGATCTTGTAAGTCTTGGTTTCCAGATCTTCGAAAAACGCATTCAAACCCTGGAAATACTTGTTTCCGGTCCAGATTAGCTTCTGTTCTTTCTCGGTAAGTTCATTATAAGACCGGTGAATAGGAAAGTCGAATTCGATTCCTTTTTTCAAAAGCGGTTCCAGCCATTGGCGGCTTGACTCACCTCGCCATGGAGCAATCGCGCCTTCGTAAACCGACATTTCCTTGTCAGGAATTACGAGATCGTGATCGATTCCCATCACGTTGCCGAAACCTTCGCAGGTTTTGCAAGCTCCGAACGGATTGTTGAAACTGAAAAAATTAACGGACGGAAGTTCGAAACTCATTCCATCTAACTCGAATCGATCCGAAAAATCTTTGGTTACTTTCTCCGGAACGGTGATTTTGCAATCTCCATGACCTTCGTAAAGTGCTGTCTGCACAGAGTCGGCAATCCTGAATTGATTGTCTTCGTCATCCTTTCTCACAGTCACGCGATCGATCAGAATCTCGTATTTGCCTTTTGGAACCTTCTTTTCTCCAATTAATTCCTCTACAAAAAACACTTCCCCGTTGATCAGAATTCTGGTGTAGCCTTTCTGAAGCAAAAGCTCCAGTTCCTGCTCGATTTTGCGTCCCCGCTCGATTTGGAGCGGACAGGAGATCATTACTTTGTCACCTTCTTCGAAAGACAAAACATAGTCTACGATGTCTGTGACTGTGTTATGTTTTACTTCTTTGCCGGAAACCGGCGAGTATGTTTTTCCGATTCTCGAGAAAAGCAGCTTCAGGTAATCGTAGATCTCAGTCGTGGTTCCGACAGTTGATCGCGGGTTTTTAGTGTTGACTTTCTGCTGAATCGCGATTGCAGGCGCTACGCCTTTGATGTATTCGACGTCTGGCTTTTCCATTCTACCGAGGAACTGACGCGCGTATGAGCTCAAACTCTCCACGTACATTCTTTGGCCTTCGGCAAAAAGTGTATCGAATGCAAGCGAAGATTTGCCGGAACCCGAGAGTCCTGTGATGACCACAAACTTGTTTCGGGGAATGGCGACGCTCAGGCTTTTCAGGTTGTTGACCCGGGCGTTTTTGATGATAATGTATTCTTTTGGATCGAGGTCGTCGATGTCGATTTTAGCGGATAAAGTGCTCAAAGTCATAGATGGCAAAGATACGAAGGGAACAGCGAAATTGAGAAAAAGTTGAACAATTGGGCCAAATGAATCTGCTGGTAAGCTAGATTAGAAGAACCGATAAGAAAAAGCCACCCTGTGATATTTTTGAAACCCCGCAGGCTTAAATAAGGAAGTAATAATTAGCAGAAGCTTTATAAATTTTTTGAATCGGTTTTGTATTTTAGAAAGCGATTCTCCTCGTCAAACAAAAAAAATAGTAGTAAAAGGCCTTGATCGATATAATTATTTTTATTTAAAATGAAATTGTTTTTAAATGTCTGAATCCAGGTATAACATTCTTGATAAGGTTAAGGAGAATTCTCGCTACATAATATACAAAGCCAACAGGGTCACCGATACAAAGCCGGTAACTATTCAGACATTTAGATCGGCTTATCCCACATTCAGAGACTTGAATCAGCTCAAACAGGAATTTGCGCTCCTTTCAAAATTGTCTCATCCCAATATTATCCAACCGATTGGAATGGAGCGAATGGGCAATTTGCCGGTTTTGGTCAACGAAGAAATCCTCGGAGAAACTTTGTCGCAGTATCTGCTTAAAGGAAATCTTGGCTTGATCGATTTTTTGAAAATTTCTATCGGGATTACCAAAGCAGTGTTGTACCTCCATAGCAAGCAGGTCATTCATAAGAGCATAAGCTCCTCCAATATTATTATCGAAACAGCCACCAGACAGATCAAAGTTTGGGGGTTCGACTTTGCCATAGAAAAAGGAAGGGACTCCAATTATTCAAATGTCTCTGAAGCCCTTGAAGTTGGATTACATTACATGTCTCCTGAGCAAACAGGTCGGATGAATCGACCGATTGACTATCGAACAGATTTGTATTCGATGGGGGCGGTTTTTTATGAATTATTGACTGGATTTACCCCTTTCAGAATAGATGATCCCATCGAGTTGATTCACGCGCATCTTGCGCTTGTGCCAGATTCACCAAGGAAATTCCGAATGGATCTGCCACCGATGATTGAGCAGATCGTTCTAAAATTACTCCAAAAGAACACCGAAGACCGATATCAAAGTTGTGCCGGATTGCTGTATGATCTGCAGCAATGCCTGGATAGGCTTCTCGACACCAATGAGATTACAGAGTTCATTTTAGGAAGCCAAGATCATTCTGATCAGTTCCAGATATCCTCAAAACTCTATGGCAGAGAAGAAGAATTGGAGTTGCTCAACGAAGCATTTCAAAGAACGAAAGCCGGGAAAGTTGAACTTGCATTGGTCAGTGGATATTCCGGTGTAGGCAAATCAAGTTTTGTTCGTGAATTTCAGAAATATGTAGATCTGGAAGGAGGGTTTTTTATCTCCGGAAAATTCGAACAATACAAAAAGAATCCCCCCCTGAGTTCTGTTCTTTTGGCATTGAATGATCTGATTGATCAGATCCTGATTCGAGGGGATGAGCAAAGAGAGTATTGGAAAAACATTACCCTGCAGGCAGTAGGAAATTCCGGACAGATCATCATCGATATGATGCCGGAGTTGGAGCTTTTGATAGGTCCTCAGCCGGCGGTTCCGGAATTGCCCATGACTGAATCCAGTAATAGATTTGATCAGGTATTCAACGGCTTTATCCGGGCATTTGCCAGGAAAGATCACCCACTTTGTATTTTTCTGGATGACCTTCAATGGCTCGACTCCACCACCCGACGCTGGATGGAAACAACTCTGGATGATCCCGGATTGAAATACCTCTTTGTCATCAGCGCATATCGGGAAAATGAGGTGTCTCCCTCTCATCCGTTGAAAATGATGCTGGACCGGCTTAGTGCTAATAAACTAGTCATAAGTGAGATTGCTATCAAGCCATTGGAAAAATCTTCAGTGGAGGAATTGATTTCTGATTCTTTAGCTATTTCCCTGGAAAAAACTCGTGATCTGGCAGAAATCGTGTCTCGGAAAACCTTGGGGAATCCATTTTTCATCCGTCAATGCTTGTTGACGCTCTATGAAAGCGGGGCAATTTATTTGTCCGCCAATACCCAGGAATGGACTTATAGCGCTGAAAAAGCCTATCGGGTAAAGATCAGTGATAATATCATCGATCTGATGACTGAGTTGTTTTTCAGGCTTCCACCGGAAGTTCAGACCAATTTGAAATATGCTTCCTGTATTGGTAATACGTTTTCTTTGTCCACTTTGAGCGAACTGGTCCATGTAGGAGAAGAAGAGTTGGATCTGCAGCTCAAACTTGCGGAAAGGCTCTGTATTCTTGAAAATTTCAGATCGAAAGAGAAAGCGGATGAGGGTGATTATGGATTTCAGCATGATAAAATCCAGCAAGCCGCATTGGCAATGTTGCCTGATTCTGAAAAGAAAAGGGTCAGACTTCAAATTGCCAAAAGTATCCTGAAAAGGTCTGGTAATGTGGAACACACAGATTCGGTTTATGCGGTTGCCGATCACCTCAATTTTGCAAAAAGCCTGATCCGGGACGAAAATGATTTACATCAACTGGTCCGGCTCAATTTAGCTGCCAGCATCCGGGCTAAGTATGCGAATGCGTATGATTCCTCTCTCAGCTACATCAAAATTGCCATGGATTTGGTCGGTCAGAAAAAGCTGACCGTCTCAAAGGAAATGCTCCGGGATCTCAATCTCCAGAGAGCAGAAGCCGAACATTTGAATGGAAATAATAATCAGGTTGACGAGTATTTTGAACAAGCTCTTCAAAATGTGGAGGATGTCCTGGACAAAGGCTGGATTACAATCAGGAAGATTCAGTTTTTCAATAACCTCAGGAGATTTCAGGATGCTTACACTGCCTGTCGGGAGGTCACTTCGGAACTCGGAGTATCCATTCCTGCGAAGTTTTCTCCTCCTGTCCTGATCAAAGAGTACCTCAAGTACAAAATTCTGAATGGGTCAAGAAATATCGAAGATCTGATCAATCTCCCTGAAATGGAGAACGAACAGCTTAAAATCGCCATTAAATTAATGGCTGCAGCGGGGCAATCGGCATTTCAAATCCAACCCGAACTCTGTGTCGCACTCTGTGCTTCGATGGTGAATATCTCCCTGAAGCATGGAAATACGGAAGGTGCAAGTATTGGATATCTCGGTTTTGGCCCAGTGTTTCACAGCGGAATTTTGAAACAATGGAAAAACGGATTAAAAATAGGGGATGTCACGCTCGCTCTGATAGATAAATACCAAAGCTATAGCTCCAAACCTGAAGTTTACTTCGTAACGGGTTACTTCGCTGTTCCCTGGCGAAAACCTGCCGTGGAAATGGAAAAATATTGGCAGATAGCCTATGAAACAGGGCTTGAGGTCGGCGACCAATTTCACGCAAGTTGTGCGTGCTGCGGGTTGATGCAAAGCTATTTCATGAGGGGAGTTCGATTTGATCAAATATTGGAGAGCGGGGATGCCTATTTGGATTTTCTCAACAGGATTCGAAACGAGGAGGCTATCCTTACGATCGCTGCTGTAAGCCAGACTATTAAAAACCTGAGGTCCCAAACTATTGATAGCGGATCGTATTCGGATGAAGTATTTGATGAAAAACAGTATCAGGAAAAGCTCAGTACATTCAGATCCCGACACTTTGCACACTTTTATTACATCAACAAAATGCAAAGCCTGTACCTATGGGAAAACTATGAGGATGCCTACAAGCTCTCTTTGATTTCAGATACCTACCTGAAAGATTCACCGGGAATGCTTCATACCGCAGAGCATCATTTCTACAAAGGTCTGATTCTGGCTTCCTTGATTCCGGCCGCAGGTTCTTTACAAGGGCTCAAATGGAAATGGGTGTTGGCAGGAATCGTTGGAAAATTCAAAAAATACAGCGCCAATAGTCCAACGAACTTCGAGCATAAATATCAGATTCTGGCAGCAGAACTTGCAAGGATTCAGGGAAAAATTGATCAGGCCCTGAAGCATTATTACCTCGCTCTTGAGATGGCCGAAACTCATGGATATTTACAGATTCAAGCTTTGGCAAATCGGAGATTATATGAGTTAAACCTGAAGATGGGCATGCGAAAACTCGCCTCCATCCACTTGAGTGATGCGGAATACTTGTATTATTTACTGGGAGCGACAGGGATAGCAGATTTACTGACGAAAAAGAGAATATCCAATAATTTTTCAGAGAGAGAATTCAGGGTTGGCAATCGAATCGGAGGCAACCAAGGTTCGAAGGATGGAATCTCAGATCAGGATTTGGATCTCAAATCGGTCATGAAATCTTCCGTTGCAATTTCCAAAGAAATCAGATTAAAGGACCTTCTGACGACTTTGATGAAGATTATAATCGAAAATGCCGGCGCACAACGGATTGTTTTTCTGCTCAAAAATGAGAATCAATGGATGGTCCAGTCTGAGTCGTTGACGGAAAAGGAAGAACCCAATTTTTATCCTAAATTATCCCTGAACGAGTATGATTCCATCGCCAAAGAAGTCGTCAAATATGCCATCAAATCAAATGAAAGCGTCCTAATAGACGATGCTTCTCACGACAAAAAATACGCCCGTGATCCATACATTCAGCGGGCAAATCCAAAATCAATTCTCTGTGTCCCGCTGATCAAGCAAAATATCTGCACGGGAGTCATTTATCTGGAGAATAACCTGGTGCAGGGAGCATTCACCAAAGAGCGGATTGAGCTGATTAATATCCTTTCAAGTCAAATGGCAATTTCTTTGGAAAATGCGCTTCTCTATGAAAACATGGAGGATAATATTCAACTCAGGACTAAGCAACTCAACCAGGAAAAGGAAAAATCAGACGAATTACTGCTGAATATATTACCTCCGGGAATTGCCGCTGAATTGAAAAGCCATGGTAAATCTAAAGCACAGAAATTTGAGAATGTCACGGTCATGTTTACAGACATTGTCAACTTTTCAAGTCTGTGTGAAATTTTGTCCGCCGAAGACTTAGTTGCTGAGCTGAATGATTTTTATTCTGAGTTTGACCGGATCGTGGAGAAGTACGGGATCGAAAAGATCAAAACAGTAGGGGATAGTTATATGTGTGCCGGAGGACTTAATTCGACCAAAGCATTTGATCCTTGCAATATGGTTTTGGCCGCTTTCGAAATCAGGGAATTCATCCTGCGACACCAGGAGTTCAGCAAAAACGAAGGAAGAATCCCCATCGATATGAGGATCGGGATGCATACCGGGACCGTGATCGCGGGAATAGTTGGATTGAGAAAATTCGCTTACGATATCTGGGGCGATACGGTCAATATCGCATCCAGAATGGAAACTGCCGGTGAACCCGGAAAAGTAAATGTGAGCGAACGAACAAAAGTTTTGATTGAAGATAGATTCCGTTGCATTCCAAGGGGGAAATTAGAAGTAAAGAATAAAGGTCTCATAGAGATGTTTTTTGTGGAAGCAGGCGGTTAGAAAGTTTTGATTGTTTTTAATAAACCATATAGAAAATGAGCTATTTAAGTTTTCCAAGAATCAATTTTGGAGGAAGATTTTTTACAGATCCCTCTACGGTCAATAATGACCCAACCCATTACGAAGTCAATAATACGATGCCTTCGCCCTGGCAAAATCCGAAAGGGTTGCACAGGTTTCAGCTTCAGGACTGCTCGATCAGATCCGTAATCGGAGCAGGCGGTCAGGTTAGCGATCCTTTGGTTGGGCTTCCGATTTTGACCACGGATAAGCCAACTGCTGCAAAAATCGTGGACATAGATGTCTATCAGCAGGGAGTTCCGACGATTTACGGGATGCAAGTTTCCATCCCACTTGCAGGAGGAGCCAGTTTGACAGGAAGTGTAGATCCTGCGGTTTTGAATCAATTATGGTGGCTTGCGGTCTTAGCGACGAGGAGTTGGGAGGATTCCGATTATGCCCAGGATAGTTTCGGAGGAGATATGAATGCCTGTGGATTTTATCAAACGATCATCAGGGTCAAAATTGCGGACTGGCCAGCTGCTGGTGTTTCGGCTATTTTGGATCAACTGAAAGCCAAAACAATTCAGGAAAATGGATTCTATTTGCTTTCAATGCGTTTTGTAGTAGATGGCTATCGCAATGTCCCGGAAGACAAGCAATACCAAACAGGGAGAATTATCGGATCGATAGGTCCTGTCTACATCGATGAGCCAAAATATAACCCGGGCGTTCGATTGCTTCAGGGCCGACCTCAGGACCGAACTAATCCATGGTATTATCCCACCTTCAATTCCTGTCCGTTTTTCCTGGACAAGGAAAGAAAAATGCTGGTAATAGATCTGGCAAATGGAATCTGCAGGCAAAATGCAGGTGGAGGACCGGTGGATTTGGGCACTTTAACTGCCTGGGTCAATCCCCTAAACTCACAAGCAGTCTCTCTGGGGACTGTTGATTATTCTGCGTTTTGCGTCGAAAATAATTCCCATATCGCTGAATTACCGCTTTCTGATGACCTCATCAGACTGGTAGATGGAAACGGAATCAAACTTACGACCTCCCGAAATGATATCGGCGATGTTGAGATTTTCAAAGAAGATCCACAAGCCGTCAACATCGAAGTTGAAATCCGACCCGTTCGAATGTCCGGAATTCCCGGGAATTCGGCTACCACCCGGGTTTTTGTCAGCAGGCTGGGAAAGCCACTTGCAGGAAAGCAATTGCAACTGGAAGTGGTCAGTGTCCATGGAACTACACCCGGAGCTACAGTACCTCCTTCCAATCCTGGAAATACTCCCCAAGCGGATGGAGCATTAGCTGCAGAAGTATTTACTACGGATGAAAATGGCTTTGCCACCATTGGTTTGAAAGTCCTGAAAGATCCGGGTTTCCGTACTCCTCAGCTGGATGGCCAGCTTTATTTTGTCAACTTATTTGATCCGGATCGTCCAAAACCGGCGGCAGTTTCTCAGAGTGCAACGATTTCCTGCCTGGTTTGGTCAGCCTATCAGGTCAATGAGAATCCTGCTTGGGAGGATATTCAGGATCTACTCCGTGGGTATGTAAAGCTTTTTCCCGGGATGACCGAAAAACTCAACTTGCTTGATTTCAAATCCTTTGAAGTTTTTTCCCTGAACCCGCCATGGGATCATGGCTATGGAGTGACCACTCCCGGACCATTAGGGATCAAAGCCGGAGCGATAAGTTTTTACCTTTCTCTGGAAATCAACGATACCCGGTACATGCCACTCACGCGAGACATGTCTCCTGAGCGTTTGATGACGATTCTTCACTTCATCAAAAACCTGCAAACCGGAAAAAGCTCGCTTACTTCTAATTCTTCAACCGTATGAAAAAGACTTTTCTTTTTTCTGTAGCAATGCTCTCTTTTCTGGGAGTGTTTACCAATTGTAGTTCACCTCAAAACACAGAAACGCAGGGAGCTTTGAGCAGCGAGGTCATGGTAGCAGCCGATCCAAATGTGATCCCAAATGCCTTGCCTTTTACGATGGAATTTGTCGAGCAGAGTTATGGAAGCAAAGCGGCACTGCCAAGGCTTCAATCCTATAGCCATGCGATGAATAAATCCGGCGAAGTTCTTATTGTCGGAGGTAGAAGACAGGGTTTGCATACATTCAAATCCGCCCCGGAGAATAATTTTGTGCGGGACAGCGCCAATCATTTTCTCTATATAATTAATCCGGAATCAGGGGATCAATGGTCTTTTGATGTTAATCAATTAGGACCGGACATTTCTGCACCGCTTCAATCCACTAATCTCCAGGCATATCATGACAAAGCAACCGACAATATGTATGTAGTCGGAGGCTATGGCTGGAAGGCTGACGGGTCGAATATGATCACGTTCCCTACTATCATCCGATTCAAATTGGAGACCATGATGGCAGCCATAAAAAGCGGTGAACCTGCGGAAAAAATCAAGAGCTTCATCGAACTTGGAAAAGACGATCGATTTGCAGTAACAGGGGGCGAACTGACAATGATGAACGGGAATTTCTACTTGGTATTCGGGCAGCGATTTGATGGCCAATATCGGGCATTTGGAGGTTCTGATTTTACCCAGGAATACACCGAGGAAATCAGAATTTTCACACTCAAACCCAATAGCCTGGACATTTTGAGTTATGGTGCTACCAAAACCACTGACCCGGACCGACCATTTCACAGGAGAGATGGAAATATTATTGAGGACATAGATCCCAAAACCGGCCAACCCCGGATCACTGCTTTGGGAGGAGTATTTATGCCTGGAATCATTGGCGGATATGACTATCCAATTTACATCTCAGGACCCCAGACTCCTGTGGTAAATAAAAATGCCCGACAGAAATTCAGCCAATACGAATGCCCGGTAATCACGGTTTACAAGGAAGACTCCCCAAACCCAACGGTTTACAATACCCTGTTTGGTGGCATCAGCTTATATTATTATTTCCAGACGCCAACCCAAAAAACCGCATTTGACACGGTGACAGCTCAGGGAAGAAATGATGGATTTCCTTTCATTTCTGACATCAGCACGTTTCAGGAATCTTCAGATGGTACTTATCAGGAATTTATTCACCCACAACCGATTGTGAATAACAGATTGCTTGGATCAAGCGTGACATTCATACCAAATCGAGAACTTGCCGAAAATCAGGTTGCATTTGAAAACGGGGTCATCCGTCTGAAAAATATTCCTTCCGGAACCCAGGTTCTTGCAGGGTATATTTATGGGGGAATCGAAGCAGAGCAGCCATTGCCACTAAGGCCAAACTTCGGGACATTCGTTTCCAATTCAGTTTTTGCGGTTTATGTCACCAATACTCCTTCGGGCGGAATTCCTGCTTTGAAAGCAATTAAGGCAGATGCAAATACACTTTAATAGATCAAACAAAGGCTGGGCATAGGCAATCCAAGTCGTAAATGGTGAGTTAAAAAAAGTACCACTCACCATTTACAATTTACTAAACCATTTATCTCTCAAAATTGGTTTATTTCGAAAATGGATTTACAATGGCTGCTTCAGGGATTGCAGGAAGGGATCAATAATATGACCTGGCTGGAAGGTGTGGCGGTGTTTTTTGGGATCGCTTCGGTCTTTTATTCCATGCGGGAGCATATTTGGGTGTACCCGACGGGCATTGTTTCCACGCTTATTTATGTCTGGATTTGCTTCGAATACAAGCTTTACGCAGACATGGGTATCAATGCCTATTATTTCGTGATGTCGATTTATGGCTGGTTTGTTTGGACGCATCCAAAAGGTAATCAGGCAGTGCTTCCCGTCACTTGGCTGGATTCCAAAGGCTGGATGATTTCTGTCTCCATGTTTTTGGGTTCGTATTTGGTTCTCTTGTTTGTCCTGACCCAATTCACAGATAGCGATGTACCCTATTGGGATTCCTTCACGACTGCCTCGGCATTTGTGGGAATGTGGCTGATGGCCAAAAAGAAGGTGGAGAACTGGATTTTCTGGATCATTACCGACTTGGTATCTGTCCCGCTTTACTTCTACAAAGGCTTAATTCTGACTTCATTCCAGTTCCTGTTTTTCACCGTCCTTGCTACAATTGGTCTGATTGCCTGGATCAAATCTTCCAGAACCTATGCACAAGCCTGAGAGAATCCTGATCCTAGGCCCGGAATCCACCGGAAAAAGCACATTGGCGGCGGATTTGGCGGCTCATTTCCGTGAGCCATGGGTTCCGGAGTTTGCGAGAGAATATCTTGAAAAGCTCAATCGGGCGTATGAGTTTGAAGATCTTTCATTGATTGCCAAAGGGCAGATCGAACTTGAGGATGAATTGGCTCAAAATGCGAAGAAATTTCTCTTTGTGGATACAGACCTCCGGGTGATCAAAGTCTGGAGTGAGCATAAATTTGATACCGTTGCCGGCTGGATACTGGAAGAAATTGAAAGAAGAAACTATTCAAAAATCCTGATTACAGATGTTGATTTACCTTGGGAGGCTGATCCTTTGCGCGAGCATCCTGACCTCGGAATGAGGCAGTATTTTTTGGATAAATACCTTGATTTGGCCAGCAAAAGTGGTTTTCCTTTTCAACTCATCAGCGGAGAGCGGACAAACAGACTTGATCGCTCGGTAAAATTTATTTCAGGCTAGGCTTTCTTTACCTTTTTCCGAAGGAAAGCGTCGCCGCTTCCACCAGTTTCATCAGGTCGGGGTGTGAATTATTGTTCAGGATGATGATGGTTCTGTTCTCCTCAATGTATCGGACGATGATCGTCTTGTAGCCCGGATTGTCTCCGGTATGGCTGACCATTCTCCCAAAGGGACTTTTGGGTTCGATTTCCCAGCCAAAACCATAATAGCTTCTTGTGCCATCGTTCAGGATTTGGGGTTTGAATGCTTCTTCCAGTGTCGCTTCCGAAACGAGCTTTCCGGCATAAAGCGCCTGATCCCAGATCAATAAATCAAGCGCATTGCTGCTGACGCGGCCCGGTCCTTTGCGATTTCCCAGCCAAACGGTGTAATCGGAAGAGTGAAATTTATTAGCATTGATGTAATTGCCCAGCGAGTCTTTCAGATGGCCTGCTGCAAAATTGGGAACAGCTGCCTTTTCATCCAGCGTTCGGATGTCTGTATTTTTCATTCCCAAAGGATTGAAAATCCACTCTCTGGTCAATTCGATAAAATCCCGTCCGCTTGCTTTTTCCACTATACTTGCCAGCAAAACATAGCCTGTATTGCTGTATTCATACTTTTCTCCCGGAGCTGAAAGTATGGGAGGCTGATATTTTCGAAGGTATTCGAGGATATCGGTATTGCCGGCCACTTTGCTTTTGTCCCAATGCTCATCCATGATCGCCTGATAATCCGGCAATCCGCTGGTATGGGTCAGCAAGTTGCGAATCGTGATTCCGGTGTAAGGAATGTCAAGATACTGCGAGACGGAATCATCAAAATCCAGCATTCCTTTCTCCTTGCACATCATCACCATCATGGCTGTGAATTGCTTGGATACAGACGCCAATTCAAAAATATCTGTCGCTTTAAGGGGAATTTGAGATTCGAAAGATCTCATTCCCATTGCTTTTTCCGCCAGGATATTTCCGTCTTCAGCTACCAAGACAACCCCAGAAAAATCATTTTGGGCTGCTTGGTCCAGAGCATGATACAGAATATCTTGCTGCGCAAAAGTGTAGGAATAGCAAGCTAAACTGAGGAATAAAGAAGCTAGAAATCGTTTCATTTTTTGTGGACGTGATCGTTGATGAATCTGAAAGTAGCCTCAAAAGCTGCTACCCAATTGCGATGCAAAAGGAAGGAATGAATCTCATCCGGGAAAACCAATTGCTCCACATGTACCCCTTGCTTTCGCAATACTTCTGCCAATTCCACGCTTTCGGAGAAAAGTACATTTCTATCATCATCTCCATGGATCATCAGGACAGGTTCTTTCCAGTTTTTCACATAATTCATCGGGGAAGATTTGAAAGCGAGTTCGGCCATTTCAGGAAATTTTTCCGGCGCATACCAGGAAGCGAAGACCGGAATATCATTGTTCCAATTGTGCACACCGTGAATATCCACACCGGTTAGGAATTTTCCCGGAGCCTGCGAAAGTGCATGAGCTGTCAAAAACCCTCCGTAGCTTCCTCCCCAAGGGGAAATTTTTGAGTTATCCACATCAGATCTTGATGCCAAATATTCTGCCGCTGCCATTACATCCTGAACTTCACTCGCACCACCGGCTCCGTAATTTTCTTCCTCACGGAAATCCATTCCATAGCCTATTCCGCTGCGGTAATTCAAGATAAAGGCAATGTATCCCTGCGAAGCAAAATATTGCTGGGCGGCATAGGTATGGCTGTAATACATTCCATAATTGAAACCGAGCAGCATTTGTCTTCGGCTACCTCCGTGAAGGAAAATTACCGCAGGATATTTCTTGGTCGGGTCGTAATTGGCAGGTAAGAAAACTTGACCATAGCTTTCAAAACCATCTTTTGCTTTTAAGGTAATAGACTCT
Organism: uncultured Cytophagales bacterium; assembly: GCA_942492775.1. GTDB lineage: Bacteria > Bacteroidota > Bacteroidia > Cytophagales > Cyclobacteriaceae > Algoriphagus. Next base: position 559,590 of record OW818636.1, on the reverse strand, counting down.
GGTTTGGAAAGTGTTTTTGGAAAGTTGTCAGGGAAAAGATCTCCTGCAAGTTTTTTGGTTTGTCCATAAGTTTGAACCATTGGCCATCCCGGACGATCCCAATTGGATTGAAACCAAGCCAAACCATTTTCAATTCTCACGGGCGCCCAATTGATGGTTTGCGGATCGGAAAGCAGTTCAAGTTCAAATGTGGATAAGTCAAGTCTTGAGACCTGCCTGCGGTCGATATTTCTGATGTTGTGAGTGAATAAAAGTTCGTTTTTGGTGAATGAAGTCTGAACCCATTCCACTTGTCCTTCTCCGGGAGTCAAATGTTTAACTTCTTTGGTGGCTGGATTTACAGCATAGAGCTGCATCCAATTATTCTTTTCCCATGGGAAAACCAACGAGCCCGAAGGCGTCCACCAAAGCCTTTCTGCAATTGCGGGTAAATCATCGACCATCACCGATCCGCGACCCGGATCAGCTTTCCAGACTTCCTCCGCTTTCATAGAGGCAAGGTCCAACACACGGATGCTCCAGGGATTTGCTTCAGTGATGGAAGTGAATGGCAGTAGATTCAGAATATTTGGAATCCGTAGATAAGCCAATTTTTTCCCGTCAGGGCTCCAAGCTGGATAAGCATCAAAGTCAAGGCTGGCTTCTGGATACGTCAATTCTTTTTTCACCAAATCCCACAAACCGACAAAGGAATGATCCGAACGGCCAGACATAAATGCCAGGTATTTTCCGTCAGGAGAAAAGGAAAGCATCGAGGCACCTCCTCTAGCTGTAAAAAGCTGTTTGACTGAATCACTGGTATCAGAAGCTGCTTTCAAATAAACTGCTCCTCCAATCAGAAAAGCAATCTGCTCCCCATCAGGACTAAAAACCGGAGAGGAGCCGGGTGCGAACCATCTGATTTTCCTGCTTTCCAGATCCAGATGATAGATTTTCTTATCCGTGTTTTCCTGAAGTTGTGCGGGATTTGCTGGCTGACCGGCTGGATTTCTGGAATTTCCTCTTACAAAAAGCAGATTTTTCCCGTCGGGAGAAAAGGTTAAAGGACCCAAGTCCACTCCAATATCTCCTTTGTAATCCGTTAATTTTTTGGCTTCATAATCCGGAGCTTTTGCAAAAAAGACGTTTCTTTCTCCGTTATCATTGAAAATCCAGGCAATAGAATTCCCATCGGGGGAAGCAACCAAACCTGTGGGGAATGGCGCAGAAAGGTAATCGGAAATGGATTGAGCAAATGCAGGGATGCAAAGCAAAATCAATAAAAATGGAAGTATGGCCTTTTTCATGGAGGTTGGATTTGGTGAGAAAAAGATACAAAAAAATCGATCGGTTGAAGGAGGGAGATTCCGGGAGGTAAATTATGCCTCTGGTTTCGTGAGAAAATAGCGCAACTTTCCCTTCGGAAAAAACCATGATCCTGCCTAAGTTGGAGCTTCAAAGCTCTTCCATGCTAACTCGATTTCAAACTCTGATTTTCTTCGCTTTTACGGTCCTGATTTTTCAGGAATCATTTGCCCAAAACAATCCTAAGAAAGCTGTTTTCATTATTTTGGATGGGATTCCTGCCGATGTCCTTGAGCGGGTGAATACGCCAAATCTGGATAGGATAGTTGCTGAGGGCGGGTATTCACGAGGATTTACCGGAGGAAAAAAAGGAGGCTATTCCGAAACTCCGACAATCTCTGCAGTAGGATACAATAGTTTGCTCACTGGCACTTGGGCCAATAAACATAATGTCTGGGATAATACAATTGAAAAACCAAACTACCATTACTGGACGATTTTCAGGTTTTTGAAGGAAGCCAGACCCGAAGCGAAAACGGCGATTTTCTCAACTTGGCTGGACAATCGGACCAAGCTAATTGGGGAAGGATTGGCAGAAACCGGTCATCTGAAACTTGACTATCATTTCGATGGATTTGAATTGGATACGCTGACTTATCCACACGACGAGGACAAGCGATACATTCTAAACATTGACAATCTGGTTTCATTCGAAGCCGCACATTATTTGAAAATCTCCGGTCCGGATCTCAGCTGGGTTTACCTGGAATACACTGATGACATCGCGCATCGATTTGGAGACGGTCCGGAGTTGGATCGTGCAGTACAGATTGCCGATGAGCAAGTCGGGAGGATCTGGGAAGCAATTGATTTCCGAAGGAAAAATCTGAAAGAAGATTGGTTGATATTCATCACGACGGATCATGGTCGCACGCTCGAAGACGGCAAGGATCACGGAGGTCAATCCGATCGGGAGCGCGAAATCTGGATGGTAACCAATGCCGGGAATCTGAATTCTTATTTCCAAAATGAAAAGCCGGCAATGGTGGATATCATGCCGACGATCTCCCGATTTATGAATCTGGAAATTCCGCAGGAGCGGGAAATGGAGTTGGACGGAGTTCCCCTGATCGGACCGATTTCTATTTTTCAGGCGGATTTGAGGGAAACTGAAACAGAAATCATCCTGACTTGGAAGCCGATGGAGCCTGAAGGTAAAGTGGAGATTTGGATGAGCGGAGAGAATAAATTCAAGACTTCAGGTCAGCCTGATTCCTTTTTCTTGCTGGGAGAGACGGAGGTTTTATCCGGGGAATATCGAATTCAGAAAAATAAAGTGCCTGGAGATTGGGCGAAGTTTGTGATGAAAGGGGAGCATAATACTCTGAACTTGTGGAAAGTTAAGGATTGAGGATTTGCTGGACTTTGCATGTTTTTAAGCGGGATCTATGTAATTTAAAACTTGTTGATTACCCCAAATCCATTAACCTCAATTCCATGAAGAAGTCACTCCTGATCTTATTTTTTGGTGCAATTACTTGCGTGAATTCTTTTGCCCAGCTCTCCCAGCAAGCACGGGACAGCATCAACCGACTGAGCTCCGAAGATCATCAATTGATGATGACACGATTGGGAATTACCTCGCTTAGGCCAGGACCTTCGGGAAATCCAACAGCCCCAAATGCTGCCAATTCGGATGAAAGCAAAGCTTCTCCCTACACGAGTCTCCCTGATCCGCTGATTTTTGAAGATGGCACACCCGTGAAAAATGCGAAGGATTGGGAAAAGCGAAAAGTAGAAATCGCCGGACTTTTTGACGAGGAAATCTACGGTCACCTTCCCAAAAATATTCCGGGCGTTACCTGGCTAATCATGCAAGAGCGCGATAGCCTGATTGGAGAGTTTCCGGTTAAAGTCAAATCCCTAAAAGGATTGGTCGACAATTCCAGCTTTCCGGCAATTGAAGTTGCGATCGACCTCACGGTTACCACCCCGGCGACTTCAGCCAAACCTGTTCCGATGGTTTTAGAATTCGGATGGAATTTCCCGGCAGGTTTCCAGCGACCCGCACAAGTCGGACCTTCCTGGCAAGAGCAATTACTGGCTCAGGGATGGGGATTTGCGATTATTATTCCCACAAGTTTTCAGGCAGACAATGGAGCCGGACTTCGGGCTGGAATCATCGGTTTGGTAAACAAAGGCGAACCAAGAAAATTGAATGATTGGGGAACACTTCGGGCTTGGGCATGGGGAGCGAGCCGAGCGATGGATTATCTGGAAACCGACGCAAATGTGGATAGCAAGCGCGTCGTAATAGAAGGACTCAGTCGATATGGAAAAGCAGCTTTGGTTGCGATGGTCGATGAACCAAGATTTGCGATGGGGCTGATCGGTTCATCCGGAGCGGGCGGAGCAAAGATCTACAGGCGAGTGTTTGGGGAGCAGGTGGAAAACCTGGCCTCCTCCGGAGAATATCATTGGTTTACTCCGAATTTCATCAAGTATGCCGGACCTTTGACCCCAAATGATTTGCCGGTGGATGCACATGAAATGATTGCCCTTTGTGCGCCGAGACCTGTTTTTATCAGTGTAGGTTCACCGGAAGTGGAGGGAAACTGGATAGATGCCAAGGGAATGTTTGTGGCGGGAGTTCATGCCAGTCCGGTGTATGAATTGCTGGGGCGAAAGGGTCTTCCAACAGAAGAATTTCCTCCCATTATGACTAACCTCGATTCAGGAGATATTGCTTTTCGTCAGCATGAAGGTGGACATACAGTCGGTCCCAACTGGCCGTATTTTATTGAATGGGCCAAGAAGTATTTTGAGAAGGGGATGTGAGGGATCGATTTATTCCCCTTGGGGAGAAAATTGCAAACGCGACACGTATGCGCCAGAGCATGGTTCAAAAAAAGTGTGTTCAGATTATTTTGGATGTCAGTTTTTCTTGTTGATGCCTTTTTTGTAATTCTTAATCATCTTTCCAAAGTCTTTGTCCTTTTTTCGTTTTTCAGCGAGTGTTGATTCAAAATGCTTTTTCTCTCTCTCCATCTTCAGGTAATTTTCATAAGAAGCTTTATCTATTTCTCCTTTTTCAACAGCTTCAATTACTTTACATCCCAACTCGATGGTGTGAGTACAATCTTTGAATTTGCAATTTTTAGAAAGTCTGAGGATCCTGTCAAAAGTAGTTTCCAAACCTCTTGTGGTGTCTGCAATTCCAACTTCCCTCATTCCTGGATTATCAATTAATATTCCGCCATTTTCAAGAACAATTAATTCTCTGTGACTCGTAACATGTTTTCCTTTGTTGGTACTTTGGCTTATGATATCAGTTTTCATTAAGGATTTACCAGAAAGATTATTCAATAGCGAAGATTTTCCAACACCCGAAGATCCAAGCATGCAGTAAGTTTTTCCTCGTTCAATACATGTATTTATTGCCTCGTATCCATCCTTTGTTTCATTGCTTATGGGGATGATCGGAACATCTTTTATCCTTGTTTTTATACTTTCCAAAATTTCATTTATCCGAAGATCATCTATCAGATCTGTTTTAGTAAGGACGATTATAGGCTTTACATTCGAAGAATTACATATAGTCAAATACCTTTCAAGTCTGTTGATGTTAAAATCCCGATCGGCAGCTTGTACTAAAAAAGCATAATCAATATTGGTTGCAATGATTTGAACTTCTCCAAATTGACCAACTGCCTGACGTTTAATAATCGAGGATCTCGGTAGAATATGGTGAATTAATGCCGTGTCGAAATCATAAGTAGTCAGTGCAACCCAATCTCCCACTGCAGGGAAATCTTCCCTATTTTTTGCCGTGAAGCGCATATTTCCGGTGATCTCCGCCTGAAACTCTCCTTTTATGTTTTTGACAACATATCGCTCCCGATGTTCCGAAATAACTCTTCCTATTTCGAAATTTTCCAAGCCCTGTTCAATTCTGGACTTTTCAATATTATCGTTATATCCCAAATCCTCTAGCGTCATATCAATTTTATGTTAGAGAAAAGTAAATGGTTGTTCAGGCCTTATCTCATTTCTGAGCGGTGAGTACATTAATTTAATTCAAATTTGTCCTTGTTCCAATCGATTAGGAGCATAATCGAGGTAAAAATCCAGATAGGTGGTTTTACCCGATTGTTCCTTGCCCGGTTATTTCCAGATCACGGATTGGTCAATACTTGCAATCGTGGATCTCCCGGTCAATGCCATTGCCAATTCAAATTCAGCTCTTAAAATCTCCAAGGTTTTGGTAACACCTTCAGCTCCACCAGATGCCAAACCGAAACAGATAGGCTTGCCTACTAAAACAGCATTGGCACCCAACGCAATAGCTTTTAAAACATCCGTGCCTCGTCGTATTCCACCATCCATCAGAATTGGAATTCTCTTGTTTACTCTTTCCACAATTCTTGGTAATACTTCAATCGTGGCCGGGACGGTATCTAAATTTCTGCCGCTATGGTTGGAAACTATAATGCCGGATGCACCGATTTCGATTGCTTTTTCTGCATCATCAGGATGAAGAATCCCTTTTAGCAAAACAGGCACTTTTGCAAATGAAATCAACCATTCCATTTCCTTCCAGGTAAGTGGCATTTTCTGAATCATTTCCCCATTAGCATAAGGTGCATTGATACCTTCCGGTAATTTGAAATTTACTCTTGCCTGACGATTTCGGGCTCCGCCAACAGGTGTATCTACTGTAATACACAGAGCCCGACAACCCAGGGACTCTGCTTTTTGAACAAGGTTTTTGGTAAATTCTTTGTCGTCTCTGACATACAATTGAAACCAAAGCGGTTCGGTTGCCACTTTTTTTATTTCTTCCAAAGGTGTGGTTGTAAATGAACTCACCACATAAATTGCCTCCGCTTTACTTGCACCTCTGGCTGTTGCCAGTTCGCCTTCTGGATGCATGATTTTATGAAATGCCGTTGGGGCGACCAAAATGGGATAAGGCAGTTTGTGACCAAAAAGTGTAACAGATGTATCCAACTTGCTGATATCATTGAGCACATTCGGATTTAATTTTATAGCATCTAATGCTTGCCTGTTCCAACGAACGGTAAATTCATCGGCCGCACCACTTGCGACATATTCGTAGGCCATTTTGGTCATTTTCCCTTCGGCCATTTTCTCAAAATCAAACAAATTGATGATTTCAGACAGATCAATAGGTTCGCCATTAATAATTGGTAATTTATCTTGTTCGCCTATTTGACTTTGTCCATCAAATGGAATCATTAAACCACCTGTCAACGCAGTAATTGTTTTGAGTAAGTCCCGCCTTGTTTGTTCCATTTTGAGTTTGAATTAGTTTGTTTTTGGGCCCAATGGCCTCCCAAGTCTCTACTTGAAAGTACATTAAGGAACGCAAATCTTTTCCTCTTTCCAAAAGCGTAAGAACCTCACTAGCAGGAATGTTTTTAAGTGACAAAGGCATCAGAAGAAACAAAAAGACTTCGGAAGTATTTTTTGCTTTCCGCAGGTCATATCGAAATCTAATCCCCAAAAGGCCAAAAAAAGAGCCGGCTAAAAAACCGGCTCCTGAGTGTTAATCTAATCCTCCTTTTCTCGTTGGAGACCGCTTGCCTGGCCAAGCCGTAGGTTCGCCGGTTCTTGGATTGACCGGAATTCGCTGCACTTTCGAAACCATTTCAGGTTCTTCACAAGCCATATAGACCAGAATAGCCGTGAGAATGGCATTTTTTCTTACGTCATCAAAAACGATTTTGTCGTACGTGTCCAGGTTGGTATGCCAGGTGTAATTGAAATAGGACCAGTTCAAAGCTCCCAGGTTGAAAGCAGGAACGCCTGCTGCTACGAAAGAAACGTGATCTGTTCCTCCTGAGCCAGGATTTCCTGGAAATTCAGGTTTGATTTCGGTTGTGATGTCTCTTGGAACTTTGCTCAGCCAACGACCTAGGTATTCGTAGCTATCAGTAAAGCCTTGACCTGAAAGATTTACGATGCGGCCTGTTCCGTTGTCCTGATTGAACAGCGCCTGAATTTTAGGCAACATCTCGGGATGATCTTCTACAAATGCTCTTGAACCATTGAGACCTTGCTCTTCCGAACCCCAATGTCCAACCAAAATAGTTCGCTTTGGATTTGGATATACTTCCTTCAAAATTCGCATCACTTCCATCATCAGAATAGTTCCGGTTCCGTTGTCAGTTGCACCGGTTCCTCCATCCCATGAGTCAAAGTGTGCGGAAAGCATCACGTACTCCTCAGGCTTCTCAGTTCCCTTTATTTCAGCAATTGTGTTGAAAGTAGGAACGACTCCATTTTCCTTCGATTGCGCATTCAGGTTTATTTCAGGCTTTTTTCCGCTTTCGGCAAGACGATATAGCATTCCGTAATCCTCCAGAGACAGATCCACAGTAGGGACTTTCTTGGTGGAAGTGGAGAATATTTTATTGGCACCAAAGCCTCTGGACCAATAGGATGTAATGATTCCCAGAGCTCCTGCATCTTCAAGTGCGATCGGAAGATCTCTTCTGCCTTTACCTGTTTTGAGAAGTCTTGCAGCCCATGCTTCTTCGAATTTGGTTCGTTCTTCTTTCATCTTTTCGAATGATTCCGGGGTGGAAAATTCTTCCCAGTTATAGTCCGGTCGCCCTGTCAGCTGAGGAGCTGAGATCATGACGTATTTTCCTTTGACAGAAGGAAGCCATTTCTGGAAAGCGACCGAATCGGCTAACTCAGGCAGAATGACTACTTCGCCTTTGGCTCCACCCTGAGGGGAAGAAGGGCTCCATGCAAGTTGGGTGCCGGCAAGTGATCTGGTCCAGGGAGCGACCATGTCGATATGGGTGATTCCTCTTTCCCATCCTCTCCACTCACCCCATTTTTCGTTGCGGGCTTCGATTCCCCAGGATTTGTATTGTTCAACTGCCCATTCGTGCGCTTCCAGCATTTGTGGAGAACCAACAAGTCTTGGTCCGATGCCATCCAAAAGTTCGTGTCCGAGAGTCTCGAGTTGGGAGTTTTCGCTGGCTTCTTTGATGATTTTGTCTATGACTTCATTTTGCGCCTGGGCTTTTGTGCCCAACAGGAGCATCAAGCCGAGACCTAATATGTAGCGTTTTTTCATGGAAGGTTTTGTTTAGGGTTTGAAAATAGGGCAAGGAGGTAAGATTTCCGCGCCGTTGGTGGAATCCAACCGTTAAAATGGCTAGTTATTTAATCGATCATCCCTCACGGGATTGTTTTGCAGTATCATCCAAGTTTAGGAAAAGTAGGATGATGAGGTTTGGAAAATAACCAAAGTGCCAGCGGCACGAATGATTATCTAACCGGGGGATTTATCTCTCGGATAAGTGGCTATGAAAATTAGGGAATAAAATGCCGTAGGCATGGACGATTTTCTTAGCTATTCAATATATTGATAATTAAACTTTTAAAGCGATGCCAAACACTTTTTCAAAAATGTATGCTCAGTGTGTGTTTGCAGTTAAATATCGCAAGTCCCTGCTTGAGCTGGAGGAAAGAACTTTTTGCAGTTATCGGAAACCTGATTAAAGAGAACGAATGTGAAGTTTTAATTGTGAATGGGGAGGAAGATCATGTTCATTGCCTTTTCAGATTTTATCCAAAAATTTCAATTTCAAGTGTGATGCAGGGAGCAAAAGCAAAGTCCTCGAAATGGATAAATGAATCAGGATTCTTAGAAAATAGGTTTGAATGGCAAGATGGTTTTGGGTGTTTTACGTACAGTGAAAAAGAGATTGAAAGGGTGTTTAAATACATTGAAAATCAGGAAGAGCATCACAAGAGGTTCAGCTTTAGAGAAGAATATCTAATGTTGCTAAAAGCCCATAACATTGAATTTGATCCCAGATTCATATTTAATGATCCCATTTAATCGCCCGTCCCGATGGGACTTTTTCGTGTGCAAGCGTTTTGTGATTTTTGAGTCCAGCCGTTAAAACGGCTGGTTAGTGAATCGATCATCCCTGACGGGATTATATTTTGGTCTCATCCGAGTTTAGGAAAAGTAGGATTAGGAAGGTTGGATAAGAACCAAAGTGCCATCGGCACGACTGATTATCTAACCGGGGGATTTATCCCCCGGAAAAAAAGGAGGCCTTTAAAAAGGAAAAGGAAAAATGCCATAGGCATGAACGATTTTTTCTCCCACCAATCTTCCTGGTGATTTCGAGTCAGGTAGTTAAAACTACTGGTTAGTGAATTGATCATCCCTGACGGGATTAAATGTTAGAATGCTTTGAGTTTTAGAGGTTCAGATATTGTGGTCAAATAAAAATAAAAGTGCCATCGGCACGACTGATTATCTAACCGGGGGATTTATCCCATGGTTAAGTGGCCACTCAACAGACCAACTATGGTCTATTGACTATTAACCATCAAACTAAATAACAGGACACCACAGCACTGATTTTTGTCAGGAAATCGCCTTTTTTGGATGAATGGCTAGGGGCTCTCTGGAAAATCAATCAGATTTCACCGTACTTTAACATATCCAAATCATTGCCGATTACCCGGAAATAGCAACCCAATGGAAACCCAGAAAGACCTTACCACAATCCTATACCAAATCCTCGAAAATTCATCTGAAAAAACCTCGTTGGATTGGTTGAATCTTCAGGCAGAAAAAATTCATTCGGAAGGTTCGCCAACCAAGTTTTTCCTTGCATTCAGCCAAGCATCCCGATATTTCAAAAAACTTCCGATTGGTCTTTCTGAGGATCAAAAGCAAAAAGCTTCTGACCTTGTTGCAGGTTTTGATCCGTCTCATTGGGACTTACTTCAGACTGCACGGACGATTCTTTTGCTCCAATTTCCACAGGAAAAAAAGGCTTGGTTTAAAGCTATCAATCAGCTTTTTGAGACCGGAGACATGCATGAGCAGCAAGCGCTTTACGCTGCTCTGCCAATTATGCCATTTTCGGAAGACTTGCTGCCACGGGCGATCGATGGTTGCAGAACCAATATGACCGTAATCTTCGATGCGATTGCGTTGAATAATCCCTTTCCTGCGAAATATTTCCCGGAGGCCAACTGGAATCAGATGGTTCTCAAGGCGGTTTTCATGCAGCGTCCACTTTACCGAATTCTAGGATTGGAAGAAAGAAGAAATCTTCCTTTGGCAAACATTGCTTCTGATTTTGCGCATGAGCGCTGGGCTGCCGGAAGACCAGTGATGGCAGAAATATGGCGATTAGTTGTTCCTTTTCTCAATGATAAATTTTTGGCTGATCTGAATAAGGCGATTGCTTCTGACGATTTGCTCCAAATCAAAGCTGCAGTTTTGGCTTGCACAGAAAGTGATTTTGCTCCCGCAAAAGAACTGGCAAATACCTACCCAGAAATAGGGAAGGAAATTGAATCCGGAGCTATTTCCTGGGAAAAAATCGGAATTGAATTTCAATCCAGAGTCTGATTCGGACCCTCCAAACTCATATCTTTAAAATCTTAATTTCTTAAACATGGAAATGTACATAGATCCACATATTCACGTCGTATCACGAACCACCGATGACTACGAAGCCATGCGCAAAGCAGGGATTGTTGCGGTGATTGAGCCGGCTTTTTGGCTGGGTCAGCCAAGGACGGAAGTGGGAAGTTTCAAAGATTACTTCAGCACGCTGGTTGGTTGGGAGAGATTCCGGGCAAGTCAATTCGGGATTGTTCATTACTGCACCATGGGTTTGAATTCGAAGGAAGCCAACAATGTGGCTTTGGCGGAACAGGTGATGGAATTATTGCCACTTTATGTAGGCAAAGAAGGAGTGGTTGCAATCGGTGAAATCGGCTACGATGATCAGACTGAGGCAGAGGATCGGTTTTACAGACTTCAATTGGAACTGGCGAAAGACGTAAACCTGCCGGTACTTATCCACACTCCGCATCGGGACAAAAAGAAAGGCACGACCCGAAGCATGGATGTGAGCGAAGAGCATGGACTGGATCCGAAAATGGTCATTGTCGATCATAACAATGAAGAGACAGTAAAGGAAGTTTTGGACAGAGGATATTGGGCAGGATTTACCATTTATCCACATACCAAAATGGGCAGTGATAGAATGGTGGAAATCGTAAAGCAATACGGACCTGAGCGGATAATCGTCAATTCTGCTGCGGATTGGGGGATTTCTGATCCTTTGGCTGTGCCAAAAACTGCTGCCGTAATGCGTAAAATGGGAATTCCGGAAGAGCATATTAGAATGGTAACCTACAGGAATGCCCTGACTGCCTTTAGTCAAAGCGGACAAATGGACGAGCAGGATTGGTTGAATGCCAAACCTGTGGATCAAACTCGAAAACTGAGTGGAAACTCAGTACTTCGTGGAGGTCAGACCCCGCGTGTTGAAGGAGATCATGACACTATTGAAAATTAAATGGATGGGTTCTTCCCGATTGTTTGCACATCTTCAGCTTACCCGCCCCGCCAATGTGGTCACAGCGATAGCAGATATTTGGGCGGGTTTTGCTATTGCAGGAGCCTGGGATGATATGTTTTTGGATGCTGCTTTGGGCGGAGGGACATTTTGGACCAATCTCGTCTGGCTATCCCTGAGTACCATCGGATTGTATGCCGGAGGAGTTGCGTTCAATGACGTCTTCGATGCTGAGCTTGATGCAGTCGAAAGGCCGGAAAGACCTATTCCAAGTGGAAGAGCAAGTCGAAGCAGTGCAGCATGGATGGCATTTTTGCTTTTGGTGATTGGAGTTCTTGCCGCAGCTCAAGTGAGTTGGATCAGTGCAGGAATCGCATTGGCTGTTGCGGGTTTAGCTGTTCTTTACGATTATTGGGGAAAGCATCAATTCTTCCTCGGTCCTATCAATATGGGCCTTTGTCGATCCGGAAATTTGCTTTTGGGTATCAGTGTTTCACCGATTCTTTTGGAGCAATACGCTTTGATTGGTTTGATTCCGCTGGTTTATGTGGCGGCAATCACGATGATCAGTCGGGGTGAAGTTCACGGGAAAAACAAAAAAGCCCTTTTTGGAGGCTTTGGGATGTATGTCCTGATCATTGTTGCAATTTTGGTTTTGGCCTATGTCCAAAGCCCGGGATTCTGGCAAGTCATCCCGTTTTTGGGATTATTGAGCTATATGATTTTCCCTCCTTTGCTGAAAGCGATTAAATTTCAGGAGCCAAAACTGATCGGAAAATCGGTGAAAGCAGCGGTGATTTCGTTGATAATTGTCAATGCCTCGATTGCTTCGGCATTTTCGGGTTGGCCCATTGGTATCATCGTATTGGTACTTCTTCCTATTTCCCTTTGGCTGGCGAAAAAATTTGCCGTAACCTGAGCGGGAAATAAACTATTACTCTGCAGTTTTTGTCTATTTAACAGTTTTCTTTACCCGAAATAATTGATCACTTGAGTATGAATACTATCATCGAGCAGACATTTGCTGTTCCCTATCGCTATCAGGTTTGTTTTTCCGAAGGGATTTTTGATCCAAAGAATACCCTGTTGGTGGATTTGCTGGCGAAAGATCGAAAGCCAAAGGTATTTTTTGTGATCGATAGCGGCGTAGCTGATACTCATCCAAATCTGATTTCGGACATTGAGGCGTATGCAGAAGCTCATTCAGAAGCTTTTTCACTTTGTGCGTTGCCTATGGTGGTGCCGGGAGGGGAAACCTGCAAAAATGACCTCTCCATCTATCAGCAAATCGTGGAGGCCACGAATTTATTTGGGATCGACAGGCATTCCTACATCGCCGCGATCGGTGGTGGAGCGGTGCTTGATATGGTTGGTTTTGCTGCGGCAATCTCGCATAGAGGCATCCGCTTGATCAGAATTCCAACCACTGTTTTATCCCAAAACGATTCTGCTGTCGGAGTAAAGAACAGCATCAATGCCTTCGGAAAGAAAAATTTCCTGGGCACATTCACTCCGCCCTACGCAGTTTTGAATGATTTCAATTTCCTCAAAACCTTGGACGATCGGGATTGGAGATCCGGAATAGCTGAGGCGATCAAAGTTGCTTTGATCAAAGATTTGAGTTTTTTCACCTGGATGGAGGAGCATGCGGTGGCGATGGCAAATCGTGAGATGGAACCCATGAAAACTCAGATTATCCGATGTGCACAAATGCACTTGGATCATATTGCAGGAAAAGATCCCTTTGAGTTTGGCTCTTCCCGACCGCTGGATTTCGGACATTGGGCAGCACATAAATTGGAGCATTTAAGTCATTATAGAATCCGTCACGGAGAAGCTGTCGCAATCGGAATTGCGCTGGACTCGACCTATTCTTTCCTTCAGGGAAGAATCTCTGAAGCAGATTTGATGAGAATAATCGGCTTGATCAAGACGCTGGGATTCGATCTTTTTGCTCCCGAACTCGCAGGCGAAAGTCTGGTCAAAGGCCTCAAGGAATTTCAGGAGCACTTGGGCGGACAATTGACAATTATGCTTTTGGAAAAACTCGGAAAAGGCGTGGAAGTGCATGAAATGGATCATGAACTTGTCTATAAAGCCGTAGAAATGCTGAAGAATTTTCAGCAAAAAGAGTCTCTTATCAGTACCTGATTTTTAACTTAAAAGTATCTAGGAATGGAGATTAAAGGTTTTCACCTCAGCTATTGCAGCAATATTCACCCGGGAGAAAGCTGGGATGCAACTTTTCAAAACCTTAAAATTTACATCCCTGAGGTGAGGAAGCGTCTGAATCATAAAGGTCCGTTTGGAATCGGATTGAGGCTTTCGCATGAAGCAAGTCTGGTTCTCGAAAGGCCGGAAAAACTGGCAAAATTTCAATCCTGGCTCGCCAAAGAAAACGCATATGTCTTTACGCTAAATTGTTTTCCATACGGAGATTTTCATAGACAAATCGTAAAAGAGAAAGTCCATTTACCGGATTGGACGACCCCTGAGCGTAGAGATTATACCATTCGTTCTTTTCGGATTTTATCCCAAATCCTGCCTGAGAGCATGGAAGGAGGGATTTCTACTTCCCCGATTTCATACAGACATTGGTTTGCCACCAAGGAAGAACTCAATTCTGCCATGGAAATTGCTACTCAACATTTGCTGGAAGTGGTGCTGGAATTAATGATTCTGAGGAATGAAACCGGTAAAAACCTTCATCTGGACATCGAGCCGGAACCGGATGGGATTTTGGAAAATACCGACGAAATGATCTGGCTTTACACCGATTGGTTGCTTCCAAAAGGAACGACTTTCCTGGCGGAAAAACTTGGAATCTCAGCCGATGAAGCCGAAACAGCAATCAAAAATCATATTCAGGTTTGCTACGATGTCTGCCATTTTGCGATTGTGTATGAAATGCCTTCTGAGACTTTTGCCAAATTCAAATCCCATAGAATCCAAGTTGGCAAGATCCAGATCAGTGCAGCATTGAAACTCTTTATCCCAAAAGAAGCCACAAAAAGAGCCACGCTTCGACGCAGCATTCAGCCTTTCGCAGAGTCCACCTATTTGCATCAGGTTGTGGGAAGGGATAGCAACGGGGTATTAAATATGTATCCGGATTTGCCGGTTGCGCTGGAGAAACTTGCCGAAGCCCAGGAGGACGAATGGAGAATTCACTTCCATGTTCCGGTATTTCTGGATAGTTACGGAACTTTTTCATCTACCCAGTCCGACATCGTAACTGTCCTCAAGGAAATAAATGAGAATCCCTCCATCACCAAACATCTTGAGGTGGAAACGTATACCTGGGAGGTTTTGCCGGAAGAAACCAAGTTGAGTTTGGGAGAATCGATTTCCCGTGAACTGGGCTGGGTGATTTCAAATATATGATCATGTGAAATGATTCAAGTATCCATTTGCCTTGTGGCTGGAAGACCGATGACGGAAGACCGAAGTGGCCTTAATGAGAAAGTTTGACATACTCTTTAATGGTTTAGCGGTAGAAAGAAGTTTTACAATAAATTAAAAATGAAAAAGACGGTTGTCCTGAATGTAGTTGCGCTTTCTCCCCGGGTGATCGGTGAGCATACTCCCTTTCTGAAAAAATGGATTGAGAAAGGAAAGCGCGCAGTCGTGGAACCCGTCTTGCCGGCTGTGACTTGCTCTGCGCAATCCGTTTATCTGACCGGAAAGTGGCCTTCGGAAAATGGAATCGTCGGAAATGGATGGTACTTCAAAGATGAATGTGAGGTCAAGTTCTGGAGACAATCCAATCATTTGGTTCAATCGCCAAAAGTCTGGGATGTACTGAAAGCTGAAAACTCCGAGTTCACCGTTGCGAATATGTTCTGGTGGTACAATATGTACTCAAGTGCAGATTACGCAGTGACACCAAGACCGCTTTATCCGTCCGATGGTCGCAAGCTTCCCGATATTCATACTCAGCCGATGGAGTTGAGAGATCGACTTCAACAGGAATTGGGGCAGTTTCCACTTTTTTCCTTCTGGGGGCCAAACGCAAATATCGAATCCAGCAAGTGGATAGCCGAGGCTTCCAAGAAAGTGGACGAGTGGTACAATCCCACTCTCAATCTGATCTATTTGCCTCATTTGGACTATGCGCTCCAGAAGTTTGGGATTGATTTTGATAAGATTGGAGTTGAGTTGAAGGCGATCGATACCCTCTGCGAGGATTTGATTGGCTACTTCGAAAAGCAGGGAACACAAGTGATTCTGGTTTCAGAATATGCGATCACTTCGGTCAATCATCCGATCCATATCAACCGAATGCTGAGAAAAGCAGGAATGATTCAGGTGAAAGACGAACTCGGCTTGGAAACGCTGGATGCCGGAACTTCCAAGGCTTTTGCTGTGGTGGATCATCAATTGGCACATGTCTATGTCAATGATAAATCCGAGTTGGCCAAAGTCAAATCATTGCTGGAGAAAACTCCCGGAATTGAGTTGGTGCTGGATGGAGAAGGAAAAAAGCAATATCACCTCGATCATGAGCGCGCAGGAGATCTGGTGGTAGTGGCGGATAAAAACTCCTGGTTTACTTATTATTTCTGGTTGGACGATGCAAAGGCGCCGGATTATGCCCGCTGTGTGGACATTCACCGAAAGCCGGGTTATGATCCTGTGGAGATGTTTTTGGATCCGAAAATCAAGTTTCCGATGGTAACCGTTGGCTCAAAAGTGCTGAAGAAAAAGCTTGGGTTCCGCTATCTGATGGATGTGATTCCTTTGGATGCCACGCTGGTGAAAGGGGCACATGGACGGATCAGCGAATCTGATCTGGATAAACCTGTTTTTGTAACTCAGGATTTGGATCTTCTTGAATCTGGAGAAATCCAGCCGACACATATTTTTGATCTGATTATCAAGTCCGTAAATCGTTAAAAAGAGTAAAAAAATCCAGATATACTTTTTTCTTAGGTTTGTTTCACTTTATTCGTAGAATACTTATTTTCTATGAAGAAGCTGATTCTAATTCTTTTAGCTCCGTTGATTTTTTCCTGCGAAAGTGAAAACCAACAAGAATCCCAAATTCAGTTTTCCTACACCATTGATACCGTCTGGGTAGATTCCAAAGACTTGTTATTAACAGTGGATGCTGGGCTGCGAACAATGACTTTGGATCCTGCAGAGCGCTACTTATTCTTTTACAATACGGCAGAAAAACGCTTGGATAAGATCGATTTAGATTCTTACGAATTAGGCCGGTCTATTCAATTTGCCGCTGATGGACCAAATGGAATAGGATCTCTTTCGCTATACGATGTACATGTGACGGATCAGGAAGAATTCTATATATCAGCTTTTGATGGAATCAGGAAAATGGATTCCTCAGGTAATCGCATCGAATTCCTGAATTGGGATGTGGAGGATTTTATCTCCAAAAATATCCCCGCCAACACGATTGCAAGTTTCAGTGGAGATTACGATTCAAAAGGGAATTTTTTTGCAGGAGTTTATGGCAAGTACCGTGGAGGAAGATCATCTGGGGAAGGTTTGGTGTTGATCGATTTGCTTAAGAGATCCGGCAAAACTTTGGAAGTCCCACTTTTGAAGGCTCTGGAAGGTTTTGAAATTGTACTGGAAGGCGAAATCAATACAACGAACGGGGATGAGTTCTATTTAAACTTGGTGGATGATCGCGTTTTGATCAGCATCAGTCCGGTCAATGCCATAGCCATTTATGACATGAAGACGGATTCGCTTTATCAGAAAAGCTATTCATCTGACTTACTACCGGCTGCAAAACCAGGGAATTTTCCTCGAAAAGTTAATTCCCTCGACGCAATGGAAATGGCCGTTAAAACGAAGTATTACGAACCCACTTTTGGGAAATTTACCTATGATCCCGTTACCAAGAAATTCTTTCGTTTTACTTACTATCAAAACTCTTCTGCGGAAGGAAGCGAGGAGAGAAGCGTTGTGCTTTCAGTTTTTGATCAGGAGCTTAATCTGATTTATGAACTCGACAATGCCCCAAATTTCACTGGAAATGTCTTTTTCAAAAAGGGGAAATTGCACAAGGGAATTAACCAAAATGATGAATTGGGCTTTGCGGTGATGAATTTTAAATTTTAATCAAGTTTCAAAATCCAACATGTTGAAAAACATTCTGCTTTTTATTCCTTTTCTTATCCTTTTGATCGGCTGTGGAGGAAATGATTCTGGAGACTCAGCTTACTTCATGAATAAAAAATTCACCTTTCAAATCGACACGATCTTAATCGATTCGGGGGACCATTTTTTCTTCGTGCAATATGGTCTTTCAATGTCTGAATTGGATCGGGAAAACAAGCAATTATTGAATTTTAACCCGGAAAAGCTTGAGCTGGAAGTCATTGATCTCAATGACCGAAAACTCCTGAAAGTTATGAGTTTTGAAAAGGAAGGTCCTAACGGAATCGGAGGGGGTTACATTTTGAAATTACAGAGATTGCCCAATCAGGATCTGATTTTTTACGATTATGTTGGTCTGCACTTTCTTGACTCAACTGGCAAGAAAATCAAAACGATCCGATTTGATCAAGCAAAGTTTGAGGGAGATTCTCTCCAAGGAAGTGAGATGATAGACGCCACTTCACTTGTGACCAAAGATGGCAAGATATTCTTTGGATTTTATGGAGTCCAATCTTTTGAAGGAGAAACTAGAGGTCTTGCAATAATTGACCTAGAAAACCAAAACCTTAAGTTGGTTCCAACTACTATTTTGGATTTTACGACTGAGCTTGCGGTTGATTTTGAAATGGAAGGGAGGGGTTCAGCCAAATATCCGGAGAGGAATAATGTGAATTTTGAAGGAAACAAAATTTTCATTTCGACCTCTGCTAAAAATCAGATTTGGATTTATAATCCAGAGACTGACTCTTTGATGGTCAAATCCTTTAACAGTAAGATCACCTCAAATAGCAAAAAAGGCAATTTCCCTCAAAAAGTTAGTTCTACGGAAGAATGGGAAAATGCAATTAAAGAAAAACAGAAAGAGATTTCTTTTAACAGTTTGGTCTATAATCAGGAAGGCGAACAGTATTGGAGAATAAGCACAGAAATGGACCGAGTGATTGCTGGTGACAGCGTGGTGATGAAAACTGTTTTGACTGCATTTGATAAAGACCTAAATCAACTGGGCGAGGGCAGATTCCCTGATGGCTTTGTTTCAACTGGGAATATTTTTGTTTTGGATGGGATGCTTTGGCAGTTTCTAAATATTGATGACGAAGTGGCTTTTGTAAGGATCAAACTGGAACTCTTGAATGACTAACAGCCACTTAATTTTTGGTTTTAGCCTTGCTTTGTTTTGCTGTTCCTGCGGAAAAGGAAAAAGCGAAGATTTGGTAGGCGAAGAAAACCTGTTGAAAAATCTAAGTATCACCCTCGATACTGAAATGATCAATTCAAAAGGAAAGCTTTTTGACTTACGAAGAGGGCCACTTCATCCTCTTGCGGCATTATTCAGTTTGGAAGTGGTGTTTTTGCATAAAGACCAATTACAAATCCTCCCAAGTCTGCTGAGTAAAAATGAGATTGAAGTCCTCTAAGAACTACTATGGACCATGGTCTATTTTACATGTGTTTTTTGCCTACCTGCTTGACTATTCCCCCCTTCACTTCTTTGATTGTCTGGATGTAGAAAAATGCCTTCGGATCAATTTCAGAGATTGCATTTTTCATTCTGTGAACTTCCAATCTGGTGACGACAGTCATGATGATGTCACAGTCATGCTTGATATGAAAAGTCTCTGGTAAATAGCCTCTCTCTCCTTTATAGACTGAAATTGCTTTACCAAATTGCTTGACGATCAGTTCTTTCACTTTCTCATGCTCTTTGGAAATAACCGTCAAGGCTGTATATTCTTCAAATCCGTCTACCACGTAATCGGTTACTTTGATGGCGGTGAAATAGGTCAAGATTGAATACATCGCTGCTTCAATTCCGAAAGAAAACACAGCAGCAAGCATGATCAGGGAATTCAGGAAGAGGGTAATCTCACTGCCTGAAAAGGCGCTGTTCTTTTGAGTAAAATCTGTAATTACTTCAAATCCATCAATCAATCCTCCTCCCCGGATGATCAGCCCAATTCCTGTTCCCATTAATAATCCGCCGAATACTGCTATCAAAACCTTGTCTTCAGTGACTGTTGGCACCTCCATGAAATGAAGAATAACCGTCAGCATGAAGATCGAAATAGCAGCCTGGGCAGCGAAAGTTTTTCCGATTTTTTTATACCCCATGTAAAGAAATGGGATGTTGAGGACCACCAGCAGAAGGTTAAGATTAATATTTTCAAAAGATAAATTAATCAGGATGGCAATGCCTGTCACTCCTCCG
Organism: uncultured Cytophagales bacterium; assembly: GCA_942492775.1. Lineage (GTDB taxonomy): Bacteria > Bacteroidota > Bacteroidia > Cytophagales > Cyclobacteriaceae > Algoriphagus. Next base: position 539,586 of record OW818636.1, on the reverse strand, counting down.
TCCAAAAATTTGTTTGGAAGCATGAACGCTTCTAATGCTATCGCCGCTAGAGCCACTCCAGATAGGTTGTAAATCAATGCAGATGGGGAAAAAATCTGTCTCCAATTAATAGATTCTTCTCTGGGATTCATTAAATAGTCGTTTGAGAAAATGAGTTTTAAAAAATCATAACATCCGAATATATTTCAAAAAGAATGTTTTCTGCTATTCCAGAGAAAATATTTTGGACAGATCTGATAAACGGTGGAGTTCAATTAGAAAAACATCAAATTCCTATTTACCCCATCAGATCAATTTAATGCCTTCCTGTCACTTGAACCTAACCTGTGTGCAACCTGTTTGATTCGAAGACAGGGAACTGTTTTTTCTGGAAATCAGAAAAATGGAACATGTTAAATTCAAACTAGAAATTTTTAATTAACTATCAATCATTATTTTATGAACTATTCAGTAAAAATAGGCAGTATCAAAACAGTAGACGAACTAAAGGGAGCTTGGAGCGATGAGGATTTTAAAGAGCTTTTGAAAAGATTCAATTACGAAGATGCTGACAAAGTAAGCGCGAATGAATTGAAGGATTATTTGTACTTGGCGATTGCGGATTTTGAACCCAATGAGGCGGCCGCAATTCTTTTGGATTATCGACTTTCGGATCAATTATCGGAAGGCCAGATCGCCAATATGTCGAACGAGATGGAGAGAGAAAAGCTTGCTGAAAACTATTCTGATATCTACATTCATCGCCTGCTTTTTGATGTCAACCAACTTTTATTCAAGGCGTACAATGGCAAGTTTCCCAACTCAAAAGCAACAAGAGTTGAGTTTGAGGCGAAAGAAACTACTAACCATGAAGTAGAATTCACAAAGGAAATAGCTCTGAAAGCATTGAAAGGCGCCCTTTCTGACAGAAGTTTGGTAAACCGATTATTTGGTGATCATCTGGAAAGTGATATTGCTTTTCCGGAGGCTGAAGGGATTGTTTGGGAGCTAAATGATAAAGGCAATCACCAATATGAGCTGGTGACTTCTGAAAACTGGATCTCTGAGGAAGATTTTGTAAACGAGGAATATGAGTGTTCGTTCGTTCCAGCTAAAACACCTGCTGAAGAAGATTGATTTAGATTCTGATCGCAAATCTTTAGGGATTTACGGTCTGAACAAACACAAAAAACCAGCCCTTTTGAGCTGGTTTTTTGTGTTTTATTAGGTTCTGAAATTCCTATTTAAGGCTAGTAGTGACCGTTGGAGCGACTTTGGTCCAAGGCGTAACATCCATTTTTCTTGGAGTTGGCAAGATCTCATCCAAGGTATTTCCATCGTAAACCCGACCGTTTTTCACCACGTGAGTGATTGAGTTGGAATTACGGATATTTTCAAGTGGATTGCTTCCCATGATGACCAAGTCGGCAAGTTTGCCGGCTTCGATACTTCCCATTTCTTTATCCAGACCAAGTGCTTCAGCACCCAGAATAGTTGCAGTTCTTAACGCATCCATCGTACTCATTCCACCGCTTGCTACGGACCAAAGTTCCCAATGGTAACCCAATCCCTGTAGCTGACCATGTGAACCAACTCCTGCTAGACCGCCTTGAGTGACGATTGAATTTACACCTTCTGCATGCTTGCTAAACACATGATCTTCCGGTGCAAACCAACCTCCCAAACCTCCGGCACGTCTTCTTGCTTTGGCATTCAACTCCTCATAGGGAGTAAATCGGTTTAGTTTCACATCGTGAAGTGGGCTTTCAGTTGTGTAATAATAGTTTTCAGCCCATGGTCCGCCATAAGCCACAAGCAAAGTTGGAGTGACAGCCATCTTGCTTTCAGCAATGGTTTTGGTCACATCACCATAGAGCGGATGGATCGGAATCGCATGCTCATGTCCCGGATATCCGTCAATTAACTGGGTCATGTTGAGTTTGAAATCCAATCCTCCTTCAGTCGTTGGCATCAGTTTCTGCTCGTTTGCAGCCATGATGACCCACTGACGATGCTGACGATTTCCAACCAGATACATTTTGATGTACTGGGTATTGTAGTATTTGCTGTACTGCTTCAGGACGTTTTTGGTCTGATCGAGAGATTTCAGATTATACATCCAATAGCCTACACCAGGACCTGTGGAATAAACCCGCGGACCAGGAAACATTCCCGCATCCACCATGTCACCGTAAGTCAGGACGTCGGTCGTGGCAGTTTGCGGATCCCTTGTGGTGGTGACACCGTAAGCCAAATTTGCTGCATAAATCCAAACTGAATTTTTATGCAATCCCCATGTTGGCCACATGTGCGCATGTGTATCGATGAAGCCCGGAGTAATGGTTTTTCCCGATGCATCGATGACTTTGGCATCACCGGCATCCAAAGTTCCTGTGGTTCCGACTGCTTTAATCCGGTTGTTCTCGATCAGGATATCTCCATTTTCGATGACTTCAGAGCCTTTCATCGTTACGATTCGGGCATTTTTGAGGAGGATACTTCCCTTCGGAATGTCCTTGGAGAAATACACTTTTACCTGAGTTTCCTGAGGCTTATACGTTTCTTTTTCTTTCAGTCTTGCTTTATAGATACTGTCAGCTTTTGCTTTTTCCTTGTCATTTTTCAAAAGCTCAGCGATTACTTCCCGCTGCTTTTTGGCTAAGGAATCAGCTAGTTTCTCAGCTTCAGGTCCCAGTGCTTTCAAGGCAGCAATGCTATCTGCATCAGCAAGCTTCATTGCTTTTTTGGCAGATCTCACAGAATCCTCTACAGTCTTCGCGCGATCCACATCATAGACCCAGTGACCGTTTCCAAGAGACCAGTGTACTTTTTTTCCATTTGCTTCCCAGGCCGGCCATTCCCCGCCGATTTCGGTAAGCTGACGCGAAGGGAAATTACTTGCACTTGGCTCGGAAACGTTGATGGTAGGTGTCTTTCCGGCAGTCGGGATAGTCACGACATAGACATTGTTATTTACTTGTGCCAAAGCCAGATTTCCTTCAGGCGCCATCAAGATAGTGCTGGCACTTGATGGCATCATCTGTGGCTCCCGGGCACTTGCTCCTTCGGGAAGCATGCAGAAATTGACTGCGTCCGAATTGGAAACAGGCATTCCCATCACATATCGGTAAGTTGAAGTTTCCTCTGCCGAGGAATGTTCGTGATCATCATGGGAATCAGCAACCGATCCAAACGTAGTGATGCCGGTGATTTTAGCGTAGGTTTTTGGGTCTGTTCCGTCCCACTTCATGCTTAATAATGTGCCTCCGTAAGTATTGAGGAAAACGCGACTGGTGTCCTTTGTGAAGTGCACATTGCCATAATTTCCTGCGTCAATTACTTTTCTAAACGCTCCGCCTGTTGCAGGAATCCATACTAATTGCGCTTCAGATCCATCTACACCCGGACCTTCAGCGTCTTTCATTATTCGATTAGAGCCTTTGAACACAGCAATTCGGTTATTATGACTCCAGGCCGGCTGTGCGTAGAAAGCACTTTCAGAGGTGAGTTTGGTCACGGTGCCTTTTCCGGCTAGGGAAACTTTGTAAAGGCTTCCGCCTTCTGTTTCATTCCATGCTACGAAAACAAGCTGCGTTCCATCAGGACTCCAGGCAGGCATGGCTTCGGTAAAATTATTTGCAGTGATCCGATTTGGAGTTCCGTCAGGAAAGTCCATTACGTAGAGTCGGTTCAGCGAAGTGAACGCTAATTTCTTTCCGTCAGGAGAGGGAACAGCATCTCGGATCTGAGTTGCCAAAGCTGCTGTCGTGTCTTTGATGGCATAGTTGAAATACAGACGAGGACCCATGGCGAGTTTCACATCCACTTCGAATGGAATTTCTTTAGCAGTTCCGGCTTCTACGGGAATGCTCCAGATTTTTCCTCCGTAAGATGCAATCACATTTTTGCTGTCCGGTGTGAAAGCCATTGCCGGTAACACTCCCTGAGGAGCGATACTTTCCTGGTCATCGCGCTGCACAGGATATGCCAGCCATCTTTCCTCACCATTGGTCAGGTTGCGGAGAACGAGACCGGTTTTTTCTTCCCAGCGTGAACCATAAACCATCCATTTGCCGTCGCTGCTGAGAGTAGGAGTGAATGCTGATCCATATCGGGTACTGATACTGGTGATTTCACCTTTTTCAAAATCGTAAGTTCCCAGTTGGTATTGTGGCAAAAGGGCATTGTAGTTCCATGAGCCGTTTCGGTGGGAGAAATAGACTTTTTTCCCATCAGGACTGACTACAGGATCGATTGTTTTAAGGTTTGCGGGAGCATCGGTAAGCTGAATTCCCCCTCCTCCGTCTACGTGATACATCCAAAGTTTCGGAATTCTCCGGCCTTTGGAAACGATGATATAATCTCCATCCGGAGTCCAGGCAGCGCCTGGCACGTCACCGCTTTTGTCTTTGGTCACCTGCACAGTGTCTTTTTTCACCATGTCGATGTACCAAAGGTTATCATTTCCTGCGCGGTCTGAGGTGAAGAGAATTTTCTCTCCATCCGGAGAAAAGCGCGGGTGGGTTTCGTATGCCATTCCGGTAGTGATCGGACTGGCCTTTCCTCCTGTAATAGGCATCGTGTAAATATCCCCAAGCAGGTCAAAAGCCAACGTTTTGCCATCGGGACTCACGTCCACGCTCATCCAAGTCCCCTCTTTGGTGGTGAATTTCACTTCACGCTCAGCCTTGAGAGGAAGCTCTTTGAATTTGGGCGTGTCGATGGAGTCTTTTTTGACGCTGTCTGCTGAAATTGCATTCGGGTGTTCGAATGGAAGCAGGTTGGTCGAAGAGCGTGGAATCAGTGCGGCAAAACTGACTGTAGCTCCCAAAGCCAGCAATAATGCGGGTTGGGTAAGTTTTTTCATGTGTTTATAATTGTTTTTTAATGGTCACATGGAATCTCGCATGATTGATAAACATCCTTCTGTGTGACGCTTGAGTCATGCTCGATTTCATATGATTATAATTTTTTTCTTAAATACCATATGGAATCTCGCATGGCTGAATAATCATGGCGGTGTGTGACGGATTCGTCATGCTCGATTTCATAAAGTTTATTTAGGGGCAATTAATCTACATGGATTTCTTCGATTTTTAAAAACCGAAAGGGCCTCTGATTGCAAATTGATCGATATCGGATAGTTTTCTGAGAAGAAATATAAAACCGATGCTTCCTTTCCAAGTCAGGGAGTTATTCAGGGGTGATTTTAAGTTCTTCTTCTATCAGAATAATGAGCTCGTCTATGGTTGGTAAAAGGCTTTCTATTCGGGATCTGGTGACATAAGTGTTGTTTTTATGGAGCTGGATAAGATGTAGAAATTCTTCTCCGAAAATGATTTTAGCATCGGTGATTTTCCCCCGGATTACTTTTTCTCCATTTGGAAGTGTGGTGATCACACGTGTAGTCAGTTTTTCCACAAGGGCACTTTCAATTGGATCGGATTCACTCAAATTCTCCAAAATCTTTTCCGTTCGGGGAATTAAAAATTCATAAATGTCCGCCATTTTGGCCCGGATAGAGTCATTGGAAATCTTATCTATTCCCCCTGATTTAATAGATCCGTAAGCTCCTGCATTGTATTGGAATAAGACATCGAATCGTAAATCAGAAAAATATCTGTTCAGCGTGTCGAGGTTTTCTTCTTTGTTTTCAAGAATTTCCAGCAGACGATTCGCGGCAATTTGTTTGTGTTCTAGTCTGGGGATATTGGAGGCAAAAAATGATCTGTCTTTTTGGAGAGTGGAACCCAATTCCTTGAGCATTTTAAGCTCGTATTGCCTGGTTTTTCGGGTTTCATTCCAGGTATTTATCTGGAGAGCAATCAGAATTCCAATCACTACCAAAAAAATCTCTCCAATGGCATAGGCTAGATATTGCGTGATTCTATTTTGCTGAAGTAGATTATGACGGATTCTGCGGAATAAGGAGATCATTTTTCTATCCGGCTCTTTTATTTGATTACCTCGTAAACAGTCACGGGCTTGGCTTTATTCTTTAGAGACATTTCCCCGATCTTATTGAATTTGAACGTATCGGCGAGTTGAGTCACGGAATGTTCCATTAGTAGGATTTGTCCAGGATTAGCCTTTTCCTGAAGACGCGCAGATACATTGACTGTATCTCCGATCACGGTGTAATCGAGCCTTTTCAGTGATTTGGAACCGATGTTTCCGCAGACCATTTCCCCTGTATTGATTCCGATTGATACCTGAGGCTTAAACATGTCCAACTCTTTGTAAACAGGGATTGCATTCATTTTATCTCGAATGGCAATGCAGGAAGTCACGGCTCTTTTGAGATGATCCGGGCCTTGAAAAACAGCCATTACAGCATCTCCGATGAATTTATCAACGCTACCTTTCTGGTCGATAATTTCCCTGACCATCAAGTCAAAATATTCATTGAGCAATCCAACAACAATGTTTGCTTCCTGATTTTCGGAGATTTTGGTAAATCCGCAAAGGTCAATAAAGGCTACTGTAGCAACAATTGTGTTGTTTTCCATTAGGGCAGTTTCGATCTCCTTGCTACCCATGAAGTTCAGTACGGTTTCGTCGACATACATTTTCAGAATGTTGTTTTCCCGCATTGCCTGAATCGTGGATTTGATCTGATTGATATGTCCAATTGTTTTTTCAATCGTGATTTCAAGATCTTGAAAATCTACCGGTTTGGTCACAAAGTCAAATGCCCCCAAGTTCATAGCCTTGCGGATATTTTCCATGTCGCCATAAGCCGAGATAATCACAGTTTTCAAAAGCGGATTATGCTCTTTCGTGCGGGACAAAAGAGTCAATCCATCCATCACCGGCATATTGATGTCGCTGAGAATAAGGTCTACGTCCGGATGTTCTTTCAGGGTATCCAGCGCCATTTGTCCATTTAGGGCAAAGAGCATCTCGTATTCCCCGGAGCGAATTTTTTGTCTGTATTTCTGACGAAACAGCATTTCCAGATCTTCTTCATCGTCCACTACCAGGATCTTTGCCATTTTATCGTATTATTTATTGGTTAGCAATTCTGCTATTTCTTGCCTGAGGGATTCAAAATCCACCGGCTTGCTGAAAAATCCTTTTGCTCCTGATTTTAGAGCCTTTTCGTAATTGTCACTATTGCTATAGGCAGATACCATGCTGACCTGAATTTGAGAAAATTGGCTTTTGATTTTCTCCAATAATTCGAATCCTGTCATTCCGGGCATATTGATATCAGAAAAAACATAGACCACTTCCGGAGAATCCGCAGCCTCAAGTAGTCTGAGAGCTTCCTCTCCCGAGAAAGCAAACATAATTTCCAGCTCTTTACTTTTTATTTCCTTGCGAAACTTCTGGACAAAAAGTGTTTCGACGTCCTGTTCATCATCTACGATTAAAATCTTCATGTCAAAAAAATTAGTTTGTTGGTTTTGGTAATGTTATTTTAAATCGAGTGAACTGATCTATTTCCGATTCAATCTCTAAAGTACCCTCATGGGTTTTGATGATTTCATGGGTAATACTTAGTCCCAATCCGGTGCCTTCTGTTCCTTTTTTGGTAGTGAAAAATGGCATTAAAAGTTTATCTCTGATCTCGTCTGGCACTCCAGGCCCATTATCCTCGACCACAATCAATACTTTGTCTCCAAGATCTCGTGTCTGAATCGCTAAAACTGACTTATAAGTGTTTCCCTTTTCTGCTATTTTGTCCCGCATTGCATCAAAAGCGTTTTTGGACAAATTCAAAATCACTCGGCTAAAATCTTCCGCATTGAGATTGATTTTTGGCAGGTTTTCATCGAGATCTAATTTGATTTCTACATTTATCGGGTTCTTATTCGCCCGCATTCCATGAAATGCAAGATTCACATATTCCCGGATCAGATCATTCAGATTGGTAAGATCCATGGTGCCGGTACCTCCTCTCGAATGCATCAGCATTGACTTCACAATACTGTCAGCTCTGGATCCATGATGCTTAATCTTGAGTAGATTTGATTTCACATCCGATAGTAGTTCCAGAATATTTTCCTTTTCCGGACTATTGGCAAGTTTATCCAGCTCCTCTTCGATTTCCTGAATGAAATCCATACTCAACTCTGAAAAGTTATTTACGAAATTGAGAGGGTTTTTGATTTCGTGTGCTATACCTGCCGTAAGTTGGCCGAGGCTAGCAAGTTTTTCTTGCTGCAGAAGTTGCTTCTGAATCACCCTCAAGTCATTTACCGCCTCATCCGCTCTTTCTCGTTCATCTTTCAATTTGGAGACATCTGATTTAGCCTGCTTTGTCAGCCGCCCAATCTGCTCCTCTAAGTCAGTAATTTTACTGATCAATTCTGATGTGGACATTGTTTCTTTTTCAGGCTTCATGCTCTCCAAAAATTAATGATAATTGAGTTTTATTAAATACTCCAACTCGTAAGAATCTTTATGTTTTTTTGGTTTGATCTTTAAATCTTGAGTTTGTATCATCAAATCATTTTTCTATCTCAGCCTTGAGAAATTTCCTTGATTTCTTTTCTCAATTTTTCAAAATCCACTGGTTTAGTAAAAAAGCCCTGAGCTCCGGAATTGATAGCTTTGTTGTAGTTTTCGGAGTCTCCGTAAGCGGAAATCATACTTACTTTTATCTGGGGAAATTTATTTTTAATCTTGTCCAGAAGGTCGAGTCCGCTCATGCCAGGCATATTGATATCAGAAAAAACATAGACGAATTTGGGAGGATTTTCGCTGCCTAATAAGTCAAGTGCCTCATCTCCGGAAAATGCAAAGGAAAGCTCCAATTCGCCGCTTTTGATCTCTTTTCTGAATTTTTGACGGAAAAGAGCTTCAACGTCTCGCTCGTCATCCACAAATAAAATCTTCATTTTTTAACTTGTTATGATTGGAAAAAAATCTTGAATGTGATAAACTCTTCTGTTTTATTTTGTTTTTCCTTTTGCTCTGACTCAGGAAAAGCTTAGACTCAAGCTAATACCTTTTTTTCTTATTAGACTAAGCAAGGATTGAAATATATTATTTTGAGATCGATCTTATTTCAAAATCCTATCAAAACCTCTGGAAGATGCCTCGAGTTTGAACCAGACGGAAATCAAGTTTATGCAGGAAATCAGATTTTCCAATGAAGAATCATTCCATCTGATAATGGTTTAGTCTGACTGCATCAGGATGAGTCCTGATTCTGTTTTAGACCAACTTCAATTTCCAGAATTTGCCAATTCTCGGATCTCGTTTTTCAACGATTCAAAATCTACAGGTTTGGTAAAAAAGCCTTTTGCGCCTGATTTGATCGCTTTATCGTAGTTTTCGGAATCTCCATAGGCCGAAATCATACTGACCTGAACCATTGGATAGCGCTCTTTGATAGCGTCCAGCAACTCCAATCCGCTCATTCCGGGCATATTGATATCAGAAAACACGTAGATAAATTTGGGTGGATTGTCACTTCCCAAAAGATTCAAGGCATCATCTCCTGAAAAGGCAAAAGAGAATTCAAGTTCTCCACTTTTTATTTCCTTTCTGAATTTTTGACGAAAAAGAGCTTCAACATCCCGCTCATCGTCTACGAATAGAATCTTCATTGCTTAATTGATTATCGTATGACAAAAAATAATTAAGTGCTTTAACTCTTCAAAATTGAAGTTGATTCCAGGGTCTGTTTTGATTTTTGAGGATCTCAAGGAATTATCTCATTCTGCCAATCTTCAATATTCAGAGAGGCACCAATCTCTCCTTCTGAATTCCACCTGTGATACTTGAGGTTAGCTTTCTGTTTGGTGACGAAAGCAAATGTCAAGTCGCTGCTTTTTCACAATACTCTGACTGCGAAATTTTTAAGATTCTCAACAGACTAAAAAAACAAACCTGTTTTGGAAAATCCTACTCATAAATATAACTCAAAACTGTGGATGAATTGGGGTTTTCTCATTTATCGTCCTATCAAATGCATAAAAACACATTGTAAATGTTCGGCTAAGAATTCAGGATCTCTGGATTTTCTGGAATTTAAAGCAAAAACCTGCCAATAATTCATCTTTATTTGCCTTAGGACAAAGGAAGTTGAATACTAAAAGTGGTGCCTTCACCTTCTTTACTTTCCACAATTAATTCCCCTCCGTGTGCTTTCACAATATCATAACTCAGTGACAAACCCAATCCTGTGCCCTGTCCCGTTGGTTTGGTGGTGAAGAAAGGCTGGAAGATTTTGGATTTGATATGCTCAGGTATTCCTCCTCCATTGTCTGAAACTGTCACCTGAATTCTTTTTCCAAGATTTTTGGTGCTCACTTCCACCAGGGGCTTAAATTCAGGATCGCTTTTTTTCTTCTCATTAACAGAGTAAAATGCATTGTTGATCAGGTTGAGAAACACCCTTCCCATATCCTGAGGAATGACTGCAACTTTTGGAAGGTCCGGATCAAAATTAGCCTTGAAGTCTGAATTGAAGCTTTTGTCCTTGGCCCGAAGTCCATGAAAGGATAGACGGAGAAACTCATCCACCAGGGAATTGATATCTGTTTCATCCTTTTGGCCGGAGCTTGTTCGGCTGTGCATAAGCATCCCCTTGACGATGGAATCAGCACGCTTTCCATGATGGTTTATTTTGTCAAGGTTTTCTTTGATATCAACTGCCACTGCCTTTGCACCTTCGTAATCTCCTTTTTCAATTTCATCATTCATCTCAGCGATGAGTTCATTGGTCAGCTCGGAGAAGTTGTTGACAAAGTTCAGCGGGTTTTGGATCTCATGGGCGATTCCTGCTGTGAGCTCTCCGAGAGAAGCCATTTTTTCTGCTTGGATTAGCTGGACCTGCGTTGATTTTAACTCAAGCAAAGCTTCTTCCAGCTCTTCCTTTTGCTTGGTCAGCTCGGCAGTTCTTTCCGCTACCTGTATTTCAAGTTTGGCTTTCATAGATTCCGAAAGCTGAAATTCTTTTTCTCGTTGTCCCGCTATAAGACGTTCAGCTTCATGTGCTTTGCGTTGTTTGTTGCCGCCAATCCAGATCACAATAGCCCAGAGAATTGAAAAGGCTACACCAGCTTCATAGGATTCTTCCCACCTGTTGAAAAAATCAGAACTGATAATATTGACCAAATCTCCAAGGGTAATAATGACTGCCAATGGAAGCCATGCATAGGCAAGCGGCTTTGCAAATTGAAATTGTGGTAATCGGAAAATCCCATAAAAAATCGCTGAAACCAAGGCAATAGAGGGAATGGCCATCCATTTTTCACTGACCAGGTTAGTTGCTTTTAAAGAGATGAAAGCTATTGCTAAAATAATCCCAATGTCAAATAGCCATTTCCACTTTAGGAAATTTGCCGAGTTTTTCAGCGTTTTCCGAAGGTAATTGAGGACGATCAGTGAAATAATATTCAAACCCATGGCCAGGTGTTTTCCGTCTTTTTGTGAATGATACTGAAAACTTCAAAAATTAACTAATAGGTAAAGTTATAATAAACTCGGTTCCTTTTCCTTCTTCAGACTGCACCATTATTTCACCTCCATGTGCCCGCACGATGTCATAGCTGAGACTTAAGCCCAGCCCGGTTCCTTTTCCGGTTGGTTTGGTGGTAAAGAAAGGCTGGAAGATTTTGTCTTTAATGGATTCCGGGATTCCGGAGCCGTTGTCTTTCACAGAGATTTTGACCCTTGCTTTTCCGCCAGGAAGGTCCGAAGATGTCACAATTATTGAGGTACTGACAGTAATAAGTGGACTGTAATTTTCTCCCCCGTTCTGTGATTTGAGAGAAGCGCAGGCGTAAAATGCATTGTTGTACAGATTGAGTAAGACCTTGCCGATATCCTTTGGAATGACTGAGACCTTTGGCAAATCCGGATCAAAGTTCGTTTTGATATCGATTGGAAGAAAGGCGGTATTAAAGTCCTTTTCTTTGGCTAAAAAGGATTGATAGGTCAGGCGAAGAAATTCGTCTGCCAGCGCATTGAGATTGGTCACCTCTTTCTGACCTGATCCTGTTTTGCTGTGTTCAAGCATTCCTTTGACGATGGCATCAGCACGCTTGCCATGGAATGTAATTTTGGAAAGGTTTAGTTTGATGTCATCAAGGATTTCGTCTTCCAGTTCATACTCCTCGTTCTTGTTTTCGGTCCCTGTGTTTTGCAGCGGAGATTGGTTCGTGGCTCTTGACGCTTTCTTTTTGGATCTTTCTGTCTGAATCTCCTGAATCAGTTCGGTACTTACTTCTGAGAAGTTATTGACGAAGTTTAGCGGATTCTGGATTTCGTGGGCAATGCCCGTTGTGAGCTCTCCGAGAGAAGCCATTTTTTCAGCTTGTATGAGCTGTAATTGTGTCGCTTTTAATTGATCAAGTGCCTTCTCTAATTTTTCATTCTTGTTACCAATTTCAATTGTTTTTTCCTGAAGGTTATGATATGCTTTGTTCAGTTTGTTTCTGTTTCGGGAAACAATAAAAAGGATGATCAAAAAAGTAAGAAGGCCGGCAAATGCTGAAAAAATAAGCCATCTCTGCCTTAGGCTGGCTTTTTCGTATTCCAAAGTCTTTTTAGAAAATTCATATTCCGATTCTAGCGTTGCTGCCAATCGCTGACTTTTGGTGTCATTGATGCTGTCGTTATACTGTTTGTATAATTTAAAACTGGATAGTGCGTCTGAGAAATTTCCCTCTTCTTCATAGATCTTTGACAGCAGTTCATTTGCATTCCGCATTTGCATGGTTTGTTCCATTGCTTCTGCCTGTTTCAGCCCTTCTTTAGCATAGTTTAATGCTTCTGTCCGATCTCCTTTTTTATAGAATAAATTAGCCAACCCGATTAATGAATGGGAATAAGGAACTCCGTAACCGTTCTCTTTGGCCATGGCAATGGATTGGCGATAAAGTCCCTCAGCCTTATCCAGACTGTCTAGCGCAGAGTAAATATCTGCCAGAGTGCGTGAGGTCATTTCTACGAACTCAGGACTTTGCAAAGCAAGGGCTGATTCATATCCTTTTTTGAGGGTTTCTAGCGCTTCCAAAGGTTTGTTTTGCTTCAGCTCCACATCACCAATATTATTATAAGCAAGTATCAAACGACCTTGATTACCCAGATCGCTGTAAATAGCCAGCATCTCCCGGTATTTTGCTTTGGCTTCATCCAGTTTTCCCTGTTCAAAATATATGAGAGCTATGTTATTAAGAGCAGCAGCTTTTACATTTGAGTTATTGACTTTTTCTGCTCCATTTATTGCTTCATAAAAATTATTTAATGCCTCAGCATAATTCCCAAGATTATAATAAACTAATCCAATGTTATTTAAAATCCCAGGGACTAATTTCTCCTCCGGTAGAGCTTTTGCAATGGTAAGTGCATCGTTATAATACCCAATCGAAGACTTGAAGTCTCCTTTATTTTGCAGAGCATTTCCATAGATTTTCAAAGCTTCTGCCTCACCTCTTTTATACTTTGCACTGCGGCAAAACTGCAATTGTTTGTCTAAAAAAATGAATGCACTGTCCGGATTGCTTTCTGCAAGCATAAATCCAAGTTCGTTGGCTTTGTTGAGATAGGCAGTATCTCTCGCAAAACCGGACTTTTCCTCAAGCTTTTCCAAATCGGCTTTCAGAATATCAATCGTTTGAGCTTCGGTTCTCAAAATGGTAATGAAGAATATGCAAAAAATAAAAAGTGCAACTAAACAACTTTTATTTTCAGAATATTTAAAATGAGCTTGCATAAACTAATGATAATTTTTGATTGATGTTATGGGTGTCAATCGAAGTCAATTTGGGAGTAATATAAATTTGAATATTGAGTAAAAAAATTATCTTTAAATTATAAAACCTGAATTTTATGTATCACAACACGCAATTTATTTATTCCCAGAAGGCGATCGCATGGATTTTATTTCTTGCAGCGATTAATCATAAAGCTTCTGGCCCGGACGAGGATGATGATAATTCGTCCGAGGATTCATCTGAAGAGGAGGAAACAAGCTCATCTGAAAGCGATGACGAAGGAGACAATGATTCTGGTTTGAGAGGCGTAGATCCTGCAAGAACGGGATTGGTAGATCCGGCAAGGACTCGTTCCGTTGATCCAGCTCGTACAAGATAATCGAATAACCAGGTTAAATTCTTAAGCAGTTCTCACAATTCCATTCTCTTCCCACGGATGGAATTGTTTTTTTATCCAAACTAGTAATGCAAAATGGAGCATGCATCTTTGGAAGTGCTTGTTGTTTAAGGCCATACTTCAAATACCGCTTCCTCTATCCAAGCTGAACAAATCCGAATAAACTTCTAGGCTCGGAAAGAAACTAGGCCATCAAAGAATACCGTTCAATGAGACTCCCCAGCAAAATTTTCAATAGGTACTGGCACTCTTTTTTAAAGGGTTATTTGGCTGAATTTAAAGGCAGTGAAATGATAAACTCTGTTCCTTTTCCTTCCTCAGACTGCACTTTCAATTCACCTCCATGAGCTCGCACGATGTCATAGCTCAGGCTCAAACCCAGACCCGTTCCTTTTCCGGTTGGTTTGGTGGTGAAGAAAGGCTGGAAGATTTTGGATCTGATATTTTCAGGTATTCCTCCTCCATTGTCAGAAATGATGATTTGGACTCCGCTCTGTCCCCCTGGGGATGAATAAGTTGCTGTCGTTACTGTGACTGTTGGAGAATAGGTAGATCCGTTCACTATTTGGGAGCTGTTTTTTTTCTTTTCTGTCACTGCGTAAAAGGCATTGTTGATCAGATTGAGAAACACCCGACCGAGGTCCTGACCCATGACAGGAACTTTTGGGAGATCCGGGGCAAAGTTGGTTTTGAAGTCCGCATTGAAACTTTTGTCTTTGGCCCGCAGTCCGTGATATGCCAATCTCAGGTATTCGTCTGCCAGGATATTGATATCCGTTGGTTCTTTTTGACCTGAGCTGCTTCGGCTGTGTTGGAGCATTCCCTTCACGATTGAATCGGCACGCTTCCCATGGAGAGTTATTTTCTCCAGGTTTTGGCGGATGTCTTCAAGGATTTCGCTTTCCAGTTGATCATCTCGCTCCTCCTTACTTTTGGTTCTTTCTTCCTGGATCTCCTGGATCAATTCATTGCTTACCTCGGAGAAGTTATTGACAAAGTTGAGTGGGTTTTGAATCTCATGGGCAATACCTGCTGTGAGTTCTCCGAGAGAAGCCATTTTTTCCGACTGGATCAGCTGAGTTTGTGTAGTCTTCAGCTCATCAATGGTCTTGTTCAATTGGGCGGTTCGGTGACTGACCCGTTCCTCCAGGATTTTATTCTCTTTTTTGAGCCATCGGGACCGCACTTGTACAATAGTATAAACCGAAGTACCAATGATTATGGTAAATAACAGATACGCCCACCAAGTCTGCCACCAAGGTGGCAAAATGACAAAAGCAAATGTTGAAGGCTCACTCCAAACTCCATTGAATCCTCGGGTAGCGACTTTGAAAGTGTAATCTCCGGGAGGAATATTGTAATAGTTTTTTGAAACAGTATTGAGTGTCTTGTCCGACCAATCTTTTTCCACCCCTTCTAAATGGTATCTGTAAACAATTTTATCTCTTCCCAAAATATCCAGATTGGCAAAAGAGACATTAAATGAGTTTTGATTATAAGGTAGCCGGAGACCAATCGGCATATTAAAATCAGTGGTAAGACTATCCCAGGTTATCTTGTTTTGGGCCAAATAACTGGAGTCCTCCGGGAATTTGTCTTTCGTATAAAAAACGGTTTTCTCACTGTTCCAAAGTGTATCATCTTCATTCAGGAAACCATTGATGTGGTTCATATCCGCAAAATTTGGATTTTGATCCATAATGTTGAACCTGGTGATATGAGCCTTTGGAGCAATGGAGTCTATGATTGGATCCTGGAGGTTAACTGACAATACAGGAGCGGCTCCCCACCAGGCCGTGCCATTTTGGGTGGTAATTGCTGTGGATTGGTTGTAGTCATTGTAAGGGAACCCTTCCTTTTTCCCAAAATTAGTAAACCTCCAAAGCTTTGAAGAATCTGAAGTTTCAGGACGGTCAACAACGATGATTCCATTTTCGGAACCCACATGAATTCTACCATTTACTTCATTCAAATCGTATAAGGTCTCGGGAAGTAATCCTTCTTTGGCCGTTAAATGAGTAATGGTGCTCTTAGCTTGGTCGATGATTGAAACCCCTTTGTCTGTTCCTATGAGGATTTCCTTCCTGCTTGTTTCCAGAATCATTGCCAGAAAATCGCTCGTCAAGCCATTGTTTTTGCCTAAATAACTGATGGTGTTTTTTTCAGGATCAATGATATTCACTCCGGTATCAGTTCCTACCCAGATTTTTCCCTCAAAATCTTTCAGCAAAACATAGACAAGATTTGAAGCCAGACCTGAAAACTGATCCAAATGGCTCAAGGTGTTATTTGAAAAGTTGAATTTGAAAATACCACTGTCCGTTCCTATCCAGATATTTCCCAGATTATCTTTCAGACTTCCTCTGAACCCACGTGAGGTGGAACTGTTGGATTTGTAAGAAGTGAGGGTTTTGTTTTGAAGGTTAATCACTGAAAAACCACCGACACCTCCTGATAACAGGGTTTCGTTATCCAATTTCGAAATCTGGCGAAGATTGTTTGTGCCGATTTCCGGAGGGATTTTCGATAAGTAAAGCCGGCCTTTGCCAGGATCGTAGATGTTTAATCCTTGGTAAGTGGACAGCCAGATTCGGTTTGACTCATCCTCTATTATTCCCCATACGTCATTGCTTGCTAAACCATTTGAGACATTGAAATGCTCAGAAAGCATTCCTTTCGGGTCAGCTAAGAGAATTCCGTCCGTCAGGGTCCCGATCCACATATTGCCTTTTGGATCTACCATCGCATATGAAGGCAGTCCATAAGCAGGAGTTCTGAATTTCTTTCCGGTGGGGATTTTTTTGAGTTGGGAATTGGCAGGATTATATATGGAAACAGTATCGTTATCTACAATCCAAAGTCTTCCTAATAGATCAAACATGGTTGCTCTTAACGTTCCATGAAATCCTTGTTCGACTCCCAGACTGAAAAGTTTTTTTTCAGTTAATGATATCGCAAAACCTCCGGGAGAAATAGCGGAAATCCAAACAGCACCTTTTGAATCTTCGGTGAATCCATAAGGAATGTTGACTTCATATCCGGCTTCTTTTCCGATTAGTATTAAAGATTTTCTTTCTGGATTCAGGATGGCAATGCGGGAATCAAATCCCATCCAGATATTTTGACTGGAGTCTTCAAAGATTCCGTATACGGCTTTTCCTATTATTTCTTCAACCGGAATGATAAGTTGTGAGAGGGTGGAGGAATCAGGATTAAAGAAAAAGACGCCGTTATTGGCCCCGGCACCCCAAATTATTCCATCTCGATCTTCCTGAATTCGAAAAAAACTTACTCCGGTTTCAAACTTTTCGATGATCCCACTTTGAATGTTTAACCTGTATAAACCTGAGATTGCTGTCGAAATCAAAAGATTTCCATTATGATCAAGTTTCAAATCCCAAAGGCCCTCCAGTGCACCTGTTGGATCTTTTTCCATGAAAGTGTAATTCTCAAATGTATCACCGGTGTATTTTGAAAGTCCTCTTTCTGTTGAGATCCAGACCGCACCGGTTCGATCGGTTTCTATTGCCCAAATGCGATTGCCTACCAAACCTTCAGCCTGGCCTAATTTCAATATTCCCGATGTAGTGCCTTCTAGTTTAGAGGGGGGAATCAGTCGGGTGATGGAAGGCTTAGGAAGTAAAAATCGGGTTACTTTTACTTTTTTGCCCGTGACAGTATCTAGGTTTATTTTGACTTCCTGAACTGCATCCCAATTCAGAGGAGTTTCGGAGATGGGGGCTTTTAGCGGTTTGAATTCATTTACAGAGAAAGGTTGAAAGGGAAGTTTGTCAATGTCAAATGGAATAGTTTTCCCTTTAGGAATGCTGTCGGTTGGGATTTCTTTCCATTTTATGGGTTTTGCCTCCGGAAACTTGAAGGGTTGAGTTACCGGTATTCTGAAGCCCGACGCATTTTCCGGAAATGGAACCTCTGCATTTTGCTGACAAGAAGCGATGATCAATACTAGAAAACCAAGAAGGATTGTTGGTTTGAGAACGCGGGAAATAAATTGATTCATAGCTTAAGTTGGGGAGATTCTTACAAAAACTCAATACTAAACACTGCCTTCAATTTCAGGGGATTACATCCTCAACTTCGCAAAACTATATAGGTAATATTATGGTAAATTCTGTCCCTACATTTTCCTTGGTCGCCATTATCAATTCTCCTCCATGCGACTTTACAATATCATAGCTAAGTGACAAACCTAAGCCTGTTCCCTGGCCTGTGGGTTTTGTGGTAAAGAAGGGTTGGAAGATTTTTTCTTTGATGGAGTGGGGGATGCCTAGTCCGTTGTCTTTGACAGTGATCAAAACTTTGTTGCCTTCTTTCTTTGTGCTTACTAAAACACTTGGGTGATAGATCTCTTCTCCATCAGCTGGTTGCAGGGTAGATTTAGCGCGATCATTCACCACGTAAAATGCATTACTATACAGGTTGAGCAAGACTTTTCCTATATCTTGGGGAATCACTGAAACCAGAGGAAGTAAAGGATCAAGATTGGTTTTGATAGCAATAGGGATGAGTTCAGCCTTAGAATCTTTGTTTTTGGCCAAAAATGATTGGTAGGTCATTCGAAGAAACTCATCTGCAAGAGCATTGATATCCGTTTCCTGCTTTTGTCCGGAACCTCTTTTGCTATGCTCCAGCATGCCTTGTACGATGGAATCTGCCCTCTTTCCATGCTGGCTGATTTTCCCCAAATTTTGCTTGATATCATCTGCGATCTCGATGGCCGCTTTTTGATTCCCTTCGACCAACTCTTCTTTCATTTCGTCAATTAATTCCGAGCAGATATCTGAAAAATTATTTACAAAATTTAGAGGATTCTTGATCTCATGCGCGATGCCTGCAGTGAGTTCTCCAAGGCTTGCCATCTTCTCGGATTGGATCAATAAGTTCTGGGCAGATTTAAGTTGATCATAAGCGGATTCCACGTTTTCCCTTTGGGCATGGATTTCTTCCTTTTGCACCTGAAGTAATCTGTTTGCTTTTTGCTTGTTCAAGTTGGTCCTGAAAAGCGAAATGCTGATTACAACAAACATCAACAATCCTCCCAAAGAAGCAATTATGATGATTCGCTGGTTGAAAACTGCCGCGTTTTTTAATTCCGTATCTTTTTGAAGGAGTTCTATTTCAGCTTCTTTTTTATCCAATTCAAATTCAAATTGAAGCTGTTGGATCATTTGCTCTGTGCTGTTTTTTGCAATTTCTTCCTTTACCGTTTTTACATTGATTTCATTTTCATAAGCCGCCTTATAATCTCCAGTCAGTGCTTGTACCTCTGCTAAATTGAGATAAACATCCATCAATTCATTTTTTGCATCGATATCAGTTGCTAGTAATTTTGCTCTTTCCAATGTAATGATGGCCGCCCCAAAGTCCTTTTGTTTTCTTTGCGTTTTCGCCAAGCCTATGAGACTCTGTGTCAGTTCAAATTTGGCGTCCAATTTTTCGGAGACTTCCAAAGCACGCCTGTGAAAACCAAAAGCTTTTTGGAAATTGCCTAAAGAGGCATTAATCTCTCCTAGTTGGGTAAGAGGAAACGCAGCGTCAATAGTGCCGTCAACAAGCTCTAATGCCAATTGATGAAAATAGATGGCTGAATCATATTTCGATTCTAAAAAATAAATCTCCCCAATATTCATGGAGGCGGTAGCCATTCCTTGTTTTAGATTTATTCCCTGAAATACTTCCAAAGATTTCTTGAAAAAAGTCAGAGCTTCATTAATTGTGCTTCTGTTCTTCTGGTATACTGTTCCGATGTTATTTAAGGAAGTTCCTATTCTTAATTTGTTATCAAGTTGCTCTGAAATTTTGAGAGATTCAAAATGCAGTTCCAGCGCTTTGGTGCTATTTCCCATCATAAAGTAAATGGAACCAAGGTTACTTAATATGTTGGCTTCACCTGTTTTGTCATTTATCTCTCGAAATTCATCCAATCCTTCTTGAAAGTTTATAATCGCTTCCTGGAAATTACCTTGTTGGGCATAGGCTCTGCCTTTGGCATTGTATGCTTTTGCCAGGCCTGTTTTGTAGTTTATTTTTTGGCCTAATGAGATGGCTTCATCAAGGTAATAAATAGCTTTTTTGATGTCTGAACCAAGAAATTCCAAGCCCAGATCCAAATATTGAGAAACTTTTAAACTATCATCATCCAGATTTTTAATGTCATTTAATAAACTATCTGCACGGGTAGTTTGAGCCAAACTACTGTATGCAATAGAAAAAGAAAATAAAACAAAAAGAAGTATGCGTTTAAAAATATTCATATATCAGATTATACACTTAGGTAAACGTTAGTTGCCACTCATTTATCAAAAGGGGGATTTTCCTTGTGATCGTTAATTAGGGAAAAACTTACCCTCTTCATCAATCTCGATTTTATTTTCATTTTCTAACAATTCAATTCTTACTTTTTTTACTGGATGTGAAAAAATAGATTTTCTATCTCCTGTTTATCCTTCTCCATTCCTTCACATATGTTGCCCTAAAACTTCGACATATGAATCGCATAAATTAAAAATGCGTCAAAGATTAAATTTAACAAAATGCTACAATAACCAGTGACCGATTTGGGGTAAAACAAAAAAGAATGGAAAGGGCTTCCATTCTTTTTTGGTATTCAAATGATTGTTCGTTTACTGTTATTTTTTGATTACGCGGATGGTTTTGATACCATTCAGTGTACTGATATTGATTATATATAAGCCAACATTCACTTGGGAGAAATCCAACTCCAGGCGATTTTCTTTCTCATGCCAGATTCCATTCCATGGAAGGTTTCTTCCCAATGCATCCGAAATGACCAGAGAGTTCTCGTTAGGCATTTCTTCAACCAAGCCTTTTAGGCTGAGATTCAGTCTGTCTTTTACAGGGTTAGGATATGCTTTCAATTCCCCTGTTGCTTCCTCACCTTCGAGAGTAGAAATCCCTTCTGATATTGACAAATCTGTCACAGTTTCGCCGGATAATGGGTTTAACCTGGCAGATTCCAAATTTATCGAACGAGGCCGTATTGCTATTGCCTGAGCTACCCAGTTTTCACTCATTGAAGCAGTGGCATTGAAATCCCCTGTTTTGCCCGGGTCATTTTGGATGTAATATGACATCATATTAGAGGTCAAACCTTGCTGATTATTGGGGTCATCATATACCTCAATCGTTCCTGCTGGTGGAGTCCATGTTGCATTTTTCTTATTGGTGTAGAAAAGCATCACCATGGTATTGCATTCAGCGGTGGTCAGTGAAGGTGCAGTCGCAACAAGGGACTGTGATCCCGATGCCCCGCTTGATGTGACTATAGGTCCATCAGGATGATTGATATCAGCACCGCTCACTCTTGATATACCCATCGTCCATTTCGGACTTTGATTGATCCGGAATCCATAGGTCTCAGGCTCATTGTTGCTTTTCACTATTTTATAATAAGTGACCATCGCAACTTGGTTTAGCTGATTGACCCGCTTGATAAGTACCCAATCTTTATCCGGAGGAGAAACAGAAGGAGCCTGGCCTTTTTCGAACATTAATCCTACGATCAAGAGATCTCCGATTTGGGTATTAGCAGGCCTTTTTATGGTTGCTGGATTGCTGGTGTTGCCACTTCCTTTTGCTGTAATAAAATCACCCATTTCCGGTGCTTCATTGACACATCCTACAATCACTAAAGATGCATATTCAGAACTTGTCGAATTATAATTCTCATTCCCTGCAAAATTCGCAATTACACGATAAGTGCCCGGGTAAACTGGAGCTGATGAAGTAGGTCCATAAGTAGTTTGACCAGTGCCTTCATACTCTAAACTGATTAGGTTTTGGTCAAGTAAATCCTCTATTCCCTCGATTCCATATGCAAATGCAGTTGCTTCAACAGGCTCTCCATCATATTCAAACAAACCTCCTGTAACTGACACTGTTGGAGTTGCTTTTTCGACCGTTAGCTGACCTCTGGTAACTGTGCCAATGGAATAATTAGAAGGTTCGATGAGGCTAATAATTGGCTCAATCTCATAAATACCTGCTGAGATCAATCCAATACTTTGGAATGATTGCTCTCCCACAAGCAATGAATAAGCAACAGATCCAATTACAGATTCTACATCATCCTCCAGGATCACTTCATTTCCTTCAGGATCTAAGAAACTGGTACTGACTTCAAATCCTCCAAATTCAGTTACAAATACCGGGGCGGTGTCACCATACCCAATCTGATTAGGAATTGCAGATGTTTCCGCAGTAAGGGTAGCAGGAGTAATTGTTAGGTCAGCTGGCAGATAGGACACATTAAAGTTCCTGGATTCAAAGGTTCCTGGAATAATAAATTGTTCTCCAACATCTATTCCGGACACGATGCTGACAGAGAAGAATTCAAGGTTATAATCGTCCTCCTCATTGTTAGCGTCATCTTCCCCGAAGTCATAAGCATCTCCCACTATTTCAGCATCCTCAAGGTCCTTTTCACCAAAAATCACCAAACTATTATTCTCCTCATCTTCTTCACCACCGGTGGTATTGAGAATAGTCTTTGAATTGATGATAGTTTTTCCATTTATAAATGTTCTGGCATTGATAATCGGCCGACTATTGATTATAGTCTTTCCATTGACAATTGTCTTTGCATTTAATATTGTTCGGGAATTAATCATGACTCTCCCATTGATGGTCACATCTTTTAATTCTTGATTTTCCGGATCATTGAGGTAATCCACGAAAGATTCAGCAGGGACATCAAAAGCGGAATTCAGGATCGGTCTTCCGTTGAGGATGGTGCGCGAATTGGTGATTGTTCGGGCATTAGTCATCGTACGGGAACTCACCATAAAGCTTTTGTTGATAAAACTAGCTTTATCGAGTATCGTCCTTCCGTTAAAAATACCCAAAGGCAAGCTGTTGTCCTCCGGTTGTTGGGCCAATTCAAGGTCCAGAACATATTCTGAAAGAATGGCATCTTTCAGACCCTGAACGTTCTCTATTTTAACTTTTCCTTCAAATTCAATCAGGTCTTCAGGTATGATCACTTCAAATTTTAAAGCATCACTGATTGATTGACCATATACTAAGGCAGATTCAGCTGTCAGGTCTATCGGTTTGATTGTAATAGGAAGTGTTTCTACTGTGATGATACCGGGACCATAGTTGCCTAAGGCATTATTTGTTCCATCATACAATAGATTTCCATCTTGCTGTATTACCCCTACATAATTGTAAAAGTCTGAGAAAGCAAAACCTGTTGGTGAATGAGTTGCAGTTATTATATAAGAACCGACATCGGCCAAGTCGCCACTGATTGGACTGGATAGCGTAAGTGGTTCCAATGAAGTGTCCACATTTTCGGGATTTAATGTTAGCCCGACTTCTTCCAAAGTGAGGGCACTAAGCACCCAATTATTGTCGACTCTTTCGTAAACACTTGCAGAAAAAGGTTCTAAAACCTGAGCAAACTTTTTGTTCTGATCATCTGCACGGATGGCAATAGTTTTTTTAACGATATCAAAGAAAAATTCAGGGCCGGCAATTCCACCATCTTTGTTGCTATCCGAAATAGCATTGTTCACCACGGTGATGCCCGGATTCCCTTCAAATGGGGGAATCGTAACCTCAAGATATCCAAAGCCCTGATCGTCAATTCCATAGATTGAATTCAACAGTTCCTCTCGCAAGTAAACATTTGAGCCTTCATATAAATTGGTGCCCTTTATAATCAGTTTAAATTCAACTTCACCGGGATTTATATCCTCTCCATAGACCAGTTCTATGTTATCAGGATTAGGTGCGGCAAGTGCAAGTAATGCTCTTTCAGCTCGGATAAGTCCCGAACCGGACTTGAAATCATCTCCGGGTTCATGCATATCATGTGCAGTTGTTTTCAGTAAATTACGTATGTCTGCCGGTAAACTTTCGCCTAATTCTCCCAGCCAACCAGTAGGGTTTGACGACGGATAATACTTGACACGGGCCTGCTTGACCAAGGCAGCAACAGCAGCAGCATGCGGTGCTGCGGCAGAAGTACCAAAGAAGTTTGGAAAATTGTCACCTTCCAAATCCGGCGCACCAAGGTCGACAGAGGTATTCACTCCATTAGGTGCAGTAAAATCTGGCTTGCTTCGAATCACCTCATTGGTTAATGTTCCACCTCTTGACGAGAATGTCGCAACTGTAAAAGGGTCTGTTCCGGCAGGAACAAGTGCAGGGTTAAATCCAAAAACAGATGTGTTTGCATAAAGCACAGCCCCAACTGTCATCGCACCCTCAGCATTTGCATGACCAACAATGGTGGAGGAAGTTATTCCGTTCTGATCGTTCGGATCAAGCTCTCCTCTGAAAACAACATATTTAAACTTAATACCAGTATTGGAATCCAAGTCTGAACAGCTTTCACACTCCCGTGCAATCACAAGATTCACAGTAGTTTCTTCAGTAATGGTGAAGGAAAGAATTTCTATCGGATCGCCATTTGCGTTGTTTCGGTTAAAGCCAAAAAGAGGTGCTCCGAAGTCTTTAAGATAAATATCCAAGTCATATAAACTACCTGTTTGGTCTACAGAATAGAGAGGATCTTCCCATTGGAGGGCAATCATATAGACCGCCGGACCATTTTGCCCGGGTTTGACTTTTATGGATTGGGTAGTACTTCCGTTACTAAATCGATTTACACGACCGCTTTCTTCCCATTCACCACTATTCAATGGAAGGTTAATTGTAGGATCAACGACAGGAGTAAAAACTCCTTCAAAGGATTTACTTCCAAAATTTCCTGCAGAAGTAAAATATGAAATGCCGTTTGCAGTTACCTCATTTACGGCTTTAGCTACCTTTCCATCGCTAAAGAATGGTTCTGTGACATAGGTGATATCATCCACAATAATATCACTACCTGCTGCCGCTAAGTCGCGAATCCCTTGTGCAAAATCTCCTGCTGTAACTATTCCAGTTCGGAAACCAAGTTGGGCGCCTGGTGCTACATCATGAACAATCTGCAGCATTGCGCGACCTTCATCCGAACCAATACCAAATCGGCTTGGTAAGTCCCTAAAAAAGTAGAGGTTTTCAGGCAAATCCCCATTGGATATATCGGTTGCCAATGTATTGACTCCTGCATCAGAACGTGTGGCATAGCTATCTGATAGTAAACCGATTTTAATGCCCGTTCCGTCAATAGGTTGGTCACCTTCAAAATGAGAATATCCGGCTCTTACAAGGTTGGACCTCATTACCCGGTCACCTTGTGTAGTGGTTGCCCCTTTATTGGGGACCCCGGGGATTGCCGGGCGTACGGAATTTATTGCTTCCGGGTGCAGATTCAAATCCAATAACTTACCAATCGGAATGAAACCGGCAATTATCAGAGAATTTGGGTCTTGTTTTAGTTCATCTTCAGTTGGAGTCACAAAACCTAAGCTTTCCAAAATTCCCTTCGCTTGGGCAAACATATTTTTGACATATATGACTTCGACGAGTACCTCGTTTCCGCTGATATAGAATACTTCGTTGGACTCAACAGTTTGACCCCGCTCGAAAATCTCATAAAGTGCTTTTAATTCTGAACCAATGGGTTCATACACTTTTCCTTGGGAGCAGATACCAAAGATTTGGCGATCATTGACAGTGACTGTAAATGTTTCTGTACTTCCACATCCTCCAACAGCGGTAACTTCGATTACGTCTCCAGTAGTAACCAGAATCGACTCCGGAGTTTCTATTAGGATACCATTGCGTTTGAAGATTAAGTCTCCAAAACCGACACTGACAAAATCGTTCAAATTTGCAATAGCGGTATTCCCGCCATTCTCAATGCTGCATAGTACTGCTTCCACAACAGATAAGGCAGGAGGAGTGGTTAGGACAACGTCCAGGCTACATTGAGTTGGAAAGCATGCTCCCTGATTGTCTGCATTTACTGATACTGTGCCCGAGGAAGTCCAATTTATAGTGATAGAGTTTGTGCCTTGTCCGGAAGTAATTTCTCCTCCCTCAGTTACTGACCATATATAAGACAATGCTCCTGCGGGTACAGAATAGGATGCCGAAGAACCTGCACAAACCTCTTCATCACCCATAATCTCACAGTCTAGATCCAAGTCTATGGAAGTTGAGGCAGCCTGTACAGATCTGTCTTGGCTTCCAACGGATTTTCCATTTAGTGAAACTACCCTGGTATGGTAGGGAGATCCGGTGATACTTGAAGCCGAATTGCCTTGTCCCCAATCCTGTGCACTGGCAATGTGACCTCCCCAAGCAAGTACAACCGTATTATTTGGTCCGCTGCTACCGCTTGCAGTAAAAGATATTCTTAATCTGGTGATAGCACTGGATGCGGAATTATTCTCCTGAAGGACATATTTTATTTCACCTATTGTGCCACCGTAGATGGCAATTTTTCTTTCATCACCGGACAGTTTATTGAAACTGGACGAAGGTTGAGGTATTCCATTAGGTGTTAGAATAGTTCCAAAATTTGGGTTGCCTGAGCTTGGGATTACATCCTCACAGATTCTATCGAAATTTGTGATGTAGTCGATAGCGCTTTTGTTGTCTTTACGGGTGTCCCATTCAATTTCTACAGTATGGTTTCCGGCTCGCAGCTTTGAAATAGTCAGTCGATAGGGTATTGATTGCCCTTCATAGAAATGGCTGTTTCCTGAATTGGAATTTCCTGTTGCCCAGCTTACAGGACTTACCGGATTTTTATCAACCCCGCCATTTTGGCCTTGCTCCAGTTTAACAGTTTGGGCATAAGAAAAATTTGTAGCAAGTAGCAGTACTATTAATAGCCTGTTGCCGAGTGTAAAGAGTGTCCGCATTGGATGTCTGTTTAATCTTTAAAGGATTTAAAAATTTTTAAAAGTGAAAGGATCTTGAAAAAACACAAAATCCAATAATTTACTCTAAACTATTTTACTAAAAACAAAATGCAAATTTGTCCTATCAAAAGAGATTTAAAAAGGTATGAAATTATTTTTAAAAATGATGTATAACTGCATAATTATACGTAAAAATGAATTTATCCAAAAATTAATCGACAATACAATAAGTCTCTAAAATGCCTCTCCCTGAGCTATTAAACGAATTCAAAGCCGTAATTATGTTGATTTATTTAGGTGATAATATGATTTATCTGATAACAGATTTTGCAGCTGTTTGAATTTCTTCGAGGTATTTACCATGAATGGTTTTGGTTTTCATGCGCCTTTTTATTGTCACGTGTAATACCCTTATGATCCTTCGTTCTTATTGAATGTCAGTTTGTGGACCTTTCATTTGGTCAGTTTTATTGTAAAACTTGTTCCGCAGTTGATGGATGTTTTTACTGCTATCTCTCCCCCATGCGCTTTGATAATATCATGGGTGATACTCAAGCCCAGCCCTGTGCCTTCTGTACCTTTTTTAGTCGTAAAAAAGGGCTGTAGGATTTTGTCCTTGATCTCCTCGGGAATACCGGGACCGTTGTCTTCAAAGGATATCAGGACCTTTCCATTTTCCAAACTTGTGGTAACCTTCAATTTTGGATCGTACTTGATATTTTCAGAATCCCCAACTTCTGTCTTCCGTCTTCTGTCTTCCGTCTTTAAAATCTTCTCCCGCATTGCATCAAAAGCATTATTGCACAAGTTGATTACCACTCGGGTAAAGTCCTCTTTGATAATCGGAACATCGGTAATCTGAGGATCAAGATCCAAAGCAATATCCACATCGATTGGATTCTTATTGGCCCGCATGCCGTGAAAGCTCAGATTGACATATTCCTTGATCAAAGCATTGAGGTCGGTTGGCTCCATTTTGCCGGAGCCTCCTCTTGAATGCTGAAGCATAGAGGTCACGATTCCATTGGCGCGCGTTCCATGTTCATGGACTTTTTGCAGGTTTGATTTAATGTCTTCCAGAATTTCATCTACCAAGGTTTCGTTTCTTGATTCTGGGCTCTTGCCTCTTTCTTCTATGGCTTCCTCAATCATCTCTATAGATACTTCCGAGAAGTTATTTACAAAATTCAGTGGGTTCTTGATCTCATGGGCAATGCCTGCGGTGAGTTGACCGAGTGATGCGAGTTTTTCCTGCTGAACGAGCTGGGATTGGGTGGCTTTGAGTTCGCTCATTGCAGACTCTACTTCCGTTTTGGCTTGCTCCAATTTTACAAAATCTTCGAATCGGGCATATGCTATGGCAAATGATTTGGCTAAAGCTTTTACCAAATCTATCTGTTCTTGGGCCAAAGTTTCGATTGATCCTACATACAACAATCCTTGGGTAAAAGGGACAAAGTGTAAGTGAAGCGACTCAGGTGCGGACTCTGATCCTTGATATGTTTTTAGATCTTTGACATGACCTTGCTCTAGCATGGATTTTCCCCAATTGACAAAATCATCCTGATTCCAATGCTGGGTATAGACCTCCTCTTTTTTCCACGCTTCCACCGATTGTGAAGTCATTTCATTTGAATCAAAAGGTAAGGTCATCATAGCCAAGGGCTTTCCTTCGGGAGAGGAAAGATAAATCTCTACGTTTTCCCTCTTTTCATGCACAATAAAAACCCCACATCGGATAAAGGGAATCCCTAACGTAGTCAACTCATTAAATACCAGCGGTGTGATTCTGTTTAGATCATCGGCATTGCGCATGGATGAAATATCTGCACGAACACGGTCCAAAGAAGCTTGCCTCTTGGAAGCCCTGGCACTAGCTTCAGCCAATTGCAAATCCCGAAAACGGGTATAAGCAAATGAAAAGACGGAAGTGGCTCTTTTCAAAAGGTCCCAGCTTTCCGGGGAAATCTCTCCTGGAGCCGCCGCTCCGATGTACCCATTTGAAAATTTATACAAGTGATAGGTACGCTCGGGAATCGTATCCCCATAGAAATTGCTGGTTCCGAATAATTTTGTTTTACCCTCACAGTAGCGGATCCATTCGATGCGGTCTTTTCCATGCATCAGAATAGAAGTCTTTTCAGCCGAGGAATGAAAAAATTCTCTCATTTGCCTGCCGACCAAGGTATCTTCCAGCATAATTGTCATCTGATCGGTTACAGCTTTGCCGGGATCCTCTGTGTTTTTGATGGTAAACCAACATTCTGTCAAGCCGCTGCTTGCATCGTGGATATAGATCGAGCTGGTTTCCAGTTCCTCCACACCAAGCATGCCCATCTCTTCTCGGAGCAGTTGTGCGACTTCGATGAGTTCATCCGGACTTTGCATGGCCAAAGAGCGGGAGCGTACTTTTTCCAAAGCATTTGCGATTTGAGCTTCGCGAGCTTGGGCTTCAGCTTTTTTCAGGTCAAGAAAACGAGTGTAGGTTTGTTCAAACACTTTTGTGAATCGTTTGAAAATATCATGCGCAGCAGGGACCTTTTCATAGGTGATGAAGAGGATGAATCCTTGGGTGAATTTGCAAAGATGATTGATCTGATAAGTGGGTAGTGAAAGTCCAAGTCTATCTATTTCATCAAAGGTGGGCTTCAGGTCCGGAAAGGATTTCATGTGTGCATAATGCTCCTCTAATGCTTTTCCACCAAGTTCCTGAACCAACATCGTTTTTTCGCTTTGGATGAAATCCCCCATTTCATCAAAAGATGCTTCACCCCATAAGCGAAGCTGAAAGGGCGTTTGCAGTGTCCCTTCGCTACTCATCCAGCAGATTGCTGATCTTTTGTCCCCTGCCAGAATATTGTACCCACAACTCCATGCGTGGATGCCGAGTGCCCTCACTTCTGTAAAGAGCAGATTGGCTACTTCGGGCAGCTCATTGCTGCTTTGCATTCCCATGGTGCGAGATCTGACTCTTTCAAGCGAGGCTTCAATTTTGGCTTCCAGTGTTTGGGCTTCTGCCTTTTGGAGATCAAGGAAGCGTGTATAGGTCTGCTCGAATTCTTTTGCAAAACGCCTGAATACTTCATGGGCCTCAGGAGCTGGCACCAGTGTAATGAATAGGAGGTAACCATATTTGAAATAGGCTACATGATCGATTTGATACTCCGGTACTTTTACCAAATTGTCCACTATTGTTTCCTCTTCATTTCCGGAAACTGAAAGGGTAGCCAAATACTGGTAGTGTTCCCTAATTCGGTCTCCTCCAAATTCCTCAATCCAAAGGGTTTCACCTCGCTGACCGGCTTCGTAGTATGTTAGAAAGATATTTTCCCTAGGTGTTTTATAGGTCGGAATGGTGCCTTCCAAGTTGCTAAACCATTCGGTAGAATCCTGTTCGTTGTAAATATTGAAGGCGCAACCCCGGGTAGGAATCCCCAAGTCAACCACTTGCTTGTTCAGCAAATAAGACACTTCGGCCAATTCTTCACTGCTTTGCATGGCCATAGTGCGGGCACGGACCCGCTCCAATGCCAATTGGATTTGCGCTTCCCTTGCCTGCGCTTCGGCTTTTTGCAAATCAAGGAAACGCTGGTACACATTGCCGAATTCATTGGCAATACGTTTTGTAATCTCCTTTTCCTCATCTGATGGCGGTCCACCAGCGCTATAGCCTAAGTAACCATATTTGCAAAATCCCTGAATGACATATTGACCATCCGTGAAGTCTTCTGGTAGAGGGCGTTCATCTTCAGGTATTTTTTCCAGTATTTCTTTAAATATTTTGGTTATCTCGGGAAGAATATCAAACGGAATATACAGGACATCCACATCATTGGGATGTCCTGCTTTCCACTCCTCTATCTGCTGCTTCCATACAGGTGAAGCATCCAGAGCGATTTCCTGAGTGGCAATTAATGTAGACCCCTTTTTACCAGTAATTCGGTAAGTACTACTATTGTTATCAATATCGAAAAAAGTGATATGACAGTAAACTGGGTTTAGATTGAGTACTTCAAATTGCTCAAACAGAACAGTAAGGAAATCACTGAGTTCATCGCTATGCTGCATGGCCATGGCCTTTGCTCGGATTCGCTCGAGCGACAATTGGATCTGTGCTTCACGGGCTTGAGCTTCGGCTTTTTGCAAATCGAGAAAACGCTGGTACAATCGTCCGAATTCGGTTGCAATTCTGATGACAATATCTTCTTCTTCGGCTGTCGCTTTTCTATTGTGTGAAAAACCAATGTACCCGAAATTGAAATTTCCCTCTGTGACATAAACACCGTCCGGGAAATCTTCCTGTGTAATTATATCGTCTTCAGGCAGTTGTTTTCTTACTTCATCAAATAATGCCCATAACTGAGGAAGAGTTTCTTTTGGAAAGTAGACCCTACTAATTGATTTGGGTTTACTTGTTTTCCAGGTATCAATCGTTTCTTTCCAGGTATCCATTGCATCCATATCAATGACTTGCTCTCCCATATTTCCTCGCCCTCCTTTCCCGGTTGATCGGAAAGTGAACCTGTTATTTTCCAAATCGAAAAGGGAAAGTTGCGCCTGAACCGGCTTGATACCCAGAATATCAAATTGGTTAAATAATACGGTTAACACATCCCTCAATTCTCCGGAATGATGCATCGCCATTGACCTGGACCTAATTCGTTCCAATGCCACTTCAATCTGCGCTTCTCTAGCTTGAGTTTCTGCCTTAACCAAATCAAGATAGCGTCGGTAGGTTTGTTCAAAAAGCGCACTGAACCTTTGTGTGATTTGAATTAATTCGGGTTGGAATTCACGGGGAGTGAAGGCATAAAAAAATCCATGTTCGAATATGAAACAGTGTTGGATTTCTTTCTTGGGTAATTTTTCTATCGCTATCTGAATTTTATAGTCAGGAGCATTATTGAGCATTTGGTAGTAATTCAGCAAATCCTCACCTTCCAACACATACTTGTGGAGGGGGACCTGCTCTTTCCAAGCCTTACGGGCACTTTTCAGCAAAGGGTGCGAGGCCATATCGATGTTTCCGATATGCATGTTAACTTCCTCTCCATCCTTGCGGGCCGTCCATAGCTGATTGTTTTCGTTGTCGTGGTTTAGGATACCAATACCAAATCGAGTCCCTTCATCTACACCCAAAGCAGTGAGTTCAGAGAACATCTTGACAATGCATTTCCCCACGTCCTCACTGCTATGCATGGCCATGGTCAGGGTCCGGACTCTTTCCAAAGCGGTTTCAATCTGTGCTTCTCTAGCCTGTGCTTCGGCTTTTTGTATATCCCTAAACCGCTGGTAAGCCAGCGAAAACACCTGATGAAATCTCTTGAACAAGGTCAACACATCAGCTTCCATTGCTTGGTAAAGAGACAGTCCCAGCCCACCCTCGCCAATAGAAAGGAAACAGTAGCTTATTTCCGAAGCTTCATCCAAGAGCGGATCCGGAAAATGGTTTTCAGCCTTTCTATGCTCCCTAAATTCTTCCAGTTCATTTTCGCTTAATCCGCCGATAAAATGCCCGTCACGAGACACCAGCATTTGCCTGACCATTTCCTGTTCTACCGGACTTTTATGGTATTCAGTGTCTTCAATCGTGGTCTGCTCATAGGCTGGAAAATACTGATAGCAGAGGTATTGGCCGATGTTTTCATCTATGATTGCCGTCTGCACATTCCGGATTTTTTCTACTCCAAACTGTTTCAACTGATCTGAAATCACCCGGCATACATCAAGCATGTCTTCCGGTATTTTCATGCCCATGGCCACAGCCCTCACCCTTTCAAGAGCAGCCTCAATCTCCAGTTCAATAGTCCTGCTTTTGACCATTTCCAGCAGCTTTGCATTTTCTGCCTTTACAGCATCCAATGAAAAAGCCTCGCCTTCCATGGCTTTCATGTCAGGGTAGGAGCCATGTTGATGCAGGGCAATCCAGCCGGTATCCGTCTTCTCCAAAAGGGATGACATTCGAAAAGGGCCATAGAGTATCCATTCACCCTCTGCTTTTACATAGAGATCGGTAAATTCATTCACCATCATGTATTCACCATAGGAAATCACCACAATCTCCCGGTTGCGGATCTCTGCTGTCCCAATCATCTGATCCAGGATTCTGGTAGTGTAGTCAATAATTTCCTGCTTGCTATTCCAGATCTCTTCCTTCGTGCCTCCAATATTTCGATAATCATCCCGAATAAAAGTTGCCCAGGTTTCTATATCCCCTTTGAGATAGGTGGTCCAATAGGTATCGAGCCATTGAGCCAATTCTTTTTTAAGCGCTGGAGTTACTTTCATCCGTTATTGGTATTGATTGGAATTTGAATAATAAACTCACTTCCCTCACCCTCCTTCGTTTCCACCTTCAACTCCCCTCCATGCGCCTTCACAATATCATAACTCAGTGACAAGCCCAATCCTGTTCCAGAACCCGTTGGTTTTGTCGTAAAGAAGGGCTGGAAGATCTTGTCGACGATCTTTTGAGGGATACCTGATCCGTTGTCTTTTACCGAAATCTGAATTTTGTCGCCGAAATTTTTGGTGGAGACGGTAACCCTTGGGACTAATTCTAAATTCTTCATTTTAAATTCTTCATTGCCGCAGGCATAAAAAGCATTGCTGTACAGGTTGAGCAGAACCTTCCCGATATCCTGCGGAATGACCGAAATCTTCGGAAGATCAGGATCAAGGTTTGTCTGTAACTCAACTTTGAAATCGGGATCTTTCGCTAAAAATGATTGGCAGGTCATCCGGAGGAAATCATCTGCCAGCGCATTGAGATCCGTTGGCTCTTTCTGTCCGGAGCCTCTTTTGCTATGCTCCAGCATTCCCTTGACAATGGCATCTGCTCGCTTGCCATGGAGGGTGATTTTGGATAAATTCTCTTTGATATCAGTAGAAATGACCTTCGCTTCTTGAATGTCCCCTTTATCCAACTCTTCATTCAACTCATCCATGAGCTCGTTACTTACCTCCGAAAAATTATTCACGAAGTTCAATGGATTCTGAATCTCATGAGCAATGCCGGCAGTGAGTTCGCCGAGTGAAGCCATCTTCTCGGATTGTATGAGTTGGGATTGAGTGGATTTGAGTTCATGTAAAGTACTCTCTACTTTATCTTTTTGCTCTTGCAAAATCCCATTTGCCTTTTGTTTTTGGCGGTTATTGCGGAAAAGTAATAACCCTATAACAAGAAATACACCCAGCACACCAAACAGAGTATAATTTCGTAGTTTGTTTTTGGCTTCAATCTTTTCCTGCTCCAGTTGCTGCAAGCGTTCTTGTTCTTTAAAAGCTTCATTTTGAAAAGCTACGAGATTTGTTACCTTATCTTCAAGTGACTTTTCTGTTGCCTGTAAAGCAAGACCCTTGTAGATGTATGCACTATCTACATTGCCGTTGAGTTCAAAACTTTTATACAAATTAGAATAAGTTGCACCCATGTCATTCGACTCTGCCAATTTTAAAACTGACAACTGCTTTCTGGCATAGTATAAACTTGAATCTTTACTTTTTTCGTCCTGGTATAAAGAAGACAAAAATCCATAAGTAACGGCCAGATTGGTTTGATTGTTACGTTTTAGGTACCAGTAACTGGCAAGATGCAAGTTCTCCACAGCCTTTTTAGTGTCTCCTTTCTTCTGGTAAATCTGGCCAATCCTTCTATATGCTGAGCCCGCATTGCCCTTCATCCCATTCTTTTGATATAATGCCAATGCAGCTTGCTCGAAAAGAAGAGCAGAATCCAGTTTACCTAAGTCAATAAAAAAATTTCCAAGGTTCACATTTACACTTGCCAACAATTCATCATTGCCAGCTTCTTCAGCTATTCTCTTCGATTCCTTAAAGTGAAACATAGCTTGAGCGGTATCTCGCATGTTATTCGTAAGAAAAGCCAAATTCAAATGTAATTGTGCCAGGATATTTAACCTGTTTTCCTTGAAGTCAACATCTTTAGGCAGGGCGAAAATTTTATTTTCGTTGGCAGGGTTTTCTGCAATCTTTACACCACGCAATAAGCATTGAAGCGCCTCTCCATATCGGCCGATGTGAAATAATTGATAACCCTTCCCAGATAATACACCTGCAACACTTAGTGTCTTATTATTTTTTTCAGCAATGGGCAAGGCCATTTCCCAATAATGAAGTGAGGAGTCCCTGTTGCTCTCAGAATAAGCCAATGCAAGCCTAACTGCATTCCTAATGCGTGAAGAGTCAGTGGAAGCGATGCGTAAAGCATGCCACAAGCTATCTTTTATTTGTTGCGAGGTTTGTTCTTGAGCTTCCGCAAAAAAAGGGAGCAAAAGCAATAGCGATACTTTCAAAAATGATTTGATCATTTAGTTAATTGGTATTTGAATAATAAATGTTGACCCTTCTCCTTGCTGCGTATCCACTTTCAACTCCCCTCCATGCGCCTTGATGATATCATTCGTGATGCTCAGTCCAAGCCCGGTACCCTCCGTTCCTTTTTTGGTGGTGAAAAATGGTTGGAGGATTTTGTCTTTGATTTCATCGGGAATCCCCGGTCCGTTGTCTTCAAAGGATATCTGAACCTGACCATTCTCCAAACTTGTGATCACCATCAATTTAGGATCATACTTAATGTTTCCAGAATCCCCATCTTCTGTCTTCCGTCTTCTGTCTTCCGTCTTTAAAATCTTCTCCCTCATCGCATCAAAAGCATTGTTACACAAGTTGATTATCACCCGGGTAAAGTCCTCTTTGATCAGGGGAACTTCGCCGATTTCAGGCTCTAACTCCAAGACGATCTCTACATCGATCGGATTTTTGCCTGCCCGCATGCCGTGAAAACTCAGGTTGACATATTCTTTGATCAGCGCATTGAGATCCGTGGGTTCCATCTTTCCGTTGCCACCTCGGGAGTGCTGTAGCATGGAGGTCACGATGCCATTGGCACGGGTGCCGTGTTCGTGGATTTTCACCAGGTTAGCTTCGATGTCATCCAGGATTTCATCCACTAGCGTCTCGTCTCTTGCATCTTGGCTCTTGGCTCTTTCCTCTTTTATCTCCCCCATCATCTCCATCGACACCTCCGAAAAGTTATTCACAAAATTCAGCGGGTTCTTGATCTCGTGGGCGATGCCGGCAGTGAGTTGGCCAAGGGAGGCGAGTTTTTCCTGCTGTACGAGTTGGGATTGGGTAGCCTTAAGTTCGGAGAGCGCTTGCTCCAGTCGCAGTTTTTCTTCGCGCAATTCCTTGTCCTGTCTTTCCTTGGCTTCCAAATCAAGGAAGCGTTTATATGCCAGTTCGAAGACGGATGCGCAGCGTTTCTGGAGCATTCGGGTTTCTTCCGAAAGGTTCTGGTGCGAGACCATCAGTAAGGCCCCTCCAGAAAAATCAGAGAAGTGGTAAAACTGCTTTTCCGGAGGAAGATCCCCCCAATAGGCAGCGATCTTCGGCGCATTTCTTTTTATTTCTGCAAGCCATTGTTTCAGCTTTTCACCTTTTACTTCGATCGTGTATTCGGTGACTTCATCCTCGTATAGTTTCAAAAACTCCTTGGCCAGGGCGGAGTTTTCAATTCGGAAAGTGGCCTGACCTTCCAGGATTTTATCTCCTGCCCGAAAGGCGTACCAGGAATCAAAGGTTGGAGAACCGGAAGAATACAAATGGACTACAGAAGCTTCCAGATCTTCCTGACCCAGAATTCCCATTTGATCCCGCAGAACTTTGGCCACATCGCTGAGCTCGGTGGAGGATTGCATCGCGAGAGCTCTGGCTCGGATTCGCTCCAGCGCAACTTCAACCTGAGCTTCGCGCGCTTGTGCTTCGGCATGTTTCAAATCGCTGAAACGGGTATAGGTCAGGTCAAAGACCCCGGCGAATTTCTCAAGAAGCCGTAGATTTTCCTCGGGCAAAGGTTCAGGAGTCGTCAAAACCAACATCCCTTTTGAAAAGAATCCTACTGTCTGAACGCGACGATTGTGTAAAAATGCAGGATCAAAAGGTATCCCGATTTCCTCTTTCAAGTATTTCAGCCAATTCGCCAAATCGTCACCGGTCAGGTCAATGACCATTGATTTTTGATTCTTTTTCCAACCCTTAATCATTTTGGCAAGCGTAGTTGGCTCATCGATTCTGCCGGTAAATCGCGTATTGATCTGGTTGCCTCCTTGCTCAGTGATCCAGAAATCAATCGATTTGCTTTCTTCTTTGACCACCCCAATATTGATCCGCTCATGGACCACTCCCAAGGCTTGAAGTTGCTGGAAAAGAACAAATGCAGCCTCTGCCAATTCATCGCTATGCTGCATTGCCATGGTGCGTGATCGGACTTTCTCCAATGCATTTTCAATCTGCGCTTCTCTCGCCTGTGCTTCTGCTTTTTGGAGATCAAGGAAGCGGGTGTAGGTCTGTTCGAAAACTTTACCGAGTCGCTTAAAAATATCATGGGCTTCCGGCACCGGTTCATAGGTGATAAACATCACGCTAACTTTGGCACCAAACACAAAATGTTCATACTGTTGAGACGGGAGGAGCCCATCCTTCACCATTTTATCATACTCTTTCTCATCAATCCCGCTAATTGCCAGGTACAATTGTTTGATCTTTTCTCCCTCCACGTAGATGACTTCAAATTCGACCCCGCTTTTCCTGGCATTACTGAGTTCCTTTAATGCCTCAGCCTTTTCTGTGTGCACGATGTTAGGCCCATAAATTTCTCCATTAAGACCTAAATAGTCCACGTAGGAGTTATTGTCCTCGCTCCAGACATTAAAGCCGGCGGTCCATGTTTTAATACCCAAAGCACTTACCTGATTAAATAACAGCCCTGCTACATCTGTCAATTCATCGCTGCGCTGCATCGCCATGGTTCGTGATCTGACTTTCTCTAATGCATTTTCGATCTGCGCTTCTCGTGCCTGTGCTTCAGCTTTTTGGAGGTCGAGGAAGCGTTGATACACATTTCCGAATTCGTTGGCAATACGTCGGGTAATCTCCTTTTCCTCATCAGATGGCGGTCTGCTTGCGCTATAGCCTAAGTAACCATATCTACAATATCCATCAATGACATATAGACCATCCGGGAAGTCTTCTGGAAGTGGGCGATCCTCCTCGGGAAGTTTGCTCAAGAGTTCTTTAAAAATTTCACCTATCTCCTGGCGATTTTCGTACGGAACATACAATACATCCACATCATTGGGATGTCCTGCTTTCCAATCCTCTACCCTTTTTTTCCATAGCGGTGAAGCATCAAGATCTATTTCTTGAGTGGCAATTAAAGCTGTCCCCCTTTTACCAGTAATTCGGAAAGTGTTTCGATTATTTTCAATATCCAGAAAATTTAGGTGGCAGTTAACGGGGTTTAAATTGAGCACGTTAAATTGCTCAAACACTACTGTAAGGAAACCACTGAGCTCATCGCTATGCTGCATGGCCATGGCCTTTGCCCTGATTCGCTCGAGTGATAATTGGATCTGTGCCTCTCTGGCTTGGGATTCTGCTTTTTTCAGATCAAGGAAGCGAGTGTAGGTTTGTTGGAATACTTTTCCAAAACGCATCAGCAAAGCATTCTCATCTGGTGTAAAAGGTGTCACTGAATAATGCTCGATATACAGGCCCACATTGTCCAACAATACTGTGGATATGGCAAGCGCGGGTTTGTTGAAAATGGCTTGCTGAGCTTCTTCCGTCAATTCCGGAATCAAACAGAAAAGATCTCGATAGAATTTATTTTTTACTTCAAAGGGAAGCAGGTTGGCAAAGAAAGTTTCTTGATTGGCTTTTGCCTCGAGGTAACTGTTCCAATGGGGCGAATCAAAATAGGGAAAGGTGATTTCGGTGGGAACACCTTGTTGGTGATCTGCCAGCCAGATATGCATGTCCTCACGTTCTTTGTAGTCCAGAATAAATCCGGCATGTTCGACATGGATATTCAAACTCACAAATTGGTCGAAAACCACCTGAATGACCTCTTTGAGTTCTTTGGTATGGTGCATGGCCATGGTTCTGGACCTTACTCTTTCCAAGGCTGCTTCTATTTTTGCTTCACGGGCTTGAGATTCAGCTTTTTGCAGATCGAGAAAGCGGGTGTAGGTCTGGTCAAATACCTGAGCAAAGCGTTTGAATATTTCTTCTTCACCACAGAGTTCTCTAGTAATAAGTACCAGATATCCCTTTGAAAAATAAGCCGCATGAAGTTTTTGCCAATCGGGACGGGCAAGCCCAGCAGCATCCATCTCTTCAAATATTGCTCGTGACAATGGAATTTCCATAAGCCAGTCGTAATGCTGCTGAAGCGGTTCACCATCCAATTGTACAGCCCTTAATGCTTCACCCTTTACCCATCCCTCATACAGTGTGGCATGCGCGTAATCGCCAACATTGGGCAGAAAAAACCCACGGGTAAAGTCTCCGTCCATGCTCAACCACCATTCGTCTTCATCCCGGTTTTTTTCGCACAGCACAAAACCGCAGGTCCACAAGTTGGTCACCAGTTGATTCATCTGTGCAAACAATTCAGCAGCCACAGCTCCCAACTCGGAACTGCTTTGCATCGCCATAGTGCGGCTTCGCACTCTTTCGAGGGAGGTTTCTATCTGTGCTTCCTTTGCCTGCGCTTCGGCTTTTTGCAGATCGAGGAATCGGGTATAGGTTTGCTCGAAAACTTTACCAAGTCGCTTGAAAATATCATGGGCCTCCGGCACAGGTTCATACGTAATGAACATCAGACTCACTTTGGAGCCAAACACAAAATGTTCATATTGTTGAGAAGGGAAACTGACCCCATCTTGCAGCATTATTTCATACTGTTTCTCATCAAGCTGGGTAAGTGCGAGGTATAATTGTTTGATCTTTTCCCCCTCCACATATAAGACATCAAATTCAACCCCACTTTTCCTTGCATTTGCGATATCCCTTAATGCCTCAGCTCTTTCTGTGTGAACAGTATAAGGCTCAATAAAACCTCCATTGGGACTTGTTATATAGTCAACGTAGGAATTATTATCTTCACTCCAGACATTAAACCCTGCGGTCCAGGTTTTTATACCCAGTGCACTGACCTGATCAAATAAGAGACCTGCAACTTGAGTCAATTCATAGCTATGCTGCATGGCCATTGTTCGGGAACGAACC
This sequence comes from uncultured Cytophagales bacterium, assembly GCA_942492775.1. Taxonomy (GTDB): domain Bacteria; phylum Bacteroidota; class Bacteroidia; order Cytophagales; family Cyclobacteriaceae; genus Algoriphagus. The sequence goes on along the minus strand of OW818636.1, from coordinate 499,636 downwards.
CGCTCTAATGCCGCCTCAATCTTTGCTTCCCTTGCCTGTGCTTCGGCTTTTTGCAGATCGAGAAATCTTGTATAGGTCTGTTCGAATACCTTGGCAAATCGCTTGAAAATATCATACGCCCAAGGCACAGGTTCAAACGTGATGAACATCAGATAGCCCTGTGCAAAAAAACTACAGTGCATGATTTGAAAATCCGGGAATGAAAGTCCCGCCTCTTCCATACCATCTGCAATATTCTTAAATACAGGAATGGAGTTCATATAGGAGTAGTGCTCCTTTACGGCTTCTCCTTCCTGTATTTCAACAAATAGAGAATCGCCTTTTCGTTCGGCTTCATGAATTCTTTTGAAAATGTCCTGGTTGGAGTCCGTTTTGAATGAGGGCTGAGTTCGTTTATTTCCTCCCATCCAGGCAGTGGCAAATTTTTTGTCAGCATCCCAAATATTAAAGCCACATCCAAATGCGGGAATGCCCAAATGATCAACTTGTTTCCACAGTTCAAGAGAAGTCTCTATCAACTCCTCGCTTCGCTGCATTGCCAGCGTCCGGGCTCGAACCCGCTCCAAGGCCAGAGAAATCTCTGCTTCCCTTGCTTGTGCTTCGGCTTTTTGAAGGTCTAGGAAACGGGTATAGGTTTGCTCAAAAACTTTGGCGAAGCGTTTGAAAGTATCATGCATTTCAGGGAAATGCTCAGAAGTAATGAAAAGCAGATTACCGTGTGAAAAATTCGCAATGTGATCAATTTGAAAAGTTGGAAATGGGATGCCGGCATCCAACATATTTTGCAACATCTCTCCCAAAACAGGAAGTGATAACATATACCTGTAATGGCCAGCTTGATATTCACCTTCCTTTTCATATACATATAGTTCATCGCCTCTCTTTCTTGATTCATTGAAGGCCATAAAAATCGGATGTTCCGTTAACGGAATTTTGCAAGGTGGAAGAATATCACCATCAGCACTTCCAGGATACCATATACATTCTTTGTCATCAATTTCAAAAATGTTAAATCCGCATTGAAATTGAGGCACGCCTAATGTTTTCACCTGTTGGAAAAGAAGACCTGCTACTTCAGGGAGTTCTTCGCTTCGCTGCATGGCCATAGTCCGTGATCGGACTTTCTCCAATGCAGCTTCTATCTGCGCCTCTCTTGCCTGGGCTTCCGCTTTTTCCAAATCCTTGAAGCGGGTATAAGTCTGTTCGAATACTTTGCCGAAGCGCATAAGTATAGCGTTGTCGGCATCGGAAAAAGGTTCTGTGTTAAACCGATCGATATAGAGGGTAACGTTTTTCAGGAATACATTGGAAACCGTATATCCGGGCGTGCTCACCACAGATTGAAATACTTCAGCAGGTAAATCAGGTATATACTTTGCAAATTCTGAAACGAAATTATTTTTCTCCTCCAGTTCCATGGTATAGGTAAGAGAATCGAGTCCTTTTCGCCTGGCATCGTTCCAGCTATTCCAGTAAGGATGATCAAAGTAGGGAATATGCAGCAGGGTAGGAGAAAGATTGGCAATATCTGCACTCCAGATGAACCAGTCTTCGCTTTCCATATAATCCATTGCAAAGGCGGCTCCGTAAAGATCAATACCCAGATTTTGAAACTGTTCAAAAATCACTTGTATCACCTCACGTAATTCACCACTTTTTTGCATTCCCATGGTGCGGCTTCTCACTCTTTCCAAAGCCGCTTCTATCTGAGATTCCCTTGCCTGTGCTTCAGCTTTTTGGAGGTCCAGGAAGCGGGAGAAGGTTTGCTCAAAAACTTTTCCAAATCGCTTAAAAATATCGTAGGCTTCCGGGCAGGGTTCAAAGGTGATGAACATCACGTTGCCATGTGAGAAGTTTACGATATGGTGAATTTGAGTTTCGGGTAAGGATTGCCCGGCTTTTAGAATATTTTCAAAAGTTTCTTTAAATACCGGGACGTTTTGGATCAGATAGCGATAGTGTTCCTGCATTCTTTCACCACGCATTTCCAAGACATAAAATTCTTCACCTTGCTGTCTTGATTGATGAAATCGGATAAAATTGGCATCTCCTGCCAAGGGAAGGCTGAATGCCGGATTAATCCCTGAACCATCATTATTGGTCATCCAGGCAGTAAATTCCTTTTCGTCTTTTTCCCAGATATTATAGCCGCAACTGAATACCGGTACTCCCAAAGCTTCTACCTGCTGAAACAATAGCGCAGCTGCATCTTTCAGTTCATTGCTATGCTGCATGGCCATCGTTCGGGCACGAACTCGCTCCAAAGCCGCTTCGATCTTAGCTTCTCTTGCCTGGGCTTCGGCTTTTTGGAGGTCCAGGAAGCGGGTATAGGTTTGATCAAAAACTTTGGCGAAGCGTTTGAAAATATCGGGTTCCGGGTAAGTCTCTACCGTGATAAACAGCAGATACCCTTGTGAAAAATAGGCTGCATGCCATTGTTGCCAGGCGGGGAATTGATATCCGGCTTCCAGCATGGGCTCAAAGAAGGCTTTGACTTGTGGAAGTGAATTCAGGTATTGGTAATGGGCTGCGAGTGCATCTCCTTCTTTTTGGAACGTAAAATATCCCTGCTTTTCTATCCATCCGTTCAGCATCGCAATGTGAATATCATCCTCGGTATTCGGAATTTTAACAGGTGGCATTACACCCGTTGCATTGGCAAACCAAAACTCATCCTGACCTTCATGGACATTGCACAGAGCAAAACCGGTTCCCCAAAGTTTACCTCCCAGGTTACGGATCTGATCAAACAATACTGAGGCTACCTCATTGAGCTCGGTGCTTTTTTGCATTGCCAATGACCGGGAGCGTACTTTTTCTAATGCTGCTTCTATCTGTGCTTCTCTAGCCTGTGCCTCTGCTTTTTGCAGGTCTAGGAAGCGGGTATAGGTTTGATTAAAAACCGTAGTGAACCGATCCACAATACCTGCATGGGCTTCTGACAAAGGCACAAGACTACTTGCAATCAAGCAACCGAAATCATCAGAAGAAATAGTCAAGTGGATAGACTCGACAGCGGCCATGTCTGCTTTGATGAAATCCGGCAATTGCGCAAGTTCAGTTTCGGAAAATCCATAAGCGTCCACGAGCTTCTTTTCTTCCCCTGCCAAAAGGTAACGCCACTTTTTACGCTTGGTGCGCCAACCTTCCAGATAGGCTTGATGTGAAGGATGTTGATTATTCGGCACCAAAAATCCGTTATTGGAAAGTAAACCCTCCTTTCCGGTGAGGTACCAGGTGATGCCCAAAGTCTGGGAATTGACGGTCAAAATGAGGCATCGGTCAAGTTTTGCATCCAATTTGACCAATTCGGTGAACACGACATAGACTACCTTACTCAAGTCTGAGGTAGTATACATGGCGAGGGAGGTTGACCTGACCCGCTCCAAAGCTGCTTCAATTTGCAATTCCCGGTTTTTGCTTTCCAGCTCAACAGTTCGTCTTTTGATGGCGTCGCGGAGTTCGAGGTTTTCGGTTGTTATCTTTTCAATCGCGATATTCTCACCATCCTGTGCTTTTGAATCGGGTAATGAGGAATGCTGATGGACCATTTTCCAGCTACCATCTTTCAATTTCATAAGAGAGGATGCTCTGAATTTCGAATAGAAAGTCCATTCTCCTTCACTCAACACATACAAGTCACATTGCTCGCTGAAGAGAATGAAATCATCAACCGGTTCAGACTTGGTTACCCGATTTCGCATTTGCACATTCCCGGCTATCTGGTCTATGGTGGTGACCACAAATTGGACAGCATCCTTTTTAGTGAAGAAGACTTCTTCCTCCACGCTGCCGATTTGGGTATAATCATTATCCAACAAAGAGGCTAGTGTTTCCACATCACCCTTTAAATAGCTTTCCCAATAAAGATCATGCGCTATTCTTGCCTTGGCTTCCTGTTGCTTGGCTGGTTTCATTTGCAATTTTTTAGAAAGCTGATATTGAAAATGGGTCCTTCATTTTCTTTTGTTTCCTGTGTGATCCAGTTTGGATGCCTTTGGCCTGAAGAATTTATCGAGGATTTGTTTTGGGTATTCATTGCTAAAGTTTTTAATGGGCACTATGGCAATTGATCAAGCGGAGGATATCAATTTTAGGATTAATCCCAGAGGAGGTTCCTTTCAACTGACAGATAATACATTCTGATTTTATCAAAAAGGCTTAATCAAGCTCTTTATAATCGGGTGATAGAAACGTTTATCGAATCGGTAGTTCCAAAAAATTCCAAATTTCCTTGAAGGGCATTGGAAAATTTCCTGATAATAGTTGGCAAAAATTATATTTACGAAAGACAAAATACAAAAAGTCTTGGTCATGACCACCTATTGATTTTTGATTTTATTAGGATAAAATAATGAAGGGTCGAGTCTGACGGAAAGCCATTTTGAGGGGATTCGATTAAGGAGTTGCAACCTGATTTTTTGGATTATTCCGATTGACTTTAAAAAATTAGAGTTGATGCAAAAGCGAAACTCAGATCCACAAAAAGGAATTTTTTAGCATCCTGTTTCAGGTCATTCAACTGAGCGGAAAAGTCAAGGTGAATGTTGCTCCTTTGCCCAGTTCAGATTCAGCTTTGATCTCCCCACCATGTGCCTTCACGATATCATAAGCCAACGATAAACCCAATCCGGTGCCTTTGCCGTTTGGCTTGGTGGTAAAAAACGGGTTGAAAATTTTGTCCTTGATTTCCGGAGGGATTCCTATTCCATTATCAAAAATGGCAATTTTCAGACCCTTGCTCAGGTTTTTTGAAGTAACCCTGACGAGAGGCTTGTACCCTTTCTTGTCCATTTTCAATTTTTCATTGACGGCATAGAAAGCATTGTTAAAAACATTCAGAAGTACCCTTCCAATGTCCTGAGGAATGATATTGATTTTTGGAATAGTATTGTCCAGGATAGTTTTAAGTTCACAAGTACAGTTTTTTTCCTTGGAGCAATATCCGTGGTAAGCCAGCTGAAGGCTGGATTCAATCAAAGCATTGATGTCAGTCAGTTCCCTATTGCCGGAATTGGTTCTGCTGTGTTCGACCATGCTTTTTACGATGGAGTCTGCTCGTTTTCCATAGAGGATTATTTTATCCAGATTGATGGACAAGACGTCCAAAATTTCTTCTTCCAGGGTATCGTCTCTTAGATTTTTCGGTTTTTCATGTTCGATTTTAATTTCTTTGATCAAGTCTTGACTGACCTCTGAAAAATTATTGACAAAATTCAAAGGGTTTTGTATCTCATGGGCAATCCCCGAAGTCAAGACTCCAAGACTGGCCATTTTTTCGGATTGGATAAGTTGAGCTTGGGTGGCTTTGAGTGTTTCATAGGCTTTCTCGATTTCTCGCGCCTGCTGAATTTCTTTGGCATGAGCTTTTGACCGTTCCAGCCTGATCACCCGTTGTTTCTGAAAAACATGAACCACTCTGACTCCGATCAAAAACAAAAAAACATAAGCAGAATATGCCCAACCAGTTCTCCACCAAGGCGGGGTGATCAAAAGCCGGAACGAAACGCCTTCTTCGTTCCAAACTCCATTGCTATTGGCGGCCTTCACTCTGAAGACATAATCGCCCGGCGGTAGGTTTGAATAGAAAGCACTCCGTTGATGGCCGACTTCTCTCCAAACATCCTCGTAGTTTTCCAGCATGTAAGCGTATTTGTTTTTTGCAGGATCGGAATAGTGGATGGCCAGAAAATCGATCGAAATGTTATTCTTTTTGAAAGGGAGGGAAATCTGATCCGTCTCGAATATTGGTCTGGAAATATTGTTTTCGGGATTTGAGAAGATTGATTCGTTATTAATCTTGAAATCCGTAATCAGGACCTTTGGAGGAATCGAGTTTTTGGTGATTTGATTGGGATCAAAATAGGTCACTCCATCAGATCCCCCGAATAGAAAAAGTCCTTGGGAGGTTTTCAGGAAAGATCCATCTGCAAACAACTGTCCCTGTATCCCGTCGGCAATCGAATAGTTATTGAATTGGCGCGTCTCCAAATCAAATCGGCTGAGCCCGTCAAAAGTACTAAGCCACAAAACATTGTTTTTTTCATCAAACAGAATCGCCTGAATGCTCATCGAAGGCAAACCATCGACAGTGGTGTAGGTTTTTATTTTTCTGTTCTCACTATTATATCTGCTCAATCCTCCTTCCCAAGTTCCGACCCAGGCGATTCCCAGACTGTCCTCATAGAATGAATTGATGTCCTGAGTGACGAATACATCTCCCAGTCTTTTGTCAAATCCATGCCTTTCGATCTGGTCATTCCGGTAGTTGTAAAGGAATAAACCATTGTTGGTTATTAGCCACAACCCGTGTTTTTCACTTTCAAAAACACTCCTCACTTCGTTGCTGGTGAAATTGCCCCCCGGAAGAGTGCTTATCTCATACCGGATAAAATCAGCGCTTCCATTCGGTCTTTTGAATAACCCTCTTCGGGTTGCGAGCCAGAAATTGTCTTTTTGATCCTTGTAAAATTGATAGATCTCCACACTGTCAGCCACTCCCGGGAAACTCAATTTTTCTGTTTTTCCAGTCGAAGGGAAAAATTTGAAGGATCCCAAGTTAGTGCTGAGGTAAAATTCTCCGGGGTTGTTTTCAAAGAATCCAAAAGTCACCCAGACTCCCGGTATATAATTGCTAAAAGGAAACCGTTTGAGAGATTGATTTGTAGGGTTCCATCGATTCAATCCGGTATTCGTATTGACCCATACCTCACCATCGCTTCCTTCATACAAACTATTCACCCATCCTGGAGTCAGGGAAGTGTTTTCCTCCTCGGGGTTGTAACCGAATGAGTTGAAAATGGCCCGGTTTTCATATTTGAAAGCCCCGAGTGAGGATGAACTCAGCCATAAATTTCCAAAGGAATCGAAGACCAATTTATAAATTCCAGACCTTTCAACTTTTGATTCAGAAGACGGATTTACCCTGAATTGATTCAGTTTTCTTTTGACTTTATCGAAAGTAACCAGCCCTCGATCCGTAGCCAGCCAAATCAAACCGGTGGTATCCGAAGCAACATGGTTTATTGCAAGGGACTTATTTCCATCCTTAATCAATTCTTTCAGTGAATATTGTTTGAATGAATTTTTGGCAGGATCATATTCAAAAATTGCGGTATTCGCGTTTGTAAGAAATACGGTTCCGGATGGATCCAGACTCAGTTGAAAATTGAAAGAGTTTGTCCAGCTGTTTTCAAATTCCTCAGGCAATTCTATTTTTGAAAGTTTCCGGCTTGAATCAATTTTAAAAAATCCATTTTTGGCCGCAATCCAAATTGAACCAAAATTGTCCGCAACCATGCTTGAAATATTTTGAATTTCGAGGTCTGGGGTTGATTCAAATAATTTGATTTCCCTTTCTCCTTCATTTAAATACAATAAAGCTTGGTGAACGCCATCTCCATAGGTGGAGTTTGCTCCAAAATACATCCTTCCTTCCGGATCTTCTGCCATGGCCCAAACACCAAAGGATTCATAGTTTGGTCGGTTCAGAAGGTGGGTAAATCCATATCTGGTGAATGAGTTTTTTAAGGGATCAAACTTGTAAGCATAATCCAGACAACCGATCCAGATATTTCCTTTTCGATCTTCAAGCAGACTCCAGGTGACAATGGTTTGAATGGAAGTCGAATCGTTTGGATTGTAATAATAGCGCTTGAATTCATAGCCATCATATCTGATCAGGCCATTTTGAGTCGCCATCCAGATATACCCAAATCTGTCCGGCATAATATCCATCACATTCACACCTTTCAATTCACTGAAAGACTCCAGATTAGTGGGATTTAGCTGCGCAAAAGTCTTCACCGGGAAGGCTGAAATCAGCAGTAATAGAAACCTGAAGGCTAGTTTTTGCATGGCGAACGACTTAAGACAATTGGCAGCCGGGCCGTAATCTTACTTCTTAATGATACCGCAGCTTTATTGTCGATCTCATACTTGAAAAATTTTGGGTGTTAAATCGGTTTAGATTTAATTGATAAATCCTCAATCAGATTGTCGCGCTGATGGGGGCCTGTTAAAAATCAGAGTCTGTCAACCCCTGATTTTTATAGTTTTTTGCATTCCCTTTTTAGGGCCCAATTGTCTACTTAATTTACTGAAAATCAGGAAGAATTCCTTTTCAAAAGCGCATCATTTTGTTGTTAGGATTTGTTAAAATGAGAAAACCAAAGCTGCACTTTTGGAGGATAGGTTCTTCTTTCGAAGTTTAAAAAGGGCTTACCTTTTCGATAAGCCCCGCTACAATAGGCGGATTAGTTAACAGGAATTTTGGCGGAAGATTCTGATTTTTCATAGTTATTGGGTTTTGGTTAGTGATAAACTTTCTGCCCGAAAGGAGACTGACCGGATGCCTGAGAGATATGCAAATCAGGCCGGAAATACTTAACTAAATAAAATCGAACTCGAAGTGTGAAAAATTTGGAATCGTATAATTGTCTGGTACTATTAAGTTAGAAAAATTTGATTGAAAAACAAATATTATTGTCTGAAAATCAATTTGTTAGATAGAAAAATAGTTGATTGTTTTAACTACAGCATTATTATTTGGCCTGACTTGATTGGTTTTTAATTTTTGGTTTGATTTTCAGATTAGAGAGGGGTTAGCCTTTTTATTCCAAGTAGTACCAAAGTTTTGAGAGCTAGTAGTATTACTATTCCTAGTAGAAAATGCCATGACATTTTTTCAATGAAACTGAGAATCTTGGTCCCATTTTTTACCTCTTAAACCCCAATCCGAAAACGAAAAAAACAGCCTTTTATGCTTTGACGATAATCATGGTTTGAAGTGATAATAGTCATGAATTTTAAAGGTTTATGTGGATAATTTCAATGCTTAGAAAGTTTCTTTTCCCAACTCTAAAATTTTCAGTCATGACTGTTCTTGATCCCAAACCCATCCTGTCAGAAGCCGATGTTTTGCTCGAAAAGGCTAAAGAAGAACTCTGCCGTCCGGATGAGGATGTCGTCCACTACATGGTGTGCAGGCATGCCTACAAAGCAATTGAAAAATACATGGCTGGATTTCTGGTGAAAAATGGTGTGCAAATTCACAACTCCACCTCCATCAATGATCTCTTGGGTCAATGCCGAACCATCGATCCTGCTTTTGAAAAACTGAATCTCAATCCTTTGACTCGTGCCGGGGATCCGCAGGATTTATGGATGAATAAGCATACAGCGAATGAATTTATCCACCTCGCCGAACAAACCAAAAATCAGGTTGGAGCAAATTAATGGGCACTTATCCTCTTGGCTTAAGTAATAGCTGAGAGTTTAAGGTGCTTTATTTCTCCCCTGAATTTCATTTTTTCTGAGCATTCGCTCCCCATTTTTTACTCTTGAAAAATTTGACAAAATCAAATACTGTCATGGACAATACCAAAAACAAATTCAAATACCCGGGTACAAAAGTGGCAATGGATGGAAACACCGTTGCCATTATGTGTGAGCGGGAATCCTCAGATGCTGCCGGTGCTTATCCGATCACTCCATCTACACAAATGGGTGAGTATTGGGCTGAAGAAGCGGCAAATGGCCACCTGAATATCTCAGACAGGCCTTTGATTTTCATCGAACCTGAAGGCGAGCATGCCGCGGCCGCTGTGACTGCCGGACTTTCGATGACGGGATTGCGGTCTGCCAATTTTTCTTCAGGTCAGGGCATTGCCTACATGCACGAGTCACTTTATGCAGCGGTTGGCAAGCGATTGACTTATGTGCTCAATATTGGCGCACGGGCCATGACAAAATCCACCCTCAACGTCCACGCTGGTCACGACGATTACCATGCCATTGACGACACAGGATTCTTTCAGCTTTTTGCCAAAAAGGCTCAGCACGTAGCTGACCTCAACATCATCGCACACAAAATTGCCGAGCTTGCTCTCAACCCGGGTGTGATCGCCCAGGATGGATTTTTGACCACCCACCTGATCGAATCCCTCATGCTTCCGGAGCGTGAACTGATCAAAGAATTTCTGGGTCGGCCGGATGACATCATCGATACACCGACTCCTTCCCAACGCATGATCTATGGCGATACGCGTCGCCGCATTCCTGAAGTTTGGGATGTGGATAATCCCATGATGGCGGGTATCGTCCAAAATCAGGATTCCTATATGCAGAGTGTGGCTGCTCAGCGACCTTTCTTTTTTGATCATATCAGGGAACTGACAGATCAGGCTTTTGACGAATATTATCTGCTCACAGGCAGAAGATACGAGCGGGTCATGACCTACAAAGCTGAAGACGCCGACTACCTGATCCTAGGTCAGGGCAGTGTGGTGTCGAGTGCTGAGGCGGTAGTGGATTACCTGCGGAAAACCAGAGGATTGAAAGTCGGGGTGGTCGATTTGGTGATGTTCCGACCATTTCCTGCTGATTATCTGGGCAGAATTCTGAAAGGTAAAAAGGGAGTTACTATCCTCGAAAGACTGGATCAGCCGTTGTCAGAAGATTCTCCGATCATGAGAGAAGTGCGGGCTGTAATCACCAAATGCATCGAAAACGGTAACAATAAAACAAACCTACCTTATCCAGAATTACCGTCGTATACCGCAAGTGAAATGCCGGCTTTATATACCGGTTCGTTCGGAATGGGCAGCCGTGACCTTCAGCCGGAAGGAATAATCGGAGCAGTGGAAAACATGCTGCCTCAAGGCAAACACAAGAAAAGATTCTACCTATCGATCGATTTCATCCGGGAAAATCCATTCACTCCCAAGCAAAGAGCTCATCAGGAAACTATCCAGGCATCCTATCCAAATGTGAAAGATCTGGCCGTTCATGGATCTGAGAATCCTAACCTGATGCCGAAGGATGCGATCACGGTGAGATTCCACTCCGTCGGCGGATGGGGAGCAATCACCACCGGCAAAAACCTGGCGATGACTCTTTTTGACTTGCTCGGATACGATATCAAGGCAAATCCAAAATATGGTTCGGAGAAGAAAGGTCAGCCGACTACTTACTATCTGGCAGCAGCTCCCGAACCGATTACCATTAACTGTGAATACTTCTTTGTGGATGTGGTACTGTCTCCGGATCCAAATGTCTTCAAGCATACCAATGCGTTGGCAGGTTTGAAAAATGGAGGTGTTTTTATCATCCAAAGCGAGCGGAAAACCGCTGATGAAGTTTGGGCAGATATTCCAAAGCATTATCAGAAAGTCATCATAGAAAGCGACATCCATATTTTCTACGTGGATGGATTCAAAATCGCCCGTGAAGAAGCAACCGATCCCGAACTTCAACTCAGAATGCAGGGTATCGCATTCCAGGGGGCATTTTTTGCCTCATCGCCGCTCATGAAGAAAGCCGGGCTCACCGACGTCGAACTGATCAAAGCAATTGAAGAACAGTTGCAGCATAAGTTTGGAGGAAAAGGACAGCGGGTAGTCGATGACAATATGCGGGTAGTGAAGCGTGGCTTCAGCGAAGTATATGAAATCAAAAACAAGGTGCTGGGTGCGCAAGCCGAGAAAAACAATGGTCAGTTGGTGGCGGCCATTCCAACCATGCTCAAAGACATCCCAAAAAGCGAGTCTAACCTGAGCGATATCCATCGATTCTGGGAGCAAACAGGAAGTTTCTACCAAAGCGGAAGAGGAAATGACAACATCACCGATCCGTTTATCGGGTTGAGTGTGATGCCTGCAGCTTCTTCGGTTTTCAGAGATATGACCGGCATCCGTTTCGAGCATCCTGAATGGATCGCTGATAATTGTACTGCCTGCGGAAAATGCTACACCATTTGTCCCGACACTGCTATCCCGGGTTTGGTCAGTGAATTGTCCGACGTCCTTGAGACTGTTTTGAAGCGGGTGAAAAGAAATCACGAAAAGGTTGAATTACTTCCCAAAACTATCAAGCAATTAGAGCCAAAAGTTCGGGCACTTTTCAACGAGCCTCACGAAGGAATCACCGTCAATAACATGATCAATGAAGCGATTGATCAGATGCTGGATCAGGAGAAAAAAGGCTCCCCACTTTCGGTGGAACTGGGCTGGTTCCGGGAAGAACTCGGAGATTTCCAGTTCGCTCTTACCAGACCGTATTACGATCTCCATGAGAAAAAGCAACCCAATAGCGGAGGCTTGTTTAGCATCACCATCAATCCAAATACCTGCAAAGGCTGTATGGAATGCGTGAAAGTCTGCGAAGATGATGCGCTCAAAGTAGTGAAGCAGACAGAAGACTCAGTCGCCAAACTCAGAGAAGAATGGAGCGTGTGGAGTGATCTGCCAAACACCCCGAAAAAATTCAACAGAATCGATAATTTGGAAGAAAAAATCGGTCCGTTGGAAACAATCCTGCTGGACAAAAACGCTTACCAGAGTTTTGCAAGCGGCGATGGAGCCTGTCTTGGATGTTCCGAAAAATCGGTAGTTCACCTTTTCATGGCAACTGTCGAGTCATTGATGCTTCCGCGAGTTGAAAAGCATGTTGAATACCTGCAGGGTCTGGTAGACAAACTGGAAAAACATATTCAGGTGAAGTTGATGAAATCCATGAATCTGATGGATACGGATCTGATGTCAAAAATCATCTCAGAAACCCATGGCGGAGACCTGACCATTTCGGGAATTGCCAGCAAAATGGAATCTGAAAAAGGAACCGAACCGATCGATCAGGAATGGCTGACTGAAACCACTCAAATTTTGAAGGGATTGAAAAATCTGCTTTGGAAATATACCGACGGAACTACCGGAAAAGGCCGATCTAATATGGGAATGAGCAATTCCACCGGTTGTACTTCTGTATGGGGCAGTACTTATCCATACAATCCGTATCCTTTCCCTTGGGCAAATCACTTGTTCCAGGATAGTACTTCCATGGCGATGGGACTTTTCGAAGGCCATATGTCCAAAATGGCGGATGGCTTCAGATTGATCCGCAAAGCCGAAATGGAAATGAGCGGAACGTACAATTCAAAAGATCAAAAAGACTTCTTCACCTACTTCAACTGGGGACAGTTCACAGATGAAGAATGGAAATTATGTCCGCCTGTGGTAGCACTCGGAGGAGACGGAGCGATGTACGACATCGGATTCCAGAATCTATCCCGAATGATGGCTTCCGGCAAACCGATCAAAGTCATCGTGGTCGATACTCAAGTTTATTCTAATACAGGAGGACAAGCCTGTACCTCAGGATTTATAGGACAGGTTTCTGATATGGCGCAATTCGGGAAAGTCTGGAAAGGCAAACCTGAACCAAGAAAGGAGATTGGCCTGATTGCCATGGCGCATAGAAATACCTACGTGCTTCAGGGTACGCTGGCAAATACCAGTCAGATGATCGAAGGTTTTATCGAGGGTCTTTTGACCAAGCGACCTGCACTTTTCAACTTGTACACTACCTGTCAGCCGGAGCATGGAGTTGCGGATGACATGGGAGCACATCAAGCCAAGCTGGCGATGGAATCCCGAGCGTATCCGATTTTCAGATACAATCCTGACAATGGAAAAACTCCCCAGGAGGCATTTAACCTCGAGGGAAACCCTGCCATGGATCAGCTTTGGCCTACTTACGAGTTGAAATACATGGAAAGCGGTCGACCAAAATCAATGCAAGTCGCCATGACTTTCGCAGATTTTGCGATTACCGAAGCCCGATTCAGAAAGCATTTCCGCAAGGCACCACGGGATACCTGGAATGAAAACATGATCGTGCTTTCAGAATTCCTCGAAATGGATTTGGAAGCAAGAGAAGGCAAATTCCCATTCATCTGGGCACTTGATAAGAAAGACTACCTCAGTCGGGTGCTGGTCTCCAAAACAATGGTTGAGTCCTGCGAAGAGCGCCGGGATTTCTGGATCATGCTCAAGGCGATTGCCGGAGTGACTCCTGAGAAAGATTCTCCGATCGAAGATGTGGAAAGCAAAGTGAGAGCTGAAGTGATCGGCAGAATTGCCAGAGGACTGATGAAGATGGCCGGCGACGACGGCGCAGGAATCCTGGATCTTGCCATGGAATCCCCAAAAGCCAGCTCCAACGGAGAAGCAAAGCAGGCAGCTGCAGCAGCGAGTTCTGATTACATGGCTCCCTGGTTGGAAACCGAGCATTGCACCTCCTGTGATGAGTGCACCAAGCTGAATCCAAAGATTTTCGCCTACAACAACGATAAAAAAGCCTTCATCAAGAATCCGGATGGAGGTCCTTATACAGATCTGGTCAAAGCTGCCGAAAAATGCACAGCCGGTGTCATTCACCCTGGTTTGCCGGCAGACAAGAACTTCCCGGATAGCGAGAAATGGATCAAAAGAGCTGAAAAATTCAATTGATAGCGAGATCCGGACTTCATGAAAGATTCTTTCAAACACGGGGTACATCCGCCGGAGAATAAGGAGGAGACAAATAAGCTGCCGATCCGACAGTTTACATTTGCTCCTCTGATTATACTGCCTATGCAGCAGCATATTGGTGCGCCCTCCAAAATTATCGTGAGGGAAGGTCAGGAAGTTGCGAGAGGCCAACTCCTGGCTGTTGCTGATGGCTATATGTCTGTGCCGATGCATTCCCCAGTTTCCGGAACCATCCGAAAAATTTCCAAAGTGCCGGTTATTTCGGGACAAATGACGGAAGGAATTTACCTCGAGCCATTTCATTCCTCAGGTCAGGAAGTTTCCGAAGGATCTCCTGTCAGCCTGGACGCAAGTCCGGAAGAAATCCTCAAAGGAATTCAGGATGCCGGCATTGTCGGCTTGGGTGGAGCAGCTTTCCCCACGCATGTGAAACTCAAAATTCCTGACGGAAAATCCTGTGAATATCTGATCATCAATGGGATCGAGTGCGAACCTTACCTGACCACTGACCACCGGGTCATGCTGGAGCAGGCGGATGATATTTTCATGGGGATTCGCTATTTGCTCAAATCCACAGGTGCTAAAGAAGTCATCATAGGAATAGAAGCAAACAAACAAGATGCAGCTGATCTCCTGACTCAGAAAATTCCCGCAGGGATGCCGGTGACTGTCAAAGTCGTTCCGGTTAAATATCCTCAGGGCGCTGAGAAAATGCTGATCACCTCGCTGCTTGAAAAAGAAGTCCCTTCCGGCGGATTACCGATCGATGTTCAGGCTGTTGTGGTGAATGTCGCAACCACTGCTGAAATCGGAAGATTACTTCCACACGGACAAGGAATTCAGGAGCGGGTCATCACCATTTCTGGTCCGGGAGTGAAGAAAAAAGGAAATTACCTGATTCCGATCGGCACGCCTTTGCGATATGTGCTCGAACAAGTAGGAGCCGAGGACAACATCAGCGAAGTCTACATGGGAGGACCGATGATGGGAGTGGCCGTCTCCAATCTGGATATTTCTATCACCAAGGGAACCTCAGGGATTATTGTTTTCGGGGAGCATGATGTCAACAAAACGGATAAAATATTCCCTTGCATCAAGTGCGGCGCATGCGTCGACGCCTGTCCGATTTCTCTCAATCCTTCCAAACTCGGCATTTTAGCCAAAGCCGAAGCTTACGAAACCATGGCGGATGATTTCCATCTTATGGACTGCTTCGAATGTGGTTCCTGTTCATTCGTCTGCCCTTCTAATATTCCATTGGTGCAGTATTTCCGATTATCTAAATCAATTCTCCGCAAACGTAAAACAGCCAAACCAGCTGCAGCACATGTTTAGCAAAACCCTCCATATCAGCACTTCTCCGCATATCCGAAAAGGTGTGAGCACGGATACGATCATGCAAAATGTGGTCTGGTCGATGATGCCTGTGGTGATTTTTGCTGTTTTCTCCTTCGGAATAAATGCTTTTCTGGTCATAGCCACTGCGGTTATTGCCAGCGTCCTGACAGAGCATGCGCTATGCAAATGGTCGAACAAAGAGAGTACAATCTCCGACTGGTCGGCTGTCATCACCGGGATTCTTCTCGGACTTACACTTCCTCCCATTTTCCCGCTTTGGATGACTTTCCTCGGGGGAGTTTTCTCCGTGGCGGTTGGGAAATTCGTCTTCGGCGGGCTCGGCTATAATCTTTTCAATCCGGCCCTTGTAGGCAGAGCTTTTCTGCAAGCAGCATTTCCGGTAGCAATTACCACTTGGCAATCCGCATTTCTGGATGGTCGTTTTTTCAATATTACGAGTTCAGTTTTAGCCTTCCCATTTGCGGAGCCAAAAGTTGACGGTATCTCTGGCGCGACGCCTCTTTCAGCTTTCAAGTTTGATCATGTCTTGACGGATACTTCGGATCTGGCTCTTGGCTTGGTCAGCGGATCAACCGGCGAAACAAGCTCGGTAATTATCATTCTGGGAGGAATCTATCTCATTGCGCGCAAGATGATGAACTGGAGGATTCCGGCTTCCATTCTTTCTACGGTTTTTGTCCTCAGCGGCATTCTCTATCTCATGGACGACAAGATTTATCCGTCTCCTCTTTTCATGCTTTTTTCCGGAGGGCTGATGCTCGGGGCAGTGTTCATGGCTACCGATATGGTAGGCTCACCGATTACTCCGCTTGGCGTGGTGATTTATGGATTCTTCATCGGATTGTTGATCGTGGTGATCCGAGTTTGGGGCGGTCTTCCGGAGGGTGTGATGTATGCCATCCTTTTCGGAAATGCACTCACTCCGCAGATTGACAATTTCATCAGACCGAGGGTTTACGGTACCAAAAAGACAAAATCATGAGCGAATTCAAAACGATATCACCGGATACCAAGCCCAATGACGGTAGCAAGAAAATGCTGATCGCTATGGTGGGAATCGGTGTTGTTTGTGCTTTGCTGATCGTATTCACCTATGAGGGTACTTTTGGGAGAATTGAAAGGCTAAAGGCGGAAGCACTCGAACAAGCTGTTTTTAAAGTCTTGCCGGGGATCACCAAAACCGGAATTTTTGAACTCACTCCTGACGGAAAATTCATTCCTTCTGACGGAAAGGACCGAACCAAAACCCTGGTTTATGCAGGATATGATGATCAAAATACCTTGAAAGGAATCGCAATCGAGGCAAGCGGACAAGGCTATGCAGATATCCTGAAAGTCTTGTATGGATATGATCCGGCCACGCAGACGATAGTTGGATTTTATGTACTTGAAAGTAAAGAGACGCCCGGATTAGGGGATAAAATTGAAAAGAATGAAAACTTCCTGGCCAATTTCAACGGCCTCTCGGTCGCGTTGTCGGAAGATTTTACGACAGTCATTCACAAGGTCGTTCCGGTAAAATTTGGCACTAAAGAAAACCCTTGGGAAGTCGAAGGAATCACCGGGGCCACGATTTCTTCCCGCGCGATCGGAAACATCATCGGAGAAAGTACCTCCACGATGATCCCCTTGATTTATCAGCAGAAGGAGAGTTTTACATACGTCCCAAACGATTCAGCGAAATGAGCCCGGAACTAAAAAATATAGCCTTGAAAGACGCTCCCAGCTCCACGGATGAATTCATCAAAGGTCTGTGGAGGGAAAATCCTGTTTTCGTGCAGGTGATCGGAATGTGTCCGACGCTGGCGGTGTCCAATTCTGCGAAAAATGCCCTTGCGATGGGACTTGCAACTGCATTTGTATTGGTCATGTCCAATGTGCTTATTTCTTCCCTTCGGAATTTCATCCCGAAGCAGGTAAGAATAGCCACCTACATTTTGATCATCGCCACATTCGTGACCATGGTGGATTATTCCATTCAGGCGATCAGCGTGGACTTGCATAAAAACCTCGGCGCTTTCATTTCACTCATTGTCGTGAATTGCATCATTCTAAGCAGAGCAGAGGCTTTTGCTTCCAAAAATACCGTCGCCAAATCGGCAATTGATGGACTGGGAATGGGTTTTGGATTCGTGTTCGCACTCTTCTGTCTGGGTTCGGTCCGCGAAATTTTGGGAAATGGATCCTTGTTTGGCTTCCTGATTTTTCCCGAATCTTTTCAGGAATGGATCGTCATGATTCTGCCGGCGGGAGGCTTTTTCACCTTGGCTTCCTGGCTGCTTTTATTCAATTATTTCAAACTTAAAAAGGCAAAATCATGAAGGAGGAATCTCTTTGGTTCATATTCATCAATGCCAGTCTGATCAATAATTTCGTCCTGGCCTATTTCCTCGGCATTTGCCCTTTCCTGGGAGTTTCCGGCAAAATGGAAACTGCTACCAAAATGGGTGGTGCAGTTACATTCGTCATGATCATTAGTTCGATGAGTGCTTTTGGCATTCACTACCTGCTCACCGCTATCAATGCTCCGTTTCTTCAACTGATCAGCTACATCGTCGTGATTGCCGCGATCGTTCAGCTTGTAGAGATGGTAATCAAGAAAATGAGTCCGGTTCTCTTCAAAGCACTGGGGATTTTCCTTCCACTGATCTCCACCAACTGTGCAATTTTAGGATTGGCGATTTTCCAGACCGGAAAGGGATATGGATTTTTCGAATGTCTTGTTTTTGCTATAGGTGCAGGGACCGGATTTACTTTGGCACTGGTGCTGATGGCAGGTTTGCGGGAGCAACTTGAATTTTCAGATTTACCAAAAGTGGTAAAAGGAACAGCGATCACGCTGTTGATTGCGGGAATCTTGTCCTTGACATTTATGGGTTTTTCAGGTTTGGGATCTTAAAAAAGTACACAAAATGGAGACAGTTCTCAGATATGTAATTGCAATCGGCGGGATAGTCGGACTGATGCTGGCCTGGGTTTGGGTGCAGTCTCTTTGGAGAAAAACTTTCTCCGAAAACATAACCGATGAGGATGTATTGGCGGAGCGCAGAAGCTGTGGCAACTGTGGTTGCACCAAAGTCTGCAAAAAGGAAAAGGTGATTTAATAGAATTTTCAACGATAAAATATACTTGTTATGACCTATCTATCAGCTCTTAATACTAAGAAACAATACAAGGCCAAGGTGAAGAAGACCCAGCGTCTCACGCCAGCCAACGCTGAGGAAATCCGCGAGATATTGCTTGAAGTCAATCAGCCGGAATTTAACGTCAAGGTGGACCAAAGCTTTGGAGTTTTGGTGGAGCATGACAGCGAATTTGGCAATACCCATCATCATCGCTTGTACAGCGTCGCCGATCTGCCAACTACCGAAAATGGCAAAAAGCTGATCACCATGCTTGTGAAGCGCTGCTCTTATGTGGACGATTTCAGTGGTGAGCGCTACGAGGGTGTGAGTTCCAACTACCTCTGCGACCGGAAAGTCGGCGATGAAATCACCATTACAGGGCCGTTTGAACTTCCTTTTAAAATTCCGGAGGATAAAAATTCAAACCTAATCCTGATCGGAATGGGAACCGGAATCGCGCCGTTCCGTGCTTTCGTCAAGCATATTTACAGCGATGTGAAAGACTGGAAAGGAAAGATCAGATTGTTCTACGGAGCAAAAAGCGGGTTGGAACTTCTGTACCTGAACGACAAAGACGGTGACCTCACCAACTATTACGACGAGGCAACTTTCGAAGCTTTCAGTGCGCTGAGTCCACGGCCCGATTGGGAAGATCCGATTTCTCTCGATGCTGCCATTGAGGAACGAGCGGAGGAGATTTTGGAGATGCTTTCCCACTCCAATACCTATATCTACATCGCAGGCTATGAGAAAGTGAAAGAAAACCTGAACAAGGCTTTTATCAAGATCATGGGCTCAAAAGAGAAATGGGAAACCAGAAAAGCCGAGTTGATTGCAGGCAAAAAATGGGCTGAGGTGATTTATTAAGGAGACGGAAGTTGGAAGACCGAAGACGGGAGATGCCTTGATATCAGGATCTATCCTTGAATTGGATAGCTGAACCAATTATGGGCAGTTTTGAGATTTAATTCTTTGATTTCACTCTTCCTAAAAAACATCAACTACTCCGGGAGATGTTCAAATATCGTTTTACGGCAACTTCCGTCTTCCGTCATCGGTCTTCCGTCCAGGAATTTTCGTCCTTTTCAAATCAAGAACATTAAGTAAAGTAGAAAAACATGACCATACTCATAGCCTTACTTTCCCTTGGAGGATTGACGCTCTTTTTGGCAGTGATGCTGATCGTTGCCGATAAGAAGCTCTATGTCTATGAAGATCCGAGGATTGACGAGGTCGAGGCAATGCTTCCTCACGCCAACTGTGGGGCATGCGGCTATCCGGGCTGCAGACCTTTTGCGGAAGCTCTGGTAAAAGGAGAAATGCTTCCCGGCAAATGCTCTGTGAGTTCTGATGACGGAAGGAAAGCCATCGCTGCTTACCTGGGAGTGGATGCCGGAATGGAAGAAAAAAGAGTTGCAAGACTCGCCTGTGCCGGAGGAAGTAATGTCGCCGTCATGCGTGCCGAATACGAGGGACTTTCCTCTTGTCGCGGAGCGGCACTCATTTCAGGAGGAGGCAAAGGCTGTTCCTGGGGTTGTCTGGGTCATGGGGACTGCGAAAAAGTCTGCGATTTCGACGCCATCAGCATGAATGAATTTGGGATTCCAATAGTCGATGAGGCAAAATGTACTGCTTGTGGAGATTGTGTGGAGGTTTGTCCGAAGGATCTTTTTTCACTTCATCCGATTAGTCACAGACTTTGGGTGGCCTGCAAAAGCCTGGATGCCGGAGATGGGGTGTTGGAGGAATGCGAGGTAGGATGCACTGCCTGCGGAAAGTGCGCAATGGACGCAAAGGGAGATTTAATCACCATGAAATATAATCTACCCGTCATCAATTACTCAGCAAATCATCAAACTCAGGTGCCAATTCAGCGCTGCCCAACCGGTGCGATTGTTTGGCTGGACGAAAAGCAAGGACCGATCAAAGGTCCCGAAAGCAAGAAAATCATCCGAAAGGGAAAGTTGAAAATGGGAGAGAGCTGAGGTTGATTTTGCATATCAGTTGATCAGAAACCACCATTCGATCAAGCTTAAGGTTCTTCGAGAGATGTCCCATCGGGACATTTGGTTGGTAGCCAGGTGTTTCAACCCCTGGAAAAATGATGGGTAATCGTTTTGGTTTTTTGGCCGTCTGAATGTCAATCGATAAAAAATGTGTTGCCAAAAAAAGGGGGATTTGATGGAGGTATTTTTTGTTACCAACAAAAGAGATTTCTTTTCTGACGAATCAAACCTCTATTCCGATTCTTATAGATTCTTTTCATGTTCTTTTGGCTTGAACCAAAAGAACCAAAAATTCAATCCGCAGCAAAGCTTCCACCGCACAATCCCTCCGCACCCTCGCTGCTGCGGCAGCCCCCCGCCGTTCCACAACAATAATTCTGGTAGCTTAAATGTTCCCGCCGAGAAATGTCCCATGGACGCTCGTTTGCCAAGGAACGAAGTCTGGCCGAGAGATGTCCCATCGGGACATTTGGTTGGTAGACAGGGGTTTCAACCCCTGGAAAAGGATGGATAATCGTTTTGGTTTTTTGGCCGTTTGCCCGTCAATCGATAAAAAATGGTTCGCCAAAAACAGGGATTGTGGATTGGGTATTTTTTGTTTCCACCAGATGAGATTAAATGTCACGAGCGCGCCAGCTGTCAGATTGCTTCGGGTTTGTAAATGTTTTGATGACTCGGATGCTTTGTTTAAACCCTCGCTATGACGAATTGACGTCACGCGCGGCACGCGCGCCAGCTGAGAAAACTGAACCCATTTAGGATTTACAGGTTCATTACCACTTTATATTGTGCGTCAATTACAGCTTGATTATGTCCATGCGCAGCTCCCGGCACCAGAATAAACTCTTTCTTTGGAGCTTTCACTTGATCGAAATATGCTTTCGTAAGTTCGCTTGGGGTTAGGAGATCTTCCTCGCCCTGAATGAAGTAAACAGGCATTTCATAGACCAAACCATCCTTCCTGAAATCTACTTCTGCTCCCATAGATTTGATGCCCATTTTTTTGAATCCGGCAAAGTGAATGAAGGAATAATCATCTCCGTCATATCTGTCCGTGGCATCTTTTTCATTGTCATATTCGCTCTTCAGCTTCCACCAGGAATCAGGTGCGGGGATTGAATTTTGGCCTTCATATTTCTTGATGATGCGCAGCATCTGTCCTTCTTTTTTGGCATCCTCATAGGGTGGAGGACCTAATAAATTCAGCCGGTCCAGAGATTCCTGGTCTTTCGCAGTTACGGCCATTTTAGAGACTTCTCCATATGCATGTGCCAAACCTCCGGCAAAGTCTACGACCTGTGAGTGTCCAACATATGCTGAAAAAAGATCCGGACGGGCAAGCGCCATTTTGGCTCCCAAGATCGATCCCCATGAAGTTCCTATAAGAATTACTTTTGGTTGCCCAAGGTGCTGAATCAGATATTCAGAAAGCTCAATCCCGTCAGCGGTCATTTGCTCAATAGTCAGCGGGTTTTCGATCCAGTAATCTTCATTTATTGCTTCGGGTGCATTTTTGCCAAACGTTCTTCCCGCTCCCCGCTGATCCCAATTCACCAACACAAAGTCCTTTTTCCAATAACCATAAGCTGCGTCATCGTACTGACTCATGGTGCTCCCCGGCCCGCCGTGAAGGAAAAGGATCACAGGTTTAGACTTGTCTTCCCCGCTGATTGTGACCCATTGCTCTATGCCTCCAATTGAAATGAATCCTTCCTCATTGATGGAATTTGATTGAGCGGCTAGCCTAATTGAGGCTAAAGAAAGAACTGTAAACAATAAAAATTTATACATCATAAAGGGATAGAAACTGAAGCAGATAATTTTGGGATACGAGTAATAGGATAGGGGAATTGGAAAAATCTGAATATTCCACCGGAATTTTCAGGGTTTATCTTTTGCTAAAGGTCATCAAAAGAAATTTGATCGAATGGATAAGTTTGATTCAAACCATCGAATAGATTTTGGTAGGCTTTTAGATTCCTGAGTGATTCGTTTTTGAATGATTGTCACGCGCGGGACTCGCGCGCCTGCAGAGACAGATGGTGGAGCATTATCATTCATCCTTCCTGCCATTGTTTTTCAAGTTTATTGATTACCGTTAAATCAAGTATTATTCCTAATCCGGTTCCAATTCCATACATCACTATATCCCAAGGATCATAGGTACTTCCAAATAATTCGATTTCATTAAATTGAATTATTTCAACTAGTACCCCGAAAGCAAAGGTGAATACTGCGCCGATTATTCTGGATTTAGTAACTGATAGATTCTTCCTTAAAGAGATCTGAAGCAATAAATAAAGATTCATTGGTAACAAAATATCAATTAAGTAACCACGCATAAAGTCTCTAAAAATTCCTTGATAGTCAGGTCCAATTACAAAATGTAAAAGTCCGACGAATAAAGAGATTGAGACTATTAAATAAGTGCTTTTCTTATTTTTCATTTTGTTAGAAAAGATTGAGGCCTCTTAAAGGCCAGTGAAGCACCCTTTTAGAAAGCTGAGGCGCGGTTCATTAGGCTCTTATTTCTGGCATTCATATTTGCTGATCTGTCAGGTGAGTATTTGAGATATCGCTAATTTTTTCTCCTTTCAAAGCATTAGAATAAGGATTCCATTTTCAGGATTTCCACTCGTTCGCCAGCTGAGCAAGGAATTAAAATCCTGCTTCAAGAGAAGCAGGATAACGGAGATTCTTTTCACAATCAGCTACTCCTGTCATTTTTTTGACTTGCCCTTAATCCATTTTTCTATTTGGGGTATAAGGTGCACCTGCCTTTTCCAGCTTCATTTCAAAATCGCCTAATTGCTCATAAAATAGGGAGGCATTCTTCAAATATTGAACAAACTCACTTTCTGCGATTTCAATATCTCGTCTATAAGTTGCTGTCGGTGGTTCGGTAGTACTCCAATGGCCATAAATCACGCTACCTACTCTATTCATGATAGAAGGGGAATCCGACTCATTCTTGCTTTGAAGCACTCCGTCTCCCATCAGTGCAGTTCTCAGGTTAAATAGAGAGGTATTCAGTACTGTAAATTGCGCAAATAGTTCAGGAGAAGCATTCGGTGTTGTTGTCAATGCAGCCTTGATATGGCGAAGCTTATCCCCCGCCTCACCCAATTGCCTGGCAGCACTTGAAGTCCTTCGGGAAAGATCACTGGTTTGCTTTTTGAAAGCCGCCATCTCCTCATAATTATCACTTGTTGGATGTACAGGTTTGACGTTAAATTCCTGCGCTTCTCCTTGCGCCTCCAATTTCCCTTTATTCATCACAAAGAGTTCTACGCTGTATTTCCCTGGTGCTACCAGAGGTCCTTCAGGATCGCTTACCCAAGGTGGTTGGAAAGCGGGAACGGTTAGATTGATAGGGTCGGGCGGAGACAATCTCAAATCCCAACTTACCCGATGTAAGCCTGTTTTGGCAGCGCCTTCTATCCAACGAATGGGTACCCCGTTTTTATCCCGTACCAACAGCAATACAATTGGTTCCTCTTCAATAGCCTCCGCCCTCAGTTGATCCCAACCAGGGAAAGGAATACTGGTTTTTTGCTCGTTGAGGTTTTTTTCCAGTTCTTTTCGCTGCGCTTTTTCTGTTTTGGGAAGATCCGCTAAGTAATAGGTAAATACTGCTCCGAAAGGTGGGTTATCACTGACAAAACTGTCAGAACCTTGAGAAGGCATTCCCTTTGCCTGAAAAGGCACACTGGGAACATACCACCATGCATCTCTCACCGGCAAGACCAGATTTGAATTGGCATTTGCCATTTTGTTGATTTCTCTTAAAGGCGAATAATCATCCAAAACATAAACTCCCCGTCCAAAACTTGCTCCTACCAGATCATTGTCTCTGGCATGAAGTGCAAGGTCTCTGAATGGAATAGTTGGTACGCCTGCATTCAGCTTGGTCCAATTGACACCTTTATTCACTGAAAAATAGATACCGTATTCTGTCCCGATGAAAAGTAAATTTTCATCAATTGGATCCTGTTTGATCACCCAAACAATCGTTTTGAGAGGCAGGTCTCCTGCTATAGAACGCCAGGTTTTTCCTTTGTCCGAACTCATGAAAACATAAGAAGAATAATCACCCAATTGGTGGCCATCGGCTGCGGCAAACACCGTATTGATATCATGGGAAGAGGCTTCGATATTATTGATGAATGTCATTGCAGGAACCTTGGGCAGGCTTCCACTTTTCCTCCAATTTTTTCCATCGTCTTCACTTATATGAATCAGTCCATCATCTGAGCCTGTATAAAGCAATCCTGCTTGTAAGGTTGATTCAGAAATGGTAGTCAAAGTAGCAAATTTCGACATCGCTCCGTTGTCGTACAGTGCGTCAATACTCGGTACACGGTCCATCATTTCCAGTTCGTACCTGCCGATATTGGTCGTCAGATCTCCACTGATTGGGATCCATGAATTGCCGCGGTCGGGACTTTTCCAAACTCGTTGCGATCCAAAATAAAGTGTTTTGTGGTCATGTGAACTTACCTGTATGGGACTGTCCCAATTCCATCTTTCCGGTGGGTCATTGGGTTCCGGTTGTGGCTGAATATTCAATACCTCTCCAGTGATTCTATTGTGACGATGCAATAGGCCTTCCTGAATTTCCATATATACAATATTTGGATCTTCCGGATCGAAAGCGACATCATAACCATCGGCTCCTAATGGGACGTACCATTCCTGATTGCGGATGCCCTCTACATTAGTTGTTCTAGACGGGCCCAACAAGGTTCCAAGATCTTGCGCTCCTACTACCACATTATAAAATGGAGCTGAATTATCGAGTCCTACTTTATAAAATTGTGAGACCGGCAAGTTCGGGAAGTGACGCCAGTTGGCCCCATCATCAAAAGATTCATACAAACCTCCGTCTGTCCCTACGATCAAATGCTGTCCATTCGCAGGATCAATCCATAAGGCGTGGTTGTCGCTGTGTTTCGTTCTTCCGGTTTCGCCATAATCGAAAGTCTTTCCCCCATCGCGGGTTACATTTATAAAAACATCCATCTGGTAAACCAGGTCAGGGTTAGTCGGCGAAGCTTCAATTTCCTGGTAATAGTGTGGCCCGGTTCCCCCGGAAATATAACTGTTGCGCTTTTGCCAGCTTTCACCTTTATCTGTTGACCGGTAGAATCCCTTATTGGCATTGTCGGCTTCTATGGTTGCATACACTAGTTGTGGATTGGCCTGAGTAACCACCAAACCTATTTTTCCCATGTCGCCTTGAGGCAATCCGTCATTTGTCATTCTCCAGCTCTCACCACCATCCATGGATTTATAAATCCCCGACTTCGGACCTCCTCCAAGAAGGGCCCAGGTTTTTCTTCTTCTTTGATAGGCTGCCGCATAAATCACATCAGGGTTTGAAGGATCAAATTCTGCATCAGTGACTCCGGTATCTGCATCTATTTCAAGTATTAATTGCCAGGTTTTGCCTCCGTCTTTGGTTTTATACAATCCCCGTTCGCCTCCTGTTGACCATAATGGGCCTTCGGCTGCCACATAGACCACATCAGAGTTTCTGGGGTCGATTAATATTTTACCGATATGTTCTGAATTTTTCAGTCCCATCTGCTGCCAGGTGGCACCTCCATCCATGCTTTTATATACCCCATCTCCCCAACCCACATGCCGGCCACTGACATTCTCGCCTGTTCCTACCCAGACCACTTCAGGATTATTTGGATCCAAAGCCACGGTACCAATCGAATAGGAGGCCTGCGCATCAAAAACCGGTGTCCAGGTAGTTCCACTGTTTGTAGTTTTCCATAAACCTCCAGAGCCCACCGCCACATACCAAGTGCTGCTATGAATAGGGTTTACTGCTATATCTGCAATTCTTCCTCCCATGAATGCAGGACCAATGCTTCTAAGTTGGAGTCCCTTGGCTACCTGAGCGGCCATTTCCTTTTGATTGGATTGAGCCCTTGCAGGCAAACTGTCTATTGAAAAGAGAAGAAGGATTGTGAATAAAAAGCCTATGGTTTTTTGCATAAGAGATTAAGTTTAATCGAAGAAAAAGGTACAGGAAAATTCATGTTCTTAGGAACCATTTATTAAAAAGAGCATGAAATCACTTTTGTCTACTTAGTAGCCAACAGCAGCCCCATCGTCACTCGATGAATCTGCAGCGCCGATATAAACTTTTAGCACAGGATCATAGGTGATTCCCATCAACACGCCAAGGTTATTGACGCCTCGGAGTTTGTGGCCCATTTGCTCCAGCGCATCGCGGGTATCCGGCGACATCAGGTGTCTTTCGTAAACCAACATATCAGGCAGCCATTGATGGTGGATTTTCATTGCTTCGATCGCCTTGTCGATTCTCATATCGTATTCCAGGACATTGAGTACTGTTTGAAAAACCGTATTGATGATCGTCCTTCCTCCCGGACTTCCGATGATCATGTGAGGCCTTCCATCTTTGGCCACAATGGCAGGAGTCATGCTTGACAGCATCCTTTTTTCGGGAGCAATAAGATTGGGATTGGAACCGACTTGCCCACTGCTGTTGGTGATTCCCGCGACGGGGTTGAAGTCGCCCATTTCATTGTTGAAGATGAAACCGAGTTTGGAAGAGCCCATCCCGACCCCATAGGAATTTTCAAGGGTGTAGGTCAGGGAAACCGAATTCCCTGCTTTGTCCACCACCGAAAAATGTGTTGTACTGCTGCCATCGTAGAGTTGCCCAAACTTGGATGAATCGCTCAAAGACGCTTTGTTCATGTCGATGTTTTCAAATCGTTTTTTGGCAAATTCTTTGGAAGTCAGCTGATCAATCGGAATATCGGGATTAAAATCCGGATCGCCGAGATGCTCTGCACGATCTGCAAAAGCTCTTCGCATCGCTTCGGCAACGACATGCACATAGGCAGTGGAATTGAATTCCATCTTTTGCAAGTCCGCCAACTCCATGAGGTTCATCATTTCGATCAGGGCAGCTCCTCCCGAACTTGGAGGCGGCATGGAATAGATATCATAGCCCTTGTAGGTTCCTTTGAGAGGTTTGCGCTCCACGGCAGTATATTTTTCCAAATCTTCCTTGGTGATGATTCCTCCCTTGGCTTTCATGTAGGCTTCGATTTCTTCCGCCACTTCCCCTTTGTAAAAGCCATCCTGACCGTTGTCGCGGATCAAAGCAAGCGTATTGGCCAAGGCAGGTTGGGTCCAGATTTCTCCAGGTTGGACGATTTCCCCGGAAGCATTTCGGAAGTAATTGGCCATGATATCAAACGATGCATCCAAATCAGACATACCAAGCGCTACACTATACAATCCCCAAGTCATCGGAAATCCGTTTTTTGCGAGATCGACTGCAGGTTGGACCAACTCAGCCCATGGCAGTTTTCCATATTTTTGATGGGCGAGATACAAGCCCGCCACCGTTCCGGGGACGCCCACTGCTTTGATTGTTTCGTGATTCGATCCTTCGATCAGGTTGCCCGACGCATCCAGAAACATATCGGGAGTAGCACTTAGAGGAGCTTTCTCGCGGAAATCAATTGTCGTTACTTGCCCTGCGGAATCCATAAAAACAATAAATCCCCCGCCTCCGATATTGCCTGCCTCGGGATGTGTCACTGCCAAAGCAAAAGCTGTCGCGATACTCGCATCGATGGCATTTCCCCCCTTTTTCAAAATCTCGATACCTGCCTCTGAAGCAAGGACATTGTCAGAGACAACCATTCCGTTTTTGCCGTAGGTTTGAGCGTGGAGGTTGAAATTGACAAACAGCAAAGTGACCAAACACAAGGTTTGGATCATTCCAAATTTTAGTTTTTTCATCATGGGGATGGTGGGAAAATAGGTATTTAAGGTCAAAATCAAGGTTTGATCTACCACCTTAATTCAGCTCAAAATACACATTTTTAGTATTCAGGATTCTGCGGAAATTTGGGTATTTTTTTTAAAAATGAATTTTTAACCAATCGTTCCTATGGAACGAATCCAACCAAATTTTGCGCAATTAGCTACCAACCAACCGTGCCTAAGGCACGATTTCTTGCCGGGAATAACTCCATTGGGGTGATATTTTTTTAGCCAGGGGTTTCAACCCCTGGAAAAATAAGGATCAATGATTTTGATTTTTGGCAGGTTTGATGTCAATCGATAAAAAATTTTCCGCCAAAAACAGGGAATCCGGATTGTGGTGAAGTAATTAATAGGTCTGTGACACAGACCTTGGTGAAAAGTCTTCATTCAATCGAGTCGTTTTGTTGGTGATTCAATTCCTGGACTGCAATCGATCGTGCAATTTCCTCCCTTCTCTTACGATGATCTCGATTATTTCATCAATATCTTCTTTAGAAGTCCTGAAATTGACAATACACCCTCTCAGGCAATACTTCTCAAACACGACAGCATTGGACAGGAACACCTCTCCACCGGTCTGCAATACATTCAGGAGTTTTTCATTCAGGGTATTTACGTATGCATCATCCCTCTTTTCACCTTGAAAATATCCTTCCGGAACATACCGAAGTGTGGTAATGCTGAGGTTATGGGTGACGGCTTCCAGCTCATTATGCTTTTTTGCTTCTTCGAAAAAGTGCTTTGAAATCTCAATGTCCTCGTTGATCATCTTCACGTAGCCACTTCTTCCGATTTGCTGCAGTGCCATCCAAACTTTCAAAGCTCTGAATCCTCTTGAGTTTTGAAAACCATATTCATAAAAATTCAGCGACGGTTCCTCCTCGCTAGTGCCAAAGTTGTAATAAACCGGGTGCGAACTATACGTATCAATCAGATGCTGCGGATTCTTCACCAAAGTACACCCTACTTCAAGCGGTGCATAAAGCCACTTATGCGGATCAAGCGCAAGGGAGTCTGCCTCTTCAATCCCTTCAAACATCTTTTTGTATTCGGGAATCGCTGCAGCTGGAATCCCATAAGCACCATCGATGTGAAACCACAGGTCATACTTTTTGCAAATGGCAGCAATACCGGCAAGATCATCGACTACTCCGGTGCTGACGTCTCCGGCAGTTCCCACCACCATAAAAGGTTTCAATCCTTTCTTAATATCCTCATCCAAAGTTTGGACGAGAAGGGCATTGTCCATTTTGTTTTCAGCATCGGTTGGTATCCATCGAATGGATTCGGAACCATGACCAAATAAGACCGCGGCCTTTTCAATCCAGGTATGCGTGGTCTTGGGACAATACACGATCATTTCTCCCGCTAGCTTCACCAGTCCGTCTTTTTTCAAATTCTTCGGAGCCTTTGCAGTTCGAGCTGCCAGAAAGGCGGTGAAGTTTGCCATGTTGCCTCCGCTCACTAATATTCCACCATAGGTGGGCGAAACACCAATAAACTCCGCCAACCAGTTGATGGTCTGCTTCTCAATTGCCGTTGCCATCGGGCTCAAAATATTAGCCCCCACGTTTGGATTCACCGTTGCGGCCAACAAATCCGCCAAGGCTCCAATGGGTGCAGGAGAGGAAGTGATATACCCCAGGAATTTTGGATGACCATTGAGCAGGGAATGATTCAACAGCAAATCGGTTGTCCTTCCCATCAACTCAGGAAGGGGAATGCCATTTTCCGGCAGGGGAGCTGTGCCCAAAATATGTCGAATCTGCATAGGAGATTCAGCCGTGGTTACAGGCTTTTGATCGATGCTGCTAATGAATTCAGCAATCGCATTCACCAATTGATAGCCCGCTTGTCTAAAATCCGCTTTGCTTATTTCGATTGGAGTGTGTCTTGAATGAGACATAGTGTAGTTTTTAAAAATTGTAACCCTCTAAATGTTGGTATTCAAAGTAGCGAATGTTGATGATAAGTGCTATTCCGAGGCATTTTTCGTGGGGAAGAAGGAAATGAAAGTTCGACACCCTTCAGGCCTGCCTGCCGCAGGCAGGGTCGGTCGAATTGGATTAAGGGGAACTCGATGTTCACGGGTTTCACCCATGGTTAATGAAAGGTTGGACCCCATTCGGGGTCATCATTTTGGCAATTAGGTTACCTAAAAATGATCCTGAAGGGATCTAACTTTTCAATAGCCCCCGGTTTCAACGGGGAAAAAAGGAAATACGGGATGGTGGTGTCAACCCTAAAAGGGTTGAACTTATTGGGAAATGGAATTATAAATTCCAAAAAATAAAAGGGTGTAATTACTTCAGTCGTCAGTACGGGATTGCACTGAGTAGCCACTTGACCTCAATGCTGAAAAGCAATATAGAACGCCCAGCAGGGGTTCATATCACTTTATTTCCAAGTCTGAAAAATCCGACCATGAAGCTATTTCCTTTCCAGTCTGCTTGTCAAAAAAATCAACTGAATTAAAAGCCCCTCTATTCTTAAAGACTTCCGTGTAAACCAATAAAGTAGAAACGACTTCTCTTTTCCCATCAATATCAACTGAGCTCCAAAGTTCAGAAGAAATGAATATTTCCTCATCCGATTTTATTTTTATATAGCCTAGAGAGAGCCATCTTTCAACCCTGCTTTTTGAAGTGCTGACTGTGGATTCAGAATACTTTGAACTAGGTGATGGGATTGTTTTCTTAGAAGAATGAGAATCATATTTTTTTTTCTGTTCTCTCTTAAATGTTGCCTGAACACTGTCGACCACTTGAAGCAATACCATTGCTTCATTATAATAATCACTTGACTCAGGAATCTTAGAGAGTTCATTTTTAGCATTTTGATATTCTCCATTTTCAAAATAGTTATTAGCGTTTTCCATTCTATCTTGATTAAAAGATTCGCAGGAAACCAATAGAATAAAAAGGAAAATAATTATATATCTCATCTCACAAAAATTTTAGTTTAACCTATCTACTAACCTTCCTTTTAATAAAGAAACTCCGACCAATTAGACTAATTTTTTTTGATCTACAATAAACCAGAAATTTCAATTTGTCAATTCCAAATTACATCGCCCTTGATAACAGATAAAAGCAATATCTCTTCTCCATTCCAAAAGATTAGTAGCTTTTTTATACTTCATTAAAGGAAATGTAAAAAAAAGTAGTTCAGGTGATGCTTAATGGGATTTTTTGTTTCCAAATAAATAGATTGCTTCGGGTTTGTATAATCCTGCACACATTGGCTTTCGACTAAACCCTCGCAATGACGACTCAGGCCAGCAGATCCTTTATAAATCCTCCCCCTATCGTTCCAATTTGAAATTAGCTTCGCGGTTGGGACGCTGCTCGGCATTGGCTACTTTCCATCCGGTGCGAAACATCCATTCGGTCATCTTGTGAAGTTTTGGATAGTCTATATTTTCTGCGTTATCCTTTGGGGTATGGTAGTCGACATGTAGCAAGGTGGTGTACATGATCGACGGGATACCGAGCCTTGCATAAGGCAGATGATCGCTTCTGAAAAACCATCCCTCGACATGCTCCACCTTGTCCCATTGGGTATCGAGCTTGAATTTCGGGCCTTCTTCATTGGCTTCAAGTGTCATTCTGGCAAGGTCGCCTGAGGTAAGATGTGGCGGCTGAATACCCAATACTGCGGCACTATCCGGATTATTTCTTCCTATCATATCACCGTTTAGGACAGCGACAATGTTTTCGATGGGCACTGTGGGCTGTGAGGAGTAAAATCGTGAACCCAATAAGCCTCTTTCTTCAGCTCCATGTATCACAAAAAGCACGGAACGCTTCCCGGGATTTTTCTTAAAAGCTCTTGCCACAGCGAGCATAGCGACATTTACACTGGCATTGTCATCAGCTCCATAATAAATATCATCCCCGTCAATCGAATTGCGAACACCATGTGCATCGGTATGCCCGCTGTATAACACATATTCTTTGGAAAGCACCGGGTCGGTCCCTTCGATCACCCCAACAATATTGACGGAGGGATATTTAAAATGCTCAATTACAATGTTTGCTTTGATCACGGCTGCAGAACCCATCAATTCATCTTTTGCAGATGCATGAAGCCAAAATACCGGAACGGTCGCTTTCACTGTTTCATTGGGTCCGCCCTCCAAGTCAAAACTGCCTTCTTTGAAATTTTCCACGGCATCAGGCCAGACTTTTTCGGTTTCGGCATCACCCAACAGGATAAGCGCAATGGCTCCTTTTTCGATTAATGCATTGCCATACTTGGTCATCATAAATCGTTGATAGCGCCACCCTGGCAAAGACATAGTAGGATTCAAAATACCGGGAACTGCATCAAAAGCAACTACTTTGCCTTTCACGTCAAGGGTTTTCAAATCAATGGAAGCTGCACTGCCGAGGTACACGATTGGCGCTTCCAGGGTTACGGGCGCCATTTGTGCGATAGCAACTTCTGTCCACAAGGGTAGTATTCGACCGTTGATTCGGACAGTGCTTGTGGAGGCGATCCTATTTCGCCACATATTAAAAAACTGGAAATACGTATTGTCATCTCCGGCAGGTGTCAATCCAATACTGCGGTACTTTTCTCCCACCCAAATGGCCGCATTCAACTCATCAATAGTGCCTGCTCCACGACCTTTGAATCGAGCATCTGCATGATCATAGAGATCACTTTTGATTTCATCCAGTCTAATGGCTGCCAATGAGGAAGCAGGTACATTCTCCACTTTTTGTGAGAACACGGTTCCTGAAAGGAGCAAAAGGAATAGAGTTGAATATAATTTCATGAGTTTATATTTTATTTTTTAATGGTCTTATGGAATCTCGCGCGGTTAATAATCATCCCTTTGTTTGACACTTGCGTTAAGCTCGATTTCATACAGATCTGATTTTAACTTTTAATAGCCATTTGCTAGCCTTTCGATTCAAAAGAGACGCAGGACCAAACTTCAAGACAATCTACCCATTTGCTTGATTTTGGTTTCTTTTTAATCCTTTAAAGGTTTCAAAAATGGACTTTTCAGCAAATAACCGGTATGGCTGCAAAGTTGGAGTCGTCGTATTCCTGGTTCTGATGGTGGTTGATCAATAAAGCACCTTCACAACAATCCTCCCAAATGATTGCCAAGCCTCAGAATAGCGGGCATAATACACCAAATCTGCAAAGAGGAACGCCAAAAGCACAATCGAATACGGCACCCAATCTTTCTTTTTGATTACATCGACTGCCAAGAGAGCAGCCGCAAGGCCAGTTTTAACATACAAGGGAATCAACTCAAAATCTACATCCAATGAAGTGTCCAAATATTCATTAATTGTTCTGCTCAGGCTGGGACCAACCATGATGATGGCCGTACCAATCATAAATCGCATATGCCTGAATGTGTCTTTTCGGTAGAAAATGGCCAATGAATAAAACAACACAAACATGGAAAATTGCATCCATGTAACTGACTGCCATGAAAACACTTCTGTAGAACCATACTCGCCAACCCATTTATGATAACTGACTCTTGCTATGATTAGCATGGAGATCATCATCAATGGAGCGATTACATACGATAGTTTTCCGACGAAACGGTGTGCCGCAAACTTTCTGGTATGAATCAAAACAGGTTGCAAAACCAACATAAAAACCCATGAAGCCATTAATGCTCCATGAATATGATGCAGCCAGTTAAACTCTTGGAACGTAGGGAAATATTGAATATACGTGGCGTGAAAGCCGATATGTACAAGAATAAATACCATAACCATTCCGATTATGATATTTCTTGTATCGATAGTTGTCACTTGGGTCATTGCATCTTGTTTCAAATCTGTTGATTTAATTTCTTGCTATCTATTTGATCTTCCTTTCGATAGTTAAGAAAGGGGTCTTCAATAAATACCAGAAGGTCTGCTTCCTTTCCTCGTCAAACTCTTCCAGGCCAAACTTGATCTGATCGGCAGGTTTGTATTTGAATGTTCCAAAGATCCGGTCCCAAAGAATGAAGATGTCGGCAAAGTTGGAGTCAGTATAATTCTGATCCTGATCGTGATGAATCTTGTGCAGATTCGGCGTGGTGAAGATCAATCCTGCCGTCCTGTCCAACCAAGCAGGAAACCGGAGATTGGAATGCTCCAGAATCAGAAATGGAGTGAGGACCAAAAAATAAAATCCAATGGTGAACAAATCCAATCCAAAAATACCGGCAGCTAAAACGGGTGCGCTGCCAAACCAAAAGAAAGTCTCGATCGGATGGCCCCTGAAATAAGTGGACGAATCCATGGTGGTATCGCTGTGGTGCACACGATGAAAGCGCCAGAGGATTGGGAATCTATGAGATGTCCGGTGGAACCAATAAGTCACCAAATCCACTAATGCAACCCCGAAAATTAGCTTCAGCCAAAGAGGTAACTCAATCAGGTGAAACAATCCGACCTCGTGTTGATTGAGCCACTCAATACAGAAAACGGTGACGCCTGCCCAAAATAGATTTCCGATCAGAAAAAGGACTTGAAACAGGAAACTATTCCAGAAATGTGTGCCTCTTTTTGAAAAAGGAAATTGTGTGTTTAGGATTTGTTCCAATGTGAAAAATACCGCAATCAATCCGATCGCGATGTAATTGAGGTCAAGCGAGAGTAAGTATTCCAGCGTATTCATTTTCAGTTTAT
The DNA here is from genome assembly GCA_942492775.1 of uncultured Cytophagales bacterium. Classification (GTDB taxonomy): domain Bacteria; phylum Bacteroidota; class Bacteroidia; order Cytophagales; family Cyclobacteriaceae; genus Algoriphagus. The sequence continues at coordinate 464,354 of OW818636.1, read as the reverse complement.
GATGGGTTAAGCATTGAAAATTTCATTTAATCTGACTCCCCGTTTTTTGCCAATAAGCAACCAAAACAAGGTCTGAAGTCCTGGAAGACCAATTATGGACTAATAATCCAAGCTAAAAACCTTTATTTAGACCCATTGGGAAAGATGCGGATACTCATATTTTGATCTCTGTACTGATGATATGGATGATCTTGTCACCGACATTTTTTAAAGAATGAGGGGTCAGCGATTCGGACCAAAGTGCGGTTCCGGTTCGGTCGGCGTCGGGTAGATTTCGGGAATCGGCTGTAATATTTCCTTTGCCATCGTAGCGGATAAAGTCTGACCAGGAGATGATGGTCAAAGCTGCAGGCCATTGATGCGTATGGATAGCTGTGATTTCGCCAGGGAGAATGATGGTCTCGATCACTCTGACGAATTCATTTTCAAGCAAGAGGGAATGATGCATTGGAGCTGCAACCAATGCATCCAATTCTTGCGGCCATGGCCAATCGTTTGGAGATTTATTTTCCATCACCAAGTTGCGGCAATCCTTAATCTAATGCACCTGCCAAAATGGTAACCCCTCCGGATGCGAAATTTGCCAGGTCGGCAGAAGTCGCTATGCCTTCGGGTGAACCCATCGCCTTTTGAAGTTCTTCCGGACTGTTAAAATAGAGTTCTGCTAATCTGTAGAAAGCAGGTTTGCTTCCATCTGCCTCAGGGAAAAATTTGGTGGTTTCGGCTTTGACTATGCCGTGGATTTTAGCTACCAATGGCATATGCGTTTTGGAATAGTAGGCTTCAAATGCAGCAGGGTCAACAGGGTGACCATAGAGAACAGTTAATTTGATCATGGGTTTTGGGTTAAAAATCGAATAGAATATACTTGTTTTATTCCTTTTTGAACAGCAGATCTCCGACTTCATGATCCACCGGATCGAGGCTGTGGAGATAGAGGTAAAGTGCTTCCAGATCCTCATCTGACATCCTTGAAAATGGTCCCCAGTGCATCGGCGAGATCTTAATTTGTCTGCCTTTTCGGAATCTTTCCTTCCACTCTTCTACGGTTTTAAATTTTGACAAAGCGCTGTTTGGATGAGGGGTAATGTTGGGAGATCGTACCCACAGTTCCGGATCCTCGCCCACCGCCAGATGCAGTTCAGGATAGGGTTCAAATTCCGATCCTCCGGCATATTCCGCACCAATGACTTCAAAAGTGCTTGGATCAAATTGGGTGTGACATCCCACGCAATTGGCTACATATCGCGCCAGATATTCACCTCTTTGGATCGTAGCTTCCATAGGAGGTGCGGTCGGGGCAGGAGTTGGATTTAGGATAGGGCGGAAAGGAGGAGCAAAGGTTCTGACTGCCTTACCCATAAAAGTCCATTCCGCAGGGGGAACCTCATTTTCGATGGGATTCATACTTCTCAAATAGGACACGACCGCCACCAGATCTTCATCTGCCATGTTCCAAAAGGGCATCAATAGAGAAAGAGATGCGATTCCGCTTGGCCTGACAGCATGTCTCATCATCCGAAAAACCTGTCCGTCTGTATATCGCCCGATGCCTGTTTTGGGATCCGGAGTCAGATTGGGAGTGTATAGAACTCCTAATCCTCCCAAGGGAAATGCCACTCCACCTTTCAAAGGAGTTGGCTTGCCTGCATCCGCAGCGATCATATCTTCTATGCTGGAAACATGACAATTGGAACAATGGGCAGGTCCGTGAACCAAATACCTACCTCTTTCTATGACGGTGGAATCCGTACTTACCTGAAGATCGGGGTAAGGAATGTCATAGGTTTTATTCCAGGATACTTGAACAAAAATGATGAAGCCTCCAATCAACACAGCGAGGAGGATCAGAATACCGAAGATGATTTTCTTTACCATGGGTTGAGCATTTATGTGAACCAGATTTTATTTCTTAATCCATTGTAAAATGATTTCAGTGATGAAAAGTGGAATGGTCTATGAAATCCAAATCAGAGTTGGACCTACTTCTATAAAGTTTCTCTTTTCGATAAAAACTGAAGAGCTTTTCAGCCCTTGGAAAATCACAAAATCGAACTTAGGGAAATAGCTATCCTCAGGCAGAATAGCTGGCCAAGGATTCCCTGGCGGATTTGAAGCGGACTCCCAGTTCTCTTTCTGCAAGGGTGTTGGTATAGACTGTTTTAGATTTTCCGGCAGGTTCCTGATTATTCAGCATCATGGTGATATCCGAGACCGGATAAGTTTCGCTTGTCAGGAGGTAGTTATTGCCGTGAAGACCATCGGTGGTCGCAGCCTGGAAAATACTTTCCGCCACATCCGCCACATCTACCAATGCAAATTGGATGTCATTGTCATAGAACATTTGAAAGAAAGCATCCGGGGCAATCTTGTTTTTGAAGAGAAACTGAATCCCCGTGGAAGTTGAATCTTCTCTGGCGGATAATGATTTTCCCGTCACCATCACAGGAGAAACGGTGACGATTTCAAAATCCAAATTGGAATGCGTATCCATGAATTTCTCAACTGTCCGCTGCGCTATGAACTTGGCCTGAGCATAAGGGTGACTCTCTTCACTGAAGAAAGGAGTGTCAGATTCGTTGAAAGTATCATCCAGAGTTCTGCCTCCTGCGGGAAGCGGGAAGTTGGTGTTGAAAGCCGCAACAGATGCCACAATTACCACCTTTTTAATTCCGGGCGTTTTCTGAATTGCCGCCAGGAAATTCTCGGTTCCATTGATGGTCGGGTCAAACAATTCAGTTTTGGGATCATTTACTGCCAACTGAAATGGTGTTCCGCCATGGATTACGATTTCGCAACCCTTCAAGAAATCATCGAGCTCTGATTTATTCTCAACATCGAGTTGGACGATCTCCAGATTTTCCGAGTTGGGGAGATCCTTTAGATGCTTATATTTTTCTTCTTTGGATAGATCGGTCGTGGAGACTTTCACCTTATATCCTTCTGTTAAAAACTTCCTGGTGTTGTGGCTGCCAATGAAGCCCGAACCACCGATAATGCCTGCTGTTTTCATATGATTATAATTTGATTTTTAAAGGCCACATGGAATCTCGCAGTGATTATAATCATGCCAGTGTGTGAATTTTTAGTCATGCTCGATTTCATGTTAGATTATGTTGTGTGTTTTAAAAAAAGCAGAAGAATTTCTCTTGCTTTTGAAAGAGAATGAGTGAAATCATTCATGCATGACATGGACCTCCAATTCGATTTCGATTAAAAACTCGGGCAAAGCCAAGCCTTTTACTTCCAGCCAGGATCCGGTTGGAAACTGCTTTGTATAGATGGAATTCCGGTATTCCGCATGCTCCAAAAATGCGGGCATATCTGTTGTAAACACATTTTCTACCACCACATCGTCAAAGGTGCAACCGTAGTGCTTCAACACTTTGTCCAGATCAGAATAGCAATTCTTCATCTGCTGGAGAAAATTACCCACCGCAGTCCGCCCGCCTTCATCATCCATGCTGACTGCACCGGAGACTTTGATGCTATTTCCAATCTTGACTGCATGGGAATATCCGTAGGCTTTTTCGACTTCAGGCCTGAGGCAGAAGTACTCGGGTTTTTCTGATTTCATGTTTCTGAGTTTTAGAGTTTGCACAATAAAATTTGGAGACTGAGGAGACATTTTTCAACGACCCCTCAGTTTATTGAAGGAAAAGAAAAGTGACTAAATGAGATTAGTCCTCCTTGGAGTCACTATTGCTGATATCTCGTACGCAGATGTATTTTCCATCTCGCTTTTCCCAGATAGCCATATACTTACCGGAGGAAATTACTTTTCCGGAAGCATCCATCCGGGTGGTTTTACCCACTTCAGTGACGGTGTTTTCATCCCCAAAAACATCTAAAACATCATATGAAACGGTAGATCCTGCAGGTCTGGATGCCATGCCCTCTTCAAGTTGTTTTTGAATGGCAGCTTTTCCCACAGCCATTGGAGATCCGCTTCCCATACTCACGGCATCGTCACTGTAGAAAGCAAGCAAAGCCGCTACATCACCCGCATTATCAGCAGCACCCCAGGCAGTTTCCAGAGCTTGGATTTCAGATTTGATTGCAGCCATATCCGGTTCTGCGGCTACTGGTGGTGCCATTTCTACAGGAGCCGCCGCTTCTTCCGGAGGTGGTGAGCTGCATGCAACACTAAAAAGAGAAAGTGCGATACAGGCGGTCGCGATTCGGAAATAGGTTGGATTGTTCATTTTTTTGGTTGTTTTTTGCTTACTCTGGTCGGTTTTCAGCTTACCCGTTTTTTATATTTGGTCGATTTGAATACCAAAACTTAATCATCCCCTTTTTTTATCGGTAGATGGTCGAAACTCGCATAGGTAATTCTTTCCGGATCGGATGGATTTTTTGATAGCTCAGGTTTCTCCAGAGCCATTCCATCGGGCCATAATGGAAATAGGTGAGCCAGATCGGACTTAGGATCAACTGAAAAATCCAGATCGAGAAGACTACATAGAGGAGTTCGTAGCGTTGCAACTTCCCGAATAGTCCAAACCCAACTCCTGTAAAGACAACCATGCAGATAAGAGAGTGCATGATGTAATTGGTGAGGGCCATTTTTCCGACAGCGGAAAGACTACTTTTCAACCAAACCAAAAAGTTGGATTTGCAGAAAATCATGATCAATCCAATATGTCCCATACAAATTGAGATTCTGCCTAAATCGTATGTCAGGTTGGATTTAGCTATTGCAACGGGAGCGAACTGACCATCTATAACAGTTCGGAGTTCGTAATAATTGACCGAAAGTCCGATCAGGTATCCGATTGCAGCCATTCCTGCATAGAAGCCAAAAGATTTATCGGCAGAAAGTAAATTCCACTTGAACAAGGCAATCCCGATCAGCATCATGCTGAGAATGTCCCAAAGGCCGTATCTATAAGACATAAATTGATCGTAATGAGAATTGATTGGTGCCAAAAATGCAACCACATCAAAATAACCTTTCCTCATGGAAGAGTTGAATTCTGCAGTTGCTTCAGGAGACCGATCTTCCTGTATCTTTTCCCATGCGGTTTGAGATTCTTTCAGTTCCTTGGTGAGCTCTTTATTTTCAGTTTTGTAGGAATCAATAAGCACTACATCAGCAGCGAGTTTTTCACTTTTTCGAAAATCTGAATAGTTCCAAACCATTCCCGCCAAAACCAAAACTGATGCTGCCAGGATCAATTTCTTTGGAGCCATATTTCTAAAAGAGTACACCAGAAATCCCATTAATGCATAATCGTACAGAATCTCTCCGGTCCATAGCAGCAGATATCCGTGGATCAGTCCAAAAATAAGAAGCCACGTGAGCCTCCGAAAGAATATATCCGCCGCTTTGACACCTGCTCCCCGCTTCGTGAGCCGGTCCAGAAAAATGAACATCCCAACTCCGAAAAGGAGTGAAAATAACCCGCGCATAGTTCCCTCAAAAAACATGTTGGTGGCAATCCAAGTGTAAAGATTCCATCCTGTGAATCCACCTGCAACGGTTGGGTCATTATAGGAATTGGCCAACCCGAAGGAATTGATGTTCATCAAGAGAATACCAAAAAGGACAATCCCGCGCATGACATCGAGGGATTGAATTCGCTCTGAATCTTCCAGAGGAGTTAGCTGAGGAGAAGATGTTTGGGTCATAGTTTTGGGGTGAGTCCGGGGCAGTTGTTTTGAAAAAATTCTGCTAACCATAATCTACCCTGATTTCTTTTTTTAAGAATACCCGTTAGGACGAACGCATGGTTTTATTGTCCTGACGTAGTCGAAAAATTTCCGGAGAGGATTTAAAATCAGCTGCCTCGGCAAAAAATCAGGGCAAACAGTTTTCCTCTTAAAAGAGAAACCGGATTCATTCTGATTTCTCAGGATGAATCCGGTGGGAAGAAAAAATCTAAGTCAAAGCTTTGCTAGTAATACATGTTAAATGGAAAAGGTTAATGAGGGTTTTAATTCGGTTTTATCACAAAAATCATGAGTTTAATGTTTGTGATCAGCCCGGTGTTTTTTCAAAATATCTTCTCCAAAATCATTTCCATTTTCTCTCCAGATAGTGTGGATATGATTGGCATTGTCGAGGAATCCCACGTTGTCATATTCGATCATGAAGTCAGGGCTATGGATGATGTAGTAATGTGCTTTCATGGGTTCGTAGCTTCCTATCCAGGCGAAATAGACCTCATCCATTCCTTTCTCATGGAGAACGGCCAAGTATTTCTCTGCTTTCTCATGCTCCAGATTTCCCACGTATTCTTCGATCAGGTAGTGGAGAATTTTCTTTTGCTCTGGCGTCAGATCGGCACCTTTGATTCCCTGAAATTCGGTTAACCACTGTGGACGATCCGGGCTGGTGATGATATCTCCGGGTACTTTTCCTTCCAAAGTTGCTTTGGCTTTTTGCTCCTCATTGAGGGCATTGATCAGCCAAAACCCGTAATCCTCTTCCTTGCTGAGTGGTCTCAAACCTGCATATTGGGTGACCTCGACGATAGCCGGATCAGAACCAAAAAACAACGGCGTCATGCTAAACTCATCTCCGGCTACGGTGAGATTGAGAGAGATATGATGCCCCTCAAATTTCAACCCCCAGATCGCATCGGTTCCGGGATTTCCTGCAATGGCCACGTAATAGTTGCCGTAGTCCCAGTTCAGCTTTCTGATGAATTCCATTCTCCCTGCATTGACCTTTCCCTGCTGAAACTGAATTTCAAAAATCTCATGCAGAATGTCATCCACCTGCATGATCGCGAAGGTTTTCAGATAACCCTGCGAACTCATTACTGTTGATAAAATCTTGTGAAACTTGATTTTGCTTTCTTCAGAAAGATCTCCAAACCGCAGCCCTGATCGGGCGGCAAGACCGATTGGAAGATTGGTCCAATTGGTCCGGGCACTGTCTTCAAAAACCAATTGAACGGTGGCTTTTTCGTCCGCATTTAGAGTTGAAACAAACTCCTCCGCGACCTTTGTAAGGGTTTTGGCAGATTGAGAGAAAGCCGGCAGGGAAGCCAGAAATAAGAAAGAAATTAACAGAGCGAAGGTTTTCATAAGTGTGTGTTAACCCAGAAAAATGCTGATCAGCTTTTCCCAGGCGAGAGTTTTGGTTAGGGTAGCGTAGAATATTTGCACTAAAACATAAAGGCCGAGTGCGATTGAGATTGGTAACGGATTTCTATTTTTTCGGATATCATTGATGAGCAAAAACAAAAGTATCAAATCGATCAGTGCGAATGAGATGTATTCAACAGGGATACCGGGAGGAATCGAAGGTATCTTCAAAATATTGAATAACATCCTGTCCACAGTGGGACCCATGAAAGTCAAAGCAGCCGCAATCATGTAGCGTGCATGAATGGAAGCATGTTTTCTGAATCCGATTGCCAGACCATAAAATGTGGCAAGCCAAATGAAGTAAACCATTCCCAGCGCACTGTAGCTAGCCAATCCGATCAATCCTTCTTCCCTGCTGAGATCCGTCACTCCGGAAGCCAGACTTTCCTTTAATCCAGCAAGATCCCTGGCGTATGCAAACCTCATGACCATCCAGCTGCTGAGCAAAACCAAGGGTAAAATGAAGTAACTGACTCTGCCAACTTTTCGATGGAGAGTGAGTTTTCTGTAACGGATCAGAAGTGGCTGGGCGATTACGATCCCCATCCAAACGGCCATGAAAACGAAATGGATGTGGATAAATGAGGGATGAGGCTGAAGAAATACCGAAAAGTAGGAATGGTAAAATCCTCCAAAAGCCGCCAAAATAAAGAACATCAACCAATAGCCTAGATTGGGGTAAATGCTCAGGATGTTTTCTTTGGTATTCATCAGAGGAAAGAGTTAAGTGACAAAGCCATTCCCCTTAAAAAACCTCCAGGGGAAAAACCAATAAAAGGCACTAAAAATTGGGAAGTTAAACGACCTCCTTAAATCCCGAGGTTTGAATAATTAGCAACTTTAATGTAGCGAAAAATCCAACTTTAGGATAATACTTTTTTTGAAGGGGAAACAACGATGTATGGGTAATTCCAGAAAAAAGAAAATGGATAGTGAATGTTTTTTCTCTCATCTCGATTTTGAGATATGGCCATTTTGACCGAGGGGATTCAACTTTCTCTGATTTGCCACATTCAACAAACAAGCCCCGCGACCAGCAGGAGGCGGGGCTTACCCGTTCGGTCGAGAGATCGGATAAGTCTACTTGCAGTGGTAATGGTTTTGGTCGCCGAAGCCATTACCGGGATAGCACTCATAGCTGACCTCCACGTTCCAAGCGCCCGAGTTATCACTGAAGAAAGTATCGTTGACGTAAAGAACCAACTCACCGCTACCAGTCAGTTGCGTCGGGCCTGTGCCTAAGAACTGGAGATCGCCACCTCCAACCCTTGCGACAAGGGAGACCACTGGAAAACCGTTATACTGCTGCACATCTGGACGTCCGTTCGGTGTAGCAGGATTGTTGTTGCCGCCGTTATAAAAAACGATCAGGCCTGAAGCTGTGACGGTGACTGGTAAACCCTCCTTGAGCACAAAACCGGTTGCGAGTCCCGCTTCCAAAGTGCCTGGGAGTAAGTATTGGTCTGTGACCAAGACTCTTGCCGCATTTATATCTGTTTCGGTGGATGAGGCTCCTTTTTGGGCATCAAAGTCATTTGGGTTTGTCCCTTTGTTGAGGAGGGCAGAAGTCCCTTTTTCATCGATTTTTAAATTTGGCTGCATGTCGGTCATGCTTTCTGTTCCGCAGGAAAACAGGAATAAAATGGCGAATAATGGAGTTAAAAACTTTTTCATCTGTGCTGAATTTTAAGGTTTGAAAATAATTTTCATGTCTGCTTGAGGCAGATAATCAAATAAAAAGATAGAAAAATCAATAGCTCCTTACCGATGACTTAGGACGAAGTCCATGAATTATTTTCCCAATGACTTGGATTATTTTCCGAAGGAATATTCGGTGGCAAATGCTGGAAATTCTTCATGATTTAAAATAACCAAGCAGCATTTAAGCTTTTCCATTTTTTGCTATGTTAAAGAATTTAACCTAAGTTTCTTACTATAAACTTTTTGTAAATAATGATAAACCCAAAGTTTCTTCTGCTTTTTATCTTTACAACAGCTTCTTTTTTATGTAATAGTCAGGAAGTCAAAATCACTCCCATTCCTTATCCATTAGATCAATTCCTCACAAATATTGTAGGAATGTGTCAGGATGAGGAGGGTTTTATTTGGCTTGCTGACAATTATAATGGACTTATCAAATACGATGGATCTTCTAAAAAATACTATAAAACTGATCCCACTAATCCCAACACACTTTTTTCGAATCGTCTCGAAACTCTAACCGCCGGCAAGGAAGGTATCATCTGGATTGGCAGTGCCCAAAACGGACTGGATCGATTTGATCCCAGCAGCGAGACATTCACTCATTACCAACACGATACAAATGAACCTTCAAAGCTTATCGATGATAATATTAGTGCGCTATTAGAAGATCGTGCAGGTACACTTTGGGTAGGGACAGGGAAAGGATTAGACACCCTAAATCAGCAAACCGGCAAGTTTGTGCCTGTATTAGCTCATTCTCCTGCAGGGATTTTGCTGAACAACGCCGATGTCAGGGTAATTTATGAAGATCGGACAGGTACTATTTGGATAGGTGCTGGAAATCCATTCTTAAGAGAGGATCATCCTTCTTCAGGGTTGTACAAATTTGAAAAAGAGTCCGGTTTGATCACACATTACAGACATGATTCGGAGAATCCGATGTCGCTCATAGGCAACCGGATACGGGCTATGTATGAAGACAGTAAAGGCAATTTTTACGTAGGCACAGACGGGGACGGGCTCCATATCATGGATAGGGCAGAAGGTACTTTTCAACGGTTGCCCAATATTCCTGGTAACCCGAATGCACTATCCCGTCCGCCCGTCAATCCAAACGCTCGTTTTGCAATGGATCACATCACCTTCATCAATGAAGATTTTCAAGGGAACATTTGGATCGGAACCTATGCCGGAGGGATCAACCGGTACAATCCGAAATCGAAGACCATGGAGTTTTTTGGTACATCCGGTACCGGGTCACATCATCTGGAAAAGAATGACTTTTGGACCATGCTGAAGACGAGGGACGATCTTCTTTGGATTTCAGGTTGGGAACCACAAACAGAAAATCAGGTTTTATTTCAAGTCTCAACGCTTCAAAACCAATTTGAGCATACAGAAACTGGCAGCAGGGTGATCACTTTTGCCCAAGGGGCAGATAATGATATTTGGATTGGGACAGAAAAGGGTCTTTTTGGAAGAGATCAAGACGAGGGAGCATCTAGTTTTTTCTCTTATGTTCAACGCACCTCAGGTTCCAAATTCATTACCGATCTGAGTTTTGATGAGCAGGAAAATTTATGGATGTCGACGCTTGGAGGGCTATACTTTTTTGACAGAAAGTCAATGAGCACCAGTTTCCTCGGCCCAAATGAGAAAGACAAGGAAAGCCTATCTTCCTTTGCGGTTATTTCTGTGTTGCCCCTAAAGGATGAAACTGTTTGGATAGGCACCAATAATGGCCTTGATGTGCTAAATCCAAAGACGGGGAAGATCAAACGTTATAAACATAATCCCGACGATTTAAAAAGCCTAAGCGGCAATTCTATTTCAGATCTTTTTCAAGATTCAAAGGGAAATATCTGGGTGGCTACAAATAAAGGACTTGATCTTTATGAGTTTGATTCCGGTGATTTCAAACGTGTTTTAAGTAAGTCAGGGGCTTCTATCATCAGTATTTTCGAGGACAGCAATCAACGAATTTGGGTCAATTCCCATAGATCAGGACTCTTTTTATTAGATCACAAAACTGAAGAATTTATCCCTTTTTACGATGCTGCAGGTTTGATCACCGATCTGATGCTGATCAAGGGAATGGTGGAGGACGAGTCGGGTTTTTTGTGGCTGAACACTGACCTGGGATTCATTAAGCTGGAACGGGAGACAAGAGAAGCCGTCTTGTTCGGGCTAAGTTGGAAACGATCCTCAGAGAATAATTTTAACTCAGTCAGGACTTTTTTTTCCAAAAAGGGGGAAATTTTCACCGGTGATGCTTCGGGATACTTCCACTTTTCTCCTCAGGAACTCAAGGATCAATACTTAGCGCAACCTATTCCCTACTTTACCGGGTTTTTCTTAGCCAATTCAGAACTTGTTCCCGGGACAAACAAAATCCTGCCCTTTCCACTAAAGGAAACCGAACAAATCAAGCTTCCCTACGACCAAAATACCATTTCCTTTCAATTTGGTATTCTGGATTTTGTGACCAGCGAATCCGAGAATAACATCCTTTTCAAACTGGACAACTTCGATCAAAATTGGAAAAGTGGGAATACCCATGTGGCAGAATACCATGATTTGCCTCCCGGGGAGTATGTCTTTCATGTCAAAGCAGCCAATCGGTATGGGAAAGTAGGTCAGCGGTCTATTTCCGTTACCGTGATGCCGCCTTGGTTTACCCAATGGTGGGCATGGCTGGGATATGCCGTGTTGCTGTTTTTACTGCTTTATTTGGTTTATGGGTTTTTGCTTCGCAGAAAACTGGCCCAAGCCGAAGTCATACGCCTGCAAGACCTGGACCTGGTCAAAACCAGGATTTACACCAATTTGACGCATGAATTCCGAACTCCATTGACAGTGATTTCGGGTATTGCGGATCATATATTATCACAACCTTCCATTGAGAACCTGAAGGAGGGACTGCCAATGATCAAGCGGAATAGCGCTCAGTTGTTGCGATTGATCAATCAAATGCTGGATCTATCCAAACTTGAGTCGGGTAGATTGACCGCAAAAATGATCCATGACAATATTCTGGGTTACCTGAAATACCTGACCGAATCCTTTCATTCCTTTGCCGATTCCAAAGACATTCGGTTACATCTCTTCCCTGGTTTTGAGGAGTTATACATGGACTTTGACCCGGAGAAAATTCAAGCCATTTTTTCCAACCTCGTGGGAAATGCTGTAAAATTCACGCCCCCGGGAGGCAATATTTACATTAAACTGGAGAAGATCACCTCCGGAGGAATGGAGGATTTTTTGGAAATCAAAGTGAAGGATACCGGCAAAGGAATTCCGTCGGAGCATTTACCCTATATTTTTGATCGCTTTTATCAGGTGGATGATTCAGCGACCCGGTCAGAAGAAGGAACCGGAATTGGCCTGGCACTCACCAAGGAATTGGTGCAACTCATGTCCGGTACTATTGAAGTTAGTAGTCAGATAGGAAAAGGGTCAGAATTTACCCTTAGACTACCTATACAAAAAAAGGCTCCAAAAGGTAATGCCGGAGAACTGACCCAACAATCGCGGTCCACTGTGGAAGATTTGGTCGGCGCTTCTGCTGTTGGTGCAGCTGAAGAATACGACGAATCCCTCCCGCTAGCCTTACTTGTGGAAGACAATGAAGATGTTCTCAGCTACTTGGAACTCTGCCTCCAAAGCAAATACAGGATTCAAAAAGCCAGAAATGGCCTCCAAGGAATCCAACTCGCCATAGAAATGATTCCGGACATCATCGTCAGTGACGTGATGATGCCTGAAAAGAACGGCTACGAAGTCGTGGAAAGGCTTAAAAAAGATGAACGAACCAGCCATATTCCTATTATTCTGCTTACTGCAAAAGCCGAACTGGAATCACGATTGGAAGGTCTGGAAAGAGGTGCGGATGCATACCTTTCCAAGCCCTTTGAAAAGAAAGAACTGGAAGTCCTACTGAGGAAATTGATTGAGATACGACAAAAGCTGACAACGCGCTATGTGGCGCTCAACCCTGAGGAAGCACCCAAAACTCCTGCAGAAATACAAGAGGATGCTTTCCTGAAAAAGCTTCGCTCTATGGTGGAAGCGAATTTGGAAAGCGAGGAGTTTGGCATTGGTGAGTTATGCAAAGAACTGGCAGTAAGCCGGACTCAGCTTCATCGTAAGCTCAAGGCCTTGACCAATAAGTCCACGTCCCAAGTCATCCGGGCGATTCGAATGCAGGAAGCAAAGAAACTTTTGCTCAATTCAGATTTGAATATTTCGGAAATCGGATATGCAGTAGGTTATGGCAATCCCAGCCATTTTACACAGGAGTTTACCAAAGAATTTGGGGAGGCCCCGAGCTTTTTTAGGAAAGGGTAATCCTTAGTCAAAGTTTAAACACCAATTTTTTTAACTCGGAATCGATGAATCGAACTATTAGGAACTCCTTTTGGCCACCGAGAAAAATCATCCAAAACAGCTCAATCCACACATTTTTTTCTGATTTGGAACAAAGCCTAAAGCATCTGCAACAATAGCTACCGCCGGATTCTCTTTGTCAAAATACCTTGCCTCACTTATTATTCGACGAATTCGTAACTGCATTTATTGATAGATTTTCCAGGACCATTCGTCTAATCCAATTCTTTAGAAAGTAAACCTCAATTCACTTAAAAGCATTTTTAAAATTTTTAACCAATAAAATCCAATTCTTATGAAACGTAAACTTTATCCCATTTTAACATCCTTGGCTTTGCTGCTAGCTATTACAGCATGCCAAGAATACAATGAGTTTATTCCTCAGGGTGCCAATAGCAAAAAGAATTCAAAAGTCCTGGTAAAAGAGATTGCGACTGGCGCAGTCATAAAGGGAGCCAATGGCATCAACTTTGGTCCAGACGGCAACCTTTACATCGGATCTGTAAATGGGCAGGAAATTATCGTGATGAACAGTCAAAACGGCAAAATCATTAAGAAGATTGGCACCGACAAAAAAGTGACAACACCGGATGATTTGACCTTTGGCCCTGATGGGTCGCTTTACTGGACCGATATTTATACTGGGAATGTAAGAAGAATGACTCCAGCGGGAGTGGTGTCCGAGCAGTTTGTAGCACCGGGTGTCAATCCTATTACATTCTCTGATGATGGCACTCGTCTTTTTGTAGGACTTTGCTTTCTGGGTGACGGGTTGTACGAGTTAAAACCAGACTTCAGCGCTCCAGTTAGGCCCATAATCGTTGCTTCCGCCGAAAATCCCTTTCCCCTTGGATTTTTAAATGGATTTGATTTCGGTCCTGATGGGAAATTGTACGGACCTATTTTTGCCGGAGGCATCGTTGTAAAAGTAGACGTCGACAGACCAGGCCCACCTTCCACAAGTCCATACACAGATGGAACAGTGACAGTGGTTTCGGGTGGATTTACAGTCCCTGCTGCAGCAAAGTTCGATTCCAAAGGAGTTCTTCACGTCTTGGATCAATCGGGTGAAGTTTTCAAAGTAAATACCCAGACCGGAGAAAAAACGCTCTTCGTCAAAATTCAACCTGGTCTCGACAACCTTGCCTTTGACTCCAAGGGCTCCCTATTTATCTCAAATGCGGATTTCGGATCGATAGTAGAAATTCTACCAAGTGGTCAGCCTCGTACGGTAAGCGGTGGAGGTATGATTGGCCCAATGGGCTTGGCAGTTTTGCCTGGGGCAAATAAGCAGGATGCTTTATTTGTTGGTGATTTATACCGATTGCGGAAACACAATGGGCTCACCGGAAAAGAGGAAATGGTTTATAAGGGAGACTTACTCGGTGGTGCAGGTAATCTGACCACTCCTTTCTCACTTTCTGCTGATGGTGACAATGTGATCGTTTCTTCCTGGTTTGGCAATGTGGTTCAGGTTTGGAATCCACAAGCTGATCAGGTACTTCAAACTTTCCAGATCCCTATTCCTATTGATGCGATCCGATTCAAAGGTGATATTGCTGTGTCGGCTCTGGGACTAGGCGGCGTGGTCAGGGCAAGTGACCAGTCACCGATATTTCCGGCAGGGACTCTATTTGCACCAAGTGGTCTGGCAACTGATGGAGAAACGTTATGGGCGGCCGACTTGGCTACCGGAACCATTTGGCAGCTAGGATCAGACAACATCCCAGTAGCACTTGCAACTGGATTAAAAGGCCCTGAAGGATTGGCTTGGGATAAAAAAGGTGGATTGTTGGTAGTTGAATCCGGGGCTTCTCGGTTATCGCGAGTTGACTTGGTAACCGGAGTAGTGAGCACGGTAGCCGATGGTCTCAAACTTAGTAGTCCCCCAATTAATTTAGATAATCTGGTGCCGCCTTCCTATTGGTTTGATGGCGTAGCAGTTGGCCAATCCGGTGATATTTATGTTTCAGGTGGAGGCAAGAATGTGATTTACCGAGTCTCGAAATATTGAGGTTCATAAAAACTTATCCTGTCGAAATTTCTGATGAGACAGTTGAGGAATTTCAAGGAGAACTGGATCCTTTCCCAAAGGCCAACCCTCTGGGAAAGGATCTAAACAGAGTGAATACATCAATCAGGGACTTTTTAAGAGAATTCTCCCTGGATAAAAACATTTTTTAAAACTTAACGGGTGACCAACTCCTCCTTTTCCTTTTGGATTAGGGGGAGTTTTTTTGTGAATGGATTCACCATATTTTTCTGCCCAATTTCACTTTTTAATCACTTAGCACATCTTGATTTTTCACCGCTGCCATGCCTCCTAGGATCAGCCACTTGCCATCCACCTTTTTCCAGGTATGTGTAAACTTATAGGTCTCCTTTCTGACTACTTTATTGTCTTTGTCAGTCCAGATTTCGTCCGTATCATAGAATACCATCACTACATCATCTATTGCATTTGATGCCTTTTTGTATAGGATATAGCTGAATTTCAAATTCGGGTCCTTATGCAAGTCAGGTATCCAACTGGCAATTTTGCTTACGTCAGACACTCCATCCCCAAAACTCGGATAGCCAATGAAGTCGTCATGCCAGAGCTTTTTATAGAGCACTGTGTCAATATTCTGAACATATTCCCAATACAGTTCTTCCATTTGCCAGGCTTCATTTTCCAGATCGGTTTTGTTGAGCGCTGGTATAGGTGTTTCGGCATCTGAAGAATCTTTGGAGTTTTGATTGCAACTCATGGTAATTGAAAGAAGCAATGCAATCAGCGTATGATCTATTAATCTTTTCATTTTGAGTAAATGCTATGTGAAATTACTTTCAAAAAGTACTGTAATCCGAATTATGGATAGCCACTTGGAGTATGGCAAGCCCAAACTATTGATCTCCTTTACTTCTCTGTTTCCAGATTCAATTTCACCTTGAACCCAAGGATTCCCGGGAAGTATTCCATGCCGATTTTTTCATAGTTCCCATCAAAGCGATTCACGAAGTTAAAATTGATCATCACGTTAGAGACTAAACACTAGTGCTTTTGATTCTGCCTTTTCTTTTGGATTGTGCTTATAGCAGGGTGGCCTATTCTTTTATTATTTTTAGCCAGGTGTTTTACTGCCCAGAAGAATTACAGTTTTTTACTTGCAATCCATAGCTCAATTTGTCTTTCCAATATGGACAGGGGTAAAGAACCATCATTTAAAACCTGATCATGAAACTCCCGAATGTCAAATTTTTCACCCAACTGCAGCTTGGCTTTTTCACGTAACGCAATTATTTTTAATTCTCCTACTTTGTAGCTTACGGCCTGCCCAGGAGTAACCATGTATCGCTCAATGCGCTGTATTGCTTCAGTTTCTGAGACAGGCTGATTCTCCAGCACATAGTCGATGGCTTGTTCCCGTGTCCAGCCTTTGTGATGCATTCCAGCATCCACCACTAAGCGAACAGCTCTCTCGATTTCGTTATTAAGTCTGCCCATGTATTGATAGGGGTCGGTGTACATACCCAGATCTGTTCCCAGACTTTCAGCATATAGTGCCCAGCCTTCACCAAAAGCACTTGTCCGATATGATTTTCTAAATTCAGGAATATCAGCCTCCTGCTGGATGGCAACCTGGTAATGATGACCCGGTATGGCTTCATGAATAAATAACCCTTCCATTGAAAAATAATTATACTTCAAAGGATCGCGTACCACTTCGTAAAATATACCCGGACGTTTCCCATCTCTTGAGGGCTGCATATACTGTGCATTGGCTCCGGCTTCTCGGAATTTTTCGGTGGCTTTCACTTCAAAAGCTGCTTTGGGACGAAGATTGAACAAGCGATTTAACTGAGGTTCCATGCGTGCTTCAAAACTTCGGTATCGGTTCAATACTTCTTCCTCCGATTTAAAAGGGAAAAATTTCGGATCAGTTTTGATGTATTGAAAGAATGCCTGCAAATCACCATTAAAGCCTGTTGAATTTTTTATTGAATCCATTTCATTTCGGATACGGGCCACTTCACTAAGTCCCAAATCAAAAATTTCATCTGCTGTAATGTCCGTTGTGGTATAATACTTCAACCAATAAGCATACTCTGCTTTGCCATTTCTATTATCAAGCAGACCGGTGGTGGTGCGGGTGTTGGGAATGTAGGTATCAACAAGGAAATCATTCAGTTTTTTGTAGGCGGGTTTGATGTGGGTTTCAATCGCATCGGTATAATCAGCAAGCAGTTTTACCCGCGCAGCACTATCGATCGTTTCAGGTAAATTCTGAAGTGGCAGATAAAAAATATGGTTCTCAACTTCCGTTTCAAAAAGGGGCTTTAATTGTGCAGGAACTTTCTCCATGCTGGCCCTGGGATTTGTAAAGTGCAATTCCAGTCCGCTTTGCATATTAGTAATGGACTGATCGATCCACGACGGAAACGCCTTCATTCGACTAATGAAGTTACGGTAATCGGTTTCGTCCTTGAATGGAATATAGCCTGCTCCTGAACCGATTACTGCAAATCGTTGCGGAAAACTGAAGACGAACTGATCAACAGGCTTATAAAATCCATAGCGATTGATCAGTTGCTCATTATTGAGGGACATTTGATACTTGAGAATATCCACACTCAATTTTTCAGAATCTGTCAGCCCATCGTAATTAACTGTATTGAGTGTGTCGAGATACCGGGTATTTAGCGCAATTGCCTTTTCAAAAAACTCTTCGCTGATATCAACCGGAAGCTGATCGTTGAAGTCATTCACATTATTTTGTGTAGCTGCCAGAGGATAGAGAGCATAATACTCGCTTGAGAATTGCGAAAAGATTCCGTTGAGGTCAACTTCCTTGGTTTGTTCTCTTTTGGAAGAACATCCGAGTGTAAAAAAAATAATAAGTGGTGTCAGAATAAGTTTGTTCATGAGTTCTTTTTTAATGTGTAGTTTTTTACAGTCTCAACTATGGGCTGTTCTTGACATTGCGTTCAATTTTAATGAATAGACTTTTAAGTAGATATCAGAATGTTTGACTTTTATAACCTTTTAAAAAATCACTTAAAATAGCTTTAGAAACTCTTTCAAATCGGAGGTTTTTAAAAGAATACAGTCCTTACTTCTTAAACTTCCCAAAGACCCCTTGACCAGGAAAAACATTGGATACAGTCTCCCCGTTTTTTAAGATAAAGGTTCCGTTTACGATTACGTATTCAATCCCATCCGAAAACTCCAGCCCTTTTTCAAAAGTCGCTTTGTCAATAATAGTATCCGGATCAAAAACGGTGATATCCGCATCGGCACCTACCTGAATTCTTCCCTTAAACCGCATCATGGGTGCAATTCCCTCAAGGCGTTTTGCCGGAAGGAGGGTCATTTTTTCAATGGCGGTATTCAAGTCAAGGACTCGATCTTCTCTGACATATTTACCCAATACCCGCGAAAAAGTCCCGGCGGTACGGGGATGGGCAAGTTTGCTAGAAGGCATGCCATCCGATCCAATCATCACTCCGGATGCGGCAATACCCATATTAATCCATTCGGGTTTCATCATGTGCATGATGACTATACCGCCTTCTTTACGATATTTTGGAAAAGTTTCCTCAGTCAGTCGTTCCCCTGTGGCAACCCATTGCAAGTCCTCATAACTAATTCCAAGTCTTTGTTGCCAGCCTTCGGTGAACATCGCGCTTTGAAGCCGGGTTGAAGCGGCAGTGTAGGAGTATAATTCTGTAGTGATGTCAAACTTATTTTTCTGTGCAGAATTGACCATATCCAGTGCCATTTCAATACTCCCCAAAGACATGCTGTTGATATGAACAATATGAAGGGGCGCATCCGTGAGCATCGCATCCGCTATTACTTCCTGGATTGAAATAATATCGGGGTTTCTAACATGCGTAAAGACCAACGTATTTAAGTCACCTGCCAATTTGAATACCTGAAACATTTCCTCAGGTTTTGTGGTGGGTAAGTATCCGATCGGAACGCCTATTCCGATTCCGCCTTCGGCCAATGCTGTTTGGATGTTATCCAGCACGGCATCCATTTGATTGCTTTCTAGGTCCAGGGTGAAAGTGTGCTGAATTAGGTCCTGCATCTTACCCAGATCAGACTGCCCACTTCTACTTATTTCAAGCAATTCATTTACTACTCTTTCGTCTTTATTTATCGCCTTAAATCGTTCATATGGCCAGGACGCACTGGCGCCGTAGTTGATCAATGCTTTTGAATTTCGCGAGGCGTACCACTCTTTCAGGTTTTCAATTCCCCATTCGAGTTCCAAAGCAGTAGTGACCCCATCGTGCAGTTGGTATTCCTGCTCGACATTGGTCCTGCCATGCACGTGCAAATCAATAAAGCCCGGAGCTACCACCAATCCGCTGACATTGACGATTTCCTTTCCCTGTAAAGGTTCAGCGCTTATCATCGATATGCGGTTGTTGAGGATGCCTACATTCCGAATGGCATCGAGTTTTGTCTCTGGATCAATGACCCGGCCTCCTTGCAAAACAATGTCGTATTGGATGTGGGATTGTGCCTTCGATTCTAGCTTTATTGAAAGGGTCAGAAAAAGGAAAAACAGGAGTTTAAGGGATTGGGTTCTCATTGGTGATTTTTTAGAATCGGGCAATTGAAAAATTCCTGAATTAGGCGCACTTGGTTGAAATAGATTTGGGATAAAATTTAGGCAGATCACTTCGTTACAATTTAAAGAACGCGCTCTCTTTGCTTTCTCAACCTAGGACGAACTGTACCAAAATCTTTCCCAATGAATGGGATTACTTTTCGGAGGAGGAATTACGCGGTAAATGGGACTCATCAAGTTGTCCTTACCCATCCGTTTTAATTATTAATTGCTAAAAAGTCTTAGGTGCCTAGCTATCTCGACAAATACATTTATGTTTGGATTATGCGGTATTGCATCCAAATTCAACTGAATTTTAAATTGTCTAAACAGTTTTGCGGCTTTCTATTCATCTTCCTTTTAGGAACTTTATTTTCCTTTGCCCAAAAACCACATCTAGACGAAAGCCTGTTTAAAGAAGGTTTGCTTGAATTAAAATTCAAGGACAATTGGCGGTATCAACCCGGAGACAATCCGGAATGGGCCGACCCAAATTTTGATGATTCTGATTGGAACAGCTTAGACCCAATTGGCTTAAAAGCTTACCAGATGCCTGACAGCTTGTGGAAAGGGTTTGGATGGTGGAGGATTACTTTTACCGCCGATCCAAATACCATTGAGTCCATTGAAAGACTGTATTTTAACTCTTGGGGAGCAGCTGAAGTTTACCTGGATGGAGCGCTTGTGGCGAGCTATGGAAATTTTTCAACTGATAGCCAACTGGAAAAAACCCATACCCCCAACTATGACCCTGACAGACTTTTGAAAATCACCCCAAAGGATGCCCATACCTTAGCGGTTCGATTTTCTAACCATCAGGCGAAAAATAACTTTAAGATATTCAGGTACTTTTCTGAAAATCTGGGCTTTGACATTGGATTTTCCTCGGCAGTTCGGGCAAAATATTCAGACTTTCGATATGCCAACAGCTTTGCCACGCTGTCGGTGATTGTTGTGGTGCTCTCTATCCTGTTGTTGTTGCATGTGCTGCTTTATTTCAAGTTCAGGAAAGAGGAGCCATATCTTGTGATTACGCTCATCACTTTTTTCTTTTTGTGCGCTGCAGTTTGTGCCCATATTCTCCTCTTTTTTGAACTCGACGGTTTTACCAATCCCATTTTCAGTAGTATATTAAACTCCACTGCTTTTGGGTTGGGTTATGGGCTATTACCCTATTCGCTGAGTTCATTATTCAGAATACGAAAATTTTATTGGACCAAACACCTGGTTTGGTTGGCACTTTTAAGAACTGCCAATTATTTTATCCCTGTTTTCAATTTTATTCTTTTTGATGCTACCATCATTTTTGCCATCATTATTTTGATGGTGATCATCATGAGAATAGCCATAAATGAGAAAAATAAAGAGGCGCTGTATGTAACTATTGGAGCCATAGGTACTTCTGTCTTCTTATTGGTCAATAGGATGATCAATGCAGACATCATCTCATTGAGCACATTCTTATATTATGTAGACCTGATATTGCTTTATATCAGTTATCCCCTAGGTATTTACATCTATATCACCAATCAATATGGCAGACTTTTTCTTGCGATGGAGCAAGAGGTGGAAGATCGGACACAACAATTGAATGCCACAATCCGAGATCTGACCAAAACCCAAGAGGAGCTTTCAATCAAAAATGATCAAAATGTCTTATTGCTGAAGGAGATCCATCACCGGGTCAAAAACAACCTGGAAGTTGTGTCGGGTTTGCTTGCGCTGCAATCTGCCAAAATGGATGACCCCACTATGCAGGAAGTTATGTTATCAAGTCAAAACAGGGTGCAGTCTATGGGTATTTTGCACCAAAAACTGTATCAAAGTGAGCATTTGGCATTTATTGAAATGAAAAATTATTTCGAGAATCTCTGCATCAATATTCTGGATTCCTACAATGAATCTGAGAGGATAAAGGTAACTATTGAAATGCCTGAACTTGAATTTGATGTCGATACCGCTGTGCCTTTAGGCTTGATTGTAAATGAACTGCTCACCAATTCATTGAAATATGCTTTTCCCAAGGGTGAAAAGGGGAATATCGAATTGAGTCTGAAAAATGTGAATGAAGATAATTATCAACTGAAAATCAGTGATAATGGAGTGGGGAAAGTAGTAGATGCAAAAGCTAAAGGAACTGGCTTTGGCACCCAGTTAGTTGATCTCCTCACCCGTCAAATTGATGGGGAACTCCTTCAGGATGTCAGCAATGGGACCATGATTTTGATCAATTTCAAAAGGCAGGTAGCTGGGAGCGGTCAAGTTTAAGCTTGTTGGTTCATGAAAGAAATTTCTTTTTTCCAAAATTAAGTCAGAGACCAACACCACTTATAAAGGGAAATATTTTCCAAGTGTATTCGGAATAAAGTCAAGCTCTCAGAATTAAAAACACCGATTTTAGTACATTCAGGGCATGAAAAAAATCCTGTTCTCTTTTGCATTTCTGATTGCTTTTCAAAGCTTTTCCCAGGAGGTCAAAATCCCAAATTCGGTGCGTCAGGCGATGAGCCGTGTGGATACTACTATCATCCGATCCCATATTGCCTATCTCGCCGATGATAAATTGAAAGGTCGTCTGCCCGGAACGGAAGGCTATCAGATGGCTGTGGACTATGTAGTTGATCAATTTCAAAAAATGGGCATTCAACCCGGTGGTGATCCGGGACTATACACTCAGAAACTGATTCTGAGAAAGTCCGTAGTGAATAATGCATCGGCAAAAGCAATCTTGAAGGATAAAAATGGGAATGTGGATTCCTTGGTATTTGCCAAAGATTTCCAGCCTGTACCTCACCCAATGCTGGCAAAAGCCGCAGGTGAAGGAGCTTTGATTTTTGTCGGGTACGGAGTGGATATTCCGGGATTGTATTCGGATTATGAGGGAATCGATGTGAAAGGAAAAGTCGTGGTTATGGTTACTGGAGTTCCGGATGGCATTCCCGCTTCGACCTTAGTTTCGCATTTTTCAAGTCCCGGAAACAAGATGAATACAGCTTTTGCAAAGGGTGCAATCGGTGCGATTCTGGTCAATCCTACTCAATCATTTACAAATGCTAATCCAACGCTTCAATCCAATGTAGCATTGGACCCCAATAAAACAACGGCTTATGGGCGCACCTTTGTTGGAAACTTGGGTTTTGCACTAAATGGAAGCAAATCCTTTCTTACCGGCTTGTTTTTGAATTCAGGGAAAAATTTGAATCAGGTCCTCGCAGATATTAAAGCCAGGAAGAATTCCTCCTTTGAATTTCCTTACCAATTTTCTGCAAGTTATTCCAATACCCATAGCGAGTTTGAAAGCTACAATGTGATTGGGCTAATCCCTGGAACAGATCCAAAGCTGAAAAATGAATATGTGGTGCACTCAGCCCATCTGGATCACGTGGGAATCGGAAGACCTGTCGATGGAGATTCGATTTTCAACGGAGCTCATGACAATGCCTCCGGTGTAGCTTCGCTGCTGGAGATTGCGAGAATCTACAAATCAGGCAATGCCCGGCCAAAGAGATCTGTTCTGATCGTGATGGTCACGGCTGAGGAAATGGGGCTGGTTGGCTCCTCTTACTTTGCCGCCAATCCGACTGTACCCAAATCGGCAATCGTAGCGAATGTAAATACCGATATGCCGACAGTCATTGCGCCCTTGCTCTCAATCGTTCCCTTGGGAGCGGAGCATTCGAGCATTGCGGGCAATGTGAAATTTGCCGCTGACTATCTGAAACTGGAGGTGGAAAAAGATCCTGAACCGGAGCAAAACCGATTTGTGCGAAGCGATCAATACAGTTTTGTCATGAATGGTATTCCTTCATTGCACATCAAATACGGCAACAAAACCAATATTCCTGGCTTTGATCTCGATGCTTTCATCAAAGAATGGAGAGCCAAATATTACCATAAAGCGGCAGATGGATTGGATGGAGTTTTTGACTTTGCGGCAGCGAAGACATACGTGCAGTTGAATTTTCTGATCAGCTATTCCATCGCTCAAACTGCCAAAAGACCCGTTTGGAATGAAGGGGATTTGTTTGGAGCAGGAGGAAATTAAAAGCCTTCATTACAAAATCTCACCAAAAATTCAGGTTAGAAAAAAAGGAAACCGGGAAGAAAACTCAAGACCCCTAATTTTGAGTGCTTCCCGGTTGTTTAAAAAAGTTGCTTTATTTTTCTTCTTTTACTGCTTCCATTGCTGCTTTTTCAGCGGCGATCTGCATTGCCATTATGTCTAATTGGAGCGGGGCATTGTCCCAATAGCCAAATGCTTTGACGATTTTCCCATTCACAAACTGGGATGTGATGTGAATCGGGGTTTCGTAGGTTTTACCATTGGCAGTCATAGTTCCTTTCCAAACTCCCCAATAATTCACCCAAGTCTCTCCTTTATCATCCACCACCATTTCCACGGCTTCACCCTTTCGATCAATGGTATAAGAGGACATTCCTTCCAATTCCAATTTTTGCTGAGCTATGGTCTCCTGAATGGTTGCCGGATTGGCCTCGGTGGTGTTAAAGAAGATTTGAGCACCTTCGGCATAGTGTGATTGATAAGCATCCCATTCGCCATTGATATAGTTGCCTATGATCGATTTGAAAGTTTCGATTTCTTCAGATTGCTGTGTGTATCTCAGTTTGTTTTCACAAGAGATAAGTAGTGCTGAGATTACACTGATTAAAATGAATTTTTTCATGTTTTCAGTTTTTCAATTTGAGAAAATTTCTACTTGGTCATCATACTTTTCGCTTCATCGGCGAGGGCCTGAGAGCCCGCCAAACCCATATCTGCAGCCATTTGATAGTATTTAGCTGAGTTTTTATAGTCTTTCATTCTCATGTAGTATTCACCCATGGAATCGTATGGATTGGCTTCTTGCGGAAATTTCTTCATGTACTTTTCAAAGGATTTCTTAGCAGCCTTCATGTCTCCTGCTCCCATGTAAGCATATCCTGTCATATTGTATCCGCCACCCAGATTTGGAGCAAGTTTCAACAGCATTTCTCCGTTTTTCACAGCTTCCGGGTAGTCCATTTTGTAGAAGTAATTGACAAAAAGGCCTAAATCATACGCTTGGGCAGTGGTCGGATAGGCTGCCTGAAGTTCCTTGATCACCCCGGTGATATCAGATTTCAAGTCCTGATCGAGCATGACGAGGGCTTTTCTGAGGATCTTTTCCGATTCGGTCAGTTTGTCTTCGGATACTGCCAAAGCCTTGGAAATATTTCCTTTGGGAAAATCCGGGTTTTTTGCATTCAGGCTTCCGATACCCCAATGTGCCAAAGCCATAAAGAATTCCGGATCACTTGCAATTGCTTTTTCCATCAGTTCCCGGTAGGAAGTCAGGTTTGCATGCTGGGTGGACAACGCAGCATCCTGATAAGCTTGCTTAGCCTCCGTAGAAGTTGTCGATACAGGCAAAAAGTAAGTGTCCTGCGCCTGAAGTGTCATAGTGACAAAAATAAGGAAGGTAAAAAGAAGTAGAGTTTTCATATGAATATATGGTTGGATTTAAAGATTATTTGGAAGGGCGGCTCATGTCCACGTTTAGTTTGTACTGATAAGTCCACACATTCTTGAGTGAGGATCTAAATTGGGCTTGCATTTCATCCCTTTTTTCTTTCCCATGTTCTTTTTCATAGACATCCCAGACGCTGTCTCTAGTGATATCCATTGCGGCAAAATTCTTATAAGGGGTCACTACATGGTAATTTGGGCTATCGGGACTCATAGTCAGCCAACTATACCAATATCCTCTGGGAGTTCCTTCTGCCTTTGCCATGCTGGCTGTGACTTCTTTTATAGCCGGAAGGAATTTATGGCCATCAGTAAGACTAAGCTCATAGAATCCAACTGAGATCAATTCGTCCGTTGTTGGGGTATTCCTACTTATTTCTGGAAGTAGTCGGGTGACATGACTGGTGGCCTTTTCGATATGAGGATCAATCATTGAAGTGACAAGAGAATAGCATTTGCTGCCAACTGGATCAGTTTTATCCATTTCAGCCCAATTGGGCATATCTGAGGCCAATATGTAGACGTTGCCTTCCCCTTGTTGCCTTTGCCAGACTCTCCAAGTCCATTCTCCTTTTTCGGTGAGATAGCAAGCTTTCCAGGCTTTGACTCCCTCTTGAAACTGAAGGTCATGGCCAGGCTTAATGGTAAATTCTGTGACGGACATCAATGGCCCAAGTGGTTCATTTTGGGAAAATGAATTATTTCCGGAGATTAGGATAAAGACTGCGACCAAAGTTGCCTTTACCAAAGATTTAAAAAGAGTTTTCATAAGATTTTGGATTATTTCTTTCCAATTTGGACACATGGGAATGGTAAAAAAAGTGCTTTAGGACAAAGTGATGCTAATCCTGTCCGAAATGGACGGAATACTTTTCGGAACTGTTTGAACTACAGAATTCTGGTTTCCAAAAGCTTATATTTTGTTACATTTATTGAATGAAGAGAATTTGGATCCTTCTATTTTTTGTAAATCCCGATCTGGCCGCCGCTCAGGTAGTAGAAAAGAATGGACTTTTCCAATACAAAGAGATATTTGTGGATTCGGATGATTTTGGCCCGGAATACCTTGAGCAATTGGAAAATTCTTTGACTCAGATCACGGCCGATTCTCTGATGAGATTGCGGATTTTAAATGATCTGGGCTATTACTACCACACCAGAAATCTCAACAAAGCCCTGGAATTTGTAACCCAAGGCTTGGAGGAAGCGACAGAACAAGACAACCTATATTGGCAAGGAAGATTGCAAGTTTCTCAGGGAGCGATTTTGCTCAGAATGGAGGAACTGGAATTGGCTGAGTTAATTCTTAAAAATGCGATCTCAAAAATCCCTGAAAAAGAAAGTTGGTTACTCTATACCAATCTCGGATATGTCTACGAAAGACGGGGAGACCTTGGAGCCGCTTTTGACTTTGCTGCCAAGACTCAAAAAATAGGGGAAACTTATGGAGACAAGAAAGCCATCGCAATGGCTTATTCTGATATGAGCAACCTTTTTTGGAAGCAGAAGAAATTTGAGATTGGACTGGAATACGGTCTTAAATCCATCACAATATTTGAAGAAAGAGGGTTCAATGATCTGGATTATGACTTTACTCTCCACGTGGTAGGGAATAATCTCGTGGAGCTCAACAGGCTGGAAGAGGCAAAAAAGTATTTTGAAAAATCAATCCAAATCGGTGAGAAATACGGTTTCTACAATAATCTGAGCGATAGCTACATTGCACTTTCGGAGCTGAACACAAGAAAGGGAGACTTTCAGGCAGCGATTTTCTCAGGAAAGGAAGCATTGAAATATGCCGAGCTTTTGGAAAATGGGTTCATGGTCGTGCGTTCCTATTTATCCCTTGGCAAAGCAAGCAATGCGGCAGGGAATTTCACAGAAGCAGCAGATTTTTTGGGCAAAAGCATTCAGGCAGCAACCCCTGATTTTGGGGATAAGTATTTCCTTAGTCAGGTCTATTTGGAATTGAGCAAAGCTTTGGAAGGAAGTAAGCAGTATGCCAAAGCCCTGGAAGCTACCCGGACTTACGATCAACTCAGTCAGGAAGTATTCACGGATAAGGCGAATGCACAGATTAGTTTTTTGCAAACCCAAATGGAGCTTACCCAAAAGGAAAGCACGATTAAGCTACAGGAAGCCAAACTCGCCAGAAGCAATATTTTGCAGATTTTTATCCTGACTTTATCCGGGTTTTTGCTGATGTTCCTGTTTGTCCTTTATCGGATTTTCCTTCGGAAAAAGAGGTATAGTCAGCTTTTGGAAAACAAGAATGAGGAGAAAGAATTCTTGCTCAAGGAAATTCACCATCGGGTAAAAAACAACCTGGAGACCATTTCCAGCCTCCTTTCCCTTCAAAGCTCTAAAATCGAAAGTCGGGAATTTCAGTCCATCATGGAAGAAACCCAAAATCGGGTCCATAGCATGGGGATGATTCACAAGCGGCTATATCAGGGCGAAAATATGAAGTCAATTGAGATGAAGGATTTTTTTGAAAGCCTTGGAAATTACATCATTGACACCTTTGATGCTTCCGGGAGAATTCGATTTTCAACTCAGATGGATCCCATAGAACTGGACGTGGATTGGGCGATTCCAATTGGATTAATCGTCAATGAACTGATTTCCAATTCCCTGAAATATGCTTTTCCTGAAAACTGCTCCGGTGAAATTGCCGTCAGGCTTTTGGAAAAAGGAAACTGTTTGCACCTCATTGTCTCTGACAATGGAATCGGAATGTCTGAAAGCCCGAAAATCCTGGGATCGGGTTTTGGAAGTGAGTTGATCCGCTTGCTCACGAGGCAACTCGATGGTAAAATGACCCAAATGACTGAACCTGGAACAGCAATTATTTTTGAATTTCAAACAACTAAAGCCGCGTGATGGAGAAAACCCGAATTTTGATCGTAGAAGATGACATGATCATCGCAGCGAATATCAGTTTGCAGCTGGCCAATCTTGGCTATGAGGTGACCGGAATAGAAACCAAAGCGGAGGAAGCAATTCACCATGCGATGGAAACCAAACCTGATATGATTCTAATGGATATCCAACTCAAAGGGAAATCCAATGGAATAGACGCTGCGAATGCTATCCGAAAGTATCTCGATATTCCGCTCATCTACCTCACAGCAAATGTGGATGACTCCACATTCCAAAAAGCCAAGGAAACCCATCCGTTTGCCTTTATAGCAAAGCCTTTTACCAACTTGAATCTGGAGCGGACCATTGCGCTGGTTGAGGATAAAGTAAAAGAAAAGCGAGCGAATGGCTTGATGGAGAACACATTTGAAGATTCACAGGAGGACAGAATTTTTATTCGCAACCAGAATAAATTGATCAAAGTGATGCTGGATGATATTCTCTATGTGGAAGCCGACCGGAACTATTGCAAAATCACCACTGCTACCCAGACATATCTCATTGTGAGTCCACTGGCCAAGCTTTGCGACAAAGTGGACCCGAGGCAGTTTATCCGGATCCACAGATCTTTTGTGGTCAACTTTTCAAAGCTAGACGCCGTGGCAGAGTCATTTGTGGAAGTAAAAGGAAAGCTGATCCCAATCGGTAAACAATACAAAGAGGACCTGCACAAAATGCTGAATAAGGTTTGATTTCAGAATTTCAGAAAATGTCTATTCCTGAATGATCGGGTAGTTTTTAGCTTCCGGAGAAAGAGATGAATCCGGATACCTGAACAAGGCATAAATTCAAGCTAACCAATAATTAAAAATGCCTTTGGCAATCCTAAGATCACCAAAAGCAAGGTGGTTTTTTAAGAATTTAATTATAAACTCATTTAGCAGGTGGCGTTATTGTAAATCCTTGGGTTTCTAGAATATTGAGCATATCATACCAATACCGCATGTAAGTAATTTTTCCATTCACCACTCTCGATGCTGTGTGATAAGGAACTACAATTTGCTTCCCGGTTGCTTTGTTAGTCAAGGTGTTTGTTCCCCAGGATAATATCCATTCACCCTCGTTCCAATTGTTGGTCACTTTTACGGGCAAATAAAGCTCTCCGGAAAGGGTGTGCTTGTAAGTATTAGTACTCGTGGTATAATACTCTTTGTGCTGGGCCACTGTAAGCGAGTCCAAGCCACCGCCCAATCCATAGATCATCGTGCCTGGGGCAAATTGCGCATTCATAGTAGCTACATCTCCTGCCTGAAGCGCTTTTGTATAGATTTGGGTCACTTCCATTGCTTTTGCAGCATTTTGAAATTCCAGTGTCACTGACATTTCTTGAGCTTTCGAAATCATAGGTGTCAGCAGGAGCAATAATGCCAAGGCTAACGTCGCTTTTAAAATTTTCATACTAAAATGGGTTAGATAAAACTGTTAGAAAAAGGAAAAATATTAGCCTGAAAATCCTGATAATAACATAAAATCAAAAGAGAGTGAGGACGAACAATAGGTTTTACTGTCCGTGGAAGGTGAAAAATTTCCCGGGCGGAATTGAAAGAAAAAGATAAGAGAAATATAGCCAGACCGATTAATGCCATAAGTGGTTCAAAACTGGACCAAATCTAAAGGCAAGGAAAAATTGAATCTCGCTAATGCAAAGTCCGCAAATTACTGCGGGAGGTACTTAGACACTTCCGAAGGCTCACCAGAAATTGGCGAAATACCTAAGCCAAAAAATGAATTACTCGGTTTTCTCGAATTTTTTTAAAAACGGAGATCATTGAAGATGCGTTTTGGTCAGGGATCTGATTTCAGAAATCTTTTGAAGAGCACTTTCTATATTTTTTACTGATCCCTCCCGGTTATCCTGATATAATTTGAACAGCACAATGGAAGAAGGCTTCTCAAAGAATGTTTTGGAGTTGACAGGTTGGCAAAAATTCAAAAAATTGAAATCAGAAAATTCTAGCTTAATTAACGGAATCCAATCAGCAATGAATGAGTTTTCTACATCATTCAAACTCTGATACACCTCGAATAGACTTACGTCATAATAGGAAATCAAGACCAACTGGAGTTCTTTATCGGAGATAGTTTCTATCCCTTTTGCCTTCAATACCTCAAAAGCACTGGATTGGGATTTAAACCGTTCAAAGGAAATAATCTTCCCCATCCAGTAATTCAAGCTGTCGTCATAGTTTTTCAGTGCAACTTGTCCGAGTAGCCGTTCGGTCAATTCATTTGCCTGTTTGGCTTTAAGGAGTTCTTCAGTCAATAGAACTGAATCTTGCTGGAGGTTTTGGTCGATCAGAAATAGAATCTCATGTTCAAACTTTTTGGTCTTCCGGCCTTCATTCCAATTATTGATCTGCAAGGCAAGTAAAATCCCTATCACTACCAGAAAAATCTCCCCGCCGGCATAGCCTAGATATCGAGTGACTTGGTTCTGTTGTAGGAGTTTTTGGCGGATGCGTCGGAAGAAGGTTATCATAAAGATTTATTCGAGGGTGACAAAAAGTTGAGATTTGATCAGCCAGATTCCGGAAGCTTTGGTCCACATCGCAGAATATTTCCCTCCGACTACCGGTTCTTCCGAGTTTTCAAAGTATCCTTTCCACGTTCCAGTTTCCCAGGCCAGATTGGTTTTTGGATTGACTATGACTTCATCCGGACTTCGGATCCAATACATTTTCTCCCCGGAGGCCGATGCCACGTATTGTTTCAATTCTTCCTTTCCGGCAAGCAGCGTTCCCGCTCCGGTTGTGATAAAAGAATCCTCAGTTGAAAATGTAGCGTTCAACTCCTCATCAAAATTTCGCAGGGCTTCATTTGAGGCTTTTCTTCGAGAGAAGATTTCCTGTTTATCGGATTCCTGAGCTTGGACATTTTCTGCCAAAAATAGGAGACCAAGGATTCCTGTGAGGATTAGGCATTGGTTAAGGATTTTCATTTTCCTTGGTTTTTCTCTTTTCAAAAAACTTCACCAAAAAATAAATCAAAGACAAAGCTCCTATAAAAATGAGGGTTCCTGTCATCTCGTATCCTGAAAGATTGGATAGAAAGTAAAGGATAATTCCTGCTGAAAGAATAGGAACTGTGTAACCAAAAGGAATTTTAAATTCACCGGGAGCGGTTTCTTTCATTTTTCGGAGTTTGATCACCGATAGCGACACTCCAAAATAGACTAATAACATACTTGCTGAAGCTATGACTGCCAATTGCCTGAATCCTCCGGCTGCGGCCATCGAGAAACCCAAACCTGCGTAAAGCAAAATCGCCAGATAGGGAGTCTTAAACTTGGGATGGATCGAAGCCAACTTGTCCAAAGGAATCACCCGATCTCTTGCCAAGCCAAAAATCACTCTTGGTAAGTTTAGGATCTCCCCACTCAACATCCCAAACATAGATATACCGGCTCCGATAAACAGAAGGGTATAACCCGCAGGACCAAATACAATTTTGGCTGTTTCTGCCAAAGGAGCTTCTGTAAACTGAGGTAAATCAGATCCCAAAACTCCCTGCGAAACTGTCTGAATCAGGATATAAAGTATCAGGACAAATGAAATCCCGATGAAAATGGCTTTGGGAACTGTCTTTTGAGGGTTCTTGATTTCCCCACCCACGCTCAATCCCGTATCTCCACCTTGAAATGCAAAGAACAAGATCAGAGATGCACTGCCAAACTGCTGGAGGGCAGGACTTGTCTCCCAATACAAATTAGTAAAGGATACATCTTTCCAGCCTATCACGATCAAGAGCAAAATCGGAGTGAGCTTAGCAACAGTATTGATCTTGACCAGGCCAATTCCCTGTTTCACACCAATCACATTAAGCGTAGCCAAACCTGAAAATATCAGAAACATAAAAACTACTCGGACAAATGAATTCTTGAACATAGGAAAAGCCAAACCGATAAGGTCTGTCAGTGCATTTGCAACTGCTGCATCGGAAAATACGCTGCCCATTACCAGAAAGACAGCAGCCAAAAATCCCGGAAATGGTCCAAAAGCCGTTTCGACATAGGCATAACCTCCACCCGAACGAGTCACTTTACTTCCCGCTTCTGCGAAACACAGCATCACCAAAGCAATCAGAAATCCACAAAACAAGTAGACAATGATTCCTGATGGCCCCATAATTTCAGCTATGATAGCCGGCAAAACAAAGATTCCCGCACCAACAATGATGTTAACAATGTTGGCGGAGAGTCCCCAAACACCTATTTCTCTTTTTAAGTCTTCTTTGATTGGATTCATAGAATAAGTGTCTGCTTCGAAAAAGGGCGATTAATCAGCGTCAATCCTTTCCCTTGTAATGGTCAAACCAACTTAAGATCGATGCGGTCTTGCTCAACAGCATACTTGGGCGCCCGACCAAGCCATGGGATGCATTGGGAATTCGAACCATAGCAGATTCCACGCCTTGGAGTTTGAGGGCAGCATAATACTGCTCAGATTCCGAAATTGGAGTTCGGAAATCCTGCTCTCCTGTGAGCAACATGGTTGGAGTTTTCACATTTCCCACCAGCGATAGTGGTGATCTTTTCCAATAATTCTCCTGATCCTCCCAAGGCATTTTTC
Organism: uncultured Cytophagales bacterium; assembly: GCA_942492775.1. GTDB lineage: Bacteria > Bacteroidota > Bacteroidia > Cytophagales > Cyclobacteriaceae > Algoriphagus. Next base: position 431,562 of record OW818636.1, on the reverse strand, counting down.
CAAACCAATACTTAGCAAAGAAGGCCGGATTGTCTGCATGAAGTACAAAACTAGTCCAGTTGATCACCGGTTTTGCTACGACTGCTGCCTTGAACCGGGTTGTTTTTCCGACAATCCAAGCCGTCAAAACGCCTCCTCCGGATCCTCCGGTGACAAAGAGATTTTCGGTGTCGATATAGCCTTTGGCAATCAATGCATCGACTCCGGACATCAGATCTTCATAATCATGATTGGGGTAATCGTGGTGAATTGAGTTGCCAAATTCCTGTCCGTATCCCGTGCTTCCTCTTGGATTGGTGTATAATACCACATATCCTGCAGCGGCATAAGCCTGGATTTCATAGGCAAAAGAAGGTCCGTACATCGCAAAAGGTCCGCCGTGGATCTCCAGGATCATCGGGTATTTTTTCGCAGGATCAAAATCCGGAGGAGTTACAATCCAGCCTTGGACGCGCTTTTTGTCAAAAGAAGATTCCCACCAGATTTCTTCGGTTTTTCCGATTTTCCGGAAGGAAAACAAGTCGTCATTTATTGCTGTAAGGCGCTTGGTTTCGCCACCGTTCCAAATCGCCAAATCAGCCGGATGCTCAGATCCGCCTTGGGTAAAAGCAAAGCGATTGTTTGCGGATACTGTGAAAGTTCCGGCATTGTAAGGTCTTCCCAGATCCAACCCTCCAAGTCCTTCGACTACTGTTCTGATTTTTCCGGTCAGAGCCACATGTCCGATTTTGGTGTCTCCAAATTCATCGTATTGGAAGTAGACTCCCTGTCCGTTTCCTTCCCATTGTGGATTACCGGCATCACGATCCAAATCAGCCGTAAGAATTTTCACGCCACTGCCATCCACATTCATCACATACAAATTGCTGACTTGATAACCTTGGAATGAATCATCATTTCCGGTGAAAGCAATCAGTTTCCCGTCTGGAGAAAGTGCAGGTTCGGAATCGGGTCCGAATCGTGAGGTCAATGCTTTTACTTCTCCGCTGCTTAGATTCAGATGATAGATTTCAGAGTTTGCCGGCTCCAACTCATGATTTTCATGAAGGTTTGCCGAGAAGAAAAGGCTTTTGCCATCTTTTGCCCAGATCGGACTTCCATGATTATGGGAATTGAAAGTGCGCTGTCTCGGGGTTCCCCCATCAATTCCCAAAGTGAAAATCTGTGATTTACCAGGCTTCAAATATCCTGCGCCATCACCCCGGTAATTCAACCCATCGATAAAAATTGGAGGGGCATTCCACTCAGCACCTTCCGGCTTGCCGGGGATGGTTAGCATGGATTTTTTGGACTCTGCCACAAACTGTGTAAAAGCCAGCTGCGAATCATCAGGACTCCAGGACACAGCACCGGGAGGAGTAGTGGTATTGGTAAGAGCCACCATTTCCCTGGTGTCCATATACATCAGGTAAAGCTTGACCTTTTCGTCATCCTGATTGGAGAGGAACGCCAGCTTTTTACCATCATTGGACCAGCGGGGAGCATAGTCGCGTTGATTTCCCTGTGTGAGTTGGCGGATGCGGCTGCCGTCCACATTGCTGATCCAGAGATTAGAATAATCCCGGTCAGTCATGATGTCTTTGAAGTTTCGGATAAAGACAATCTGGGAGCCATCCGGGGAAATCTGCGGATCTGTGACATACTCCATATTGAAGAGGTCAAGGAGTTCCATTTTTGTCTTTTCTTGTGCCTGAACAGGGGTGTAGAAAAAGGCAAAAACTGCGATCAGAAATAGGGAGATTGGTTTCATCTGTTTATAATTTGTTATTGAATGGTCAGGTGGAATCTCGCATTACTAATAATCATACCAATGTGTGACGTTTTCGCCATGCTCGATTTCATATGTTTATAATTTTTTGTTTAAGGTCAGATGGAATCTTCGCATGGCAGATAATCATTCCTCTGTGTGACACCAACGGGGTCATGCTTGATTTCATAAAATTCAATTTTCGTATTTGGGTAACTGATGTTTTTGGATAGCTAAATAAACGGATTAAAACCCCTTCAATCAGAGTAGATGCTTATTCGCCAGTATAAGTTGGGGAATTTATTTTACTCGTAGGGATTGAAATTTAATGTTGTTTGGCAGTCAATAAGTTACCATTAATTCGGAGTTGCGCAAAAAATGAAAGAGCCCGGTTAACAGTCATGGGTATCCTTAGGAAGGTAAGTTTTCGAAGTAGAAAAAACATCTGAGGATTCTATTCAAGTTTATATTCTGACCGCAGTAATTCAATCAGGTTTTCAGCTTCTTTTTTCATTGCCGTAGCTCTGAAAAAATTCCCAAGGGTTAAGGTGGAAAGATATTGAACTTGGAAAGAGACATTGTTGATGGCTACTAAATCATCTGTCACCAACTGGGGATTGTCTGTTGGCCTTACAAAACTCAAAGTACTTCCCATGGTCTTATAAAAATCATTTGCCCTGAAAATACTTCCTCCAATTTCACGGAAGGTCGTTCTCATTCTGGCATCAGTTTCGTCCCATTCAGCTAGTTCTTTCACCTTTTTCTCATAATTGAGAAGGGCACTTACGACATTCCTTTTCTTGATAAACCGGAGATTCCCTGCATTCTTCAATTGCAGAATGGTTCCGTCGGTTTGGACAAAAGGATCCCCGTTGAAAACATGACGCGCAAAATAATAGGTAGCATTTCCGGACTGCTTGTGCCCACCGGTAGTAAGGAGAAGAGTCAAAGAATCCATCATTTCCCTCTTTTCTTTTCTGATGTTGATATACCGGTGTAGGTTTGAAGTATCCGCCTGCAAATCCTGAATCATAGATACGATGTAATCTTTCTCAATTTTTGTGTTGCTCAGGGTCTCGCGATAGTTTTCCGCCAGGAATCCACAAAAGACCGCAAGAAAAAGCATGAAGAACTCCTTGAAATAGGAACGCCAGTTTTTGCCACTGGGAGAATTTTTGGTTTTTTTGCCAGAATTGAATAATTGCCTTTCTCGGTCTTTTTCCTCATTGAGGTGGTTTAGATTTGATTTTTTACCCATTTGCTCGTTGCGAATTTTGTGGTTTTATTTATTCAAAAAGGTCAAGAAACAAGAACCGCAAATCCCGAATCCATGGAACAACTACCCGATTTTGCAAACAGCTTTCTTGGGTTGGCTTGGGAAAATGGGATTGCTTCAGGTTAGATGAACAATGTACTTTTTGGGGATTCTTGGTGGTAAAAATAAAAATTGGTTTGACAGACAATAAGTTACCATTAATTCGGAATTGAGCAAAAAACATGATGAAATCGGGCTCGATGTCGAATAGAATAATTTCGGGCAAATTAACCAAAGTGAGATCTGGCAAATTTCAGAATAGTTGAATGGAGGTTTGGTTTGAATCCTTTTTGAAGCTTGAAAGCAAATTATTTTTTAACATAAATCTCTCAATTTAATAAAATGGTAACAAGCAATTTCTTGTGGCTTCCATCTATGTTTGCGGAAAATTAGGCCACTAAAGAATGAAAGACGACTTGTTAAAATTCACCTTTTTGTTTCTGTTTTTAGGAGCATTTTCTTGTTCGCCCAAAAATCCCGAATCTGAAGAAGCTGTAAATTCCTCTGATGCGATCATCAAACCGATACTATTAACAGATTCAGTCATTCACGATTCGGATGATCCTGCCATTTGGATCAATCCTGAAGATTCCTCTAAAAGTCTCATAATCGGTACAGATAAAAATGCGGATGGGGCTTTATTCGTCTTTAATCTGGAAGGGAAAGCCATTGACTCGCTCACAGTCAAAAATCTCCAGCGACCTAATAATGTGGATATCGGATATGGATTTTTGATGGGCAATGATACGGTGGACTTTGCCGTCACCGGAGAGCGGATGACTTCTAAACTTCGGTTTTACTCACTTCCGGATATGAAGGAATTGAATCCGGGTGGAATTGAAGTTTATCTGGATGAAACAGGGCCAGAGTTTAAAGATCTGATGGGGGTGGCGGTTTATCAAAGTCCTAAAACCGGCAAAACTTATATAATCGCAGGGCGAAAAAATGGACCAACAGATGGAAGTTACCTTTGGCAATATGAAATGTCATCGGAGAGTGGACTTATCAAACTGGACTTGGTCCGAAAGTTTGGCAACTACTCTGCAAAAAATGAAATAGAGGCGATTGCCGTTGATGCAGAGTTGGGCTATATCTACTACTCAGACGAAGGAGCCGGTGTCAGAAAGTATTATGCAGAGCCAGAAATGGGGAATGAAGAGTTAGCATTTTTTGGGCAGGAAGGATTTACCGAGGATCACGAAGGGATTTCAATTTATAAGTTAGATGAATCTACTGGCTATATTTTGGTATCAGATCAGGGAGCAAACTTCTTCCATGTTTTCCCGAGAGAAGGGTCAGCATCCAATCCTCATCAGCATGAATTAATTGCCAAAATTCCCTTGAGTACAATCTCGAGCGATGGATCCGAAGTAACCAGTGTTTCACTGGGTTCTAATTTTCCCCACGGGCTTTTCATAGCAATGTCTGATGATAAAACTTTCCAGATTTATCGTTGGGAAGATTTGGCAAGGGATATTTTAAAGTTAAAATAAGTAGTCAAAAAAAAATCCATCGATCTTTTTACCAATTAACCACCAGCAGCTTTTGCCTTTTTTTATCAGGACTATTAGAAGGAGTAGATCCTGATTTTTTTAAGGTTAAGTTAAAATGAAAGCTTTTTAGAGAATATGAATTAAACTCCGATTGATCAATTTCTGCTGTTAAAATAATGTTATTGGGCCTTTGGGATCCTGGATTTTTGTGACTTAAATGATAACGTTTAGATGGGTTTGAATAGCAAATCCTTAAAATTCTCTTAATCGCTACAACATTTCGCGCAGATACTTTTGTCGAAAACCAAACAACTTATCTATGCGCATTTCTACAAACTTATTTAGCAAATTCCTGCTCGTCTTTGGAATCTTGCTTACATCGAGTTTAGCCGTTTTTGCCCAAAGCGGACTGATTCGAGGAACTGTATCAGACGAAAGAGGGAAGGAACCCCTGATCGGTGCTACAGTGATGATCAAAGGAACCTCAATAGGAGCAGTGACCGGAACTGATGGTTCTTATGTTATTTCAACTGCTTCAGAAGGAGAACAAACTCTCGTTTTTAGCTATCTGGGATTTCAGAATCTTGAAGTCAACGTAACAGTAGTCAAAGGAGAAACATTGCTCCAAAACGTCCAATTGCTCTCGGTATCTTCAACATTGGATGAAGTGGTGGTAACTGGCCTTAGGAAAAGTCAGTTGACCTCAATTAACTCCAAAAAGATTGCGGAAAACCAAAGAGATGTCATTTCCACAAATGATCTTGGAAGACTTCCGGATATCAACGTGGCCGAAGCGACTCAGCGAGTGGCTGGTGTATCTATCGAAACTGATGCAGGAGAAGGCAGATTTATCTCAATCCGTGGTATCCAGCCATCCCTTGTGAACGTGAGTTTGAATGGTGGCAACCTTGCTTCAACTTCTACGGGAAGAGAGACTCCGCTCAATCTGCTTCCTATCGAAATGATCGGAAGTATTGAAGTGATGAAAACAGTGACTCCGGATATGGAAGCTACTGCCATCGGAGGAAGTGTCAATATCAATACGATCAGTGCATTTGATCGGGTAAATCCTCAGTTTTTAGTAGCTTCTGTCGATGGACTTTTCACCGATCAGCAAGTAGACTATGGAAATCAGGGCTTCCAGTCCAGATTGGCACTTACGACAGGTAAGAGATTCGGAGAAGGAGAAAAATTCGGAGTAGTAGTAGCTGCCAATTATTTCTCTAGAGACTTTGCTCAGAATATTTTGGACCCTGATAGATGGCAGTTGCTTCAGGGAACCGATCCAAGTGGAGTTAAGACGCCTGGTTACTTAGGTCCAAATGAAATTGAGATCCAGTACGAATCTAATTCCAGAAAAAGATATGGCTTCAATGCCGATTTGGAATACAGGCCTTCAAGTAATTCGAAATATTACTTTCGCTCGCTTTACACCCATAATGACGAAACCAACTTTAACAATGAGTTTGAATTGACGGTAGCCGGGGTTGGTAAACTAGTCAATCAAACCCCAACTTCTGGTACGTTTGAGGCCGGATCCGGCGAGCTTGATTTGAGCAGTGCAGACAATAAGCAGGACCTTTACAGTTTTAACCTGGGTTCTGAAAACAGATTCGGAAGATTGTTGATGAATTTAAATGCTACCTATTCAAGAGCTGATCAAAATGAGAACAGCATTGACGGGACTTTTGAAAATGACAGAGCAACGGAGCCACTTTTGGCTGCAAAATATGACCTGACTCCTTTCTTTTTCGATATCCTTCCTCTGAATCTTGAAACAGCATCCAATACTGATTTGTATTTCCTGAGAAACCTGAATTTCAGGAATGATAATACGGTCAGAGAAGACATGTACGAAGCGTCTGCTGACTTTAAGTATAATTTCAATTTGACTTCAAAAGTACCTGCATACCTGAAAATGGGAGGAAGAGTTCGCTCCAGAGATAAGGCAGTAGATCGCTCCAGAGATGCGTATGATGACGATAAGCAAGGTGGAGGAAAAGCACCCAATCGGTATAAATTGACTGAATTTGCCATTGACCCTCCAAAAGTTCCTGTTGGAAATACTCAGCCTTATGTCTCCGGAGATGCGGAAGGATTCAGAGATTTCTTTGCAATTCCTGCAAACAGAAATAATACAGATAGAATTTTCTTTAGACAAGATGCTACAGATGAGGAAATCTATGCAGACGATATCAACTATCGTGAGACAGTGACTGCCGCATATCTGATGGGAGTGGTGGATACCAAATTTGTCCAAATCGTGGGTGGTGTCAGAGTAGAAAATACCAGTACTGTTTCCGCTCCATTTGTTGATTCAGGAGATGGTTTTGAGGCATTGGAATTTGAAAATAACTACACAAACTGGCTACCCAGCTTAAACTTGAGATTCAATTTGACTGAGGATTTTGTTGGTCGTGCTGCCTGGACCACTACATTGGGCAGAGCAAACTATGACCAGTTGGCCGGTACTTCGGAGCTGAATATAAATGAGAATAATGCAGATGGGACTGTTACAGGTACTTTCGAAGGTGCTAATCCTGATCTTTTGCCTTACTTGTCTACCAACTATGATTTCTCTTTGGAGTATTATCTGAAAAGTGGAGGTTTGATTTCGGGTGGGGTTTTCTTCAAGAATATCGAGAATCAAATCTTCAGAAATCAATACACTGAAAACAATGTGGAGTTTGCAGGACAAGTTTTTGACGAGTTGAGATTTACCCAATTTGTCAACTTAAACACTGCAAAAATCAGAGGTGTCGAAGGTAGTTTTGATCAATCATTTACGTTCCTTTCTGGATTCTGGAGCGGTTTTGGAATCACTGCAAATGCTGCCTATATCAAGTCGGAAGCTGAATATCCAGGCCGTGAAGAGGAAAAATTGAGATTACTCCGTCAGCCGGAATTGACTTATAATATTATTCCTTATTTTCAAAGGAATGGATGGGAGTTTAGAGTTGCAGTAACACACAGAAGCGACTTCCTCGTTCTTCCAAGAAGCACTGCGGACAGTTTTGTCAGACAAGCGATTGAAGCAAATCCATCCATTACAGAAGCTGATTTCGACGTTTATGAGTCTGGACGAACAGGATTGGATATCACCGGTGCCTATACCTTCCCATCCAAGAAAGTTAAAATTCTTGCACAAGCAAGAAACTTGAATAATGCTCCTGAGCAAGAATTTCAGGGCGTAACAAGCAGATATGACAGCTATCAGACTTTCGGGGCATCATACTTCTTAGGATTTTCATTGAATTTCTAACCCAAAACAAAGTGATCAAAACACGATTAGTAATTTTCATCTGCTTCCTCGGCCTGGCTTTCAAAGTCAGTGCCCAGGAAGTCAGAGTTTACAAAGAGCCAAAGTTTGGCGTAGAATGGAGCAAGCCAACAGAATATCCGGACAGGATAATCATCAACTTCGGACAAAATCCAGCCCGCCAAGTCAATGCTACTTGGAGAACAAACACCGATATCAAGGTCGCGTTTGCAGAGATTGCCGTTGCCACAGCTGCTCCCAAGTTTTGGAGAAATGGTAAAACAATCGAGGCAAAAACCGAGCTCTTGGATGCGGACTCCTTGGAAGGTGCGAATGTAAAAGCGCACTACCATTCTGTAGAGTTCAAAGATCTCGAGCCAAGTACAGTCTATGGTTACCGAGTTGGGGATGGAGAGAGATGGAGCGAATGGTTTCAGTTTGAAACTGCCTCCGAAAATAAGGATGAGAAGTTTTCCTTCCTCTACGTGGGCGATGCCCAAAATTACGTGCTTGAACTTTGGTCCAGAGTCATCAGGGAAGGATTCAAGACCGCACCGGAAGCCAAGTTCTTCGTCCATGCCGGTGACCTGATCAACAATGCACACACAGAACAGCAGTGGCACGAGTGGTTTACCGCAGGTGGATTTATACATAGCATGATCCCTTCGCTGCCTACTCCCGGTAACCACGAATACCGAGCGAAAAATGCAGAAGAAACAAAGCTGGGACAGAGGAGTCTTTCTGTGCAGTGGCAACCCCAGTTTACACTTCCGGCCAATGGCCCCGAAGGATTGGAAGAGACAGTCTATTACATGGATTATCAAGATGTCCGCATCATCACGTTGAATAGCAATGTGGAGGTGGAGAGACAGACGGTTTGGCTTGAGGAAATTTTGAAAAATACCACCCAAAAATGGATCATCGCAGTTTATCATCACCCGTTGTTTTCGGCTTCTAATGGCCGGGATAATGCCAAACTGAGAGATCTTTGGAGACCCATTTTTGACAAGTACAAAGTGGATCTTGCCCTTCAGGGACATGATCATGCCTACGCCAGAGGGAGAGTTTCTCCTGGAGACAATGTCATGGATGGCATCAACATGCGAGACCAAACAGGAACAGTCTATGTCGTATCGGTAAGCGGAGGGAAAATGTACACGATCGGAGATGACTGGACTGCGAAAGGCGGAGAAAGAGACCGTATCGGAGAGAATACTCAGCTTTTCCAGGTGGTTACTGTGGAAGGCGACAAGCTCTTATTCGAATCCTATACCGCAATTGGTGAGCTTTACGATTCATTCCAGTTGACCAAAAATGGAGATGGACCTAATGTATTTTTGGAGCTGAGAGCTGAGGCTGTTCCTGAGAAATATCACTCAAACACGATCTCATACGAGGATAAACTTCCTGCGGAAATAGAAGCAAAGCTTCTGAAAGAATACATCGACTACACGATCACTCGCGTATCTTTTGGTGAAAAGGAAGGCAAGATTATATACAATGTCCGTTTGCAAAAGGCAGAAGCCGAAGTCAGTTTGATCCTGGATGCAAAAGGAAATGTGATTACCCAATAAAGTTCTGAACTACTTAAACAAAAACAGCCGTCATTTTCATAACGGCTGTTTTTGTTTCTTTGAGTACTGTTTTGATTCTATCCTACGACATCTATTAAAGCCCAAATCGATATTGGAGTCCAGTCATAAATTGTTGTCTAGAGCCCAAAAAGCCATATTCTCCACGAATCATGAAATGCTTGCTGAATTGGTACTGACCTCCAACTATGAAGTTCCACATGTCTGCTGGACGCTTATCCATGGAATATTGAACCGACGAACTTTCGATGGTATTTATTGCGCCATCAGCCGCTACCAATAAGGCGCTTGCCTGGCCTAATACCTGATTTGCTTTATCATATTTAGCCTTGTTGATGGGATTGTTTTGTTCGGCCTGACTTAGCCCGGTCCACCAGGAATCCACCTGATTGTAGGCATTATCTACTTTTGCTAATCCTTCATCCACTCTTCCTCCCAGAGTTCCCGGAGGGAATACTTCGCTCAAAAGAACAGATCCATCGGTTTCCGAATTCAAATGAACTCTAAATCCTCCAACCCAAACAGCCACAGCCCTTCCCGGTTTTTTGAGGTTGAAATTTTTGCCGAATCTGGGACCAAATACAAATGTTTGAGCAGGCTTCGAAAGTTGTGGTATGTCGGTCCAGCTCACGTTGAGATCTAAGGCCAAAAATCCACCACCGATTCCGATGGTTGGAGTCATACCCAATCCGAATGTCGTGGCATTGAAATCTACTTGTGTATCGAAAGTAAGCACCTCAGTATAATTATTTTCACCGTCTGGCAGCCAAAGTCCTGCACCGATTTGAGTGGAGGCTTGTGACTTACCCAAGATTCCATAGACATTCAGGAATGGGAATACCCAGACATCTGGTCTTATGGTAAATGCACTTGCAGTAGCCAAAGCATTATTGAATCGAATCAGCTCATCGACATTGACTTGTTGGCTGTTATTGAATCCAATCATCAAATTTTCAATGATCAGGTCTGATTCTTGCCAAAAATACTGAACACTCAATCCTGCAGAATAAGGAAGATTAAAGCCCATCCCGGTGGCCTTATCCCCCCAAATCGGCAGGGCATAAGGATATTCGGCCGCTTTGAGACTGTCTATGACCCGCTCATTCTTCTTTCCGACTTCCTTGTTGGAAAAAACCTGCGAATAAGAACTGGTGAAAATCAAAACCAAGACAAAACTTAAAAGTATGCTGCGTTTCATAAAATCTGTGTTTGAATCGTTTAATGAGATAATGAAATCAAATGTAAGTGGTAGGAAAATTCAATAAAATGATCAAAATCATATTTAGGCAAAACTTATTGATCAAAACTTACAATTTTACGCTTATTGTAACACCTGGGAATCAAAATCTCTCTTGACATTTGTCATGAAATTTGTACGTTCAAAACTGTAAGTTTGATAAGGTAGGAAGAATTAAAAAAGAGGATTAAACACAACCGTCCAAAACAACCTCACCATGAAAAATTACATCTTAATCTTCACAATATTTTTCGGTTTTATCAGCGTAAATCTTCACGCTCAGGATTCAAAAAAGAAGAAGCAGGAAGAAGCTTCTCAGCATATTCAGGTAGCGATAGAAAGTGGCAAGTTTATCTTTCAAGCTCAATCTGCCACTCCTTCCAAAGGCGGAGTGATCCAACTGACATCCGGATATCAAATGAATGTGTCTCCAGAGGAAATTACCAGCGAACTTCCTTATTATGGCAGGGCATTCAGCGGTGGCTATGGTGGTTCGGATGGTGGTATCAAATTCACTTCAAAGGCATTTGAATACTCCATAAAACCAAAAAAGAAAGGCGGCTGGGACATCACAATCATCCCCTCAGATGTGAGTCAAATAGTGAAAATCTTCTTGTCTGTCACAGGGAGCGGATATGCTACGATGCGAATCACCAGCACTGATCGGGATGCGATTTCTTACAGCGGAGTGATTGAATAGCCATTTTCTTCTGTTGATTTTTGGGCAAATAAAAAGGTGTAGCAAACCGCTACACCCATTTAAAACAATTTATACCTTAATCAAAAAGAACTTTTCTATTAAAGAATTCTAGTTGGTGAAAAGTGTTCACTTAAGCCCCCGCTTGCACCAAATGTATCAGAAAGAAACTTCTGAAAAATACCCTATACAGGGTATTTTTCAGTCAGAATTCAATTTTTTTTGGTGGATTTTTGGGTTTTTGGCTTCTGTTGAGACCTAATACTCCCTTTTATGACCGATCTTGTCCCAAATGGATATCATTTTGGCAGCGACGGTGCAGCCTCCCTACTGGTATGAAATAAGTATTTTGGAAGGCTGGATATACAGACGAGGAAGAATCCAAGTTTGGAAATTTCAAATCACTGAAAAATTAAATAGGTGCGGCTAATGCCACACTTATTATCAGGGAGCAAACCTTAATCAAATAGGACCTAACCTCTCTGATTGCTCAAAGGGGTATTCTTCATTCCGGAAAATCTTTTGATCCTTTGATTCGGAGAATTTGTCTCAAATGCCTGTCTGTATGAGCAAAATGAACAACCATCAGCGAATGGATACTTCTCCTTTTTTCCTCTCCCCACCGAAAAGTAAAGTGTGATTTGAGATCATAAGTAGTGTTGCTGATGAACTCAATGATGTGGTCCCTGCCAAATAAGAAAAACTTCAAATTGTCCTCACCCTTCATAAGGCCTAATGGTTCAGCATTCCATTCCGATTTATGAGGACTTGGGTCACCCATCCAATTGAGATAAGTAGAGTCAGGTTTTGATAGACTGTCGAGCATTTGATCTGCAGGAATGCTAAGCATAATATCCGCTTCCTGTGCAAAAATTCTTTCGTACAAACCAAGATGTTCCAATACCTGTCCAATAGACCATTTAGTAGAGTCTTCCTTGAAAGCCCATTGCTGAGGGGTTAGATCTTTGGATTCCTTGATTATTTCAAACTTTGAGCGCTGGAGGTTATCAACCAGATACATCCTGTCTTTTTCTGTCCAAAGTCCAGCTGTTTGGCAGTATCCTTGAAGGGATATTTTCAGGAAAAATAGTAGGAGACCGACTTTTAAAAATGATTTCATGATCTAATTGGTCTGGAAGTGGGAATACTGAATTTATAAAAAATTCAACGAAATGCCCGGTTAATCTATTCCTAGACAATCATTTGGGATAGCTTTTCTATTTCCCTTCCATCTACTATTCCACTTTGAGAAATGGAATTGCAAATCCTGATAAAATATAAAGTGAAGTAGGTGACTACACCTAGATGAGCAAACAAGCGAATACAAATAAAAAAAGCGTAGTAATATACTACGCTTTTTAGAGGGGATAAATTTTAAAATTGAACTGTTTAGCTATTTTATTAATCCACTAGACTTGGTAACTGCGCATCAAAAAGAGTAACAAATTCTTGACTAGTCAAGATCTTACCTTGTTTTTTTGCAGCGTCTGCAAGTTTATAGCCCCAGTCAGCAGCAGCCATTCTTTGAATTGGGGTGCCATGATGACCCGGACTTGAAAATCCACAATCACCGATATTGAAAAATACTGCAAGAAACTGTCTAACTCTTTTCCATTGCATGGCGGCACCGCGAGCATGAGAAAGGTAGTATGCAGAATACGCATCAGCCATCAGTTCAGTTCGTCTGGTGTTTTCAGCTGGATCTCCAGAAAAAGGAATATCAAATACACCTAATTCAAATTGCATTTGATGTCCAAATTCATGCGCCAATATTGCTTGTGGCGCTACGTCGTCAAAACCTAATCCGGTATAAGCCTCCATAATACCATCACCCATTACGATCTTCCTTGGAATTACATTTCCATCGAAATTAAAGCTGGTTTGAGCAAAGGCATTGAAAGTAAAGATCGGGTGGTCTCCATTTCTATATTGAGGAACGTTAGCCAATAATGCCAGAGTTAGGTCAGCCCAATATTCGGCAGAAGCTTGATCATCATTGTAGAGAATTTTATCAATTCGAATTACCTTCTCTCTATCCAATAACATATTTCCATGCATGGCTACCATTACCATGTCATCTGAGGAAATATCCGAAAAACGTTTCAAATCTTTAAATGTCTTAATTAAAGTTTGGGTATGCTCTCCATCCTTTCCGAAATATTGGCCTTCAGAACTGTTTTCAAAAAGAAGGGCATCATAAGTAGGGAAATCCAGCATACCAACTCCAATTGCATAGTCAAATACGGTATTACCATAAATATCAATAACCTCATCCCAGCCTTCCAGTTCTTCATCTAGCCAAGCGTTAAGTTCAGTGCTACTACATTGTGATGATACCACTTCACTTGCTGCTATTCTCACCAATTCCCGGAAATAAGGATCTGTTTGAATTCTTAAATTTAGCTGCCTGGCTACTTCTGATCCTAAGTTGAGTGTTGGATCAATTCTGGTTTCAAATCCTTCAGGTATTCTCGATAAATCGAGCAAAGAAAGTTTGTTTTTTGCATCGGCCGACAGTACTTCTGAAGCCGCTGGATCTATTTTATTACTTGGCTCCAGCTCGCAAGCCGTAAGCAGTAAAAATGATAGGGCGAAAATCCCCAATCCAATTTTGTTGAGTTTTTTAAGGTTGATCATAGATTGTAAAATTTAAGTGTGAAAAGAGTTAATTAAAAAAGGACTTTAAAAATTAAGATTTCCCTCCCCCATGAGTGACTTAATGCTTTTTGTCCATTATGAAATGTAAAAAATATTATTTGAAAGTTATACTTAACTAAGAATCAGTTAGAAAATAATCCTATAACTATTTTTCTCTAATTCGAAATGTTAGTTCCTATCATCTTTCAAGGGAATTTGCTATTAAATACGAATCACTGTTCGGGGTTCCTTATATATGTGAAATGGTTTTAAAAAAAGCTCACTTCGTTGGGATTTCTATTCCTGAAAAAATAAATGTGTGTAATTACTCCCGATAAGCTGTACGGGATCCTAAAAATAGAAAAGCGTAGATGCAATCTTCACCAAGTCAAACACTTTGCTATAACTAGGCGGAGTAAATGACCACCCAGCGGTGTGATGGGCACGAACAGGCAGAAATTCCTTTTTACCTTACAGAATTGCAAACTGAATACGGGTTTGGAAAAAATGAGTAGCGCCTTTGAGTTGGAACCTGTCCAACACTCCATACCCATACGCCACTTCAAGCCTCAAGTATTTGGTCATGTACCAGTTGATCATCGGAGTGATTCTCCAGAAATTTCCACCGGTGATCTGACCGCCGTTGAGGTCGAGACTTGAGACACGAAGCAATCCTTCGAGCTCTCCCCATCCACCTTGGAAAATGGACTTTTCCACCGGAACAAAAGAGTAAACTCCGCTGACTGTACTGTAGGGCCGGGATGCACCTGTGAAAATGTAACTGATAGCGATGTCTCCTCCATGAAATAGTGGATTGCCCTTTTCCGGGGAACTGAATTTATGCCAGTGATATTCCGAACCAATCATCAGGGGACCATTGGTATAGTATATCTCGGTGCCAAAGTGATTGGAATGATCTGAATTGAAATTTTCAGTATCGATAAAAAAGGGAGCAGGATTGGATTCAGGACGTGATCGAACTCGAATTTCTCCGGATTCTACTTTTCCGTATCGGTAGCTCACTCCCAAATGAAGTTGCTTTTTTTCTTCCGGAAGAAAGATCGGAAGCCAACCTACTCTGGCTGCAGTTTGCCAGTTGTAAGTGGAAAAAGACTGATTCTTAGACAGGAGATTGTCGAAAATCCCCACATTCCAAACAATCCTTTTCTCAGGCCAGAATCCAATCCATTTGATACCATCAGCAAGAATCGGAATCACATCCAGTGCCATTTGACGCTCAAGCGTCCAGCCGGCATACCCGTTCATGACTTTGTTGAGCGAGTATCCTTCTTTGGTTCTCCCGACGAAAATGTGCCCTGAAATCTCCGGAATACCAATCGTAACACCGGACTCACGCATGAGCCATTCCCTGTTGGGACCATCGTACATCAGGCCTATTTTCCAGGAAATGATCCGCTTTGTGGTCAATTGCCCGCTTGCAAAAATTCGAAAATCTCTGACTTTAAACTGGTTTTCTGCCACAACTCCAGCTGAATCCATCTGCTGTTTTGCGGTTGCCTCTTGCGAAAATCCCGCATATTCATACAGAAAACCAACTCCAGCCCGAAAACTGGAAAATCGGCCAGTGAAAATATTGAGGTTTTTGGGGAATTTCTTTTTTTCCAGTGAATCGATAGGATCCAATAATTCCCCCATCGTGCCATCCGGAACGACCACTTTTGTAGTGTCTTGAGCTTTCGCAGTGGATGAATAAAAAATGATCGTCAGAATCAACCCTAAGGCAAATCCCAACGATCTGAAAACTTTATTCAACCGATCCTGAAAACTCAGATACATTTCTTTAAAAAGTTTGGAAGGAGTAGTACGTATGAGTGAACTGAATCTTGAATAAAATCGTCCACAGTCCACAGTCGACAGCAACCCGATTAGAACTCCAAGCCAATATTTTTTTGCTTTGGGTTCTAATAAGGATATTCATATTGATCAATCTGATTAACCGCTTTATTGCCAATAACCAAATAAAAGAGGGTTTGAAGATCGAGTTCACCTGCTGTTGACTGTCGTCCGTGGTCAGTGGACGGATATCCGCACCACTCGAAAACCTAAATTCCATTACTGGCAGAATGGCGGATATTCCAATTAATCAATTAGAAGATGGCAAGTGGCGAGATAAAGCCAACTGTAAATCTTCCTGTAGTATAATCTTGGGCTCCAAATCTCTCCTGAGAATAATCAGAATAATCATATCTCCTTCCTACCCAGTTTGCAAAGAACTTCATGTTCAAATCACTCCATGGGTAATATTCTACAGCAGGAATAAATCCCCATGCATTGCGGATATGCTCTTCGCCTGTTACATTTTCAGGATCGTTAAAGCTGTTTTTCCAATTGGCAACGTCAAGCATGGCGATCATAGTCAGATTGACTTTTGGACTTACCCGGTAGCGAAAATGTGTCCAATGACCAATGTACTCAGCATTCGAAACGGAAAATGCGAACAGGTCATTCGGAATTGTTTCACTGACAATGGTCGTTCTGTCCAGTTCTTCATCACTCCACTTGAAATCGTAGATGAAGCTGAATTTATCAGTAAGGTTGAATTCAGTACCCAATGCGATGTAATTCATGTTGGCGCTTGATCCATCGATGTTTTGAGCTTCATTGAAAAGTGAGTAAGACCAGATGGTTTTTATTTTACCATCCAATAGGACACCTCGCCAGTTAGCAACAAATGCTAACGGTGCTTTTGACTCTGTATAATTGGGTTGCGCTCCGTACAATTCATCAAAAGATTTGGTTCTGGAATCCAATACCTGAAGGGTCCACTGATTTTTAGGACTTGGCGTGTAGGTAAATCCCACTCCGGTAAGGAAGTTGTCCGCATACTCTACGATATCGGAATACTCATATATATCGATCGGGTTCCAGTCAAATTCCCACGCTCCCCAGTCGGCACACATCTTACCGGCAGATACAGTCCATTTGTCTGAAAGAGCAACTCGGATATAGGCCAAATCGACCGAGCGACTGATATTATCAATCGACTCAGAGGTTTGAGCTCTTGTATAGCGATCGCGGAATCGGAAGTAAACTTTGTCTGTCACGTTACCCCGGATCTCCAATCGAAACTGCTCATTTCTGAATCTGGATTGGGTGTATTCTCCGTCTACAAATTCATTTCGAAAGGCAAAGTTCATATTGGCAATCATGCTCATATTCTTTAGCAAGCCCTGCTTAGTCTCCGGAATCAGCGTTTTGTAGTAGGTGGTGTCACCCACTTGTCGCTCTTGTTTTTGCGCACACACAAGAGAAGGCAGCATCAGAAACAATAGAATCCATTTTAAAGATTTTAATGATTTCATATTTGTATCATTTACATCATTTACAAAGTCAATTAATGAGTCAATTAAACCCGTTCAATTTGGCATTACTGTTTTTGGCCGGTTAAGGCTGCCGGATCCAAAAGCTTCTTGATCTGGTCTTCAGTCAGTAACTTTTTCTCACGGATAAGTTCAAGGATACCCTTGCCACTTTCCAAAGCTTCTTTCGCCAGTTCAGTTGTTTTCTCGTATCCGAGAACAGGATTCAGGGCGGTTACAATTCCGATCGTGGTTTCCAGATATCGCTCCAAAACTTCTTCGTTAGCGGTAATTCCATCGATACAGTTTTGACGAAACAAAGGCATCACCTTGAAGAAAAGCGCCTGAGATTCAAAGATGGAAGTGGCTACCACCGGCTCGTATGCATTCAATTGCAGCAGGCCGTCACGTGATGCAATAGTGACTGTGGCATCGTTGCCCATTACTTTGTAGCATACCTGATTCATCACCTCAGGCATTACGGGATTTACTTTGCCTGGCATGATGGAAGAGCCCGGCTGAAGGGCAGGCAGATTGATTTCAAAAATTCCATTGCGTGGTCCGGAAGCAAGGAAAATCAAATCGCTGCTGATTTTGGAGAGGGTAACTGCCAGGTTTTTATAAGCGGAGGAAAACATCACAAATCCCTGCATGCTGCTGGTCGCTGCGATCAGATCTTTTGGTCCCACGATGGGTTTGCCGGTGATTTTTGCGAGTTGTGCCACGCATTTTTCAGCGTAACCCGGGCTTGCTGTCAATCCGGTGCCAATGGCTGTGGCGCCCATGTTCACCTCGTATAAGTAGGTTTCAGATTTGCGAAGCGCCTCAATGGCAGCATCAATCTGAGAACCAAAGGCGTGAAACTCTTGACCCATTGTCATCGGCACTGCATCCTGACCTTCGGTTCGGCCCATCTTCACCAGATTTTTGAATTCTTCTCCTTTTTTGTGAAAAGCCTGGGCAAGTAACTCCGCTTCTTTCACCACTTTGTCATTGTGCAAAAGCAAGGCGATGTGAATGGCCGTAGGGTACACATCGTTTGTGGACTGACCCATGTTGAGGTCATCATGAGGTTCGATAAACTGATATTCCCCTTTTTTGTGACCGCTCATTTCGAGAGCAATATTTGCCAGCACTTCATTGGCATTCATATTGGCTGAGGTTCCTGCGCCTCCCTGATACATGTCTGTCAGAAACTGGTCATGGTATTTTCCATCGATCACCGCCTGACAGGCTTTCTCAATGGCAGCCATTCTTTCAGGCTTCATTCTTCCCACTTCCGTGTTGGCACGTGCAGCGGCGAGTTTTACGATGGCATAGGCCTTTACATAATCAGGATAGAAATTTGTATTTACCCCGCTGATCGGGAAATTCTCCAAGGCCCGAAGGGTTTGAACACCGTAATAGGCATCAAAAGGAATTTGCTTTTCGCCCAGCAAGTCTTTTTCTGTACGGGTTTGTTGAGCATGTGCGCACTGAAAGCTTATCAGCATCAGCAACGGCATTATTTTTATAAATCTGAGTTTGTTCATTTTTTTGTCGTTAACCTGAAAAATAGATCGAGTGGTCCTGGGTAAATTGCGCCCGGATGTTGTACCCAGGCGCAATTGAATTCGGTATCAGTTCAAAACTTAATAAGTGAAGAAGACCTCCTGAAGCTGTTTTTTATCCTTTGTTCTGGTAAGGGCCAGCATTAGTAATACTCTGGCTTTCTGAGGAGTGAGGTCATCAGATACGATGGTCCCCAATTCGTCATCGTTAATCTCATCATGAAGCACTACCCGACCTGAAGGGGCACGGCTTGCCCGGCAAACAATAATTCCCGCTGCCACTGCTCTCTTCACTGCATCCATATAGGCTTTGTTGAAATTTCCATTTCCTACACCGGCAATGACTATTCCTGCCACTTTTTTGCTGATCAGCATATCAATTTGATCAGCAGGTGCATCTGCGTACATGTACACTATATCAACTCGAGGCAATTGGGTATCGGCAGTCAGCACAATTGGTTTTGGAGGATTTACTTCGCGTACGGCTGATGAATAATATTCCACTCTGCCATCATAAGCCTGGCCAACCGGACCGGTATTGGGAGATCCAAAAGCATCTGTTTTGGTTGTACTCATCTTCATTACTTCTCTTGCATCGTAGATGCCTTCGTTGAAGCTGACCAAAACACCTCGTCCTTTGCTTGCCGGATTAATAGCGACGGTGATCGCATCATAAAGATTTTTGGGTCCGTCTGCACTGATTGCTGTTGCAGGACGCATTGAGCCTGTCAATACAACTGGTTTGTCTGAAGGAATGACGAGGTCGAGGAAGTAAGCAGTTTCCTCCTGCGTGTCGGTACCGTGTGTGACTACAATAGCATCTGCTTCATTTTTTGCAAAAATTTCATTGGCACGAATCGCCAGTTTTTTCCAGATTTCAATCGTCATATCCTGGCTGCCAACTGATGCAATCTGCTCACCTGAGATATTGGCAATTTTCTTCACCGAAGGAATGGTTCCTATCAGGTCGTCAATCGGAATTTTTCCTGCAGTATATCCGGCCCTGTCTGCAGATGCACCTGCTCCTGCGATGGTTCCGCCTGTAGCTAAAATTATTACCCTTGGTAATTGTGCCTGGGCATAGACTTGTGAGGTCAAGACCAGGAATGCTAAAATGGAAAGTAACTTTTTCATGTTCGTATTATTTTAGTTTTGCTGAGTGTTTTTTGAGTTTGTGTTTGTTGTTTTTATCGATTAAAGTAAAAATGACTGAAGTAAAAGTCCTGCTATCACGGAGACCGAAGTGGTGATCAGGCCCGGGAGCATAAAGCTGTGGTTGAGTACGTATTTCCCGATCCGGGTAGTGCCAGTCCGGTCAAATTCAATGGCCATCAAGAGTGTAGGATAGCCCGGAATAAAGAAGTGCCCATTGCAGGCAGGAAAAATCCCAATGAGGTAAGCCGGAGGCAATCCCAATGAAAGTCCCAATGGCATGAGGGCTTTAGCTGTCGAGGCCTGACTGTACAGCAGCATGCTCAGAATAAAAAGCGCAATGGCAAATGACCAAGGGTAAGAAGCAACGAGGCTTCCCAAAGTCTCCTGAATCACAGCAAAATTATTGTCCATGAAGGTGCTGCTCATCCAAACCACTCCAAAGACCGCAATGGTGGCCTGTCCGGCAGATATGAAAAGACTTGCTTTCGTGACTTTCGAAGCAGTAGTATTGGCAAAAAGTATGATCAATCCGGTAGCCGCCAGCATGATCATCATAATCATGGAAGGCATCAGCAAATGCCCGGCGTCATTCACTGCGAAACCCGGATGAAACCCTTCTTTATTCCCAAATTCAGGTAAAAGCTGAGGAAATGATCCAAAAAGAACGACTGAAGCCACAGCCAAAGAGAAAATAATGACCGATTTGACTGCCCCGGGAGCAATAATCTGAGCTGTGGCCTGATCGGTTCCTTCCAGGTTTTTGACAAAAGCAGGATCTTTCATTCTTTCCAGAAATTCCGGATCCTCGCTGAGTTCTTTGCCCCGCTTCCAGACAAATAAAATCCCGGCAAACATCCCAATAAGAGTGGCGGGAATCGCGACCATCAAAATGTTAAAAAGGGAAATGCCAGATGCTGCAAGGACAGTGAGCATTGCCGCAGCAGCGGCAGAAACCGGACTTGCCGTGATGGCCATATAGGCTCCGATCACACTCATGCTCATGGCGCGCTCCGGGCGGATTCTATTTTTGATCGCCACCTCAGCGATGATCGGCATGATGGAGTAAGAGATATGAGCCGTGCCGGCAAACAAGACAAACGCATACGTAATCAGCGGGCCCAGAAAAGTGATCTGTTTGGGATTGCTTCGGAGGATTTTTCCTGCCACCTGCACCAAGTATTCCATCCCTCCCGCTGCCTGCAAAGCCGCCGCAGCGGTCACCACACTCATAATAATGAGCATTACCTCGAGAGGAGGATCTGAAGGGACCAAATCAAAAACAAAAATCATGACCAGTAAACCGATCATTCCCATCACTCCCAATCCGATCCCGGACATTCGGGCTCCGACGAAAATGCAGACTAAAAGGATGGCAAGCTGTATAAAAATCATAAACCAGAAAGCTTATAGTTACTACTTGAAATTCACTCAGCTAAAAACTTGACTCAACCTTAGACCATTTGAAAAATTCTCAGAATCCGGCTTGAACCTGATTCCTTTAAATTATTAATTAAACCAAGCTTAATCCTAAATACAAACAAAGACCATACTTACCGATACTTTTGATCAGAAGCAGAAAATCCATTTCAAATACAATCCTGAAGTAGTTTTTCCCCTCTAATGAGGGATTTCCTCTCATTTTATTCCTAAAGAATTATTTAAATTTTGAGATTAAATATTATTTAAACTATGATAAAAATCATGTTTCCAAGGTTAATCCTGCCAGATAAAAAATGCTTTGAAAAACAGAAAAGGCGGATTGTTTTTTAATAGATATTCAAAGGTCTGTGGGAACAGATACCTTGGGGATTGGAATTTTTCACCAATCGTTCCTACGGAACGAACCCAACCATATTTGATTCTATTTACTACCAACCAACCGTGCCGATGGCACGATGTCTAACCTTGGCCGAGAGTTGTCCCATCAGCACATAAGATTGGTAGCCAGGGGTTTTAACCCCTGGAAAAATGGTAGGTTGTGAAATGGATTTTTTGGCCGGGTTCATTTCAATCGATAAATGATTTGTCGCCAAAAACAGGGGATGTGGATTGGGGGGTTTTTATTTTTTTAATGAATAATTAAAGGTCTGTGGGGACACAGACCTTGGAGGAATTTTATTTCCGAATAAACAGATTGCTTCGGGTTTGAAGCATCCTGTAAGCTTTGGCTTTCGTCTAAACTCTCGCAATGACGGATGCACGCTCGTCACGCGTGAGCCAGCCGAGGAATTTTATTCCTAACTAAACAGATTGCTTCGGGTTTGAATGATCCTGCTCACCTTAGCTTTCGTCTAAACTCTCGCAATGACGATACCTGCCAGCCAAGCCTAATTCAAATCCGGAGCTTTTCGATGTTTCGTTCCCTGTTCGTAGGAAAAAGTCAGTCGGATAAGGGTAGGCTCGGAATACATCCTGCCCAGAAACTGAAGCCCGGCAGGAAGATTGCCGGAGGCAAAACCCATCGGAACTGTAAAGGCGGGTTGACCGGTATGAGGTGCGATGATCTGCGAATTATCGCCTTTGTATTCCGCTTGGAAGGCTTCGATTCTTGCAGGTTTATTATTCCAGGTGGGATAGACGATCGCATCGAGACCGAGCGAGTCCATTACTTTTTCGATCGCTTCGCGGAAAGCAATTCGCTTTAGATCCGTATAGGGATCTCCGCATTCTTCGGTCATATTTTCCGGCAATTTACTTTCACGAAAACTTTCGAGTCCATCCTTCGCATAGTCTGATTTTGTCCCCACTCGGATCACATCTTCGAGAGTTTTCATCGTATCCCGTTTCACGTAAGTAGCCAAAAAGGTCTCCAGATCCTGCCGGAAAACGGGGCACCATTGATCTTGTCTGAGCGTCTCAAAATCTGCCACTTCCACCGAATCCACGATCACAGCTCCCAACCATTCCATGTCTGCCAACGCCTGATCGAAAAGCGCAGAAATTTCCGGATCGACATCCTTTTCACTGAGTGTTCTGAAAACTCCTATTCTGGCACCTTTGAGCCCGTCTTTTACCAGAAACTGCGAATAGTTTTCGGGGATTTTCCCTTCGGAATACTTCGTCAACGGATCAGCAGGATCGTATCCGGCGGTGATTTCCAATACCCGAACTGCATCTTCGACAGTGCGGGTCATGGGTCCAACCACGTCATTCCGCAGGTAAAGAGGAACAATCGCCGATCGGCTCACCAATCCTAAAGTCGTGCGGAAACCCACCAACGCATTGTGCGAAGAAGGTCCGCGGATCGAATTGCCAGTGTCGGTACCCAACCCGATCGTACCCAAATTTGCGGCGATCGCTGCTCCTGTGCCTCCACTCGAACCGGCAGGGACGAAGTCAAGATTGTAGGGATTTCGGGTCGTGCCTGCGGTCGAACTCTCGGAATGCATGGGGCTGAATGCCCACTCCGCCATATTGGATTTGGCGAGGATGATGGCCCCGGCCGCAACCAGCTTTTGGATGATAAAGGCATCCTCCACGGGAATATAATCTGCCAATGCCAACGCTCCGGTTGTGGTGGGAAGTCCTTTGGTATTGATGTTATCTTTTACAATAATGGGGATTCCATGCAAGGGACGCAGTTTTCCGGTTTTGGCAAATTCCTCGTCTAGCTGCCTGGCGATTGCCAAAGCTTCAGGATTGATCGTCGTCAAGGCGTTGATGGTGTCGTTCAGCTTGTAGATTCTGTCAAGATAAGCTTGCACGAGGTTTTCACTGCTGTATTCCCCCTTTTGGTAAGCTGCATGAATTTGCGTGACGGTTAATTCCGAAAGTTCAAAGGGAGAGGCGGGCTTGGGAGATTGGCAGGCGGTGGCTAAAAGCAAGCAAAGAAAAATGAGTTGTCGCATGATTAAAGATATCCGTTTTTGGAATTTTCACTGCTAAAGTAGATGAGTAAAGGGGGATTTTTTTAACAGGAAAGTCAACGAATATGGGATTATGAAAACGAGATTTTTTTTTACCACAAAGGAACAAGAGGCAACAAAAGGGAGATAGAAGAATCAAGACAATATTCAAGACACAAGATTTAAGACGTAAGATTTAACTGAAGCTAACCTTAAACCGACCTGCCACTTTCAAATGAAACTTCTTCGCCTCCGCGGGAGCTTATTATCGTTGCGACTTTGTGCCGTTGCGAGAAATTCTTTTGTGAACTTTGTTCCTTTTGTGGTGGTATTTTTTTAAAACCGTTAAGTCCGTGAGGGACGCAAAGTGGTAAAAGAACCGAAAGTCGCCTGCGTGAGTGTCTCCACTCACGTTTTTCATTTTCGATTAATGGTTATAACTGAAATAGAAATGCCTGAAGTGGAGACACTTCCGGCGGCCAAGTGTATTCACTTACCGTCGGCAAAAAAAATCCCAACCGGAAATAGCTGAACCGGTTGGGACTGAAATGTGATGAAGAAAATTTACTTCTTCGTCTCGATCTTAACTTTGTAGAGCTTTCCATTAAATCTGGAAGAAGGCCCATAATCTGCTACTTGAGTACCTTCATCGACACCGACGTCAGCCAGGTCATCTACAGAGAATATACCAGGTTGGGTTTTTGGAAGTTTTCCTTCACCCACTTTGGTGCCGTCAACAGTGATCGTTCCCAAGCCACCTTTTCCCGGACCGCCACCTTCGTACGCGAAATCATAAACCACGGTATGTCGGCCCGGCTTCATTGCCTGAGTTGCCATGATATGAGTGGACTCCAAACCGAGGAAATTGTAGCTGAATGCTGGCTTGCCATTTTTGACATAGAAAGTTAAACCTCCAAATCTTCCTCCCTGGCATACAATCACTCCATTTCCATTGGCACCGACTTCTACATCAGCAGTCATGGTATAGCCGGTATTTCGGAGGTCAATGAAAACATCCACGCCCATTCCTTTCATTCCTTCACCGTAAGTAACTGAAGTTCTGCCTTCCATGATGCTTGGTCTTCCCATAGCGGTAGCGCTCATTCTTTCAAATGTGCGGTCATCAAGCGGAAGCGCATGATACTTTTCTGCCTCAGACATAAATAGATCCTGCATGGATTTTAGCTTTTCAGCATTTCCTTCTGCAAGGTTTTTGGTAAGACTGAAATCTTCATTTGTATTGAAAAGCTCCCACTTGTCTTCTTGCAATGTCGCGTAAGGTGCAGGCAAATAAGGCGCTTTGTGGATGGTACGTGCATACCATCCATCCTGGTAAACTGCCCTGTTTCCAAACATCTCAAAGTATTGAACCGTGTGTTTCTCGGCAGCACTGCTCTCATTGAACGAATAAGCAAGGCTGGTTCCTTCTACAGGATCTTGCGGAATTCCATTTACGGTTTTCGGTGCCGGTACTCCTGTGATCTCATAGATCGTCGGAGCAATGTCAATGACATGGCTGAATTGATTGCGGATTTCACCTTTAGCCTTGATTCCGGCTGGCCAATGGATCACCATCCCATTTCGGGTGCCGCCAAAGTCAGATGCAACTTGCTTGGTCCAGGTAAACGGAACATCTGTTGCCACTGCCCATCCTGCAGCGAAGTGCGGATAGGTGCTTTCAGATCCCCACTCGTCGTAGTGCTTCAGCATATCGGGAACTGTCTCCGGAACTTGGTTGAAATAGGTCATTTCGCTATACATTCCATTCATCTGGCCCTCGGCACTGGATCCGTTGTCACCGGCTATGAAGATGATGATGGTATTATCCATTTCACCCGTTTCTTCAAGTGCGGCGATCATTCGGCCGATTTCATAATCTGTATGCTCTGCAAAACCTGCATAAACCTCCATCTGACGAGCAAAAAGCTTCTTTTCATCCGCTGAGAGGGCATCCCATTCCTTGATTTCTTTTGGCTTTGGTGCCAGTTGGGTAGAGGCAGGAATGATTCCCATTTCCTTCTGTCTTGCAAAAGTTTCCTCCCGAAGTTTATCCCAACCCTGATCAAACTTGCCCTTGTACTTCTCGATGTATGCCTTTGGTGCATGGTGCGGAGCATGAGTAGCTCCGGGTGCATAATACATGAAGAATGGTTTCTCCGGAGCAAGCGCATTCGTGAATTGCATCCAGGAAATCGCCTGATCAGTCATGTCTGTGGTGAAGTGATAATCCGGATCATCGGGAGTCTCTACAATCGTGACACCATCGTAAATAAGTGGGGCCCATTGATTAGTTTCTCCTCCGAGGAATCCATAAAACTTCTCAAAACCGGAGTGAGTAGGCCATCTGTCTTGAGGTCCCGCAGCTGAGATTTCCCAAGGTGGTACTTCGTGGCTCTTCCCAAATTGGGCCGTATTAAATCCATTTTGACGAAGTACTTCCGCCAATGGAGTGATGGTTTGCGGACGTACGGAAGTGTATCCAGGATAGGTGCTCGCCAATTCTGTAATCACCCCCATATTATTGGAGTGGTGATTATAGCCGGTAAGTAACGCTGCCCGAGTTGGTGCACATAAAGCTGTCGTATGGAATCGGTTGTAGCGGAGTCCATTCATTGCAAGCTTGTCAAGATTTGGCATCGAAATAGGACCGCCGAAACTTTGCGAAGCGCCAAAACCCATGTCATCAATCAAAATCACCATCACGTTTGGTGCGCCTTTGGGAGCTTTCACTTCCCAACGAGCAGGAAGGGTAGCATTCCTCACATCCAGTTCCGAATATTTCTGTCGGGCAGGTTCACGGATCGGAAGTGAGGTCCGGTCTATTCCGTCACCAGGGACAGCAGCAGCGGTGGAAGAAGTTTCCGGGGTTGTGCTTTTTTCGCAGCCGATCAAGGCAAGAAATCCGGAGAAAAAAATGACTCGAAGCCAGGTTTTTTTCATAATACTGGGGTTTAATAAGATGAAATATTGAAAACGAACTATTAAAAGGTAATTAGAATCTACTATTAATCAAATGATGAAATTTGTGATTTTTTACAGAGAAAATACAAAAGGACATCATTATTGTCAGATCACAAATAAGGATAATGAAGTTTCAGTTTGAAGAGTTTTCTATCGTCTTCTTTGCAAAAATTTTAGTCCTTCATCCTGATTGATTGAAAATAGTAGAGTCGAGTTTCATCTTTTCGCAGGAAGAAATCGTCAATCTAAAAGGTCTCAGAAACCGCTAAGTAGAAACCGCTGGATTTTTCGCCGAAACCGTAATCAAGGGTAAGGTTGGTCCGCGAATACTTGTCGATCATCACCCTCAAACCCAGGCCATAGCCTGCTTTTACAGATTCAAAAAGCTTTAAATCCTGAGCCAGATTATTCGTGGTGGTTCCGTTGACAAACACAACACCGCTAAGGACACCGCCACATCTGGAAATAGGGAATCGATATTCCGCTTCGGTGTAGACGTAGTCTTTCCCCCGGAATCGCCCCTGGGTATAGCCACGGGAACTTCTTCCGCGCTGATCGTATCCGGATGCCGGCAAAATCATATAAGCGAAATCTCCCTCAGGAGTGAAATTGGCCAATGCCCAAAAAGCGACTAAATGCGCAGGATTTTTCTTGGAAACTCCATGATAGCTTCTCCATTCGCCCTGAATCATATTTGCATTGGTTTTATTTCCGAAGATTCGGTACGCTCCACGGAAACCCATAGAAAAAAAGTATCCTTCATAAGGTTGGATCATGTTGTCCCGGGTATCAATAATGAAACTGGCATACATGGCTGAAGTGAAATATTTCTCCGTGTCAAATCCATACTTTTTGTTGTACAGATAATGAGAAGTAAGCACAGTATCTCCGGGTGTCAAATTCAATTTCAGATCCTTGATTTTGGAATAGGAATCAAAATGATATCCCAAACCCAGGTACATTCCTTCTTTAATCTTGAGTCCGACGGACTGGTGGAGTCTGGCGAAGTTGAAAGTCATCGGCTGGGTGAGGGAATCCTGAGTCGTCTCCAAACCTCCCAGATTGTACTGATAATCTAATACTCCACCTTCGGGCGAATTGGTCCCCAAGCCATAGGTGGATTGTGAGTAAATCAAAAACCTCCAATCGCCTGTATAAAAGAACTTCTCGTTTTTAGAATAGACATTGTTTTTGAGCATGAAAATATACTGGTCCTTCGTCGTGGCCTGAAGACTTCCGCTGATCAGGGAATATTGTTCACTTCCCTTCATTTTGAAAGCATATTGTCCGCCTACTCCAAACATAAATCCGGTAGCGGGATTGGATCCGATAATTGGAACTAGCAGGAGAGAACTCGAATCTTCAGGTTTTTCCTTCTGAGGCTTATTCATTGCCTGACGAATCAGCTGGGGAAGGTCTTTTTGTTCACAAACTGAGTCAGAGGAAACCGTTTCCTGAGACCATGCAAAAGTCAAAGGAAAAAAGGCAAGTATAAAAAGTGCTTTCAGTCGGTTCATTTTGGAATTTATTTTTTGTTTTAAAGTTGTTTCAAGCTTGATGAAAATCCAAAATAATAGAGTGCATATTTAATCATCTTATTTTCTGATTTACTTGTACTTTATCATACAATAAACTGATTAAAGTCAGTTAAAAAATAGGAGAGAAATTAGAAGTTTACTGTCAGAAATTAAGCTGTGGTAAGACTTTACTTCCTAAGCGGTTGATTACTTAAATTCAGTAAGAATTGATTTTTAATTTTTAGATCCAGGTAGTAAAGAGCCCAACAAAGCAGAATCTATTTATTCTTTAAACCTTGGTAATACAGGTTATAAAAATTAAGTTTTAATTAGTTAAATATAAACACAAATGGACCGAAATCATCAATTTAAAACAGTGGGCAAAATTGCCTTACTAATCTTCTTGTTTGCCTTTTCCGGAAGAGTATTGGGTCAGCAAACGCCCTCTATTCCGGATACTACAAAAATGACTTATAACCAGATTTCAACAGGGCTTAAGTTGTATGCATTTCCTTCAAAAGGACAAACCCAAAAAAAGCAAAAAGCTGACGAATACGAATGCTACACATGGGCGATGGAACAATCAGGAATTGATCCTTTGAACTTACCAAAAGTAGAAGTAGCACCAGCTCAAACCGGTCCCACCGGTGGAGGGGTAAAAGGTGCCGCGAGAGGTGCTGCTGCAGGAGCAGCGATCGGTGCAATTGCCGGAGATGCAGGTGAAGGTGCCGCAATAGGAGCTGTAGTCGGAGGGATTTCCGGAAGACGTGCAGGTAAACAACAACAAGCCCAGGCAAACCAACAATCGCAGGCAGCGGCAACTCAGGCCGAAGCTGATATGAAAGCCAGTTTTACAAAAGCTTTTTCTGCTTGTATGGAAGGCAAAGGATATACGATCAAATAATAGATTTTTTATTCTTCACCCTGATCTCCTCTTGATTCCGATTAGGTTCAAAATTTCAATCAAACCATTCCAAAACTCAGAACTCATGAAATACTTAATCATACTATTCTTAGCGGGAACAACTTTGTTTTCCTGCTCTTCACCCGATGAGGCAAAGAAAAAAGAAAATTTAGCCTTAGTAAAAAAATACCTTGAGGCAGTGGAAACCAATAATCCTGCGACCATGGATTCAGTACTTGCGGATGATTACATGGGGTACGGCCCATCTATAAATGACTCTACAAACAAAAGAGATGCGATCGAAAGTTGGCAATACAATGCTGAAAATTTATATGAATCCATCAAATACGATCGCTTTC
The DNA here is from genome assembly GCA_942492775.1 of uncultured Cytophagales bacterium. Taxonomy (GTDB): domain Bacteria; phylum Bacteroidota; class Bacteroidia; order Cytophagales; family Cyclobacteriaceae; genus Algoriphagus. Next base: position 401,974 of record OW818636.1, on the reverse strand, counting down.
AGAATATCGCTGTAACTCTCGGAGAAGGTGAAGAGGCAGAAGCGGGTGATTGGGTTTCAAGTTGGGCGCTCGTTACCATCAAATACAAAGACGGAAGAGGTCCTGTGCATGCTTGGGTAAATGTGGCTTATAAAATCAAAAACGGTAAAATTGCACACAGCAGAACGTTCTACAACGAAGCTGATGTGCTGAGACAACTTGGCTATGAGTTTTTGCCACCGATGTAAATGTGCCTACGTGAGTGTCTCCACTCACGTTTTCATTATTAATGGCCTGATCAATTGTAAATAAAATGCCAGAAGTGGAGACACCTCCGGCGGCGAAGGATTAAAATTTGCTAAACTTCCAAAGGGATTGGCATAAGAAAACGACCGCCTACGTGAGTGTCTCCACTCACGTTTTCATTATTAATGGCCTGATCAATTGTAAATAAAATGCCAGAAGTGGAGACACCTCCGGCGGCGAAGGATTAAAATTTGCTAAACTTCCAAAGGGATTGGCATAAGAAAACGACCGCCTACGTGAGTGTCTCCACTCACGTTATTTTTCGACTTTATAGGTTTATTTATAAATCCACAATTTTTATCTCTAACAATGGAATTGGAAAAACTGTATTTTTTTACTTCTACTATTTTGAATTGGAAACAACTTCTTGAACGGGAGAAATACAAGAAATTAATCATCCAAAGCCTAAGTTTCTTGAGCCAAAAGGAAAAGATCAAAGTATATGGGTTTGTGATTATGCCAAATCATATTCATTTGATTTGGGAGATGATTGAATTGAACGGAAAAGAATCACCACATGCAAGTTTCTTAAAATTCACAAGCCATGAGATTCAAAAAGATCTAAGAAGAAACCATCCTAAAATTTTAGAGGATTTCAAAGTCCAGTCTGAAATCAGGAATTATCAATTTTGGCAGAGAGATTCACTTCCAATCGAATTATATAGTCCAGAGGTGATTTTTCAAAAACTTGATTATATCCATAATAATCCATTCCAAGGAAAGTGGTTGCTTTCAAATAGTCCCCAAGAGTATGAATTTTCATCTGCTGCTTTTTACGAATCAGGGAAGAATGATTTTGGATTCCTAAAGCATATAGGAGAAAGGTTGTAAACTTAAATACCAACTTTTATTAAGCCAGAAGTGGAGACACTTCCGGCAGCGAGCTTTTTTCTGCAATGGCTAATTGCCAACGTGAGTGTCTCCACTCACGTTATTTTTCCGAGTATGTCATGGCTTCCACTCACGTTTTTATTATCAGTTCCCCGGTTCAATAGTAAAAGAAATACCAGAAGTGGAGACACTTCCGGCGGCGAAGCGAATTACTTCCGGCGGCAAGCTTATTTCTGCAATGGCTAATTGCCAATGTGAGTGTCTCCACTCACGTTATTTTTCCGAGTATGTCAGGGCTTCCACTCACGTTTTTATTATTAATTTCCCTGTTCAATTTGAAAGAAATGGCGATCTCATGAATGTAAAGCCAGAAGTGGAGACACTTCCGGAGGCAGAGAGTGGCCTTTTTAGGTTGCGAGCTAATTCCTTCTAAATCAATTCCGGTCTCTCACCCAACCCATTGGGATATCTGATTCAAATGTACCATCTGGATTTGCGATCCGGTTTCCAAGTTTTCCTTCAATCCGGAATCCGATTTTCTGATAAAAATTAATCGCCTTACTATTGCTTTCCCTCGCGATGAGTTCTACACGGAGGATTTCCGGACGATTGGATTTGACTTCCTGCAGAAAGGCAGTGAAAATCTCTTTTCCGATTCCCTTTCCCTGCCAATCCGGATGCACAACAATCGTGAGTTCGGAAAGAACGTGGTCAAAAACCTTTGGCACCAGCTTGTATGAATGAATCTCTGCTACTAACTGATTGTCTTCCTCAGCTACCAGGCAAATCCCGTTTTGAAGAGATTTCGAAAGATTATTCTCAACATATTCCCAGGAGATTTCATCTGCTTGCCGGGCTATTCCGCCTGGGATTGTAGCCACTGCCTGGTACAACTTTGCGATCAAATTCAAATCGGATAATGTAGCAGGTCGGATCATAGTTGGTGGGCTTCAGTTTTGAAATTACAAGGATTATGGTTCTGGTGAGCTCTCTTTTTAGCGTTATACCAAAAAAGGCAATGCGGTTGAATTTTAGTGTCTCAATCAACCTCGAAGGATTTCGGATTTCAACCTTTTTTCTGCCAGGTTTTCGGAAGCTTTTTGGATTAATAATTTCCTTAGAAGGAGACAAAAAAAATCTTTCGAGGCTGTTTACATACATGTTTTCATTGGATTATGTACCAGAATTTATTGTTAAATTTATAGTACATGTAGTCCAAAGGAATTTGAGTAAGGATTTTCGGGAAGTGTTAGTTTTGCATAATAGCGAAGGAATAAATGGAAATATTAGACTCAAAAATCTTACTCCAGGAAGAGGAACAAAAGAATAAACTGGAAAAAAAGGCGAAGAAAAAAGCCAAGACTAAGATTCAATTAGAGCGGACCAGAACAGCATTTGAGCGACTTCAACTCGCCTGGATTAGAACTAGTTTGACATTGATTACTATTGGAGTGGGTGCCTATGAATATTTTCACAATAGGATTGAGTCTGGTAAAGCACCATTACTAAAGCTTATTTCAGGCCGTGAATTAGGTATTTTTTTGGTTCTTATCGCATTCATTGCCCTGTTGCTGGCTACGATCCAGCATAAAAAAAACATGTCCGAATTGAAACAACAATATGAAGGATTTCGATATTCAGTTTCCTCCCTTTTGGCCTATATGATTTTGTTTCTCGCGATTTTTTTAATTGGAATGATGGTTAAACTCTAAACGGAAACCATTTAAAAGAATTAATTAGCCTCAGGTTTAGGACCTTTTCCAATAGGAATTCCTATCGTGAAATAAAGTGATCGGTTTCTTACATCTGCACCAGTATCATCGATTTCGACATCGACCAAACCTTCGTAATATCGGATTCCCAGGTTCATGCCATTTCCACCCATCAATCTGTATCCAACTCCCATCATCAGACCGGCATCAAGGGGATGATAGAGGTCTCTGATCTTTTTTTCATAGCTAAGATCTTCAGTATCGCTAATCTCTCTTGTAAAAACATCTTTTGATTTAGCCATTAAACCAAGCATAGGTCCGGCTTCGGCGAAAAATTTATTATTGAATTTATACTTCATCATGATTGGTACATTGAAATAGCCGAGCCTTCTCTCTACCGAACCACCGACGAAAGAATTATCCAAATCCTCGTTATCTAAAGAATAAACTTCCAGTTCCTTCGCGCCCATAGTAGATTTGACAATTACTCCTGTATGAACCATCCAGGAAGGGTTTTTCAATTTTAAGTCGAAGTAAAATCCCAGATTGAAGTTATTAGCAAAACTTGACGGTTCTATACCGCTCAGATTTACCATGTTCAAACCTCCATCAAGACCAAATTCTATTTTATCTGAATTTAGCTTATCCCCGAAGACCAAAGAGATCAGCACTTGGGATTGGGCTGATACTGAAGCAAAAAGGAAAACGGCGAGGAGAAGTATTTTTTTCATTGGAAGGATGGAATTTTAATCTGTCAAAAGTGAGAATTGTTGAGTTTTAATACTAAACGGTCCTGTTCATTTTTTTTCCTCAGCACTATTAGTATCAAGCCACCCGATAAATAATTTATAGCCGATTGACATTACAATCGCTCCAGTGAATAACCCGATAAAGCCCGAAAAGATAAATCCACCAATTACACCGATGAATATGATCAACATGGGAACCGGAGCTCCTTTGCCGAGCAAAAGGGGTTTGAGAACGTTGTCCGATAATCCTGCAACCACCAATAAAACAGTCCAAACAGTAGCCGGCATGGGTTCTTTCGTTGCAAATATGTAAATGATAACTGGCAACGTAACAAAAACAGCTGGTATCTGAAGGATGCCCAAAACAAGTATCATCAAAGTCCATATTCCTGCATAAGGGATCCCTGCCAATAGAAATAATATTCCATGTAGAATGGCAAGGATAAAGGCAACGCCAATTACTCCTTTGACCACTTTGCCGACCGTCTTTAATGTGGTATCAGCAAACTCATCACCTCTGTCTCCTGCTAATTTCCTGAAAAACTTACGGATAGATTCCCCAACTCCCCCAACCACTAATAATATCCCCGCAATAATGAGTGAGGCAATAATTTGAACTATACCACCGAGTGCACCCAAAATTCCTGAAGCTATTTTTCTCCCAACTTCAATAAGTTGGTCTTTGTATTGAATGATCACTTGCTTCAGGTTGACAGAAGCTGATTCCCAAAGGCTATACATGCTCTCTCCGATGAGTGGCCATTCTTTTACTTTTTCGGTTGGGGGCGGGATCGTCAGAGTTCCATTGTTATAACTTGTCTTAAGTTCTTTGACTTCGTCCACAAGTGAAATAATCATAAAAACGGTGGGAAGGATAATAATGATCAGGATTGAAAAAATGATGAGAAATGAAGACAGTTTAGGTTTTCCTCCAAGCTTTTGGGTAAGTGTCTTATGTAGCGGAAAGATTGCTAATGCCAGAATCAGTCCCCACATCACAATGTTGACAAATGGAACCATGATCATAAGACACCATCCAACAATCAAAAAGAGGATAAAAAGGCGAATGATTGTATCGTAGATTGAAGGGTTTGAGATTTTATTTTCCATGACCTAATTTTCTATTTATTTGAGAAAAACTAACGGGTGACAGTACTACCTTTTGTATTGCTGAAAGTTGATCCCTTTCCATAGAATGGTCAGTTTCTATTTTCAGTCATACCTCAAAAAATAAAACCGTAATGCGGTAATAAATTCTGTAAGCTCAAGAAGACTTAAACACATAAGAGATTCGGAAACGAATCGCATCTAACTAGCGAATTTCCTTGCAACCTTTTTTAGAGGTAAGAAGGATCCGCATCATTATTATAGTTTAAAGATCAGGGAAAATAAACAACAGAAAAATGACTAATGTCATAAAAACGCATTGAAGCATGTCAAATCTAGTATTGTAAAACTAAAAAATACAATTCAAACTTTAGTAAGCCGTGCAAAAGTTGAATTTGATTAGATCTGATAAGTTTTTAAATCTTCGTTGTACCAGTGCTTTTACTAAAAAGAAAATAAACGTTATCGTTTATCCTGTACTCATTCTCTAAACGTAACAGTCTATTTTCCGGCATATAAAAAATGGAATGAGTCAGAGAAAGTCATGAAAAAGCAATGAAACTTCATTCTTTAATTCAATTTTTGACAAAAAAAAACTCCCTATTTTCAAATTGGTAAAAGCTCCATTAAAGTGTCATAAAAATGAATATGAAGGACTTTCCTATTTTTTGATTCAATAGCAGAATTATTTAAATCTACTTTTCGGGTATTCGCGGCTCCTGTTTTTTGAGTCATTGAACATGTTCAAATTTTTCCGGAAAATTTTATGTCAAGAAGACGCCATGTCAAGAATTAAGAAGTAATAAATAGGGTATGAGAGGATTAATGGATGATTAGAATTGACCATTTTCCGTGAGAATACTCTTCAAAAATTCCATAATCAGACAACCCACAAACTGGTTTTTTGAATTGTAGAAAAAGGTCCTTGATGTAGTCTCAAATTCAACGTCCAAATTTTTTTTGAGCAGCTGTCAATTCGTTGATGAATGAATTTTTATTGATCCAACTTTCACCTTTTGGTGAATTTTTAGTTTTCTAAAATCTCTTTTAATATAAATAAACATGTAAAAATTATAATTAAAATTTAAAATTGAAATCAAGAGGGTATGATTTTCATTTTTTTATTTACTGACGAAAGTCATTTTTTTGACTTCGTATTTTTTTGAACTTTAATCCTATAAGAAATCTAAGAGCGGAAAATTTTTTCTAAAAGACACGATAATGGAAAAAGCAAGATTGCAAGAAGCCCGGGAGAAGAAGCTTCCCTGGAAAAAATGGGGGCCATATCTAAGTGAACGTCAGTGGGGCACTGTGCGGGAAGATTACAGCGAGAATGGTGATGCGTGGAATTTTTTTACACATGATCACTCCCGTTCCCGCGCATACAGATGGGGAGAGGATGGTATCGCCGGAATTTCCGATGATCAGCAAGGTCTTTGTTTTTCATTGGCTCTTTGGAACGGCAAAGACCCGATTCTTAAGGAACGATTGTTTGGTTTGACGAATAGCCAGGGAAATCATGGCGAGGATGTGAAGGAATACTACTTCTACCTCGACAATACTCCGACTCACTCCTATATGAAGTACCTGTATAAGTATCCTCAGGCAGCTTTTCCCTATGACGACTTGGTAAAAGTAAATGGTCAAAGGACACGGGAAGAGATGGAGTATGAACTGCTTGATACCGGTGTATTTCATGAAGACCGCTACTTCGATGTATTTATCGAATATGCCAAAGGCGAGGGACCGGAGGATATTTTGGTCAAAATCTCTGCAGTCAACCGGGGCCCTGAGGAAGCAGATTTGCATATTTTGCCCACACTTTGGTTTCGAAATGACTGGTCCGCTTGGATAGCAGATTCCAACAGGGCGGATTCCAAGCCGCTGATTTCACAAGTCAAGTCTTCCAAAGGAACAACCGTACTTACTGCCACTCATTCCAGATTGGGAGAATTCACCCTTTCCTGTGAAGGGGATGTGCCCTTGCTTTTCTGTGAAAATGAAACCAACCATCAGCGACTTTTCCCTGGCACTGCCAATGAGAGCGCTTTTGCAAAGGACGGTATCAATGACTACGTGGTATATGGCGCAGAAAGCGCTGTAAACCCTGATAAAAAGGGAACCAAGGCTTCGGCTCATTATAAAATGACCATCGGCTCAGGACAAACTTCAGAGGTTCGGCTTAGACTCACCAAAAAGGAGGGGAAAGGAAAATCCACTGATTTAGGAAAGGGTTTTGATGCCGTTTTTCAGGAAAGGCTCCGTGAGGCAAATGAGTTTTATGCATCGGTCACCCCTTCTGGAGTGAACTCGGACGAAGCTATGGTCATGAGACAGGCGATCGCAGGGATGCTTTGGAGCAAGCAGTTCTTTTTCTTCGACGGGGACAACTGGCTGGATGAGCATCATTCCAATCCGTTGCATTCGGGCTTTAAGAATTCGAGGAATTCGGAATGGTATCACATGCTGAACAAGGACATCATCTCCATGCCGGACAAGTGGGAATACCCTTGGTATGCGGCTTGGGATTTGGCTTTTCACACCTTACCGATTTCCATCGTGGATCCTGATTTTGCCAAAGATCAAATGGAACTGATGCTTCGTCCGATCTACCTGCACCCTAATGGTCAGATGCCGGCTTACGAGTGGAATTTCAGTGATGTCAATCCTCCTGTCCATGCTTGGGCCAGCTTGTTTCTTCATCGGGTCGAGGTAGCATTGAAGGGTAAACCTGATCTGGATTTCCTCAAGACCACGTTCAATAAGTTGTTGATAAATTTTACCTGGTGGGTCAACCGCAAAGACCGATTCGGAAAGAATGTCTTTGAGGGAGGTTTCCTGGGCTTGGACAACATTGGGATTTTTGATCGAAGTGCACCACTGCCCACAGGGGGAAATCTGGAGCAGGCGGATGGTACTGCTTGGATGGCGTTGTTCAGTCAGAATATGATGGAACTTGCCGCCGAACTTGCCATTACCGACCCTTCCTATGAGGAGATGGTTGTCAAATTCACACAGCATTTCCAGTTTATCGCAGCCGCGATGAATAAGCCCGGAACTGAAGGAATGTGGGACGATGAGGATGGATTCTATTATGATCTTCTTCGATTGCCCGATGGAAGAGCCGAAAAGCTTAAAGTTAGGTCTTTGGTTGGTCTCTTGCCACTCTGCGCCACATCCATCGTCGAAAAGGAACAGCGTGAGCGAGTTCCCCGAGCAATGGCTACTATCAAAGAAAACCAGCGAAGGATGCCGGAATTGAGACAATCCATGCACGTAACTGGTGAAGGTAATTTTGGGGTAAACGATCGGGGAATTATCGCCTTGGTGGATTCTGATAAGCTTAGGAAAATTCTCTCCAAAATGTTGGATGAGGAGGAATTTTTCGGCCCGCATGGGATCCGGTCCATTTCAAAATATCATGAAATGCATCCCTATGTGTTGAATGTTAACGGACAAGAGTTTCGGGTAGATTACCTTCCTGCCGAATCCAACACCGGCATGTTTGGCGGCAACTCCAACTGGAGAGGTCCGATGTGGATGCCGGTCAATATCATGCTTATCCGTGCGCTTCAGCAGTTCTATCTCTATTACGGAGACAGCTTCAAAGTGGAGTGTCCGACTGGTTCGGGAAATATGATGAACCTCTATGAGGTAAGCGAAGAGCTCAGCAATAGAATCATCGGCATTTTTACCAAAGATGAAAACGGCAGACGACCTGTCTTCGGTGGCAATGAAAAATTCCAAAACGATCCGCATTGGAAAGATCACCTCCTGTTTTATGAATATTTCCATGGAGACAATGGTGCGGGATTGGGTGCCAGCCATCAGACCGGATGGTCAGGTGCTGTGGCCAAACTCATCCAGATTTATGGCTTGATGGATCAGAAAAGTTTCCTTAAGGGAGGAGTTAAAGCAAGCTTCCTTCAAGGTGAAAAAGAAGCTAAAAAGAAAACGGGGTAAGCCCCTACTGTACTTGGAAAGTTTTTTAACATAAAAGCGGGAGAACGCCGCAACAACGAAAATGGTACATCCGAAATATCCGTCCTTATATCAAATCAATACCAGGGTTTGGCTCACCGACTTGGCAGAAGAGTTGGGACGACCCGCAACTCTTGATGATATACCTGAGAGCGAACTGATTCGTATTTCAAATTTGGGCTTTGACTGGGTTTGGTTTCTGAGCGTTTGGCAAACGGGAGAAAAAAGCCAAAAGGTTTCTCGTGAAAATGCAGAATGGCGTCACGAATTTGAAAAAACGCTGCCTGACTTGAAAGATGAGGATATTGGCGGTTCAGGATTTGCCATCGCCGGCTATCAGGTTCATTCAAACCTCGGTGGAGATGGAGCTTTAAAAAGGCTCCGCAAAAGATTGACAAAGTACGGACTTAAACTCATGCTCGATTTTGTACCCAATCACATGGGACCTGATCATGCTTGGGTGACTAAGCATCCCGATTATTTTGTTTCAGGTACTGAAACTGACATCGAGCAGCATCCCAAGAATTTTACACGGGTAAAAATCGGCAAAAAAGAATTGATTTTGGCCTATGGTCGTGACCCATTCTTTGACGGATGGCCGGACACCCTTCAGTTGGATTATAGCAACCCAGCTACTGTAAAGGCCATGACCGATGAACTCATTCGTATCTCCGGGCAATGTGATGGAGTGCGTTGTGATATGGCGATGTTGGTTTTGCCGGAGGTTTTTGAAAGAACATGGGGTCGAAGAGCACAATCCTTCTGGCCGGAGGCAACGAAAGCGGTGAGGGAAACCTCTCCTGATTTTTGCTTTATGGCAGAGGTTTATTGGAATTTAGAATGGACACTTCAGCAACAAGGATTTAATTACACCTATGACAAGCGCCTGTATGATCGTCTGCTTGATGGCTGTGTCAAAGATATCCGTGGTCACCTGAATGCTGAACTTGCCTACCAGAATAAGCTTGCCCGATTCCTTGAAAATCACGATGAACCAAGAGCTGCTTCATCCTTTTTTGAAGTGGGCAATCACAAGGCTGCAGCTGTCATCACCTTTTTGTCCCCGGGTTTACGATTTTTCCACCAGGGACAATTGGAAGGAAAAACCAAAAGAATTTCCCCGCATTTGATCCGCGGTCCTCATGAACCCATCAATGAAGAAATTCAATCTTTTTATTTGTCCTTACTCAGTGTCTTGAAAAAGACCGTCGTGCGGGATGGAAAGTGGAGTTTGCTTGAATGCGTCCCCGCCTGGGAAGGAAATGGGACTTGGGATTCCTTTGTGGTCTTTGCCTGGCAAGGATCAGGAGATGACCGAATGGTCGTAGTGGTGAACTTCCGGCCTCATAAATCCCAATGTTATTTGCGCCTGCCATTTACCAATCACACCGGAGGACAGTGGAGACTTCAGGATACTTTGAGTGAAGCTTGCTACGACCGTGATGGCAATGATCTCAGGTTGGCCGGCCTTTATCTGGATTTGGAACCTTGGCAGTATCATGCATTCGAAGTGAAAAAAATCAAAGGGAAAGCAAAATCAGTCTGATCGGTTTTTATTTAGCTCGTCCGTCGATTGAAAAAGTTTGGCAGCATTAAATCCGTGGATTTAAATGCGCTCCAACCTTTTTGAATTTCAACCGAGGAGTAAAGCGATTCTCTCTTCCGCCATAAAAAATTAAATAAGCATTCTTTAAAATAAACTCACCCAAAAAAATGAAAGCAATCACAGTAGAACCTAAAAAGCCTGGAACAGCAGCATTTATGGATGTACCGGAACCGGATATCCATGAGGGATCAATTCTGGTGGAAGCCGTAGCCGTAGGAGTGTGTGGTACCGATGTGGAAATCTCCGAAGGGAAATACGGATGGGCACCCTCAGGGCAAGGCCGTCTGATTCTGGGGCATGAGTCACTGGGAAGAGTAATCGATCCCGGACCTATGGGAGGTTTCAAAAAAGGGGATTTGGTCGTGGGAATTGTCCGTCGTCCAGATCCGATACCTTGTCCAAACTGTGCGGTGGGCGAATGGGATATGTGCAGCAATGGACTTTACACAGAGCGAGGAATCAAGGAAATCCATGGATTTATGTCCGAGCGCTGGAGAATCGAACCCGAGTTTGCTATTAAAGTAAATCCAAGTTTGGGAATATTAGGTGTCTTGTTGGAACCCGCAACTGTCGTGGCCAAAGCCCTGGAGCAAATCATCTTTATTGGCAGAAGGTCATACTGGGAACCCAAAACCATTTTGGTCACCGGTGCTGGTCCGATTGGCTTGCTTGGTGCTTTGTTTGCGAAGATGTTTGGGCTGGACGTTCACGTGCTGGATCGGGCAGAAAGCGGAATCAAACCTGAACTAGTCCGGGAATTGGGAGCAACCTATCATTCCGGAAATGTCAAAGACATCGGATTCCGTCCGGATACCATTTTGGAATGTACCGGAGTCGGGGCGGTCATTGGGGATTGCATCGAGCAAATCGGAGCCAATGGAATTTTGGCATTGGCAGGTATCGGTCATGGAGGAGCAAATCGCTCCGCAGCCTTGGCAGATATGGCCTCTGCGGCTGTTTTGAGTAACATTGTGATTTTTGGAAGTGTCAATGCCAATAAGCGTCATTGGTACAAAGCCGGACAATGGCTAGCCAGGGCGGACCGGAATTGGCTGAAAAAGATCATCACCCGAATTGAAAAGCCGGAGAATTTTGAGGCAGCACTTCATAGAACTCCGGGCGATATTAAGGTAGTCATCCAGTTTTCTGATATCTAATCGCCTTTCCACTGAATTTAAAAAATCTCAACCATGAAATCGAGCATGTCTTTAGTGATACAAGGAGGGATGATTATAAACCCTGCGAGATTCTCCCGAAGAAAAATCGGGACAGGCTATCCGACCAATCAAAAACAATTATAAACAGATGAAAAGGGTAATCAGGAAAGAACATTTTCTCCTGCACTGGAGAGCCTATTTATCGGAAATGGCGGGTACTGCCCTGCTATTGATGATAGGTCTGTCTATCGTGATTTTTCTTTTCGGTGCGGGGTCTCCCATGGAGGATCTCATTCCGAATGTGAACATTCGGAGAGTGCTTTCGGGCTTTTTGTTTGGTGGTACAGGTGCTCTGATTGCCATTTCACCAATTGGCAAGGAGAGTGGCGCGCATATCAATCCTGCTGTGACTATGGTGTTCTTCCTTTTCGGAAAAGTCACAAAACGAGTCGCGATTGCCTATTCACTAGCTCAGTTGATCGGTGCAGTGATCGGCTGTCTTCCCTTGCTGATTTGGGGAGCTCAGGGTAAGAGCGTTGATTTTGGGGCAACCTACCCAGGAGCAGACTATACGGTTTTTGAGGCTTATTTGGGAGAAGTGGCAACAACGTTTACGATGGTCACTTTGCTGGTGGTATTCATCGGATTTCATAAGATCCGGCCATTTACGCCTCTGCTTTTTCCATTTCTGTATGCCATCATGGTGCCGATTGAGGCGGTAATATCTGGTACTAGTACCAACCCTGCCCGAAGTTTTGGGCCTTCTGTGCTAACCGGAATTTGGGATGGCTGGTGGATTTATTGGGCAGGACCGATCACCGGTGCACTATTGGCTGCTTTAGCTTGCAGTGCGCTCGCGAAAAAGATTACAGTAGCCAAGCTGTACTATTTTGACAGTGATCGGGATGGACTTTTTAGAAAATCAGGAACTCAAAATCAAGAGATCACCTCAGAAATTCCTACTGGTTAATCTAACTCACCCTTCCCTCCGGAGCTAATTGAAAAAATTTAAGTAAAGCATTCAATCCATTTTAATCTAAATACTCAATCAAAATGAAAGTAATAATTGTAGGAGGAGTAGCAGGTGGCGCATCGTGTGCAGCTCGTCTCCGCAGATTGGACGAAACAGCCGAAATCATTATGGTGGAGCGTGGACCTTATGTGTCTTATGCCAACTGTGGATTGCCTTACCATGTAGGCGGGGTGATTGAAAAAGAATCCAGCCTTTTGGTAGCAAATGCCGAATTGTTCAAAGCTCAGTTTAATGTAGATGCAAGGGTAAATTGCGAAGCAATAAGTATTTCTTCTGTAGACAAAACGATCTCTCTCCGAAATACTAAAACAGGAGAAGTGACTACGGAATCCTACGATAAACTGGTGCTTTCTCCAGGAGCGGTTTCGGTAAGACCGCCATTTCAGGGGATTGATCTTCCGGGAATTTTCCATGTGCGTACCGTACCTGATGCAAAGGCAATCAATGAATATCTTGAAAAGGGAAACCCATTTTTAGCAGGAATGTATCGCTACTCCGGATTTCAGGCTGTCAGACCAAAAACCCGCGCAGTAGTAATCGGAGGGGGATTCATCGGGCTGGAGATGGTCGAAAACTTTGCCCATCGAGGCATGGAAGTGACTTTGATAGAAATGGCTGATCAGGTCTTGCTCCCTCTGGATAAGGAGCATGCCAATGTAGTAGCGAGCCATTTGAAAGGAAAAGGAGTAAAACTGAACCTTAGTGATGGGGTTGCAGGATTTAAGCAGGGAGCTCACGGTTCCATTGAAGTAGAAACCAAATCCGGTAAAGTTTTCCCTGCTGATGTCGTCATTCTTGCTTTGGGTGTAAGACCTGACACTACTTTGGCAAAAATGGCCGGTCTGGAGATCGGAGAGCGTGGAGGAATTCGGGTGAATGACCAGATGATCACCAGCGATCCGGATATTTTTGCTGTAGGTGATGCCATTGAGGTGAAAGATTATGTAACCGGAACGTGGAGCCTCGTGGCTTTGGCCGGGCCTGCCAACCGTCAAGGGCGAATTGCTGCGGATGTCATTGCAGGCAGGGACTCCAGTTTCCGAGGAACCCAAGGAACTTCGGTGATCGGTTTGTTTGGTGCTACCGTGGCTTGGACCGGTGTCAGTGAGAAGACACTCAAGGCAGTGGGAGACGCCGATTATGAAAAGATCTACATGTATCCCAATTCCCATGCAGGCTATTATCCCGGTGCTAAGCCGATTGCGATAAAAGTGCTTTTCCGAAAGTCCAACGGCAAGCTTCTGGGAGCTCAGGCTTTAGGCTTGGATGGGGTAGAAAAAAGGATTGATGTTTTTGCGACCATGCTTCAGATGGGAGGAACTGTCTATGATTTGGAAGAGTCAGAACTTTGCTATGCGCCTCCGTTTGGCAGTGCAAAAGACCCGATGAATTTTGCCGGAATGATTGGAGCAGATATCCTGAGAGAGGATATGCCGATCTCCCATTGGGAAGAGGCCAAATCTGGATTTATCCTTGACGTAAGGGAGGAGATGGAACTGATGGTGGAGGGAATTCCCGGAGCTCTGCTTATTCCGCTGGGACAATTGAGAGAACGCTTGAGTGAGTTGCCTAAAAATAAAGAGATCCACGTATTATGTCGATCTGGTCAGCGAGCTTATATGGCTGCGCGGATTTTGGTTCAAAAAGGCTACAAGGCCAAGGTGATTTCAGGAGGAATGCTTTCCTATGCACATAATTACCTGTTTGCCAATCCTGAAGAATAGGAATCGAACCTGATTGCTTTAAATTTTTCAGTTCGGATTGTAGAACTGTCTATCTGTTGGAATTGAGTCTCTAGCTCATTCCAACAGATTTTTTTTTGAAAAGACAAACGCCGACTGGTCTTTGGAATTTTTTCGATCAGTTTCACTGGAGCAGATTGATGCTTAGCAAATTGCTTCTTGCAGAATTGAAACTGTTTTATAAATTTGATTTAAATAAATGCCTATTTTATTAAATGAAATTTAAGATCATGAAAGTTAGCAGCTACAATAAGTGGATCGATGTAGGGTATGAATTATTTTCAGAAGAAGGTCATGAAGGGATTCAGGTTGAGCGGCTTGCCCGGATCACAGGGCTTAACAAATCAGGGTTTTACCATTATTTTGGAGATAGATCTATCTTTTTTGATCATTTGATTCAGCATCATCTGGAAAAGGCAATGACTTTTGCCAATCAAACCCAGAAATTAAAAGACTTCGATCCCTCTTTTATTCAACTTTTGCTTGACGAGAAGACCATAGTTTTTTTTGAAATGCAACTGAACAGGAATCGGAACTTAGATTCTTTCAACAAAGCCCATGTGGTAGTATCGGAATATATGGCAGAAGCCATTTTGCCGATATGGAGCGAGTACCTTGGTCTCCCTCCAAAAATTGCCAGGGGGCATTGGGAGTTTATGCGGGATTCATTCAATTCCAGGATTACTCTGAAAACCTACAGCTTTGAATTTATCCGGAATATGACCGAGAAATTTAGAGCAACCGTCATTGGTTCAATAGAAAAATCACAAGAATTTAATCCCTACTTGTAAAGCGGTTTTTGTCAAGTTTGGCGGACTTTATACCACCTGTACCAAATCCTATGGAGAAATTCAAAAAGATTTTATTTGTTTGATAAATAAGTAAAACTAGTTGAATTCATAAGTTTTGCTTTGAAAATCAAAATAACCAAATGATTGAGTTTCGTCAGTTTAAACATGTTGTGGCCCTGGAAAAATTCAGGAATTACCGCTTAGCAGCTGAGTCTGTATTTATTTCCCAGCCGGCCCTCTCTCTCAGTATCAAAGCAGCAGAAGAGAATCTTGGCCAAAAACTTTTTGATAAGATCGATAAGAAAATTGTTCCTACTGCCTATGGAGAAATTGTGGCGACTATGGGGGCAAAGATCCTACAGGACTTGGATAACCTGAAGCGTGAGATCGATATGTTTTCCGGTATGGAGTCAGGGCTCTTGAGGATCAGCTTATCACCTTTTATTCATTTTTCGATTGGTCAAAAATTGGTCGAGCGTTTTTTTAAGGAATATCCTACAATCAACCTTGACCTGATTACCAATTCCTGGGGTGATCGAATCGAGGTAATCAAATCCAAAGCAGTGGATTTGGCAGTGGATGTATTCGCAGTAGATCCGGCACGGAAATATTTCAAAGAACCAGAACTGGAAACTGTAGAAATAGCAGCTCCAAAACTCGTTTACTTCGTTAGGAAAGACCATCCTTTAGCCAGATTACCCAAAGTGAGTTATCAGGACATTATTAAATACCAATGGGGAGGGGAAGGAGGTTCTTTTTATTATCAGTCTTGGCTTTTGGAAGCTACCGGATTGGATCTGGAAAAGATCAACTTAAAGGGTTTAAGGAAGTTTTTCAGCTTGGATTATCATACCATTCTTGCCGCTGTTTTAAATTCTGACATCATCTCAGCCGGGAGTTCTTCTTTTTTTGAGCCTTATGAAAAAAGCAATCAAATAAGTTATTTGAATGTAGAATGGAAAGTACCACATCCTGATCCCATTGCTTCTGTGATGTATTTAAAAAACCGATCCAAAACCCAGTTGATGGAAATCGCGGTAAGTATGATCAGAGATCTACTTTTGGAAGAGGCAACCAAAAATCCATGATTTAATCTTAGGAATCTGCTACATAATTTAGGATTAGTTATAATTAGCTTGATACTGGACGTTTCCGTTCAGTATTTTTTTTGAAAAAAGAAAAAGTGGGCAACTCTGACAAAAGTGCCTTAAAGACATGGATCAGGCCATTTTTAGAATGGTTGCAAAAACTCAAGCCCTGCATTCGATTTCGCTGATAAATGAAAGGAGATTAACTGACTTTTGTCATTTTTTTATTTTCCCCTACTAAATACATTTGAAATACTTAACAATTCCATCAAGATTATAAGTAGAGCAAAAGAATGTAGGGGGTTTAAAGAATTGATTTTTTGATCCGTTTTTTCTAAAACCCGATTTTTTTTCTCTAAGCTGATTTGCGGAACTGCTAAAAGTGAAACCGGAAAGAAGGCTCAAAATGCAGTAATAAATGGCTCGAAATCATAACAGCTTAGGGGAAAATAAACGGAAAATCCTGCCTAGGGTCTTCTGATTTGCTCATGCTTACTTAAGACATAGAGTGAATCCGTCATTTTTAAAAAAACCATAAAAAAATAAAGTCTCACCAATAAATACCAAAAGTCATGTCAACAGGTAAAGAAGTAAAGGTTACCACCTTTGAAAACACAAAATTAAATGTCGTTCCATTAAACTGGAATGAAGTGTACTACACCAATTGTCCCCTGGTGTCTGCAAGTAACGTGGATGAAGGCCTTGGCTTGACCAAGAAAGAGTTTAAGAAGATCGGGGTAAAGTTTGCTTACATGCGTTCGACTCCTGAAACCGATTGGTACCCGCACTACATCCACAATCAAGAAAATCTTATTCGATTCGGTGGTTTGTTTCCGCCTATCGAAGTCCATGCAGATATCCGCAGAACCAAACTACTGGGGGTAACACAGATGCCGGCCGAAGGCGGTGTGATGATGGTACGCGCCAAAGATGACATCTATCGTATGGCTGATTTAAAAGGCAAAAAGATAGGCATTTCTAAGAGTATGAACCAGATCAAAAACGACTGGTGGCGCATTCAGGAACACCAGGGGATTGAGCTCATGCTCAGGATGAACGGGATGACCATGGACGATATCGAGTTGGTTGAGTTCCCTTATGCAGATGACTGGTATAACCTGCCGGAAATGATGAAAGCAACTATGGAGCAATCAATTGATCTGTGGCTGGCGCGTGACCACAAGCGCGACCTGGCTTTCCGACCGCTGGAAACCGCTTTGGAAACAGGAATCATCGATGCGATGTATATGCAAACTAAGCCGCTTCAGCAGGTCTCCGAGATGACGGGTAAGTTCGCAGCAATCGAGGACCTCTCCCGTTATCCAGACTGGCGCCTACAGGTGGCCAACATTCCTGCGGCTATCACCTGTACCGAAGTAATGGCAAATGAACACCCCGAACTCGCTGTCACCTTTATGAAAGGAATGATTCGAGCCGGTCGCTGGGCCAATCAAAACAAGTATGCTGCTGCCGAAATTCTAGACCAGCAGACCTTCTACCGTGACGTCGAGGCTACTTACCAAGGCATCAGAGATGTTGATTTGGTGCCCAATCTGTCGCCTTTGAATCTTGCAGCTGTAGAAGTTGGTAAGAATTTTATGTTGAGCCATGGCTATATCAAGAATGATTTTGATGTGCATGAGTGGGCCGCACCGGAATTTCTGGAGCAGGCAGCAAGGGAATTGCTGGAAGAAGAGTGGAAAAAGCGATCAACGGCTAAGCTTCCCCACACTGCAGGTACGCTGGCATCGGGTGGAAGAATGGGCTAATGGAGTTGAATTGAGAAAACTAGTGAATCCCTGGGTTTGCTCGGGGCTCACTTTTCATTCAACCTGAACTATTCCAGACAAAACAGTCAAAGATCCGCAAAGTGGGTTTTTGTGACAGCAATTGCGGAATGGCTGGAAAGATTCAGGAATACCCCGGATCTATAAAATTGACTCTTCATTGATGAAACTTCCACGCATTCAATAAACAGATAAAAATGGCAACACCAAGCAAAACCCGCATGCAGCAGCTGGGCTACCAACCGCCACTAAACGTGTCCGAGCCCGAGCAACTTGTGCTTCTTGATGTGGTGTCAGGTGGTCGAGTAGCGATCATCACGTTCAACCGACCGCATGCCGATAATGCGATCACAACAGAACTGGCCGCGCAGGGCATCGAAGCGCTAGAAACGGTAGCCGCTCGCACTTCCATTCGCTGCGTAATCATAACCGGTGCAGGTGACCGCGCATTTTCCGTGGGTGGTGATTTGTACCAGCGCAAAAACATGAATCAGGAACAATGGCTGCGTCAGCGGCAGGTTTTTGATCGATTTTTATACACCATCCGTCAGATGCGCAGGCCCATAATCGCCGCAGTACAGGGAATGGCCTATGGTGGAGGATGTGAAATAGCCATCAGCACCGATTTTATCATTGCATCGGAAGAAGCCGTATTTGGACAACCTGAAGCGATTGTGGGTTTGTCTGCCGGTGGAGGTGCCCCGGTATTTCTGCCGCGTTTCCTGCCTCCGGGCAAAGCCATGCAAATGCTGATGACCGGTGAGGCCATCACAGCACAGGAGGCTTATCGACTGGGAATGGTCAACGAACTTCATCCCAAAGCGGAGTTGATGAAAGCAGTTATTGCCATCGCAGAAAAGATAGCAGCCAATTCACCCAACGCGGTGCAGGCCGTGAAGCGGGCTGTACAACTAAGCTATAATGAACCGACAGAGCAAGCGGTCTCCATCATGATGGATGAACATTGGCGCTCCGTGGTACATCCCGATCGTGTGGAGGGAATTCACGCTTTTACCGAAGGAAGGGAAGCGGAATATCCCGATCCTCCATTTTAAAAGAACCAATACAAAACTACCACATACAACAGGAACCCTGGAATCAGGGGGACCAATCGGATAAAAAGACTCAAGCATTTTATATATCTATGCCTTTAGTTTTAGCTGAGGGCATTCAAACAATAAAAAATAAACCACAAAGTACTACCTATGAAATCTCAAATATCAACTGCAGAAGTTCCCTACTATGTAAAACCGGGACGAAAATTGGAAGGCAAATCCAATGAAGGCACAGCCAGGGTAAATACAAGCGATGCCCGCATTGACAACCTCAAAGAATTGATGCGCAGCACTCCACCCCCAATCGATTTTGAGCGGGTAATTGTGATGAAGAAAGTGTATGAAGAATCGGAAGGCTATCCAAACATCATACGAAGAGCAAAATTCTTTGCCGAGCTGCTTGACCGCAAGAAAATATACATCGACGACAATCTCTTGGTAGGCAGCATGGGCGGTTCACTCAATGCCATCTACACTTATCCCGAGTGGCAGGTAGGTTGGATGATTGAAGAAAACACAATTGAAAACTCAAAAACGCCCGAAGAAAGAGAAGCCAATCAATGGGTGCTTGATTATTGGACAAAGCGCTCTCAGGTGCCCCGCGTTTTGGAGATTTACGAAAAACGTTATGGGGTCGATCCAAGACCAATTTATGAATCAGGGTATGTAGTCAGCTTTTTCGACTGGCCTGCCGGTGGAGGTAACCTCAACTACCCGCGCGTGTACAACGAAGGTCTGGGTGCCATGATTAAAGAAGTGGAAGAGCGAATGTATGAACTGGAGATGCGCTTGCCGAATAAGGAAAAATTCTACTTCTACGAAGCCAGTCTTATGACCATGAAGGCCATTGTGCGCTATGCAAACCGCTATGCTGCATTGGCCCGTGAAATGGCAGAGAAAGAAACCGATGCAAAGCGTAAAGCCGAACTGATTTCACTGGCTGAAACCTGTGACCATGTGCCCGAACATCCTGCACGTAACCTCCGTGAAGCCATTCAGTGTCACTTCTTCTGCCATATTGTGGCAGAGATCGAGCAAGTGGGTTGCGGTTATTCCGAAGCCTACCTGGGTCAAAACCTGGAACCTTTCTATCAGCGCGACATTGCGGCAGGGTTGATAACCTATGAAGATGCTCAGTACATGATCAAAAACATGATCATCAAACTGAATGAGATCGGATACTACTTTGGAGAAAAAGTAGCATTGCAAAACTCAGCCGATCTCGGACAAAGTATTACCCTGGGCGGATATGATGAAAATGGGGAACATGCCCATGCCGAAATGGACTTTGTGATTTTGGATGCGAGCAATTACCTGCACCTTCCACAGCCTCCTCTTTCGATTTGCTATACACCAAAAACCCCCGGTAAATTACTGGAGAAAGTCCTCGATGTAATCGGTACCGGTATCGGTATGCCACAGTTTGTGAGCGGTGAAGCCATGTTGAAACGAGCTTTGCACCTTTGGCCAGAATCGAAGGCAGGAAAACTGTCAATCGAAAAAGCAAGACGTACCTGTATCGGCGCCTGCGTGGGAAGTTATGTTCCTTACGAAACTGGTCACCCTGTAGAAGGTCAGCCTAACCTGGGTAAAATCCTTGAAGTTACCCTGAATAATGGCTTTGACCCACGCACCAAAAAGCAGGTTGGACCTAAAACAGGTAGCCCCGAAGATTTCAAAACATTCGAAGACCTTTATAAAGCGTTTGAAGGCCAGCTGAAATACAATCAGGAAGTACTCCGAAGGGGAGCTTGGATAGCCAGCATGCTGGCAGCTGAGTACCTGCCGGTAACCTGGCGTTCGGTACTTACTAATGGATGTATTGAATCAGGTGTTGATGTTTGGAATGGCGGTGCTAACTATTATACCGTTGCACAAATTTCTGTAGGTCAGGTAGATGCTGCAAACGGACTGATGGCCATCAAAGACCAGATTTACGACAAGAAGAGACTTTCTTGGAACGAATTGATGGATGCGCTGAAAGCCAATTTTGAAGGAGAGTATGACCGCGTGCACAAAATGGTGTATGTGGATGCCCCTAAATACGGCAACAATATCCATGAAGCAGATATGATGTTGAGAAGGGTAAACGACAGTATCCTGTTTGCTTTCAAAAGTGTAGACGGCGGTGGAAATTACCTTGGCAAGGATACGCTGTACTCCACTTCTCTTGATCAATACACGAAGAGTATCCACAACCTGATGGGTAAAGTGACAGGAGCATTGCCAACCGGTAAAAAAGCCGGACAAGCCCTGACCGATGGTAGCTTATCAGCCATGCCGGGTACTGACGTAAATGGACCGACTGCATTGGTGATGTCTGCCTCTGTAGGTAACGACCCTGTTAAATGGACTGCTACTCACATGAACATGAAAGTGCAGCCCGACCAGCTAAAATCCCGCAAAGGAAGAGATCAGGTTTTGGGTATTGTAAAAACCTTGTTTGACAATGGTGGCTACCATATCCAATTCAACTGTCTGGATACCGAAATGCTCCGCGATGCACAGAAGCATCCTGAGAATTACCGTGACCTGGTTGTTCGTGTGGCAGGCTTCAGCGCCTTCTTCACCAAACTGGACATAGGTGTTCAAAACGAAGTCATCGAGCGTACGCTTCAGACTTTTCACTAATCGTTGAACAAATCAGAACAACCGGATACACCAAAAGTCCGGTTGTTTTTTTCACGCATTTACAAAAAAATATCATGGGAAATATAAAACGGATTGCCATAGCACTTGGAGCCGGCTACACGCCCGGAGTCAATTCCATCATAATGGGTGCAGCGATTGCCGCTCATCGGCAAGGCTGGGAAGTAGTGGGTATTCGCGATGGCTTCGAGGGTGTGCTCTTTCCGGAGCGCTATCCCAACAATGGTCTGATAGACTTTGGGCCTGAGGCTGTGGGTAAGTTGAACCCATTAAACAGTGATGCCATGGGCACCGCTTCGATGGTTGACCCTTTCAATGTACGCATCATCAATGAACTGGAGATGGTCGAGGAAGTGGACCTATCGGATGAATTGCTTGCAAACCTGAAAAAGCAAAACATCGATGCCGTGGTCGCTATCATGATGGGACGTGGCCTAAGCATTTTGCATAAACTGAATCTAAAAGGACTTCATTCGGTCTGCATTCCTCGCTCGGTTGAAAATGACATGGCTGCCACGGCAGTTTCATTCGGATTCAATACCGCACTGAGTTTCACGATCGAAATGCTGGACCGTGCGATGGAAGCTGCAAAATCAGCCAAGAAGATAGGCGTAATTGAAGTTTTGGGGGCTCATTCGGGCTGGTTGGCTTTGCAGAGCAGTACTGCTGTGCTAGCAGATGCGGTAGTGTTACCCGAGTATCCATGCGATGTAAAGAAACTTGCCGAGCACCTGAAAAGCCGCGTCACTAATGATCG
This sequence comes from uncultured Cytophagales bacterium, assembly GCA_942492775.1. Lineage (GTDB taxonomy): Bacteria > Bacteroidota > Bacteroidia > Cytophagales > Cyclobacteriaceae > Algoriphagus. The sequence goes on along the minus strand of OW818636.1, from coordinate 379,644 downwards.
TTCCTACGGTCTGGTGGTAGTGGCAGAAGGTGCGTCCTTCACCAATTTACCCGGTGGGACAGCTGATCAGAATGAGGATCTCAAGAAAGCTCTTTCTCCTTTGGCCACTGGAGGTGAAAACGACAAGTTTGTCATCAACCGAAGCGGAAAGGCAGCCAGTGTATTGTCTCATGCACTTCAGCAATTGATGACGGATGACGTATTTCCGCTTGTACTTGGTCCTTGGACACGTGGTGGAAGTGCCACCGCTGTTGACCGTCAGCTCGGATTGGGTTATGGTTCGGCAGCCATTCAGGCTTTGAAAACCGACCATTTCAGCACGATGGTTTCGTTTATGCCTCCTGCCATGCATTTTGTGCCTTTGATCGAGTCACTGAACAAAGTACGCACCGTGCGGAAAGACAGCTATTTTATTGATATCGCCCATTCCCTGGGCATTTATACAGGAGCATAACAAGCAATATCATGGAAAATTACTTAGATATAAAAGGAAGGGTGCTTAACATCCAACGCTTTTGCGGCGAAGACGGACCTGGTACTCGAACCACCGTGTTTGTAAAGGGATGCTCCCTGCGATGCAAATGGTGCAGCAATCCGGAAAGTATTAAACCTAAACCGGAACTTGACTTCAGCAGAAAACTCTGCAAAGGTGCAAAAGCATGCGGTCTGTGTCTGAAAGCACCTTTTCAAGAAGGTGCATTTTATACGGTAGAAGGAGAAGAGGATGATAAAGTACATGCCAACTGGGATTTGGCGGATACAATTACCGAAGAGCAGGCCATTTTGTGTCCTACCAGTGCCATCGGGGTTTTTGGTAAAATGATGACCGCCCGTGAGGTTTTGGACGAAGTTCTAAAAGATGAAAGCATGTATAGAAACACCGGTGGCGGGCTCACCATCAGCGGTGGGGAGTGTTTGCTTCAGCCTGATTTCGTGGCAGCCATCCTTCGAGGCGCTCAGGAAAGCGGTATCCATACCGCGATCGAAACCGCAGGTAATGTGCCTTGGGAGTTTATGGAGAAAGTCCTCCAATATGTGGATCTCATGCAGCATGACAACAAACTGATGGATACCGAGCGTCATAAAAAATGGACAGGAGTGGACAATACCCGTATTCTGGCCAATTTCAAACGTGCCTACGAGACCTTCCCAAACAAAGAATTTATCACCCGTACCCCGCTCATTCCCGGTATCAATGGAAATGAAGAACATGTTCGTGCAGTGCTGGAATTTATCAAGCCTTACAAGAATGTGATTGATTATGAGCTGTTGCCTTATCACCGCTTTGGCTTAGGTAAGTATGAGTTTTTGGGCAAGGTGTATGAGTTGAAAGACTTTGAATCACCAACACCTGAATTGCTCAAACACCTCAGGGGGCTCATAGATGAAGCCTTCGGTAGGAACAAAGAATAGCCTATTGTCTCCTCAGTTCTGATAGTTCATTCACTTGTAATATTCAACTCATGGTAATTAAGCAGCATTTGATCGATCCGGAAATGTGTATCCAGTGCGATACCTGCGAGCAGACCTGTCCGGTGAAGGCTATATCTCATGAATTGGGGAATTACGTGGTTGATCCGGCGATTTGCAATTCCTGTAAAGCCTGTATCGCTCCATGTCCAACCGGAGCGATAGATCATTGGCGAATGGTTCCTCAGGAAAAGGCATATTCAGTGGAAGTTCAATCTTCCTGGAGCGCCTTACCTGAGGAATTATCTCCAAAAGAATTGGAGTCAGAAACTAAGTCTGCTCCAGTAGCGGTAGTCGAAACGGTAGAAGTAAAACCTGAGCCGATTCCGGAAAAGGTAAGCAGTTTCAGTTCAGTCGTACCACCTTGGTCTGCAGCGCATCCTTATACCAATCTTTACAAGGCAGAAAATCCGGTAATCGCCAAAGTCACCGGAAATATGCGGGTGACGGAAAAGGATAAGGAATACGATACGCATCAGATTGTGCTGGATTTGGGTACTATCCCTTTTCCGATTTTGGAAGGTCAATCCGTGGGAGTCATTCCCAAAGGACTGGATGCCAATGGGAAACCTTATAAGGCCAGGCAATATTCCGTTTCCAGCGCCAGGTCAGGAGAGCGGGAAGGATACAACAACCTCGCTCTTACTGTAAAGCGTGTCCTCAAAGACCGTGAAGGCAAAGATGTGTTCGGAGTGGCGAGCAATTACCTCTGTGATTTGAAAGTCGGAGAAGAGGTCAGACTTACGGGTCCTTATGGAACCAGCTTCCTGATGCCCAATCATCCAGGTAGTCACATGGTAATGATTTGCACCGGAACGGGTTCGGCGCCTATGCGGGCCATGCTGATCCAACGCAATCGGCAAATCACCGGTAACGAATTTAAGAGCGGAAAACTCATGCTGTTTTTCGGGGCAAGAACTCCCGAAGAACTGCCCTTTTTTGGTCGGCTTCATCGTCTGCCAAAAGACTTGGTGGATGTGAATCTGGCGTTTTCCCGACTGCCGGATAAGCCCAAGCAATATGTTCAGGATTTGATCCGGGAAAGGAAAACCGAGATAGCCAAGCTTCTCGCGGATCCGGACAGCTATTTCTACATCTGCGGACTGAGAAGCATGGAGGAAGGAGTGGTGAGTGTACTCCGTGAGATTGCCGAGGAAAACAAAATATCTTGGGAAACTCTCGGAAAGAAACTCAAGGACGAAGGACGTCTTCATATCGAGACGTATTAAAGCCAATCTGGAAGGACTAAAAGAGTTCGGTTGAATCCGGGACTTCATAGCCCATTCTGAAAAGAAACTTAGAATTCCATTTTAGAAAAATTGATAAATAAGAGCGAATGAATGCACAAGACATGTTTGGGATAGTTGCCATGCTTTACTGTGTGGCTAATCTTGGGTCAATGGGTCTCGAACTCAACCTGAGCAAAACGATGAAAGCCTTAAGTAGTCCGCGTCTGGTGATCCTAACCTTGGTGTGGAGCTGGATTGTTGGACCCTTGCTGGCGATCTTGATCATTCAGATCTTGCCTTTGTCCGAAGAACACGGCACCGGCTTACTTCTTTTTAGCCTTGCACCTACGGCGCCCATGTTGCCTATTTTGATCAGAAGAGCAAAGGCCGATATGGACATCTCTGCTGCCATGATGCCTTTGGCAGTGGTGGGCACAGTAATTCTGATGCCATTATTAGCTCCCGTGTTAATTCCCGGTGTGTCTATCAGTAGCCTGGCTTTGGCCAAGCAATTGGTTTTGACGGTACTCTTGCCCCTTGTAGCTGGCGTGTTAATTATGGTCTATGCCGAAAAAGTGGGGAAAGCTATTTTCCCTTATGTGAAAAAACTGGCCAGCTTGACCACCTTGCTGTTGTTGGGTTTTACCATTTTCATGTATTGGCGAGAACTCCTGCAGGCGCTCGGAAGCTTTGCGGTAGCTGCTCAGGTTTTGTTTGTGGTGATCATTGCGTTTGGAGCTTATTTCGTCGGATTTGGGATGAATCAGGCACAACGCAGCGCTGTAGCCCTGGGTATTTGCTCTCGCAATGGGGGAGCCATGTTTGTGGCGTTCGCAGCTTTCCCTGTACAGGACCCTAATGTACTGGTGATGATTTTACTGTCCGTTCCGGTTCCGGTTATTGTGTGGATGTTTTTAGCCAAATGGTTTGCTTCCAAAGCTGAATTGACTACAACCTAAAAACCAATAAAATGAAAACATTGAAAGGAATCTCAGCTCTAGCTTTCATGTACTGCTTTTTTGCAGTCAGTGCTTTCGCTCAGGAAAGCCAAGAGGCCGGCGCATCAGATGCTGCCGAAATTGCCAAAAAACTGGCCAATCCCATCGGGGCATTGATCAGCGTTCCCTTTCAGAATAACATGGATTTGGGAATCGGTGAATATAATGGGACAAGAAACACTATGAATTTCCAGCCTATTCTTCCATTCACACTTTCCAAAAAATACAGTCTGATTACTCGTTACATCGTGCCTGTAATCTCACAATACAACATCACCGGAGAAGGGAAGCGGGAAAGCGGGATTTCCGATGCCCTGGTGAGCGGATGGATCTCAAATGCTGTGGTGAAAAATGGATTTGTCTGGGGCTTAGGTGGGGCATTTTTATTGCCTACCGCGACCAATGAGGTCTTGGGAGGAAAAAAATGGGGTATGGGTCCTACAGCCATAGCACTGAAGCAATCCAAAGGCTGGACGGTCGGAATCTTGGTGAATCAAATTTGGTCCGTGGCGGGTGAAGCAGAAAGAAGTGATGTGAATCAAATGTATTTGCAACCCTTCATTACCCACAACTGGAAGAGCGGTGCAGGACTTACCGTGAATTCTGAGACGACTCTGAACTGGGAAGCAAACAGTACTACCTCCTATATCAATGTTATGGCTGGCGGACTCACCAAATTCGGTAATCAATTAGTTCAACTTCAGGTTGGCCCACGCATTCAGGTGGCGGCTCCTGAAGGGGGGAAATCTGCATTTGGGGTAAGGACGGCTATGATTTTTGTTTTTCCCAAGAAATAAGTGAGGAATTAGTTCAAGTAATTGAAACACTGAAAATTGTAAACAAATGATGGAGACAGGTCCCGCATTTAAAGCAAAACTGAAGTTTTACCACTGCAAAAGCAGCTACGAATGCATTCCTGCATGTCCGGAACAGGCCATCACCAAAGGAGCTGACCGTTTCCCTCCCATGGCTTGCCTGAGTGATGACTTGCTTCCAGGTAAGGCTGAGATTGATCCGGAGAAATGTACCGGCTGTGGACTGTGTATCGCGGCTTGTCCAAATCAAGCTTTGGAAATGGTCCCAGTCACTAGTCGAGGAGGATCGGTCTTTTCTTAAGTTTTTGAAAAACATAAACCCAACCTAAAATGTCCATCAAGCTTGCAAACAGGCTTTCAATTACAAATAAAAGTAGAGAGTTTCCCTTTAGGGTCTAGATGAAATAACTCTCAACAAAGTCACCTCACATTAAATTATTCACCTTTTTATTTTTAATCATTATGCAAACTTCAAATGCTCAGGGAGTAGGTCAAGACCTCCCCAAAGAAAAACAGACTACACTAGGCTTGTATGTCACTGCTAAAGAGGCCTATGAAAAGTGGAAGTCTGAACCAGACAAAATAAAAGTATTGGACGTCAGGACTCCTGATGAATTCATCAATATCGGCCATGCCGATATGGCTTGGAACATTCCTGCCTTTTTTCAGACCTGGACTTGGGATGAAACCAAAAAACAGTTTCCTATCAAGCCCAATCCGGATTTTATGGCTGATGTAAAAGAAGTCTTCAAATCGGACGATGTCATTTTGGTTACCTGTCGTTCGGGTGGACGAAGTGCCTGGGCTGTAAATCAAATGGCATTGGCCGGATTTACTAATGTGTACAATATTACAGATGGTATGGAAGGAGATCTGGTGGAAGAATCAGAAAGTGTCTATGCCGGGCAGCGAATGAAAAATGGGTGGAAGAATTCGGGTTTGCCCTGGACTTTCAGTCCGAAACCCGAAAAAATGAGAATCCCAAAAAGCGAAAGCGACCACAAATGAAATCGAGCAGGATTAAACCGACACATTCTGATATGATTATCAGATATGCGAGATTCCATCTAACCGCAAAAAACAAAATATAAAAACATGAAAATGATCTTAATACTGCTCTCAGCAGGTCTTTTATCGATTAATACAGCTTTTGCCCAAGGTCAGGAAAATTCAAAAAAGGAATGGGGATTTAAGGTGGAGCCTTATCTGATGGCTCCTTACTTGAAAGGCAATGTGGCAATCGGAAAAATTCCTGAGGTTGAAATTGATGCGAATGCAGGGGAGGTTTTTGACAGGCTTCGGTCGGCATTCATGATTTATGGAGAGGCAAACAATGGTCAGTGGGCAATCACTGGAGATTTTGTTTACATGAAGCTTCAGGAAACTATCGAGCCCAACGGCCAAATCAATTCCGGGGAGATAAATTTTGATGAGACCATCTTCGGTATGGAGGGCCTTTACCGCATTCTTCCATGGCTTGAATTTGGAATAGGTGGTCGAGTAGTGACCATCGGTGGGGACATGACTGTCTCCCGAACCGAATTGGGATCAAATGGAGAAACTAATGTACAGCAAGCTGAAAAAATCGAGACTTGGTTTGATCCTACTGTCCTTTTCAGGGCGCAGGTACCAAACTCCGGTAAATGGATTGGTGAATTGAAGGCTGATATCGGTGGATTCGGAATCGGTTCAAATGAGACCTACCAGATTCAGGTTTATGGGGGATATCGATTCTCAAAACTTTTTCAGGCAACGGCTGGATATAGGGCTTTAAGCATCGATTACGAAAGCGGAAGTACGGTGGATCGATTCAATTATGATGTAAAAACTTCTGGACCAGTTGTTCGATTAGGATTCAATTTCTAATTCCAGCGAATGACAAATTCTTGATTAGTAAAAGGAGGTTTTTTCTTTTGATGTTTTAAATCTTTTAACAACAAAGTATATGGACGCCATCATGCAATTTCTTCAGACCAGCTTTGGCCCACTGGTTTTGATTTTCACCGTAACAAATCTGGCTGCTATGGGCCTTCAGGTGGAGATGCCCAAGGTGATGGGTGCACTGAAGCAGAAGAAAACCCTAGTATTAATCTTTGTTTGGGGTTGGTTGGTAGGGCCTGCTTTGGGCTACCTTCTTACCATTCTGCTCCCCCTCGCAGAACCCTACAAACTGGTTATTCTACTGACAAGTCTTGCACCAAGTGCTCCTTTTCTTCAGCAAATGGTGGGGAGAGGAAAGGGAGATATGCCTTTTGCGGGAGCGTTGATTCCGATCGTGGCGGTGGGTACGGTAATTTTTATGCCGATTATCGCTCCGATATTGATTCCAGGACTCACCATCAGTGCTTGGGCCTTGGCAAAACCTTTGATATTCACGATTCTGTTACCCCTTATCATCGGAGCGGCGGTCCGTTTTTATAAAGAGGGTTTTGCACTAAAATTCTTCCCCATTCTTAAGAAAATCGCCATGTTCAGCACCTTGCTGACCATCATTTGGTGTCTGGTATTGTATGGTGAGGCTATGGTCGATACAGCGGGAAGTTATGCGTTGCTTTCCATGACCATTTTCATGGTGGGCTTGGGCTGGATCACTTACCGATTTGGATTTGGTCTTAAACAAAATCAGCGAAGTGTCATGTCCTTGGGTATGGGAACTCGAAACATCGCGGCCGTGCTGGCAGCTGCCCTTGCCATTCCTGATGCAGACCCTAGAATCGTCACCATGGTGATCATGTGGACCTTATGGTCGGTTGTTCTTGCGGCAATTGCTGCAAAAATTTTCGCAAAGCAAGCGGATAAGGTGCTGGCGACTCAGTGATCTTCTTGAACTAATCCAAGAATCAAAGCAAAGTGAAAAAGTGCCGATTTCGTTTCTGTTTTCAAAAGAAATGAAGAAAGCTATTCAGTCAAATCATTCTAAATCAACGCCAAATCATGGACTCAAAAGATAAAAAAGAAGGTAAGGTCTTATCCATTCTTCGCAGCTATTTACCCATTCTGGAATGGGGGGCATCCTACACAGGCAAGACCTTCTCCAATGATTTGATTGTCGCTCTGATCGTGACGATGATGTTGATTCCCCAATCGCTGGCTTATGCGCTTTTGGCCGGACTTGCTCCGGAGATAGGCCTTTATGCATCAATGGCTCCCTTGGTCATTTATGCCATTTTTGGTACTTCCCGTGCTCTGGCCGTGGGACCGGTAGCGGTGGCCAGTTTGATGACTGCAGCTGCGGCAGGACAATTGGCTTCCCAAGGAACTCCGGAATATTTAGGCGCTGCCATAGCACTGGCCATGGTTTCCGGTTTGCTTATGATTGCGATGGGGTTTCTCAAGCTGGGATTTCTGGCAAACTTCCTAAGTCATCCGGTCATTTCAGGTTTTATTACCGCGTCCGGAGTGATGATCGCAGTCAGTCAGTTGGGACCCGTTTTGGGGATTCATTTAGAGGGCGAGACCCTGCTTGAAAATATGATCTCCCTTTTTGAAACCATTTCCGAGACGAATCTGGCCACTGCCGCACTTGGAATAGGTTCATTGATTTTCCTGTTTTGGGTTCGAAGCGGACTCAAACCACTTTTGCTTAAAATTGGAATGGGTAAAAAGCTCGCGGATATTCTGGTGAAAATCGGTCCTGTGATAGCTATCATCTCCACTATTGTGATTGTCGCTACCATGGGATTGGCTGAAAAAGGGGTGGCTATTGTCGGAAATGTGCCAAGTGGGCTCCCAAAAGTTACTCTTCCACCACTTGATTTTGAGCTTTGGATGAAGATACTAGTTCCTGCCTTGCTGATCTCTATTGTCGGCTATGTGGAATCCATTTCAGTGGCACTTACGCTCGCTGCCAAAAAACGCCAACGAGTCGATCCCGATCAGGAATTGATCGCTTTGGGAGCATCCAATATCGGTGCCGCTGTTTCAGGAGGATTTCCTGTGACAGGTGGCTTTGCCCGCTCGGTGGTGAATTTTGATGCCGGTGCTGAAACACCCGCTGCCGGCGCATTTACGGCGGTCGGAATCGCTCTTGCTACCATGTTTCTTACTCCCTTGCTTTTCAATCTACCCAATGCGACACTTGCCGCTACCATCATTGTGGCGGTACTTTCCCTGGTTGACATTGGTGCGATGAAGCATATCTGGTCCTATTCCAAAACGGATTTTGCTGCGATGGCTGCAACAATACTGGTGACTTGGACCCAAGGCATTGAGGCGGGGATTATCGCCGGGGTAGCCTTGTCTATCTTTATTCATTTGTACAAAACTTCCCGTCCACATGTCGCTGTGGTTGGCCAGTTGCCTGGTACGACTTTTTTCAGGAATGTAACCCGACATGCCGTAGTGACCGATCCGCAGATCCTTTCACTCCGAGTTGATGAAAGCCTTTATTTCCCAAATGCCCGTTTTTTGGAAGATCTGATCAATAATTCAGTTGCGGGAAATCCTGAGATTCGGCATGTCATCCTCGAGTGCCCTGCTGTGAATGGAATTGATAGCTCAGCTCTTGAAAGTCTGGAAGCGATCAATCTCCGTCTCAAAGACGGCGGGATAACTTTCCATCTTTCAGAAGTCAAAGGTCCTATCTTGGATCAATTGAAACGGTCTCATTTTCTGAAAAATCTGACCGGGAAAGTTCACCTTTCTCACTTCGATGCGGTGGCCAGTATCAATCCGGATTTGGTCTCAAAAACGCTAAAAATGGCGAAAATTGGTCCGGATAAAGAACCTCACTAAGGTTAAATAGAGCAGGTGAATGATAAAGTTGAATGGCAATTTTGAATAAATATGACTGTATGAAATTTAAAAATTTTATTACCGGAATGTTGATAAGTGCCTTCGCATTTATTTCATGGACTTCTTATGCTCAAGAAGAAGACATTGGCAATGAATATCGGGTGACCCTATTTCCAAGCTACAAGATTACTGAAAAAGTAGGCGGCTTTAGTTATCTGGGGTATGTCTGGAATCCGGAAAAGCAATATCGAGCGTACTATCTGGGCTGGCCTTGTGCTACTTATTCTATAAAACCTTGGATGCAGTTATGGGGTGGTTTAATCGGGGTATATACCGATCAGGAGACCAAGGCAAACCAGCTCGAGTTGCGGCCTTTTATAGGGCCAAAGTTCTTTTTGCCAAACAAGATGAAATGGAACATCTATAACTGGACCCGATATGAATATCGGGCTTTGCAAAATCAGGAAACAAAAGAATGGAATAATTATAGCCGAATTAGGATCCGGTTTGGAGTGGAAATTCCTTTATCGAGTTTGGCAAATGCGTGGGAACCAGGACATTTTTATGCATTAGCTGATATTGAGCCTTTTATTCGACTGGATAACGGGGAAACTGATCCGATGAGAATTCGTGGAGGACTGGGTTATGTAATGAAGTCCCTACCGCTTCGGGTTGAATTTATCTACCATTTGCAATACACACAACCAACTGCCGAGAGTGGTTTAACCTATACCGATAATATCTACAGGCTGAATCTCAAACTTGGTCTCCAAAGTGGAATTTTAAAGAAGTTTTACAACCCAAATCTTGATTAATATTCCTAACGCTATTTCTTCTCTTCTTGCCTATAATTCAATTATTAAAACTTGTAATATACCTGTTAAACATAGAAGGTATTATAAAAATGATGTAGTCGATCAAATCTTTTTTAATCAATTATCAAGTATAGCCATTTGCCCTCTGATCGTTTTGGGGGCCAGTTCTCAATTGAGCGATCCATTGGGCAAAGAATTGACCAAAGCAGGAATAAAATGAATATATTAACCAACGACCTTAATTTGATAATCCAACACTAACTATACGTATGATCGACGCACTACTTTGGGGTTTTTTAGCAGGTTCTTCTTTGATCCTGGGTGGAGTTATTGCCATCAATTTTAATTTGAGCAAGCGTGCCATAGGAGTCATTATGGGGTTTGGAGCAGGTACTTTGATTTCAGCAATTTCCTATGAATTGATTTTCGAATCGGTGAGTTTGGCTAGAGGCACTGGTTTTCCGGCCTATGGCTTATTTGCAGGAGCACTTACTTTTTTTACTGCTGATTATTTCATCGAGCGAATCGGGCAGAAAGGAGAAAACAATGCTATAAAATCATCTGCGGCAAGCCTGATTTTACCAATGGCCTTGGCTACCATTCTTGATGGAATTCCGGAAGGAGTGGTGATAGGATTGGGGATTTTTGAGGGAGGAGCAGTGAGCCTCACTATGCTTGCAGCAGTTTTTCTCAGCAATTTGCCAGAGGCAGTAGCCGGTACAGCAGGTATGAAAGCGAGTGGATGGAGTGCAGTAAAAACTTTATCACTATGGACTGGAATAGCCTTGCTTTGTGCAGTTTCATCGCTTGCCGGATTTAGTTTATTTACTGAAACTTCCAATGAATGGCTGGCCTTTATTCAATCATTTGCAGGAGGGGCTATTTTGATGATGATTTCAAATTCAATGATTCCTGAGGCTTATGAGCATGGGAAAAAATTAGCTGGAGTGGCCACTGTTTTTGGGTTTTTTGTTTCGGTGTCGCTCATCGTATTGGAAAGAATGTAAGCTGAATAGTTTAAAAGCCTAAAAATGCAAACTTCCAGAAAGAAATTTCCTTACCGACATTCTGGGGATTTAAAGATGAATACTCTCTTAGAAACTTGAATCATTAAAGAACTAAAGAACTCTCAAAATGACCGAATTCGTGAAAATTTGCAAAGGCCTGATGAATCGTTTGGAGCTGATTTTCACAGTGTCAAATCTTTTTATGAGGTGACTTCTTTCCAATTATCTCGGCCTGTTCTCAAAACTTGGAGAAAACCAAAAAGAGATAGGATTTTAAAGTAGACCTTACCTGTTGGTTCCTTGTAAGAACGGGACTTGTATAGAGGCAATTTTTATTTGAATTACTGATCACTATCCCAAAGAAAGCGAGTGAATCAGAAAAAAAATGAGACCATAATACTTCCTTTTTTTGGCCATTTTACCAAATAAAAGAGAATACAACTATAATTCTGTGCACCAAATATTTACTTCCTTCCTTCTTCTCCCAAATATTTTATCCGAAGTGGATCCCTTTAGATAATTCTTCTAAACAGGAAATGGAAATGATTTCCCTCATTTCCATTACTTTGCGACCTGCGTTTTGATCATCCTCAATTCTAATGAATAAAAATCGTCTTACTTTCTTTATCATCGGCGCCATGGTGCTCGGTATTGTGATAGGAGTTTTCATCAACAAAAGCGGAGATCCCGGACTTATTGAATCCTACAGCACCAATATCAAGTTGCTGGCAACTATTTTCATCCGCTTAGTACAAATGATCATTGCTCCCCTCGTGTTTAGTACGCTGGTGGTGGGCATTGCCAAACTTGGGGACCTTGGAGCCGTCGGCCGAGTAGGAGGAAAAGCCATGATTTGGTTTTTCACCGCTTCCCTGATTTCCCTTTTGATCGGTCTGGTCATGGTCAATTATTTTGAGCCGGGAGTAGGGATGAATCTGAGTGTAGCCGATGTTTCGGGTGTTGAGGATGTGACTGGTAAAACCAAAAGCTTTTCAATGCAAAACTTTGTGGAACACATTGTTCCCAAAAGTGTATTTGAAGCTATGGCAACCAATGAAATCCTTCAGCTGGTGGTCTTCTCTATCTTCTTTGGAATAGGCTTGGCAGCAATGGGAGAAAAAGGCGCTCCGGTGATCAAAGCTTTGGATGTCATTGCACATGTGGTTCTCAAAATGGTTGGCTATGTGATGCTGACAGCTCCATTGGGTGTATTCGGGGCTATCTCCGCAGTCATTGCTACAAGGGGATTGGATATATTATTGACCTATGCCAAATACTTTGGTGCTTTCCTGGCTGGTATTACTGTGCTATGGGTGGTACTTTTGTTAGTAGGTTATATCTTTTTGGGCAAGCGCCTAGTACCTCTTTTGAAAGCTCTCTCTGCCCCAATGGTCATTGCATTCAGTACGACGAGTTCGGAAGCGGTATTTCCTAAACTTACTGAGGAACTGAAGAAATTTGGTTGTAAGGATAATATCGTATCCTTCATCTTGCCACTGGGTTATTCATTCAATCTGGATGGAAGTATGATGTACATGACTTTTGCAAGTATTTTCATCGCACAGGTATATGGCATCGAGCTGGATCTGGGCACACAACTCACCATGTTGCTTGTATTGATGCTAAGCAGCAAAGGAGTGGCGGGTGTACCAAGAGCCAGTTTGGTGGTAGTAGCGGCTACCTGCGGAATGTTTGGTATTCCTGTAGAGGGCATTGCATTGATTTTGCCAATTGATCACTTCTGTGATATGTTCAGAAGTGCTACCAATGTAATTGGAAATGGCCTTGCAACTACGGCAGTTGCGAAGTGGGAAGGGGAACTTGAAGATCCACTCACAGATTTTACGGGTTAACAAAAAACCAAAGGATAATAATAAAAAAAGGAAGCGAGAGCTTCCTTTTTTTATTGAAATTTTCCTGAAAGGGAATAAAATTCTGTTTATTGATGAGATGCTTTAAACCGAAACAACCTATTTAAAACAGGAAACCCGACAGCATTTTTACCAATTCACTAAATGGCATCATGGTGAGCAGAAGTGGCAAAACAGGGGCGATGGTAATCGCAATAAGCATTATTAGATTACTCTTAGTAATTGGTGCGAATTGCATTTTTTCCACCACATTAAAACTATTGGCCAGGTCTGCCAGTGATTGTACATCATGGCCCAACAAAGAATTATCTACAGACCCCTTCTTTTTCAACCACCGGTCCTCGAAATCCTGGACGAAATTAGAAGCCAGTTTGCCATATTCCAGACTTCCCTTTCTCTGGGCATCTGTCAGCTGAGAGGTGAATACAAATAGCGGAAGGATCACCAGGCACAAGACCAGAACAACGACGACAATAACCTGAATTGTGAAATCAAGGATAGCAGCTCCTTCATGAAAAATATGATTGGAGATCATACCTGCCATCAAAACACCATGAGCAAATGCCAACGGCATAAAAGCAAAGATTGAGTTTCCTAGAAATCCCAAACCTCCAACATCATCGGGATGAGTGGGCACCAATCTCAACTTGATTTTGGATACATGAAAAAGGAATCGTGCCCAGATAAATATTCGATAATACCAGCGCAGGAACAAAAATTGAAAAATGGGCAGACTCAGGTATCTAAACCAAATACCGGCTAACGAAAGGTTTCCTTTCCCAATTGCCTGATCTGAGTACCAGGCAGATGAATCTATTCCTGCGGTTTGATTCCAGACTAACTGGTATCCGATCCCATAGATGAGTAAAACCATGGCTATCTCTACGATGTATGAGTTACGCAGGCGCAAAGCGGAAGCAATTGCATTATGAAACTTACCGATCTCAGATTCAGGAATTAAATTGCGCTCTTGGAATTCCTTTACTACAATCGAAATGCGCTGGTGAACCATCAATTCAGCCATGATCAAAAGGGGCAATGCCACCAAAAAGCGGATATGTACATCCAGATCTTCAATAAAAGGCAAATTCAAAGTATCACCCCAAGCTTGACCATTCAGCATGGAAAGCAACAAGAGAGGCAGCCATGCAAACATCGCGAGTACTATAATTCGGAGCTTAACTAATTCCAGCCTATTACCAGTGAGATGTACCCTTTTCAAAAGTTGGAAGAATGGTCCGCCTAAAACGAGGGAGAAATCTTTTCCTTCTAAGTATTCTGTAGGTGAATTTTTCATAGGAAATTGGCTTATCTATAAATTAGGAACTTAAGATTTAAACCTTTTTTGTTGCCCTCCCTTTTTTGCTTTTTCAGGAATTCCTGATCTAAGATTCCTCACCAGCGACCTTAATTCGGCCGCTCTTTGCTGCAGCTGCTAATGCCTGATAATCTTTCTCATTCTGATCCGCATAGGCAAAAGCGAAATTGACCATGGCTTCATCCAGCTCAGCATTTTTGCCTATATATCCCGCGATCATTGCTGCGTCCCCTGATTTAGCATGTGCCAAAGCCATCGCCCAGGCGCATAAAGCGGCATACTGAGGTATATTTTCAATTTTTACTTTCTCAGGATCGAATTCCACACCGCCTTTCATATCACGTAGCTGGCGAACATAATAGTCGATCCCATCTTGCTGGCCCCATCCCAAGAAGATGTCGGGCGCACCCTGTATCAATCGTTGCCCTGCCACGACACGCTGCCCGTTGTTTTTATACTTTGACTTAGCTGCGAAAGGCTCCAAAACAGAGGGTTGAGCTTCTTTCAATTGAAGAAATAAGGGATCTTCATCATGGTTACCTTTCAAAAAGATAATCCAGCATCGGGTACCTACGCTTCCTACCCCAACTACTTTGCGTGCTACATCTACAATCCGATATTGCTCAAGCAAGTATTTCCTGTCATCAGCCAGGGATGGGAGGTAGGATTGAAGAAACAGCTCCAAAGCCTCTTGAATAGACTTGCCGGTTTCCGTATGCCTTTCGCGCACAATAAAAGGAGCATCCTCCCTGAGGCGGAATTTTTCATCCACAATATCCGTCAGTTTCCCTAGGACCTGCATGTGAGTGCGCTCTCGGGCTTTTGAGGCCATTTTTTTTAATCCTTGCTGAGCAGTACCCGTAAGTGATTTCATGATATCATCCTCATCAATGGTAGAATACCACAATTCCATATTACCCATATGGGCATATTCCCGCATCCTTTTTCGGTAGGAACTTACAGCAGAACGAACTGCATCTTTGCAAAGATTTTTATCAGCTCCCAATAATCTGCCGCTGGCAAAAATACTCGCTACTAGCCTTTTCATATCCCATTCCCAAGGTCCGGGCAAAGTTTCATCAAAATCGTTGATGCCAAAAATAAGGTTTCGTTCTGCAGATGCGAAGAGGCCAAAGTTGGCAACGTGCATGTCTCCGCAAGCCTGAACTTGTAAACCCGATGTTTTACCTTGTGCCGCAAGATCGGCCGCCATGATGGCTGCACCTCCGCGAAGAAATGCGAATGGAGAAGTCAACATTCTGGAATATCGAATCGGTATCAATTCAGTCAGACGGGTTTTTGCCTGAGCTTCTAAAATAGAAACCGGATCAGCACGTTTTTTTGAAGGTTTGTAAACACCCTGCTCGTTTCTAGGAATTTTATTCCTGAGAGCCTTACCTAATTCCATCCGTTCTTCCACACTTTTTTGTTTTGACTCAAAGTGCTTTAATAGTTTCTTGGCCATAACCTCAATTTTTATATGAATCAACCCTACTTAAAAGTGATTTTTTTACTCCATACAATCCTTCTTTCGAAAAACAAATCTGTTCATTGAGGTGGGAAAGCAATATAGACTTGATGATTAATTTATGAAAAAAATCTTGGAGTAATCGATACGTCCCGAATCAATTAAGTCTTAAAAAAGTCCTGATTGGAAGACACTTCAATTTTATATAAAACATGTTTAATCAACTGATTTCAATAAACGATTCCGTTGGGTATTATTAAAAAGAATAAGAGTTTTATTATGTAAGGAAGATCTTTTTTAACAACAAAGGCCAGGAAAAGGAGAGTCAATCCTTTTCTTTTTTTGTTTCTTTTTTAGCTTCCCGTTTTGCCTCTCTTTTTGTTTTATTGAAATCGTGCCTGTTTTCTTTTGACATGACCATCGTTTCCTTCATGCCGTTCAGGATTGACTTGATGATCACGTTCACAAAGCCTTTGTTCATATCTCTTTCAGCTTGAAACTTAACTATCCGTTCAGGAGAATCCGGGGATACCGGATTGTTGGAGAGAAGTGCAGTGTTTGCCCCAAAGGTGATGACTGAGTTTTTCCATTTGGCTTGATCGTGAAGTTCTAAATTGACTTCAAGATCATGGTATAAAAACTTCAGGGTACCGCTGGAACCTGTCCGCTGTGCAATTCCGGAGAACTTGATTTCATCTGCAGTTCCTCCTATAAATTTGGCAGGAGTATAAGCTTGAATGATTGGATTGAGATCTGCCAACTTGAATCCCGACATTCCTCCGTCAAAAGTAAATTCTGGTTTCAGATAACTGAATTTGATCCCCAAGTTGACTTTGACTTTATCCGCAAGGTAGGCCGTCGCATCAAGGGAAAGTTCTTCATTTGGAGCAAGGTTGGTAATGTTTTTCACCTCTGCGGTCGCTCGGGTAATGTGTACTTTTGCACTTGTTCCGTCAGGTTTACGCTCTTCATTTGTCAGATTCACATTCGTGGCGGTCACCAATTTGATCAGGATTGGAGCCTTAATTTTTGCAATGCTTTGGCCCAAATATTCAGGGAAATGGTTCATGTCCATGGGCTTTCTTTTGTCTTTGTAAATGGCCGCAGACACGCTGTCAAGAACTATCTCATCGATGAATATTTTATCCCGATAAATCAAGGAATCGAAATTCAACTTGAGGATATCCACCGACTCAACGGTGCCGGAAAACTGGGTGTGCTGATATTTATATTTCTTCTGTATCACCGACTCTTTTACATTCGGTTTGAAACTCAACTTCCGGAATTTGATCGATTGATCCTGATAGGAAAGGTTAAAAGAGTTCATTGTGAAATGGTACAAACTGTCTTCAGTCAGGATATCCAACGTATCCATCCCGGCAGTAAAATCCTGAAACTTATAAATAAGCGTATCGAGGTTTTTTTGGATGTCAACTGAGTCGATTTTGATTTTGAAATCAGAGAAGCTCACCTCCTGAACAGGACCTTCTGTCAAGCTTCCGGTAAATTTTTCAAGGGAAAGGTCGATGTGCTTGAAGAAAAATAAATCCTCACCAGAGTTCTGATCAAGGAAAAGTTCCTGAAGGGAAATGCTAAAATTTTGAATCTTGAATTCCCGCTGTTTTGCTGAATTGGTCACATGAAAATTAGCGTCAATCAACTGGAATTCATCCAAAAGATAAGAGTCTAGTGTTTTCTTTTTTCCTTCCGGGGAGACGACCGTTGAATCTTTAAATGGGAAAAATATTGGATTGTTACTGTTTACCACTAAATCAATATCAGGTTTGGTAATGGAGATTCTATCCAAATCAAGTTTGTTGGATTTAAGCAACAACATGATATCCACACTTTTTAAGATTAATCCCTCGGTTTTGAGTGTAAACGAACTGTTGATATACGGATAGGAATTAATGGGCTTATCTCGAGGTTGAAGCGTCACATCAAACACGCTGATGCTGCCTTCAAGTGGATTTACCCTTAGGTTTTCAAACTTCAATTCATACACTTCTGAGACCAGGCTTGATTCAAATGCTTTATTCAATGCTACGGAGAGCAGCTTGTTGAAATTGAAATAAAAAATTGATGCCACCACTAGTAAAACAAGTGGAATTGAAATAAGAATAATCCTCCTAATGGACCATTTTTTTTTCTGGATATTCGAGTCTTCTTTCATTAATTATTTGCCAGATCCGGCATGGTTAATTCTTGACTTTTGATCGACTTGAAAATGACTCTTCATACCTATTATCTGTTGAAATTAAATAATAATCAAAATAGTACTAGCTTCTTCGGTAAGGGCATTTAAGCGTTCTCAATAAATCGGAATTAGATTTTTCAAATTTTGATTTTTTACCAGATTCTTCAGCCTAAAATGAATTCTGAAAATTGGGTTTTGGTGAAAATTAGATGCGATTTTGTACAGTGAATTTATCATTTAATCGTTTTAAAATATCATTTGAATCCTATTTTTAATTGAATAATTAAAAAGAAATCATCCATATTTTTTATAACTTTCTTCTATAAAAAACGACAGTTTAGTACCCGATTCTGTCAGGTAAAAAGTAAACTTTTATACAAAAATTTAGCATCCTGAAAAGGTCAAGAATTTTACGTTAACCATTAATTATCAAAACGATGAAACATTTTCTTTCAGTCTGCCTTTTTTTGGTGGCCTTCTCTGTTTTCGGACAGAGAGGTGATAGTACATTACTTAGAAGAAATACGGTTAAAATCGACCTCACGTCATATTTTCTTTATCGTGAAGCAATCGTATTTTCTTATGAGCGGATTGTGAAACCCCACCAATCTTGGGGTATAACGGTAGGTTACGAAAAATTTCCTGCGATAGCCCAATCTTCACTTAAGAAGGAGGACAATAGAGGGGGTTATAAATTTGGAGGAGAATATCGATTTTATCTTGCTAAGGAAAATAAATTTGCAGCTCCCCGCGGCGTTTATATTGGACCCTATTTTACCTCACATGGATTTGCTACCTATCGTGATCTCGAGATAGAGCACGACGGGGTAACTGACAAAGCTACCTTAAATTCTAGGTTGAACGTTCATAATTTCGGTGCTCAATTAGGCTATCAGTTCGTATTCAACGATCGATGGACGATAGATTTGGTTTTGATCGGTCCTTCATTTTCAAACTACCGTGCAAGGATGAAATTAGAGGGGGATTTTACATTTGATCCGGAAGACATCCAAAATGAATACATTCTGGAGTTAATCGACCAGTTTCCAATCTTAGAAGATGTTCTTTCAGGCGAGGAAGTAGATAAAAAAGGAAAAGTGGATACCTGGGCTCTGGGCTATCGCTACCAGTTCTTAGTGGGATATAGATTTGGTCACCGAAAGTAAAGCCGAATAACTACGATTCTGTAAAAATTCAAATACCTCGAAACCAAAAGGTTCCGAGGTATTTTTTTTTGGATGAGCTCTTTTCCTGACAGTTTATCACACGATTACTTTTCTACCAATGCAAAATTCAGATAATCATAATTCATACTGCCGACCCGGAACGTGTGGAGTGTAAGTTGTTGAATTCCCTTTTTAAGCTTGATCGTACCGATCGAATCAGAATAATTCCAGTGATGCCATTGTCTCCAGGCAACTTGGTCTTTTGGATCGTTTGTTGTGCTGATTTCCATCGGTCCGGTTTTGTCTTTTCCGTTTACCGAAATTGAAATATGACCTCCCGCATTTGACGTGTACATCAATCCAATTTTGTAAGTCCCCGCAGTTTGTACGTCTATCGTATACATGATCCATTCTCCTGGTTCAGTCCATCCCACATACAATTGATCCATTTCAGGATTTACCAGGTTGAATTCGTGGTTGTCAATTTCTCGTGATTTGGTGTATGAAATATCCACAGCCTCTTTGATTCTGAACTCATTCAGATAGCTTCCGTCTGCAGGATTTAGCCTTCCACTGCCGGAATTGATAGAATCGGTATCATGGTAAGCTACCCCTTCACCACCCAAATTGTAATATTCCAACTGAACTTTTCCCGGGATTATCTGCGGGCCGCCAGGATAATTTTGGTCGGAAAAAGTTGCTTTCTCCTCGCCTAAAATTGATTTTCCGGGATTGCATGAAATGAATAACCCTGAGAAAATAAGGATTGCAAAAACTGATTTTGAAGAGGAAAAGTGATTCATGAGCTTGCGGTTCAGGCTTGAGATTTTTGTCGAATGTTTCACTTTCTCTTTTGATTTACCCTAGAATGAAAACTTCAAACCACTTTTTGGATTCTTCATCAGGGACTTTCTTTGGAGACTTTTATTTATCCTTTATCCACTCCAGCACTTTATCCATTGGTAATTCCTCCACCGTTCTTCCGTCTTTTCCTGTCATAGTTTCTGCTGCGAAAAGTGAATTGATGATCGCCTCTTCAGTGGCTTCGATCACCGCAAGGAAAAGAGAGGTCATGTCATCATTTTGAAGAAACTCAGCTTTTTGGAGTGCCAAAGCAGCTTGATTGTGAGCAATTCGAAGTCCTTCCGCAGTAGAAAAAGCAATTACATAATCTCCGGAACCGTTAGAAGCGATGCCTCCGGTTTTGGCCAAACCCATCATTGCCCGCTGTGCAAGTCGCTCAAGATTGCGCTCCAAAATCGGCGCATCCGTAGCCACCACGATCATGCAACTCCCGTCTGATTTTTCCAGCGCATCCTTGAAAGGATATTTTCCGAGTTTCTCACCGACCGGAATTCCACCGATTTGAAGATTTCCACCGAAGTTGGTCTGCACCAATACCCCAACCGTATATCCGCCCAGACTTTCAGGAAGTTTCCGAGAGGAAGTTCCGATTCCACCTTTCCAGCCAAAGCAAACTGTGCCCGTTCCTGCTCCGACATTTCCCTCCGCCACCGCGCCTGATTCAGCTTTTTGGATCGTTTGGATCACTTCTTCGGGAGAGATATTCATGCCCCGAATGTCATTCAGATAGCCATCGTTCGTTTCTCCGACCACCGCATTCACCGACTGCACTTGTTCATTTCCTGTCTGCGAAAGTGAATAGCGTACAATTCCTTCTATTCCTGCCGCCACACTCAAGGTATTGGTCAGGATGATTGGGCTTTCGAGATTTCCCAGTTCTTGTACCTGCGTCACTCCTGCGAGTTTCCCAAAACCATTACCCACGAAAATCGCTGCCGGAACTTTCTGTTGGAAAAGATTTCCCCCGTGAGGCAAAATCGCCGTGACCCCGGTTCGGATGGATTCACCTTCGATCTTGGTGAGGTGCGCAACTTTTACTCCCGGTACATCGGTGATGGAATTGAGATTTCCTGTGGAAAGGATTCCGAAGGGAATACCGAGTTCGCGGGGACGATTTTGTGAGAAAGCAGATGAATTCAAAACAAAGAGTATGATTAGACAAGATAGGAACGACTTCATTTTTTGAGTTTTTGGCAAAGAATGAAGATAGGGAATGTGCGCCTAAGGTCAGGGTTTGATTTGCAGAGAATTAAGTGAAAAAATAAAAACTCAGATTTTATCAAATGGATTAGCCCATTTTCGGGCGGTTGGATTTAATAAAGCCGGGTATCCTTTTCAACTACTTGAAAAGGATGCCCGGCCATAGCTTTAGTTTTTATTGATCACCAATCGGGTTGGAGTAGGCCCTTCTATTTTATTCAAGTCAAAAGCATTCTTGATCTCCTCCTGAATGCTGAAGAAAACATCCCAATAATGCGCCTGATCGGCATAAGGACGGATCGCGAGCGTAACCATTCCATCTCCCACCTTGGCTACATTAACAGACGGAGCAGGTTCTTTTAAAACCTTCTCGTTTTTTACCATCGTCTCCATTGCCACGGTTTTAGCCTTTTCGATATCCATAGTTGGTGAAATGGCCATCGTGATGTCAACTCTAAGGTTGCCATGTCTGCTGTAATTGATGATCGTGCTATTGCTGACAGCTCCGTTGGCAAGGATCACGGTTTTGTTTTCCGGGGTCAACAGGATGGTGTTGAAAATCTGAATCTCTTGAACTACTCCGGTTTGGCCATTGGATTCAATTAATTCCCCAGGCTTAAAAGGTTTAAAAACCAGAATCAAGACTCCGCCAGCAAAATTTCCCAGCGATCCCTGTAAAGCCAAACCAACTGCCAAGCCTAATGCACCGATTATGGCTACAAATGAAGTCGTTTGAATCCCCAGCATTCCCGCAACTGTGATCAAAAGCAAGACTTTCAAACCAACAGAAACCATACTTGAAAGGAAAGAACGCAAGGAAACGTCGACGTTCCTTCTGTTCATAGACTTGGAAACAATCTTGGAGGCCCAGTTGATGACAGTCAAACCAATAATGAATACTGCTAATGCCGAAATTAGATTCGGTCCGAAACCGATAATCCAATTCCAAAATTGTTCAGAAAGTGAGGTTACTTTTTCCATAAGAATTGATGTTTAAGATAAATGGTGAGTTTTTGAAAAGTATTTAATGGAAAATTTTAATCAGAATAGAGAAGAGGTTTGTCTACCAATTGAGATCATTTAATAATAATCACAAGGATAAATTAACCCGGCGCTCTCACCCTGACTTGGCTCCAAAAAAGTAAGATTCCAACTGGAAAAATTCTCATAAGTGGCAGATTGAAAAAAAACCTAAGTAATCAAGCTTGCCTCTTTTTTTGGATTTGATAACTCTACATAATTGACTCGCTGATTATTACCTAATTAAGGTAAACAAATCCTGAAAAATTGTAATGCCTCAGGTAGAATAAGCAGGGATTAATTGATTCTTGTCAACCAACTTTTAAAAGTTTGAAAAAACTCATTCGAGTAGATAAGTTTTACATGAAAACCTTTCGACCTTCCAAGCGCTTAGTTATCTTCAAAACACCAAACAGTCCTTTTTTTACACATGCTCAAAAAACAGCGCTACGAAGCGATTATTAAATACTTTTCCGAAAACATGCCTGTCGCTGAGACGGAACTGAAATACGAAAATCCTTTTCAGCTCTTAGTCGCAGTGGTCCTTTCTGCCCAATGCACCGACAAGCGAATCAATATGGTGACTCCGGCATTGTTCCGGGATTTCCCGACTCCGGCGCATTTGGCAACTTCAAATTTTGAGGAGCTTTTTCCCTATATCAAATCCGTCTCATTTCCCAGCAACAAAACCAAGCATCTCCTGGGGCTAGGCAAGATGCTGATGGAAAAATTTGGAGGCGAGATTCCGCAGACTGTGGACGAGCTAACCCAAATCCCGGGAGTAGGTCGCAAAACTGCCAATGTAATAACTTCCGTCATCTGGAATCAGCCAAATATGGCGGTGGATACGCACGTTTTTCGGGTTTCCAGGAGATTGGGATTGGTGCCTCTTACTGCCAAAACTCCCCTCGAAGTAGAAAAGCAGTTGATCAAACACATCCCCAAAAAACATGTCCACATCGCACATCATTGGCTGATTTTGCATGGACGATATACTTGTCTGGCGCGAAGACCGAAATGTGAGGAATGCCCGCTTACACATTTATGCAAGTATTTTGAGAAGCATCACGGGAAACCGGTTAAAGACGAAACGGAGATCTGATGTGTGGAATTCATTTGATTTGGGGCCAAGGCGCCAATGAGGAATCGATCCGGAAGTTGGTGGATCAAAGTCGGCACAGAGGTCCAGATCAGGAAGCTGTTTACTCTCCATGGCCTGGACTTTGGATTGGTGTAAATCGCCTGAAAATCCTCCATCTCGGACCGGATGCAGATCAGCCATTCTGGTCACCCGATAGTCAATCGCTCCTGATTTGGAACGGTGAAATCTACAATTATCAGGCGCTGAGAAGTCTCCTGACGAAAATGGGGGTGAATTTCATCACCGAGTCAGACACGGAAGTTTTGCTGCATTGGATCAAGATCTTCGGAGTCCAGGGCCTGGAAAAACTGCAGGGAATGTTTGCCCTGATTTACGTCAATCTTTCCGACAAATCGGTTCTGGTCGTCCGGGACAGAAGCGGGGAAAAGCCGCTTTATTATTCGCAAAATCAACACTCGTTAATTTTGTCTTCAGAGACTCTGGGGATGGCTGAATTACTCAAATCCAAAACGGATTGGGATCAGCTGGAGCATTATTTTGTCTTGAGAACTCCCCTTCAGGGAAAGACTTTTTTCAAAAAAATCAAAGAATGGAAGCCTGCCCGATACAGCACGATTTACCAGCATTCCTCTTTTCGGTGGGATAATATTCCTTCGGCAAAGTCCAAAGAAGAAACTATCGGTCAGAAGGAATTTAAAGGATTGCTAATAGAAGCTATTTCCAAGCAATTTCATGCGGATGTTCCGGTGGGAATGATGCTCAGCGGAGGAGCCGACAGTAGTTTGCTCTATGCGCTTTGGTATCGTGAGACCGGGCGATCTCTGCCTGCTTACACGATCCAAGTGGAGAAAAAATTCCGATCCAAATACTCCGATGGAAATGCTGCATCTCGGTTTGTGGAGAAATTTCCGGCAGACCATCGATTTGTTGATATAGATCAGAAAGTCTTCTGGGACAACTGGGAATCCTACCTGAATTCCGTGGATCAACCAATCGGAGACTCAGCCGGTTTTCTGAGTTGGATGATAGCCAAAGAGGCAAAATCCGATGTCAAAGTTTTGATTTCAGGCGCCGGAGCAGATGAACTCTGGGGCGGTTATCAGCGACATGAAGCCTATTTCCGATATCTCGGACAAAAGGAATTTTTTCTCAGATGGAGTCCTATTCTCAGGAAATTGCCCTTGGGTCGGGAATGGAAGAAGTTCTTCGCTGGAATTCATCCAAACTCAAATTCAACTTTCCTGAATTTCTCAGGCCTTGAGAATCCCGGGGAAGATCTTGCAGGAGATTATGAGCGGGTTTTCAATCCCCACTTGCCGGACTATAAAAGAGGTTTGAGCTTTGATCGTCAGGTATATTTGGTGCAGGACGTCTTGAAAATCCACGACAATGCACTCATGGCACATGGGGTGGAGGGCCGCGCTCCCTACCTCGATGTGCCGATGCTGAATTACTGGGAAAAGATCGAAGATCCGGCCCTTTTGCGGGGGAAAGTCTGGATCAAAGAATGTCTGAATGAGCTGGACCTCGGCTGGATTTCACAGCGCAAAAAATTTGGTTTCGGGCTTCCGCTAGCCGAATGGCTCGGTGAAAAGGGAGAGTTTTCCAAACGTGTTTTCAGTTCGATTCAGGCCTTTGAGCAAACTCACGGATCGCATTTCCCTGAAAATATGAAGGCTATGGCAAGGAATCCCGAAGCTGCCGTGAACACTCATTTTTTGACAATTTATAACCTGTTTCTTTTAGCAGAATGGGCGAAATTGCGTGAGCTATGAGGATCATTTACATTCACCAATATTTCAAAACTCCGGAGGAAGGAGGAGCAGTACGCTCTTACCATCTGGCAAAAGGATTGGCAGATGCAGGGTTTGAGGTGGAATTGATCACTGGTGGAAATCAGAAATACTACGATCAGCGCCGGATTGACGGGATCAAAGTCCATTATCTGCCCGTTCCTTATGATCAAAAATTTGGCTTTTTGAAGAGAGTCAGCTCGTTTTTGAGCTTTGTGCGGCAAACCAAAAAACTGCTTCCAAAGCTTGTCCGGCCTGATATTCTTTACATTTCATCCACTCCTTTGACAACAGGTTTGATCGGACTTTGGGCAAAGCGAAAGCTGGCCTTGCCCTATATTTTCGAAGTCAGAGATCTATGGCCGGAGGCTCCGATTCAAGTGGGCGCTATTCGCAATCCGCTTTTGAAGAAGTATTTGATTTCCCTCGAAACTAGGATTTATCGCAATGCGCTGAGTATGGTTGCGCTTTCGCCGGGGATTGCGGAGCACCTTCGAAAAGTTGCACCGGATCGAGTCGTAAGTCTGATTCCGAATTTCTCCGATCTAAATTGCTTTTTTCCGCAGGATAAGAATGAAAACCTGCTGCGCATATACGATCTGAAACCCAACCTGACAATTGCTTACACCGGTGCTTTGGGACAAGTGAATGCGGTCGATGAATTGTTGGACTTGGCGGAAGCGGCTCAGAATCGACAGAAACCCTGGCAATTTCTGATCATGGGCTCTGGCAGTCACGAGCAAAAACTCAGAGAAATCGTAGCTCAAAAAAAGCTTAAGAATGTCCGATTCATCCCTTTTGGATCCAAAGAGAAAGTGAATGAAGTCTTGAGTTTGGCTGATCTGGCCTGGATTTCTTTTGCCCATCTTCCCGTATTGAAGACCAATAGCCCGAATAAATTTTTTGATGCGTTGGCTTCCGGAAAAGCGATTTTGGTCAATCACAAAGGCTGGGTTTACCAGCTTGTGAAGCAATATGGATTGGGATTTTCATGCCTTCCCGGAAAAACGGAAACTGCTTTTATAGAGTTGGAAAGATTGGAATCAGATCCCAAAGCTCTTCATCAGATGCAACAAAACTCCCGTGGATTGGCGGAAAAGTATTTTTCAAAAGAGCATGCGGTAACCAAATTGAAGGAAGTACTTGATCCGGGAAAGAATCCTACTGGTTCGCAGGACGCGGTCTATATCCTGACTGCCTGAAAATCTGCTCTGCATCCTTATTCGCCATCAGAGTAGGTAGGTCCACATTTTCATTAAACTGATAATCGTCCACGATATTCCAGCCCAGCCATCTTCCGAGACGACCCGGAGCATTGGTGCTGATGGCATCTGTAAACGGTGCCTCACCGATGTATTTGCGGATTTCAAACGGGTTGGTTTCATACAGCAATTCATTTTCCACGAAATGCGCCCAGATCAATTCCTCATTTGCAAAGCTGTCTGAGATCTCCTTTTCTGTGTAGCCAATGATGTATTGGTCGGAAGTGCATGGCAAAATCGCCTTTGTAAAATGGTAGGATTTTCCATAATAAATCATCTCCGCCAGCAGGGTATTGTCCTGCGGATTGATCTCATTGAATCTTGATGAAATCGCCGTCACGATCATCGGCACGATGTACGGTCGCTCGTATCGATCCGCCATGTATCGGGCGAGATCAGGCTGAAAGGTGTGAGTAGCGGGAAGAAAATAATCCAGCCCGATCACGATGAGTTCTTCGGTGACTACCAAATCCGAATTGAACCCGGAGACAAAGGTGTAAACCTTCGGGACCTTAAAATCCGGGAAATAATGCTTGATGTATTTAAAGGCGTTTTCCAGTTCTTTTTCAAGTTCCCTAATGTCCGGATATTCTACTTTCACCGAATCATAAAGCTCTCGCATCGATGAGTCTTGATGGATGACTAATAATTCGGCAGCCAGGGAATCGGGAGAGCCATAGAGTTCCTCCTGCAAATAGATTCTGGCAAACTCAGGATGCTTCTCGAGAAGAAACAGGAAATCTTCCTGAGTTTTGGCATTGAAAAACTCATCCTCGCCTCTGATGATTTCCAGATTCAAATCCGTTTTCAGAATTTCAGAATCGAGTTCGCAGGTCTCGGTTTTTTTTCCGCAGGAAAAAGCAAAAAGCAGGACCGGAAGGATAAATGAAATTCGGCTGAGTTTGATCCGTTTATAATTGTTTTTAATGGTCAGATCGAATCTCGCAGGATTTAGAATCATACCTCTGTTTGTCTCTTGCGTCATGCTCGATTTCATAGAGTTTTTTATTTCGTTGCAAAAGTAAGGAAACGAATGAGAAATGGGATTTAGTAAGTGATGGGTAATTATTTCCTGGCGATCTGACTTTGCATCTTTTCCCGGCATTCTCTTACTTGCTCCTGTGAAAAACAGTTGGATCACGGCGTTGGCATTTTTTAAAACCCTGACTTTTGAAAAAGTCACAAACCTCTTGCTGTTATCGGCGTCTTTTCAACTCAGCAGAATTTTAGGGAAACCAGTAATCTGGGGAAAACCCACCACACTTTCCATCGAGCCGACTACGAGTTGCAACCTTCGATGTCCGGAATGCCCGTCCGGTTTGCGGTCTTTCACCCGACCGACTGGAATGCTTCAGGATCAGCTTTTTGAAAAGGTGATCGACCAAGTGAAAGGACATCTGACTTGGCTTCATCTTTATTTTCAGGGTGAGCCTTTCCTCAATCCCCGGTTTCTGGAAATGGTCCAATACGCCAATTCAAAAGGGATTTTCACCTCTACTTCGACTAATGCCCATTACCTTCAGGAAAAGCAGGTGGAGGCAGTTTTGAAAAGCGGGTTGAAGCAATTGATCGTGTCCATGGACGGAATCACGCAGGAAGTTTACGAGCAATACAGGATCGGAGGAAGTCTCGAAAAGGTGCAGGATGGACTCAAATTGCTTTTGGAAGAGAGGGAAAAAGCGAAGCAAAACTTTCCGCGGATAGTACTTCAATTTCTTGTCACTGGACAAAATGAACATCAGCTTCCTACTTTGAAAACCTGGGCGAAGGAAATGCAAGTGGACGAACTCCAGTTGAAAACCACCCAGATTTATGAATTTGAAAATGGATCAGACCTGATTCCCTCAGACCTTGGCTATTCGAGATATATTCCTGCCGGAAACGGGAAGTGGAAACTGAAGAAGAAAATCGAAAATAAATGCTGGAGAATGTGGCAGGGAGCTGTCGTCACTTGGGATGGAAAAGTAGTTCCGTGCTGCTTTGACAAGGACGCGTCGAACGTGATGGGAGAATTGAAGTCGCAATCTCTCTCTTCGATTTGGACCTCTTTGGCGTATCAAAATTTCCGTGCCCAGCTCCTGAATGATCGTACTCAAATTGAGATTTGCAGGAATTGTACGGAGTAAATGGCTCGGAGAAAGCAGGTTTTTGGAACTATATTTGGTAGAAATAAGAAATTGACGGATTTTTAATCTTCATATTTGTTCGACATTCACCCGGGTTGATCGGATTACTGCCTTTTCAACATGATTTTAAATAAAAGATTCTGGTATTTTTTCACCTTGCTGGCCTTCCTTGGATTGGCTGTTCCGCAAGCTTTTTCTCAAGTAAACACCGATCTGACTCAGCTGAAAGTTGACGAATTGACGGACGAACAAGTCAAAGAACTCGTAAGCCGCGCTACAGAAGCCGGGCTCAGCACGGAAGAATTTCTTCAAATGGCCCAACTGAGAGG
Source organism: uncultured Cytophagales bacterium (assembly GCA_942492775.1). Classification (GTDB taxonomy): domain Bacteria; phylum Bacteroidota; class Bacteroidia; order Cytophagales; family Cyclobacteriaceae; genus Algoriphagus. The sequence goes on along the minus strand of OW818636.1, from coordinate 350,860 downwards.
CATGCCTGCTTCGGAAGTTGTCAAACTGAAAAACAGAATTGAAAGCCTGGATAGTACAGGCACCGGAGTGAGTCGGGCTACTTCTGCCTCAAAGCGCGAACCCCGTCAGCAAACAGATTTTAATACGATCACCCAAGGATTGTATGATCCTCAATCTGTTCCTGAACTCAGTAAAACCGGTGATGAGATCTTCGGAACTTCACTTTTTTATCAGAAAGACAGAAGGCTAAGTTTTGAGCCAAGCTTAAATCAGGCGACTCCAAAAAGCTACATCCTGGGACCCGGTGATGTGGTATATGTGGATATTTACGGTGAGTCTGAGCAATACTACGAGGCGACTGTCAACCCGGATGGATTTGTTTTGCTGGACAATATCGGTCCGGTTTCCGTTTCCGGAAAGAGTATTGAAGAAGCTACTGGAATCATCAAAAATCGGGTTTCACGTTACTATCCGGGACTTTCCGGAAGTAATCCTTCCACCTTTCTACAGGTGACTTTGGGAAATGTGCGCACGATCAAAGTCAATATTCTGGGAGAAGTCAGATTACCGGGAACTTTCACCCTCAGCGCATTTTCCACGGTTTTCAATGCACTTTACGCCGCAGGCGGTCCCAATGAAAGCGGTACCATGCGAGCTGTAAGACTCATCCGAAATAATAAACTCATTGCGGAAATCGATGTCTATGACCTGCTGATCAAAGGTACCGCTGATCTTGACATGCAGCTTCAGGATCAGGATGTGATCCAGGTGCAGCCTTTCAAATCCAGAGTAAAGATCAATGGAGAAGTGAAGCGTCAGATGAGTTTCGAAGTACTGGAGGATGATACTTTTGAGGATTTGATCCAATATGCGGGAGGCTTTACGGATGAGGCATTTAAAGACAGAGTGGCGATTTCCAGAATCACGGGAAATCAACGTTCGGTCTCCGATGTGTACCAAAACCAATTCAACCTTTTCATCCTGAAAGGCGGCGATGAAATCACCGTCGGCCGGATTCTTAACAGATATTCCAATCGGGTTCAGATCAAAGGAGCCGTTTACCGAGAGGGGACTTTTGCATTGACCGATGGCCTGACCTTGGCCCAATTGATTAAAAATGCAGAAGGTTTGCGAGGCGATGCTCATACTGCCCAAGCGAGTATTCTGCGAAATAAAGAAGATCTGAGTACTGAAATGATTCAGGTGAATTTGAAGGCGGTTTTGGATGGATCAGCTCCTGATATTTTGTTGAAGCGGGAGGATGTCATTCGGATTGCGAGCATTTACGACATTCAAAATGAGCGCTATGTTCAGGTTTTGGGGGAAGTGAAAAATCCGGGCGCTTATCCGTATTCAGAATTCATGAAAGTGGAAGAACTCCTCGTCATGGCGGGCGGACTTCAGGAATCTGCCAATATCAAAGACGTAGAAATCGCCCGAAGACTGGAAGATTCCGATATGGGTACGCTTTCCGATATTATTCCGGCGCAGATCAACGGAGATCTTTCATTCAATGAGAATTCGCAAGTTTTAATGCCTTTTGATCAGGTGATTGTCCGCAAGAGAGCAAACTTCACCATGCAGCGATTGGTATCCGTGGATGGTCAGGTCAATTCCCCGGGGATTTTTGCTATTCAAAGCAGCGGAGAAAGAATTTCCGATTTGGTAAATCGGGCCGGTGGCTTGAATCAGTTTGCTTATGCTAAAGGTGCAACTTTGATCCGAAGAACAGAATTTTTCAACACCGAATCCGAGCAAATCCGCAGACAGCGAAACCTGGAAGAGCTGAGACAAAAACTTGCTACGAATCCAAATAACTCAGAAGCTCAGGAGGAATTATTACAGCGTTTGTTCAAAGATTTGCCGACGAAAGCTTCTCCGGTGGATACGATTTTGGCACAAACGAAAAAAGAATCGCTTGATGAAATTGCAGCGGGAACTCCTGGCTTTAGTGTGAAAATCAAGCAAAATGAAGCGGTCGCGATCAACCTGGAAGATATCCTGAAGAATCCGGGATCGGAGGAAGATCTTATCATCGAAGAAGGAGATATTCTTTCAGTCCCAAAATTACTCCAGACGGTCCGCATGCGTGGCAATGTAGTTTACCCGACTACGATTCGATACGAATCCGGCCGATCGCTGAAGCATTATATCAATGGTGCCGGTGGTTTTGAAAGAAGAGCCAATCGCAAGCAGACCTACGTGGTCTATGCAAATGGTGCGGTCAACAAAACAAAAGGCATTTTGGGGATCAGAAACTACCCGAATGTGGAGCCCGGGGCTGAGGTAATTGTTCCGACAAAGGGACCAAAAGTTCCTCTGAGACTGGGTGATTTGGTCGGCGTGACGACAGCCCTGGCAACATTAGTTCTGGTCATTACCCAAATCAACTCACAATGACGGGGCCAAAGCATTTTTCTGACAACCAATTTACGCTCAAAGAAGTCTTCCAAAATATCAGGGAATGGCTGAGTTATTTCATTTCCCAATGGAAGCTTTTGATCCTGGCTGGAATTATAGGTATGGGATTGGGAGCCTTGGTTTCTATTTTTAAAAAGCCTGTTTTTCATGCTCAGACTTCTTTTGTTTTGGAGGAAGGCGATGCGGGAGGAATGGGAAATATGTCCGGTTTAGCATCTCTGGTGGGAGTGAATTTAGGTTCGCTCGGCAGTACAAGCGGATTGTTTCAGGGAGACAATATCATGGAACTCTATCGATCTGATCGGATGATGGGAGACGCTTTGCTGAGTCCATTCGATGAAAATCAACTGCTGATCGATCGATTTGTGGAGTTTGAGGAATTAGATAAGAAGTGGAAAAATAAAGTGGATATCTCCGCGATGGATTTTTCCATTCCGAGGGAAAGCTTCAGCGTTTCGCAGGATTCAGTGGTCAAGGAAGTGTCCAAGCTGATTCGTGACAGGCAGTTGGCAGTGGAAAAGCCTGACCGGAAACTCACCATTATTCAGGTGATGATTTCTTCGAAAGACGAGCTTTTTGCAAAAACTTTCAATGAGCGATTGGTGGAAAAGGTCAATGCATTCTACCACGAAACCAAAACCAAGAAAACCGGAGAAAATCTGGCGATTCTGCAATCTCAGGCCGACAGTGTCCGGGCTTTATTGGATGAAAGTATTGGAGCTTATGCAAGTTCTACGGACCGTGTTCCCAATGCGAACCCGCTCCGGACTTCAGCGATGGTAGAAAGCCGCAAGCGTCAGGTAGACGTGCAGGCAACGGGGGCGGTTTATGGGGAAATTGTCAAGAATCTTGAAATCGCCAAAGTTAGTCACCGCAATAATTCTCCCCTGATTCAGATCATCGATTCGCCAAGGTTACCTTTGAACCGGACCGAAATCCGCCTGGTCAAAGGCATGGTTTTGGGAGCAGTGATTGTAGGTGTTCTGACACTTTTTGCTCTTTATTTCCGCCGATTGTATCAAAAGCATGCGCAGGAAAGCTAAACGGTAAGCTGCATGCTAGAAAAACTATCACTGCTACTTCCCTTCGGAAATTTTATCCGAAACAAATCCATCCAAAACTTTCTGTTTTTGGCGGTGATCCAGTCATCGAACGTACTGATTTCCATCATTTCCATGCCACTGCTGATCCAAAGCATAGGAGTTGATCAGTTTGGGTTGGTCAATCTTGCGCTTTCGGTGATTATCCTGCTGAATATTCTTGTGGGTTTTGGTTACAATCTCAGCGCTCCCCGCGAGGTGGCGATCAATCAGGCGGATAAGACCGCACTTTCACATTTACTTTCAAATATTTTTTCGGCAAAAATCCTTTTCGCAACCGTCTCCACTGGTGTGATTCTGATTGCTGTTTTCGGATTGAATCTGTTTCGGGAATATCAGATGATTCTGGTCTTTTCTGTCCTTTTGCTTTACTCGGAAGCCACTTTGCCGCTTTGGTTTTTTCAGGGGATGGAGAAAATGAAGCTGGTCAGCATTGCAAACATCTTCAGCAAATTACTCTTTCTGATGGGCATCGTGCTATTTATCCACAGTCCTGAACAAAGCAAATGGGTAAATTTCATGCTGGGTTCATTTGGACTTAGCATCAATCTTTTTCTGCATTTTTACATTCATTCCGTTATGGAAATCCGGTTTCAAAAACCAAGATTTTCGGCTATTTGGCAAAGTCTGCGTGATAACCTGTTATTCTTTTTCAGTAATCTGGCGAGCCATATTTCAATTAATGGTGGCCTGATTGTTCTGAGCTTTTTCTCGTCTGCTGAGACGCTTGGAATGTACAGTTTGGCGGAGCGGGTGGTGATGGTCTTACGGCTTTTTCCTGCTTTGATTATCCAGGCGATTTTCCCAAATGCCTCCAAACTTTACAAAGAAGATGAAGTCGGCTTTTACCGATTTCTCAAGAGAGTTTACATCCGTGTATTGTTTGCGGGAGCTGTGATCGCAACCGGGACGCATTTTTCCGCGCCTTGGATTATCAGAGTTTTGGCAAGGACCGAGCTGGAGGAGTCAGTCCTTTTCCTGAAGGTACTTGCTGTAGTCCCTTTCCTTGCATGCCTCAATATTGCTAACGTCACATTGATGCTGGTGGCGGATTTGAAAGAATTACTCTTTCGTGCGAGTTGGATGATGTGTTTGTACATGATCGTTGTTTCAGCCATCCTCACTTCCTATTATGGTGGTTTGGGGGTTTGTGTTGCAATTCTCTCTACGGAGGTTATCGTGTTTTTAATCTGTCTGGTGCTTTTGTACCGACGTAACCGAAAGCTGTTCTATGGCTTCTACACCTGATGCTTCGGTAGCGATCATACTGGTCAATTGGAATGGATTCGAGTTCACGACAGCCTGTTTGGATTCGCTTCGCAAAGTTGACTATCCGGAATTTCGGGTGATTTTGGTGGATAATGCTTCGCAAAATCAGGAAGGTAAACGATTAAAAAATGCATTTCCGGAAATTGAGCTGATCAGTAATTCTGCGAATCTGGGCTTTGCCGGAGGAAATAATGCAGGAATTCGAAAAGCGCTGGATCAAGGATTTTCATACGTGATGATCTTGAATAACGACACGGTAGTGGAGCCCGATTTTCTGGGTCAGATGATTCGGAAGTACAGCCAAAATTCCCGATTTGGCGTGATTCAACCTTTGATTTGCTTCCTTCACGATCGAACTCAAGTCTGGAGTGCCGGAGGAAAATGGAATGCATTTCTCGGAAGGGCAATCACTCTGGGAGATCGGAAAAGTGTGGATAACTTCGAACTTACCGACCAGAATCTCGACTGGGCAACCGGTTGTTGTATGTTGATAACTCGCAAAGCTTTGCTGGAAACAGGCTTGTTGAACGAAAGTTATTTCGCCTATTTCGAAGATGTGGAATGGTCCCTTCGATTTCGGGAGAAAGGATTCGAAATAGCCTTGGCTAAGAAAGCTAAGATTTATCACGAGGCCGGAGCTTCTTCCAAAAAAAAGCATTCCGAAGGAACGCTCAGTCCAAGGGTTTTTTATTACCACGTCCGAAACCAATTCTTCCTGCTTCGCTCCCAAGTTCACGGGTTTGCGGTTCCTTTTGCATGGACTTATCATGGCTTCCGATTTCTGGCGTGGATGTCCTATTTTTGTTTGAGAGGCAGATTCCAAAAACTCAAATCCGTAGCCCGTGGAATAAAAGACGGAATCACAATGCCTCTTCATAAAGCTGTACAATGGCATTAATCTTCTTTCTTCTGATAGCGCTAAGTGTGGGCGGCCTCTTTTTGTGGGTGGTTCAGGAGATTATTTTCAAAGGAAATTGGAACCGCTTCATCTTTTTTCTGGTATTATTTCTTCCTTTTTACATCACAAGTTTAAGTGTGATTTATCTGGCGACTGGTTCTCCATTTCTGGTTAGCATCTTTCAGGTTTTGAAAGAACTGGTCGTTTTGATTGCAATTTTGGTTTTCATTTTTTATCAGAAAAATCTCTTTGAATATCCTTTTCGCCTGCAATCCACCGACTGGCTGATGATCGGGTTTTTGGGTTTGGCGGCTTTGTATTTGTTTCTGCCTTTGGGTCAGGCAAGTTTTATCAACAAGGCTCTATACTTCAAGAATATGCTGATTCCGGGGATGGTTTATTTCCTTGGCAGAAATACAAGATTTGAGGCAGTTGACCTCAAAAGGATTTTTACGATCATTTTTGCAATTGCGATCGGAGCATTTTTGGTAAATCTGATTGAGAATTTTCTTCTCGGTGCGCATTTGCAGCAATTCACCGGATACGCACTGTTCAACGAAGCCATCAACGACATCGATCCAACAGGTAATTTTGGCCTGACCTGGACATTTGAAACTCAGGCCGTCAGCAAGCGATTAGCGAGTTTTTTCTCCGATCCGCTGGAGATGGCGAGTTCAGTATTGATGGGATTTGCCGCAGGCTTGATTTGGTTTTTGACTTCGAAAAGGGAGCATAACTGGCTATATCTTCTGGTCATGTTTTGCTCGCTTGGAAGCTTGGTTTTCTCTGCATCGAGAGCGGCTTTTATAGCTTTTTTCGTGATGATTTTCTTCGTGGCGTTAGTTTTTCGATTGTACAAACTGATCGCTGCAGGATTTCTGGCTTTGCTCGGATTTGCTTTCTATGTGTTGGTTTTTGCTTCGGATGATTTCTATTATTTCGTGCTTGATACGCTGACTTTTGAGAATACTTCCAGTGTTGGTCACGTAGTCGAGTGGGTTTTGGCACTCGATTCTATGGTAGGAAATCCAATGGGAATTGGGCTTGCGATGAGCGGAAATGCAGGAAGTGTGACTGATGAATTGCGTGTGGGCGGCGAAAATCAATTCCTGATTTATGGAGTGCAATTGGGTTGGATCGGGATGATTTTATACATCTTGACGCTGGCTACTGGAGTGATTTTGAGCCTCCGGGTATTTTACCAAACAGAAGATTTGATGACAGCGAGATTGGCTTTTGTAGCAGCGGCAGTGAAAGTGGGTTTGCTTTTGCCGTTATTTACGGCGAATGCAGAAATGTATACCTACGTATCCTGGATCACCTGGTGGATGGTAGGCTACAGTGTATATGCTTACAGCCGACTGCAAACCCAATCTAATCTAAGTCTTACATGAAAGTCCTTCTTGACCTGCAATACCTGAATGTCGCCACTTCAGGCATTAAGACTTACATGATGGAGCTTGCAAAAGCTGCCGTTGCGTATCCTCATCCTGATGTCGAGTGGATATTTACACATGATCCCGATCTGCAGGCCGCCGATCAAACGTTCAAAAATCCCCAGTCGAAAATCCAGCGCTTGAATTATCACATGGATTATTTCCGTTGGAAAGAGTTTCAGTTGCCCGATCTTGTCAAAAAACACCAGCCGGATGTGCTGATTTGTCCTGATTTTGTTTCGCCGGCGGCGTCAATGCCCTGTCGAAGATTGACGGTGATTCACGATGCTTTTTTCTGGCAGATGCCGAAGAATTACCCAAAATGGTGGAGGACTTACTTTTTGAATCTGATCAAAAAAGGACTGAAAGAGCAAACTGAAATCATCACGACAACGGAATATTCTAAACAGGCATTAAAAAAACATTTACGAAATAAGTTTCCTGTTTCTGTCATCTACCAAAGTCCAAAAACATTGGCAGACCGCAGAGATTCCGGATTTTTGCAGCAATCAGGAATCAGAGAGAAATCTTATTTTCTTCACATTGGCACCTTTGACAAGCGTAAAAATCTTCCCCTCCTGGTGAAAGCCTACGCTGATTTTTTGAAGGAAACCGGCTCTGATTTTCAGCTTATTTTGGCCGGCGGTCCCGGTCAAAGTAAACAGATGAATGATTTTCCGATTGTGGAAGATTTGGTGAAAACACTTGGCCTGGAAGGCAAGGTGATTTTGCCCGGATATCTAAGTGACTCGCAAGTCAAAGCACTTTATGCAGGAGCATTTGCCTATGTATTTCCTTCGGAAAATGAAGGCTTCGGGATTCCGATTGTAGAGGCGATGGGATACGGATTGCCGGTAATCCATTCAGATCAGCCTGCTTTGCTGGAAGTTGCCGGTGGCGCAGGACTAGCTTCCAAAACCGGTGACCAACAGGATTTGGCAAAAAAAATGATACTTTTGTCCCGTGAAAATACACTTCGGCAAGACCTCATTCGAAAGGGATCTGAAAGAAGCGAAGACTTTTCTCCAAAAAAATTTATAGATTCTTTTCATCAGATTATTCTGAGAACGCCCGATTAATCCATGCGGCAAATCACCTGTCCGGTTTGTAAAACATCGCCTGAAAACCAACTTCAGGCTTTTTCCATTTGCCTATGTTCGGGCTGTGGGAATCGATGGACTTATATGCCGGAGGAGATTGATTCAGATGCTTTGTACGAGGATGAAGTCTATGCAGTGGTGGATAATCGCAAGTCGATCTTTGAGCGGATTATTTTTCGCGAAGCGGCAAAAGTACTTGAAAAAGCAAATTTACTTTTGGCTTCACGATCAAAAAGACTGCTGGATTTTGGTTCCGGAAAGGGACTTTTTTTAGCTGTTGCCAAAGAATCGGATTGGCAAAGTTTGGGAATTGAGACTGCAAAAGATCGAGCGGATTTTGCGCGTGAAAAATATGGAGTTGAGGTCAGACAGGAATTTTATTCCGGAGGAAAAGTAGAAGGAGGAAATTTTGATTTCGTCGCCCTCAATCATGTTTTGGAGCATTTGCCGGATCCATTGGGTTTGCTGAAAGAATTACTGGACGCAAATCTCTCGAAAAATGGTCTCGTCTACATCGAGGTGCCAAGGGCAGATTCCTGGCAAGCAAAAATTGCAGGCCAAAACTGGATGCATTGGGATATTCCAAAGCATTTGACTCATTGGACTGAGGCAGGTTTGGCGAAAGAACTCAATCGAATCGGCTATCAAAAAGTGGAGGAACGATCTTTTTCGATTCATTTGGGAGTGCTGGGAATGCTTCAGGCTTTGATGAGTGGATTGGGCTACAGAGGTAATCTGATTCTGAATCTGAAGCGAAAGAAGACGGCGGGATTGCTTTTGGGAATTGCTGTTCTTTTGCCGTTTGCCTGGATTTTGGAAGTGATTTCTGTAGCCTTTGGCAAATCAGGAATCATTGGACTTTACCTGAAATCCAATGGTTAAAACCCGTCACATACTTTTTCTCCAGAGTTCATCCGAACAATACGGCTCCGGAAAAATCATTTTGCAGGTCTTGAGACTTTATAGAAGTGAAGGCCTCACTCCGGTTGTGGTTTTGACCGGGCCGGGACCTTTGGTCGAAGAATTGAAAGAGGAAGGTTTTTTAGTTCGAATTCAAAATCTGGGAATTCTCCGTAGAAAATATGTCAATCCCGCAGGATTGCTAAACAGATTTAGCAAAAATCTGAAAGCGTATCGATTTTTGGATGAGCTTCATTCCGAATTTAAGTTTGAATTGGTTTACTCGAATACCCTTGCGGTCATCGTGGGAGCATATTGGGCAAAGAGAAATCGTCTTCCTCATATTTGGCATATTCATGAGATTTTGCCGGGTCCGGCTCCATTGGTAAAGTTGCTCTCAAAGATGATTGACAGCAGTACGCCAAGGCCAATTGCAGTATCTGAGGCAGTTTCAAACCAGTGGAAGCCCAAATTAAAGTTGGCCAAAATGGAAGTTATCCACAATGGAATACCCTATGATGAGTTCCTGAAAACGTATCCAACAGCTAAATCTGAGCTTGGATTACCTGTGGATAAGTTGATCATCACCATGATCGGACGCATCAATCCCGGCAAAGGGCAGTTTTTCTTTTTGGAGATGGCAAGCCGGATTTCCAAGACTTATCCACAATGTCATTTTGTGTTGGTAGGAGATCCATTTCCGGGTTATGAGTATATACAGGATGAGATTAGGTTTGCAATTATTGAAAAAGGATTAAGTGAAAAAGTGATAGATTTGGGATTTAGAACAGATATTCCTAAAATCCTGGCAGCTAGCGATATTTTTGTATTGCCGTCAATTCTTCCGGATTCGTTTCCAACGGTGATTTTGGAGGCAATGGCATCCGGGAAACCCATCGTGGCAACTCGATCCGGCGGAGCAAGTGAAATGGTTCTCGATGGTGAAACAGGATTTCTGATCCCTATTGGCGAAGTCGAAAAAGGGGTTGAAGGAATTAGTAAATTGATTGAAAATGAAGTCATGAGACTTGAGATGGGGAAAGCAGGAAGATTTCGGGTCTTGAAAGAATACAGTTTGAAAGCATTTGAAGAAAAAGTCAAAATCCATTTATGGCAACATCTGAGAAGAAATTAAAAGTAGCCATCATGGGTGCAAAAGGCTATCCTTATGTCTATGGCGGGTACGATACTTTTATTAAGGAACTTGGGGAGAGATTAGTAGGCAGAGGAGTGCATGTGCGAGTCTATAACCACCGAGCTCTTTTTCCAAAACGTCCTCGATTTGTGAATGGAATTGAGTGTGTTTACACCCCGGCGATTGAGTCTAAAAGCTTTACTCAATTAACGCATTCTTTCATTTCGATGATGCATGCCTGCTTCTCGGATGTGGATGTGATTTTAGTTGTTAATAGTGGAAATGGTCCTTTTGGGTTGATTTCGAAGTTTTTTAGGAAACCAACTGTGATCAACGTCGATGGCTTGGAGTGGCTTCGTCCTAAGTGGAAAGGTCTCGGTTCCAAGTATTTTTTCTTTGCCTCGAAAATGGCAACCAAACTTTATGATCAGGTGATAAATGATTCCGAAGAGATGCGGAGGATTTATTTGGAGCTGTTTAATGCGGATTCGAAAGTGATTGCTTATGGAGCCAATCCTAGAGAATCTGTTGAGTCCAAGCCAATTGAAAAATGGAATCTGGAACCTCATTCTTACTTTTTGATTGTGGGCAGACTGATTCCGGATAACAATGCCGACCTGCTTATTGAAGGATTTTTGCAGTCAGATTCCAAGAGGAAACTCGTAATAGTTGGTGATGTGCCTTTTCAGGATGAATGGGCAGAGACGCTAAAGGAAATAAAGGATGACAGATTGATTTTTACGGGTTATGTTAAAAACCCCAACACATTGGCAGCACTTTATTTTCATTGCTTCGCATATTTTCATGGACATGAGTTTGGAGGAACAAATCCGGCTATGCTAAAAGCAATGGGATATGGATGTGCGATTTTGGCACTTAATACTCCCTTTAATCAGGAAATGCTTCAGAAAGGGAAGCATGGATGGTATTTTGAAAAAAACTTCCAGTCCTTTAAGCTAATTATCGAAAAGGCCGAAGCTTCACCTGAAAAAATGGAAGAATTTCGGTTGACAGCACGTTCAGGTTTGACTCAGAGGTACAATTGGGAATTTGTAACAGACCAGTATTTGGAGGTTTTCTATGCGCTCTCCCGCAGGAAATTCCCAAAGGCAATCTCTGAAGAAGTCACTGAAGTACTTTGATCAATCCGGTAGATTTCCCGCTGATTATCGCAGATTAATCCCGCAGATAACTGCAGATTAAAAAAGATTCGCGCTAATCTGTGACTTTTCCTGCGTGTATCAGCGGGATATTTTAGTCTTTATAAAATTGATCTTTAGCTATCTCTGAAGTTATTATTACAAGAATTACAGACTTCAATTTCGACCAGTATCGGGTAGTTTTCCCGCTGATTTTCGCAGATTAATCTCGCTGATAACTGCAGATTAAAAAAGATCCGCGCTAATCTGTGACTTTTTCTGCGTAGATCAGCGGGATATTTTAGTCTTTATAAAATTGATTTTTAGATATTTCTGAAGTTATTATTACAAGAATTACAGACTTCAATTACGACCAGTATCGAGTAGATTTTCCGCTGATTTTCGCAGATTAATCTCGCTGATAACTGCAGATTAAAAAAGATCCGCGCTAATCTGTGACTTTTCCTGCGTGTATCAGCGGGATATTTTAGTTTTTTAATATTGATCTTAAGACATCTCTGAAGTTATTATTATAAGAATTACAGACTTTAATTTCGACCAGTATCGAGTAGATTTCCCGCTGATTTTCGCAGATTAATCTCGCTGATAACTGCAGATTAAAAAAGATTCGCGCTAATCTGTGACTTTTCCTGCATGTATCAGCGGGATATTTTAGTCTTTATAAAATTGATCTTTAGCTATCTCTGAAGTTATTATTACAAGAATTACAGACTTCAATTTCGACCAGTATCGGGTAGTTTTCCCGCTAATTTTCGCAGATTAATCTCGCTGATAACTGCAGATTAAAAAAGATCCGCGCTAATCTGTGACTTTTTCTGCGTAGATCAGCGGGATATTTTAGTCTTTGAAATTATTGACCTTTCGATGGATCTCTTTAGATATTTCTGAAGTGTTAAAATTTACAAGTATCCCTACTTTTTTACCAGAAAGCCTCAAATATGTAATTATTTGCTTGTGATGAACTTCGGCTAAATTTTCTACAGACTTGATTTCAACGATCACTTTTTTCTCGATCAGCAAATCAATCCGATAACCAACATCCATTTTTATCTCTTCGTAAATTAAAGGAAGACCAACCTGATGTTCAACCAATAATCCTGATTTGACCAATTCATGTCCCAAAGTAGCTTCATAGCTCGATTCTAAAAGTCCTGGGCCGAGGGTATTATAAACTTTAAAAATGGCACCCCGAATGATAAAAGTGATTTCATTTTCATGCATCAACTAATTTAATGATTTTTCATAGAAACCCTTAAAGGGTTAATATTTTCTGGATTTGAAAATCCGTGAATTTATCCGAGCAAATCTGAGGGAAATTAGGAGTAAATATCTGGGCGTTTTTGAAAGGATTTCCCACAGATAATCACAGAAAAGGTCATTGATTTTCACTGATCTGATTGAATAATTAGAGTTATCAGAGCAAATCTGTGGTAAAGAAAAAATCGTTGGAACTTTCATTCCAATCTCGGGCTTAATCTTGTAACTTTTAACCTTAAACTCTTTTATCCAATGATCAGAAAAGCAACCGCCGTATGGCAAGGAACTGGCAAAGAAGGTTCCGGCCATCTCACTACTGCAAGTACAGTATTAAATAAAACTCAATATTCCTTCACTTCCCGATTTGAGGATGGTATAGGTACAAATCCGGAAGAATTGGTCGCTGCAGCGCACTCAGGATGTTTTGCGATGAAATTGAGCTTCAATTTATCCGGAGCTGGATTTGCTCCGAAAGAACTCGAGGTGACTAGCAATATTACTTTTGAGGAAGGGACTTTGAAAAGATCTCATTTGGTTTTGAAAGCCCAGGTGGAAGGAATCACTGAGGAGAAATTTGCTGAATTGGTGAAAGATGCCGAGCTAAACTGCCCAATTTCGAAAGCATTGAAAATGGAAATCAGCGTAGAATACACACTTAACGCCTGATTTTAAATATTTTAACAAAGGAAAAGCAGGCTATCATGGCCTGTTTTTTTTTGTGGTATTGCAATTGATTGTGAGTCAGTTCAGATACTTATTCACAATTAATTTATTTCCTGAAATCATGAGCCAACAAACATTGAGTTCAGACCCTTTTGGATCTTCAACAAAAGCTTTCCTTCAAAGTGCAGGAATTTCGGCCGTTTTACTTGCCTTGTTTTTCACAGTTGGAGGGCAATCCAACACAGATACAATTTACTTGCTGATTCTTCCATTCATTTTTGTTCCGATGGCTGGAGGAATTGCAGGCTTGATTTTTAGAAATACCACAGAATTGCGTGAAGCTGAAGGATCAAAAAAAGTAGTAGGTTGGGTAATCGGGATTTTGGCTTATTTGATTCTGGTGCCGATGGCACTTGTTTTAAGTCTAGATGTACCGAATTAATAGAAAGTCAAAATTTTAATTTTAAAGAAATTGAAGGGATTGGTTCTTGTTTTTCATAAGCCAGATCCTCAAGAAATGGTTTTTTAAAACTCAAATGTGCACTAAGAGCTCTGGACTTTTTTTCGTTTTTTCCTGAGGCAATAAGTAAGGTAGTTCCTCCTACAGTCGCCAATCCACCGAGAATTAAAACAGTAGGCAAGTCATCGAAGGAAATATCTCCTTGAGCAGCAATTGTTAAAGTTGTAACCCCAGCTGCCAACAAAATTATGCCACCAATTCGTTGGCTTTTGCTCATTTGACGGTAATCTGCAGCTGTCTTTTCTGAGCTTATTTCCTGACTGAATCCAGAAGAAAAAATAAAAAAGGAAGCGAGGATTAGAGCGAATTTTTTCATGATTTCTGTTGAATTAATTTTGAAAATCCTCCTCAAAATTAAGTGACAGAAATGTTATTATCTCCAAATGATTACTAATCAAATATTTAGAATTAGTAAAATTTAAGAATTATCTGGTCCATTTCATTTTCCGCCAGTTTTCCATCTGATTTGGATTGAGGAAAGTCCAGGCAACAATCCGGCTTTTTTTATTGCCTTGAGACATAGGGATTGTTTTCATTTCGTAGACTCCTGCCTTTTTCAGATTTGAATAGATTGAGGGAAGATTCACTTCCTTTGCCACCAACGTCGTAAACCAAAAGCAGGAGAATTTGAATTCAAGGCTTTCCCGGATCATTCGCTCGATGAACTTGCTTTCTCCTCCTTCGCACCAGAGTTCGTTTGCCTGTCCACCGAAGTTGAGTGTGGGTTTTGTGCTTGTTTTGCCTTTCAGATTTTTGACTTTGCGAGCACTTCCGGCTTCAGCTTCTTCAGCCGATTCGTGAAATGGAGGATTGCAGATTGTGAGATCGAAAAACTCATCTTTTCCAATAATTCCTGAGAAAATATGAGAGGAGTCCGGTTGGTGCCTGAGTTCGATTTCTCCATTTAGATTGGGATTTTTATCAATGATTTGCTGAGCTGAGCTGATTGATTTTGGATCTAGTTCTGCACCGACAAAGTTCCAACCGTAAATTGAATTTCCCAGAATGGGATAGATCAGATTGGCTCCGGTGCCGATGTCCAGTACTTTGACTTTTCGTCCGGGAGGTGATTTTCCAGCATTGCTTTGCGCAAGCAAATCGGCTGCGTAATGAATGTAATCTGCTCGCCCGGGAATGGGAGGGCAAAGATATCCGTCCGGAATATCCCAAAAATCGATTTTATAAAAATGCTTTAAAAGAGCTCGATTCAGGGTTTTTACTGCATCGGGATTTGCAAAATCGAGAGTTTGGTCACCGTATTGATTTACGAAAACAAAAGGTAAAAGCTCAGGTTCGCTCTTGCACAAAGCCACAAAATCGTATCGATCCCGATGAATATTTCTTGGATGAAGACCGGACTTTGAACTTGGCAGATTTCGATCCTTCATCAGGCCATCACGGTTAGCATATCCAGGATCTTTTCTCCGTATTCCTGTTTCCCGGTAATTGTAAGGTTGCTTTTTGCCTCAATTTTTGAAATTCCTTTTGTAAAGATTCTCCAGGCAATTTGGGCAGGTATGATTACTTGGGAAACAGGTTTTGCTGTCGGATTTTCAATCCTTTTCCAGGAGTCAGAATTGTAAACAATCGTCCAATTCCAACTGGAATCACCCTCAACTGTCACCTGAATTACTTCTCCCTCTTGTCCTTTCAAATCACGATAATGGAAAGGCAAAGCTCTTAAAGAAGTTTGAAGAAAGGGATCATAAAATACCTTTGCGTAGAGTATTTCCTCTTTGCCAACTGCCAATCGGATTTGTTGTTGGTGATGCCATTTCTCAGTGTATTCCCGGGCAATATGAAACCAGTTTTGGGACTCAGATTCGCCTGCCCAAGCAACAGAAAAAGTTGCCTTTTCAAATGGTTCAAGGGTATTCAAAAATTCGATGTATTCTTTTCCGGAGCTTTCAAGAATTTGGATCATGACTTTTGGGCTGAGGCGTTTCATTCCTTTTACCCAATCCGAATTCAACCTGTTCAAATATTTTACTAAATCCTGATATCCATTGATCTCGCCGGGCGATTCTCCAAAATATCCATCACGTAGCATTGAAAGAGAGCGGAGATTTCCATCCAGCAAATGCGTTGCGATGTCTTTTATATTCCACAAGGGTGCAATTGTAGGTTTCTCCCAATCTTCCGGAGAAAGGGAGCGAAGCAACTCCAACAGTAGTTGATCAAGTTTTGGGAACAGGTGAAGAGTTTGGATTGGGATCTGAGACATCAATCAAGAATTCATTTAATCTACCTCAAATGTCAGCTTCATTGTGATTGAAGCGGTTTTATTCTTAGCCGAAGTATTAAAAGTACCACCCCAGGAATAATCTTCTCCGGAGTTTTGGCCTGTAATCTGGAAAATTCCCATGTTGGCGTTGATGAGGTCGCCGAGATCTGAGTCTGAATTTTCAGCGATTCGTTCTGCTCTGATTCGAGCATCTTCGGTTGCTTTTGCGATCATTTCCAATTTCAAAGATTCCAGTCCGGTATAATAATATCGCGGCTGTTGAGAGTAGAAAGCAATTCCCTGATTCAACAATTCGGTGATTTCCCGGCTGATTTTCTCCACTTTTTCCACTTCTTTGGACTCGATGACCAAGGATTGATTGAGCTGGTAACCTTGAAAAGTCTGACCAAGGAAACGGCCGTCATTGGAGTAGTTCTGCTGATAGAGCGGATTAGTATTGACAGCATTGAAAATTAACTGAGCCTCAGGAATGCCTTTTGATTTGAGGTATTCGGTCACTGCGTTTCGGTCTTTTTCCAAGCTTGCGTAGGCAGTCTTCAGATCTGTACTTTCCCGGTTGAAATTTCCCTCCCAGACAACCAAATCTGAAGTGAAATTACTTTCTCCCAGACCAGTGACGACGATTGTACCTTGGGGGCGATTGCGATTAATTACTGCATTGCCCAGAACAAATGAGGCGATGATGATGGCAATAGCAAAAAGAATAGGGGATAAGTTCTTTTTCATAGAAAAGGGGAAAAATGGTTAATTGAAGTTACAAATTACTTATGCGTTTAACGCAAAAAGCCCGCCAGAAGACGAGCTTTTCTTTAAGCTAAATCAGCTGATCCTTTAGAAAATCCGCTGTTTAAATTCCTGTTCTTTCGGGTTTTCCAGATCAATCAAATACCCATTTACTATGGCATATTTCAATGCTCCGTCTTTTGAAAGAAAGAAGTTTGGAGTGGAACCAGTCATCCATCCGGACGAGAATGTAGTAGTGCTTTTCAAAACCAAAATGGGTAATCCATGAAGTTGTCTGACTTCTCCATTTTTAACTTTAACAGCCAGAAATCCTTGTTTTAATAGCTCCAAAGCCTTAGCTTCATCCAAGGCTTCCACATTTTCGAAGACTTTTTCATAGACTTTTCCAGGAGTAAAAGTCATGCCGGTCGCGTTCAACTCTTCAAATCCAAAGAATACCTGCATATCACCAAGATCTTCAACTGACCCTGACACGAAATAGCTGCCATTCGCCTCGGACTCTCTTCTTCGGATAGCGAGATCAACAGGATAAAGTTTCTCTCCCACTTTCACCTGGACTTCGTTCAGGATCAAATCCATTAACTGAATGCCATTGTCAGGAATGGCAAAATATTGATCCGTGGTGTATTGTGTGTAAACTTCAGTAGCGATCTGGTGCAAGGCATTCAGGATAATCATGAAGTTCAACTGACGGATGTATTGCTTCTCCGGGTCATTGGTATATCCTCCCGACTCGATCAGGATCGTGCTTGTTCCCCATTTTTGGATGTTGTCGCCAAAAGCTCTCGGCTCAAATTCATCGTCATATTTTCCAACCTGACCGGGAATTACCTGCTGAAGGACTTCATTCATTCCGACGATGGTTTGCATTGCCCGCTCGCGAACGTCGTTGACTTCTGTTTCCACATTATAGGCTGGTGCCAAAATGGAGATTGTAGCTTGTTTGGGTGTGCCCTTTACGTTGTAATAAACTTGCTGATCGTGAAGATTGAAGCCAAAAGTAGGTTCAAATATATCCCGGGCTGATTTCAGGATCACAGCTTCCGGTGAAATCTGAGAAATCGCATCCCGATTTAAGTCGATGTCCAGTGCATTTCTTCTTTTGAAAGCATCAGCCCCGTCAGGATTTAGCATGGGGATGAAACTCAGGTTTAGCTGCGTTTTAAGTGTATTTCTCAGTTCATCATACTCGTCACCCGAAGCTTCCAGAAAGTTGAACAGATCAAAAAGCGCCATCGTTGCGGTACTTTCATTTCCATGCATTTGTGACCAAAGCATCACTTTGGTTTTGCCCGAGCCCCATTTCAGATTTGAAATGCTCTTTCCTTCGATAGATTTCCCCAGTTCAGAAATTTCAAAAGCACCTTTATGCTTCTCGATCAAAGGTTGGATATCGGCATGTTTGAATCTCCGATGGGTGATTGCAGGTTCTTTAAACTTCTTGAATGCAGCTTCCAAAGTGGTCAAAGGAATGACTTCGAATTCTTTTTTATCTGCGGCTTTGCATCCGAAACTTGAAATGGAAAAGAGCAATAACACGCTCAAAAAGATGCCGGATTGAACTTTCATGTATTTTTCTATTTTGGATAATTTATTGGTAAAACTAGCCATCTTGGCTTATAAATTCCCTTTACTTTTGGCCCAAATTAAAATTATCCCATGAAGCTTTCCATCATCGTCAAGGATCTCGTGCTGAAACACACGTTTACTATCGCTCACCAAAGCCGGGATATTCAGGATACGCTGATTGTGAAACTTGAAGAGGATGGATTTTATGGTTTTGGAGAATCTACCACCAACCCATTTTACGGGATCGACATTGAAAATATGACCGAATGTCTGGAAAAATTCAGACCCGTGGTGGAAAAGGGCGATTGGGAGACTCCGGAGCATCTTTGGGAACTGGGGAGAGATATTTTCAAGGAAAATCTATTTGCTCAGTGTGCACTCGATCTTGCGGCCTGGGATATTTTCACCAAGAAAAAAGGGCAAAAGCTTTACGAATATCTGGGTCTCAATCCGGCAACTATTCCTACGACCAATTTTACCATAGGAATCGATACGATGGAGAAAATGGTCTCCAAAATGAAGGAAGTCGCCTGGCCAATCTATAAAATCAAGCTGGGTACTGCCCATGATTTGGAAATTGTTCGGGAACTTCGAAAGCATACAGATTCAATTTTTCGGATAGATGCCAATTGCGCGTGGACAGCAGAGCAAGCGATTCGTAACTCTGAGGAACTGGCGAGGTTGGGAGTGGAATTTATGGAGCAGCCACTTGGAAAAGATGATTTGGAGGGGATGAAGGAAGTTTTCAAGCATAGCAAACTTCCCGTGATGGCTGACGAAAGCTGCATCGTAGAATCTGATGTCAAAAAGTGCCACGGACTTTTCCATGGAATCAATGTAAAACTCGTCAAAGCAGGAGGGATCACTCCCGGACTCAGGATGCTTTACGAAGCAAAATCCCTTGGAATGAAAACGATGGTGGGGTGCATGACAGAAAGCTCGATTGGAATCACTGCAATTGCACACATTGCTCCTCTTCTGGATTATGTGGATATGGATGGAGCAATGCTACTTTCCCATGATCCGGCAAGAGGGGTGGTGATTACACCGGAAAAAGTGACTTTTCCCGAAGGACTCGGAATAGGGGCGGAGTTGCTAGAATAACAAAAAAAATCCCGCAGTATTTCTACCGCGGGATTGTAATGTCTATTGTCTTAAATCTTTGCTTAGGCTTCCCCCACAATCATTTTGAATCCTTCACCGTGCACGGTGATGATCTGTACTTTTGGATCGTCACGAAGAAGTTTACGGATTTTGCTTAGGTAGACATCCATACTTCTTGCGTTGAAGTAGCTGTCATCTCCCCAGATTTGCTTGAGGGCGTGGCTACGATTGACCAACTTGTTCATCTCAGAAGCGAGCAGACGGATCAGCTCATTTTCTTTGGATGTTAGTTTGTTTTTGCCTTGAGGTCCTTCGAGGATTTGCTCATCGTAATGGAGGATGAAATCTCCGAATGTGTAAACTTTCAAAGGAGAGATTTCCCCGCTTTTCTGAGTTCTTCGCAAGATCGCGTTGACTCTCAGGAGAAGTTCTTCCATGCTGAAAGGCTTTGTCAGGTAATCGTCCGCACCTATTTTCAAGCCTTCGATGATGTCGTCTTTTTGATTTTTTGCAGTGAGGAAAAGGATGGGAAGATTTTCCTGAACTTTCTTGATTTCTTTGGCAAGTGTAAATCCGTCCTTTTTGGGCATCATGATATCCAACAGGCAAAGGTCAAATTTATCCTTTTTGAATTTGTTCCAACCCTCTTCTCCATCGCGGCAAAGCGTAGGCTCGTAACCTTTCATTTCCAGGTATTCCTTCAGGATATCACCCAGGTTTGGGTCGTCTTCGACCACCAATAGTTTCGCTTTACTCATTTTGTTTTTTAGGTAGGTTAATGGTAAATGTGCTTCCTTTTCCCAGTTCGCTGTGTACGTGAATATTTCCTTTGTGAGCCTCCAACATGGTTTTTACATAGGATAATCCCAGTCCAAACCCTTTCACATCGTGAAGGTTTCCGGTGGGTACTCGATAGAATTTATCAAATATTTTTCGCTGTGATTCTTTCGTCATTCCCATTCCCTGGTCCTGAATACTGACTATCACTTCGTCTCCATCGTCTTTTGCTTCAATCTTTATCACCGGCTTTTCCGGTGAATATTTGTTGGCATTATCCAACAGATTATTGATAATATGAGTGATGTGAAAGGCATCCCCTTCTATCACCGGATCTTTCAGCTTATTCAGGAAGGTGATTTTTCCATCCCGTTTTTCAAGCTGAAGACTCATCTGATCTACGTTACTTTCCAGCAAATCGGATAGGTTTATCTTTTCTATTTTGAGCTTAAAGTCTTTCTTGTCCAAAGCCGCAGCCTGAAGAACGTTTTCGACCTGAGAGACCAGACGTTTATTTTCTTCCTTGATAATGCCCAAATACCTTGCCCTGAATTTATCCTGATTGGAAAGTTCCGGGTCCTGAAGTGCTTCAACTGCCAGACTTACAGTGGCAAGCGGGGTTTTGAACTCATGGGTCATGTTGTTGATGAAGTCATTTTTGATGTCCGAAAGTGCTTTCTGACGGATGATGACTTTGATAGCATAGATGAAACAGAAAATTATGACCCCTATAAAAAGGAGGGAAGAAGAAATCGGAAGCCAAACCTGGCGGATTACATGGTAGTTTTTCTCGGGGAAATAAATGTAAAGAAAGTTGTCTTTTCCCAGGATGTCGTTTGGAAACAGCTTGGCCTGTACGCCATTTTGGACCAGAACAAACGAATCGTTCACTTGTCCGATTGGCATCACAAATCCATCATCCTTCAATAAACCCAATTCAAAATTTTCAGAAATCCCACGTTCCAACAGATGATTTTTCACGAGTTTCCTCACCATGGAAGTGTCCAATCGATCCAAAATTGCCTTTTGACCTGCGGCAAGTTCGTCCCAAGCTTGGTTCATCAGTTCGATTTTCAAATTGGTTTTTTTGATTTTGTCCAAAGCATCAGAAGGAATATTGAGATCAGAAGAAACTTCTGATTCCGTTCGGCTTTGGAGGAATCCCTGATTTTTGCTTAGATATTGAAGTTGTCTTTCTTTCTCCTGGAGCAGGATTTGCATCTCATCCGGAGTGAAAATCGTGGAGGCCACCTCGGGAGTCATGTTTGTGAAGAAGATTTCAAGTTCTTCCAAAACACTCATGTCAACTCCTCTTGACTGGAGCATTCTTCGAAAAGTGGCACTAACCTGTGGCATTTGCTCCGCCAATAGAGTATCAGTCAAAGAAGGGCGACTATAGTTTCTTCGTTTTCCGACCTGAAGTTCGATTGGTTCAATTTTCTGAAAAAGAGAACGCTGTAAAACCGGATCTTGAATCAATTTACTTAGCAAAACATCACTTGTCTCACTTTTTTCGAGTTGCTCAACCGTCCCGGAAAGTGCCTGATAGACTATTTGGTCAAAGCGCTCCTCATTTATTCGGATTGCATTCCTCACCCAATAATATTGAAATCCCATCAAGCCAAAACTGGCCAGAGACATCAGAATGATAATGAGAAGGATATTTCCTTTTGACATGACACAAATTTAGACTGATAATCAGCTGTGGGATTTTGCTTAACAATATTTAACGGGCAAAGTGCAGGTTTTCAAAATAGAAAGAAGGGCAAAATCAGGATTGATCCTTTTCTTTATAATGTTTTCTTAATTACACCAAACGATAAGGAAAAGGGGAGGCAGATGCCTCCTTTTTTTGTTATTTGGCTATCTTTGGGCGCAAATTTATTAGAATGTCTCCTGCTCAAAATCCCTCTCACCTTCAAGGTGTAAGTCTTGAATCCATCGCAAATCAATTCGGTACACCGGTCTATGTCTACGATGGAGAAAAGATCACCAACCAGATAAATGCACTCAAGCAAGCTTTTGCAGGTGCTCCTTTGAAAATCAAATATGCTACCAAAGCCCTTTCCAATATCAACATTCTGAAATTGGTGAAGAAAGCGGGAGCCGGTGTGGATGCTGTTTCGATAGAAGAGGTCAAATTGGGTTTGATGGCTGGCTTTTCAGGAAGTGAAATCATGTACACTCCCAATTGCGTGAGTTTTGAAGAAGTGCAAGAAGCGGTAAATCTGGGTGTAATGATCAACCTTGATAACCTGCCTGTGCTTGAGGAATTTGGAAAGACTTACGGAAATTCTGTACCGGTTTGTATTCGTCTCAATCCAAGTATAATGGCTGGCGGAAATGCAAAAATTTCTGTGGGGCACGATAAAAGCAAGTTTGGAATTTCGATCGCGCAGCTGCCAGAGATTTTGGATGTTGTGGAGAAGAATAACATGTTGATTACCGGACTTCATATTCATACCGGTTCGGATATTTATGATGCCGCTGTATTTTTGAAAGGTGCGAATGTAGTTTTTGATGCTGCTTTCCAATTCCCGAATCTCAGATTTTTGGATTTTGGCGGAGGTTTCAAAGTGGCCTATAAGCCGGGAGATCTCAGTACCGATATCAATAATGTTGGTCAAAAAGTAACCGAAGCATTTCAGGATTTTTGTACAAAATACGGACGCCAATTAGAACTTTGGCTAGAGCCGGGTAAGTTTTTGGTGAGTGAGTGCGGATACTTGATTGTGAAAGTAAACGTCGTCAAAGAAACTCCAACGATCACTTTTCTGGGAGTAGATTCAGGTCTGAATCATCTCATCAGACCGATGCTTTATGATGCCTATCACAGTGTTTACAATCTCAGTAATCCGGATGCTCCAGTGTCAACCTATGATGTAGTTGGTTATATCTGCGAAACAGATACGTTGGCGGCTGATCGTGCTTTGCCTGAGGCTAAAACAGGAGATTTGTTAGTCATTAAGAATGCAGGAGCCTACGGATTCAGTATGGCATCCAATTACAATTCAAGGCTCAGACCTGCAGAAGTTTTGATATGGGGAGGAGAGGCAAAACTGATCCGAAAAAGAGAGGATTTTGATGATTTGGTTAAAAATCAGGTAATCCTGGATTTTTAAGAATTATAAATCAAAATATCTCCTCTTTGGTATAATTATTGAGTTTTCCACCGTTAAATCCCAAAGCGATCAAATTTTTAAGTTTTCGCTTTTTGATGTGGTAAGAAACCGATACGATTGATCGCCCCAATCCTAAGCCCTGGTAGTTTCAAAACCGAGATTTCATGTTTGATTTGCCCCGTTAGAGGGTTAAATTGAGTAACTTAAGCAATTAGAAACTGGCGGAGTAGTTAATGGTTAGAATACAGATAGAAAAGCTTTTTCTGATTTGCACCTTTCTCATTTTTGGGTTGTGGATGCAAGTGGCTCACGCGCAAGTCGTGATCCCAAGAGACGGTTTTCCCTATTGCGAGCCATTTACAAATTCCACTACAAGAGCAAATACGATTTTTGGTCCTTCTCCTCCTGAACAAGGAGCATTTTTGACTTCTGGAAATGGTGATCCATCTGGAAACGGGGTATTAAGGTTGACCAACAACGACGCAGATCAACGCGGGTATATTTTCGTTGATTTGCCTTTTTCGTCCTCCTATGGGATAAAAACCTCATTTGAATATTTTGCTTATGCTCCTTGGGATGCGGCAGAGGGCCCTGGGGATGGTTTTAGTTTTTTTCTGTTCAATGGCAACATCAATGCCTCCACCTTTGAAATAGGTGGATTGGGTGGGTCTCTTGGTTATTCTCCATTAAGATATAGCGGAGGAAGCTTTGCAGGAGGCTATGGTCTAAAAGGGGCCTATATGGGTATAGGGTTGGATGAGCGTGGAAACTGGGCAAATCAATATGAGGGTAAACTTGGAGGGTTTGCTGCTCCATTTTCTTATGGTTCCGGTCTTGCCCCTACTTTTTTTCCTAGATATCCAAATTCTATTGCAATAAGAGGCCCCGTAGTTGCGGCAGATGTAGTCAGGGATAATGGAATGACTGGCCAAGGTGTTGGTTTTCCTTCGACTTTTCCTGATCCTCCCACCTACTTAAGTTACCCATTTATTGACGGTAAAATTCTATTTAACGGCGCCGCAGACGGGCCGCCGTTCGATATTTTGAATCCAAAATACTTCTTACCTGCCTCACAAAGATTTACAGTAGGCGCAAATGGAAGAATAACTAACTGTGCTGTAAATGGATATAGAAAGGTATTTATTGATCTCAGGCCATCAGGCGGAGGGAATTATACCATTTCGATGTCAATGTTGATCACTACTCCCACAGGACCTCAAGTTGTAAATATTTTTAATAATGTGCCTTATCCTTATGGGGCTCCACAAAATCTAAAAGTCGGATTCGCGGCAGCCACGGGAGCAGCAAAACGGAGTATTCATGAAATCAGGAATGTTACAGTTGAAGTCTCAAGTATTGATCCACTACTTGCACCAAATCCTCCTGTTCTGAATGAAACAGTTTGTTTTGATAATGATTTAACTTTTGACTTTGACGTCTCTCTTCCTGCAGATAACCAATTTATTCGTTGTCTTCAATTATATCCTACAAATCCAGGTCCCCCAAATAATAGCCCTAATCCAAACGGGGATCCATTTATTGGAAATTGTGGACTTTCAGGAGTATGTATTGAAAAATGTAAGCCTGAAAATAAGACTATTGTCGTTCCCGGTGTTGGAACTTTTGAATCGATATTGGAGAATCTTACCGATATAAACTTTGGAACTGAGAGAAATGAGGCAAAAATTAAATTCACTCCTGTTCCCGGATTTTTTGGTACTCATACCATTTACTACAATGTCATTGATAATTATGGTTTGACCTCAGAAGCTAAAACTGTTACAGTTACTGTTAATCCAATCCCAAAAATTGATAGCTCAGGGGCTATTATCGGTCCAACTTGTAATGGTCAGAATGACGGTTCAATTGTAAACGTGGTTTTAAAAGATCTTATTCCTGGTTATACTTTCAATTGGAAAGATCAGTTTGGGAATGTTTTGCCGGCTTCAACTTATACAAAATCTGAAACTACTGTTGGGGGATATATTCAAGCAACTGTGGGAGTAACTGGAGTTAATCTTGGGAAATACTCCCTGACCGTTTCTAATCCTGCTACCAATTCGAATTGTGCTGATGTTTTTGAATTTAATATAATTGACGAAAGAGGAACTCCGGTAATTGTCGATGCAGATGATCAGCAAGTTTGCCAGGGTACTCCGGTTTTATTTGACCCCAGGATTGACCCTAAATATGGAATCACGCCCCAATTTATTTGGTATAAAGACAATAATAAAACCCAGCCTATACTTCCTGTAGGACAGTTTACCGGAACAGTCACTCAAGGTGCAATCACCTACTCGATTAATGCAAACGGAGATTTGAACATCACTGGTTTGGCTCAAAACGCAACTCCCTATGAGTATTTTGTTGAAGTAGCAGCAAATCCTTCCCAGAACCTTTGCCCTACGCCACCTGGAAATCTTAGAAGGGTCCAGGCTCTTGTGTTACCTCCTTTAAATTTGTCTGCAACAGTTACGGATGACCTTTGCAGGCAATCTACAGGGAAAATTGTGGTGAATGCTTCCGGGGGATTTGGCACCTATTCCTACAGCTTGAATGGAGGCGCATTTCAGCCATCAAATAATTTTTCAAATCTGCTTCCCGGGGATTATACTATCGATGTAAACGCAGGCACAAACTGTATCGGAACACTTACCAGAACTATTTTAGGTCCGGCTACGGCAGTGTCCATTAATTATCTTGATCAAATCAATCCTTCTTGTGGTCTCAATAATGGAACAATAAGGTTCCAGGCCGCTGGTGGAACTCCAAATTATACCTTCACCATCAATGGTGCTGCGGTTACTCCTGCTTTGGCAGGTGGTATTTATACGATTTCAGGTTTGGCGCCAGCAGCTACCTATACCATTGGTGTGAAAGATCTGAATTCTTGTCCTGCGACTTTTACTACCCCTCCTTTTACTGCCATTCCAATTCCAACTTTTGACGCCACAGATGATGTGATTTGTCCTGGAGAGGTGGCTATTCTTTCTCCCCAGGTAATTGCCCTGAGTAATGCGACAAATATCCAATATTCATGGAAAGATGCCTCTGGCAATGATCTTATCAATGGTAATGGAGTCACGTATTCAGTAAATGCTGCAAATGGTAATTTGAGTATTTCCGGCTTGGCAGAAAGTGCTACTCCATACCAATTTAATTTGCTGGTAAGCGGTACTAATCTTTGTAACACTACCCCAATCCCTGCTACTGTAACTGTCAATCCGGTTCCAAAGCTTTCGGCACCAACCATTGTGAATGTCTCTTGCTTCGGTGACAATACAGGAAGTATCACTTTGGTTCCTCAAAATGCCGCGCAAGGTGTCAATTACGAGTACAGTATTAATGGGGGTAGTTCCTATCAATCCTCGCCGGTTTTCAATGGCTTGACATCAGGTAATTATGATTTTATAATCAGAAACAATGCTACCGGTTGCTCCTCTACTTTGGATGATGTTGTGATCACGCAACCGGCTGAATTGTTAATGAAACTTGATGAAGTTTTCCAACCTGCATGTGGTGTTGCCAACGGGCAAATGGAAGTGAGTTTTATTGGAGGAACAACAGGATATAAATTGGAGCTTTTGTTAGGCGGAGCTGTTATTCAATCCAATTCATCTCCTGTTTCTCCGACGGTTTATGAGAATTTGGCCCCAGGCAATTATCAAATCCGAATTACGGATGCCAACAACTGCATAAAGACAATTAATCAAATTTTGATTAATGACATTGGAATCCCGATCACAGTGAGTCCTTTGGAGGATCAGATTTGTGAGGGGGATATTACCTCAATCACTCCTGTGGTAACTACTTCAGGCAATCCCATACTTACCTGGTACAAAGATTTGGCTGCTACAGAGGTCATCAATTCTAGCCCGACCCCTGACGCAAATGGAAATATTTTCACAATAGATCCGACAACCAAGAAATTAACAGTACAAGGCCTGAAGGCTGGAAATTATACGTATTACTTGGTTTCAAAAGGGCCAGGATATTGTCCAAATCCGCCATTTGAAGCCAAAATCACTGTTTTTGAACCAATAACTGCCACAACAGCTGTGACAGATGAAATATGCTTTGGTGCAAAAGATGGAACTATAACAGTTAATGCAACAGGAGCTGATGGCAATTTCGAATACAGTTTGAACAAAGGACCTTTTGTGTCTAATAAAGTATTCAGTGGAGTTGGCCCAGGAACTTATACAATTGATGTCCGAAGCACAGGAAATAATGGTTGCACTTTCCAAACAACAGCTACCATAGCAGGACCACCTGCTGCAATTTCAATCAATACTCCGAATATTCTAAGGAGTTCTTGTGATCTGGCAAATGGTAGCATTGAGAATCTGGTGATTTCCGGAGGATGGGGTAACTATTCAGTGGAATGGAGGAAAGGATCTATTTCAGGCCCGGTTGTTACCGGAAGCCTTACCGGAGCCGACAACCTTTTACCTGATACTTATTTCATCATCATCACGGATGCCAAAGGCTGTATTGTCAATTTCAATTTCAAACTTGAAGAAATGCCGGATCCGGTGTTTGTGATAGCGCCTGAAGAAGTATGTGAAGGAGAAGTGGTTGTTTTAACGCCGGTAAACAACGTTTCTGGTTCAGCTGATACTGAATTGAAATGGTATAAAGATGCTGCAAAAACCAAATTGATTTCGGCAGGAACTGATCCTGAAAATCCTGGAGTGTCTTATTTAATTGATGCCAATGGAAAGCTTACAATATCCGGTTTGGCCGGAGCTGTAAATCCTTATACATATTACTTGGAGGTGGTTTGTACCAAAGCGGTAGTTTCAGTCCAAGCACTTGTGAGAATAGTTCCTAATGTTGTGTTTGAAACAGATCCTGAGCTTTGTTTTGGAGCCAAAGACGGGAAAATTAGAATATCGTCCGGATCTGTAGCTACTTTTGAATATTCCATTGATGGAGCTTCTCCGATCACTCAGTCACAACTGGAGGCATTAAAGTTTGCTCCAAAAACGTACACGATTAATGTAACTAATGGGGGGCTTTGCGGTCAGAGCTATCAAGTGAAAGTCGATGGTCCTACTGCTGCTATTTCGATTAATAAGCCAGATATTATGAGGAGCTCTTGTGGGCTTTCAAATGGAAGTATTGAAAACTTGGCTATTTCCGGCGGTTGGGGAGCATATCAAGTCGAATGGAGAAAAGGTTCTTTGACCGGAGCAATCGTTCCTGGTGATTTGACTGGTGCCAAAGATTTGGCTCCGGACACCTATTTTATTCTAATTACAGATGGAGAAGGTTGTCCGATTAACTTCAGTTTTATAGTTACCGAGCAGCCAAGACCTGATTTCAAGATTGCACCTGTCGAAATATGCGCGGGTCAAGATGTGGTTCTTACACCAGTGAACATTGTTTCGGGTTCTTCAGATTCAGAATTGAAATGGTATAAAGATTCCGGGAAAACCCAAGCAATTAATGCTGGACCTGATGCAGCAAATCCGGCTATATCTTATGCCATTGACTTGAATGGTCAGCTTACCATTTCAGGCCTTCCTGGAAATGCCACTCCATATACCTATTATCTTCATGTAGTCTGCAACGATGAAGTAGAATCCGTGAATGCGCTGGTGAGAGTGGTGCCTGCCCCGGTTTTTGAAAGCAATCCGGTTCAATGTTTTGGTGCAAATGATGGGAAGATTCTTGTTGTCTCAGGTGGAGACACTAAATACACTTATTCTGTAGATGGAGGTTCTCCAATCTCAGAGGTTCAATTGGAAGCATTAAATTTTAGTCCAAAAATTTATTCGATTTCTGTCAAAAATGAAGGATTCTGTGCGGCGACCTTCTCGGTAGAAATTTTGGGGCCACAAGCGGCATTGGCAGTAGCACCTTTGACCCAAATTAACCCGGGCTGTGGAGCAGATATCGGAATAATCAAAACCCAGATCACAGGTGGTTGGGCTCCTTATACGGTCAATCTGTTCAAAAACGGAAGTTCTTTCAATTCTATTACTGTTCCGGGTCCGGCTTATGAAATTAATGACCTAGCTCCGGGACAGTACTATTTGACTGTAACCGATAAGGAAGGCTGTTTAGTTACTTCAAATACCATTACAATGGTGTATGGACCTACTCAGGTATTGGTTGATGATGTTGAAATTTGTGAAGGAGAAGCTGTAGTATTCTCTCCCAAAGTAAATCCTGTTGCACCGGGAGCAGTATTTGAGTGGTATAAAAATCAAGCTCTTACAGTTCCGATCGTATCAAGTGCTACGCCAGATGTAAATGGTCATGTGTTCGAGATTGCTGCTGACGGCACATTGACGGTTACGGGATTGGATAATTCAGATTCTCCTAAGACCTATTATGTAAGAGCTACCGGTCCTGGAGTTTGTCCTGGATTTGTTGCCGAACCAAAAGCTATTATCAACAGAATGCCTGCCCTGGCGTATTCCGTAAAAAATGAAGTTTGCTTTGGCGATCAAGGTCAAATCACACTCAACGGAAGTGCCGGAAACGGGACATTTGCGTATTCTTTGGATGGGACTAATTGGGTTTCAACCCAAGAATTTAAAGTAGTACCAGGGACCTACACGGGATTTGTAAGAAGCGGAGCTGACTGTATAGTGCAGGTCCCAGGAATAGTGGTATCGGGCCCTTCTTCACCTATTTCGATGACAGTTCCCACCACAAGTGATCCAATCTGTAATCAGGCAAATGGAAGTATTTCATTTCAAATAAATGGTGGCTATGGGTCTTATTCAGTTGTTGCTTCTAGGAATGGACAGATTGTGAGCACGACACCATTGACTGATGGGAATTTTGTGCTTCCAAATTTACTTTCTGGCTCTTACTCTTTTACCATCAGAGATACCAATCCGGATGGTATTCAGTGTATTTTCAACGTTGCAGCTTCGGTTGAACTTATAGATCAGCCTACTCCTTTGGCTGCAAATGATGATACAATTTGTGAGGGAGAAGTCGCCAATTTGATCCCTACTTCCACTCAAACTGGTATCACACCTGTCTTTACCTGGTATCAAAATTCCAATGAAACTGGTCAAATTTCTTCCGGAACTTCAAATGGCATCACTTACCAGATAGGTCCGGCAGGAGATCTAAGCATTTCTGGCCTTCAGGGCAGAGCAGATCCCTATTTGTACTATGTCAAAATCACAGGGGCAGGTGTTTGCGAACCTCCACTTCTGCCTGTGAAGGTTATAGTTTATGATATACCAAATCTAAGGGTGTCAAATCCTTCAATTGTTTGCGATCCAAATGGAACAGTTGACCTTACTGAATTTATTGAGGGCTTCAATTCAGCCGTTTATGATTATCAGATTTTAAGTCCGAATGGTAGTCCAATGCGACTTGATGAAATTGAAGCGGTCAATCAGACTGGTAGTTATCAGGTGCAAAGCAGCATCAAAGGGGCTAATTGTTGGTCTCCAAATCAAAGAATTCAGGTTCTGATCTCAGATACAGAGTTGATTCCTGAATTCAATTATGAAGTAGACTTGGGAGGGGGAAATATTCTCACTAATGCTGAGATTCAGATACAGGAGCCTGTTCAGTTCCAGGATATTTCTCAGGGAAAAATTATTATCTGGAATTGGGATTTTGGTGATGGGAATGGAAGTTCCGCGCAAAACCCAACGCATGAATACCAAAAGAAAGGTGTTTATACCATCAAATTGACGACCATCGATGAATTTGGATGTGTGGATGTCTTCGAAAGGGTAGCTCAGGTTTTTGATGATTACATTATCATAGTGCCAAATGCATTTACTCCAGACGGAGCTAAAAATCAATACTTTAAACCACAGTATAGGGGCATCGCTTCCATGGAATTCTTCATCTTCAACACATGGGGAGAATTGATATTTGAAGCAAACAGTCTTGAAACCTTGGGATGGGACGGTACACTAAATGGAAAAAATACTCCGAATGGGAATTATGTCTACCGGGGTGTTTTCACGACCAGATCAGGGGAAAAAGTTGAAAAGACAGGGGTATTTATTTTAATCCGATAAATGAGAAAAAGGATCTATCATATTTGGGTTTGCTTCATCCTCGCAATTGGTTTTGCGAATGCTCAGGACGTGCAGTACTCCCAATTTTATGCAGCTCCCCTTTATCTCAACCCTGCATTGACTGGTGCAAGTGAACTCACCCGGATTGGGGTTAACTACAGAAATCAATGGCCAGGTCTGGATCAAAACTTCAATTCCTATTCCGCCTACATTGATCATTATATTTTTGATTACAATAGTGGGATCGGGTTGATTTTTAATGGCAACAAAGAAAGTCTGGCAAATCTTTCTACAAATGAAATCGGCCTTTCTTATGCTTACCGACTAAAATTGGGTCAGGATTTATATTTCCGAATCGGTGGTCAGGCAAGTTACATGCAACGTGATGCATTTTTTTCTGACTTGGTTTTCGGTAGTCAGATCGATATTGTCAACGGTTCAATTGGAGGAATCACGGATGAGCTAAATGGAATTCCGCTTGACAGTCGGTACAGCTTCATGGACTACAGTTTTGGCGGGATGTTCTATTCAAAAAAGATCTGGCTAGGAGCATCAGCTCATCATATCTCTGAGCCAAACGTTTCCTTTTTGGAAGGTCAGATGTCCAAGTTACCAATGAAGCTTTCTGCTCAGGGCGGAATCAGATTTGATTTGGCAGGAGGAAGGAGAAATTACTTTACCCACGCCTATGCTGAGCGTTCGGTTTCTTTTGCCTTCAACTATAAGCAGCAAGATCCTTTCAGTCAATTGGACGTAGGAGCTCAGCTTTTTCTCGAACCTCTGGTCTTGGGAATTTGGTATCGAGGATTGCCCACCAAAAATGAACTTCCAAACAATGAATCCTTTATCGGACTTGTTGGTGTGTCATTGGAAAATGGTCTCGATATTGGGTATTCCTACGACATGACAATTTCTAAATTGGGCCAACGAAATAGCGGTGGTGCTCACGAAATTTCTCTCACTTACACTTTCCTTTGGGGAGATCAGAAAAGCAGAAACCTACGGGATAGAGTCATCCCTTGCTTCAAATATTAATTTCCTAAACAAAGGATGCAACAAGGGACTTTATTCAATAAAGCCTCTTTTTTTATGCCCAAAACACTCCGATTGATCCTCGGTGATCAGCTCAATTTGCAGCATTCCTGGTTTACAAAATCTGATGATTCTGTTACTTTTCTATTTGTGGAAATGAGACAAGAAACTGATTATGTGGCACATCATATTCAGAAAGTTATAGCCTTTTTTCTGGCGATGAGGACTTTTGCTGGCGAAATCGAAGAGCAAGGACATCAGGTTTTATACTATTTTTTAGATCAACCCGAAAATGATCAGAGCCTGGATAAAATGATACCTAAGCTGGTTCTGGAGCATAGCTTTGAGCGATTTGAATATCAACTCCCGGATGAGTTTCGCCTGGATTTGCAGCTGAAAGAAATCTGCAACTCCCTCACAATTGAAACTGCTTCAATTGATACCCAGCATTTCCTGACATCGAGAGAGTTTCTCGGAGATTTTTTCAAAGGGAAAAAGACCTTCCTCATGGAGTCTTTTTACAAGGAAATGAGGAGGAAATTTGACATTCTGATGGAAGGAAAAGAACCTGTTCAGGGACAGTGGAATTTCGATCATGACAACAGATCAGCTCTGAAGGATAAAAAACTTTTGCGGAAGCCGCTTACTCATCCGAAGCAAGTAAAGGACTTGGTGGAGATGATTGAAAATGCAGGAGTGAAAACAATAGGTGCAATTGATTCTGAAAATTTCCTCTGGCCCGTTAGCAGGAAGGAAAGTCTTGAAGTTCTGGATTATTTCTGCGAATACTTACTGATTCATTTCGGCGATTATCAGGATGCTTTGACCACTTGGGATCCTTATTTATTTCATTCCCGGCTGAGTTTCTCTTTGAACACCAAAATGATTTCTCCTCTTGAAGTCGTGAAGAAAGTTGAGGAATATTGGTCCGGTCATCAGGATCAAATTTCAATTTCGCAGGCAGAGGGATTTATCCGGCAGATTATCGGATGGCGAGAATACATGAGAGGAATCTATTGGGCAAAAATGCCTGAGTTTGCGGAGATGAATTTTTTCAACCATGACAGAAAGCTTCCCGGCTGGTTTTGGACTGGAAAAACTAAGATGAATTGCCTGAGCCAGGCTATCGGCCAATCGTTGGGTTTGGCTTATGCCCACCATATTCAAAGGTTGATGGTGACAGGGAATTTTGCTTTGCTTGCCGGAATCGACCCCGATGAGGTGGATAAATGGTACTTGGGAATCTACATAGATGCAATCGAATGGGTGGAAATCACCAATGTGCGAGGTATGAGTCAGTTTGCGGATGGAGGGATTGTCGGCACCAAGCCTTATGTATCCTCAGCCAACTACATTCAGAAAATGGGGAATTATTGCAGTCACTGCGCCTACGATGCAAAGAAAAAAACCGGCGAGAGAGCCTGTCCATTCAATAGTTTGTATTGGCACTTTTATGCCGCAAACCGGGATAAACTGGAGAAAAATCCACGAATTGGAATGGCTTATCGGACTTGGGATAAAATGGGAAATAAGCAGGAGCTTCTTGATCAGGCAATCCAGTATCTCGACCGGATAGAAACTCTTTGAGGGGGTTTAAAACTATTATAAATCTGAGGAGAGAATAAAAACCGCCCTTTCTAAAGGCGGTTTTGAAACTTCAAGAAAGTTCGTACTTAATCCCCGATCCACTCTGCCACAAATAGATTGGTATCTCGCGTTCCTCCATTATTTCTGTTGGAAGCAAAAACCAGGTATTTGCCATTGTTTGAGAAGACAGGGAAAGCGTCAAAAGTGCCGTCGCTTGTGATTTTTGTAAGACCGGTTCCATCCAGATTGATCATGAAAAGATTGAAGGGAAATCCGCGATCTGTCTGATGATTTGAGGCGAAAATGATTTTGTTTCCAGATGGGTGAAAGAATGGAGCCCAGTTGGCTTTGCCCAAATCTGTCAACTTCTTCACGTCTGTGCCGTCTGCATTGGCGATGTAGAGTTCCATGCTTGTTGGCATCACTAATCCTTCTGCAAGTAAATCTTTGTACTCTTTAATGTCTGCTTCAGTCTTTGGGCGGGAAGCTCTCCAGATCAGTTTGCTACCGTCAGGGGAGAAAAATGCACCTCCGTCATAGCCTAAGTCTGAGGTGATTTGCTTCACATCTGAGCCGTCAAGATTCATGGTGTAAAGTTCCAAATCTCCTGATCTCAACGAAGTGAAAACCATCCGATCTCCTTTTGGAGAAACAGTCGCTTCGGCATCGTAACCCGGTTCGTTAGTCAGCTGCGAAAGGATATTGCCTTCCATGTCAGCGGTGAAAATATCAAAGCTGTCATAGATTGGCCAAACGTATTTTCCGTCTGTTCTTCTTTCCGGCACCGGCGGGCAATTTTCATCTTTTAGATGTGTGGAAGCATAGACAATTGTTTTATTGTTCGGCAGGAAATACGAGCAGGTCGTCCTTCCCATTCCCGTACTCAGGAGTTCGGGTTTGTTATTTTTCAAATCATCCTCTCTCCAATTCACATAATAAACCTGATCGCATTTGGCTCCCCAGGCACTGTAATCGGACTGAAAAACCAGCATACTGTCATCGAACGACCAATAAGCCTCAGCATTATTTCCTCCAAAAGTCAGCTGTTTGATGTTTTTCAGGTATTTCATTTCCTCCGGTGAAAGAAGTAAGGAATCGCTGGCTGAGTGTGCTGTAGGTTTTGTTTGAGCTTCAGCTTTTGAAATGGAACCGAAAGAAAGTAAAAGTGCAGCAACGAGTAATTGTCTCATTTTCAGATTTGATTTTAAGAATTGCAGGCCGAAGATACCAATTATTATCTTTGACCTAAATCTGAAAAAAGAAATGAAAAACAGAGCAAAATATTACTTACTCATTCTGGCCGGAGGGCTGATGAATTGGAGCTGTAATCCAGCACCAACCGATGTTGATTTATTGACCGGATTGAAGGATGACGTTATTTTCCTGGCTGCAGATGATCTTGGTGGAAGAGCGATTGGTACTGAAGGGGAGCAAAAAGCCGCGGATTATCTTGCCTCTCAGTTTGAGGAAATCGGTCTGCAACCGAAAGGAACCGAAGGATTTTTTCAGCCATTCACCGTATCCAAACCAACTAATCCGCATGAGGAAGCTGTGATTGGAACTGACGGCGAAGGCGTGACAGGAAGAAATGTGATTGGCTACATTGACAATCTGTCGGAACATACCATTGTCATCGGGGCGCATTTTGATCACTTGGGAATGGGCGGTCAGGGTTCGCTTCATCGCGGAGACTCAGCTATTCACAATGGGGCGGATGATAATGCCTCCGGAACAGCTGCTTTGGTGGCTTTGGCAGATATGCTAAAACATGAAGAACACACAAGCAACTTCCTTTTCATTGCTTTTTCCGGAGAGGAAAATGGCTTATGGGGTTCTAATTACTTCGTGAAAAATCCAACGATTGATCTCAAAACTGTCAACTACATGATCAACATGGATATGGTGGGAAGGTTGAATGCAGAAAATACTTTGGCAATCAACGGAGTTGGAACCAGCCCGAGCTTTGTTCCTGCTTTGGATATCGCGAATGCCGATAGTCTGAAATTAGTCACATCCGAATCTGGTGTCGGACCTTCCGATCACACCTCTTTCTATTTACAGGATTTGCCGGTACTCCACTTTTTCACTGGTCAGCATGAAGATTATCACAAGCCAGGAGATGATTCGGAAAAGATCAATTACGATGGATTGCTTCAGGTAGTGAAATACATTGACCGATTGGTGGATCAGTTGGATGCTGAGCCAAAGCTGGCTTTCACCAAAACCAAAGATTCCAATGGAGATTCGCCAAGATTCACGGTTTCATTGGGAGTAGTTCCTGACTATTTATATGATGGAGTCGGAATGCGAATCGATGGAGTTTCGGAAGATAAACCTGCTCAGGCAGCCGGATTAATGAAAGGTGACATCGTTTTGCAAATGGGCGATTCAACTATCCTCGATATGATGAGCTACATGCGCGCGTTGAGTGGCTTTCAAAAAGGCGACTCTGCGACTTTGAGCATTGAGAGAGAAGGCCAAAAGCTGGAAAAGAAGGTTAAGTTTTAATCGAGCCAACCTAACGAAAAAAATCTCCGAAGCTATCCATTGCTTCGGGGATTTTTTATGTTTTAAGTTTTCTTGTTGGTATCAAAAAAAAAACGAGGTTTAGAGTCATAGCTGACCTACTATGGACTATTAGCTATGGTCTGTAATCTGCCTTATTTTTTCCCGGATGAATTATGTAAAAGCTTGATTCGCCAACCTTCTTCTGTTTTCACTGCGATGACGGTTTCCATCCAGTTTACAATTCTTGGCGGGGTGTTTTCGGTGGTGAAAGTTGCGGTATTATAGTAACTCACCCAAGCGATATCGTCTTTTATTTCGATGTTGAAAAAGTCAAATTTGTTTTCTCTTGTTGGTTTTGGAGTTCGCAACCGCCCCTTTTCAAGATAGTTTCGTACCGAGTCATTATTCCAGATTTCTCCATTTTCGATTAGGATAAAATCCTCCGTGAAATAGTCTTCAATTTTCTCTGATTTGAAGTCTGTCAGGATGTCCTGAAAGCAATTCTCAACCAACTTTTTCAAACTGAGAATATCAGCTTCTTTTTGATTTTGCGCAAAAGAAAGGGAAGAAATGAATAAGAGGAGAAAAGTGAGGATTACATTTTTTTGCTTCATGGCACGGTCAGAATTGTATTTCGAGTTTACTAAATTCTTACAAGTTTTATGGTTTTTTCATTTCGGAAAGGCTAATTATCGTGGGTGAGCCGAATAATCAGCCTAATCGGCTCATGAAAATCTAAATTGTGAGCTGAATAATTCATTTAATCGGCTCATAAAATGATGAAAAGTGAGCTGAATAATTTGTACATTCGGCTCATGAGTTACAATTGGGAGCTTTCGGATTGGCCAGACTTCAGCTATCATCAGCCTATTTCTGAGAATTTGCACGCCGGATTTCTTTTGAAATCCGGTCAGATTTTCGGTTTTCTAAAAGGCTTTCAGAAGGATAATCAAACCGAGTTGATACTCGAAGTGATGGTGGAGGAAGCCATCAAGACTTCCGAGATCGAGGGAGAATTTATCAGTCGCCAAGATGTGCTGTCCTCAATCCGCAAAAATCTGGGAATCCATGAAAATCAACCTTTGCTGGTCAAAGATCACCGAGCCAAAGGAATTGCACGGCTCATGATTGCGGTCCGGTCTTCTTATGCCGAACCAATAAAAGAGGTTGATCTGTTTGCCTGGCATGAGATGCTCATGGAAGGAAATCGGTATGTGGAGGTCGGGAAATGGCGAACAGATTCTTCCCCCATGCAGGTAGTGTCCGGACCGATCGGAAAAGAGACCGTTCACTTCGAAACACCTCCTTCTGATCTGGTTCCGGGAGAAATGAATCAATTTATCGATTGGTTTAACAGAACAGCGCCTGGTCAGAAAGATGCGATCAATAATCCGATGACACGAGCTGGAATTGCACATTTGTACTTTGAGTCGATTCATCCGTTTGAAGATGGAAATGGACGAATCGGACGTGCTTTGGCGGAGAAAGTATTGCATCAAGGTCTTGGAGAACCTACGCTGATCAGTCTCTCCAATACGATAGAAAAAAATAAAAACGCGTATTACGAAGCATTGAAAAAGGGGCAGCGCTCGAATGAAATCACGAATTGGCTGGATTATTTTGCCGAGACAGTGATTCAGGCACAGCAAGCCGCCGAGCGCCTGATTCAATTCACTTTGAAAAAAATGAAGTTTTTTGACGCATATCGATCCAGATTGAATGACCGGCAAATCAAGGCAATAAGCAGAATGCTGGAAGAAGGTCCTGATGGATTTGAGGGTGGAATGAGCGCCAAAAAATACATGGCAATTACGAATGCTTCAAAACCAACAGCGACGCGAGATTTGCAGGAATTGCGGGATTTGGGAGTATTTATTCCTTCCGGTGGCGGGCGAAGTGTAAGCTATGGCCTTGAGTTGGACCTCTGAAAAGCATGAAAAAGTGCTTTTTGACCTGGATTGCCAGTTTGATGACTTCCATTTTTTCAATCCAACTCTCCCATAAAGGGCTATTTCTTCTATCTTTGTGCCTTGTTTTGAGCGGGATGCCCCGCGTGAGGGATAGAAGCGGTATCGATGGACCCCGATAGTTATCGGGGGAAGTGATACAAGCGGATAGCCCGACCCCGGCCTTTTCGGCAGGGGGCACGCCCCAAAAACCATCACCTACTTGCCCACAAGAAAGTAAATTGTGAAAACGTATCAGGAATTTAAACAGGTCGATTATCCCGGAATAGGGGAATCAGTCCTTCAGTATTGGAAAGAAAATAAGATTTTCGATCAGTCCATCGCCAACAGAGAGGGAGCGGAAACCTTCACTTTTTTTGAAGGCCCACCTTCGGCAAATGGAACGCCGGGGATTCACCACGTGATGGGGCGTGCATTGAAAGATATTTTTTGCCGGTACAAAACCCTTAAAGGCTTTCAGGTAAAACGCAAAGGTGGCTGGGATACGCATGGACTTCCGGTGGAGCTTCAGGTGGAAAAAGAGCTGGGCATCACCAAAGAAGATATCGGAAAGAAAATCTCTGTTGAGGAATATAACCGCAAGTGCCGCGAGACGGTGATGAGATTCAAAAACGAATGGGACGACTTGACCGAGAAAATCGGTTACTGGGTGGATCTGGATGATCCATATATCACATTTGATTCCAATTACATCGAGAGTCTGTGGTCGCTGCTCCGCAAACTTTATGACAAAGGCTTGCTGTACAAGGGCTACACGATCCAGCCTTTTTCTCCTGCTGCAGGAACAGGTTTGAGTTCGCACGAACTCAATCAGCCGGGTACTTACAAAGACATCAAAGACACTTCCATCACGGCGCAGTTTAAGCTGAAAGGTGAAGAAAATACGTTCATCCTGGCCTGGACGACCACGCCTTGGACTTTACCATCCAACTCAGCTTTGGCGATAGGTGAGAACTTGGATTATGTGAAAGTGAAAACTTTTAACCCGTATACTTTTGAGCCGGCAACGGTGATCTTGGCGAAAGCCAGAATGAGCGCTTACCTGAATCCTAAGGCCGCTGAGTTGAAACTGGAAGACTATAAGTCTGGCGACAAATTGGTCCCTTTCGAAGTGATCGAGGAGTTCAAAGGTAAATCCATGCTGGGTTGGGAGTATGAGCAATTGTTCCCGATTTCAGGGTTAGAACTTCCAAATCCTGCTTTCACGGTAGTTTCGGGAGATTATGTGACGACTGAAGATGGTACGGGAATCGTGCATCTGGCGAAAGCTTTTGGCGCGGATGACTTCCGGACCCTGGTTCAAAATAATGTACCGGGCGTTTTTGTGAAAGACGATCAGGGAAATGAAATTCCGGTTGTGGACAAGCAGGGGAAATTTATTCCTCTTGTGGGGGAATACCTTTTGGAGAAGATGAAAGAGCATGGAATCACGGCACACAAGACTTTTGGTGTGAATGATTTCTTTGTGAAGAATTACCCAAAGGATGATGAGAATGCGGCTGATTACAAAAACACGGATGTGATCATCTCCATCATTCTGAAAAATGAAAACAAGGCCTTCAAGGTCGAAAAATACGAGCACAGCTATCCGCATTGCTGGAGAACTGACATGCCGATCTTGTACTATCCGATGGAAAGTTGGTTTGTCAAAACCACAGCTTACAAGGATCGCATGGTTGAGCTGAATAAAACCATCAACTGGATGCCGGAAGCAACCGGAACAGGTCGCTTTGGCAATTGGCTGGAAAATCTGGTTGATTGGAACCTGAGCCGATCCCGATTCTGGGGTACGCCACTTCCGATCTGGAGAACAACCGACGGTACTGAAGAGAAATGCATCGGCTCAATCGCTGAGTTGAATGCTGAAATAGAGAAGTCAGTTGTTAAGGGCTTTATGGAAAAATCTCCTTACGAAGGAAAAGAGCTGGATCTTCATCGACCTTTCGTAGATGATGTGATTTTGGTTTCTGACAAAGGAGAAAAGATGTTCCGCGAGGCTGATCTGATCGACGTTTGGTTTGACTCAGGCGCGATGCCGTATGCTCAATGGCATTTTCCTTTCGAAAACGAGGAAATTTTCAAAGCCAATTATCCTGCAGACTACATCGCGGAAGGTGTGGATCAGACTCGTGGTTGGTTCTTTACGCTGCACGCAATCGCCGTGATGCTTTTTGACAGTGTAGCTTTCAAAAATGTCATAGCCAACGGACTCGTCCTGGATAAAAGCGGAAACAAAATGTCCAAGAGATTGGGCAATGCTGTGGATCCGTTCAAGACATTGAAAGAAT
The DNA here is from genome assembly GCA_942492775.1 of uncultured Cytophagales bacterium. Lineage (GTDB taxonomy): Bacteria > Bacteroidota > Bacteroidia > Cytophagales > Cyclobacteriaceae > Algoriphagus. Next base: position 310,069 of record OW818636.1, on the reverse strand, counting down.
ACGGACCGGACGCTTTGCGTTGGTATTTGCTCAGCAATGCCAACCCTTGGGACAACCTGAAATTCAATCTTGATGGAGTAGCCGAAGTGCAAAGACGCTTCTTTGGTACCCTTCAGAATACCTATAATTTCTTCGCGCTATACGCCAATTTGGATGCTTTTGTGTATGACAAATCAAAAGCAATTCCTGTAAACGAGCGCACAGAACTCGATCAGTGGATTATCTCAAAGCTTCAGTCATTGATCACTGAGGTGGAGGAATCGATGGATAATTACGACGCGACGAAAGCGACCCGTGCGATCATGAATTTCACCGTGGATCATTTGTCAAACTGGTACGTGCGTCTGGCAAGAAAGAGATTCTGGAGAGGAGAAATGAATGCAGATAAGCAGGCGGCCTACGAGACTTTGTATGAGTGCTTGCTTTCACTTTCGCAGTTGATGTCTTCTTTTGCTCCATTCTATGCAGATTGGTTGTATCAGAATCTGACTGAGTCGGGATCAGATGCCAAAGCTTCCATTCACCTGACTGATTGGGTTTCTGCTGATTCTTCTTTGATAAATGCTGATCTGGAAGCGAGCATGGACATGGCTCAGACGATTTCTTCACTAGTTCACTCACTTCGAAAGAAAGAGAAAATGAAGGTTCGTCAGCCATTGCAGCGAATCCTGATTCCGGTTCTGAATGCAAAATCACAAACTCAGATCTCTCACGTAGAAGAGCTGATCAAGTCTGAAGTGAATATCAAAGCCATCGAGTACATCGATGATGCTTCAGGAATCTTAGTGAAAAGCGTGAAGCCAAATCTCCCTCTTCTGGGTAAGAAACTTGGACAAAAGATGCGCTTTGTCGTAGCGGCAATAAACAATTGGGGTCAGCCTGAAATTGCTCAAATCGAGCGGGAAGGCAAGATTTCTGTGGATGTGGAAGGTGAATCACTCGAGCTTCTCTTGGAAGAAGTATTGATTACTTCTCAGGATATTCCAGGCTGGTCTGTGGCTTCCGATCAGGGAGTGACTGTGGCTTTGGACGTGACTCTTACTGACGAACTCAAGCAGGAAGGTGTAGCTCGTGATTTGGTAAACAGAATCCAGAATCTTCGAAAAGACATGGGATTGGAAGTGCAGGACAAGATTCATGTGACGATTGCAAATGATAATGAATTAGTAAACGCTTCTTTGGCCGGATTTGGTGATTATATTCAGTCCGAAACTCAAGCATTAAGTTTGGAGCTTTCCACAAAACCGGAAGGCGCAGTAATGCTTGACATGGATGATTTTGAAATTGCTGTTTTAGTAAAAAAAGCCTGAGCGTAAAACTTAGATAATGAATAAATACCTGAAATACTTTGGCATCGCGCTGCTGGTAATCCTGATTGATCAGGCTGTCAAAATGCTCGTTCATTTCGAGATGGACTTTGGTACGCCCGGTCAGATTCTGATTTTCGGAGACTGGTTCAAGCTACACTACACCACCAATCCCGGGATGGCATTTGGGATGGAACTTGGCTCTGAATATGGAAAATTGATTTTGACCACTTTTCGCTTGGTGGCCATGGTGGGGATTGGATACTATCTTTATTACATCATTGCCAACAAACAGAATCCTGTTTACATCTTATGTATTTCCATGATTTTGGGCGGTGCGATCGGGAATTTAGTGGATTCGGTTTTCTATGGGATTTGGTTGAATAATGCTCCTTATAATGCACCAACACCTTGGTTTCATGGCCAAGTTGTAGATATGTTTTATTTCGATTTGTGGGAAGGATATATTCCAGATTGGGTTCCGCTTTGGGGCGGAAGCTACACTGCTCTTTGGCCGATTTTCAATGTTGCGGATGCCTCTATATTTATCGGAGTAGCTATTATATTAATCTTCCAAAACAGATTTTTTCCTGAGCCTAAGAAAGAAGAACATTCTCCTGCTCAAGAGCCGGATATCAAAGAATAGAATTTTAAAATCAGTCACAGTTTTCAGTATTTTTTACTGAAAACTGTGACTGATTACTTGTTTATCGAAATAAACAGCCATTTTTTAAAATCCAATAGTCTTTTTCCGTATTTTTCACCTTGCATATCCTTTTTAAACTGGATATGATTCACATTTTGGTTGCTTTGATTCCCCGGTCAGGATCAACCTATATATAGTTTAGGTAACAAACAGTATGATTGTAGATTCTGACAAGCCCTTTCAGATAGTATATACCATCCTAAGTCATGAGTATTTAGGTTTACTCTTTGAATCTTTCGTAGTGCAGCTTGATGAAAAAGGGAGGCTTTCTTTAGCCTTCCAAAACATAAGTTCTGCCAATGCAAAAGAGTTTGATTCCGGTCTGGATCAGAAAGATTATGAACTGATCAAGCTGATAGAGGCGATGCAACCTGAAGTGGTAGTGAAGCCCTACATGAAAAAAGGCAACCTCAGACCAAAGGAATATCTCCACAAAATATTTGATCCAAAGACTGAGGATAAAAAAGTCCAGGTTTTATTGGAAGAAAAACTGGAAACTCTGAAAGCCGGGATTTTGCCGGGATTGATAGGGAAGCGTCTGTTTGAAATGGGAACAGATGGAAATCCAGTATGGAAGGAAATCATCGTGAATGCTGAGCGAGCAACGGTGCTTTTTCACTTCTTTAAAAATCCTGAAAACACCCATTACTGGCCATCTATCAAATTCAAAGGCGAAAAGCTCGAGTGGCAATACAAAGGTGGATATCTGATCTGTAAAGAACCCGCTTGGCTGGTTGTGAATCAACAGCTTTATAGTTTCGAAAAAGGAATTGACGGAAAGAAGCTTCAACCCTTTCTTAACAAGAAATTCATCGTAATCGAAAAGCGGTTTGAGGAAACCTATTATTCAAAATTCATCACCCAACTGATTACTCATTTTGATGTAGTAGCAGAAGGCTTTGAGATAAAAGTTGATCGTGGCAGCCCGGAAGTATTGCTGGTGATCAGTGATCTGCCAAGAAATAATCCGGACCTTTTCGGAAATGAGGATGAGCCTGCGGAAGAAGATAAAATTGTATTTGAGTTGAGATTCAAATACGGAGAGTTTGATTTTCCGATCCAGACTTCCGAATCTGAAACCAAGGGCAATTCTGTACGGATGGAAGAAATAGAAGGAAAATACACATTCTATAAGACCATCCGAAGCACCCAAAAAGAGAAGTCTTTTGGCAAGATTCTAAACGATCTGGGATTGCCTGTAAGAGTTGGGAAACAAGCTCTTCCAAAATCCGAAGCTTTCGAATGGATCGGAAATCACGAAGAAGACCTCGAAGAAAACAAAATAAAAGTTACTCAAAGAGGCGTCGCCAAAGGCAAAATCTACAACATCGGCCGTGCCAAAATCACGATCGAAGTCAATGAAAATATTGATTGGTTCGATGTGAAAGCATTGATCAAATTTGGGATTTATCTCGTTCCTTTTGCGAAGCTGAGAAAACTCATCATCCAGGGCAAGTCTGAGTTTGAACTCCCGAATGGAGAAATAGCCGTAATTCCAGCCTCTTGGTTCATTAATTACTCGGAGTTGTTTTCCTTCATGGAGGACAAAGGTGCATTGGATACTCTGGTACTTCGAAAGCATCATCTGGCATTGGCCAAGGAGATGGAGCAAGGGGAATTGGTGAAGTTGACGTTGAGCAGAAAGCTGGAGCGACTACGTGATTTTGAAGCAATAGATGAATATGAAGTTCCTTCACTTTTTCATGGGACTCTCAGACCTTATCAACATGCCGGGTATAACTGGCTAAGATTTCTGAATGAGTTCAAGTTTGGAGGCTGTCTTGCCGATGACATGGGATTGGGAAAGACAGTCCAAACTCTGGCAATGCTAGCTTATGAGAAGGAATTCAATCCGGGATTCACTTCTTTATTGGTGATGCCGACATCCTTGATTTACAACTGGGAATTGGAAGCGAGGAAATTCACTCCAGATTTGAAGATTTTGGTTTATTCCGGGACGCAGCGTATCAAAGATCCATGGAGATTTGGAGAGTATGATTTAGTGCTTACTTCTTATGGAATTGCCCGTTTGGATATTGATGTGCTAAAAGAGTTCTTCTTCAATTACATCATTCTGGACGAATCACAGGCGATCAAAAATCCCGGAAGTAATATCGCTGCTGCAGTAAATCAGTTGAAGAGCAAGCAAAAACTGATTTTGACGGGTACACCTGTGGAAAACGGTACGATGGACCTTTGGTCTCAAATGAACTTTGTCAATCCGGGTCTGCTGGGAAATCAAAATTCGTTCAAAAAACAGTTTCAACAGCCTATCGAAAAGCAACACGATATGGCGAAAGCGCATAAACTTCATGCGATGATCAAGCCATTTATTTTGAGAAGGATGAAATCGCAAGTGGCTACTGACTTGCCTGAAAAGATCATCAACGTGAAATACTCCGCGATGAGTCCTGCGCAAGAGAAGATTTACGAGGAAGTAAAAAGCTATTATCGGGAGAAAATTATCGGCGAACTTCAGCTTGCAGGAAGAGGAACTCAGCAGTTTACCTTGCTACGAGGCCTCACTCAACTTCGACAAATTGCAAACCATCCAAAACTGGTAAGAGACGATTATGACGGAGAATCCGGAAAGTTGGAAGATGTGACATATATGCTGCAATCCACTATTTCCGAAGGTCATAAAGTCCTTGTTTTTAGTCAATTTGTAAGGCATTTGGCCATCGTTAAGGAATATCTGGTAAAAGAAAATATTCCGTTTGCTTACCTGGATGGAGCTACTCGCGATCGACAAGGTCAGGTGGAAAAATTCCAGGAACAGGAGGATGTGAAAGTGTTTTTGATTTCCCTGAAAGCAGGAGGAGTTGGATTGAACCTGACCAAAGCTGAATATGTGTTCCTCCTTGATCCTTGGTGGAACCCTGCTGTGGAAGCTCAGGCGATCGATCGGGCTCACCGTATCGGACAGGAAAACAAGGTCATTATCTATAAATTCATCAGCCGAAATTCTGTTGAAGAGAAGATTATGGCTTTGCAGGATCGGAAATTAGCACTTGCGGGCGAGCTCATTGGTACAGAAGAAAGCTTCATGAAAAGCCTCGATCAATCCGATATTGCGGCATTGTTGGATTAAGGATTCAACTAAAATAAGAAGGGGCAGGAAATTCATTTCTGCCCTTTTTTTATTCATTTGATTCTCAATTGAATAAGGTAATCTTAATTTTATTTAACCATAAATTCTTTTCATTTTGAGTAATAGACCTGATATTTTTCTAAATTAAATCGCACAGTATTTTTAAACCAACGCGACGCATGCCTAGAGCAAAAGCCGATAAAGATCGGAAAATCTTTGTGCTGGATACTTCAGTAATCCTCTATGCACACAACTCCATAATGACTTTTGCCGAGCACGATGTGGTCATTCCGATCACGGTGCTGGAGGAACTGGATCAGTTCAAAAAAGGCAATGACACCAAGAATTTTGAGGCAAGGGAGTTTATCCGATTGCTGGATAAGTTGTCTCAGGACCATATGATTCATAACTGGACTCCGCTCAACGGGAAAACAAAAGGGAATTTCTGCGTACTGATGAATCCTGATAATCAGCTCAATGCCAATGATATTTTTGGCGAGGTGAAAAATGATCATAAAATCCTGAATGCAGCACTCTATCTGAAGCAGCATGAGAAAAACCGGAAGGTGATTCTGGTAAGCAAGGATATTAACCTTCGCTTGAAAGCAAAATCGCTTGAGATCTATGCCGAGGACTACGAAACAGGTAAAATCAAAAATATCTCAGAACTCGAAAACACCGGAAAGTATGTTTTGGAGGACATCGATACAGAGGTAATTACCAAGATCTACGAAGCCGGATACATTGATGCCAAATCTGTACTTGGGCCCAAAAAGAGAAAATCAAATGGCTATTATATCCTGAAAAATAACAAGAACTCAGTCTTGACTTTTTATAATTCTGAGGAAAACATTTTGGAAAGGGTGGACAAGCAATTGGCTTATAACATCAAGCCAAAGAATGCAGAGCAGACTTTTGCACTCCATGCCATTACGAATCCAAAGATAAAATTAGTTTCTATTCAAGGTGTGGCCGGAACAGGAAAAACGCTCTTGGCGCTTGCCGGAGCATTGGAGCAGCGCAGAGAATACAAACAAATATTCCTTGCTCGACCAATTGTTCCATTGAGTAACAAAGACATCGGCTACTTGCCGGGAGACATCAAATCCAAACTGAATCCCTACATGGAGCCACTTTGGGACAATCTGAAATTCATTCAAAATCAGTACAAAGAGACGGATAAGGAATTTCAAAAAATCACAGAATTGGTAAACCAGGAAAAACTGGTTATTCAGCCTTTAGCTTACATCCGAGGTCGTTCCTTGTCCAATATTTTCTTCATTGTGGATGAAGCCCAAAACCTGACTCCACATGAGATTAAGACAATTATTTCCAGAGCGGGAGAAAACACCAAGATTATATTTACCGGAGATGTCTTCCAGATTGACACACCTTATCTGGATAGTCAGAGTAACGGACTTTCCTATTTGATCGACCGGGCAAAGGACCACCCTCTTTATGCCCATGTGAAGTTGGAGAAAGGAGAACGCTCTGAGTTAGCTAATCTAGCGAATGAGCTATTGTAATAGAATTGAAAATAGTAAAACAGCAAAGCCCCATTTGGGGCTTTGCTGTTTTATAACCTGTAAAGGGAAACTTTTTATTTTTTTTCAATTTTTAAACCTGTCAAGTGTAACCTTCTGATTTTGAAATAATTGTTCAGAACTGGGGGATTGATGTACGTTCGTGAACATGAATTTTTTACAGAAATAATATAAAGCATTGAAAAACAATTGATTAGAAAATTGGGCTGCTTTTTGGCTATTATACTATATACGATCTAGACCCACATAGAATAGCTGTGAGAGTTTTGTTTATTGAAGAAAAAGTATGCTGGAAAATGTATAAACAGACTTATCAAAAACCTGCCCGATTTGAAAATACTAAACCAACTTAAAAAAATCGGAATTGAAATATCATAAACAAAGGCAATAAGAAAGTCTCTGATTTGCAAAAAAAAAATAGTTCTCAAAATCTATCCGAAGGGAAGCTTTGAGAACTTGAAGATCTTAGGAGTATAACTCGTAAGGGTTAATTTGGTTGATTGTTTGGTAAAGCTAAAGAGGCGGATTTTTTATCCGCCTTTTTGTTTTCTCAACTTTCTGTGATTGTATTCAGCTTGGAGAGGAAGCTATTGTAATACTGTCTTCCGACTTGAACAACTGCACCTCTTTTGAGAGTGATTTCTTTGGTATTGAAGCTTTCTATTTGTCCAAGATGGACAATGAAGGATTTTTGCACACGAAGGAAAAACTGGGAAGGAAGAATATCTTCAATCTCTTTCATGGATTTCCGGATATTGTAATCCCTATTCTTGGTGAAGATATTTACCATGTTACCATTGGCCTCCACATAATAAATGTCCTCATACTGAACTCGCTCAAAAGCATTATCAGCTTTGATGAATACTGCATCTGTGACCAAATAGGGGCTGTCACTTGAACTTTTGACAGTTGTGGTTTCAGCTGCAGGCTTTGTTCTTTTGTTGTAAAGAACAATCTCAACAATCGCATGAATATCATTGGTATTGAACGGCTTTACGATAAATCCCGCCGGAGAAATCCTCTTTGCACGCTCGATGATGGTAGGATCACTGTAGGATGTTACAAAAACCAACGGTGCATCCACCATTTGTTTTACAATTTCTCCTAATTCGATACCATCTTTATCACCCTTTAGTTTGATATCCATGAACACCAAATCCGGGCGATATTTTTTAATTACTTTAATACACTGATTTGCAGAGTTTGCGATGTCAATATTGACATAGCCAAGGAGCTCAAGTATCTCTTGGATGTTTTCTGCAATGCTGATATCGTCTTCGACGATTAAAATCCGCTCTTCTTTCATAAGCAGTTGGCAGATGTGTTTTAGTGAGTGAAAAATGAATTTAAAGACCTTTAAATCAATCTTTCCACTAATTACTATAATTAATCCCGAAAATCAAATGCTTTTTTTTGGATACGAAAAATTTAGAGACTCATCATTTCCTTAAATCGCGCCGCTTGTCTACGACTTACCTCAATTCTGTCCCCGCCCTTTAGTGTTACAACTAATCCACCATTGAACCAAGGCTCTATTCCTTCCACCCAGCCCAAGTTTATGATATGTTTCCGGCTTGCACGGAAAAATGATTTTTCATCCAAACGCTCGTCCAAAGCATTCAGGGATTTGTGAATCATTGGCTTGAAATTGTCAAAATACACCTTGATGTAGTTTCCATCCGACTCGAACAGGCGAACATTAGAAAGTCTTACAAACCAGCATCTGTCACCGTCTTTTACGAAAACCTGATCTTCAAGAGTCAGTTTCTTCTGATTCTGGGAGGAGGAATATTGTTCGCTTTTTGGACCTCCTTCCATCTTGATCAACAGCTTATTGATGGCTTCTTCCAACCGCTTAGGCTCTATTGGTTTTAGGAGATAATCCAACGCATTCACCTGAAAAGCTTTCAAAGCATATTCATCGTAAGCTGTTGTGAAGATCACATGAGGGACGTTATCGAGTTCCTCGAGAAGGTCGAATCCTGTTTTTTCCGGCATTTGTATGTCGAGAAATATAACATCAGGGTTGAGAAGATCTATTTTCTCCTTGGCATCGTCCACATTTACGGCTTCGCCCACCACTTCTACAGTTTCGAGTTGATTAAGAAGGGTGATTAGCTCCTTTCGAGCTAGTCTTTCATCGTCAATTACTATCGCTCGCATTTTTCTTGAGTTTGTCAGGGTAAATTAACTCTTTGTTTTGGGATTTTTATTTCAGCAATCACGAATTCGGTTCCCGAGTTGAAGATACGGAAGCTGGCCTTATCTCCATACACCAGTTTAAGTCTTTGAACAGTATTGCTGAGGCCATGACCTTTCTCGCCTTGGGCTTTTAGATTAGGTGGAGTAGTGAGTTGTCCGCTGTTTTTCACCTGGATGTAGAGGTCCTCGTCTAGCCCTTCCCGGCATTTGATTTCTATAATTCCGCCTTTTACCAGGTTAGAAATCCCGTGTTTGATTGCGTTTTCTACAATCGTCTGAAGCATCATCGGAGGGATTTTGTAGCTGTAAGACTCATCTTCGATTTGATAAACCACTTTTAGTCGCTCTTCAAATCTAATTGTTTCCAGTTCCAAATAATCTCTCACGGTATTTAATTCATCGGAGAAATCGATCGTTTGCTTTTTGTCCATCATCAAGGAAAATCTCAGCATGTTGGAGATTAGTGTGATGGCGGTTTTTGCTTTCACCGGATCCTCATCTACCAGCGCTCTTACACTGTTGAGGGCATTAAAGATGAAATGTGGATTTAGCTGGCTTTTGAGGTGATTGAGGCGGATTTCATTGATTTTAGCTTCGTATTTCAGAGACGTATTATAATTGTCCAAAAAGTGGAAAAGGAAGTAAAGCAAAAACCAAATGGCATAGAAAAGGAAAGCCACGAACAGGTTTACCAAAATTACCAGGATCTTGAAGTCCTCAGCAGGACGAAGGGTTCCAAAACCAATATTAATCAGAATCTGAGCTACGATATTGACAAAGCTCAGCGCTAAAATTGCTAATAAGGACTGGAATAGAAGCTGCGGAATGCTTTGTTTAAACCACTCGTAAGACTTGACAATGAAGCGGAGAAAGTGCGTGGAAAGCAGGTAAAAAATTGCTAAAACCACAAAAGCCCAAAGCTGCACTGCTGATATTCCGCTTGAGAGAGAGGCAAATAGGATATTGACGAAGGCGAAAGATCCCCATCCGAGAATTTGTAAAATCCAATATAACCTAAGCCTGTTCATTGACAGCCAAAGATAGAAATCAGTATAGTCCTGATGATTTTAATTTGATAGAAGGATAAAAGCTATGATTTTACCAATGATTGGGTATTTAATTCTGCCTTCAGGAATTTAGCCGTATGGCTTTCAGGATTTTTGGCCACTTGTTCGGGAGTTCCCTGAGCTACGATTCTTCCTCCCTTGTTTCCTCCTTCAGGTCCGAGGTCTACAATGAAATCAGCCATTTTAATCACATCGAGATTATGCTCAATGATTAAAACTGTATTGCCTTTGTCCACCAATCCATTCACTACAAGCATTAACAATTCGATGTCCTGAAAATGTAAACCTGTGGTAGGTTCATCCAAAATATAAAAGGTCTTTCCGGTGTCTTTTTTAGACAACTCAGTGGCCAATTTCACTCGTTGCGCTTCTCCTCCGGAAAGTGTGGTTGCATGCTGACCAAGGGTGATATATCCCAAGCCGACATCATTCAGAGTCTTTATTTTGCGAAGTATTTTAGGCTGAAAATCAAAGAATTCTACAGCCTGCTCCACGGTCATGTCAAGCACATCAGAAATTGATTTTCCTTTGAATCTTACCTCGAGGGTTTCGCGATTGTATCGCTTCCCTTTGCAAGTTTCGCAGGGAACATGAACATCCGGGAGGAAATCCATCTCGATCAGCTTCATACCGGCACCCTCGCAATCTTCGCAGCGTCCGCCTTTCACGTTGAATGAAAATCTGCCGGGTTTGTACCCACGGATTTTGGACTCTGGCAATTCTGTGAAGAGAGTTCGAATGTCTGAGAATACGCCGGTATAAGTTGCCGGATTGGATCGGGGAGTTCTTCCGATTGGAGATTGGTCCACCTCGATTACTTTGTCCAGGTGACCAAGACCGGTGATGCTCTGATGGGGCATCGCTTCCTTCTTCGAATTGTAAAACTCGCGATTCAGGATCGGAAAAAGCGTCTCGTGGATCAGTGTACTTTTTCCACTGCCGGATACTCCTGTGATGCAGATCAAAGTCCCCAAAGGAAGCTCCAAATCAATATTTTTCAGGTTATTTCCATTGGCTCCTTTCAGAACCAATTTTTCACCTTTTCCTTTTCTTCTTTCCTGGGGAACAGGTAGTCCGAGCTTGCCGCTCAAATATTTGGAAGTGATTCCTCCGCTTTCCAGGATTTCCTGAGGAATACCAGCAGCGACGATGTGACCTCCATGTCTTCCCGCTCCGGGACCCATGTCGATTACATAATCAGCTTCCATCATCATGTCTTTGTCATGCTCTACGACCAGGACAGAATTGCCCAAATCACGAAGGCTTTGAAGAGCCTTGATCAATTTGACATTGTCGCGCTGATGAAGTCCAATGCTGGGTTCGTCGAGGATATATAGCACACCAACAAGCTGCGTCCCGATTTGAGTTGCCAATCTGATTCGCTGGGCTTCTCCTCCGGAAAGGGTCCTGAGCGGACGATTCAGAGAAAGGTAATCCAATCCGATGTCCAGGAGAAATCCGATTCGCTTTCGGATTTCTTTCAAAACTTCATGGGCGATTATTTTTTGCTTTGCCGAGAGGCGATCCTCCAGTCCTTCAAACCAACTTCCTAGAGCCCGAATATCCAGCAAGGCAAGTTCACCGATATGTTTGCCATCGATTTTAATATGCAAAGCCTCTTTCTTCAATCGAAACCCTTCACAATCCGGGCAAGTTTGGATAGAGGTGAATTCACTCACCCAATCCTGAATTTTATCCGAACTTCCTTCCTGATACTTTTGGAGAAAGACGATGATTCCTTCGAAAGTGGTATGCCATTTTGTTCCCGGATATTTAGTCGAATCCACGGCCACTTCCACCTTATCACCATTAAGTAGCACATCCACCACTTCTTCGGGAAGCTCCCCGATCGGTGTGCTCATGCTGCACTTGTAATGCTTCAGAATTGCCTCAATCTTTTTGAAGATCCAGATATCTCTGTATTCCCCCAACGGAGCGATTCCGCCTCGTGTGATGCTCAGGCTAGGATCAGGAATGATACTCTCGCGCGTGATTTCTTCGATTACTCCCAGGCCATTGCAAGTCGGACAAGCACCGTAGGGACTGTTGAATGAAAATGTATTGGGAGCCGGCTCCTCGTATGAAAGTCCTGTCTCGGGATCCATCAGATATTTGGAGAAATGATGAATTTCTCCCGATTCATCCCTGATCATGATTACCCCTTTTCCATGCTGAAGTCCTGCTTTCAGAGATTGAGTGATTCGAAAGCGATCTTCCTCATCAGCTACGATTCGGTCAATGACGATTTCAATGTCGTGGATTTTGTATCGATCGACTTGCATTTTAGGTTCGATATCCAGCACGACCCCATCGATCCGGACTTTCGAAAATCCCATTTTCCGGATTTGCTCGAAAAGCTCCCTGTAATGGCCTTTTCTTCCTTTCACCACTGGAGCGAGGATGTAAAGTTTTTTGCCCAGAAACTTAGTGAAAAGTTGCTCGATTATCTGATCCTCAGTTTGTCGGATCATTCTGGTGCCTGTCAGATAGGAATAAGCTTCCCCTGCTCGCGCAAAAAGTAAACGCATGAAATCGTAAATCTCCGTTACTGTACCTACTGTAGATCGGGGATTTTTGGAAGTGGTTTTTTGCTCGATCGCGATCACCGGAGAAAGCCCGTTGATCTTGTCCACATCCGGTCTTTCCATTCCACCAAGGAAAGAGCGGGCATACGCCGAGAAACTCTCCATGTAGCGTCGCTGACCTTCTGCATAGATCGTATCAAAAGCAAGTGAACTCTTCCCGCTTCCACTCAGACCGGTAATCACCACGAGTTTGTTTCGTGGGATTTTCAGATCCAGATTTTTGAGATTATGCTCTCGGGCACCAAAAATTTCGATGTATTCTTCCTGTGAAGGAGTGGATTGACTCATAAAGGGGACTGGCAATTTAAACAGCGAAGTTACGCATTTTCAGGCGGAAGCGATAGCCAAATTCCAAAGTAGTAACCTGAAATAAGACAACTTGGTTTTTTCTGATTCCTTATTCAAAAGTCATCCAGATCTACAGACTTTCTCTCTTTTCCATCCCTACACGGGTCAATTCGCCCCAACTACCAGGAACTTAATTTGCAGGATTTAGAACAATTGCAGGTGGGGTTGCAGGTGGCGCAATGTCAAATGGTTCTGAGGAAGACTGTGGAACCGGGGCATTTGAAAAAAGGCTTAAGTCTAATCCTGAAACACTCGTAGTACTTCTAATTCGGATCGTAACTCTCGGCAAATCGGAAGTGGATCCGTCTGTGCGCTCAACTACTTTAATAACATCAAAAGCCACTACTCCTAAATTAGCACCCTGAAGATTCCCTGTGAGCGGTGAATAATTGATCGAAACATCGCTGTCATAAACTACTGCATAAACAGTTTGCCCAATCAACATAGCCAGACCTGTTGCTCGCAATGGGGTGACATTTGGAATCTTATCCAGTAAAACTTCCCTGTCATCGTCAGGAATTGTCGCTCCTAAGCGGGGACCGGGAGTTAGGTAATTTCTTAATCCATTTCCGGTAGGACCGGGACTGACCCAGGAATTTGGGATTGTTTTGATGGCAAACCAGCCTTCATCACCAACTTGACCAGTGAACAGGTCGATTTCCCTCCCTGCATTGTTCTCAAAAAAACGAAGAGGCTGGCGGAGGCCTATTGTAGCTAATTGATCATTGACATCATTTGCTGAAAAATTATTAGGGGGATTACCGTTGTCTATGCTTTCCTCATCAATTAGAATGAAGACTGCTGTTGAATTTGAAAATCCTTCGTCATTGTCGTTGGGATCATTATTTTGCTCGCATGAGAAAAGGACGCTTAGCAAAAGGCTCAAATAAATCCCTGATTTCAAAGTTTTTTGGAAATTCTTCATGGTATATCAGTAGTCGGTTAGCAAAAAGATTTAGGATCGATTTTCATCCTGGAGATTTGATCAAAAGGAAATCCTCGGCCCAAATTCAGATGCATGTGTCGTGATTTTTCCGATCGTGCCCAAAATGGACCTACTTAACCAAGAAACCAAAACTCACTCCGAAAGTTTGATCTCATAGGATTTTCCACGTTTGACTTTCAAGTTTCGCTCACGAAGCCATGGGTTGTAAAGCTTAAGGTCTTTGTAGGAACTCCCCTGATCCTTTGCCCATTTTGGAAGATCTTTGATGTCCTCCTCTACCCGAATTGTCCTCAAGGGTGGATTTTTGTAGAAATCGTCTTCACTGAGATGGTACCCAAACGCTCCGGGATTTTCGAATATCACTTTAAAAGCTAAGATCCTGAACAAGTAACGGCTGGTTTCCTCGTTCAAATACATCTCGTAGTAGTTTTCGTGAAGCTGCTCTTGCTGTCTTTTGCTAAAACCAGTCTGTCCCATATTGTAGCTAGCTGCCACGGCTGTCCAATCCCCAAATTTTGTATGTGCCTTTTTGAAATACTTGGAAGCAGCTGCGGTTGATTTTTCAAGATGGTATCGCTCGTCTACTTCATTGGAAATTTCCAGTCCATATTCTTTGCCGGTGGTTTCCAATATTTGCCAAAATCCTCTGGCTCCGGCCTGTGATCCTACATTCATCAAACCGCTCTCAGCCATAGCCAAGTATTTGAAATCATCGGGTACACCATTCTCTTTAAGCAGTCGCTCTATTTCCGGAAGGTATTTCGCTGATCGCTTCATCAGGAGGATCATGTTTGATTCCCAATAGGCGTTGACATAGATTTCCCTCTCCAGTCTTTCTAATACATCATCGGTGCCCAGGGGAACTTTCTCACCCGCAAAATCCAACTCAGAAGGGATATCAAAAAGTCTTACCGAATCACGAGAGGGGTTAGGTCTGGATTGAAGAACCTGATCTTCCGAAAATATTTCCTCTGAGCCTGACTGCGAATTACTTTTCCATACAGAATATCCAGCCAAAATAAGGCAACAGCCAAGCAAAGAATAGATGGTGACCAGATTGATTTTCTGCATTAGAAGTTCGGGCTAAGCAGGTATTTGCTGTAGAAATCATCAATTACTTTTACCGCTTCTGTGGCATCATCTACCAGCCAGAAGAGATCGAGGTCTTCTTGTTTTGCATATTTGTTTTCTTCAATCAGGGTCTGTTTAATCCAGTCAATTAAACCTGCCCAATAAGCTTTGCCTACTAAAACGATTGGGAACCGTCCGATTTTATTTGTTTGAATCAAGGTGAGTGCTTCAAAAAGCTCATCCATAGTTCCGAATCCGCCCGGAAGTACCACAAACCCCTGAGCGTATCTGATAAATAGAACTTTACGAACGAAGAAATAATCGAACGTCATCAATTTATCCCGATCGATGTAAATGTTGTTGAATTGCTCGAACGGCAGTAGAATGTTGAGGCCAACGGATTTTCCACCTTCGGAATGAGCTCCTTTGTTACCTGCTTCCATGATACCCGGTCCTCCGCCCGTAATTACCCCATAGCCATGCCGTACAAGTTTTGCGGCGATTTCTTCTGCTATTTTATAATGCTCGTGGTCTCTGGGAGTGCGTGCAGAACCAAAAATTGAAACACAGGGTCCAATCTTCGCCAGTTTTTCGAAGCCATCCACAAACTCCGACATAATCTTAAAAATTGACCAGGAATCGGCGCTTTTTATCTCATTCCAATCCCGCTCTTTAAAAGCCTGACGGATTCTTTCATCTTCTTTTTTATCGTCCTTATTTACCATATGCTTGATTTTTATCAAAGAAAACGATCCCAGCATCTAAATGAATGGAGTAAATCCTGGATTTGAGAAAATACTACTCTAAACGACTGAAAATCAAGATAAAAAAAATTAACAACCCGCTAGGAGCAGAATGGATGGATCGGTGTACTTTTGTGCACTAATTATAAAAAGAGATGAATCTCGCTGAGAAATCCCAGGCAGTTCTGGACTTGTTTGGGGAGCTTGATTCCGAAGTTAAGCAATTTGCTTCTGAGGCGGGTTTAGGTTGTGTATCAGGTTGTGGCTTTTGCTGCGCTAATCCTCAAGTTCCGGCTACACCCCAGGAATTTTTACCACTAGCATTTGATCTTTACGAAAAAGGTCTCGCTGAATCTACACTTGTAGCACTTGAGGCCCATACGGAAGAGGGGAATTGCATTGTGTACCGATCTCAATCAGAAGATGGCAGTAAGGGATTTTGCGGAAATTACTCAAAAAGAGGAATGATTTGCCGACTTTTTGGAGCCTCTGCGAGAAGAGACCGCTTAGGAAAAAAAGAATTGATTATCTGCAAAATACTCAAAGAGGAAAAAGCTGAAGAATACAAGGAAGCAACCCTCAGAATCAATCAGGATATGGAAATCCCCATAGCCACCGGATATTACACCAGACTGAAAGACATTGATGAATCACTTTGCCATCAGCATCCGATCAATCGGGCCATTACTTTAGCTTTGGAACTGGTTTTGCGTTATAAATTTTATGAAGAGGCAGAGGTTGCCCCCGATGCTTAATTTTTTTGCTCCTTTCAATTGAAGTATATTAGTCCTTGAAAAGAGCAAAAATCACCTAAACTAATTTTTAGCTATGCTAAATTTCGGAGAAATTATACAGACCGTAAAAGGCATTGTAGAGGCCAAAGTTGACTTAGTCAAATCGGAAATCCAAGATGAATTTGTGGGAATAGTATCCCGATTTATCTTACTTTCAATGATAGGAGCTATGTCATTTATTGTTCTGTTATTTCTTAGTATGTCTCTCGCATTCTATTTAAGTCAATTCACTGAGACACCCTATATGGGCTTTCTCTTAGTTGCTTTATTGTATTTGATAATTGTCATTGGACTTATTCTTTCCAGAAAATCCAATACAGTTCAGTCCAAAATTCAAGTAGCCTGCAAGGAATTTATTTTTTCCAGAGATGTAAAAAACAACCAAATTCATGAATAAAGAATTGAAAAAAAAGTCAGAAGAGCTAGAGCAGACTCTCGCCAAGCAACTTGAATTATTAAAGAAAGATTCTGAAGAATGGTTGAAAGTCGGAGCTGTTGTACTTGCGGCAGGATTGCTCACTTATGGAATAGTGAAGGTAACTCGAAAGAAGAAAGTCAACAAAACTGAAAAGGCACTTGAGGCTCTGGAACAACAGGGACTTCTGACCAAAGACATTGAAGAAAAACTTAGAAAGCCATCTAGATCAAGCTTTTGGCCTACCCTTAGTCAGCGATTGCTCATCTTGGGACTGGCGTTGGCAAAGGAGAAATTTTTGACCAACCTCTTGAATCCGCAGCCTGAAAATGCGCAAGCCTCGGAAAAAGGTAAGTAATCTTCTTAATTCCCTTCATAAATCAGGTAAAAAAGGACTTGCCTGGCTGATCGATCCCGATAAGTGCCAAAATCCAAAAGAGCTGGAAATCCAATTTAAATGGGTGAAAGATTCTGGTTTGGATTTGATCATGGTGGGAGGAAGTCACATGTCTCGTGATAATTTCAAAGAAGTAATCCTTTCGGTGAAAAAAGTGGCCGGCGGAATACCAGTGGTAATTTTCCCGGGATCGCAGCAGCAGATTGTCGGAGATGCGGATGCGATTTTGTTTTTATCCCTGATTTCGGGGCGAAACCCTGAGTACCTCATTGGTCAACAAGTAGCAGCTGCCCCGTTGGTTGCAAACACAAATCTGGAAGTTTTGCCTACTGCCTACCTGCTTGTCAATCACGGAGAAATAAACAGCGTTCATTACATCAGTCAGACTGTTCCTCTACCCAATTCAAGACCCGAGCTCGCTCAAGCCACTGCATTAGCCGGGAAATATCTGGGGCTGAAATTTTTCTTTTTGGATGCAGGAAGTGGTTCTGCACATCCTGTATCTGCGGAAGTGATCGAATCAGTAAAAGAGGTTGTCAAAAAACCAGTACTAGTGGGAGGAGGAATTGATTCCTTCGAAAAGTTAAAAACTGCCTACACTGCAGGAGCAGATCTTGTTGTGCTGGGTAATTCCATTGAAAAAGACCCCGGTTTTTTGGCCAGGGTCTTAGATTATAAAGTGTGGTATAACAATTCCTTAAACGTTAATTAAGGATTCTCTTCTTCTCATTTTGCCCGCAGGCACTCCATACATCATCTTAAATCTTCGGCAGAAGTATGCTGTGTCTTTGTAGCCTACATCTTTGCCAATGTCACGGATAGATTTTTTAGAGGTACGAAGAAGCTCAACAGCCGCTTCCATACGCTGATATTCAATGTAATCCTGAGGATTGATTCCGGTGAGCATTTTGAAATATTGACCCACATAATCTTCAGAGACATTTGCCACCTTGGCAAGGACTTTATTTGATAAATCGCCTCCGATATTTAATTTGATAAAATTGAATAAATCAATCAGTCGGGGATCCTTGAAATAAGTCGAATTAGTAGAAAGTTCCTCTAGGAATAGTCTGTTTTTCAGAATATGCCTCAGCAATTCAATGACGAGTAATTCCGTCTGAGCTTTTAGAACTCTTTCTTTTCCTACCGCAGTCAATTCCAGTTCCTTCATCAAATCTTCAACGATGGTAGCAAGACGATCATTGAATCTGATGATGAACGGAGGAATGTCAAGTGAATTGAAAAAATTGACAACATCAAATACTTTAGATTCAAAGCCTACAATAGAGATGCAGTCTTCTTCAGAATTCTTAATGTCTTTGAAACTGATACTTTGAAGATGCTTTTTTTTGTTTTCCTGAAAATGGTCTTTGGATATTTCGGACTTTTTTGAACTTCCTCCGATAGTAAGTTTCGTTTTCTTTCCACCGGGAAGAAAAAGTACTTCACCTTCATTGACTAATTCCTGATCTTCACCAAACTTTAGGGTGCCGTGGTGAAGCATGATCAGGGTGTTATCAGCTTCTTCATAGTCAACAATTGTTGCAGGCTTTTCAACTTTGTAGTTGTTTCCTCGCAAAAATCTGACGTTGACAGATTCAATAACCTTATTGTAATATTCCATGATTTAATTTACGAAAATAGAATTGTAAAAATATAATTTTTCCAATTCTTAAACAGGAGTTTTTGATAAGCGGAAACTCAAAAAATAAAAAAGGTTATAAAATTTTGGAAGAATACCCTTTCTATATTCAAAAAGGCTTTATTTTAAAATTTTCCTTGATATGACTATTTTTTGAATTTCTGATGTTCCCTCATAAATCTGAGTGATTTTAGCATCTCGCATTAATCGTTCCACATGGTATTCTTTCACATACCCATACCCACCATGTACCTGCACTGCCTCAATTGTAACGTCCATAGCGACTTGGGAAGCGAATAATTTGGCCATTGCTGACGCATGGGCGTAATCTTCCCCATTATCTTTCATCCATGCCGCTTTGTAAACCATTAATCTCGCTGCCTCAATTTGGGTAGCCATATCCGCAAGTTTGAACTGAATAGCCTGATGTTGGGAAATAGGTTTGCCAAAGGTTTTTCTTTCTTTGGAATAGGCCAAAGACAATTCATAAGCACCTGCCGCAATCCCCAGAGCTTGGGCCGCAATGCCAATTCTGCCTCCGTTCAAAGTTTCCATCGCATAAGTGAATCCGAAACCTTCTTCTCTTATTCTGTTTTCAACAGGAACTTTCACGTCAGTAAACATCAATGAATGAGTATCTGACCCGCGAATTCCCATTTTATCTTCTTTTTTGCCAATCGTAAATCCTTCCCAACCCTTTTCGATGATGAAAACGGAAATTCCTTTATGTGCTTTGCTTGCATCGGTTTGGGCAATTATTAAGTAGACGCTGGCGGAAGATCCATTTGTAATCCAATTTTTAGTTCCGTTCAGGATATAATGATCACCATTGAGATGAGCATCGGTTTTCTGAGAAGTTGCATCTGATCCGGCTTCAGGTTCGGAAAGGCAAAAAGCGCCAAGTATTTCTCCAGCTGCTAAGGGCTTCAGGTATTTTTCTTTCTGTTCTTCCGTTCCATATTTTTCCAATCCCCAACAGACAAGTGAATTGTTTACCGACATCGCTACGGAAGCGGACGCATCGATTTTGGAGAGTTCTTCCATCGCAAGGACGTAAGAAATTGTATCCATACCCCCTCCATTGTATTTGGGGTCGACCATCATTCCAAGGAATCCTAACTCCCCCATTTTTTTGACTTGCTCCTTCGGAAATTTGCCGTCTGTATCTCTTTCGATAACTCCTGGCAATAATTCCATCTGGGCAAATTCTCTCGCTGCATCTCTTACGGCTAGTTGTTCTTCTGTTAATTGGAAGTTCATACTGGTATATCGGGTTTAGTAATTCATAAAAGGGGAATTTAGGGCAAAAAAAAGAGAGGGACAAAAGCTTGCCCCTCTCGGTTTGATTATTTGATCTGGATCAATCTCTATTTCCAAAGAATACGAAAATGTAATATGCCAGAGTAGCAAGGGAAGCCAACGCGGCTACCACATAAGTCATCGCTGCCCAGGTTAATGCGTCTTTTGACATCGCGTATTCAGGACCTGTTACTATATTTCTTGTTTTGACCCAAGCCAAGGCTCGGTTACTTGCATCAAATTCTACCGGAAGGGTAACAAGCGTAAATAAAGTCATCACACTGTAAGCTCCTACTACAATGAAACCAACGATTTCATACGGCAGACCCAAAGCAAATCCTCCGAATAGGGAAGCAAGTAAAACGAAATTCAGGATTTTGCTGGAAACGTTTTGGACAGGAACCAATGTTGACCGGAGATTAAGCCATGTGTAAGCTGTGGCATGCTGAACAGCGTGACCGCATTCGTGAGCAGATACAGCTGTTGCAGCAGCATTTCTGCCATAATATACATCCGGACTCAGGTTCACAGTTTTGTTCAGTGGATTGTAATGGTCTGTAAGTTGACCTTCTACACAAATCACCTGAACATCGTGAATGTTATTATCGGCAAGCATCAGCTTTGCGATTTCAGCCCCGGACAGGTTAGCCTGAAGCGGAGTAAGAGAGTACTTTTTGAATTTGCTCTTCAGCTTTCTGCTCACCACAAAGCCGGCAATAGCGAAGACAACAACAATTAGAATCAGTATCATAGTTTTATTTGTTTGCAGGAATGAATACGAAGTTATGGGTTGGCAGGTTTATTCCAAGAGGGTAATCTCATCATCACTAACCAGCTGATCAGACCAGCTGCCAGCATGAGCAAAACCTGAGTTCCGTGAATAATCGCTGCGAAGATTTTTCCGTCTTCTTCCGATATTCCCAATTGTATCAAAATGAAGGCCACTAGCGCATGGAAGGTTCCGATTCCCCCTTGAACGGGTGCAACCATGCCAATACTTCCCATTACCATGACCAGCAGGACTTCGCCCGAAGACAAATTGGCAGTACTTGGGATGCCAAGGGAAACTGTGTACATGGTCAAAAAGTAAATAACCCAAATCAAAACCGAACTAAGCCAAAAACCCAAAGGATTGGAAAGCTGATTGACTCTTTTCAGTCCTGATACTATTTCCCTCATGAAATGGCGGATTTTTTTGATTAACCCGTTTTCTCGGTATCTTCTCAATATCAAGAACATGAAAATTATAAAGATGACAAGGCCGCCAATGAAGATTGGGAGATTGGAAAGAACTTTTTCCACTAGATCATCGACATTAACCAAAAGGCCAGCAAGACTGAGAAAAAGGTCATTTTCCAACAAAAATGCCAATCCAATTGTTGCTACTAAAAAAAGTAAATCAACGCTTCTCTCAAGGATTACAGTTCCCAATAAATGGCCAAGAGAAACTCCATTTGTTCTGCTAAGAACACCACACCTCGCCACCTCACCTGCTCTTGGAATTAATAAATTTGCAAGATATCCAACCATCACAGCGTGATAGGCACGATTAGGCTTTACTTTTTCTCCTTCATCGGATCGTATCAATAAGGTCCATCTCCAGGCTCTGAGCCAGAACCCAAAAAGAGAAATAGAAAGAGAAACAAAAATCCAAAGCCAATTGCTGGATTTGATTTGAGTCAAAAGACTTTCTAAAGGGATGTCTCGGTATAAAAACCAAAAAATCCAGATCGCAATTCCCAGAGAAATCGTGACCTGAATTATTTGTTTTAGATTTTGGCGATTCATCAAATCAGCTTATTTCTGTCATCCGGGAAGATAAGAACAGGTTTGTGGTTTTTAGCTTCCTCAAGATCCATCCCTGCATAGGAAATGATAATAACGATATCCCCAACTGATGCTTTTCTTGCAGCGGGACCATTCAGGCAAACTTGCCCACTGGCTCTTTCTCCTTTGATCACATAAGTTTCAAGTCGTTCGCCATTGTTGACATTCACGACCTGGACTTTTTCATTCTCGATCAGATTGGCAGCGTCCATCAGGTCTTCATCAATAGTGATAGATCCTACATAGTGGAGTTCCGCCTGAGTGATTTTTACTCGGTGAATCTTTGATTTCAGTACTTGAATATGCATTGCTAGAAATTTGCCGCGAAATTAAGGAATAATCGGAAGGTTGTCTATCAATCTGACAGATCCGAGATATGCTGCGACACAAATCGAGGATTTTTGATCCGGCTCAAAAGTTTCAAATCGTGTGAAGTGCTCAGGATGAACCAATTCGAAATATTCCAACCTTGCCAAAGACGTTTCATTAAAATCCTCGAGAATTTGTTCACGGACTTCCAACCATGGTTTGCCGGCTAATAGTTCATCTTTCGCCTTCGTAAGACTTGAATATAAGATCAAAGCTTGGGTTCGCTCCTCGGGATTCAAACGCAAATTCCGAGAAGACATTGCCAATCCATCGACTTCCCTTCGAGTCGGTACTACAACCAATTTAAGGTTAAAGGATAAATCCCTTACCAATCGCTTAATCACAGCAACCTGCTGCAGGTCTTTTTGACCAAAATACGCTTTGTCCGGCCTGATGATGTGGAATAGCTTTGAAACAACAATTCCAACCCCGTTAAAATGACCGGGACGAAATTCTCCTTCCAGCACATGCTCCAATTCCCCAAAATTTAAAGTCAAGACAGGCTTTTCGGGATAAATAGTTGAGGTATCCGGAAGGAATACAAAATCAGTTCCTTCAGCTTCCAGCTTATTCAAATCAGGCTCAAGTGTAATTGGATACTTTGCAAAATCCTCAGGATTATTGAATTGAGTCGGATTGACGAAGATCGACACAATTATAATGTCGCATTCGTTTTTGCTCATCTTCACAAGATCGAGATGACCTTCATGAAGCGCTCCCATTGTGGGTACAAAACCAATGGTTTTCCCACTTTGGATAGATTTGAGCCAGTTTGTTTGCCATTCGGCTCCGGTATGGAATACCTGCACGGATAAAGGATATTTAATGGGTAAATAGGGGCAAAACTATATTAATATCCAGAAAAACAAGGGCTTTTAACCTTTTTTTTATTATCTTTGCAGCGTTGTTGATCACCTCAATAAGCTAAATCCAAAAAGCGCATGTCAAAACTACGTATCCTCTACGTTGCCAGTGAAATCAACCCTTTCCTACAAACTTCCGAAGTAGCAAATTTCTTAAGATCGCTTCCTCAAGCTATGCAAGAGCGGGGAATGGAAATCAGAATTTTAGTTCCTCGGTTTGGTTTGATCAATGAGCGGAAGAACAGACTCCATGAAGTGGTTAGGCTTTCAGGCATCAATATCGCCATCGGTGATGAGGAAAAACCTTTGATCATCAAAGTAGCCTCTATTCCCAACGCTAAGTTGCAAGTTTACTTCATTGATAACGAGGATTATTTCCAGAGAAAGCATGTCTTCCATGATAAGCATGAGAAGTTTTACGAAGACAATGACGAGCGAGCAATTTTCTTTTGCAAAGGCGTAATTGAAACAGTAAAAAAACTTGGTTGGGCTCCGGATATCGTTCATTGCAACGATTGGATGACCAGTTTGATACCTATGTATCTAAAAACAACCTACAAAAACGAACCCCTTTTCAAGGACACGAAATCCGTGTTTGCGATTTATAACAATGGATTTTCTCATACCTTTGGCGACGATTTGTTAAACAAGGTTAAGATGGTGGATATAGATGACGCTATTTTAGCACCTTTGAAAAGCAAAGACTTTACTGGCTTCATCAAGATAGGCATGGCATACGCTGACTTGGTAGTGAAAGGCAGCGAAGTATCTGCAGAACTAACCCAACTAATAGAGGATTTCTCAAAAGACAAGAAGTTTGAAATCAGCATTGAATCAGAAGCGCAAGCTCATGGAGAGCTTTTCGACATTTACACTAATCTCGCAGGTTAAATTGGCCTTTGGGGCCATCTTGTCCACATTTCTAATCAGTTCTTGCAGTGATCCGGCTGTAGTTGGGATCGAACTCGCTCCGGGAAACAACCAAATTGGTGTGTTTTTCGAAGAGTTTGAGCTCCCGGCTCAAGTCGTATTATTGGACTCTTTCAATACCACAAATCAGGGTGTTTTGGTTGTTGGGAATGAAGAAGATCCTTTTTTTGGAAAAACTGAAGGCATTGGTTACTCAAGATTATACATTGATGTCACTGACGAAAGACCGCGTGCGGATGCAATTTTAGATTCTGTTCTGTTCAGCCTCGACATCGTAAGTGTCAATGGCGCAGATTTGGATAAACCTAAATATTATTCTATCCATGAGCTTGCCGAGCCTTTTCTGGATACAGTTTATTATAATTATGATGAACTTTTATTCGAATCCGAGCCGATTTCAACAGGATCAATTGTATTTGGTGAGGTAAAGGATACAACTGCAAGTTTCCCTGTTAATGATGCATTTGCAGTTGAGCTATTTGGCAAAATGCAGTCAGGAAATGAATTTGATGACCTTTTCAGTTTTCGAAAATATCTACAGGGCGTTGCTATCAAAGCAAGAGCAGGAGATAATACAACCGCAGGTGTCTCCTTAGGATATGGTACCGGAATTCTTGTTTATTATCATTATCAGGGTGATACTTCTTCGATAGAATATCAGGTAACTACTGCTTCTTCAAGAAGTTTCAATGGTATCAAGAGTGATAGATCAGGAACTCCTACTTCAACTGTAACTGAAAAAGGGAATGCCTATAATGTGGGACCTCTTGTAGGAATGAAGGCAAATCTCGGTATGGTGATCAAGTTGGATACAAGTCCATTGGATGGATTTTTGGATTCCCTCTCCGGAGTAACTTTCAATCAGGCGGATTTGGTAATCGGCGAAATTGAACCTTTGTCCGAAGGACAAACTCCTCTTCCTTGGTTGACAGCTTATTTTACAGATAATACAAATGAGGTAATCAGCAGGCCAAGCGATAGCCAACCGCTAACCGTTCAGGCAGATGGTCAACCTCAGTTTGATTTGGATGCAGATGGAAATGAGCAACCATCTTTCATTGCACCTGCTGTAGCAGCCTATGATACAGAAAAGAAAATTTACCTTATGCCTATTACTTCCCATTTGAATGCCCTGTTAAGGGAAAAAATAGTGAGGAAAGATTGGTTGCTTTATGCTGATACTCCTTATCAGGATTCGCCCGGTGATGACTTTAAAAGATCTTTCAGACAGTTTTTGGTTGACAAGACCAAAATAAAAGTAAAAGTGATTTACTCTAAAACCAGGTAACTCAATCGATTTCAGAAAAGTTGACATAGTCCACTTCCTCTTTTTAAGGAAGTGGATTATTTTTTTTGGCACGAATGCTGTTTCTTTGTTCAAGTACATCTAAAGATTAAAGATTTTTCAATATGTGTGGAATAGTAGCATACGTTGGGCAGCAGGAAGCTTTGCCTATCATCATCAAAGGTCTCAAAAGGTTAGAATACAGAGGATACGATAGCGCAGGGGTAGCTTTGCTCGATCACAATGGCCTGAGTATTTATAAAAAGAAAGGGAAAGTATCTGAGCTGGAGAAATTTCTGGAATCTAGTCCTGACCTTAAATCAAAAATCGGAATCGGCCATACTCGCTGGGCAACTCACGGAGAGCCAAATGACGTAAACGCCCATCCTCATTATTCATCCTCCGAAAAATTTGCGATGATTCATAATGGGATCATTGAAAACTACGAGGTTTTGAAAAAAGACCTTCAGATGAAAGGTTATAAGTTTCAAAGCGATACTGATACAGAAGTATTCGTAAAGTTTATAGAAGATATCCAATCTCATAATAAGTGCAGTCTTGAAGAAGCTCTGCGACTAGCTCTTCACAAAGTAGTAGGTGCGTATGCGATCGTTTTGATCAATATGGAAGAGCCTGATACGTTGATTGCAGCGAGAAAAGGTTCTCCATTGGTAATTGGAGTAGGTGAGGATGAATATTTCCTCGCTTCAGACGCGACACCGATTATTGAGTATACCAATAAAGTGGTTTATCTCGACGATTACGAAATTGCTGTGATCAGAAACAACAAACTTCAGATCAAGACAATAGAAAACGTAGCGACCAATCCATACATTACTCAGCTCGAAATGGAGCTAGAGGCTATCGAAAAAGGTGGCTACGAGCATTTTATGCTGAAGGAGATCTTCGAACAACCGAAGTCAATAGCAGATTGCCTGAGAGGTCGGTTAGACGCAGCATCTGGGCGATTAGTTCTTGGAGGTTTGAGAGATTATATGAATAAGTTTCAGAATGCAGAGAGAATCATCATTACTGCTTGCGGGACTTCCTGGCATGCAGGATTGGTGGCGGAATATTTATTTGAGGAGTTTGCACGAGTCCCTGTTGAAGTTGAATATGCTTCTGAGTTTCGATACAGAAATCCTGTCCTCAGCGAAAAAGACTTTGTAATTGCTATTTCCCAATCCGGGGAAACTGCGGATACTCTTGCTGCAATTGAGCTGGCCAAATCTAAAGGAGCAACCATTTTTGGAGTTTGTAATGTGGTTGGGTCTTCGATTCCTCGAGCTACACATGCAGGATCATATACACACGCCGGTCCCGAAATCGGTGTTGCTTCTACAAAAGCCTTTACAGCCCAAATTTCTGTTTTGGCAATGATGGCACTGAAACTAGGATATCAGAGAGGAACACTTCCTGAAAGTCGCTACATTCATTTACTTCATGAGTTGGCCGCTA
Source organism: uncultured Cytophagales bacterium (assembly GCA_942492775.1). Classification (GTDB taxonomy): domain Bacteria; phylum Bacteroidota; class Bacteroidia; order Cytophagales; family Cyclobacteriaceae; genus Algoriphagus. Next base: position 283,180 of record OW818636.1, on the reverse strand, counting down.
TCCCTGCGAAAGTGGAAAAGGCGCTCCAGTCAAATGAAAAAATCAAGGCAATTGCTGCAGAATATAAAGATGTGACGAATGCACTTTATCTGGGTCGCGGATACAATTTTCCGGTTGCTTTGGAAGGAGCTTTGAAGCTAAAAGAGATTTCTTACATCCATGCTGAAGGCTACCCAGCTGCAGAAATGAAGCATGGCCCGATTGCTTTGATAGACGAGGCTATGCCTGTGGTCTTTATCGCAACTCAAGATAGTTCTTACGAAAAATTGGTAAGTAATATTCAGGAAGTGAAAGCGAGGAAAGGAAAAGTAATCGCGGTAGTCACGGAAGGTGATACTAGTGTGAGAGCATTGGCTGATCACGTGATCGAAATCCCTGAAACTCACGAAGCGTTTACTCCGCTTGTGGCAGTAGTTCCGCTTCAATTGCTTTCATATCACATCGCTGTGATGAGAGGCTGCAACGTAGATCAGCCGAGAAACTTGGCCAAATCGGTTACAGTAGAATAATTAAAAAAGCTCCAATTGGAGCTTTTTTAATTTCCGTAAGGACCTGGAGGATGTACAAGATGTACAAGATGAAATCCCGACAACAGACCTGAGGATAAAATCCTTATTTTCGCGCAGCAAAAGAAAAAACATGCTCGATAAATTACAATCGATTAAAGAACGATTTGAAGAAATAGGTCAGTTGATCATCATGCCGGATTCGATGTCGGATATGAGCAAATACGCCAAACTGACCAAAGAGTATAAAGACCTCGAAAAGGTGGTTCGGGCGTATGATGAATACAATCTGGTGCTTCAAAATATCACAAGCTCGAAAGAGATTTTGGATAAAGAAAAGGATCCTGAGTTTCGGGAAATGGCTAAAACTGAATTGGAGGAGCAGAGAGCTCGCAAGGAAGTTATAGAAGAAGAATTGAAGCAGTTACTGATCCCGAAAGACCCGAATGATTCTAAGGATTGTATTCTGGAAATCCGCGGAGGAACAGGCGGTGATGAGGCTTCTATTTTTGCCGGGGATTTATTCCGGATGTATCAGCGATTTTGTGAGATGCAGGGTTGGAAATTGACAGTTCTCGATTTGACTTTTGGGTCAGCTGGCGGATACAAAGAAATAATTGCAACCATCTCGGGATCGGATGTCTATGGAATGATGAAGTATGAATCAGGCGTACACAGAGTACAGCGTGTGCCGGCTACTGAATCTCAGGGACGAGTTCACACTTCAGCGGCCACAGTTGCGGTTTTGCCTGAAATGGATGAAGTCGAAGTCAATATCGATATGAATGACGTGCGAAAAGATACTTATTGCTCATCGGGTCCAGGTGGTCAGTCAGTAAATACCACCTATTCGGCGGTTCGTCTGACGCACATTCCATCTGGATTGGTGGTTACTTGTCAGGATGAAAAATCTCAGATCAAAAACTTCGAAAAAGCACTTAAGGTACTTCGTTCCAGGCTTTACGAAATTGAACTGGCTAAGCATAATGATGCTGTCGGCGCACAACGGAAGTCAATGGTAGGAAGCGGAGATCGATCCGATAAAATCAGAACGTACAATTACTCTCAGTCCAGAGTAACTGACCATCGAATCAACAAAACTGTATACAATCTCCCCGATGTGATGGATGGAAATATCGGTGACTTTATTTCTGCCCTCAGATTTGCCGAAAACCTCGAAAAAATGCAGGCAGGAGGTATTGAAGATTAGGCAAGACTATTGCTTTATTTTCTTTGAAATCTTATTGAATGTAAGATTACCCTATTAACTTGAAGAACTAACAAATTCCAATTATGATACTAGCAGGAGAAAGAGAAATCAGTTTGGTGAGCTGGCATGAAGGCCACTTTCATCAGCTCTATCCCCTTGCCAACAACCCAAAAATAGCCATGAACCTGAGGGATAGCTTTCCTCAGCCTTATACTATTCATGACGCAAGACATTGGATTGAGCACAATCAGAAATTCAATCCGGCTCAAAACTTTGCTATCGAATTTGATGGAAAATTGGCGGGAACAATTGGCTCTGAGCGTGGTAAGGATGAGCTCAGAACAAATATGGAGTTGGGGTTTTGGGTCGCAGAATCTTTCTGGGGAAGAGGAATCGCTACAGAAGCTGTAAAAATTTACACAAAGTATATTTTTGAGAAATTTGACATCCATCGGATTTTCGCCCAGGTATATGATTACAATGGACAATCCATGAATGTTCTAGAAAAAGCAGGTTATATCCCGGAAGCAATTCTGAAAAAGGCTTACATCAAGCAAGGCACCGTTGGTGATATTTTTCAGTATGTGATGATCAGAGACGAAAAATAGCTTTAGTCAATTTCTACTTCACGATTACTTTTCGAAAGAAAAATCCGCTGTCATTGGAAAATCTTAGGATTACCAACCCTTTGGGCAATTGAGAAAGATTGATTTCTCGTTGCCCAAATTGAATTTTGACAATCATGAATTCCTGCCCCAGGGCATTGGCCAAAACAAGCTCATTCCAAAAACCAAGAGTTTTAGATTCGATAATCAGGTCTCCGAATCCTGGGTTTGGATAAATCCTCACGGATTCCTCCTCAGGATTTTTTTCAGGAAGGGAAGTTATTACGTTCACATTTACTTTCAGAGTTCTGGATTCTCCTTCATTACAAATGTTGAAAGGGGTAACACTAAGATTGAAATCCCCTTCTTGCTGCCAAATTACTTTTACAGCTGAAGTGCCTTGACCTTCGATAATTCTTCCTCCCAGATTATCAATTTTCCATTGGTAATTAATGCCATCTTCTCCTGTGATAGTGTAGACGGTTTCCCCAATCCCGACCTGAGCTTCACCTTTTATTTCTTGGGGTTGAGCTGGCGCGGCATTTACAAAAACAGGTTTTATTACTGGTTCAGCCAATCCGCATCTGTTCTGAGGGGTTGCAAAAAGTTGTTGCTCTCCTTTTAAATTCCATTTTACAGTTACAATTGGTGAGTCCTGGCCTGATACAATTTCTCCTCCGGCAGTCTCCCATTTATAAGTAACTCCTTCGACGTTTGGAAGAGTATAGGTATAAGTTTGGGTCGTGCAGGCAGAACCTTCACCCAGGATTTCCTGAGTTGTTTTGGGAAGGTCAGCGACTACTACTTCCAGAAAAGAAGTCTCACCATTTCCACAGAAATTTTGTCTGCTTACATAGACGCCATTTCTTCCTGCTTTAGTCCAAAGAACTTGAACTTCTTTAGTTCCTTGTCCGGAGATGATTTCACCACCATCAGCTCGCCAGGTTATTTCAGATCCCGGAAGTGGCAGATCGTTGATTTGGTAGGTTTCTAAATTGAAACAACTCGAACCACTGCCCGTAATTTCGCTCAAACCCGAGGGTGGAATACAAATATAATTGAGAAGGGTACCGTCATCTCCGACTGCAAAAGCTACAACGGAAGTTCCAGCGCTAATGCCAGTAAGATTTCGAGTTGTTCCGCTCGGGATCTTAACCCAAGTCTCTCCACCATCTTTTGTTTGTAACGTTAATCCTCCATCACCTGCGATGAAACCGATGTTTGAATCCCAAAAATCAACTGAATTCAAATTTGAAGTTTCTTCAATTTGGATTTTTCTCCAGGTCCTGGCTTGATCTGTAGACTTGAGAATAACCCCCTTATTTCCGACAATGATTGCAGTGGTGGAGTCTGTTTTAGCAAGAGCATTCAGATTTTCACTTGTTATTTTTGGAAGATTTTCCCAGACATTTCCTCCGGAGGTCCAGCTGATCTGTCCATTCTCGCCGATTGCAAATCCAAAAACAAAGTCGAAATAAGTTACATCCTTTAGATTCTCTTTTGTATTGGTTTCAATGTTTGAATCCCAAGTTACACCGGAATCAAATGAACGGGCGATGTATCCATTCGTCCCTGTAATGTATGCCACAGAGGGAGCAAACAGATAAAATCCGGTAATAGTCTCGGTAGTTTGAGCAGGGACCGGAACCCAGTTCGTCCCGGTATTGCCGGTGCGGAACATCTTACCTGTTTGTCCGGAAACATACCCAAATCCAGTATTCCAAAAATCCAGAGAAACAATCGTAATTGGTTCAGGAATTGGCCTGCTTATCAAGCTTACTCCACCATTTGAGGTTACATACATTGTCCCATTTTGGCCACCGATAAATCCAAAAAGATTTGATTTGAAATCTGTACTTGTAAAATCATTTCGAATCCCGGCAAGCCTTTGGATCCAGCTGGTGCCCGAATTTGTTGACGAAATTAAATATCCATCTTGTCCACTTGTGAAAGCTAAGTTTGAAGCTGGCTTAAAACTGATTGATTTTAAATTTCGAAGATTGCCTGTTCCAAGATTGGCCTTGGCAAAAGTCGTCCCGGAATTTGCAGACCTGATTGATGTCGCTCCATCACCGACGGCAACAATGATTTTGACATCAAGTGGGCTGATTGCTATTTTTTTGAGCGGTACTGTCACTCCCGTTACCAGGGTTGTCCAGTTTTGACCTCCGTCTATCGTTTTGGTGAACAATCCGCCATCACCTGCTGCATATCCGATCAGTTCAGAAGAAAAAACTACTCCGTTCAGATTTTGATTTGAAGATGAGTTGAGAAGAATCCAGGAGATACCACCGTCCAAAGTTTTTAGAATTTTACCTTCATTCGCAGCAACAAAACCTGTGTTTGGATTTATAAAATACAGATCATTTAACTGAAGTGAGGTACCGGAGTTTATGAGTGTCCAATTGAGCCCTCCATCAATGGATCGTAATATTTTTCCATTTTCCCCTACTGCAACAAAGTTATTTTCGTTTGCAAAGGCGATGCTAAGCAAATCTTCCGGCACTCCGGAAGCTATACTGGTCCAGGCATCGCCACCATTTTGGGTTCTTAGAATTGATCCATTTTCCCCGACAGCAATTCCGATATTCTGATCCTGAAAAGCGACGTCATAAAATCTTAAGTTCGGGATCGAAGTAAGTTCTTCCCAGGAAGTGCCTCCGTCTTTACTTCGGATTATCAGCCGCTCTCCCGCTGCAAATCCAAGATTTGAGTCAATCCAAACAACCGATTCGAGATCTAGTCCCCAGCTTTGCATTCTTGTCCAAGTTTGCGCAAGGACAGTTGTGCTCGCAAGCACTCCCAAAAAAAACAGACAAAAGGCTTTACGCATTTTAAATAAACTGGACAGGAAACAAAAATAACCGTTTTCGTGGCTTGTCAAAGTTGGGTATCTCCAGATGCACAAGCCTCAACTTACCAAAATAGGTAAGTTTGGATTCTAATTACGAGTTGTTAGTTGTAGATTTATGTAAAGTATAACTTTAAAGTAAATGAAAAACTGGATTTATGGTTTCCTGATATTAATTGCCACGCAAGCATGTGGTCCTCAGGAGCGGGTTTCGAAAGAAGTATTTGATGCGGTAAATAAAAATATGGAAGTTAAAAAGCTTTCCGAATCGGAGATAATTCAGGAAGGGATGATCTGGGGTGATTCGATCAGTACCGAAGCACAAAAGCAGCTTATTTCCAATTTGCAAAAAGCTATTGAGGAAAAAGGTGTTGCCGGAGCTATCGGATTTTGTAATGTTGAGGCTTTGCCAATCTTGAAAGCCGTAAGTGAAAAACATGGAGTGACGATCCGAAGAGTCTCAAATCGCTACCGAAATCCTGCAGATCAACCGGATGCAGATGAAACTAATATCCTGGATGCGTACGAATACAATGCTGAAAATGGCATTAAGAATGACCCGAACATACAGAAAATTGAGGGGGGAGAAGTTTACCTGTATACGAAAGCGATTGTAATTCCCGGAGCTTTTTGCCTGAGCTGTCACGGAGATCCTGCTAAAGAAATAGATGCTAAAACTCTTGCGGAAATAAATGCTCTTTATCCATCAGACAAAGCAACTGGTCACAAAGTGGGGGATCTAAGAGGGATGTGGTCCATCAAAATTCCTAAAAAAGAAGTGGTTGGAAGACTGTAATCCCAACCACTGATTTCCCGACATCTTAAACAGAACACCTTCAAATCTTGAATATGATTAAGGTTTTATTTTTTTGGATTTTTTAACGTTTATTCTGATAAATTCCTTTATAGCAAAATATATTTTTTTGTTTTCGACTAATTACAGCATAATACAGTCAGAAATCAGCTGAAAACAGTGAGATTTTACTTTTTATAATCTTGACATTCGGTTTAGTTAATCTGTCATTTACTAATCCCAAAATCCACACTATGATAAAAATTCATCCATTAAAGCTTTTTAGCTTAACCATTTTCTTATGCCTGAGCATAGCTGCGACGGCATTTGCTCAGACCAGGGAGGTGTCTGGGGTTGTGATTTCAGGGGAAGATAATTTGCCTCTGCCGGGTGTTTCTGTCCTGATCAAAGGAACAACAACTGGAACTGTAACCGATGTAGACGGTCGGTTTAAAATTAATGTAGCTGATCAGAATGCAGTCCTAATCCTTTCTTTCATAGGATTTGAATCATTGGAAGTTCCGATTGGAAACAGCAGCACTTTTGATTTGGTCCTAAAACCTGACATGAAATCGCTCGAGGAAGTGATTGTGGTGGGTTATGGTGAGCAGAAAAAGGAAACAATAACAGGAGCAGTATCCAGTGTAAAAGGAAGAGAATTAGCCAAATCACCAGCTGTCAACTTGTCAAACTCCATTGCAGGCAGAATGCCTGGTGTAACTGCCGTAAACAGAAGCGGTGAGCCAGGTTATGACGGATCCAGCATTCGTATCAGAGGATCAAATACGCTTGGAAACAACGATGCATTGATTGTAATCGATGGAGTGCCTGCAAGAGCGGGTGGTCTTGATCGTCTCAATCCAAATGACATCGAAAGTATCTCGGTTCTGAAAGATGCCTCTGCGGCAATTTACGGTTCACGAGCAGCCAACGGAGTAATCTTGGTAACGACCAAAAAAGGCCTTGACGGAAAACCTGAGCTTACTTTCCAGGTCAATCAAGGTTGGGCACAACCAACTGTAATTCCTGATCTTGCAAATGCAGCACAGTATGCAGGCATGTTGAACGATTTGGATATTTATGGTTTGCCGGTTTCCGAATGGAATGCAGCAAATCAGGCATACAAGGAAACAGGAACTTACACAAGACCGAATGGTCAGATAAGAAATGCTCCTTATAAGCCTAACGAACTGGAATTGTACCGAAATGGATCTGATCCTTGGAACTATCCAAATACTGATTGGTATAAGGAAACTCTGAAAACCTGGTCTCCTCAGTCAAGATTCAACGTTCAGTTGGCTGGTGGTGACGAGAAGATCAGATACTTGACTTCTATTGGTCATCAAAATCAGGACGGCTATTACAAGCAATCTGCCACAGGATTTAAGCAATATGACATCCGAATGAGTGTGGATGCTAATATCAACAAATATGTAAAAGTTGGTGTGGGCTTCATGGGCAGAGAGGAACAAAGATTCTTCCCTACCAGAGGTGCAGGAGCGATTTTCCGTATGCAAATGAGAGGAAAGCCAAATCAGCCTGCATTCTGGCCAAATGGTCTTCCGGGACCTGATATCGAAAACGGTGAAAACCCGGTAGTAATCACAACTGATCAAACCGGATACAATCGTGATACGCGTGATTACATCCAGACAAACGGTACGATAGAAATCAAAATCCCGGGTGTAGAAGGATTGAAAATCACAGGTACAGCTGCTGTGGATAAAACCATGCAATTCAATAAGGTTTGGGAGATTCCCTGGACTCTTTACGAAAAAGGGAAAACCTTTGAGGCGGATGGCGTAACCCCAGTTTTGGTTCCAAGTAAAAGAGGGCCGGCTGAGCCAAGACTAACCCAGTCCAACATTAATCAATTAAATATTCTTCTTGGAACGGTGGTCAGCTATGAAAAAACCATAAATACTGATCACAACATCAATGTTCTTGCTGGTTTCAACAAAGAAACAGTTGAAGGAAATAATTTCAACGCTTTCAGAAGATACTTCATTTCTACTGCGATTGATCAGATGTTTGCAGGTGGTGATTTGGAGAAAAACAACGGTGGCGGAGCTTTTGAAAGAGCTCGTTTGAATTACTTCGGTCGTGTTGCTTACAATTACAAAGAGAAATATCTGGCTGAATTCCTTTGGAGATACGATGGATCTTACATTTTCCCTGAGAATACCCGTTACGGTTTCTTCCCGGGTGTCATGTTAGGTTGGGTAGTTTCTGATGAAAATTTCTGGAAAAACTCTCTTGGTAATACCTTCGACTTCTTCAAAATAAGAGGCTCATGGGGTCAGTTGGGTAACGATCAGATCTATTTCGGTGGAGTTCTTCAGGAATATCAATTCCTTTCTACTTACGGTTTCAGTTCGTACATCATCAATGGCTCTGAAGTTAAAACGCTGTATGAAACTCGTGTACCAAATGACAGAGTAACTTGGGAGATTGCAAACAACTCTAACTTGGGTTTTGAAGGTCAATTCCTGGATGGAAAAATCTTCTTCGAGTTTGACCTTTTCTACAACAAGCGTACAAATATCCTTTGGCAAAAAAATGCCTCTGTTCCTCAGAGTACAGGTTTGATTCTTCCTGCTGAGAATATCGGTGAAGTTGAAAACAAAGGTTTTGATTTGAACCTAGGTTACAGAGGTAACATTGGAGAATTGACCTATTCCGTAGGTGTCAATGGAGGCTATGCTAAGAACAAAATCTTGTTCTGGGATGAAGCACCGGGAGCACCTGCGTGGCAGCAATCTACCGGTAAGCCTATGAATACCTTCTTGGTTTATCAGTACGATGGAGTATTTGCAACACAAGAGGATATCAATTCAAATCCTTTGAATTATTCTGCAATAACCAATAATCTTCGCCCTGGTGACATGAAGTACAAGGACTACGATGGTGATGGTAAAATCACTCCGGATGACCGTGTGAGAATGGATAACAATGACATTCCTCTGTTTCAAGGTGGTTTCACCATGAACATGGCTATGAAAAACTTCGACCTTTCTATTTTGTTCCAAGGCGCTTTGGGTGCCAAACAATATGTAAGTGCGGGTGAATCAGGTAACATTGGTAACTACCTCTTGGACATCTACGATAATCGCTGGACTATCGATAATCCAAGCTCAGAACATCCAAGAATTGCCAACAGAAGTGATCAGTACTATTCTGGAGGAAACACTTATTGGTTCAGAAGTAATGATTATCTCCGATTGAAGAACGTTGAGTTGGGCTATAACCTGCCTTCTCATATTTCTGAAAAAGTGGGTGTAAAAAACCTGCGCCTTTATGTGAATGGACTTAACCTGTTCACTTGGGATAAGCTGAAAGTATACGATCCTGAGACAGTAAGTTCTACAGGACAGTATTATCCTCAGGCCAGAATTATCAGCACCGGTCTTAATGTCACTTTCTAACATTTGATTATCATGAGAAGAATAAATAAATATTTAGCTTTTCTGCTTGTAGCTTGTTTTACAATCACGTCTTGTAATGATGATTTTCTGGATACCAAGCCTTTGGGCGAAGTATCAGAATCCAGCGTTTGGACTGACCTTGCTCTTGCAGAAGCCTTTGTAGTTGGGATTTATCAAGGCCTCGGAAACGGAGGATTTGATGAGCAGATGTTGGCATCGCTTACTGACGAATCGATGTTTACACACCCGGGACGTGGTATCACCACCATTACTGAAGCACGATCAAATCCAGCTGATATCGGATGGGTTAATAATACACTTAACTGGCCTAACATGTATTCCCGCATTCGGGCTACTAACCTGGCTATTGCAAAAATGACTGACGCGAAGTTCCCTCATACCGGTGCGAGTGTTGACCGCTTGGTGGGTGAAGCATTATTCATGAGAGCGTATTATTACCATCAATTGGTTCGCTATTATGGTGGTGTTCCAATCATTGATTTCCCGTATGAGTTGGGCGCGGAAACTTATGATGCACCAAGAAACTCCTATGAAGAGTGTGTTAACTTCATCGTCAAAGATTTGGATGATGCGGCAGCACTTCTAAAAGGTAAAACAGCCTTAAGAGGAAGAGCTGGTGAGGTTTCAGTTCTTGCATTGAAAGCCCGTGTATTGCTATATGCTGCAAGTGATTTACATGATGGACCTACTGCAAAATCTAAGTCCACGGTGATTGGAGCTTATCCTGATTTGGCGTTACTAGCATATACTTCTGGCAACAGAATGGAAAGATGGCAAAAAGCTCAGGCAGCGGCTAAAGCTGTCCTGGATTTGACTACCGGAAATCAGATGGGTCTTTCTGCTCCTGTATCTCAAGAAGTAGGAATTCAGAACTACATCAACAACTCTATGGCTAGAAATGGTGGTGAAAGAGAAATCCTTTTGGGTAGATATTTCATCAATGCTAAGCAAGAAGGTGGTGGAAGACAAGGTCTTTTCAACGGTCCAAACGGTTACAATAACTGGGCTGGTAACACTCCTGTTCAATTGTTGATCGACGATTATGAAATGATGGACGGTACAGAATTTTCTTGGTCAAATGAAGAACACGCTCAGGCTCCTTACAATAACAGGGATGCCAGATTCTATGCGTCAATTCTTTATGATGGAGCTCAGTGGAAGCCAAGAGCATCTGCTAACGCACCAAGAGATCCGCTTGGCCAAATCCAAACTGGTACTTATGAGGTGACTAATAGTTCCGGTGCTAAAGTGACTCACTTTGGTCTTGATACCAGAAAAAGCCCGATTGAGGACTGGAATGGTAGCTATACAGGTTATTACATCCGTAAGTTTATAGATCCTAGCCCTGCTATCGTAGATCAAAATACCTGGCAACAAGTTCCTTGGCCAACCTTAAGATATACTGAGGCGGTTCTTAACTATGTGGAAGCATCAATAGAACTGGGTCAGGAAGCGGAAGCCAAAAACTGGCTAAACCAAATTCGATTCAGAGTAGGTATGCCTGCTGTCACAGAATCCGGGGAGGCTTTGAAAGAGCGGTACAGAAATGAGCGTAGAGTCGAGATGGCTTATGAGGAGCAGCGTTATCATGATGTTCGTCGCTGGATGATCGCTCCGGAGACTCAGAGCAGAAAAGCTAACGGTATCAACATCACCGGTACGCTCAAGCCAGGTAAGACACTTTCGACTTATCGGTACGATCCTGAATATTACAATTATGTGTATAAAGTAATTGACATGGATCCTGGTAAGGAAAACAGAACTTGGTTAGATAAAATGTACTTTATTCCAATTCAACGGGATGAAATGAACAGAAACGATCTACTCGTTCAAAATCCGGGTTTCTAAAAATCCTTCTTAATTTGTCTGAGCTATCCCGATTGGGGTGGCTCAGACTTATTCTTATGAAAAAATTACCCCTGTCCGGTTTACTTCTTCTAAGTACTTTATCCATTTTTTCCTGCAAAAAAGCAGCAGAACCTATTCCCACCAAAACTTCAGAGGTTTCCTATCCCCTTTTTCAATTACTTAATTCTGCCCAAACCGGGATTACTTTTTCGAATAAGATCGAGGAAAACCTCAATCTGAATGTCTTGATGTATGAATATCTCTACAATGGTGGAGGTGTCGCTGTTGGCGATCTCAATCAGGACGGATTAGACGATATTTATTTTTCCGCCAATGTCAGCCAAAATCATCTTTACCTGAATCAGGGAAAGCTGAAATTCACTGAAATAACTCAAGCTGCCGGGGCTTCCGGTAGGCAAGGCCCCTGGAAAACAGGGGTAGTTTTCGTGGATATTGATGGTGACCAAAAACTAGATATTTACCTCCTTCATTCCGGTGCTTTACCTCCGGACAAAAGAAAAAATGAGCTCTTTGTCAATCAGGGCAATGATCCAAAAGGCATCCCCCTTTTCAAGGAAATGGCGGAAGAATTTGGTATAGCATCCACAGCTCCAAGTACCTCAGCCAGCTTTTTCGACTATGATCTGGATGGAGATTTGGACCTTTTCCTACTTAATCACAATACCAAATCAGTTCAAAACCATGACGCCACCGTCACCAAATCTTTATTGAAAGAAAAACACGAGGCTGGTTCCCAACTCTTTGAAAACCGAAAAGGAAAATTCACCGAAGTGACAGAAAAAGCTGGAATATCAAGTTCGAGTCTCTCCTATGGGTTAGGTATTTCTGTCGCAGATATCAATGCTGATGGATGGCCGGATATCTATATAGGCAATGATTACACCATGCCTGATTACCTCTATATCAATCAGAAGAACGGTACTTTCAAAGATGAAATCCGAACTTTGCTGGATCACGTTTCTCATTTTTCCATGGGAAATGATATTGCCGATATCAACAATGACGGGCTGCTGGATATTTTCACCCTAGACATGCTTCCGGAAGGAAATCAGAGACAAAAACAGCTGCTTTCGCCAGACAATTTTGAGCTTTTCCAACTCAACGTGGATCGCGGTTTTCACTACCAATACATGCGCAATATGTTGCATCTGAATACGGGAAATGGCTTTTTTCAGGAAATTGGGCAGCTTTCTGGTATTTCAAACACGGATTGGAGTTGGTCGGCACTTTTTGCAGATCTGGACAATGACGGCTGGAAAGATCTCTATGTCACCAATGGCTATCTGCGGGACTACAACAATCAGGACTTCCTGAAATACATGGATGATTATGTCAGAACCGCTGGCGGTCAACTCAAGCGTGAGGATTTGCTCAATCTGGTGAAATCAATGACTTCGTCCAATCTCACTAATTATACTTTCAGCAATAAGGGCGACTTGACTTTTGAAAACGTCTCCAATTTCTGGGGACTGGCGCAAAGCTCCAACAGCAGCGGCGCGGCTTATTCAGATTTGGACAATGACGGTGACCTCGAACTGATTGTCAATAACATTAATTCTCCGGCTTTTGTCTATGAAAATCTTACAGTGCAAAAGCAGAAAGGAAATTTCCTGAAGATCAAATTAGAAGGAGAAAATCAAAACACATTCGGTCAGGGAGCGATGGTAAAAGTCTTTTCGAAAGGTAAAATTCAGGTTCAGGACCAAAATCTTTATCGAGGCTACCAATCATCGGTTTCCCCGGTTTTGCTTTTTGGCTTGGGTAAAGATGAAAAAGCCGATTCTGTCCATGTCCTTTGGCCTGGCGGAAAAGTCTCCATGTTGAAGGATGTTCATGTAAATCAAACTCTGACAATTCTTCAAACCGAGGCAAAAAAAGGAGCAAGTACAAAAGAGCCAACAGTAAAACCATTGTTGACTTCTACTGCCAATCTGAAAGTTCCGGTTGGAATACCCGTAAATGATTTCAAAAGACAACCATTGCTTAGCCATGCAATTTCAGGAAGCGGGAAAGCGATGGTGCTTGAAGATTTCAATGGGGATGGTAAAAAAGATCTGTTTGTCGGCGGTGGTGCAGGAATCAGGGGAAGAATTTATTTTGGCATATCTGCCGGGCAATTTGGCAAGCCTGACTCTACGGCGTTTGCAGCCTCAGTAATTTCTGAAGACAGCGATGCGGTAAGTTTTGATGCAAACGGAGATGGCTTTCCGGATTTATTGGTTGGAAGCGGAGGAGTTCATCAATTCCAACTTGGAGATCAGGCGCTAAAGGACAGACTTTATTTGAACGATGGAAAAGGCAAATTTACTTTGTCTTCGGGTGCATTGCCTCAAGAGGGATTCCCTACTGGATCAGTTCATATCCTCGACTTCAATGGAGACGGAATTTCCGATATTTTCGCAGGTGCTCGTGTCAATCCCGATCAGTATCCGACGTCACCCGGAGGTAGGATTTGGATTGGTGATGGCGAAGGGAAGTTTACCGACCAAACTGAAACGTTTGCTCCATCTTTCAAAAATCTCGGGATGATTACGGATTCCGAATCAGCCGATTTAAATAAGGATGGCAATCTTGAATTAATTCTTGTTGGAGATGCAATGCCGGTGATGATCTTTTCGCAGAAGGGAAAAATCTGGGAAGATGTGACGCTTACGTATTTTGAAAAGCTTGAAATCGGCTATTGGAATGATATTTTGATTGCCGACTGGGACAAGGATGGATTGCCGGAGCTTTTCCTCGGAAATCATGGCCTAAATACCCAATTGCGGGCAAGTGATGCGGAACCGATGGAACTTCTTTACAAAGATTTTGATGCCAACGGTTCGATAGATGCGATCTTAGGCTATTACAATCAGGGACTAAAATATCCTTCTGCAAGTCGCGATGAAGTTCTCGGTCAGGTGAATTTCCTGAAGAAAAAATACTTGAATTTCAAGAGCTATTCGGAAGCTACGATGGATAGTTTATTTACCGCGGAGCAAAGAGAGGGTGCAAATTCTATTCTCATCAACCGACTGAAAACTTCCTATTTTGCTTTGGCACCATCCGGAAAATTCAATGAAAGATCCTTGCCCATGCAAGTGCAGTTTTCACCTGTTTTCGCTTCTGAAGCTGTGGATCTCAACGGAGACCGCAATTTGGATTTAGTAATTGGTGGTAACCTTCTTTTCTCAAAACTGAAGTTTGGCAGATACGATTCAAATCATGGAATGGTCTTGCTAGGAGATGGAAAAGGTGGATTTGAATACCTCAGCCCGGCCCAATCCGGACTTTCCCTCAAAGGAGAAATCAGAGCGATGCAAGCAGTGGATGATTATTTGTTGATTGACCTGAAAGGAGAGGGAATCAGGATATTCAAATACCATTTATCAAAAGAGGCTACTCAATAGTCATAGAATACCTTAAATTAATTTTGGAATAGCGCCCAACCCAACCTATGAAAAAATACTTAGTCGCAGCCGGTTTTATTTTGATGAGTTTTCAGGTAGAAAACTCACTTTTTGAAGCCTATACCCAGAAAATTCCCGGAACTCAGGTGACTTTTGACATGACGCCCATTCCCGCAGGGACTTATAAAATGGGTAGCGATGCTTCCAAGAATTCAGACGAAAAACCTTCTCATGAAGTAAAACTCGATGCATTCTGGATGGGAACTCATGAAGTGAAATGGGATGCTTTTGAGATGTTTCTGGATAAAAACTATGAGCTGGCCATCTCAGAAGAACCGATCGGGTCAGTTGTGGATGGCATGTCGAGACCAAGTTTGCCTTATCTCGATATGACTTTTGGGATGGGAAAAGAGGAGAAACCCGCCATCGGAATGACTCAATACGGAGCAATCCAATATTGTCATTGGCTGTATTTGAAAACCGGAATTTTTTATAGACTGCCCACCGAAGCTGAGTGGGAATATGCTTCCCGGGCTGGATCTTCGGATCGTTTTTTCTTCGGAAATGATGAGCCCAAACTCGCAGAATATGCATGGACTAAAGAAAACAGTCAAGGTACTACGCAGCCTGTCGGTAAAAAGAAACCCAATCCTTGGGGACTTTATGATGTCTATGGAAATGTGCTTGAGTGGACTTCCGATCAATACGATCCCCAATTCTACAGCAGGTCACCCAAGGACAATCCTGTCAATCCTTCTTTGAAACTTTATCCTCGGGTCGTCCGGGGAGGAAGCTATCAAACTCCCGCAGGAGAATTGAGTTCCTCGAAGCGCTTCATGAGCAAGCCTGATTGGAAGCGGATTGATCCCCAGATTCCAAAAAGTCAATGGTGGTTTCCCGAGGCTCCTTTCTTAGGATTGAGACTGGTAAGACCACTTATTCCGCCAAGTCCGGAGGAAATCAAAACTTATTATACCACAGCACCAATTGCCGATTATTAACCCATAAACAACCTAGTTATGAACAATTCTAATTCTCGCAGAGACTTTATCAAAACCTCCGCCTTGGTGACGGGGGGATTGATGACTTCTCCTTTTATAGTTCCGGGAGCTTATGCAGCTCCGGCAAATGAGCTGAAACTTGCCGTGATTGGCTGTGGAGGCCGAGGTACCGGTGCAGTTTTCCAGGCTTTTGAAACTGGTCATCCGATCAAACTTGTGGCGATGGCTGATGCCTTCCGCGATCGTCTCGATACTAGCTATAAACCGATAATGGAGAAATATGGCGCTGACAAAGTGGATGTACCAGAGGAAAGAAAATATACTGGGTTTGACGGATACAAGAAGGCAATTGCAGATGCTGATGTCGTGATTTTGGCATCGCCTCCGGGTTTCAGACCTTCCCATTTTGAGGAGGCAGTGAGACAAGGAAAGCAGATTTTTATGGAAAAGCCGGTAGCAACAGATGCCGCCGGAATCAGAAAAGTATTGGCTGCTGCCGAAGTTGCGAAAGCTAAAAAACTGAATGTGGTGGTTGGTCTTCAGCGCCATTATCAGAATAATTACAGAGAGACAATCAAAAGAATTGAGGACGGTCTAATTGGTGATATCACCGGTGGTCAGGTTTATTGGAATGACGGAGGAGTTTGGGTGCGAGAAAGAAAGCCGGAAATGACCGAAATGGAGTATCAGATGAGAAACTGGTATTACTTCAACTGGCTTTGCGGAGACCATATCACAGAGCAGCATGTACACAACATAGACATTGCCAACTGGGTGAAGCAAGGCTATCCTGTAAAAGCAGAAGGAACCGGTGGAAGAGAAGTTAGAACCGGAAAAGAACACGGTGAGATTTTTGACCACCACGTGATCACGTTTACTTATGCAGACGGTTCGGTTATTCACAGTGAGTGCCGTCACTTCCCTGGCGCTACCAACAGAGTTGATGAAACATTCCAGGGCACAAAAGGGAAAGTTTACCTAAGTGCCGGAAATCATGGAGTGATGACAGATTGGAAAGGAAATGCACTCTATACCCACGACCGTGAAAATCAGCCAAATCCTTATCAGCAAGAGCATGATGAGCTTTGGGCAGCTTTGGTAAAAGGTGAATACAAGTTTGCAGATGCTGAGAATGCTGCAAAAAGTACGATGACAGCCATCATGGGACGCTATGCGACTTACTCTGGAAAGGCATTGACTTGGGATGAAGCGTTGAATGGGACAGTTGATTTATTCCCTGAAACACTTGCTTGGGATGCAAACCCGAAGCTAATGCCAAGTCCTGATGGATTCTATCCGCATGCAGTTCCAGGTAAAACAAAAGTCATCTAACCCATGGAAAGAAGAGGATTTATTAAGAAAATAGGCTTGGGAAGCACTGTTTTGGGACTTTCCGGAGCGATGACAATCCCTGCTTTCGCAGGAAATAAAGCAGCTCCAACATTCAACATGGATTTTGCTCCGCACTTCGGAATGTTCAAAAATTCTGCTCCTGGCGGAATAGTGGATGAACTGAAATTCATGGCGGATCAGGGATTCAGATCTTTGGAAGACAATGGAATGCTGAAAAGATCCGTTGCCGAACAGGAATTAATTGGCAAAACGCTGAATGACCTGGGAATGAGGATGGGGGTTTTTGTCGTCGAAGGTGGTGACAACTGGAAAGTCTCTTTGACAACCGGAAAACAAGAGTTTTTAGATACTTTTCTGAAAACCTGCCGGGAATCTGTGGAGGTTGCCAAGCGGGTAAATGCCAAATGGATGACAGTAGTTCCGGGGTATTTCGATCGAACGCTACAAATGGGAGTCCAAACCGGAAACGTGATTGAAGCACTCAAAAGAGGAGCTGAGATTTTGGAACCACATGGATTGACGATGGTTTTGGAGCCACTTAGTGATAATCCTGATTTATTCCTTCGTCATGCAGATCAGAGTTATATGATTTGTAAAGCAGTGGGAAGCCCGAGTTGCAAGATTTTGTACGATATTTACCATATGCAGCGCAATGAGGGAAATCTGATTGCAACGATGGAAAAGACCTGGAGTGAAATTGCTTACATACAAATCGGTGACAATCCGGGAAGAAAAGAACCGGGAACAGGCGAAATTCATTACCGGAATGTTTTCAAATACATCGATTCCAAAGGATTCAAAGGAGTGATGGGAATGGAGCATGGCAATGCCCTTCCGGGAGTAGAAGGAGAAAAAGCATTGATTGAAGCATACAGAAAAGTAGATATAGTTTGATATTATTAAAGTGAGAAACAAAATTTTGATAGCGCTGTCCCTCGGGATGGCGCTTTTTTCCTGTAAACAAGAACCAACTATTCCTGAAAGACCTTCAGGCTGGGAAATAAAAGAAACTCCCGTGGATGCTTCTTTGAGAGGGCTATCGGCAGTGACGCCTGAAATTGCCTGGGCAAGCGGAAGTGGGGGAACCTGGCTTCGAACCATTGACGGAGGGGAAACCTGGGAGAATGGAGTGATTGCAAGTTTGGACACGGTTGATTTCAGATCCATTCATGCCTTTGATGCATTGACTGCAATTGCGGTTTCAGCGGGTCAACCTGCTGTTATTTATAAAACTACTGACGGTGGACAAAACTGGATATTGAAGCATACAGAATCTGAGAAGGCATTTTTGGATGGAATCAGTTTCGCAGATGAGAAGAGAGGATATGTGTTTGGAGATCCCGTAGATGGAAAATGGATGATTTTACAGACTCTCAACCAAGGAGAAACCTGGTATCCTGTGGCTAATTTGCCTGAGGCTTTGGAGGGAGAAGCCGGATTTGCAGCAAGCGGTAGTTCATTCTTGGCAAACGCGAATAATCTTTGGCTGGGAAGCGGGGGAAAGGAAGCCAATATGTATAGATCCACTGATGAGGGCGAAACTTGGGAGAAATTTTCAAGCCCTTTAATTCATGGAGAGCCATCCCAAGGCATTTTTTCGATTACTCAACTTGGAGAAGGTGAAGTTTTTTGTGTTGGTGGAGATTATGCTCTTCCCGATTCCAATTCAGGAAATGCGGGTCTTTTTCTTTCCGAGAGGAAAGAATGGGTAAAAATCCAGCAATCGCCCGCAGGCTATCGTTCCGGTGTTATCTATTTTCCAGAGTTCCAATGGGTCTTAGCTGTGGGGCCCGGAGGATCAGATTTTTCCACTGATGGAGGGATAAACTGGTCAAGTTTTGCAACGGAAGGATTTCATTCGATTCGACTTGGTCATACGGAGGCTTCAGTTTGGGCTTCCGGCTCAAATGGAAAAATCGGTAGGTTAAGCTATTGAAAATAAATAGGTGTTTTTTTAATTGGAATCAGCGTTTTGAGCCAAAATTTTAAAAAAATGAAAAGTTTTAAAGCCCTTGGAAGTGTGAAAGTGGAGCGCTCTATTATCTTTAAGGAGGGTTTTTAAACCTGTTGTCCATTAATTTTGAGAAAATCTTTAGAAAAATGTTTGAGATAATTCCGTCGATTTGGTTGATAAATGGTAAATGTGTTCGCCTAAAACGCGGAGATTTCGCCACTGAAGAGGTTATTTCCAATAATCCACTTGAGGTTGCACAAGCATTTGAATCCATTGGAATCAAAAGAATTCACTTGGTTGATTTGGATGGTGCCCGTAGAGGTGAGCCTAAGAATTATCATATTTTGGAGGCTTTTTCAGGATATACTGATTTGAAGATTGATTTTACTGGTGGGATTTCAACCGGAGGGGACGTGATCAAATGTTTTGAATTCGGGGCATCCACAATTACAATTGCATCAGCAGCGGCTAACTATCCTGACAGATTTGAACAGTTCCTTTTATCCTTCGGAAGAGAAAAAATCAATTTAGCGGCTGATACTAATCCTATTGATCATAAAATCAAGATCAGAGGCTGGTTGAAAAAAACAGAAATTGACCTTTTTGATCATATTGAGTTTTTCTACGAAAGAGGATTGAAATACCTGAAGTGCTCAGATGTCACCAGAGACGGAGTAATGGAAGGCCCAAATTTTGAGTTGTATCAGGAAATCCTTGATCGCTTTCCGGAGATACACCTTGCAGCAAGTGGAGGAGTTCGAGGTATTGATGACTTTAAAAAGCTAAGAGATATGGGCGTGAAAGCTGCGGTATTTGGAAGAGCTTATTACGAGGGCGTGATCAGTCTTCGCGAACTAGAGGCTTTTGTGGCAGAAATCTAAAAGTAAATTACAATAAAGGACATAAAAAAAAGAGGCTGAATGGCCTCTTCTTTTTTTATAAGAAAAACACAATTTAGTCTGCTTTGAATTTATCTACGATGTAGAGAAACATATTAAATGAAAGTGTGGAAGGAGCTTGTGAAGCTTCTGGTTTTTTGCCTTCCCCCCCTATCATATTTTCTTTTTTAACAGTAGTTGGTTTTACAACTGGCTGAGATTGTTTTGTTGCAGAAATTCTAGGACTAACAGCCTCTTGTGAAGAAGTATGATCTTCCAAAGCTGGTTTATCCATATTTCTGATATTCTCAATTTCTACTTTTTCTTGTTCACCTTGGGCGAAAGTATCTTCTGTCCAAAGGCACATTCCCGCAACAGCACATAGACATATGCCAAGTTTCTTAAAAGGAAATGATGAAGTTTCGAACATTATTAAAATAAGACGTTTAGGTTTTTAACTCTAAGATTTGTAAAATGTTTCTAAAAATAGGAAAAAAATCGGCTATGCAAACGATTGACTACGAAGATTTCGACAAAATTGAGTTGAGGGTGGGAACTGTAATCAAAGTAGAACCTTTTGACAAAGCACGAAAACCCTCTTATAAAATTTGGGTTGATCTGGGCGAAGAGATTGGGATCAAAAAATCATCGGCTCAAGTGACACATTTTTACAGGCCTGATGAATTGACAGGAAGGCAAGTTGTTTGTGTTTGCAATCTGAAGCCAAGACAAATTGCAGATTTTATGTCCGAGGTTTTGGTTACGGGTTTTGAATCTTCTGAGGGAGGAATTGTACTTACATCCGTGGAAAGGTCTGTTCCAAACGGAGCGAAACTACATTAAGAATTAAAAAATCAGGGAATAGTGATCTCCAGGCCATTTTCAGTAAGCTCGTTAGGGTAGATTTCAAGATCCTCGCAGTATCCTGATTTCACCTGGCCGGATTGCATATCAAAGCGATATTGGTGAAGTGGGCAGATTATTTCTCCTGAAGAATTGATAGTGCCTTGGATTAATGATGCCCCGCGATGGGGACAAAAAGCCTGAAAAGTATGGAAGACTTCACTGATTCGAACAACCCCAATCGAAATTTCCTCCAAGATGACTTTTTTAATGACTCTTTCAGGGACAAGTTTGAGGACCTCCTCTTTCGAATTCCCAAGTGTAAATTTTTTCATAGTTCTTCAATTTCCATTGTCTGACATAGAGGGACCGATCAAAGAGAAATGATTGGTTTTTCAATTTTTCTTATTCAATTTTAGTGAACATGCTGATTTAAATTTCGAATGCTATGAAAAAATATCTGTTTTTACCTTTACTCATGTTCATTGGTTGGGCAAATGGCCAAAGTCTGGAAGGAGCCTGGAAATTGGTTACCCAAAACGGAAAAGCCGTGACTGGCCAAGAGTTTATCAAAATCTACCAGGACAATTATTTTTCTTTTGGCGCAAAGAATGTTTCAGACAACCATTTTATTGGAGCTGGCGGTGGTCCTTTTTCCTATCAGGATGGGAAATATTCCGAAACTCTGGATTTTTTCACTCTGGATCCACTTCAAGTAGGTGCCACTACAACTTTTAAACTGGAATGGACACAAGGAAAACTTGTGCTTTCTGCCAATACAGATAAAGGATTGTTAGTAGAAACCTGGGAAAAAATCTCTGATTCCAAAGATGCATTGACTGGCAATTGGGTGATTACGGGCAGAAAGCGTGAAGGAGAAATATCCAGATCCACTCCCGGTGCCCGTCGTACGGTTAAGATTCTAAGTGGAGGCAGATTCCAGTGGATTGCTTTCAATTCTGAGACAAAGGAGTTTTCAGGCACTGGAGGAGGAACTTACACTGCCGTTGATGGGAAATATGTGGAAAACATCACCTTCTTTTCCAGAGATGATAGTCGTGTTGGAGCGAGTCTGGGATTCGATTTTCAGGTGATCGATGGAGAATGGCATCACAGCGGAATGAGCTCAACAGGAAGTCCGATATATGAAATTTGGACTCCCTATTCAATTGGGTATACCGGGAAATAATCTAAGAGTGGATTTATGGATTGAAAAATCGGAACCGATAAAAAAGAAAAAGGAGCTGCAAGGCTCCTTTTTCTTTTTATGCCTCAACAGCGTAAAATTCCTTTAATTTCCCAACAGTATAATCTACTTCCTCGATGGTGTTGAATCTGCTGAAAGAGAACCTAACTGCATCCCGATCAGAGGTGTGATTGAGTGCCCTCAGGACATGAGACCCAACTGTAGCTCCAGAACTGCATGCTGAACCGCCGGATGCTGAAACGCCTTCCAAATCTAGATTAAAGAGTAGCATGCCTCGGTTGGACTCTGAAGGAGGAAGGCTTACGCTCAAGACCGTATATAAACTTTTATCCAAATCCGATGATTGTCCATTGAATTGAACCCCCGGGATTTCATTTAACAGACTTTGGATAAAATGTTTTTTGATGTTTTCAATGTGAATCTGGTGTGCGGCCATGTCTTCATAGGCAATTTCCAAAGCCTTTGAAGTTCCGATAATACCGATCACATTCTCAGTTCCGCCTCTCATGTTTCTCTCCTGAGCTCCACCGTAAATGAATGGATGGATTTTTTTGTCTTTTCTGACATAAAGAAATCCTGAACCCTTCGGACCGTGGAATTTATGGGCCCCTGCAACGATCGCATCTACTGGCAGATTTTTCAAATCATGGACATAATGCCCCATGGTTTGCACAGTGTCGGAATGAAAAAATGCATCGTATTCCTTTGCCAGGCTTCCGATTCTGTTCAGGTCATTCAAATTTCCGATTTCATTATTAGCATGCATCAGAGAAACCATGCTTTTGGGATTTGATTTCAGCAATTCTTCCAGCTGATTCAGATCCAATTCCCCTTTTTCATTGACATCCAAAATGCTCAACTTGATCAATCCCTTCGAGGCACAAACCTCCAATGTGTGGAGAACTGCATGGTGCTCCAAAGGAGAAGTGATCGCATGGGTGATTCCGTGAGTTTCGATCCCACAGACGATAGCGGTGTTATCCGCCTCCGTTCCTCCTGAGGTAAAAAAGATTTCTGAAGGACTCGCATTCAGTAATTCCGCCACTTTCTTTCTTGATTTCTCGATGGCAGATCTCACTTCTCGGCCGTGACTGTGCACAGAGGAAGGATTTCCATAATGAGTTCTCATAAAAGGAACCATTGCATCGATCACGCGATCGTCCATGGCTGTGGTGGCGGCATTGTCTAAATAAACTTTCATTCCTTCTGCTTGGGTAATTGACTCTTTTCGAGACGGACTTTAGATCAAGGAGGCGTTTACTACCTCTTTGATGTCTTGCATGATCTTTTTTGCTAAATGCTCGGCAGTCGCTTCGGAGTCAGACTCTGAATATATTCTGATTATAGGCTCAGTATTTGATTTTCTCAAATGAACCCATTCCTTTTCAAATTCTATTTTCACCCCGTCAATATCATTGATTGGATGTTTTTTGTATTTGTTTTTGATCTCCAACAGGATTTTATCCACATCGATTTGAGGAGTCAATTCAATCTTGTTTTTCGAAATATAATAGTTCGGGTAGCTCGCTCTGAGGCGGGAAATGGTCTTTCCAAATTTCGCTAAATGAGTCAGGAATAAACCAACTCCAACCATTGCGTCACGACCATAATGTGAAGTTGGATAGATGATTCCTCCGTTGCCTTCGCCACCAATTACTGCATCGACGGCTTTCATTTGATTCACTACATTCACTTCACCTACGGCAGCTGCCGTATATTTTCCACCTCTTTTTTCCGTCACATCTCGGAGGGCACGTGTCGAACTAAGATTGGAAACTGTATTCCCCGGGGTTTTTGAAAGCACGTAATCTGCAACCGCTACGAGTGTATATTCTTCACCGAAAGTAGAGCCATCCTCGTTAATGAATGCCAGTCGATCCACATCCGGATCTACAACGATTCCAAGATCAAAGCTTCCCTTTTCAAGTTTCTGGATAATGTCCCTAAGATTTTCAGGAAGAGGTTCAGGATTATGAGGAAAATGCCCGTCGGGTGTGCAATACATTTCTTCGATCTCAGTCACACCGAGTGCACGAAGAAGTTTGGGAATCGCAATGCCTCCTGTAGAATTTACCGCGTCCACGACAATTTTGAAATTCCTTGCTTTGATAGCTTCTACATCTACCAGCTCCAGATCCAGCACATGCTGAATATGTCGATCTATGTAGTCATCAATTTGGATGTATGAACCCAGCTTTTTTACTTCAGCAAAAGTGAAATCTTCTTTGTCTGCTTTCTCCAAAATTTCTTTCCCCTCTGCATCAGAGATAAATTCTCCTCTGGCATTGAGCAATTTCAAAGCATTCCACTGGATAGGATTATGGCTGGCAGTGAGGATGATTCCTCCTCCTGCATTTTCCAAAGGAACTGCAAATTCAACAGTCGGTGTGGTGCTGAGGCCTAAATCGATCACGTGAATCCCCATTCCCTGAAGGGTAGAGGAGACCAATTTTGAGACCATTTCGCCTGATATTCTGGCATCTCTGCCAATGACTACTTTGGGATTGTTAGTTTCAGCGATAACCCATGCACCGTAAGCCGATGTGAATTTTACGATATCGATAGGGGTGAGTCCATCGCCGGATTTCCCTCCGATGGTACCTCTGATTCCAGAGATTGATTTAATTAGCGACACTACTTAAGTTGATTAAATTAAAAACTAAAAATCCCGAGATTAAAGCAGGGTAAAATGTTACTTGAACTTTGCCAAAACTTTGTCCACCTCATTGTCCGGATTGCCGCAAGTACTATTAGAGTCTACCGTTTTTCCACAGAATCCGCAGGTAGCACCCTCTTTGTTCAAATAAGGACTTTGGGAGGCGCAAGTGCCTTTAAATTCACCGTTTTTGAGGAATAAAAGCCTTACCGACATCAGGATGAAGAACAATGCTACGAAGCCGAGTGTTAGAAATACAGTTGTCATAACGGATAAATATGCGCAAATTTAAACCTTTACTTCGAAACGTTCACATAACATTCATAGTTTCCTGAGTCATGTCTAAATTGAGTTCCCGGGCTGAGCAATTGGCCGCTTTTGATCGTTTGCTTACTATCATGGATGAGCTCCGGGCTCAGTGTCCCTGGGACAAAAAGCAAACCACAGAAAGTTTGAGGCATCTGACCATTGAGGAAGCCTTTGAACTTTCAGATGCGATTTTGGAAGGTGACCCGGATGAGATTAAGAAAGAACTAGGGGATATTCTGCTCCACATCGTGTTTTATGCTAAAATTGGGTCCGAAGAAGGCAACTTTGACGTCACTTCGATGATTGATTCTCTATGTGAAAAACTCATCCGAAGACATCCTCATATCTATGGGGATGCAATTGCAGAAGATGAGGAGACAGTGAAGCAAAACTGGGAAAAGATCAAGCTTAATGAAAAGGGAAATGTCTCAGTTCTCGGTGGAGTTCCCAAATCACTTCCCGCCTTGATCAAAGCCATGCGAATTCAGGAAAAAGCCCGTGGTGTGGGATTTGACTGGGAAGAAAAGCAGCAGGTTTGGGAAAAAGTGGAGGAGGAAATGCAGGAGTTCAAAGATGAATTTAATGCTGCCTCCGATACAGAAATTGATAAAGAAAAAGCAACAGCCGAATTCGGAGATTTACTATTTTCCCTGATCAATTACGCCAGATTTATCGAAATCAATCCTGAAGAAGCACTGGAGAGGACGAATTTGAAATTCATAAAGCGGTTTCGATATCTGGAAAACTCAGCTAAAGAATCCGGGAAAAGTCTGAGCCAGATGACGCTTGCTGAGATGGATGTGTACTGGAATGAAGCAAAAAAACTATAGTCATTTCCATGAGTTAGTCTGAAGGAAGAATACATTAACTAGTAACCAAATAACAAATCCCTGATGAACAAAATCATTTTCACTCCCGAAGCACCTGCTCCAATCGGTCCCTATTCTCAGGCAGTTCTTGCTGGCAACACACTTTATGTCTCTGGAAATATCGCACTCGATCCTGAAACCGGTGAATTGATCAACGAAAATATCACGGAGGAGACTCATGCTGTGATGAAAAACATGGAAGCGATACTCAGAGCTGCGGGCTTTTCGTTTTCAGACGTAGTGAAATGTAGCATTTTCATCAAGGACATGGGCCAGTTTGCAACTATCAACGAAGCTTACGGTCAATATTTCAAATCTAATCCTCCGGCCAGAGAAACAGTGGAAGTAAGTAAACTTCCCAAAAATGTGAACGTGGAAATCTCTTGCATCGCTGTAAAATAGAAAGCCTTGAATCTTGTCCCCTTCCATACCGAAACCTTTGTGAGTGCTCTTTCTAAAAAAGAGGTGTTAGGACATTTGAGCAAAGTGACCTCGGAGGTTAATTATCTGGATAAGCGAACCCAGGGTGACTCGAGGTTGCTTTTTTACGGAATGGTTGGTCAAAAAGGATTTAGAATTTCAAAGGCAATTCAGAAGGGAGATACTTTTTTACCAATGCTTTTGGGCAAGGTTGAAGAGACTCCGAGAGGAAGTATCATTTTTCTTAAGTACCAGTTATTCCCGGGAGCGATTTTTTTCCTTGCCTTTTGGTCTGTCATCTTATTGGCATTTTCCGGGTATTACTTCGGAGTTACTGCTCAATATCTCTATGGAAGTATTTGCCTTGGCTTGGCCATTTTCAATTATTTTCTCGCCCTGTTTTTCTTTCAAAGACAAGTAAAGTCGTCAAGGGAAATTTTCTACAATCTTATCAGTTTTCAGTTGAAGGATTAAACTTCAGCTTTTTAGGGAAAAAAAGCTTTTGCACTTAATTTAGCGCACGCAAAATCAAACAATAAACCAATCGACATGAGTATTCGAATCGAAAAAGACACGATGGGGCCTGTAGAGGTTCCAGCAGACAAATACTGGGGGGCACAAACCCAACGATCTATCAATAACTTCAAAATCGGTGGTGAGAAAAATCGAATGCCGATTGAGATTATTCGGGCTTTTGCGATTTTGAAAAAAGCCGCAGCATTTACCAATGCTGAGTTGGGAGTACTTGCAAAAGACAAGGCCGAGATCATCGCCAAAGTCTGCGATGAAATCCTGGCAGGACAGCATGATGACCAATTCCCACTTGTAATCTGGCAGACAGGTTCCGGGACGCAATCAAACATGAATGCAAACGAGGTGATCGCTTACCGAGCTCATGTATTGCTTGGAGGATCTCTGGAAGATGAAAAGAAAAAAATCCACCCGAATGACGATGTGAATAAGTCTCAGTCATCCAATGATACCTATCCTACTGCAATGCACGTGGCGGCTTACCAAATGGTGGTGGAGACGACGATTCCGGGTGTTCAAAAATTAAGAGATACACTTCACGCAAAAGCTGAGGCTTTCAAAAGTGTGGTTAAAATTGGCCGTACTCACTTCATGGATGCAACTCCTCTGACACTTGGTCAGGAATTCAGCGGCTATGTAGCCCAGTTGGATCACGGATTGAGAGCTTTGAAAAATACACTTTCGCACCTTTCTGAGTTGGCGCTTGGTGGAACTGCAGTTGGTACCGGCTTGAATACTCCAGCCGGATATTCTGAGCTTGTAGCACAGAAAATCGCAGAGCTTTCCGGTCATTCTTTCATTACGGCGCCAAATAAATTTGAAGCCTTGGCAGCTCATGATGGGATGGTAGAGACGCACGGGGCTTTGAAGCAATTGGCAGTTTCTCTGATGAAAATCGCCAATGATATCAGGATGCTTTCTTCGGGTCCGAGATCCGGAATCGGAGAAATTTTAATTCCTGAAAATGAGCCAGGCTCTTCCATTATGCCTGGAAAAGTAAACCCAACTCAAGTTGAAGCAATTACGATGGTAGCTGCTCAAGTGATGGGAAATGATGTGGCAATCACCATTGGCGGATCAAATGGTCACTTTGAATTGAACGTATTTAAGCCTTTGATCGCAGCCAATTTCCTTCAGTCGGCAAGATTGATCGGAGATGCCTGCGTTTCTTTCAATGATAATTGCGCCATTGGAATCGAGCCAAACTTTGCAATGATCCAGAGGCATTTGGAAAATTCTCTGATGCTGGTCACTGCGTTGAATCCGTATATCGGTTATGAAAATGCTGCAGCGATAGCTAAAAAAGCACATAAAGAAGGTTCGAGTCTGAGAGAAGCCGCAATCAAATTGGGACTTCTGACTTCTGAGCAATTTGACGATTGGGTGAAGCCGGAAGATATGATCGGAAGCTTGAAATAATTCACTCATATTAAATTCAAAAAGGCTGCCTCGAAATTCGAAGTAGCCTTTTTGTACTTTAGGGAGGTTAGAAGTTTTATCGATTGATAAAGCCCTAATTGGTCTCCTGATCCCGGAAGTTGGACTTATATTTCTTGAAGTTTATTGCTTTTTGCCAACAATATATAGTCGGCTATGACCAAAGCTGCCATGGCTTCCACAATCGGAACTGCCCTGGGAACTACACAAGGATCATGACGGCCTTTCCCACTTACGATTACCGATTCACCAGCCTCATTCAATGATTCCTGGTCCTGCATGATCGTTGCAACAGGCTTGAATGCAACACGAAAATAAATGTCTTCACCATTTGAGATTCCTCCCTGTATTCCTCCCGAATGGTTGGTCAGGGTATGAATCTTTTCTCCTTCTTTTACAAATGTGTCGTTGTGCTGAGATCCGCGCATTTTTACCCCTTCGAAACCGCTTCCATATTCAAAGCCTTTTACAGCATTGATGCTCAGCATGGCTTTGCCTAATTCTGCATGAAGACGGTCAAAAACAGGTTCTCCGATTCCTACAGGGGTATTTTTGATGACGCACGTAACTATTCCGCCAATGGTATCTCTTTCCAATCTGACTGAATCGATCAGTTCGATCATTCTTTCGGCAGTTTCCGGATCCGGACAACGGATGATATTATCTTCAGCTTTCGAAAGGTCCATTTCCTGATAGCTTTTCGCTAATGTCAGATCTCCCACCTGAGAAACGAATGCCTGGACTGTCACTCCTTTTGTTTCTAATAGTTGCTTTGCAATCGCACCCGCAGCTACTCTTGCTGCAGTTTCTCTTGCGCTGCTTCTTCCGCCACCTCGATAATCGCGGATTCCGTATTTTTCGAAGTAAGTATAATCTGCGTGAGAAGGTCTGAACTTGTCAGAAATATGAGAGTAGTCTTTGCTCTTCTGGTCAGAATTGGGAATCACTATTCCGATGGGAGTACCTGTACTTTGGCCCTCAAAAACTCCGGAAAGTATCTGAATTTCGTCTTCTTCTTTTCGTTGTGTGGTGATCTTGGACTGACCTGGTTTGCGGCGCTGCATCTCCAGCCGGATTTTTTCCTCGTCGATTTTCAGTCCTGCGGGGCATCCTTCGATGATCACGCCCAAAGCCAATCCATGTGATTCACCGAATGTGGTGATCTTGAAAAGCTTGCCAAATGAGTTGCCCATTATTTCTTTCTTATAATCAAAAACGCCAGTAAAGCGACTGATGCCAGTAGCAGGATGTTGATTCCGGTGGTAAAATAGTATTTATATTGCTCGTTTGAAAACCGGTTGTCTTCGGTTTCGATTCGATCATACAGGCCGCCAAGACGTTGACTCGATATCGCCTGATTGACTTTACTTTCGCCGACTACTCTGATTTTTGCAGCGGGCTTTAGGGTGTCATAAACTGCTCGTGTGGGGTCAAAATAAATCCATTCAAAATGATCTGCGAGGTTGACTTCTCCTGCTTCGTTTAGGGTGATGTAGTAATTGTAATCCTTGATTCCGGATACTCTTCCATAGCCTCGGTTGATCTGCTGACGAACATTCGGATCAAATGTATTTAAGTTTGCTCCGGCAAGTCTTCTTGGAGGAGAGATTGCATTGATGTTTCCGATTCCGCTGATTCCAAAATTGTATTCAAAACCCTGACCTGTCTCCACTTCTAATTCAGTGATGTTTTCACGAATTTGGAATTCTCCTACAATCACTTCATTTCGTAAAGGGTGAGGAGGAAGTGGCTTTACTTTGATAGTTTTTGGGGGAGAATAAAATGTCTTGAAATCTTCCTGTCGATTTGCACCAAAGAAGGTCGGATTTTTTGCGACCCGATACTTGATCATTTCCCATGCAATCCTCGGGATAGTCACTTCACCTTCGGAAAAGGGGAAAAAAGAGGCTTCGTAAACTTTGAATTTTATCCAGTTTTTACCGTTGATCGTGACTTGCTCCGGTTCAATATTGGAGACGTTGTAGTTCTCTTCCCAAGCGTTTGTTGGTTTGATTTGCTTGAGAATAGCATCCAATTGTTTGCCGGGTTCATAAAACTGAAAAGGAGCCTGATTCGCTTCAGACATATAAAATGCCAAACTCACATTAAAACCTTCACCGGCAAAAACCTCCTCTTTGTCCACCGCAACTGAGAAGAAGGCATCATCATCCAACTCCACAAATTCAGGTTCTTCGGCAGTCCTGCCAAAAAAATCGGCAAATGGATCAGGCGCACCTCCACCAAGTCCCTGAGTACTTTTGGCGTCCACAACGGTGATCTTCTTGCCTTCCGATGGAAAAGCAGTTCCATTAATCGTCATGTTGAAATCAGCTATTGTAAACTGACCTTTTTTGGTTGGTTTATAATATTGAATGATGCTGTTGGAGCTGCTCATTTGTCCATTGATCAGGTTCATGGACGAAGACTGTGAGATTCCTTGCTTTTGGAAACCGGTGATTTCAGGAAATTGGTCGTAGGATTTGATCTTTTCATTAGAGAGCGTTACTTTAATAGTGAACGTCTCATTTAAACCAATTTCATCTGGTCCCAATTCGATTTGCACATCCTGGCCTTTCGCGATCCCTTGAAAAAGAAATGCGATGCATACCAAAGCCATCTGGAAGTACGTTTTAATCATGGTTGCGAAAATAGGAATTATTCTACTTTATGAACAACCTAAATAACGCAACATAGGTAGAAATGCCTGCGTATCTAAACTTAAAAACAGTTAATAAACCCTAAACTCTTTTAACTATGATAGAATATGTGAAGACAATTCTTGAAAAGGTCAGCTTTAGCAAATATTTGTTTGAACGAGAACTAAAGAAAGGCCTTAGGCTTATTTTACCCACCGAAGTGGAGGATTTTAAAGTCTGGTGCTACGAAATGTTTGGGAAAGTCCATGACGTTATTCTCAACCGATATTTTCAACCAGCTATGTAAATGAAAAGACCTGTCCAATGCGGACAGGTCTTTTTGGTTGTGGTGGTTTTACTTGATTTAATCTTTGGTGGCAAAGTCAGGATATGCGCTCATTCCGTGCTCATGAAGATCTAGTCCTTCAGTTTCTTCAATCTCATGCACTCTGATGCCGACAGTCTTTTTTAAAGTGAAGAATATGATCCAGGAAGTCCCAAGGCAAAACACCGCCACAGAACCTATCCCGATTAATTGGGAAATGAGTTGATTCATTCCGGCCAGGCTGCCGAAAATACCTACGGCAAGAGTTCCCCATACACCTCCTATAAGGTGAACCGAAATCGCTCCAACAGGATCATCGATTTTGATTTTGTCAAAAAGAACGACTGAAAACACAACGAGTCCTCCGCCTATAAATCCGATAATTGCAGAGTCCAGCACGCCCATTTGGTCAGCACCAGCTGTGATTCCTACCAAACCGGCAAGGATGCCGTTCAGTACCATAGTGATATCGTAGGTTTTGAATTTCAAATAGGAAATAAGTAATGCGCCAAAGGCTCCGGCCGATGCTGCAATAGAGGTCGTCACGAAAACTTTTGAAACCAGACCAGGACTTGCGCTAAGAACAGATCCTCCGTTGAATCCAAACCATCCAAACCACAACAAGAATACGCCCATGGTTGCCATTGGAAGATTATGTCCGGGAATTGCTTTCATTCCTTGTGGGGTGAATTTGCCTATTCTTGGGCCCAACAAAAATGCTCCGATCAACGCAGCCCAACCACCCACTGAGTGAACGATGGTTGACCCGGCGAAATCATAGAAAGGTGTTTCTAAAGTATTCAAAAATCCATTTCCCCACTTCCACATTCCTACGATCGGGTAGACAATTGACACATATAGAATTGAAAAAATAATAAACGGACCAAGCTTTACGCGCTCAGCAACTGCACCCGAAACAATCGTGGCGGCTGTGGCAGCAAACATAGCCTGGAAAATAAAATCAGTAAAATAGGTGTAGCCCGCATTGTAATTGCTGCTATCCCAGCCCTCAGGCAAACTAAGACCAAAGCCAGCGAAGCCAAAGAAACCTCCGGCAAAATCTGCACCCGGATACATTAAGTTGAAGCCCACAAAGGCATAACTCAAGATTCCGATCGCAGGGATAATGGTATTTTTAAATAAGATATTAACAGTGTTTTTGGCTCGGGTGAGGCCTGCTTCCAACGTAGCAAAGCCAAGGTGCATGATGAAAACCAAAATGGTTGCAATCATCATCCAAAGATTGTTGACCGTAAACAGGTCTTGAACAGGTACTTCTTCCATGATAAAATAGGTTCAGGGTGGTTGCAGAGTTGATTAAAGTGCTTGCTCTCCGGAGTCGCTGTTTCTGATTCGATAAGCCTCGAGGACGTCGTAGACGAAAATTTTTCCATCTCCTATTTCTCCTGTTTTTCCTTCAGCCAGGATACACTTGATGACCGGTTCGACCAGTTCTTCTACTGTCACTATTTCAAGTTTGGTGCGAGGGATGTAAGCCGGTTCATATGCCACGCCCCGGTAAGTTTGCTGCTTGGCGTGCTCCAGGCCCATCCCTTTTACTTCATAGAAAGTGAGAAACTTCACCCCGAGAGCTGCCACGCAAGCATGAATCTGTTCAAAGCGGGAAGTCCGGATAATGGCTTCTATTTTTTTCATTTTTTCAACGGGTTTGGTGGTTTATTGAGATTATGGCATGAAAGTAAGACAAAAATTAAATCAAAATCATAAAATGGTTATTTTTTTAACCATAAAAATAAAAAATGATTCTCTTTTTTGATAATAATGGTTTTTTGAAATATCACTTATAAAAAAATAATGTTCTATTATTAAAATACTGGTTTAAAAATAAACCAATGATGTCTCAAGGGTTTAGGGGATAGTTTGCCCTGTCAGGATATTCATTTAATTTTGCCTCCGATTTTTACACACTACTTATGAATAAGAAACCAACGCTTTTAGTACTTGCCGCAGGAATGGGCAGCAGATATGGCGGGAATAAGCAAATCGATGGATTTGGTCCCGGAGGAGAAACTATCCTTGAATATTCCATTTACGATGCAATTCGTGCCGGATTTGGCAAAGTGGTCCTGATCGTTCGTCAGGAGATTTTGGAAATGACCAAAGAATTATTGCTTCCAAAGCTGGAAGGCAAGATCGAAGTTGACTTCGTGATTCAATCTCTCGACAGTTTTGTTCCTGCGGAATTGAAGCAGGCAGTTCGTACAAAGCCATTCGGAACGGCGCATGCGGTGCTTTGTGCCAAAGACGTGATCAAAGAACCATTTTCAGTGATCAATGCGGATGATTTTTATGGAAAAGAGGCTTTCGAAATTTTGGGAAAATTCCTTTCCACCGAGGTGAGACCGGATCTGCATGCGATGGTAGGTTATGCAATTCAGAATGTGCTTTCCGAAAATGGGACTGTCAGCCGTGGCGTCTGCGCTACAAATGAAAAAGGTCAGCTGATCGGAATGGTGGAGCGAACTTCCATCGCCCGTGAAGGAGATAAGATCCTAAGCAAAGGTGAAAACGAAATTCTCGAAATCCCTGAAGACACTCCTGTAAGTATGAACTTCTGGGGATTTCATCCGGATGTCTTTGCCGATATCGAATCCATGTGGAATGAGTTCCTGCCTGCGAATCTTACAAACCTGAAGTCTGAATTTTACATCCCAACTGTAGCCAATAATCTGATCAAAGCGGGAAAAGCTGCATTTGAGATTCTTCCTGGCGGGAAAGTTTGGTTTGGAGTCACTTACACGGAAGATCGTCCGGTAGTGATAGAGGCGCTGAAGAAGCTTCACGAAACCGGAGAGTATCCGGCAAATCTTTGGAAATAATTGAAAGGGGCTTCGGCCTCTTTTTTTATTTTCTTTAAAAATGTAACCAAACTGGTAACAAATTGCGTACATTTAAACAATGCGGGTGATTGCAGTAAGTACGTTAAAAGATTGGTTCGAATCATTTCCTAGGTCAAAACAGTCCTTATTGGCTTGGCATGAAGAAGTAATTTCTGCAAATTGGAATAATCCCAATGATCTCAAAGCACAATTTCGGAATGCCTCAATTCTTTCAGAAAAGCGCGTGATATTTAATATCCATGGAAATTCCTTCCGACTAATTGTGGATATAGAGTACAGATTAAAAATTGTCTTTATCGTTTGGTTTGGAACACATCAGGATTATGATAAAATCGACGCTAAAACCGTGAGCCATGTTAAAACCAATAAAAAATAACACCCAGTACGAAGACTCTTTGGCGCGAGCTTATGAGTTAATGCAGAAAACGCTAGAGCTAGGTTCAGAAGATTCCGATGAATTGGAAGTGATTTCTATATTGATCAAAGAATATGAAAACGAGCATTTTCCCATTCCAAAACCTCACCCGATTGAAGCAATTAAATTCAGGTTGGACCAATTGGGTATTTCTGACTCGGAACTTTCGGATATCTTGGGAGCAAGATCAAGAAAATCTGAGATTATGTCGGGTAAGAGAAAATTAAGCCTCTCGATGATTCGCAAACTCCACGAAAAGTTAAAAATCCCGGCTGAAGTACTTATTCGAGAGTATTGAGAAAATAATTGAAAGGAGCTTCGGCCTCTTTTTTATGTGCTATTGGATGGACTAAAAAACTTCAATAATCCTCAAAATATACCCGATATAGGGTATTTTTTGAGATGATTTACGGAAGTAGTTTTGAACGATTAAACTTTAAATTTTAATGCTAAACAAAGCACAAAGCACAAAGCACAAAGCACAAAGCACAAAGCTTTTCCTACCCGATAGTTTCTTCAAACTACATGAATAAGAAATTTTATTTATTGATATCATTCTTATTTGGGCTCTCAATTCTGGCAAATGCTCAAACCGAAAAAGAAGTCCGCTTAAATGTGCTAAACCCCGGAATTGCTTGGGAAAATCCCTTAGGAAAATCCACGACTTTAGAAATCAACCTGGGAATAGGTTACAATTTTTCCTATCCTGAATTAAACACCATGTATGGCGAAAGTGGATTTCAAGGCCAAATAGCTCCATTTATCGATATACAGGGAAGAAACTATTACAATCTGAAAAATGTAGAAGAGAAGGGAAGAAAAAGTAAAAAGTTCGTTGCTTTACGGTATCTCTTTTATGGACCAAGAATAGCCGGAAATGTCCGAACAAATGAGAATTACAGTATGGCTGTAGGACCGACTTGGGGCTTCAAGAGAGGTTATGAAAAGTGGACGCTGTTGGGAAGTGTGGGACCGATCTATTACTTTGATCTGACAGGTACGGATGGAATTTTCCCGATCAATTTTGAAATCAATCTGGGATATAGACTGAAAAAATGAAAAGAGGCTTCGGTCTCTTTTTTTTATGCTTCTTTTTCAACCGTCCCATTCAGAACGTCAAAAAAGAAAACCTCCGAATCCAGTTGGGTCAGGATTTTTTTTGATCGCTCGGGTCGGGCATCTGTGAGGAAAATTTGGCCAAACGTATGCCTGGAGATCAGTTCCATCATCTTCGCGATTCTCTGATCGTCCAGCTTATCAAAAATATCATCCAAGAGTAAGATCGGCTTTTCTCCTTTTGTCTTTTCAAATACCTGAAATTGGGCAAGCTTCAGCGAAATGATAAATGATTTTTGCTGGCCCTGACTCCCGATTTTCCGGATCGGGTGCTCGACTATCAGGAAGTTGAAATCATCTTTGTGGATTCCTGCATTGCTGTTTTTGGTCATCAGATCTTTTTGCCGAAGGCTCAGATAATACTCAGCAAAATCCAGCCTGAGCGCATCGCTTTCATAAACGATAGAAACCTGCTCCGCTCCCTGAGAAATCTCGGAATAATGGGATTGCAGCATCGGTGCGATCTGATCGAGGAGAGCGGATCGGCTTTGGGCAAGGCTTTTACTTAAGCTGATCATCTCATGATCGTAGCTTCCGAGCAAGGTCAAATCTCTTCTGCCGGTTTCGGCAAATTGCTTAAGCAATGCGTTACGCTGTTTCAGGAAATGATGGTATCGAATCAGCTGGTTCAGATATTCCCGGTTCATTTGAGAAATCAACCCATCGAAAAACTTTCTGCGTCCTTCGCTTCCTCCTTTGATTAGTTCGGTATCATCCGGAGCAATCAAAACGAGCGGAATCAAACCCACATGCTCACTGATTCTGTCCAGCGCTTTCCCATTCTGATAGATGAGCTTTTTCTTTCCGGCTTCGAATGTGCATCTGATTTCCAGCGCCTTTTCGCTCAACTCAAAATTGCCCTTTATGGCAAAAAAATCCGCTCCGTGGAGAATATTGAGAGAGTCACTTGATTGGATTGCGCTCTTAGTCAGGGATAAATAATGAATGCCGTCCAGGACATTTGTTTTGCCGCTTCCGTTCAAGCCAACCAAACAATTGAGTTGGGGGCTAAACTCCAGTTTCGTCTTTTGGTGATTTTTGAATTGAAGAAGTTCCAGAGACTTCAGGTACATCGGAGTCGGTAATTATTTTTGCGGCAGCCTGATTTTTAGGTCAGCTTGATTATATTTGAGGCCTAAAATAGCATATTTTGATTAATACGATATGGCAAAGAAAGCTGCAGTGACCAAGTCCAAAGTAAAATATTCGAAGGAGACTTATACTTTTTGGTATGAGAGCATGCTCTTAATGAGGAGGTTTGAGGAGAAAGCAGGACAGCTTTACGGTCAGCAAAAAATCAGAGGATTCTGTCATTTATACATCGGTCAGGAGGCTTGTGCTTCCGGTGCCATCAGTGCGTTGACCAAAGATGACAAATGGATCACTGCTTACAGATGCCATGCACATCCACTTGGATTGGGTACTGATCCGGGCGCTGTGATGGCTGAGCTTTTTGGAAAAGCAACAGGAACTACCAAAGGAAAGGGCGGTTCGATGCACATTTTCGATAAAGAAAAGAACTTCGTGGGCGGTCACGGAATCGTAGGTGCGCAAGTACCAATGGGTCTTGGGCTTGGCTTTGCAGAAAAATATCAAGGCACCAAAAACCTTTGTATCTGTCACATGGGTGACGGAGCAGTTCGTCAGGGTGCAGTTCACGAGTCATTCAACCTTGCGATGCTTTATAAGACGCCGGTGA
The DNA here is from genome assembly GCA_942492775.1 of uncultured Cytophagales bacterium. Lineage (GTDB taxonomy): Bacteria > Bacteroidota > Bacteroidia > Cytophagales > Cyclobacteriaceae > Algoriphagus. The sequence goes on along the minus strand of OW818636.1, from coordinate 246,001 downwards.
TTTTCGTGATCGAAAACAATGGCTATGCGATGGGTACTGCCGTGAAGCGTTCATCCAACGTGGAGGATCTTTCTACCATAGGTGAATCTTACGATATGCCGTCTTTCGCAGTAGATGGAATGAATGTGGAAGCCGTGCACGAAGCTGTAGCTGAGGCAGCGGAAAGAGCAAGAAGAGGCGATGGCCCAACTTTGTTGGAGTTCAGAACATATAGATACAAGGGACACTCTATGTCCGATCCTCAAAAATACAGAACCAAAGAGGAAGTAGAAGAATACAAGCAGCGTGACCCGATTGAGCAAGTCCTGGCAACTATTCAGGATAATAATATTTTGACTCAGGAAGAAATCGATGCGATCATCAAGAAAGTGAAACAAAAAGTGGACGACGCGGTGAAATTTGCTGAAGAGTCACCTTGGCCTGATGGAATGGACGCTTTCAAAGATGTCTATATTCAGGAAGATTATCCATTTGTAATGGAATAATTCCCTCTAAAAGCTTACCCGGAAAGCCATGAAATCGATCCGATTGCATGGCTTTTTTCTTTGGGTTTGTGTATTTCATAAAAACCGTATATTTGCGCCTGAAATTTTGAGTAACATGGCTACGAAAGAAACAAAAAAAGCACATTCTGATCATCAAAACGAGATTCTGGAAAATCCGGAAGTTCTCGCAAGTTCATTGGGCAGAGGAGAAGCTTTTTTGAAACAAAATAGTAAAGTATTAGCAGGCGTATTGGCAGCAGCCATTATCCTGATCGGTGGAATTCTGTTTTTCCAGATCAATACCCAGAATCAAAATGAAACTGCTCAGAAAGAAATGTTTCAGGCTGTTTACTTCTACGAGCAGGACAGCGTTGAACTTGCTTTGAACGGTGACGGAGTCAACTCTGGCTTTTTGACAATCGCTGAGGAGTATCCAAGAACTGATGCTGCTAACCTGGCGAATTTCTACATCGGCTCTATTTACCTTTCTGAGAAGAAATTCCAGGAGGCAATCGATCATCTTGAGAAATTCTCTGCAGACGATTACCTGGTTCAGGCAAAAGCGTATTCATTGATCGGTGACGGATATCTGGAGTTGGGAAATACTGACGAAGCGATTTCTCAATACAAGAAAGCTGCTGAATACAATGAGAATAAATTTTTGACTCCGAAATATTTGTCCAAGCTTGCTGTAGCATACGAGGAAGCTGGTAAAATCCAGGAAGCAATCGCTACTTATGGTGAGATCGAAGAGAAGTATTTTGATTCTTACGAATTCTCCGCTGCACGAAAACACAAAGCTCGCTTAGAAGGCCTTGCCGCTAAGTAATGCTGTTTTGCATAGCATTCTAGAAGAGTAAGGCCTTGGGTCTTACTCTTTTTTTGTTTAACCCCATTTTAAAAAAAAAAACTAAACCATGGCAACTTCACTCAAAAGCCTAAGTGAGCATTCATCCAAAAATATTCAGGACATCAGCTCCAAGAAGTTTGGAATCATCGTGTCCGAGTGGAATGAAGAGGTGACAGAATCCCTCTTTTCAGGAGCTTTGCAGACGTTGCTTGACAACGGAGCGAAGAAGAAAAACATCATTCGCAAAAACGTCCCGGGTTCATTTGAGCTTTCTCTTGCTGCGCAGTGGCTTGCTCAGGACGAAAATATCGATGCGGTAATTTGTCTGGGTTGCGTGATTCAAGGCGAAACCCGTCACTTTGACTTCATCTGCGATGCTGTCGCGCATGGTATTACAAACGTAAGTTTGAAATATAACAAGCCGGTGATTTTTGGGGTTTTGACTCCGAATACTCAACAACAAGCGCTCGACAGAGCAGGAGGAAAGCACGGCAACAAAGGCGACGAAGCGGCCATTACCGCCATCAAAATGCTAGGATTTTAATTGACATCAACCTATACCTATTAAACTTTCAGACCCTATGAAATCGAGCATGACCCAAGCATCACACTTAGTGATGATTATGAACCAAGTGAGATTCCATATGGCCGAAAAAAACAATTATAACATATGAAAATTATGAAATTTGGGGGCACCTCTGTGGGCAAACCCGAACGCATGCATCAGGTGAAAGACCTGATTACCCGTGGAGACGAACCTACTATCGTTGTTCTTTCAGCGCTTTCAGGCACGACCAATGCTCTTGTGGGAATTGGTGAAGCTTTGGCAGCAGGAAATAAAACCTTGGCGAAAGAGCGAATCGATACACTTCATGCTCATTACAATTCCTTCTATCCGGAGTTATTGAAGACGAATAAAGCAAGAGCCAAAGCGGAAGAAATCATCAGCGAGCATTTTGAGTTTTTGAATATCCTGCTGAAGATCTCATTCAATGAAGCGATCAATCGGGATATTTTGGCTCAGGGGGAATTGCTTTCTACAAAATTGTTTTATACCCTTTTGGAAGAATTGGAAATTCCGGCGGTTTTCCTTCCGGCTTTGGATTTCATGAGTATTGATGAGAATTCCGAACCGGAACTTTCGAAAATCTCCGAAAAACTGAAAGCGATTTTGGCACAGAATCCTGATGGCAGACTTTTCATCACCCAAGGATATATCTGCAAAAATCACAGAAATGAAGTCGATAATCTGAAGCGAGGTGGAAGTGATTATACTGCTTCTTTGGTAGCCGCAGCGATCCAGGCTTCAGTTTGTGAGATTTGGACAGACATCGACGGGATGCACAATAACGACCCTAGAATCGTAGATCGTACCCGTCCGATTGCCGAACTTTCATTTGATGAAGCTGCGGAGCTGGCATATTTCGGTGCAAAGATTCTCCATCCAGCTTCCATTTGGCCTGCCCAACAATTCAACGTTCCGGTGAAACTGCTCAACACCATGCAGCCTGAGGCGAATGGGACGCTGATCAAGGAAAAGGTCGAAACTGTAGGAGTGAAAGCAATTGCTGCCAAAGACGGAATCACCGCCATCAAAATCAAGTCCAGCCGAATGCTGTTGGCTTATGGTTTCCTGCGGAAAGTGTTTGAAATCTTCGAAAAATATAAAACTCCAATTGACATGATCACGACTTCAGAAGTTGCAGTATCAGTCACGATTGATGATTTGAGTCATTTGGATCAGATTTTGGCTGAACTTCAACTCTTGGGAATTGTGGAGGTGGATCGAGATCAGACCATTATTTGTATTGTGGGAAATATGGTTTCTGAGACCAAAGGAGTAATAATGAACATTATGGACGCGTTAGAGGATGTTCCGATCCGAATGGTTTCCTATGGTGGAAGCCGCCACAATGTCTCTATCCTCGTGGAATCAAAATACAAGGTTCAAGCTTTGCAAAGCCTCAATCAGGGAGTATTTGCCTGGTAAAAATGATAGCCGGCCTTGTGCCGGCTATTTTATTTAGAATCATTCCTGCTACTTTTGCGGCATGTCAGAGCCAACTCATCGTCCCGGATTTCTCCAGAGACTTCAAACGAAGTGGAAACTTGAAAGCCTTTTTCAGGTAGTGATGGTTTTGGTGGTTTTTGCCTGCACAGGCTTTACGATTCTTTTTGTAAAGAATCCGATTCTTGATTTTTTTGGCGTGGAAAGAGGCGGTGAACGAAGCTTCATAAATACAGTCTTGTACCTAATTCTGGTTTTACCGTTGTATCAGATTTTCCTGCTGATTTACGGGTTTATTTTTGGTCAGTTCAAGTTCTTCTGGGAAAAGGAAAAGCTGATTTTCCGAAGAATTGCAGGAGTTTTCAAATCGAAAAAATAAACTATCCTATTGTCAAAGCTAAGTGGCGAATTAACTCAATCAACTTTCCAACCTTCCATCTTTACCACTTTTTAACTAATTCGACTCCAATTCACCGCGTGTTTTTTCTGCTGCTTCACTTGTCTTAGAATCGGGGCATTCTCAGGTTGACTAAGTTCCGGATCATTTGCCAAAACCTGCTGGGCGGCATCTCTGGCCAAAGTCAAAATCTGAGCATCCCTGCTCAAGTCCGCAATCAATAAATCGGTAATTCCACTTTGCTGGGTTCCCATCAAGTCGCCAGGACCGCGAAGTCTCAGGTCGACATCGGCAATTTCAAATCCGTCATTGGTTCTGACCATCGTATCCAATCTGATTCTGGAGTCCTTTGATAATTCCAGCTTACTCATCAGTACGCAATAGCTTTGCTCTGCGCCACGACCAACCCTTCCGCGAAGTTGGTGGAGTTGGGAAAGCCCAAACCGCTCAGCGTTCTCGATAATCATCACTGAGGCATTTGGCACATTTACCCCAACTTCTATCACCGTGGTTGCAACCATGATTTTTGTTTCGCCTTTGACAAAGCGCTGCATTTCGAAGTCCTTGGCATCGGATTTCATTTTGCCATAAACGATGCTGATAGGATATTGGGGAAAAGCTCTGGAAATACTTTCAAATCCATCCATCAGATTTTTAAGATCCATCGTCTCAGATTCTTCGATCAAAGGATAGACGATGTAAACTTGCCGTCCTTTTTGAACCTCCTGATTGATAAATCCAAAGACTTTCAATCGGTCTTTGTCATAGCGGTGAACCGTTTGAATAGGCTTTCGGCCTGCCGGAAGTTCATCAATCACTGAGACATCAAGATCTCCGTAAAGTGTCATTGCAAGTGTTCTCGGGATCGGGGTTGCGGTCATGACCAAGACATGTGGCACAAATTGTTCGTTTTTTGCCCAAAGCTTTGCCCGCTGAGCAACACCAAATCGATGTTGCTCATCCACGATTGCGAGCCCGAGATTTTTGAATTGGACTACATCTTCAAGCAAAGCATGCGTACCAATGAGGATTTTCAGCTCGCCGGACTCAAGCGCTTCATGAATCACTTTTCGTCTGGCTTTCTTAACTGAGCCGGTTAGCAAAGCAATTTCAAGCCCCATCATAGTGGCATATTGGCTCAATCCCTCGTAATGTTGATTTGCCAGAATTTCTGTCGGAGCCATCAAGCAAGTCTGTGCGCCCGAACTGATGGCAATTAGCATACAGATGAAAGCCACCATCGTTTTGCCACTTCCCACATCTCCCTGGATCAGACGATTCATTTGTCTGCCTGATTTCATATCTGCGAAAGCCTCCCGGATTACCCGCTTTTGTGCATTTGTAAGCTCAAATGGGATGTGATTTTTGTAAAATTCTGTGAGCAGTTCCGTATTGGAAAGTGGTTGACCACGAAACTTCTCGATTCTAGTCAGTTTCATCATCAGCAGACGAAGCTGAAGGAAGAAGAATTCTTCAAACTTCAATCGCTTTCTGGCTCGCTGAAGCAAATCAGGTTGAGAGGGGAAATGGATCTGCCGGATAGATTCCTGCTTTCCGATCAATTGATATTGTTGCAGAACTTCCGAAGGCAAGGTTTCTTGAATCTGGGGAAGACAGACTTGAACAAGCTGCTCCATTATTTTTGAAATGCCCCTGGAATCCAAAAATTTTGCCTTGAGCTTTTCTGTGGTAGAATAGACGGGCTGAAAATTGTTCCGGGTTTCGTTGGCAACGCTCAGCGGCTCCATTTCCGGATGGGCGATGGTCCATTTCCTCCCATAAAGCGCAGGTTTCCCATAAAAAATAAACGTGGCACCGACTGGCAGTTTCGGCTGAACCCATTGGATTCCCTTGAACCAGGTCATTTCCATCTCCCCGGTTTCATCTGCTACATGAGCTACGAGTCGTCTTTTTCCGCCAAGGCCTATTATTTCTACTTGCTTGATTTTGGCTATGACCTGCTCGTTTTCAAGTTCGGCGGTCAGTTCTCGTATTTTGAAAAACTTCGTCCTGTCCTCGTATCGGAACGGATAATGTTGAATCAGTTCGCCGTAAGTGAAGATGTTCAATTCCTTGTTGATCAGCGCAGCCCGCTGTGGGCCAACGCCTTTGAGAAACTCGATCTTGGTGTCAAAGATGCCTGACAAGGAATAGTGTGTTTAGGAGGAAGGCAAAATAAGTCTGCTTCCGTCAAATGGCAATTAATATGAAAGGAATTCTCGGACTTAGAGTTTGGATCCGGTGACTTTTTCCCAAATCTGCTGAAGAACCGGACGCAGCAATTGTTGGCTTTGGAGGAAAATCATCTGGTTTTTTGCCCGATGGAAATTCTGCTCAGGATATTCCACCCGGTAATAGACATTTCCTTCGAGGTGATCTGTGAAAAAACGTAGTCCCATGATGATCGTCATCACTTCACCTCCCAACAAGAGAGATTTGATTTCTTCAGCAGTTGCAAAATCCTTGATTCCTTCCCAATAGCCTTTCAACAGCACTTCGAAAATTTCGGGGATCACAAACAAATTCTCCCAGTTTTGGCTGGTTTCCGGTTCAGAGCAAGCGACAGTCCGCACCAGATCTCCAAAATCATACAGCAGCATTCCTGCCATCAACGTGTCGAGGTCGATCACAGCTTCTACTTTATCCAAATTTTCGGAAAAAATCAGGTTGTTGATTTTAGTGTCGTTGTGTGTTAGACGGAAAGGGAGGTTTTGAGCTAAAGAAACATAACGCTCGATCAGAGCTGATTGGCCTGCATAGAACTCTGCTACTTCTTTTTCCTCCGGGGAAAGCGATTTTTTAGAATTGAAAACTTCCAAAAACCTGGAAAACCGCAAGTCAAGACGATGAAAATTTGGGATGCTTTCCTGAAGATCTTCAGCTTTTATTTCTTTTCCCCAGTCCGCAAATTGCCCGTAAGCTTTTGCTGCCAGATACGCCTGATTTGGATCAGTGATTTTCTGGATTGTTTGGCCTTTTACAAATTCGAAAAGCCGGTAAAATTGGCCTTCCACTTCCGTCAATGTTTCCCCTTTTTTATTTGCCAAAGGCAAAGGAAGAATAAAAGGCAAAGATTCGATTTCAGAGAGTTTGTTGAGAAGTTTAAGATTCGAAGCAATCCGCTCCGGATATTTAAAGACATTACTATTGAATCCCTGAAGAACCCAGGATTTGGGCTTTCCTGCTATCAAAAAAGTCTGATGAATCAAGCCTTCACCCAAAGGTTTGACCTGAAGAGTTTGACTTGAAGGAAGCGAAAAATTGGAAGCAATGACCTCCAGTAAAGAAGAATGATTCATGCCACGAAATTAGGTTTCGTCGGGAGAATTTTGGTAACTAATGGCAAAATTCCCGAAAGAGATAAATCCTACTTCTGTTTTGACTCAAAATTTATTCATTTCTAAAATTTATTAAGGAAGTTGAAATGCATTTAGAAAAAAATTTTGTTATTTGGCCGCTATAATTAACCCGAAGAACCATGAATATTGGTGTAATTGACTGGGCGATCATTGTCGCCTTCTTTGTTGTTTCACTCCTGATCGGACTTTTCTCTGCAAAAACTGCAGGCGCATCTGCTAAAGAGTTCTTCCTTTCGGGAAGAAATATGCCTTGGTGGCTCTTGGGAGTTTCGATGGTAGCGACCACGTTTTCAGCTGATACACCAAACCTGGTAACTGACCTTGTCAGAAAGAATGGAGTTGCTGGTAACTGGGCTTGGTGGGCGTTTTTGCTAACAGGTATGCTGACAGTTTTTGTCTATGCCAAGCTTTGGAGAAGATCTGAGGTCACCACGGATTTGGAATTTTACGAACTGAGATACTCTGGAAAGGGAGCTGCGTTTTTGAGAGCCTTCCGAGCGATTTATCTGGGAGTGTTTTTCAACGTCGTGATTATGGCTACCGTGTCACTCGCCGCGATCAAAATCGGAGGAGTGATGTTGGGATTATCCCCAATTGAAACTTTACTGATTAGCTCAGTAGTTACGGTTATCTACAGTTCATTAGGCGGATTGAAAGGGGTTCTTTTAACGGACTTTTTTCAATTTTTCATAGCGATTGCGGGTTCTTTCGGAGCAGCTTATTTTATTCTTGAAATGCCTGAAATTGGCGGATTGAACAATTTGTTGGCACATGAGAATGTCGCTGATAAGTTGGATTTCCTCCCTGATTTCTCTGATCCTAACATTTATATACCGCTTTTTATCATGCCGATTGCTATTCAGTGGTGGGCTACCTGGTATCCGGGTGCTGAGCCGGGTGGTGGAGGATACATTGCTCAGCGGATGCTTTCTGCAAAAGATGAAAAGAATGCCATCGGTGCAACCTTGTTTTTCAACATAGCACATTATGCACTGCGACCTTGGCCGTGGATTTTGGTTGCATTGGCTTCGTTGATAATTTACCCGAATATCAGCGATATGCAGACTGCTTTCCCCCATATTCCTGTGGATAAAATGGGAGATGATTTGGCTTATTCTGCTATGTTGACCTTTCTTCCTACTGGTATGATTGGACTTGTATTAGCTTCTTTGATGGCGGCTGTGATGTCCACGCTTTCGACTCACCTGAACTGGGGTTCCTCTTATATAGTGAATGATTTTTATTTAAGATTTCTGAAGCCGGAAGCTACAGATAAGGAATTGGTTGCTGTGGGAAGAATCTCCACTGTCGGCTTAATGGTTCTTTCAGCTTTCCTTGCTTTGGCACTTTCAAGCGCATTGAGTGCATTTAATATTTTGCTTCAAATCGGTGCAGGTACAGGCCTGATCTTTATCCTCAGATGGTTCTGGTGGAGAATCAACTCCTACACCGAAATCTCCGCGATGGCGATTTCATTTGTAGTTGCGATTTTCTTTGAAGTGATCAATCCAAAAGTAAACTGGATCCTGATTCCAGAAAATCAGGCTTACCTCAAATTGGTTTATAGTGTCACAATCACGACTATCGGCTGGTTGATTGTTACTTTTGTGACTCAGCCAGAGAAAGATGAAGTCTTACTTTCTTTCTACAGAAAAGTGACTCCTGCAGCATTTGGCTGGAAAAAAGTACTGGATAGATTTCCGAATGAGCAGCAAGAGATCGGTCAGTTGCCAAAGGAAATTGGCTTGATGCTGGTAGGAACTGTAATGGTTTACGCAGCTCTTTTTGCCACAGGATTCTTCATCTATGGGAATATGATGGGTGGGATAATTTCAACAGTGGTTGCCTTGGCAGGTGGAGCTATTGTCATCAAATCCTGGAAAAACCTTAATTAATCGAGAAACTTCACGGAATTCATCAGGTGGGCCATGTCCACCTTGATGTATTCTATGACGGGTGCCAAAGAATCATTTTTCATGGCAGTATTGAAATACAGTGCTCCCCGTAGAAAATGGTCGGTTGAGTCTGTTACAAAAAATTGAAATTGGGTTGGAACTTCACCGCTTAGTTCCGCAACTACTCCGGTATAGCCTTCCGGAGTCACTAAAATAGCTTCTTCTATTCCATAAGCCTTGATTTGATGCTTGGCTGTTAGCTTAAAAGCATCTCTAGACAAAGTCTTAAAATCGACGGTTTTTCCGTCTATTTTTTTATAGGTCAAATGGACTTTTGCTCCAAAATCCTGGTAGTTGATATTCACCCAATCCTTCTCTCCCAAGTTGAAAGAATCGGCCTCCAATTGACTGTAGGAAGATAAATCGAGCTGATAGGGATAGCCCTCGCTGATATTTTTATAAGCATGCGGTGGAAGATCAATCCGGTTGTATCCATTAGGTTTTGGCAGGTAAGTTTTGTCACAACCCATCAAAGCAATAAAAACCGGCACTATCAAAAGTAATTTCCTCATGGTTTAAAATTAGAGATAAGGTTTGATTTGCGGGGATATTAAAGGAAATTTAAAAGACTAACCAAAATTCTTGAATTATGAAAAGACTTGTAAGAGTAGCATCGCTGGCTTTTTTTGCTGCGATTTTTATGCTGGCTACCCCGGTAGCGATGGCCCAGACCACATTGGAAGAGTTTTTCAGCAAATGGGAAAACAGTAAAAAGTATACGTTGGCCGTTCTGGACAAGATGCCGGATTCAGGTATGGATTATAAGACCGATCCTGCGGCAATGTCTTTCAAAGATCAGATGTATCACATCGGATCTGCCATCACGGGTATATCTCAGGGATTCCTGTTAGGAGAAGTTCCTGCTTTTACTCTGGATATGAAGACAGCTACCAAAGCCGAACTTGCCGATTACATTGCCAAAAGCTATGATTATGGTGCCAAAACCATGAAAGCCCTCACTCCTGAACAAGCCGGAGAAAAGCTTGATGTTTTTGGAAATAACGTTTCAAGGAGACAAGTAATGGCTTTGTTGATGGATCACTGCACTCATCACAGAGGTTCTTCGATCGCCTACCTTCGTATAAATGGAGTTGAGCCTCCTGCATTTGTAGGTTTCTAAAAAATCGGACAGTCATTAAATCAAAAACGGCAGTGATTTCACCGCCGTTTTTTTTTTAATGTCCTGTTTGAGAAATTACTCTCTGATCCAACCAACTTTTTCCGCAATCGGTTCTCTTTTTCCAACCGGCCAATTATCGGTTGCTGGTTTTGCGATGTAGAAGAATCCCATCAGCATATCTTCTCCTTCCAATCCGAAGTCTTCTCTTGCTTCCGGCCAAAAAGTAGGTCCGCCCGTTCCCCAATAAGCTGCCAATCCATGAGCGCAAGCAGTCAGGTACATATTCTGCACAGCCATTGCAACTGCTGCAATTTCTTCCATCACAGGAATACCGGAATTTTCAGTTCGCTTCATAATGATAGCAATCATATGCGAAGCTTTCTGAGGATTCTCAATGAATTTTTGATAGGTGGCTTCCAGAAATGGAGTGCCGTTTTTCTCAGCTCTCATCTTGTACATTTCTGCCTGATAGTTGCCAAAAGTCTTCAAGCCTGCTCCTGTGTAAACCAGAAATCTCCAGGGTTGAGTAAGCTTGTGAGTAGGGGCCCAAGTGGCATTTTCTAGCATCTCTTCGATGATGGTGTCATCAATCGGATCGTTTTCTTTGAACTGAGCGATAAACATGGAGCGACGTCCACGGATGATTTTATTTACTTCTTCGATATTAAAATCGGGCTTTTGCATGGGTATGATTCTGGTTTTTGTAGTTATTAATCCCGGTCCGGGGGGAAAAAGTTCAATTTAATATTGTCTGAAAGTCGTGTCAATCAACAAATGTTTCTTTGATTACTTCCTTGCAGTGTTTTATCTCTTTTTCAGTTAATGATTCAAAAATCTTAACTATCCTGGATTTGTCGATCGTACGGATCTGATCCAGCGCAATCATTCCATGAGTACGATTGTGTAAAACAGGAATTCTTGTCGGATACGATTTCAGGCTACTGGTCGTTGGGGCTATGACAATGGTTTGAAGGTGTTTATTCATCTCATTGGGAGAGAGAATCACGCATGGCCTTGTTTTTTTAATTTCGCTCCCAACTGTGGGATCTAGATTTACCAAAATGATTTGATATTGTTTCAAGCCCATTCTTCAAAGTCTTCATCTTTAAAGACATCGTCCATAAGAAGCTTGTCCTCACCCTCAGCATGCATATTTTCAAAAGCCTTTTCCCATCCTTTTCTGGGTTCGTGAATGGGTTTTAAAATAATATGATCGGCTTCGAGGATAAGCTCAACTTTATCTCCTAAAGCATACTTTTCAAGAATGGTTTTACTCAGTCTCAACCCTTTCGAATTTCCTATTTTGATTATTGGAGCTTCCATATTTTTCAGGAATGTAATTACAAAGTTATAACATTTAATTTAAAACTTTTGGTTTACAAAGGATCAATTATTTTATGATTCCCTCCAAAAACTCCCTCACATCCTTTGCCAGAGCATCGAAATCCTCCTGACGATTGTACATCATATGCCCTGCTTCGTAGTAAGTCATTTTGATTCTTTCCTGCGGAAAGTTATGTCTGGCGAAAGTGAATTCTGCATCAAAAAATGGTGTAATTAAGTCATAATAGCCATTTGTTACCATTACTTTCAAAGCAGTATTTCTGTGCATTACCTCGCTCAGCGATCGTGCGGTGCTCACGTAGCTTGGTTCCCAATATGCTCCTTCACGCACAGGTTTCCAGTTCCAAGATCCTCCCATTCCTTCCGCAGAAGTGAAATAAGGACGATCCATTTTTACCTTCAAATCCTGCATCATGTAATGATTGAAAGAAGCCGTATAAGCTGCACCCGTCATGTAGCTGCTCGGGTCTCCCAAAACCGGACCTTCTGATGATTTATCAGTTTCCACAGCCAAGTACCGACCATCAAGTGTTCCGATTGCTTTGCCTTCTTCTCTCAATAGCTCCTTTTTGAAGCGATGCATCAGGATTTGATTGTCTGATCTGAGGATATAGTTTTTGTCCAGACCGGTGAAATAGGAAAGCTTTTCGGCAATGGATGATTTTTGAGTTTCAGTTTGTTTTGCACCTAGGAAAAGCGCGTTCAGGTAATCACCATAGGCAAAATCCCGCGCTTCTTGCACAAATGCTTCAAGCGTTTTGCCCTGTCCGGCTTTCCCATGATACCAAGCTGTCGAAGCCATGGATGGCAGATAGGTGAAAAAAGAAGTCAGGTTGTCGCTCCAGGAGGACGAACCCGCATAGTCCAAGGCCTGGGAAATCAGGATGATCCCATTCAGCGCCATTTCTTGTCCGCCACCTTCCAGGACCTCTGCAACTTTGGCCGCCCGGGTGGTGCCGTAGCTCTCACCGGCAATGAATTTATGTGCCTGCCATCTTCCATTTTGGGTCACCCAGATTCTCATAAACTGAGCGATCGAAGTAGCATCCTCGTTCAATCCCCAGAAGTCGGATGTTTTTCCAACTCCAAGTACTTCGCTATATCCGGTTCCGATCGGATCGATGAAAACCAAGTCGGTAATATCCAAAAGCGCCTGCTTGTTATCGATAAATCGGTAAGGAGCTCCGCCATCATCCGTTTTTGCGTCGCTGTCAGTTTTCACAACTTTGGGACCAAAGAAACCCATATGCAGCCAGACTGATGCGGATCCCGGACCGCCGTTAAATATAAAAGTGACAGGACGCTTTGATCCGTCAGTACCTTCTTTCAGATAGGAAGTGCTCCACATGGCGCCGGTGATTTCGCCTTTGTTATTTCTGAGAAAAGTCTCTGCAACTACAGCTTTGTAGCTTATTTTTTGACCGTTGAAAGTTCCGGTATGAACCGACTCAAATCGTTGAGGTTCGCGAGTTACTTCTTTGACTTCGGGTTTTGTTTCCTGCGAAAAGGAGTTAAATGCTACCAGAAAAGCGATAATGAGGAGTGAATATTTTTTCATGTTGTTTTTTTAAAAAGATAGCTGCGCAGATTATTTTAAAGATATGGCTAAAGCCGAGATATTTCGCGAAGCATATTTCACGGAGCGAAGCGTAGTTTATCTCTATCTTATTTTAGGAAGATAGCTTCGCAGATAATTTCAAGATAAGGCGTAAGCCAAGATATTTCGCGAAGCCTATGTCAACGACTGCAGGGAGGTTTATCTCGCGAAGCCTATCTTATTTCAAATTTATCTCGCGAAGCCTATCTCACCGAGCGCAGCGTAGTTTATCTCTTTCATATTTCACGAAGTATATCTCGCGGAGCTTATCTCAATTATATCTCGCGAAGCTTATCTTTTTTCAAATCTATCTCGCGAAGCCTATCTCCCAAAATCAATAATTAAATCCCACTTTCAATCCGCCATAAAAATTCCTGGTCGGGGCAGGCTGATAATATCTCCCTGCGAAAGCATTCAGGTCATTTCCAAGAGAATAAGCTTCATCCAATAAATTGTCTACTCCGCCAAATGCTTCCAACTCCAAGTTTTCACCGATCCATTTAGACCAGCCGATTCTCAGGTTGACAAGATTATAAGCGTCTTGATAAACCGTGTTAGCGTCATTCAATGGAATTTCGTCCACATATTGATGGGTAAGATTCAGGTAAAACCCTGGTCCCGTTCTCAAATCCAATCGTGTGACAAAAGTCTGAGGAGGAACTCCGGTCAGTGCATTTCCTGAATAATCGTTATCCTGCTTTTTGTAGTCCTTAAACTCAAAATCATAAATCGTGATGGCTGTACCCAAACTCAAATCACGGATCAAGCCAGAAGTATTTTTCACAAAGGCATAATCCAAAGCTGCTTCAATTCCTTTCTGATCTGTCGAGCCTGCATTTCTGAATAAGACCACGCCCCGCTCATTTGTAAAAGTGGTGATCGTCTCATCAAGCTTGAAATAGAAAGCGCTGACATCAGCATTGAATCGGTTTTTGCCCATTCGATAGCCTATTTCATAATTTATTCCGCGCTCTGCTTCCAAATCCAGGTTCAGGCTTCCTTCATTCGTGCGAACCTCATCAATCGTAGGTGGTGAAAAACCGCTGCTAACGCTTCCAAATACTGAGGAATATTCATTGAATTGGTAATTCAGTGCAACCCGAGGAATCACAATCGGATCAAATTTTCGGGTTTGAAGTCCGGTCTTCCCGCCTGTCGCATCTACTTGTCGGTCGATCTCAAAACTTGAGAAGTTTTCGCTCAGGCCAAGGGTGAAAAGCAATTTTTCTGTCAACTCCCATTCAGCCTGCTGAAATAGAAATGCCTGGGTAGCGCGAAGCTTATCGGCAAAGCGAATTGTATCCGCAACTCCCGCTTTGTTTCCGAAATTCTGGGCATTCGTCAAACTGGTTTGGTATTCACCACCGCCGGTCAGGCGAAGCGGTTTTCCTGCCAATGCTCCGTCGTGCGTGAATCGTGTTCTTCCGCCAAATCCAAACCCCAATTCCTTCTTGTAATCCAAAATGAATGGATTTTCGAAGTCATTTGTCTGCACATAAAGGATGGTATTGTTACTCGTTTTTGGGGAAAAGCGATACAACTGACCTATGGATGCAAATACCGATTGCTGTGAAATCGAACTGTTTTGATTGACCGAACCCGGTCTTGCCTGGGTTGGATCTTCTGCCACCTGAGCTTCATTCAGTGCACCCGGAATCTGGTAGTCCAAATCTGAGATCAGGAGTTGGGTTCGGATTTCCTGCTTTTCTGAAACGGGGAAATAACTTCCTAATTGAAAAACCTGACGATCTACTGCCGAATGGTCCCGGTAGCCTTCAGATTTTTGGGTGACGAAAGAGGCATCAAAACCACCTTGGCCCACTTGCTGAGAAATTCCAAGTCTGTATCGGCTCAATCCAAAATCTCCCGTCGTAAAGTCTGTTGAAATTCTTCCACCCTGCGGATTTGCTTTGCTGTTCAAGGAAATTGTTCCGCCATTTCCTGCCCCATAAATACTTCCCGATGGACCTTTGATCACTTCAGCAGTTCGGATGTTTGTCAGGTCAAGCAAGTTCAAAGGAGTTGTTCCGTCAGGAGAAGTAAAGGGAGCCTCATTCCAATAGACTTTTACATTTCGCACCCCGAATGGAGAGCGAAGCGAACTTCCCCGTATCGAAATCCGGTAGCTGGCCGGAGCGCGCTCCTCGATTCTGATTCCCGGTTTGGTATTGAAAGAATTGACAATTGAAGTTTCATTGAACCGGTTGAAATCGCGCTCCCCAACCAAACTAATGGAAGCTGATTGCTGTAAAAGTGGTCTTTCGCTCTCGAAAGCTGAAACTGTCACAGCAGATAGATTGATGATTTTTGAAACCAAAAGCACTTCCTGCTCAGCTCCGGGAGTAAATTCCTTTTGGAAGTTTTCGTATCCTTCCCTGGAAAATTGAATGAGCAGAGGAGTTGTTGATTCTATTGAGATTTTTCCTTCGGAATCACTCAAAAGAATTTTGCCTTCCGGAATTCTGACCCGGACATTTTCCAGCGGAGTGAGATTGGAAGAATCGAGTATTCGGAGTTGGATTTGGGCATGAAGCCCAAAACTGAGGAAGAAAGCAAGGAGGATAATAATTCTTTTCATGGGTGAAAATTACAAGGTTTATCTCGGAGAAAATGTGGGCCCTGTCACCAAAGGTAAAGTCCGGGGACAGAAAGTCATTAATTGCTTTCCATTAAGGCTCAAAATTCTTAGTATTCTACCATAAACAAGAAATATGAAGAAATTGATTTGGCCTGCTTTCCTTCTTTTGCTTTCTTTTTGCCAGGAAAAGACCGCTCCTCCGGCTCCTGTTTTGCCGGTGCCCGAACCCAGACAAATAGCATGGCAGGAATTGGAATACTATGGTTTTGTGCATTTCAACATGAATACCTTCTCGGATCGGGAATGGGGATTTGGGGATGAAAAACCGGAGATGTTCAATCCAACCGAAATGGATCCCAGACAATGGGCGAGGATTGCGAGTGAAGCGGGAATGAAAGGTCTCATCATCACCGCAAAGCATCACGATGGATTTGTGCTTTGGCCATCGGCCTATACTGAGCACTCGGTCAAAAACAGCCCATGGAAAGATGGAAAAGGCGATTTGATCCGTGAGTTAGCGGATGCCTGCAAGGAATTTGGATTGAAATTCGGGATTTATTATTCGCCTTGGGATCGCAATCATCCCGACTATGGTAAGCCGGAATACATCACTTATATGCGAAATCAGCTGACCGAATTGCTGACGAATTATGGGGAGATCTACGAGGTTTGGTTTGACGGAGCGAATGGCGGTGATGGATATTACGGCGGGGCAAACGAGCAGCGGATGGTGGATAAGCTGACTTACTACGAGTGGCCAAAAGTTTACGAGCTAGTTCGGGAGCTGCAACCCGGTGCGATGATGTTCAGCGATGGCGGACCGGATGTGAGATGGGTGGGAAATGAACATGGCTTCGCCTATGAAACCACCTGGTCCAATCTGATGCGCGATTCGGTCTATGCCGGCATGCCGGACTATCCCGAGAAATATGCGCCTGGACAAGAAAATGGCACACATTGGGTTCCGGCTGAATCGGATGTTTCGATCCGACTGGGATGGTATTATCATAAATACGAGGATCATAAAGTCAAAACCTTGCCTCAGTTGCTGGAGATATATTACAACAGCATCGGTCGAAACAGCTCTTTGTTGATCAATTTTCCGGTGGATACCCGAGGCCTGATTCATGAGAATGACGAAGCAGCAATTCTGAGATTTGGAGAAAAAGTCAAAAAAGACTTCGAGTTGAATCTTGCAAGTTTTGCGGAAATCGAAGCAAGCGGAGATCGGGGCAAAGGCTACACAGCCGAAAATGTCTTGGATGAAGATTATCAAACCTACTGGACTTTGAAAGACGGAGCTACTCAATCAGATTTGATTCTGGACTTTGGAAAAGAAATCAGCTTCAATCGACTCTTGCTTCAGGAATATACGCCACTTGGTCAGCGGGTAAAAGCTTTTTCCCTGGAAAGAGAAGTTGCTGGAAAATGGGAATTAATCGCAGAAGCGACCACGATTGGCTACAAGCGAATCCTTCGGTTTGACGATGTGAAAGCGCAAAGAATCCGTATCAAATTTCTGGACGGAAAGGATATTCCGCTTATTTCGAAAGTCGGAATTTACAATGCGCCAAAACTCCTGATTGCCCCGAGCATTTCCCGAAAAACCGATGGGACAGTCGAGTTGGTTTCGCCCGATTCAGGGTTGGAGATTTTCTATTCGCTCGATGGAAGTACACCGGGCAAGGAAAGTCAGAAGTATGAATCCCCGATCGCAGTGATCGAGGCGTTGACGTTGATGGCTGCTTCGTTTGATCCGGTTTCCGGAGAAATAAGTGAACCGATTCGAATCGAGTTGGATCTTCCAAAAGTAAATTGGAAACCGCTTGAAGTCGATGCCAAAAAGGCGATTGATGAGAATGCGGGAAGTTTTTGGACAAGTCCAAACGGTTTGCTTTCCCTTGATTTGGGAGAAAATATCGAGCTGAAAGGATTTACTTACCTGCCCATGCAAGCCCGATATCCGAGTGGATTTATCACGAATTATTCGTTCGAAATCAGTCTGGATGGAAAGTCCTGGAAAGAAATCGCAGCCGGAGAATTTTCCAATATTGTCAACAGCCCAATCGAGCAGCAAGTACGATTTGGGTCGGTTTCGGCCAGATTTATCCGCCTCAAAGCCGTGAAAACTGCCGATGGAAAACCTGCTACTTTCGGTGAAATCGGGATTTTGACCCGTTGATCTCCAATAATTTTACATTGGTACAGATTCATGGGTTATTGAAATAAAAATCCCTATTTTCTGAATTCAATTGCAAACCACCCAAAATTTAAACCCATGAACAGACGGATAGCTCTCAGGCATCTGGCGTTGATTTCCGGGGGATTGGTGATGATTCCTTCCTGTGACTTCAGTTCGGATGATATCCTTGCCGCCTACGAAAACCTCAAGGTGACCGCTTCTCAGAAAAAACTTCTGGGGGAAATTTCCAATACCATTATTCCTGCCGGAGAAATCAAAGGGGCACTCGACATCGAGGTGCCAGATTTTATCCTCGTGATGGTCAACGATTGCATGACCGCTGAAAATCAAACTCAGTTTACAACCGGTTTGGCGGCTTTTCCTGATTATGTGAAAAACACAGCCGGAAAGCAGTATGATAAGCTTTCTACCAAAGAGAAGGAAGAATTAATCCTGGCCGGCACCAAGCTGGAAGGTGATGAAAACAAGGCTTTGACCTACTTCCTCAACACGACCAAACGATTCACGATTCAGGGCTACATGGCATCCGAATACATCCAAAGTGAAATTATGCCTTATTCCCTGATTCCAGGAGAATACAATGGCGCAGTACTCATCTCAGATCTTCAAAAACCAAGAATCAATGGCTAATCTTAATATTCGCAGTCAACAAGAGCGAACCTACGAGGCGATTGTGATTGGTTCAGGAATCAGCGGAGCCTGGGCAGCAAAAGAATTGTGTGACTTAGGAGTAAAAACATTAATGCTTGAGCGTGGAAGAAACGTGGAGCATAACAAGGATTACCCGACCACCAATATGCTTCCTTATGAGTTTGAGCATAGAGGTCAGGTACCCCAAAAGATACAGGATGAAAATCCGATTGTAAGTAAATGCTATGCTTTCCG
Source organism: uncultured Cytophagales bacterium (assembly GCA_942492775.1). Taxonomy (GTDB): domain Bacteria; phylum Bacteroidota; class Bacteroidia; order Cytophagales; family Cyclobacteriaceae; genus Algoriphagus. Next base: position 227,220 of record OW818636.1, on the reverse strand, counting down.
GGAAGATGCGATGCACTTTTTTGTGAAAGACAATGAGCATCCTTATGTACAGGAAAAGCCATTTGACTGGATCAGAGGCTATCAGGTTGGGGGGAAATCCCTGCTTTGGGCCCGACAGGTGCAGCGCTGGTCAGAATATGATTTTGAAGGACCGGCAAGAGATGGTTTTGCGGTCGATTGGCCGATTCGATACAAGGATTTGGAATCCTGGTATAGCCATGTGGAAAAATTCGCAGGCGTATCCGGGAATAAAGACGGAATAAAGACTTTACCGGATGGTGAGTTTTTGCCTGGCTACGAGCTGAACGTGGTGGAGAAATACTTTCAGGAGAAGCTGAAGGAAAATTACGGAGGCAGTCGCCACATGATCTCATCCCGATGTGCTCATATCAATGGAAACTTGGAGCATTTTGCGCAGCAAGGACGCGGACAATGCCAAAACAGGAATCTTTGTCAGAGAGGCTGTCCTTTCGGAGGATATTTCAGTTCCAATTCATCGACGATTCCTTGGGCGTTGAAGACGGGCAATTTGACTCTTCGTCCTGATGCGGTGGTTCACTCGATCATGTACGATGAAGAAAAAGGATTGGCAACCGGAGTAAGAGTCATCGACGCTACCACAAAGGAAATGGAGGAATTTTATGCTCCGGTGATTTTCCTGAATGCAGCAGCCCTGAATTCAAACCTGATTCTCCTCAATTCCACTTCCAATCGATTCCCGAACGGAATGGGAAATGACAGTGGATTGCTGGGAAAATATGTAGCATTTCATAACTATCGCGCCGGTGTTTCGGCTGAATACGAAGGACATGCTGAATATACGACTTCGGGCGGAAGACCTACAAGCGGCTATTTCCCTAGATTCAGAAATGTGGAAAAGCAGGAAACTGATTTCCTGCGAGGCTATGCGGCAGGATTTTCCGCAGGAAGAGGAGCGAGATCTGAAACGGATGCGATCGGAATGGACTTGAAAAACAACCTTCTGAATCCGGATAAGTACGGTCCTTGGTATGTAGGTTCACACATGATGGGAGAGACGATTCCGAAGGAAACCAATTATGTAGCCCTGGATACCAATCTCAAAGATCCATTTGGAATGCCTCAGCTGAAAATCAACATCTCATACGACGACAACGATGAGAAAATGATCAAGGATTATCTGGAGCAGATGACCGAAATGTTCGAAAAAGCCGGTTTCACCAATATTCAAACTCGCGATGATAAACGTGCTCCCGGACTGGATATCCACGAAATGGGTGGAGTCAGAATGGGTCGCGATCCAAAGACTTCCCTTCTCAATGGGAATCATCAGTTGCACTCCGTGCCAAACGTGTACGTGACAGACGGCTCCTCGATGACATCCACTTCCACTCAGAATCCATCGCTGACTTATATGGCATTTGCAGCGAGAGCGGCGCACCATGCGGTGAAGGAAAGTAAGAAGTGAGGAATGACGGGTGAGGGTGACCGATTTATGAAGTATTAATTTGGCCAGATTAGAGAGAGAAATCCCAATCTTGTTAGTATAAAATGAAGAAGAAACCTCCTTAGATCACAGGATTTGAGGAGGTTTTTCGTTTCTGCTGGGAAGTGAAGAACAATTATTTTTTTAAGGAGATCTTTGATTTTTTAAAAAGACCGTTGAATATTAACTAAGTTGTTTCTTGAAATCAGTTTTGATATTAATGACGAAAACTGAAGGGGTTTAATTTTGGGCAATTCTCGGAATTTTGAGGGCTAATAAATTCTTCCCGAATCATAGTCCTGAAAAAGGGATAGGCCGAATACACTATTATGAATTCAATTAGACCTGAAAATTAAACCCAGAAAAAAATGCCAATGTCATTCTTCAAGTCTCTTCTTGTTCTTAATTTATTCTTCCTGATTTCAGGACAAACATTTTCTCAGGAAAGTCTGGAGTATAGCCTTATCAATAAACTTACATCCGATTATAGAGATCATTCCTTGAACGAAAAATTTCTGGTTCCTCCAAGAGGAAAATTCACTTCTTATGGGGAATATTCATTGGCCTGCTCGCAGGATATGCTCGATCCAACCAAGAACTTCAATCTGGATAGTTTGTTCTCAAATCCACAAAAGATTGAAATCGAGGGTAAAGCCAAGAGTTTAAAACCTGAGAAAATTGAAAGGGAATTGGTGAATGATCAAAAAGTGTTTTTCGAAAAAGATAAGGTGTCAGATTCGGACATGAATGGTTTTTACAGCCTTTCTTACCCTATTATTCAGAAAGGAATTGGAGACAAAATATATGGTTTGATTATAGTAAGGTCTTCCTGGTCTGGTGGCGATGGTGGGGAAAAATTATTGAAAATTTACAGGTTAGACGAGGAAAATTGGGTTTTGATACATGAAACATTAATTGGAATTACTTAAGAAATAAACGCATGGACGTAAATATGAACGATTGATGAATATGCTGATTTCCTTAAAAATCCTCTTAGCAAGCTTTGTTCTGCTTGGATCTTTGGAGATCAAGAATGACCGAAAGGAAGAATATGATCTGATCAATTTTCTTGCCTGTGGGATTGAAGATTATGCATTAATCAATGAGGAGTTTATTCCATGGAATGCTGAATATGATTCCTATGAAAATCTTAACCCAAAGAATAAAAATTTTGCAGGTCAAAAAGAAAAATATGATTTGGATGAAACTTTTGATGAAAATCAGCGACAAGAAATTGACGATTTTCTAAAATCAAAACATCCTTCCAAGGTTAAGTTGCATTCATTGGATTGCAAAAGAGAATTGAATAAATCCAAAGTCCCGGAATATCTGAAAACGATTTATTCCTATTCCTTTCCCATAATCTCAGAGGGAATTGATCAGGAACTTTATGGCATAATACTGGAAAGCGTAGTTTTTGGGCCTAATTATACGCTCTATCTCAAAATATTTGAAAAACACGAAGACTCGTGGGATTTAGTCCACGAAATTGAACTTGCTTTTTCTTAATCAAAACTGACAAGCAATCAGCAAATTAACTCTTTAGGCGTAAGTCGTATTATCAAAACCATGTGGAAATTAATAATTATACCTATTCTCTGCTTGTCACTCCTAGTAAAACAGGAGACAAAGATTTTGATTCTTGATGATTGTAAATATTGGAAAGAAGGTTACCATATTGAAGAACTTGGTCAATTCGCTATTGTTTTTGACAATTTCAAAAACAATCAGATGGTTTTACTTAGCAACAGGAAAGTTCCTGATGAGTCACCATATGAAGTTTTAACAATTAAGTATTCGGAGCTAATGAAAAAAAATTTCCTTTTTAGTTCAGAACTTACTTACAAAGATTGGGTTGATTTGGAACAAAAAAGAACTCGATTGTTAATATTGCGACCTGAGGATTTCTGTTCAAATAAAAGATTTAATTACAACCAATTGATCTCACTTTATGGAGTTCATATCCGTGTTTCGCGGGATGAATAATTTAAAATGTCTTATGTTGGGGTTTGAAATTCATATCAAAAAAAGAATCTCCCAACGTTAGAATCTTTCAAATAAAACAGCTTAAAATCTCAAGATTTTAAGCTGTTTTATTTTACAAAAAAGTGCAGCTTCACAAAATTATTTTATAGTCTTTGCTTAATAATTCTGAATGAAATGCTCGCTTTTATTTGCTTAAAATAGAAAATTCAAAAAGGCAATTTTCCCAGATCCACATTTCCACCTGAAAGTATAATTCCGACTTTTTTGCCTTCAAATCTGCCTTTGTTTGCCAGCAAAGCAGCAAGCGGAACGGCGCAGGATGGCTCAATCACGATTTTCATTCGCTCGTAGATCAGACGCATGGCTTCGATGATTTGCGGATCGGTAGCCAGCAAAATATCATCCACGTAGTTTTGGATCAGTTCGAAGTTCAGCTTTCCGAGGGAAGTCAGAAGACCATCTGCGATCGTATTGGGTCCGGTTTGAGGAATGATTTTTCCGGCATGAAAAGATTGAAATGCGTCATCAGCTCCGGCAGGTTCTCCGGCGATTACTTCCACATTCGGATTCAGATAATGAGCAGTCAGAGCAGTTCCACCCAATAATCCTCCGCCCCCGACAGGAGCCATGATGATATCAAGATCCGGCTGATCTTCCATCAATTCGAGCGCACAAGTGGCTTGTCCCACGATCACATCCAGGTAATCGTAAGGCGGAATAAACGTTGCTCCGGTTCGTGCGACCACTGCTTCCAGTGTAGTTTCCCTGGCTTTGAGATTAGGTTCGCATTCGATGATTTCACCGCCGTAGCCTTTCACCGCTTTCTTCTTGATCTCGGGAGCATTGGATGGCATCACGATGTAGGATGGAATCCCCGCCACAGATGCCGCTCTTGCCAATGCCGCCGCATGATTTCCGGAGCTATGCGTGGCCACGCCTTTTGCGCGCTCCTGAGGAGTAAGTTTCATGACCGCATTCGCAGCGCCTCGTGCTTTGAAAGCTCCCACTTTCTGAAAATTCTCACATTTAAAAAATATCTCGCAGCCTGCTATTTCATTTATTGCAGTCGAAGTTAAAATCGGAGTTCGGTGGATGAAAGACTGGATGCGGGCGTGAGCTGCACGGATATCAGAGAGGGTTGGGAAGGTTGTTTCCATGGGTTGAAAATAACTAAATGGAGAGATTAAGAGAAAAGAGATTTTGAGAATCGGGATTTATCTCCAATCTCCAAGTCTCTCAATCTCCGAATCTTATTTTTCAAGTCAATTCGCTTTCCCTAATTTCACACGATGAAATGGACCAACCTGGATTTTTTCCCTGTAATGGGGGAAGCGCTGACTGCTGAGAACACGATGAAATTGGATTTCAGTGATGAGAATTCCGATTTGCTGAAACTGGACTTAGGCGATACAGCAAGCTTTGATACCTACGTTTTTGACCGGATAAAAAGGAATGGCAAGAAATACGGAATTGGCGGCTACCTCGAGAATCGGGCGATTTATCGGAGAAGTGAAGTTTTCAGGTCGGATGAATCTGAATTCAGAAATATCCACCTGGGAATTGATATCTGGACGGAAGCAGGGGCTCCGGTTTATGCACCGTTAGCCGGGAAAGTCCACAGTTTTCAGGACAATGCTGGGTTTGGAAATTATGGACCAACCATTATCCTGGAGCATGAAGTTGGAGGGAAGTCGCTTTTCTCGCTTTATGGCCATCTTTTTCTTTCAGACTTGGATGGATTGGAAGTTGGACAGGAAGTCAAAGCCGGAGATTTGCTTTGTCATGTCGGGCCTTTTCCAGAGAATGGAGATTGGCCGCCACATTTGCATTTCCAGTTGATCTGGGATTTGCAGGGGAATGTTGGTGATTATCCCGGAGTGGCCGCGAAAAAGAATCTGGAGTTTTATAAGTCCAATTGCCCGGACCCGAATTTGGTGTTGAAGTGTGAAGTGCTTTAACTATTCGCTTCCGTTATCAACCTCAATCCTTCCAGTGTCAGGTTTCGGTCGATGTCATTAAAAGTATCTTTCAACGGAGTCAAAATCGCTGCTAATCCGCCGGTCGCCACAATGGTAAATTCAAGCTTGGTTTCTGCTTTAATCGTCTCAATCATCCCCTTGACCAAGCCCGTGTAGCCATATAAAATACCTGCTTGAATCGCATGAATCGTGTCTTTTCCCAAAGCTGATTCGGGAAGTTCGAGTTTGACTTCAGGCAATTTTGAAGTGTTTGTGAAAAGGGATTTTATCGCTGTTTTCAGTCCCGGGACGATATTTATTCCTAAAATCTGCCCATCTGCATCCACTGCAGTGAAAGTCAGCGCCGTCCCAAAATCCACCACGATAACCGGTTTTAGGTACTTCGAATAAGCTGCCATCACATTACACATCAGATCGGTACCGATTTCATTTGGCCGGAGTGATCGGACAGGGATTGAATCATAACTTTTCGCAGAAATCGTATAAGGCTCAATCCCAAAATATCCCTGGCAAAACTGCTGAATGATGGGGTTGATTTCCGGTACCACCGAACTGAAACCTACTGATTTGATATCTGAAGTATGGATTCCATGCTCCAGAAAATACAAAGGGACCTTTTTCCCGAGTTGAGAAATCAGTTTCGGGGTATTAGTTTCCAACCGGAATTGATTGGTCCATTTGCCACTTTTCTCATCAAAAAGGGCAAAGACTACATTTGAATTGCCGGCGTCGATCGCTAAAAACATTCTTAAATTGATTTGACTAAATTTAGCCCTTCGGAAAGGGGAAAACCAAATTACACATATTTACAAATTTGACTATGTATTCATTAAGAGAAGGGAAAATTGAAGATCTCCCCGGAGTATTGGAATTGATAAAGGAACTTGCGCTGTACGAAAAAGCGCCCGAGCAAGTAACGAACACTCTTGACTTGATGAAGGAGGACGGTTTTGGTCCCAATCCGGTCTATGGATTTTATGTTTGTGTGAAAAACACCACAAGCGAAATCATCGGAATCGCCGTCTATTATTATCGGTACAGTACCTGGAAGGGGAAAAGATTGTATCTCGAAGATATAGTTGTCACAGAGTCTGAGCGTGGAAATGGAGCAGGAAAGCTGCTTTTTGACCAAGTCATGGCAAAGTCCCTCGAAGCGAAATGCACGGGAATGATGTGGCAAGTGCTCGATTGGAATGAACCTGCGATTAATTTCTACAAAAAATATGGAGCAATTCTCGAAGCCGGTTGGCTTAATGCGCATTTACAGGATTATGAGATCAAAAAGCTATTGGGAAAGGATTAGTCTTTTGGGCTTGAAAAGAGCATTTCCCAAAATTTACTTTTTTAAATCAATCTATTGCAAATAAAGGAATTGAATATTGCAAATCAGAAAACATATTGTAAATTAGAGTGTTAAATGATTGAGTTATGACACATACCTGGAAGATTTCTTTTGGAGAGTCTAATGATCAGATTCTAGAGACAGGCAAGAAGCCCTATCATTTTTTTCAGGATTCACCTTCAGTAGTCAATGAGCCCGTTGAGGCTTACTCCAGTTCACTCGATTTCAAAGAGACTTCAGTCTTATTTGATTTTCTGGAGTATACCCAGTCTGATATTGCGGATTTGCTGGAGGTTGATCCCAGCACGCTTTTTCGCTGGAAAAAAGAAGACCGTAAGCTCACCAAGATACTCACCAAAAACCTGCTAGAGATGGATCAGATAATCGCCAAAGGCATTCGGATATTTGGTTCGGAGGCTCTGCTTTCAGAATGGTTGCACACTCCCAATTCATCTTTGGGTCAGCAAAAGCCATCGATTCTCCTCAAGAATCCTTACGGGATTGAGTTGGTGGATCAGGCGCTTGAGGCGATTTCCTGGGGCAATATCCTCTGATCAATGCGTTATTTCAGGCTCATTGAAGCATTGTCTGGCAGAAGTGGTTTGGGCTATGGAATGGCGCCGGGTCGCTGGAATCAATTCGGCACACCGATGATTTATGCCTGCAGCATCAGTTCCTTGAATTTCCTCGAACTGCTCAGCATCAAGGGTCCGGTGGTCACTCAAAGTTCCTGGAAACTGATCTCCCTGGAAATCGACGGGGAAATCCCAGAACTCGATGCGAGTCAACTTCCCGCTGATTGGAAAAACAGACCCCATCCTCGCTCCACTCAGGAATTTGGAACTGCTTGGGCAAAAGGAATGATTTCTCCTATTTTGAAAGTGCCATCCTGCAGAATTCCCATCAAGAGCTATCCAACAGAGCATAACTTGTTGATCAATCCATTTCACACCGATTTTCTGCAATTGGTGAAAGTGGTGGAGGAATGGGATGTGAGTTTTGAAGTTAACAGCTAGCTTCATGTCCTTAGACAAAAAAAAATCGGCGTTGAGCCGATTTTTTTATTGCTGATTATTTGGTGCTGTAATTGGGAGCTTCCCGAGTCACACTTACATCGTGTGGGTGAGATTCCTTCATTCCGGCAGCGGTGATTTTTACGAATTTCCCGTTTTTCTGAAGGTCTGCGATTGTTGCTGTTCCGCAATATCCCATTCCTGCCTGCAGTCCGCCGACAAGTTGGTACAATACTTCAGAAACCAAACCTTTGTAAGGCACCCTGCCTACGATTCCTTCCGGAACCAGCTTTTTGATATTCTCTTCAGCATCCTGGAAGTATCGGTCTTTGGAACCTGACTCCATGGCTTCCAGAGAGCCCATGCCTCGATATGATTTGAATTTTCTTCCTTCGAAAATGATCATTTCACCCGGAGCTTCTTCTGTTCCGGCAAGTAAAGAACCGATCATAATTGAGCTTCCGCCTGCAGCGATCGCTTTTACCAGATCTCCTGAATAACGGATACCGCCATCCGCGATCACCGGAACGCCACGATCTTTCAGTGCTTCTGCACATTCAAATACTGCCGAAAGTTGCGGGACACCTACACCTGCAATCACACGAGTGGTGCAGATAGAACCCGGACCAACACCGACTTTCACTGCATCAGCTCCTGCATCAGCCAAAGCGATGGCAGCTTCCGGAGTTGCGATATTGCCGACGATCACTTCCAAATCAGGAAATGCAGTTTTGATTCTTCGGCACGTATCAATTACACCTTTGGAATGTCCGTGAGCTGTATCGATCGAAACCACGTCCACGCCGGCATTGATCAACGCCTCCACTCTTTCTACAATGTCAGCCGTCACGCCAATTGCTGCTCCGACACGAAGTCTTCCGTATTCGTCTTTGCAGGCATTTGGCTTATCTCTTCTTTTCAGAATGTCCTTATATGTGATCAGACCGGTGAGTTTGTACTCGTCATCTACTATCGGAAGTTTTTCGATTTTGTATTCCTGCAGAATATCTTCAGCCTGAGCCAGCGAGATTCCGAATTTTGCCGTGATCAGGTTATCCTTTGTCATGATTTCACGAATCAACCTGTTTTGGTCCTTGATGAATCTCAGGTCACGATTGGTGATAATACCTTTCAATACTTTGTGCTCATCCACCACGGGAATACCTCCAATGTGGAATTCACGCATGATCGTTTCGGCATCACGAACCTTAGAATCGATGTGAAGAGTGATCGGATCCAAAATCATTCCTGCCTGCGAACGCTTCACTTTGCGAACTTGAGCGGCTTGATCAGCGATCGACATATTCTTGTGAATAAATCCTAACCCGCCTTCCAAAGCCATGGAAATCGCCAATTCAGCTTCAGTAACCGTGTCCATAGCAGCGGAAACCAGAGGAATGTTTAACCTGATTTTTTTGGTGAGTTGGGTGGAGGTATTGGTGTCGCGTGGGAGGACTTCAGAATACCCTGGGACCAGAAGCACATCGTCGTAGGTGAGTGCTTCGTAAAGGAACTTATCGGAATTTCGATTCATGGCAAATATTGGTTGTAGGTAACCCTATTTGCCCGTCAAAGTTACATACAAAATCCAATGCCAAACCAGTCGCCGGCAAAAATTATATGGAAAAGATGATCCAAATCGATCCGATATCAAATAATATTTCAAAATCGAGGTCAGTCGATTCAGCCAAACAAGCCCTTTCCCTGTAAGGCCATCCAAAGAGTACCGCTGCTCAAAATGAAGTAGGTCAATCCTACAATTGTGATTTTTCCGGGTTGATCTTTGAAAAAATACCAGCCAATCAGGGATAAAACTTGGATAGAATGCAGACCAACAAAATGGAAGATCCGAAGATCTCCATAGGCTTTTGCCCAACCCAAAAAGAAAATTCCTTCTTGACCATCTGGAGCTCCGATGGTGTGACCAAGCCTGCCTGCCATAAAAAATCCCTCAAATCCTGCGATTAAGAAGATGATCAATCCGATTTGGATCGCCCTCAAATACCCTTTTGGAAGAGTTTTGACTTTAGTGAAAAGCACTAAAACCCAAGCCGCAACAACTGAATTGAGAAAGATCATGATTCCCATTAGCTGGAAAAGGGCGGCATCTAAATAGCTGCTAATGTTATAATGAGATTGCTCGCCGCGAATTGTCTGAAATGATATGATTACCAATTCCCCCGTCAGCAATACAAATATAAAAAGACTGATACGGGAGACTTTTTTGGGTTGATTGAGATCTTCCATCAGCCATCCCATCGTCCAAAAATAAATGCTTACAGATAAGAAAAACTTGATGGGTTTGTTCCAAACGCTGACCCCGAGCAATTCTCGTTGGTCAAAAAATGACAGTAAAACCATTCCAATTGCAAGTGCGAAACCAATCGCGCCGGCTTTTGCCAAAAGTGGATTTCTCTTCTTTAACTCAGAGTACCATGTTGCCAGCATAAGGATCTTGGGGGAATTTTCGCAGATAAATAACTCGGATGATGATGTAAAGCAGCAAACCTGCAGGTCCCAACATAAAGGTTAAAATCAAACAGGGAAGTAAAATCCATCGATTGACACCGGTCTTTGCAGCATCCTGACAGATCCACATCCCGACGAATAAATCAAAAACCAAGTAGTGAATCCACCCTGCCAAAACTGCCTCGTCATTAGTGAAAAGCAGTTTTACGTTTGCCAGACTGTCAAATCCACCCTGAGATTCTCCGCTCAGACCTTTGAGGATGAAGATCAAATAGACAATTCCCATTGCTACAAAGACTCCCGAAAAAAGCAATTGGTAGACCCAGCGCTTTTCGAAAAAGACAAAAAGTAAAATCCAGCTAAAGAATGCGAGTGAGTTGGCGATAGAAAAAATCAGTTCCAGATTCATGAGACGATGGTTTATCTCATGAATCTAGAAAATAAGATTTTGATTTTAAATGTGATAGAGATTAAATCTGCTTGGCAGCCTCTTTCTTCTTCAGTCTGGCGATATAGAATCCGTCGAATCCGCTTTCCTGAGCGAGTACTTTTTTGTCTTCGATCAATTCAAAGTCTTTTCCAACTTCGCTTTCCAGGAATTTTTTGATTTGGTCTTCATTTTCCGAAGGCAAAATACTGCAAGTCGCATAGACCATCTGTCCGCCCGGCTTGAGCATGGATGGATAAGCTTGAAGGATCTCTTGTTGGGTTTTCTGAACTTTCTCGATTGATTCAGGGCTGAGTTTCCATTTGGTATCCGGATTTCGGCGAAGCACTCCAAGGCCTGAGCAAGGCACATCCAATAGCAATCGATCCGCAGATTCTTTGAGTCGCTTGATGGTTTTGGATCCTTCGATTACTTTGGGTTCGATGATCGATACCCCGTCTCTTCTTGCTCTCAATTTTGTCTGCTGAAGTTTCCAATCTTCCACATCCATACACAGGATTTTTCCTTTGTTTTCCATCAAAGCAGCCAAATGAAGCGCTTTTCCACCGGCACCTGCACAGGCATCGATCACGCGCATACCCGGCTCAACAGCCAAAGCTTCTGCGACCAACTGAGAGGATGCATCCTGAACTTCAAATAATCCAGCTTTGAAAGAAGGATGTCTGAAGACATTCTGGCGCTCGTCTAGAATCAACGCATCAGGATATCCTTTCATGATATGCGTGGTGATGTTATCCGCGGCAAGCGTATTTTTGAGTTCCTCACGGGTAGTTTTCAGCGTATTTACCCGCAATACCACCTGAGCTTCCTGGTTTAGGCTGTGGATCTCTGCTTCCCACTTTTCTCCCAACTCTTTTTCTCCCAACTTAAAAAGCCAATCAGGAACTGATTCCAGCATCGCCGGATCTTCGAGTTTCTCGTATTTGCCTTTGATTTTATCAGGATTGATTCTTTCAAATTCCTCCCAAGGCGGAAGGCTGTGACCCTGCATCAACCAATAGGTACCAAAGAGATCGTAATAGTCTTTTGAGGGGCTGAGGAAATTGATCAATCTCCACCAACGTACCATTTCATAGGTCGTTTCGGCGATAAAAGAGCGGTCGCGAACTCCCCATTTTGGATTAGATTTCAGCGTGCGCTCGATGACTTTGTCTGCATATTGGCCTTCTTCAAAAATTGCCGCTAGAGCAGTATGGACGCCTCGTATGGTGTTGTTATGTAGTTTCATGGGTGATAAATTCTCCACAAAGGTAAGGGGAAATCCTGAGCTTCGCCCTTTTTGGAGTAAAAGCGGTTCTGGCTTGGCCTATTGTATCTTTTTTGCCGGAGAAACTCAGGCTGAGTACATTTGAGTCAATCACAAAGCGATGCCAAATAACTATCAGGAACTTGTTCAGCATTGGGCGGCAGAGCTCAGGCAGTATTCCACCGAAGAGGCGGAGAATCTGGTCAATTGGTTGCTGGAGCATCATTTGGGTTTGCGGCGAGTGGATATGATGCATTTTTTGGATGAAAAGGATTTGCCGGAAGCGCTCAAATTGGATTTTGAAAAATTGAAAGCAGGGGAGCCAATTCAGTATATTTTGGGAAAAGGTCCATTTTATGGAAGGGAGTTTTTGGTCAATGAACACACTCTGATTCCCAGAAATGAAACAGAGGAATTGGTCCATCTCATCATCAAGGAAAATCCTGGTGCCGGACAGAAAATCCTGGATATCGGAACGGGAACAGGATGCATTCCGATAAGTTTGGATCTGGAAATGAAATCGCCCGAGGTTTATGGAATTGATATTTCTGAAAAGGCTTTGGAAGTTGCCCGGAACAATGGGGAGTTGCTGAAGTCAAATGTCATTTTTCTGAAATGTGATATTCTTACCGAAATACCGGAAGTGCCAAAGCTTGATGTTTTGGTAAGCAATCCGCCGTACGTGCCGGAATCTGAGAAATCAGAAATGCATAGCAATGTCCTCGATTTTGAGCCGGGATTGGCACTTTTTGTTCCTGATAAGGATCCTCTACTCTTTTACAGAGTGATCGGAGAAAAAGGAAAACAACTCCTGAAACAGGGAGGCAAACTCTATTTCGAGATTCATGAAAAATTCGGTTCGGAGGTAGCAGAGCTTCTGACCAGGCTGGGATATAAGGACGTAAAGATTGTGAGGGATTTGAACGGGAAAGAAAGAATTGCCTCAGCTATAAATTAGGTCTTGGTAATTATCTGATATGAATTCTCTGTATTACAAATCTTGAAAATAAAGCGAGGATTGAAGTCCAAACGCAGTTGCTGTGGACCGTCGACCGTTGTCTGTCGTCGATTTTTTACATAACCATTTCCCCGATCCAAAACAGCCCGGGAGCTTTGATTTCGGTAATTCCTTCCGGCACTTCAATCATGGTGGCGTAGGTAATCGGAAGAATCAGATCACCATTCGAGTTTCGGATTTCCACCGGAAGTCCTTCTTTGGCGTGAATATGAATGGTGCTTTCTGCAAACCATTTCTTGAAATTCCCCGATCGCACCGGGTAATATTTCCAATCTCCGTCCACGATTGTCAGATCCATCAGGGTTGTTTTCTCGTCCAATTCAAGTGCTTTTTGATGAGGAATTCCAACCAGATGAACTGCTTTGTGATTGCTTTCGATCAGATATTGAAGGCCTTTATCCAGGAAGTTCCCTTCGTTCACTGTTACAAATTTCACGGGATATTGCTCTTCCAGAAGTTGAGGATTGGCTTTTTGGAATTCTGCCGAGGCGAGGATCACATCGATTTTGATTCCCCAACTTAAAACCCGATCCAGCGCTTCCTCGATTACCAAAACCGTTGGCACCCACTCCAACATGGCCGAAACCTGCTCAAAATGAATTTCATCCGTATTCAAAATAAACACGGCCGGCTCTTGCTGATCTTTGACAAAATGATGGGAAGACATCAGCTCCAGAGTTTACGGTAAAAATTCAAGGCATTTCCATAGGCCAAATCCTTCAATTGATTTTTGTCCAGATCGGTTTCCAGATGATCCAGGATGGAAGGGTATTTACCTGCGTTTTCTGCCAAAGGGAAATAGAAAGGAATCCGACTTTGATCCGGGAAATTGCCGGTGTAAAAGAAGTCAGCACCAAAGCAAACAGACTTCTCGGCTCCGATGGCAAATCCGTGAAGCAGATGATCGAAAAGCCTCTCGGGAACATCCGTATCCAAAAATGCCCGAAGGAAATTTACCCCAATTATCCCTCCCCGATGGGCGATTTCCTTGGCAAATTCATCTGTGAGATTGCGCCGGTGATTCCAGAGAAACCGGAAATTGGAGTGGCTTGCAATCACCGGAATTTCCAACTTTTGCAAATCAATATGATTCAAAATTCCTTCTGCGAGCAAATCGGAGGTATGAGAAAGATCAATGGGAATTTGCTTTCCTGCCATGTAATCGAGCAGGCGCTTGCCATCATCTTTCAGTCCTATGCCGTCCGTATAGTTCCCCCCTCCGAATCTGTTTTCGGTGTGGTGCGTCAGGCTGATGTAAGCGAATTTTCCAACTTGGTCCAGAAGCTTGTCGAATTGGGCATAAATCTCATCCCAACTCGCATGTTCATTTCCAAAACCGGCAGCGTTTTCCACCGAAGCGATGATCCCGACTTGAGTTTGCTTTTCCCAATTCTCCAGAAATTCCGGTCCGGCATAGGCCAATGAATTCGAGTTCTCTTCCCATAGTCTTTGAAAAATTGCAGCTTGTCTGCTAGCCAGGATCGTACTTTCCGGACGGACGTCTGTATAGATGGCCATCACTTGCATTCGGACATTACCTTTGACGAGCCACGGAACAGCGCAGGCGATTTGATCGGGAGCGAAAGCATTTGCACCCGGGACTGTAGCCAGAAAAGAAAGCAAATCGCAGTGCATGTCAACAATCGGGAGATTCATGGTTTTTGAGCTTTGGGGCAAAGTAAACCAAAAAAAGCCTGTGATTTTTAATACTTTTAGCTCAGTTTCGGGTTTATGGATTCGAAGCAACTATTTTCAATCACCAACAGAAAATCAGAACAAAATGGCCGTAGCACAACCCTTTAACATCAAGAAGTGGATTGACGAAAACCGACATTTACTGAAGCCTCCGGTAGGCAATCAGCAAATCTACAAAGGCAACGATGACTTCATCGTGATGGTGGTGGGTGGCCCAAATTCCCGCAAAGATTATCATTACGACGAAGGAGAGGAGTTTTTCTATCAGTTAGAAGGAGATATAGTACTCAAAATCATCGAAGACGGAAAGCCTCGCGATATTGAAATTAAAGAGGGAGAGATTTTCCTTTTGCCTCCGAGAGTTCCCCATTCTCCCCGCCGTCCTGCCAACACGATTGGCTTGGTAATCGAGCGATACAGGAGAGCCGGAGAGAAAGATGGCTTGATCTGGCACTGCGAAAACTGCGGAAATAAACTATACGAAGAGTACACTGAAATCAACGATATCGTCGGCCAATTGCCACCGATCATGGAGCGATTCTGGTCCAATCCCGAGCATACCACCTGCAAAAAATGCGGGACAGTGATGGAGAAATAAAAGTTGAAATGTGGTAAGGTTGAATGGTTAAAAGTTTGATTAACCCAACCTTACAACTTTGATACTTTTCCACCTTGCAACTGAAATAACCAACTATGAATTCAACAACTTTCCAATACAGTGAGGCTTTTGCAAAGGAAATGGATGCGCAGGATCCACTTTCTCATTTCAGGGAGCGATTCCATTTTCCGAAGGTAAACGGACAAGAAGCCATCTATTTCTGCGGTAACTCATTGGGTTTGCAACCAAAATCGGTAAAGGATTACATCGATCGTGAGCTTGCAAACTGGGCAAATTTGGCTGTGGACGGACATTTTTACGGAGAAGATGCCTGGTATCATATTCGAAAAAAATCAAAACCTGCACTGGCCGAAATCGTCGGAGCCCAGGAACACGAAGTGGTGGCGATGAATAATCTCTCGGTCAACCTTCATCTTTTGATGGTTTCCTTTTATCAGCCAACCAATGAGCGGTACAAGATTATCGTGGAGGCAGGAGCTTTTCCATCGGATCAATACATGCTGGAGACCCAAATCAAGTTTCATGGTTTAGATCCTTTGGATGTTCTGATCGAATTGAAGCCGAGGTCGGGAGAGCAGACTTTGCGAACTGAGGACATTGTGGAGGAGATCCAAAAACAGGGAGATTCGCTTGCATTGGTCAACATGGCTGGTTTGCAATATTACACCGGACAGCTTTTTGATATGAAAGCAATTACAGCAGCTGCGCATTCAGTTGGAGCTTTGGCAGGATTTGATCTGGCACATGCCGCAGGAAATGTGGATCTCAGGCTTCATGATTGGGATGTTGATTTCGCCACGTGGTGCAGTTACAAATACATGAATTCAGGTCCTGGAAATGTCTCCGGCATCTTTGTCCATGAGCGATTTGCGGAGCGTGCGGATTTGCCTCGATTTGCAGGTTGGTGGGGACATGACGAGGGCGAGCGTTTCAAAATGGAGAAAGGTTTTGTGCCGATGTATGGAGCAGACGGCTGGCAATTAGCCAATTCAAATGTCCTGGCTTTGGCAGCTCATCAGGCCTCTCTTGATATTTTTCAGGAAGCCGGAATGGCAAATCTCAGAGCAAAAAGCGCGAAATTGACTGCATATTTGGAATACCTGATCCGCCAAATCAGCGGAGAATCAGGGATTTTGGAAATTATTACACCCAAAAATCCTTTGGAAAGAGGCTGTCAGTTATCTTTACACATTCATCGAGGAGGTAAAGCAGTCTTCGATGAATGGTATAATCAAGGAGTAGTAGGTGACTGGAGAAACCCCAACGTGATCCGACTTGCTCCGACACCCCTATATAACAGCTTCCTGGATGTGTTCCGATTCGCAAAGATTTTGGAACATTCCCTGAAGAAATTCGCTTAAAAGGAAGCATGGGTAAATCTATCCAAATGAAGAAAAATGAAGTTACCATCTTAGGCGCCGGCTTGATCGGATCTCTGATGGCTATTTATCTCAAGCGTCAGGGTCTTGAAGTGTCTATTTACGACAAGCGTCCCGATAAGCGCAAAACTCCCTACAATGAAGCAGGAAGATCTATCAATATGGCCCTTAGTCATAGAGGATGGAAAAGTCTGGAGCAGGTTGGGCTGAAAGAAAAAGTGGAACCTCTGGCGATTCCTATGTATGGGCGCAAGGTTCACGACGAGCATGGAGGGACAAAATTTATCCCTTACGGAAAAGCTGACCAGGCGATTTACTCCATTTCAAGAGGAAAATTCAATCAATTGCTTGCTGAAGAAGCTGAGCGATTAGGTGCTGTGATCAACTTTGAGCACAAGTGTCTGGATTTTGATTTTCGAAACCAGGAAATAAAATTTGAAACGCCTGAAGGTGAGAAGAAATTTGTAGCGCCGGTTGTAATCGGAGCTGACGGAGCTTATTCCACTCTGAGAATGGCGATGCAAAAGCAGATTCGCTTCAATTACAAGCAGGAATATATTTCACATGGATACAAAGAGCTTACCATCCCGGCAACAGCCGCGGGTGATTTTGCGATGGATCCAAATGCGCTGCACATCTGGCCAAGAGGCAAGTTTATGCTGATTGCTCTGCCCAATCCTGATAAATCGTTCACTTGCACGTTGTTTTTGCCTTTCGAAGGAAGCAAAGTTTGCTTCGAAAAGATCCAGGATGCAAGTGACTTAGAGATCGTATTCACCAATTATTTTGACGATGCTTACAAGTTGATGCCGGATTTGAAAACTGAGTTTTTTAAAAATCCGACTTCAGCTTTGATCAATGTAGAATGCTATCCTTGGGTTCAGGACCAAAGCCTCCTGATTGGAGATGCTTCGCATGCGATGGTTCCTTTCTATGGCCAAGGCATGAACTGCGGATTTGAAGATTGCTCTATTCTGAATGGTCTGATTGACAAGTTGGGGACAAATTCATGGGGACTTGTCTTCGAGAAATTCCAGAAAAAACGCAAACCTGATACAGATGCAATCTGTCAGCTTGCGATGGAAAACTTCGTCGAAATGCGTGATTCAGTTGCCGATCCTAAGTTCCTTCTCAGAAAGAGAATCGAGGCAAAGCTTCACGAACTCTATCCAAATGACTGGATTCCGCTTTATACGATGGTGACTTTTACGGACATGAGTTATGCCGAAGCATATGCTCAGGGTAAAATCCAGGATGCCGTCATGAATAAAGTGATGGCAGATCCGCTGATTACCGAAAACTGGAACAAGCTCGATTACGAGGATATTATCAATAAAATGGAAACAGCAAAAGCGGTCTGATGATCGCTTTTTTTTTGCTCTTGACCGTTCGCTTTACTTATGGCGAAACCAGCAATCTTCCCTATCGGATTGGTATTCCTTGAAAACTGTATTGACCGGGAATCCGTGCTGGAGTTGGTTTTGAAATTGGGTTCTGATCAGGTAATTGAAAGCGCCCATATCACCGGTGAAAGCTGATTTGTTTTCATGATTATGGTTTTGATGAATTGCGCAAAGACGGGTTAAAAAATCCATCATCAAGGGAGTTTTTCCTCCGATAATCCCACAGTTCAGCAAAGTTTCATTGGCGAAATTCTTTTCGTACATCTCAAAATCAGGAATTCGGGAACGGAGATGTGCGGAGTGATCCATCATCCATTCATTCTCCAAAATTTTCGGTTCGTCTCCACAAAAAATAGACTTTGGGTTTTCTGAATAATGGTTTTCTGCGAAAGGATTTCTGATCAGGACAACATCCGAAATATCAGTTAAAAAGAGATCGGTAATCTGATTTCCGGCCTTTTTCAAAAAATCCAGGTAAAGAAAGTACCGGAATACATTCGGATTAAATGAGTCGCTTGCCTCGCATTTAATGAAAATTAAATTCTCATCTTGATGCTTTTTGCAGGTTCCTTCTGAGAAACCATTGTGAAAAATAATTCCTTGTAATCGCGCCTTTTGGACCGAATCTGCCCATGCTTTCACCAGTTCAAAATCATCTGAAGTCAAGATCTCGTTTCGATTCACATCATAGGTGCCGGTGATCAGACTGGCCATGACGACTTGCTGCTTTAGCTCGGGAGGAGAATTCATTAGGAGTTTAGAAGCTGAGTTTCTCGTTTAAGTGTGGAGCAGACACTATCAGGATTGTTTCGGTAGTAGATGTAGGTGCGCAAATCAACTTTTTTTACCTTAAAGCTTTTGGCAGCTTGCTCAAAAAAATGGGCATCAGCAGCATATTTTCTTTCAAACCCGATGTTCTCAAATACTTCCCTTTTTCCAAAAAGAGTTGCAAACAAAATGCAATCATCCACATGGATCAGCCGGTCAAAATCAAACTTATCCGGCACAAAATAATCCGCTTCCTCATCCACAATTGTGTCAGTGGTGGAGGCGATCAAGTCAAAGTTTTCTAATTCTTCCAAGCAAGCGCTCAGATGATTTGGCTTAAACTCATCGTCTGCATCCAGGATTGCTATGTATTTTCCCTTACTGTTTAAGATTCCGCGATTGATGGACAGAGATTGCCCGCGATTTGTGTGTCTGATGTAAATCACTTCGTGGAGAATCTTTTCCACGTATTCCAGCAACTGAATATGAGTTTCGCTTTCGCTGCCATCATCGATAATGATCAATTCAAAATCCTGAAAATCCTGAATTAAGACAGACTCAATCGCTCTTTTGACCAACTCTATTTCAGTATTGTAGACTGACATCAGCACAGAAATGGTGATGCCTATTTCACTTTCAAAAACTTCCTCTTCCGCCTTCATAGTAGTTTGGGCTTTCGATCCCTAACAGGACTAATAGATTTGAGTAGAATAAGTTCAAAACCTGTCATCATTTCCCTCGATTTTCAGGTTTTATCAACAAAGAAGTAAACTTCCCTTTTACTTAAAGTTCGATTACATCTCCGATTTCGGGTAGAATCGGTTTGATTTTAAATTTGCTTTCTATCAAATCTGCCAAAATTCCCCTTGGTATTTTTTCCCCATGAACCAGAACCAGTTTTGGATTTGAAGGAGCCAGGTAGCTAAACCACTCCATTAGTTCTGACTGTCCGGCATGAGCACTGAATCCATTGAGGGTGTGAATTTTTGCTTTCACCGTCACATCCTCACCGTAAATTCTCACTACCTCGGCTTTTTCAACTAATTTTCTACCCAATGATCCCTGAGATTGAAAACCCACGATGACCACATGGGTATTTGGATTGCCCAGGTTGTGAATGAGGTGATGGAGAATTCTCCCTCCGTTACACATTCCTGCTCCTGCCAGTATCATACAAGGTCCATTTATTTCATTCAGGGCTTTGGAAGTTGTCCCGGTTGGGCTCGGGATAAAATATTTTAGGTCCACAGGAAATGCTCCCTTTTGCTTCAAAATCTGAAATTCTTCATCCAATAAGTCTTGGTGATTCTGATACACTTCTGTCGCTTTTAGCGCCATTGGGCTGTCCAGATAAACGGGAAAAGGTTTGATCCGGCCCGAATTGAAAAGTTCTGCCATATGGTAAATGATCTGCTGAGCCCGTCCAATGGCAAATGTCGGAATCAGGATTTTCCCTCCTGTTTCGCTTACTTCTTTCACTATTCGTTCAAAATCAGCGACTGTGTCTTCGTAGGATTTATGATCCCGATCTCCGTAGGTGGATTCCATAAAGACCAAATCGGCATAATTAAAATGCTCAAAAGGATTAAGCAGGGGCAAAGTCAATGGACCCAAATCCCCGGAAAAGGCTACCACTTTCTTTTTACCATTTTCCTGCACTACAAGCTCAATACTCCCCGAACCAAGCATGTGACCTGCTTCGATCCATCGTGCCGAAATATCCTCGGTGATCTGCATATATTCCCCAAAAGGAACCGGATGCGCCAGTTCGTTCATGAATTCCACATGCTCGGTATTATACAAAGGCTCTGCAAGAGGCTGCCCTGGTTCCCAATGCTTTCGGTTTTCACGTAGCGCATCAGCAACTTGAATTCTGGCGGAGTCCTGCAAAATGATCTGCGAAAGCTCAAGGGTCTGAATCGTAGTGTAAATCGGGCCATTGAAACCATGCTTGACCAAGAGCGGTACTCTTCCGGTATGATCCAAGTGTCCATGGGTCAGAAGGATTGCCTGGACTTTATCCGGTGTCGCACCTTCAGGAAGCTGATTTTTAGCTTCAGTTTCTTTATTCCCCTGAAACATTCCTGCATCAATTAAAATGGAGGATTTTTGAGTTTGAACCAGGTAGCAAGAGCCTGTAACTTCTCCTCCGGCACCTCCTAAAAGTTTGATTTTCATAAGTTGTTATAGTGGGATTTTTAAAATCGATTGCCTGAAATTTTTGAAAAATAAATCTTGGCAGAAGGTTAAATACAAAGGAATTTAACCAAAAGTCAATCTCTTTAAAATAAACGCTTCATTCACGGTTATCACCTGTTCAACGGAGCGCTTGAAAAAGCGAATGAATTCGAAAGCAAACACACTTTTAAATAGATCGGGGAGCAAACAAAAATCACTTCATCATACCCAAAATCTCATCGAGGTATTCCCGGTTATTGGATAGGCGAGGGACTTTATGCTGTCCACCAAGTTTGCCTCTTTTTGCCATCCAGGATTGAAAAAGTCCCTCAGGTGCTTGGTGGATGATTGGCGCATTGAGCGCAAGATCCTTGTAGCGCTTGGCGTCGTAATCCGAATTTATCTTTCGAAGGCTTTGGTCAAGCAAATCCCTGAACTGATTCAAATCTTCCGGTGGGGTTCGGAATTCAATCACCCATTCGTGTGCTCCTTTTGATCCGGAGGAGTCAAAATAAACAGGTGCTGCGGTGAAATTTGCGATAGTCGCTCCGGTCGCCTCGCAGGCTAGTTCAATCGCCTTTTCGGCATTTTCCACGATTACTTCTTCCCCGAAAGCATTGATGAAATGACGGGTCCTTCCGGAAATATGGAATCTAAATGGATAGGTGCTGGTGAATTTGACAGTATCTCCGATTTTATATCGCCACAGGCCTGCATTGGTACTTATGACCAGCGCATAGTTTTTACCAACTTTCACATCAGCCAGAGAAATCACCTGAGGATTTTCTTTGTCCAGTTCTTCCATTGGAATGAATTCGTAGAAAATCCCATAATCCAGTAGCAGCAAAAGCTCATCGGAATCCTTCTGATCCTGCAGTCCAAAAAATCCCTCGGAAGCATTGTAGGTTTCCATATACTGCATTTTATCGGAAGGAATCAATTCCTTGAAAAGATTGCGGTAAGGCCCGAAAGCCACTGCACCATGGAAGAAAACCTCCAGATTTGGCCAAACTTCCAGGATATTTTTGGCTTTTTTGAGTTCGAGTATCTTCTGAATCAGCACGATCGTCCAGGTCGGAACTCCAGCAATGGACGTCACGTTTTCATTCATCGTCTCAGTGGCCATCTTCTCGATTTTGGCTTCCCACTCACCCATCAAGGCCGTTTCGAGGGATGGAGTCCGGATGAATTGTGCCCAAATCGGCAGGTTTTGCATGATCACTGCGGAAATATCTCCGGCCCGGGCAGTTCCTTCCGGATTGAGAGGATTGGTTTCCAGGGTGCCTCCGATCGTTAGGCTTTTCCCCAGGAAAACTTTTGAATCAGGATTGTTGGAGAGGAAAAGCGAGATCATATCTTTTCCGCCTTTAAAATGGCATTCCTCCAGACTTTCGGTGGTCACAGGGATGTATTTACTTCGCGAAGAAGTGGTGCCGGACGACTTGGAAAACCATTCGATATCCGTATTCCAGATTACGTTTTGAGTTCCTTTCATCGTTTTGTCGATGTAGGGTTTCAGTCCTTCGTAATCGCTGATTGGCACTTGTCTGGCAAAATCCTCATAGGTTTTGATATTCGAAAAATGGAATTCCTTTCCAAATTCCGTCTTTTTTCCCGCTTCAATCAGCTGGCGAAAGATGGAATCCTGAATGGTTATGGGGTTTTGTTTGAAATTTTCGATTTGACCCAGACGACTTTTAAAGAGCCAGGCCACAAAGGTGTTCAGGACTTCCATTAATGAAAAACTTTCCGTTTTAACACAAAATTACTACCCAAGTAGACTTTCCTGACTTGCTCATCGGCGGCAAGTTCTTCGGCTGTTCCTGCTTTGAGAAGGCGGCCTTCAAACATCAGATAGGCGCGATCTGTGATGGAAAGGGTTTCGTTTACGTTGTGATCAGTGATAAGGATCCCGATGTTTTTATTTTTGAGTTTGGCGACGATAGTCTGGATTTCTTCCACAGCAATCGGATCCACACCTGCAAAAGGCTCATCGAGCAAGACGAATTTCGGATCCACAGCCAAAGCGCGGGCTATTTCAGTTCTTCTTCTTTCACCTCCGGAAAGCACCATTCCCAGGTTTTTGCGGACGTGAGTCAGGCTGAATTCCTCCAACAGACTTTCGACTTTCTCCTTCTGCTCTTTCTTTGGGATCTTAGTCATTTCCAATACGGCCATGATATTTTCTTCAACAGATAGCTTCCGAAAAACCGAAGCCTCCTGAGCCAGATATCCGATTCCAAGCTGTGCGCGCTTGTACATTGGAAGTCCGGTGATATCATTGTCCTCCAAAAAAATCTTGCCTTCGTTTGGCTGGATCAAGCCTACGATCATGTAAAAAGAAGTCGTCTTCCCGGCACCATTTGGCCCCAGCAAACCGACAATTTCGCCTTGCTTCACTTCGACAGAAATGTCATTGACCACACGGCGGCCTTTATAAATTTTTACCAAATGTTCGGCACGAAGAATCATATCAGTCAAATTTGATGTCTTTCACGTAGAGTTGCAAACTGGATTTGTCCCGGAAGAAATTTTCTCTCATTTCAGCTACAATATCGAATCGCATTTTGCCACGAAGCATATTGACCGTGGTGAGATCCGGGTCCTTGGTGCGGTCAGCCATCCCAAATCCCAAACAAATAGGAGTGGTGACTTGTCCGTCTTGATTGATTTTGAAGCGTAAATGTTTGTCTTTCAAGACAGTGACGTCTTCGGCAAATACGTTTGAAATCCTGAAAACCGGCTCTGTATTACCAGGACCAAAAGGTGCCATCTGCTTCAAAATGCTGTAGAACTTGTAATTGATCTGATCCAAAAGCAGCTCGTCATCCACCTCAATCACAGGTTTGCGATGGATTTCTTCTATTCTGCTTTTCACCACAGCTTCGAATTTAATCTGGAAAGCCGGGACATTTTCCACTGGTAGGGTCAAACCGGCTGCGTATTTATGTCCGCCAAACTGGTCGAGTAAATCTGCACATTCGGCGATCGCTTCGTAAATATCGAAGTCCACCACCGATCTTGCACTTCCGGTTGCTTTGGAATTTGATTCAGTCAGGATGATGGTTGGCCGATAATATTTTTCAATGCATCGGCTGGCTACGATTCCGATCACGCCTTTGTGCCAGTCTTCTTTGAATAAAACTGTCGAGTTCCACTCCGCCAAATCTTCACGGGCAGCGATCATTTCGAATGCTTCTTTGGTGATGTTCTCGTCAAAATTCCTTCTGGTCAAATTGACTTCATCCACCAACTTTGCTCGTTCAAGAGCGTCTTCCAGATCGGTTGCAATCAACAACTCTACCGATGCTTTCGCGTGTTCCAGTCGTCCGGAAGCATTGATTCTCGGGCCGATTTTGAATACGATGTCCGAAATACCAATTTCTTTTTCGATTTGGCTTCGCAAAATCAAGGCTTTCAATCCCGCTCTTGGGGTATTATTGATCCGATCCAATCCATAAAAAGAAAGGATCCGATTTTCACCGGTGATCGGTACGATATCGGCAGCGATGCTCACCACCAATAAATCGAGGTAAGCATAAAGTCCTGACTCATCCATCCCCCGCTTTTTGGCGAGAGCCTGGATTAGTTTGAAACCCACTCCGCAGCCACTCAGTTCTTTGTAGGGATAATTGCAATCGTCCCTCTTTGCATCCAGGACTGCTACTGCTTCCGGCAAAAACTCTCCCGGTGTATGGTGATCGCAAATGATGAAATCGACGCCCAGTTCTTTGGCGAGCTTCACTTTTTCGATTGCTTTGATGCCGCAATCGAGAGCGATGATCAGTTTAAAATCACTTTCGGCTGCATGGCGCACTCCTTTTTCAGAGATGCCGTAGCCTTCTTTATATCGATCCGGAATGTAGAATTCCACATGTGGATAAAATCCTGTCAGGAAACTGTAAACCAACGCGACGGCTGTCGTGCCATCTACGTCGTAATCCCCGTACACCAGAATTTTCTCTTCGTTCTGAATGGCTAATTCGATCCGTGAGATTGCCTGGTCCATGTCTTTCATCAGAAATGGATCGTGCAATTGGCTTAGGCTGGGCCTGAAGTATTCCTTTGCCTCCTCAAAACTCTCCACCCCCCGATTGATCAACATGTTCGCCAGAGTTGGGTTCACGTTGATTTCTCTTGCGAGAGTTTCGATTGCTTTGGGTGAGGTTTTTGGCTTCTGCTTCCAGACGTACTCCATGAGTTGGTTTTGGTATACTATTTATTTTGAGGGGGTGATTTGTAAAAAGTGTTCTTTTTGGGTTCAAAAAGAATCTGAAAACTTCCTGGAGAAATTCCTATCCCAGGGTTTTCTGCTGTTTGTACTTTCCCCAAAAGTACGCCGGAAAGACAAGAGCTTTGAACTTCCAGTCATTTTTCTCCTTCATCTTCAAGCTTTGATCTTTATCAACAGCCCTGTACATGATATTTGCAAAGAGGCAGTGCCCCATTAGAGCTGCAAAAAGTACTGCATAAATTATCAATTCGGTCATATTAGTTTTTTTGCAAAATCAGAGCTGCCCAGTTGTCTTTGCTACCTTCTTTTAGAAGTGTAAATCCCAAAGGTGTGGCACACTCCATCAAATCCGCGACGTCTTCTGTGTAGAATCCGCTCAAAAGCAGGTATCCCTTATCAACGAGCAAATCTGCATAAATGGACATTTCGTCCAAAAGAACATTTTTATTGATGTTGGCAAGCACGATGTCAAACGGTCCCTGCGGATCTACCTCGCGGATTGTCCCAAGTCCCATCCTGGTTTTGACATGATTCAGGTCAAAGTTTTCATTTCCATTGTCCACGCACCAGTCGTCAATGTCGAAAGCTTCCACTTCTTTGGCACCCAAAATATCCGCCATGATCGCCAAAATTCCTGTTCCGGAACCCACATCGAGTACGCGCTTGCCGACATGGTCGATCTGTCCTTGATGGCGAAGCATCTGAAAAGTAGTTGCGTGGTGTCCGGTGCCAAACGACATCTTGGGATTGATCACAATCTCGTGCCGAAAACCCGGAACGGATGGATGGAAAGAAGCTCGAACATAAACCAGATCATCTACCGGAATAGGGTCGTAGTTTTTCTCCCATTCCTCATTCCAGTTTACTTTTGGCATTTTGCCTTCGGAAACTACAAGCTGACCTTCCTCTTTGTATTGGGCTATGACAGCATTAAATGCTTCCCGGTCAAAACCCTCTTCAAGTGTATAAGCATCGATTCCCTCCTCTGTTTCAAGGAAAGAATCGAAGCTAATTTCCGATAATTCGGCAATCAGGATTTCCCGAAATTCATCGAGACATTTGATTTTAAACTCCAGGTAATCCATTGATTTTAGTATGATTTAATGATGTCCAGGAAGTCACGTGACTTCAGGGATGCTCCTCCGATCAATCCCCCGTCCACATCCGGCTTGGAAAGCAAATCAGCTGCATTTGCCGCATTCATGCTGCCTCCGTAAAGGATTGAGATATTTCCGGCAAGTTCTTTTCCGTATTTGGAAGCGATGTGTCTTCTCAAGGCTGCATGCATTTCTTGAGCCTGATCTGAGGTCGCAGTTTTGCCGGTTCCGATGGCCCAAATAGGCTCGTATGCGATCACGACTTTTGCCATGTCTTCTGCACTTAGGCCGAAAAGACTCTCAGTCAGTTGGTATTTGACATTTGCCTCATGCGTTCCGGCAGTTCTGATATCGAGAGATTCACCGCAGCAGAAAATCGGAGTAAGTCCTTGTGCCAATGCAGCTACGACTTTTTTGCCCAAAAATTCATTTGTTTCTTTGAAATATTCACGACGCTCGCTGTGACCGATGATCACGTATTCCACTCCAAATGAGGCAAGGATTTTCGCAGAAACTTCTCCGGTGAAAGCTCCGGATTCTTTATCAGAACAGTTTTGAGCTCCAACGGCGATTCCTTTAATGTCACCAATCAGCTTTTTCACAGGGAAAATATGCGGGAATGGAGGATTCAAAACAGCGATCACATCTTTGATATTTTCGTCTTTGTACATGTTGACAATCTCCGAAGTAAGTTTTTGACCTTCGTCAAAAGTCAGGTTCATCTTCCAGTTGCCGGCAATGATTTTTCTACGCATGGTGAGGGTTGAGATTTTTAAATGGTTTGGAAAAAAGAGTAAGCAGGGTAATTTGCCTTAAAAATACGGAAAATGTCCAGTTGGGGAAAATATAACCCGGATCAGCCTCCAAAAAAGAACTGGTCCTTAGAAGAAGCTCATGAAAAGCTTTCGACTTTTTGTGCTTATCAAGAGCGCTGTCAATGGGAAGCGAGACGAAAACTGTACGAAAAAGGTATACAGGGAGATAAAGCGGAAGAGCTCTTGGCGGAGATGATCACCGAGGGTTTTATTGACGAGGAGCGATTTGCCAGAGCTTTCGCCAGGGGGAAATTCAAACTTAAAAAATGGGGGCGAACGCGAATTCAGCGGGAATTGAAGATGCGAGAAATCAGTCCGCGCTGCATCCAATACGGGCTTTCAGAAATCGATCCGGAGGAATACTACGATGTGCTTTTGACCCAGGCAGAGCGAAAATGGGAAAAGACTACAGAAAAAGAACCCTACAAAAAGCGCTTCAAAGTAAGTCAATACCTGATGAGCAAAGGGTTTGAGCAGGACCTGGTGCAGGAGGCGATTGCAGAAGTGAGTAAGGAAGTTTAGTCAGCAGTCCACAGTCCGCAGCTTTTGGTTAGCTAATCGTTAGCCCCGAAAAGAATTTTACTTATTCCGAAATTGATTCGAATTTCTAAAAGCCCACGAAGTTCGGAATAACGAGCTGTTGACCGTTGTCTGTCGTCTGTAGACTAATTTACTCAATCATCTCAGTCATAATTTTCGCAGAAAGAAGGCAAAGTGGAATGCCTCCGCCGGGATGGACGCTGCCTCCGCAGAAGTACAGGTTTTTGATCGAGGAAGAGAAATTCGCGTGGCGCAGGAAAGCAGCAAACATATTATTGGAACTGTTGCCGTAGAGAGCGCCCTGAGCGCTGGAAGTTCGAGATTCGATTGTGCGAGGATCCAGAATATCTTCTACTTCGATAAGTGATTCGATATCGGTTTTCAGGATTCTGTTGAGCTTTTGGATGATATTTTTTCGGGCCTCGGCAATCAAAGCATCCCAATCCTGTCCCTGATTATTGGGGACATTGATCATCGTAAACCAATTCATACAGTCCTGTGGTGCATCATCCGATTTGTAAACTGATGTGATGTTGATATAGACTGTCGGATCTTGGGTGATTGTTCCTTTTTTGAAGATATGGTCAAACTCCTCCCGATAATTCTCCGAAAAAAGAATGTTGTGGAGGTCCAGTTCCGGGAAGTTCTGCTTGATTCCCCAATAGAAAATCAGTGCTGAACTTGATTTCGGCTGGTCCAGTAGTTTTTTCGGCTGTTTTTGCTTTCGCAGGATAGTCTTATAAGCATTGACCATATCCATATTGGTGACGACAAGCTCTGCAGGATGGGTTTTTTCACCGAACCTAATTCCTATTGCTCGCCCGTTTTCTACCTGGATTTCATCTACTTTTTCCCCAAAATGATACTTCACCCCAAGTTCCTTGGAGAGTTTGTATAGGCTTTGGGTGATGTCATGCATTCCTTTTTTCGGGAAAAATGCGCCGATGTTAAATTCCAGGTGAGGGATGATATTGAGCGTACCTGGGGTTTGATACGGGTTGGAACCGTTGTAAGTGGCGTATCGATTGAAAAGCTGAATGAGTTTTGGATGGTTGAATTGAGATTCGTTGGCGCCGTTCATGGTGGAGAAAATTCCCAGTTTCCCCATTTTCAGATACGAGCGCAAAGCCTGAGGATTGGTCCAAGTGCTAAGCTTATGCAGCGAGCGATGCATAAAAAGTGGAGCCAAATGATCGTAGATGAAAGCTGATTTTCGAAGTGCTTCGCGGACGTGAGACGCAGGCTCGCCCAGAACAGACTCAACTTCGGAATAAAAAGCATCCAAATCAGAATAGGCTTTCAGGCGCTTTCCGTCCTCCCAAAAATAATGGCAAGCCACAGGAAGGCGAAGGTATTCAAAGTGATCGGCGGGATTTCTACCGGCAAGCCGGAAAAGCTCTTCGACCTGCTCGGGTAGTGTAAACAGGGACGGACCCGCATCAAATCGGTATCCGCTGAGTTCGATTTCGGAAAGTTTTCCACCCGGATAGGCATTTGCTTCGAATACTTCCACCGCATGACCTTTCAAAGCCAATCGGATGGAAGCTGCTATTCCGGCGATTCCGGAGCCGATGATTATTGCGTTTTTGCCCATGGATTTTAATTCTTTGGCTAAACTACCAATTGGACATCAGAGTTGACAAAAAGCCAAACTTAAAATGAACATCCTCAATTCTCAATGAGGTGAATTCTTTCACCATCATGTTTATAAAAAGCAAAAGCCGAAAGTGTTGTCCTTCCGGCTTTCTTAATCAATTCTCTAAAATATTCCTGGTTACAGGAAAGCATATTTGCCAATTGTGATCACTTCTTCTCTACTTTCCCGATTCCGTTGCGATCCAGTTTTTTTACTTCTGCATCTCCTGAATAAGTCACTTTTCCGATACCGTTGGCGGTGATGGAAATCTCCTGCTCACAATACACTTCCACGTTGCCTATGCCATTGCTTTCGAGAGTCATAAACTGAGTTTTCAGATCAGTTGCATCAAGGTTGCCCAGACCATTATTTTTCAGGTCGATCGTTTCTACTTTCCCGCTCAGGGAGAGATTCCCAACCAGGTTAAACTCGGCATCGATTCGATCTGCTTCCAGTTCTAGTTTGGTGTTTCCCACTCCGTCACCTTTTAAGTCAAGGTCTTTCAGTCGCAAGACCGTTTCTGTTTTAATATTCCCTACACCTTCAAACTCAAAGCTTTCCAGATCTTTAATAGTCAGGTAAATATTAATCTGCTCCCTGTCGAAAAGCTCAAAACCTTCCTCAAGCTCGATGATGAGCTGATCTCCGTCATTTTTGATGATGATCTCATCCATTGTCTGCTCGTCAGCTTCTATTCGCAGTGATTCTTTATCTCCCTGAGAAAGGTACAAGTTGAAAACTCCATGAACTGAAAGCTTTGAAAAAGAAGAAATTGATCGTTCATCAGTCACAACATCTTCAGAATTATTGGACTTATTTGTAGTGATCGTACAGGCACCCAAGAGGAAAATAAGGACAACCAAAAGGGTTAAATTAAGAGGATTTGATTTCATAGAACTGGGAGTTAGGGGTTAAAAATTCATATGCCTTTCTGAGTTGCTGAAGCAAAAGCAATGATTTAAAGATAAGATTTTCCGTTGGAGATTTTTACCTGGCTAGTTTTTGACTTGCTCCTTGGAATTTTTTATTCCGAACTGTAACGTGGCACGCGCGACACGCACGCGTCAGCAGCATCAAGTATTGAGCATAAAAAAACCGGAAGTGAAATCACCTCCGGCAGATTTTTTTTAATCAGAGAAAGCAATTATTCAAGTCGCTTTTCAAAGGAAAATAACATCGGTCATCGGTCAACCAACATCATACATTACAGCTTTTCAAAAATCCTTTTGAAGCTGGTCGCCTCAGCGATTCTTCCGTGCAATTCGGAAATAGGAACTCGCTCTTGCTCGGTGGTATCTCTATGGCGGATGGTCACCATATTATCTTCCAGCGTCTGATGATCGACAGCAATACAGAAAGGAGTTCCGATCAGATCCTGACGTGTGTATCGTTTTCCGATAGATCCGGAATCTTCGTAAATGATGTTGAAATCATACTTCAAGGCTTCCACAATTTCCTGTGCTTTCTCAGGCAATCCGTCTTTCTTCACAATCGGAAGAATCGCAGCTTTCACAGGAGCAACTGCCGGGTGAAGCTTCAGGAATGTCCTGCTTTTCTCTTCGGTTTTCTCTTCGGTGTATGCATTGCAAAGCGTCAACAAGAATAGACGGTCTGCACCGATCGAAGTCTCAACCACATAGGGAATGTAATTCTGGTTGATCTCCGGATCGAAGTATTGCTGCTTTTTCTTGGAGAATTCCTGATGACTTTTCAGATCAAAGTCAGTTCTGGAGTGTATTCCTTCCACTTCTTTGAAGCCAAACGGGAAGTCAAACTCAATATCCATCGCCGCATTGGCATAATGGGCAAGTTTCTCGTGATCGTGCTTTCTGAGTTTTTCAGGAGGAGTTCCCAGCGCCAAATGCCATTTCATTCTGGTTTCAGACCAGTATTTATACCAATCCATCTCAGTGCCGGGACGGATGAAAAATTGCATCTCCATCTGTTCAAATTCCCGCATTCTGAAAATAAACTGACGAGCTACGATCTCATTTCTGAAAGCTTTACCAATCTGAGCAATTCCGAAAGGAACCTTCATTCTGGCTGTTTTCTGGATATTCAGGAAGTTGACAAAAATCCCCTGAGCTGTCTCAGGGCGCAAGTAAATCGTTGAGGAATCCTCGGCTACAGATCCGACCTGAGTGGAAAACATCAGGTTGAACTGGCGTACATCGGTCCAGTTGCTGGTGCCGCTGATCGGGCATTTGATGCCTTCGTTGGTGATTAGATCCCGAACTCCATCGAGGTCTTCTGCTTCCAACATTCTTGCAAGTGCGGCTGTCAAGGATTTTGCTCTTTCGAGATCTCCGGCTCTTTCGATGACTGCAGCATGCTCTTCCACCAATACATCAGCACGGTAGCGTTTTTTGCTGTCCTTGTTGTCGATCATCGGATCGTTGAAACTGTCCACGTGACCGGAAGCTTTCCAGGTAGTTGGATGCATAAAAATTGCAGCATCGATTCCCACGATATTGTCCTGCACCCGTGTCATGGTTTCCCACCAAAGACGCTTGAGGTTGTTTTTCAATTCTACGCCATACGCACCATAATCATAAACCGCCTGAAGGCCATCGTAGATTTCAGAACTTGGGTACACAAAACCATACTCTTTGGCATGGGAAATAATATCTTTCAGTTGCGCGTTTTCCGCAGGAGTTTCAGTTTTTGCCATGGCGGCAAAATTAAAGAAACAAATTGATTTCAAAGGGAATGAAAATCGCTAATTCATTCAAAACCGGGGGTTTTTATCCTTGAAAACAAAAAAGCCATACTTCCGGAATGGAAATATGGCTTGTTAAATAATATGTTTTGAATTACCTGAATGTGTATTTAAATCCTACTCCACCTCTAAGGTAGCTATCGTGATTGCTGGCAAAAACAGGGGCCGCCTCGATTAAGAAACCAAAGTTTTTTGTACTGAAAGGCTTGATTAACACGCCAAAAGGAATTGCAAAATATACATCATCATCGTGGTAATGGTCTTTATTCCTATTATAGTCTCCAAAAAGACCAAGAGCTGCACCGACATAGGCGTTGACTTCACTTTTTCGCACAAAATTGTACCCGCCCATCAATTCAAGCCCAATATTGTTTCCTAAACCCAATCGAGCTTCTCCGAAAAACTCTTTATCCGGATCTGTTCCAACAGTGATGAAAGTTCGGGTATTTTGAAAGTTGATCCCTGCACTAACTTGTGCTTGAGAGACAGTGATTCCTCCGATAAGAAAAAGGGCAATCAAAAGTATTTTTTTCATGGTAGTAAACATGTTGGTTTTGCAAACTACCAGACAAATCTGAGGCCAATATTCCCCTAAACTACCAGTTTCCTTCTTCTCTCAGGATTTTTCTCCCCAGTTTGTTGCTGAGAAATGAGGCCTCAATCAACTTCAATACGGTAATGGTCTGATCGATAGTGACCTTCAGCGGAGCGCCATTTGAAATCGCATCTGCCACATTTTGATAAAAAATTCGGTAATCTCCATTCAGAGTTGGGTAGGGAATAGTCTCGGAACTGAGGAATAATTTCCCCCAATTTTCTTCGGGATCCACACCCCAGTTATCTCCTTCAGGTCTTTTGCCATCTTTGAAAGCTTGCTCCTGCACATCCAATCCAAATTTCTGATAAGAACCTTTATCACCCAAAAGCAAAAACTTTGGAGTAGGAACATTGACCAAAACTCCGGCTGTCACTCTCGCCTTGAATCTGGAATAAAATAGAATAATATCGAAATGATCGTCTGCAACTGCGTCCTTGCGCTGCTTTTGAATGTCTGCAAAAATGGATTCCGGAAGGCCAAAAAGTAAAACAACCTGATCGATCAAGTGAGATCCAAGATCGTAGGTGATCCCGTTTCCCGGAACTTCCTTTTCCCTCCAGTTTTCTGATACAATGGGTCTGAATCGATCAAAATGCGACTCGAGATAAACCAAATCTCCAAGTGTGTTTTCGGCGATCAATTTTTGCAAAGTCATGATGTCTCCATCATATCGGCGATTGTGAAATACCGAGCAAATCAGGTTCTTCTCTTTGGCCAATGCATCTAATTCTTCGGCTTCGTGCGAGTAAATCGTGACCGGCTTGTCCACCACGACATGTTTTCCCGCAAGCAGGCATTGCTTTGCCATCGGAAAATGAAACTCATTTGGCGTAGTGATCACGATCAGATCTGCGACATCAGCGGCAAGCAATTCATCCAGACTTCGAAAAGTCGTAACTCCCGGATATTTATCCTGGCAGCGATTGCCGTTTCTTTCCACGACTCCGATAAAATCGAGATCAGGACAAACATCAATCAATGGAGCATGCATTTTTTCGGCGACTGAGCCGTAGCCAACAAGCGCGGTGCGGATCGGAGTTTTCATGAGTTCAAAAGTTCATTGGCCTTGTTGACCAACTCAATTCGGGAGGAGACTTGTAATTTGAGGTAGACATTTTTTCGGTGAGTTTCGACCGTTTGCACACTTAGGCTGAGTTCCTTAGCGATGTCTTTGTTGAGGATTCCGTCTTTGATCATTCGCATGATTTCTACTTCCCTTCGGGAAAGCTTATACTTTACCCGGAAAGAATCATAGAATGAATCCTGATTTGCTTGTTGGATCACGCGTGCAAAACTCTTGACGTGTCTTCCTTCGAAAATTTCATGGATGGTAAAAACCAATTCGTCCGGATCGGCATCCTTCAAAATGAAACCGTCGGCACCTTTCTGCATGCAATTCTTGTAGATTTTCTCGTCGTCGTACATGGAAAGTACGATTACCTTAATGTCTGGAAAGTTCTTTTTGCAGGCATCCAATACCCCAAAACCGTCCAGAATCGGCATATTGAGATCTGTCAGGACCACGTCCACATCATTGCTTGGAAGGAAATCTATCAGTTCCTTTCCATTTGGGAAAAGTCCAAGAACCTTTAAATCGTCATGCTCTTCAAGAAGTCCCTCAATCCCTTTTGCAAAAAGAGTGTGGTCATCGGCAAGGGCTATTCGGATCATTTTTTTGGAAAAGGTTGTAGCCTAAATTAAAGGCTAAAAATCAGATTGGCAACAGAAGTTTGATATCCGTGCCTTTTCCGACGACAGATGTCAGTTGGAATTCACCTCCGATGGTTTCCATTCGCTTTTTAAGATTCGTCATTCCACTTCCTTTTGACGGGATAGTTTGATCAAACCCATGTCCATTATCGATGATCTCGATTACTTTGCCTTTTCCATTTTGATAGATTTTGACATCAATTCTATCCGGCGAAGCGTGCTTGATGGCATTGTTGAGACATTCCTGAGTGACCCGAATTAAGACTAGCTTTTGATCTTTGGTGAGTTCGAAATCCTCCAGGTTATTTTCCAATGAGGTTTCGCAAAATCCCGTAGCCTGTATTTTTCCCAATTCCTGCTTGAAAAAATCAGCAAGAGAGATCGATTCCACCCAATCAATGTTTAGCGTTTTAGATAGTCCGCGAACTTCCTTGATGATTTGATTCAAGATTACTTTGCCTTCAGATTGTTTTTCGGGTTTGGCCGAACCAAAGTTCAATTTGGCCAGTGAGAGCAATTGCCCGATGTTATCATGAAGTTCTCTGCCAATGTGAGAGAGGGTTTCCTGCTGAATTTCATTTTCGATATTGAGCAAGGTTTTTTCATGTTCAGCTTTTATTTGATCCAGTTTTTGGCGGTTTTGGATTTGTCTTTGCCGATGTAGTACGACCATAGCCACAACGAAGAAGGACATAATCAAAGAGAAAAAGATTCCTCCAAAAAGAATTAGAAGAAACTGGCTTTCTTGCTCAGACATGGATGATTTCTAGTTTGAGCTTTTCTTTTGTAGCAAGAGCTACAATTGCTAATAAAAGGCAAAAATTGCAGAGAAGAGCCATATTCCTAGGGATCTCTAATACCATGTAGTAAATGTCCATATGATTTGTGTAGAGATATTTCAAAGATATGTATATCATAAAAGAGGAAGAAAAATAGAATAAAATCACAGTAGATGCCCAAAAACTAAATTCTCTTAATGGGTTGACATTCAATAACTCATCCAAGGATATTAATTCGATAAAGTATAATCCACAGGATAACAAAACAAAAATTGTATTCAAAAATGAAATGTACTCCCCGCTGTCATTGTAATGAACAAATCCCGAAAGATGCAAAATCAAGGAAAATAACAGGAAAAGGCCAATGAATAGATTGACCAATTTCCTGTGAACTTTCTTTTTTAAAAATGACCTGATCAGCAACAAAAACAAAATTGCAGCGAAATGGCCATTGAAAATATTATAGACCCAGTTATTTACTTGACCTGAGGCGGATAGAAGAGTGGCAAAATATTCGTAAACAGCGACTAGAACTACAATACCTGTCGATAGGATTAGAGATTCCTTTTTTTTTGATTCTTTAGAAAGAAGTGAATAGCCAATCAATCCTGCAATGGCGAAAACTGCCAACAGCCATTGGTAATAGTCAATCCTTTCAAAAAATGAGCTATAATTAAGCTGGTCCATTACTTATTTCTACTGGCATTTAGGCGGACAGTTAACTCCTCTGTTGTAATAGTTATCTTCACCCTCTACCACTGAAATATTTGAAACATCCAAGGTGGAGGCTTGCAAAACTAAGGTGATTCGTCCTACGTAAGCTTCTGGATTTTCAGGATGAAGCTGTTCAGCTGTTTCTTGAGTGTACTCTGTCAAATAAAACTTGATTCCACCTTTTTTTGGATCCGTATCTGCTTCTGCCAGAATAGTTTCCAGTGTATCCCTATCAAAAAATATCCAATCTGTCTGATCGGTTATATCGGTTGATTTGTTTTTTGCGGGTTTCCCCTTCTTCACTTCTTTCTTGTACTTGGCCTGCATGTCCAGGAAATCTTGCTTGCTGATTTTCATTTTGTAAAAGGTGGTTTGAATTGTGAGATTTTAAAAATTAAGTATTGATTGAAAAGATAGGATTTTTCCCAATTACAGAAAAAAAAAGAGGCGAGATTACTCCCGCCTCGTTCAATAATTAAGAAAAGATCAGCTTATTTTTTTGCTTCAGCTACTAATGCAGCTTCGTGCTCCAGTTCTTTCTTCATCAAATCCACCACAATCGGTGTAGCGATGTAGATAGATGAATAAGTACCCACACCAATACCAACAAACAGCGCGAAAGAGAAACCTCTCAATACTTCACCCCCGAAGAACAACAATACA
Organism: uncultured Cytophagales bacterium; assembly: GCA_942492775.1. GTDB lineage: Bacteria > Bacteroidota > Bacteroidia > Cytophagales > Cyclobacteriaceae > Algoriphagus. Next base: position 190,707 of record OW818636.1, on the reverse strand, counting down.
ATCACCACGATCAACGTAGTAAAAGATGTGATCAGGGTTCTGCTGAGTGTTTCATTGATTGCGTCGTTGAATACCTTCACCAATTTGTGAGTGCCACGGTTTTCGATGTTTTCTCTGATACGGTCAAAGATGATTACCGTGTCATTGATCGAGTAACCGATAACTGTCAAGATCGCAGCTATAAACACTTGGTCAATCTCGAAATTAGCTCCGAACAAGCTGGCAATTGCAAAAGCTGCAACCACAAACAACGTATCGTGAACCAAGGCTACGATTGCGGCAAGTGAGAACTGCCACTTTCTGAATCTCATCAGGATGTATAAGAAGATAGCAATAAGAGCTACAATCATCGCTTCCAATGAAGAGGCTTTAATATCATCTGCCACGGTTGCACCGACTTTAGATGAACCTGTGATCGCAAATTGATTTGCTCCAATGGCTGCCGGATCTTCTGATAAGGCAAAGCCGGTAACAGCTGCGATTCCTTCTTTTACTTTTGCTTCAACTTCTTTATTGGAAGCGTCGTCATCTTCATTGATCAGGTAGGAAGTAGTGACTTTCATGACGTTGTTTCCGCCATAGGTTTTCACTTCTACAGATCCTTCAAACTCATTGTCCAATCCAACTTTTAGATCGGATGCAACTACAGGTTGATCAAAAGCAACTATATAAGAACGTCCACCTGTGAAGTCAACTCCGAATTTCAATCCATTGAACAAGGCAATTGCCAGACCAAGAACGATAATACTTGTGGAGATCAGGTAAGCAACTTTTCTCTTTCCGAGGAAGTCAATATTAAGTTTGCTAAGTGCATTTTTTGCAAATGGAGTTTGGAAGCTTAAAGAACTATGATCGCCTTTCTTAGTCATCCAAGTCATGATCACTCGCGTGATAAATACTGCTGTAAAGAAGGAAGAAGCGATACCGATCATCAATACGATTGCAAATCCTTTTACAGGACCTTGTCCCAGTGCAAACAAAATAGCACCAGTTAGGAAAGTGGTCACGTTACCATCCAAAATCGCACTGAATGCTTTGTTGTAACCAGCCTGGATTGCAGCCAAAAGACCAACACCATTGCGCATTTCTTCTTTGATACGCTCGAAAATCAAGACGTTTGCATCAATCGACATACCCATCGTCAATACGATACCTGCGATACCTGGCAAAGTCAAAGCTGTGGTCAGCTGAGCCAAAATACCAAGAATAAAGAAGATGTTGAAGATAAGTGCTGCTGTGGCGATCAAGCCGCCTTTTCCGTAGTAGGCTACCATGAATACAACCACGATCAGCAAACCTGCAATCATGGAGAAGATACCCTGGCTTTGAGCTTCTTTACCCAAAGTTGGGCCGATGATGCTTTCTTCCACGATTTGTGTTGGAGCTGGAAGAGATCCTGACTTCAGGATATTTGCCAAATCCTGAGCTTCCAAAAGAGTGAAGTTTCCTGAAATCTCAGACTGACCTGTAGGGATTTCTCCGTTTACGACAGGAGCTGTGTAAACATAGTCATCAAGAACAACAGCGATTCTTCTGCCGGTATTATCTGCAGTTAGTTTTCTCCACTTTCTTGCACCCTCAGCATTCATTTGCATGGATACTGCAGGACGGGAAGTTTGATCCAAAGTCTGACGAGCGTCAGTTACGACATCACCTTCCAAAGGAGCCTGGTCAGAACCTCTGGTTGTTTTGATTGCATAAAGCTCAAGTATTTCAGCTCCGTCTTCAGCTTTCACTGGCTTTACTCCCCAAAGTAACTTGATGTCTTTAGGCAAAAACGCCTTGTAATCTTCTCTGTTGAGGATCTTGTTGATCGCTAACGTATCCTTAATGTCGTAAGCCAGGCCATAATCTGATCTGATCAGCGAGAAAATAGGAGATGTTCCAGCGTTTGGATTAGTAGGGTCAATCTGCTCCAATTGCTTCTCAAGAGCATTTCTTAAAGAATCTTCAGAAGAAAGAACTTCTGTTGATGTAGTGTCGGCAGCTACAGGAGTGTTTGCTTGCTCAGCTAGCCATGCGGTGTTGATGGTTTCCAATGAACCACCGATTTCATTCAGCTCAGCTACTTCCCAGAATTGAAGTTTTGCAACTCCTTGAAGTAAGTTTCTTACTCGCTCCTGATTGTCTACACCCGGAAGTTCGATCTGAATACGACCAGAACCTTGAATTCTCTGGATGTTTGGCTGTGAAGTTCCGAAACGGTCAATACGTGTTCTCAGGATGTTGAATGAACGCTCGATAGCATTTTCAACTTCAGTATCGATTATGTCGAGGATTTCTGCATCAGAATTTTCCAAAGAAATTCTTCCTCTGTTGGCTGCTGTAGCGAAAACAGTGCTCAGGTTTTTGCCCGGATTGTTTTTCTGCCAAGAAGAATAGAAAAGGTTTACATACTTATCATTCGAAGTCTTTGCAAGTTCTTTTGCTTCATCTACTGATTTGTTAAAGCCTTCGTCTTTTGGATTGCCGGCAAGACCTTTGACGATTTCCACCGGAGAAACAGCCAAAGTCACGTGCATTCCGCCCTGAAGGTCAAGACCAAGCCCGAGTTCGGTTTCTTTTATTTCCTGGTAAGTAAAATCAGCTCCAAGGAAATTGTAAACCGGCTGTCTCCAGACAGAGTCCAGATACATTCTTCTTTTGACAAAGTCGACTTTGCCGCTTGCGTCAGTAGCATAAGCATCAGCTTTCTTCTGAACGTTGTTTGATACAAATGTGAATGACAGGTAGTACAGGCAAAGACCTGTAATAAGGACTGTCAAAAACACAATGACACCTTTGTTTTGCATGAGGGTTAAGTATTAATAATTGATTGGTGAATACGATTAAAGAGCTGGGTCACGGATGTGATCAGCGGATTGATTTAAGGAAAAAGAGTTTGGATTTAAGGCCCTTTGGTCGAAATGATCCGCTCAAAGAGAATCTCTACGAGCTGGTTCGAGTAAAAAAATGAAAAGGTCTCAGGGCTGAATATTCGGCCTTCAAAATGGAAAATCTTTGATACGAAATAGAGGACGATATGAGAAACCGAAACCACAAAAGGAACGACTGCATCCACGGCAACATCCAAAAAAGTTTGGTTTGGATCTTCTGAGGCTGGATTTTGCTGATTTTCGATCTTTACAGATTCAGTCTCAGGCAGGTATTCCAAGCTCGACACAAAAAGACAAAGCAACATCGCAAGCATCAACGTGATGCGCTGCTGGAAGAGATTGCTTGTATGTTTCTGACTTTTCATGCGGCGCAAATATAGGTAATATTTGAAATCAACCCATTTCCGAATGAGTTTTTCTCAAAACCTACTTCAAAGATCTGGCTCTGAGATAAGTACGGATCACATCCAGTGCCCTGTCAAAATTGTGATTGTTGGGAATGATCAGGTCTGCTTCGTTTTTGAAAGGCTCGATGTACTTCTCATACGTAGGCATAACATGCATCTCGTATCGATAAAGGACGTCGTCCAGATCATAGCCTCGCTCGACTTTGTCCCGGATGATTCTTCTCTTGAGTTTGATATGATCTTTGGCATCCAGGAAGATTTTCAAATCAAGCAAATCAGTCAATTCAGGATAATAAAGCACAAAAATTCCTTCCACGACCACTACCGGAGCGGATGCAAAAGTCAGCATTTTAGGTTTTTTGGAAGTGTTGTTGAACGTGTATTCCTCGCGGAAAACAGTTTCCCCTGACTGGATTTTTCGGATATCGGCTGCGTATTGCTCGAAGTCAATGCTGAATGGCGTGTCAAAATTGTGAACACCCTGAGGATCGATCGGCTGCATGTGCCGGGGCTTGTAATAGTTGTCCTGAGAAATCAGACAAACTTCCCCGGGATCGAAGGAACTGAGCAATCGCTCTAAAAATAAGGTTTTTCCTGAGGCCGAACCTCCCGTGATCCCGACGATGAATGGTTTCTTCATGAGCCAAAGTTAAAGCAATTTTGAGCGTTAATCAGAATTTTCTATTGCTCAGAAACTCAATTAATGCCTTCACCGCCTTGCCACGATGGCTGATTTCATTTTTCTCCACCATGGTCAGCTCCGCAAAAGTCCTTGAATAACCATCCGGTCTGAAAATCGGATCGTAACCAAAACCACCTCCACCAATTTTTTCTTCGATGATTTCTCCCGATGCGATTCCTTCGAAAGCATATTCCTTTCCATCCAAAATCAGCGCAATCACAGTTCGGAATCGAGCTTTTCTGTCCTCTACACCTTCCAGATTTTTCAAAAGCAATTCAATATTCCGCTCATCGCTTCTTGGTTCGCCGGAATAGCGGCCGGAATAAACTCCGGGATCGCCATTAAGTCTTTGCACTTCCAAACCTGTATCGTCTGCAAAGCAATCCACTCCGTATTTTTCTTTCACAAACCGGGCTTTCTGAAAGGCATTGTGATCGAGAGTATCGCCTGTTTCGGGAAGTTCTTCATTGCAACCGATGTCTTTTAAAGAGACGATTTCGAAGTCCGAACCCAAAGCGGCTTTCACTTCTTCGATTTTCTTTGAATTGTTGGTGGCGAAGCAGATTTTCATGGCTGAAAGTTATTTATTCCCGAGATCTAAATTGAGAGGAGCTTCGAAAAAACCGTAATGTCTGTGGAGTATAGCAAAGGCCTATCCCAAAAATCAAATTCTTTTTCTTCTTCCAAAACTTGATTTATATCGAGCTTGAATCGATGAGTTTGGCAACTCTTTTTGTTCCTTTGTTGCCTTACCAGAGAAATGAATTCTATCTGTATTTTCTAGCATCATGAAAAAAATAACAATCTATTGCGGTTCCAAAAAAGGAAATTCCGGCGTCTATGAGGCAGGAGCAAGAGCTTTGGCTCAGGAGATGATCAAGCGAGATCATTCTCTTGTTTATGGTGCCGGAAGAGTAGGTTTGATGGGTGTGATTGCAGATGAGATGCTTTCAGCTGGCAAGGAAGTTTTGGGAATTATTCCTCAGAAACTCGTAGATCGGGAAGTAGCACATACAGGTTGTACCGAACTGATCATTGTCGAGACCATGCGAGATCGCAAATGGCTGATGGCAGAGCGAGGAGACGGATTTATCGCCATGCCTGGAGGGATCGGTACACTTGAGGAACTCTTCGAAATCATGACCCTGAACCAGCTTCATTACATCCAAAAGCCACTTGCACTATTTAATGTGAATGGGTATTTCGATAAGCTGATCGATTTTCTAAATCATGCGATGGAGGCCGGATTCCTATATCCTGAGCAAGAAGAAATGCTGATCATATCCGACGATCCGGTTGACTTGCTGGATCAGATGGCTTCCTATCAAGCGAGAAGACCGGCGGATTGGTGAAAAAATGGCGGATGACGGATGACTGATGACCGAAGATTTGACGATTTCAGCATGAGTGACCGAGGCAAAATTGAATTTCAAAAAGGTGGTTCTGGAGAATATTGTCAAAGGTTGTCCTTCCGCTCGTATTTCGTAACTCGTATCTCGTCATTTCAGTCTTCGTAACTCGTATTTCTCCTTTTAAGTATTCCTTGTTTCCCAAAAGAATAACTTTTGTACTTTTGACAATCTAATCAGACCCTGATGATTCAAAAGTTATTTCCGCTTGACAAAAATTACATTCTTCGACAAGCCCAGTCAGTGCTGGAAGAAGAAATGATCGACCGGATGATTTTTGAATTGAAGCGATCTTATACTTTTTTATACAACCCGCTTCGTCTGATGGATCAGACTTACTCTCAGATTCTAGACACGTATGATTTTCCCCGTGACAGAGCCCGCCTGATCTACCGCCAATTATGTGGAATCTATCGCTACAAACATGGTGATAATCAATTGGAATTGCTTTTTGACGGGAGAACCCACTTCGAAAAATTTCAGGAAGACTGGTCCGATGCGCTGGTTGGGTACGTTCAGGAACTTGGCATCCACGAGCAATACGTGAAGACCATGCTCAGAATGACGTTGCTTTTTGATACTGAAACCCGCGCCGAATGGGCTGAAAACCACTGCAAAGCTTTCATCAATCAGTACTTCGAACTGAAAGTCGTCAAGCGACAGGGTGAGTTGAGGCTGAAGGTGGGGTAATTATTGATCCTCAAACTCAGATCATTTAATCCAAAATTTTTCATTCCAAATCATAAATCAAACAAGCTTCCACTTCCCGGAATCGGTTTGATTTTTAAATGGTTGTAAGCCAGTTCTGTAGCCATTCTCCCTCGGGAAGTTCGCTTCATGTAGCCTTCCTGAATCAGAAAAGGCTCATATACTTCCTCAATCGTTTCGGATTCTTCCCCACAAGCGGTCGCAATTGTACTGAGACCCACCGGCCCGCCTTTGAACTTCTCGATGATGGTCAGCAAGATTTTGTTGTCCATTTCGTCCAGGCCGTTTTCATCTACATTGAGTGCATTCAAGGCAATTTTGGCTATTTCCAGAGTGATCGTTCCGTTGCCTTTTACCTCAGCAAAATCCCGGGTTCGGCGAAGTAGATTATTGGCAATTCTAGGTGTTCCCCGACTTCTTCGCGCAATTTCATACGCAGCAATTTCATCGATCGGAGTTTGCAAAATACCGGCAGATCGAGTGACGATATCGGTAAGCAATTTGGCATCGTAATATTCCAATCGAGAATTGATCCCGAATCTGGCTCTTAGCGGAGATGTCAACAAACCCGAACGAGTAGTCGCTCCAATCAGGGTAAAAGGACTGAGTGAAATCTGAACAGAGCGGGCATTTGGACCTGAGTCCAGCATAATGTCAATCCGAAAATCCTCCATTGCCGAATAGAGATATTCCTCTACAATCGGATTCAATCGGTGAATCTCATCGATAAAAAGCACATCGCCTTCTTCCAGATTTGTGAGCAAACCAGCCAAATCGGAAGGCTTATCGAGTACCGGACCGGATGTGATTTTGATTCCGGCCTGAAGTTCGTTGGCGATAATGTAGCTGAGTGTAGTCTTGCCCAGGCCCGGAGGTCCATGCAGGAGGACGTGATCCAGCGGTTCATTTCGGCCTTTCGCAGCCATCACAAACACACGCAGATTTTCGAGAATCTTTGCCTGTCCCGTAAAATCCTCAAAACTCAAGGGGCGCAATGCCTTCTCAAATTCCTTTTCTTTAGGGCTTAGGTTTTCGTCGTCTCCTTTCAGGTAATCTTCTCTCATATCGGTAGGGTGCTCCCACAAATATAGAAAAATACAAGTCCCGTCATCCGGATTTTTGAGGGGTCAGGTTTCGGATTAAACCAAAAAATAAGCTTTAAATTCGCGCAATAATTAAAGGGAAGATGAATTCAAACGCTCGAAAAAATATAATTTATTCCGCAGTCCTTTTGGTTGCGATCATGGCAGTTTACTTCTGGAGAAGCAATCAATCCGGGGAAACGGTGACTGAGGAAGTTCTCGTTACCACCGGAAAGCTGACCTTGGCGGGGAAAACGATGGGCACGACTTATAATATCGTGTATCTGGATGAGGCTAACCGTGATTTCCAAACTTCTATCGATTCGCTCTTAGTGGTTTTCAATCAAAGCCTTTCCACTTATGAGCCAACTTCAGAATTGAGTAAGTTCAATCTTGGCGATACGATAGATTTCAACCTGCCTTATTTCTTACCGGTTTTGAAGGCATCGAAAGCAGTTTTTGATAAAACAGGCGGAGCCTTCGATCCGACTGTTGGACCTTTGGTCAATGTCTGGGGATTTGGTCCCGGTGGTCCTGAGTTGAAAGACAGTACTGATATCAATCTCCTGCTCAAATTGGTCGGGTTTGATAAAATCGAGTTTGATGAGAATCAGCTTCGCAAAAAGGTACCTGGCATTTACCTCGATTTCAGTGCGATTGCAAAAGGCTACGGAGTGGATGTGGTTGGAGATTTTTTAAAGGCAAAAGGAATCGAGAATTTCCTGGTAGAAATTGGAGGAGAATTGGTGGCAAGAGGAGTGAATGAGAAAGGTGAACTCTGGAAAGTTGGAGTCAATCGTCCGGAGGAATCAGCCAATGCAAGTGATTTAATCAGCATCATCGCACTTCAGGACCGAGGGATGGCTACTTCCGGCAACTACCGTAATTATTACGTAAAGGATTCGGTGAAGATTTCCCATACCATCAATCCTGCAACCGGCTATCCTGTAAATCATAATCTGCTTAGCGCTACGGTTCTGGCGAAAGATTGCATGACAGCTGATGCTTATGCTACTGCGCTGATGGTGATGGGAACTGAGAATGCAATTGCCTTGGATTCTGCTTTGAAAGAGATCGAAGTTTTTCTGATTTACAGTGATGCGACTGGCGGATTTAAGACCTATGCCAGCGAAAGCCTGAAGCCATTCTTGTCCTTTGTTCAGGAATAGAATGTTAAATGCAACAATATTGAATTTCTAAATGCAACATTATTGAATTTTCTTACCTTTGCATGATTGTTTCTTTACCCTTTTCCCCAAAAGAGTAGAGAAAAGTTCACACAGATCATGCAAATAAACTTTATCCTTCTTTTTCTTACTGCTTTTATATCCGGGATGTTGGTGTTTTTCGCACCAAATTTCCGGGATAAGTACTTTAAGATGGTCCTAGTTTTTGCAGGTTCCTACCTTTTTTCAATCACGATTCTTCATATTATCCCGGAGCTTTTTGACAGCGGCTACAGCAGCAGCCGGATGGGACTTTACATTCTCATAGGCTTTTTGCTTCAGCAATTGTTGGAGTTTTGGTCGAGCGGAGTAGAGCATGGTCATATTCACAAGCATCAATCCGAAGCTTCCAAGGGAGTTTTTACCCTGATGCTGGGTCTTTTTATTCATGCTTTCCTGGAGGGAACTTTGCTTTCCCACGGAAGTGTGATTACCGGCGATGCAATTGACACTGGACATATGCATAGCAACAACACGGTTTTGATGGGGATTATTCTTCACAAAGGACCTGCAGCTTTTGCCTTGGCGGCGGTACTTTCTGCTTCCTTGAGTAAAAAATGGACGTTGATTTTATTGACTATTTTTGCATTGGCATCCCCGATGGGAATGCTTTCCAGTGCTTTTCTATTTGAACAGGGAATCCTTCAGAAAGAGGGTGTCGGAATTCTTTACGGACTAGTTACCGGAGGATTTTTACATATTTCCACCACCATTTTCTTTGAAAGCAGTCCTCATCACAAATTCCAATTGAATAAGCTAATTGTAAGTTTTGCAGCTGCTGGATTGGCGATGGTTTCCGAATACCTTATTTAAGAAAAAATTACTTTTTGACGTTCAATATTTTTCAGCCGCCTAATCAGCAGATTGCAGAAGATTATCAGGCAGTTTTCAAGACTTCCCAAAAAAGTTTGATTAATTCGTGGAAAACAGCTTGGTTTCTACGGCTCGCTATAAGTAGCTTCATAGCCGAAACTCTTTTCACTGCTTGATCCACAAACCCATGCCTTCCCAACCTGAAAAAATGAAAGCTTATTGGAGGAAAAATCTCCAAACTCTTTTTATCCTTTTGCTGATTTGGTTCGTCGTTTCCTTCGGATTCGGAATTCTGCTGGTTGAGCCACTCAACGAGTTCAGACTTGGGGGATATAAGCTCGGGTTTTGGTTTGCTCAGCAAGGATCCATTTACGCTTTTGTGATCCTGATCTTTGTCTATGTGGTTCGGATGAACAAGCTGGACAAAGAATTTGACGTCAACGAAGAATAATCAGCCCCAAGCCCTAATACCTTATGGACATACTTACTTGGACCTATATACTTGTCGGTCTTTCATTTGCCCTTTACATCGGAATTGCGATTTACACCCGTGCTGGCTCTACTATGGAGTTTTACGTTGCGGGTGGAGGAGTTTCACCTTTAGCCAATGGCATGGCGACTGCCGCTGACTGGATGTCTGCCGCTTCATTTATTTCCATGGCGGGGATTATTTCTTTCTCAGGATACGACGGTTCCGTTTATCTAATGGGCTGGACTGGAGGATATGTGCTCCTGGCGCTTTTGCTTGCTCCCTACCTTCGGAAATTTGGAAAGTTTACTGTTCCGGATTTTGTGGGAGACAGATATTATTCGAATACTGCGAGAGTCGTTGCGGTGATTTGCGCACTCTTTATTTCGTTCACTTATGTAGCCGGACAAATGCGTGGAGTGGGAATTGTTTTTTCCCGCTATCTGGAAGTTCCAATTGAGTGGGGAGTGGTGATTGGTATGTGCATCGTGTTTTTTTATGCGGTTTTGGGTGGAATGAAAGGCATTACTTACACTCAGGTCGCTCAATACTGTGTGCTGATTTTTGCCTACATGGTTCCGGCGATTTTCATATCGATGCAGCTGACCGGTAATCCGATTCCTCAAATGGGTCTCGGCGGAGAAGTGGCTGATGGCACCGTTTTGTTGGATAAATTGGATGGAGTGCTTTCGGATCTTGGATTTGCAGAGTACACTTCCGGTCGTAAAGGAATGACCGACATGTTTATGATCACCCTTGCATTGATGGTTGGGACAGCCGGTTTGCCGCATGTGATTGTCCGCTTTTTCACGGTTCCAAGAGTAAAAGACGCCCGGCTTTCCGCAGGATATGCTTTGGTATTTATTGCGATTCTCTACACGACTGCTCCGGCAGTTGCGGCTTTTGGAATCTACAATGCAATTGACAGTACCTCTGAAAAGAATATATCTGAGCTTCCATCTTGGGTGAATAACTGGCAGAAAACGAATCTGATCAAAGTTGACGATAAAAATGGGGATGGGAAAGTTCAATATCTGGCCAATCCTGAAACCAACGAATTGACGATTGACAAAGACATTATGGTACTGGCGAGTTCTGAGATCGCAAAGCTTCCCAATTGGGTGGTAGGATTGGTCGCTGCAGGAGCAATGGCAGCCGCACTTTCCACCGCAGCTGGTTTGTTGTTGGTGATTTCTACCTCAGTCTCAAGAGACTTGGTAAAGACTTTTAATCCGGAGATTTCCGAGAAAAAGGAACTCAGGATTGCGAAACTGGCGGCCGGAGGAGCAGTGATTCTGGCTGGTTATTTTGGAATCAATCCTCCCGGATTCGTTGCCGAAGTAGTGGCATTTGCTTTTGGGTTGGCTGCAGCCTCCTTTTTTCCGGTTATCATCATGGGGATATTTTCTACCCGAATCAACAAAGAAGGAGCAATAGCCGGAATGATTTCCGGATTGATATTCACGATGGGCTACATTGTTTATTTCAAACTGATGAGTCCTGAGTTGAATTCAGCAGAGCATTGGTGGTTCGGGATTTCCCCGGAGGGAATTGGCTCAATAGGCATGATGATCAACTTTGTTGTTTGTTATTTTGTATCCATGGCCACCCCGCCTCCGCCTCAGCATGTACAAGATATGATCCAGGATATCCGGATTCCAAAAGGTGCCGGAACTGCACAAGACCATTGACAGACTTTAGAAATCGAGTTTAATTACCTGTTACAATAAACCAACAAGATCATGAGTGACCGATTACATACCCTCAGCGGATATCTGTACGAGTATCAAAAAAGCATCGCCCAGCCGGAAGAGTTTTGGGCGAGGATTGCTGATTCTTTTCATTGGAGAAAGCGCTGGACCAATGTCCTGAAATGGAATTTTGAGGAGCCGGATGTGAAGTGGTTTGTCAATGCGAAATTGAATATCACCGAGAATATTTTTGAAAGCCATCTCTATACAATTGGCGATAGACCTGCGATCATTTGGGAACCAAACGAGCCAAATGAGCCGACAAGGACTATCACCTATCGGGAATTGTATCACGATGTTTGCAAATTTTCCAATGCGCTCAAAAGCAAAGGAATCGGAAAAGGTGATCGGGTGATGATCTACATGCCGATGGTACCGGAAGCTGCAATTGCAATGCTTGCCTGCGCTAGAATCGGAGCGATCCATTCCGTGGTTTTTGCAGGTTTTTCGAGTACCTCTCTTGCGGATCGGATCATCGATTGCGATGCAAAAGCTGTTTTGACCACAGACGGAAACTACCGTGGCAATAAGAAAATCGGAATAAAATCCGTGGTCGACGAGGCTTTGGAAAAGTCAAGCGTCGAAACGGTTATCGTCTATAAGCGTACAGATCAGGAAGTGACCATGAAACCTGGAAGAGATTTCTGGTGGCATGAGGTCATCGAGGGACAGGCCGATACCAATGCTGCTGAGGAAATGGACAGCGAGGATATGCTTTTTATTCTCTACACTTCAGGCTCTACGGGCAAGCCAAAAGGAGTTGTTCACACGACCGGCGGCTACATGGTTTACTCCAAGTATTCTTTTGACAATGTCTTCCAATATTCAGCAGGAGATGTATTCTGGTGTACAGCCGATATCGGTTGGATCACCGGCCACTCTTATATTGTTTACGGGCCGCTATTGGCAGGAGCGACAACCTTGATGTTTGAAGGAGTACCTACTTATCCGGATCCAAGTCGTTTTTGGGCTGTGATCGCAAAGCATAAAGTAAATGTGTTTTATACAGCGCCAACTGCTATCCGAGCGTTGCAGGCTTTTGGAACAGATCCGATTCAGGGTCATGATTTGAGTTCGCTGAAAGTGCTTGGCTCTGTTGGCGAACCAATCAACGAAGAAGCCTGGCACTGGTATCACACCCATATCGGCGGAGGAAGATGCCCGATCGTGGATACCTGGTGGCAGACTGAAACCGGCGGAATACTGGTTTCGCCTTTGGCAGGAATCACTCCGACCAAACCGGCTTATGCGACTTTGCCTTTGCCCGGAATCCAGCTTTGCATAGTAGATGCTGATGGGAAAGAACTGACAGGAAACTCAGTGGAGGGCAATCTTTGCATCAAATTCCCTTGGCCATCTATGATCAGAACTACCTATGGAGATCATGAGCGCTGCAAGCAAACCTATTTCTCGACTTATAAAGGAATGTATTTCACTGGCGATGGAGTAAAGCGTGATCACGATGGCTATTATAGAATTCTCGGCCGTGTGGATGATGTGATCAACGTCTCAGGACATAGAATGGGAACTGCTGAGGTGGAAAATGCGATCAACGAGCACCCGCTGGTGATCGAATCTGCTGTGGTCGGCTATCCTCACGAAGTCAAGGGTCAAGGCATCTATGCTTACGTGATCTGCGATATGAAACACCGAACAGAGGAAAACCTGATCAATGAAATCAAGGAGATGGTTTCCAAAATCATCGGACCAATTGCCAAACCCGATAAAATTCAGATCGTGCCTGGACTTCCAAAAACAAGGTCAGGAAAGATCATGCGTCGCATCCTTCGCAAAGTAGCAGAAGGTAGTCTGGACAGTATGGGAGACACGAGCACTTTGCTGGATCCTGAAGTAGTGGATCAGATTATTGCAGGAAGAAAGTAAAAAGGGACAAGAGGCTAGAAGCAAGAACCAAGAAGCAGGTTGGTGAATGAGATAAAAGATTTAAGACATTAGACATAAGATTTAAAAAAAACAGAGATTGGGATAGAGGAGACTAGATAGAAGGACCAAGCATCTTGGAAGTTTTCTTGTTTCTTGGCTCTAGAATCTTGGTTCTTGATTCTGGAAAAGCGCTTGACTTAGTCTTTTGGAGCTGCGTTTTCCTCATCAGCATCTTGCTCGATGGTAAAGACAATGTCTTGTGGGGACTTGGTTTCTTGCTTATAGAAATTGTGAACTCCCAGCATGAAAGCTACAATCAAGGTCCATATAAGACTTCTAACCGGTCTGAAGATTGAGAAAAAAGTTTTCATAATCAGGAATTAAGTCTTTTGCCATGAGCAATTTACATTCCTAAAAAATAGACTGCCAGATTGGCTGAGTTCGGATTGGTTTATTATTTCATAATCAAAAAGCTAAGTCTTTAATCTGGAGCTTTGAATCTTGATCCTAAAAAATGGCCAACGTCATAGTCAACCGGGTTGCGGAATTTTTGAAGCGATTTCCCCCTTTTTCTTTCCTTTCAAAAGAGGATTTGGAGAAGGTGTCAACAGCTGTGGAAATCCGCTACCTGGAAAAAGGTGAAGTCCTTTTCAGGCAAGGTCAGGACGCTCAGCCTCATTTTTTTGTATTGAAAGAAGGATCAATCCAATTGACAGAAACTCATCAGGAGTCGGAGGAAATCCGGGAATATTGTGATGAAGGGGACGTTTTTGGAGTATTGGCATTATTGGGAAAAAGACCCTATTTGCTCAATGCCAGGGTTGTGGAAAACTCGCTGATTTATGCCATTCCCGTTGCAGTTTTCGAGCAAATGCTGGAACAAAACACTCGTGTAGCTTTATATTTTGCAGCCGGTTTTGCAGCCGGTCAGGTAGTAATCAGACAAGATTTATCCCAGGGACAAAAAGCCCGGGGATTATTTCGAAGTGAATCGAGGGATCATTCTCTCCTTATTTTTTCCGATCAATCTGAAATCAAAATCTCTGAAAAAGTCCTCACTTGCTCCGGAACACAAAGTATCCGAACTGCAGCCCAAAAGATGACTGAAGCTCAGGTGAGCAGCATAGTCATAGTGGATGATGAAAACAGGCCGATAGGAATTATTACAGACAAAGATCTGAGATCAAGAGTAATCGTAGGATCGGTCTCTACGGATGTCCCGGTAAATGAGATTATGACTCCGAAAGTGATTACCCGCAAGAGGACAGCTGGATTTTCGGATCTCTATCTCACCATGATCAAGAATCGGCTTCATCACCTGATTTTAACCGAGGACGGGACTGATCAAACTCCGGTTTCCGGGATTATTTCCGATCACGATATTTTGCTTTCCATGGGAAATAGTCCGGCCGTCCTGATTCATGGGCTTATGAATACCCTGGATGTGAAGGAAATGAAATCGATCCGGGATCGTGCCGAGCAAATGCTTCGCTACTACCTCGAAAATGAGGTTGCGATGGATTTTGTGGCATCTGTAATGACGGAAATCAATGATGTCATAATTCGTCAGGCGAGTCGAATTGCAGAGTCAAGTTTTGCCAAAGAGTATCCTGAATTGTCTGAGGTGCGCTATTGCTTTCTATCCATGGGAAGTGAAGGCCGTGAGGAACAATTACTCCGAACCGATCAGGACAATGCGTTGGTTTATGAAGATGTTCCGAAGGATCTTAAAGAAAAAGCAGCAGCCTATTTTCTTAAAATAGGCACTGCAATCGTGGAGGTTCTTTTGTCCTGTGGGTTTGCTTCCTGTCCGGGTAAAATCATGGCAAGCAATCCCGAGTGGGTGCAACCAATCAGCAAGTGGAA
The DNA here is from genome assembly GCA_942492775.1 of uncultured Cytophagales bacterium. Classification (GTDB taxonomy): domain Bacteria; phylum Bacteroidota; class Bacteroidia; order Cytophagales; family Cyclobacteriaceae; genus Algoriphagus. The sequence continues at coordinate 175,534 of OW818636.1, read as the reverse complement.
GACCTATTTTTCCAACTGGATTTTGACACCGACACAAGAGGCATTGTTGAAATCTTCCATATTTTTTGACTTCAGACCTGTGACCGGAAGTAGCGGGCTGGCAGAGGAACTCAGCATGCATATTTATGAGCAGATCAAAAACAGAGAGGTTTTTCTCAACTTTCTTGCTCTCAATGCCTTAATGAATCCGGCTCCTTTGGGATTTTTCAGGGATTTTGTGGTGGAAAAATCCGGTGAGCACCGTGACCAATTCGATATAAAGGCGAGGGCGATGATGCCGTTGACTGATTTGGCAAGGTTGCTGGTTTTGAGCCATGGCGTTGTGGGCGTGAATAATACCTTCAAGCGATTTGAGCGATTGGCAGAGTTGGAGCCGACGAATGAGGCCCTGTTTATTCAGGCTGGAAAAGCCTATGAGATTCTTATGCGCATGCGTGCATTGGAAGGATTGCAACAAGACAACAGCGGTCGCTACATAAGTCCTGAAAGCTTGGGGAAATTGCAGCGGCAATTGCTTAAAAATACATTTTCTCCGATTTCCGAACTTCAGGAAATCGTGCGGATCAGATTTCAACTAGATTATTTCAGGAAATGAGCTGGTGGGAATTTTGGAAACCGAAAAGTGAAAAAGCAGATTTTGTCTCCACTTTTTTGGAGCAATCCAAAACTTCAATTCCGGGAATCAGAGCGATTGACCAACTCAATTTCGTCGTGTTGGATACCGAAACCACAGGTCTGAATCCAGCCGAAGACTTCATTCTTTCTTTTGGAGCGGTCAAAATCTCCCGAATGACAATAAAGGTGAGTACCGCAGTGGAGTGGTATCCTGTTTCTTCAAAAAATGGAAAAGCTACGGCAGCAATTCATGGTCTGATGGAATCAAAAACTCCTGTTCCGATATCCGAATTTGTACCTAATCTGCTCTCTTATTTAGGAGACTCTATTTTGGTAGGGCATCACCTTGGATTTGATCTTGAGATGTTGCTCAAGACTTGCAAACCTTTTGGGTTGGAAGATTTCCCAAACTTTTGTGTCGATACCATGAATCTGGCGATCCGACTTGAGCAGGGACCGAATGCAGATCGGCACCGATTCAAGCCTGAGGAATATAGCCTTGATGCTCTCTGCGACCGATACCGGATTCAGAAAGATGACCGCCATACAGCAGCCGGAGATGCGTTTTTGACTGCTCAATTGTTATTGAAATTATTGGTTATTGCCAAAAATAAAGGGATAAAGGATTTTGCCTCCCTCAACAAATCCTGGTAATAGGAGCAAAAAAATTGAAATTTTTTGCATGAGAAATGCACTTTTTTAAGTGTCAAAAAAATGATATAAAAGACTTGTTTTCAGGTGTTTATGATTAAATTTAATTGATATTTTTTCTCACAATTTTTAACTACAATTCTATGTCAAAACTACAACTTGACCCTCTGATTGTTAGCAGAGATCTCAACATCTCGCGGATTGAGGATCTACTGAAGTACCAGCATCCGATTACAGCAAAGTATCGCGCGCTGGGTGGTGCAGCAGGTTGGCTGGGTGTGGCCATCACATCAATTACAAAGTGCCCTGACACAATTGGTTCTTACCAACATTATGTCAATGGTTCCATTTACTATCATCCTTCGGTTGGAGCGTTTGAGGTACATGGATTGATTCGGGCTCGCTGGCAGTCTCTTGGCTGGGAGCGGAGTTTTTTGGGCTATCCTCTTACGGATGAGACAGCGACACCGGACGGTATAGGTCGGTACAATCATTTTCAGGGAGGAAGTATTTACTGGAGCCCATCCACTGGGGCTTGGGAAGTTCACGGAGCTATTCGTGGCAAGTATTCAAGCCTAGGTTGGGAGCGAAGTTTTTTGGGCTATCCTCTGACAAATGAAACTACCACTCCGGATGGAATTGGCCGATATAATCACTTCCAGCATGGAAGTATTTATTGGTCTCCCGGAACCGGTGCATTTGAAGTTCATGGACTGATTCGTTCACATTGGGCTTCGATTGGATGGGAGAAAAGCGTTCTCGGCTACCCGATTTCTGATGAATTAGTGGTTTTCGGTGGAGATGGTCGAATATCTCATTTCCAGAGGGGAAGTATTTATTGGTCTCCGACAGCAGGCGCAAGAGTTTTGAAAGAAAGAGTCAGAGTTCATGTTAAAATCCTTGAAAACCCAACATCGTTTACCTTGAATCAACAATTTGCCGCCATGCAGGAAGTTTTTGCGATAGCGGGAATACGAGTCGATTGGGCCACAACTGAGAATCTCGCTATTCCATCTTTGAATGACGTAGATGTCGGAGGCTGCACGATGGGAAGTGTCACACCTGAGCAGACACTGCTGTTTAGTCAGCGAAATTTCGTCGGTGCCAATGATTTGGTGGTCTATTATGTGCGAAGTACTGTTCCGGGATATAATGGTTGTGCTGCATTCCCCGCCGGAAGGCCGGGTTGTGTTGTAGTGAGATCAGCAAGTAGGTGGACACTTGGCCATGAGTTTGGTCATGTTCTCGGTTTAAATCATGTGAATGACAATAACCGTTTAATGACTGGAAATGGCACATTTAATATCACCAATCCGCCACCTGATTTGACATCTACAGAATCAAGTACGATGAGAGCATCAGCACTAAGTACCGTTCTATAAAGTCCACTCTAAATTTTTAAAATTATGGCACAAGCAAGAAGTAAGGCCACTAAGGCTTTTGAAATACAAGATCTCCTGACATTTCTTCGACAGGATGAATTAGATTATCCGGCAGGAGCCGCCAAGTTTGGCAAGGCTGCAATCCCGATTTTGGGGGAATTGGTGGAGGGTAGCGATGAAAATCTCTCTATCAAGGCTGCTTATCTTTTAGGTTACATCGATGATGAAGCTGCGAATCCTATCCTGGAAAAAGCAGCGAGTCAGGGAATCGCACCGGTACGGATCGCTGCTGCTTTCGGAGCACAGAAAAAAAGTGCCGCAGTGGCGGAAAAAATCCTCAAAAGATCTCTTGATGATTCGGATGCTTCGGTTGTGAAATTTGCCCTCAGGTCGGCTACAGCTATGAAACTGGGAAAAAATCTCCAGCCAAAAATCGATAAAATCTCCAAAACCTTTTTTGATGAGGAGGTCAAATCCGCAGCATTGGATGTTTTGAAGAAGATCAAATAAATCAATTCAAGTGAAGCAAAAGGATCGTCAAATCGACGGTCCTTTTTTATTTCCAGCTCACGTCAACTTTACCTGTGGCTTTCAGCTGAACCATAAGTCCGTTTGCTGCCGGATAAAATTCCCCGGGTACAATTGTCACACCGCTGACTTTGAGATTTGCATAAGGAGTCTCCATTGCCAAGCGATTTTGAATTCCGCCCAGACTTTCCTCTAAGGCATTACCAATTGGAAAAACTGCCCTTTTCTCAATCTGACGAATGATTTTTCCTTTTTTAAGGCCAATGCTGGTTTGAGCACCCAGATTTCCGCTTTCGATTTTGAAGTTGAGATCCTTCAAAATTAAACTCTGAGTAGTGGGATCGTAGGCCGGTTTCCCGACAATGAAAACCTTTCCACCAAGGGTTTTTCCAGTAGTCTGCTCTGCAAAAAAATCCATGCTTACTGCCAGCAAATCTCCAAAAGCACTGCTCTGAATATTGGACGGAGTCATGCTTGTCTTCTTGTCAACTTTGAATGTTTTTCCATTCAGATTTTCGCCCAAAAGCTCATTCAGCTGAGCATAGGTTAAGGTCAGGGGAAGGACGATTTCGAGCTTGTTTTCAGAATTCTCGTTGATGCTTAAACCAGGAAGTGGAAAGGCCCGAGAAGGGACAGCTTCAGCAGGATGAGAGTTTACTTGCCCGTTAAGGCCAAGCCAAAGGTTGTAATTCTGATTGGTATCGAAGAACTCTTTCAGTTTGACTGCCTCCGGCTGAATAGAAAAGCCTGTTTTTCCAGCGCCATAATTCACCATAAAAGGTTTTCCTACTCGGTCCCAAGCCGAATTAACGAAAGGTTTGAAACTGACAAGCGTTTTTCCTGTACCAAATTTTTGAGAAGCCCAGTTTCGAATTTCCTTTCTGACAATCCCGCTGAGGTCCAGATCCATTCCCAGGACGCTCAACTCGATTTTTCCTCCCAAGTCGATTAATTCAAAATCCAGGATTTCCAGACCCCAATCCGAATTGATCTCGGGATTGAGCACAAAAACGGGTTTGAATGATTTGTCCAGGGGAACTTTTGATTGGAAAAAATTACCGAGTCCGCTCTTCTTGAGCCCAAGTTCGCCCTGGATCCGAACTGGAATTGTGACTTCGATCTGCTGACCATCGAGACTTTTCCAGGAGGCCTCCCCATTTCTTGTAAAAGTCAGATCTCCCTGAATCCCATTTCCCATATCCAATCCTTTTTCTTCCAGCAAAATTCTTGGAATTTGCTGGTTGAGAAGATTGTCCAATGTCTGCTTTGGAATGATGAGAGGCACATTTGCCGTCGAATAAGAAACCGGCGTAGCCATCGGCGGAGGAACAGCAGCCGGGTTCAAACTTTTGCAGGAGGAAATAAGAAAAGGAGAAAAAAGAATGACAGCCAGGTATTTTTTCAAGTCGCGCCGGAAATGTATTTTCATCATTTGAAAGGAATCGTTAGACAGGGAACTTATTTGTCCCCGGATCTATTGCCCTAAAGGTAAAAAATCTCAAAAATGAATTGGAATAAACTTATTCAGGCATCCCAAATTGAAGAAATCAAAAACCTAAGCGAAGAGATGCCGGTTTTGATTTTCAAGCATAGCACCAGATGTTCTATCAGCAGCATGTCATTGGATCGGGTACGTCGCAACTGGAAAGTGGGCGATGATGAGAAGGTTTCTGTCTATTTCCTGGATTTGATTGCCGATCGGGATATCTCTGATTTGGTAGCCCGTGAATTTGGTGTGCCTCATGAATCTCCTCAAGTAATCTTGATCAAAAATAGAACTGCCATCTACGACAATAGTCATTATGGAATTTCCTATCCGGAGATCATGTCAATGATTTAATTTTAAATCAGTTACAGACCACTTATCCGTTTCTTTATCCATTCTAATTTTTCGTAGAATCGAGATAAACCTTTACTTCTGAGATCAGTCAAAGATTAAGACATTTGCACTGATATGAAAAAGATCTACCCTGTTTTAACTTTGTTTTTTAGTTTTTTCCTGGTTTTTTCAGTTTACGGACAGAGACCAGCCGGTGAAGCTCGACCCGAGCGGAAATTTACCGGAACCATAATGGATGGAGCCACCAAGACTCCGATGATAGGTGCCAATGTGCTCATCAAAACCGTCACAGATTCACTCTTGGTCGGAACTGTAACGGATGGACAAGGAAAATTTGAAGTAGTGAGACCGAATATTCCTTCCGTGAAAATTGAAATAAAATTCATCGGCTATCAGACAATCACCAAAATCCACGAAATGCGTGACCCCGTAGTTTTGGGAGAATTCATCTTGTTGGAAGACACCAAACTCCTGGGTGAAGTGGTGATTGAAGGACAATCTCCTGTGGGAGAAATGAAAGGTGATACGACTTCCTTTAATGCCAGCGCATTCAAAACTCAGGAAAATGCCCAAGCCGAAGATTTGATCCGAAAGCTTCCGGGAGTGACTTTTCAAAATGGCCAGGTTCAGGCACAGGGTGAGCAAGTTCAAAAAATACTGGTTGATGGTCGTGAATTTTTTGGTTCGGATCCAAGCATTGCCCTGCGGAATTTACCTGCTGACGCAATTGATCGCGTGGAGGTCCTGGATCAACGATCAGATCAAAGTCGATTAACCGGTTTTGATGACGGAAACTATACCAAAACGATCAATATTATTCTGAAAGAAAACAGCAAAAACGGTCAATTCGGAAGAGCATATGCCGGCTATGGAACAGACGATCGCTATTCCGCAGGAGGAAGTATCAACCTGTTTAAAGGAGATCAGAAAATCTCAATTTTGGGTTTGTTCAATAATATCAACCAGCAAAACTTTTCAAGTCAGGATCTGGCCGGTGTCAGTGCCGTTTCTGGCGCTGGAGGCGGAGGTGGAAGACGTCCAGGAGGCGGAGGCAACCAATTCGGCGGAGGCGGAGGGAATAATTTCTTCGTTGGAAACTCGGGTGGAATCACCGATACCAATGCCTTGGGACTGAACTACAGTGACAAATGGGGAAAGAAAGTAAATTTCTCTGGAAGCTATTTCTTCAACAATACTGCAAACACCCTTCAGCAAGTAACAAATCGTGAGACGGTGGTCAATGAATCACTCAGCCAGATTTATCAGGAAAACCTTACCAACACAGCCGAGAATTTCAACCATAGGGTGAATGCCCGGATCGAGGCAGATCTGAATGCGAAGAACTCCATTATCATCTCTCCTAATATTTCATTCCAGACCAATAATACCTTTAGCGACCGGGATGCATTGACTTTGGCAAGCACCGGAGATTCTTTGAGTGCATTGAGATCCATCTCGGATGCAGAGACCAAGTCATTCAATATTGCAAACAACCTTACGTATCGCTACAAATTCGAAAAGAAGGGAAGGACACTTTCGACAGACGTGTTTACTGCCTGGACCAAGCGTGACCAATTCTCGGATTTGCTTGCGGCAAGTATCGATTACAACAGAGACAGACTTGACACGACAATTCAGGAAACTGACGCGCTTTCCGATGGATTTAATTATCGGGTGAACTTGACCTGGACTGAGCCTTTGGGAGAAAAGGCAATCGGAACATTTGGATATCAAGTAGGAAATAACATGACTTCATCCGATCAGAAAGTCTATGTTTTGGGTGAGTCTCCCGGTTTATTCGAGCTCGACACAGCCTTGAGTAATGAGTTTGATAATAAGTTCATCACCCACCGATTGAGATCCGGATATGCGTATAACAATGCCGGATGGAACCTGAATTTTAACCTGGATTATCAAAATTCCCGATTGGACAATGAGGCGTTTTTCCCAACGGAAGGTGTCTTTGTCAGGGATTTTAACAACATTCTGCCAAGTGCCAATATCAACTATCGTAATACCGAATCAGGACTGAGTTATCGATTCAGATATCGTACCGACACAGATGAACCAAGTGTGAGAGAATTGCAGAATGTGGTCAATAACTCAAATCCGCTCAACCTCAGCGTGGGTAATCCGAATCTGGGACAAAGCTTTAATCACAACATCTTTGCAAACGTGAGTAAGGTGAATCTGGAGAAATCCAGAACGCTTTTCCTGTTTCTGAATTACTCAGGAACGAGCAATTACATCGGTAGCAATACATTTATCACAGCGAAGGACACGCTTATCAATGATGAAATCCTGCTTCGTCCCGGAGGACAAATCTCTCAGCCGATCAACCTGGATGGAAACTTCCGAACCAGCTTTTTCCTGACTTACGGTGCACCGATCAAGGGTATCAAAACCAACTTCAACTTGAATTCCCGAGTGAATTTTAACCGGATTCCGGGTATTATCAATGGGGAGAAAAACCTGAATGATAACCTTGCATTAAGTCAGGGACTGACTTTCACCAGTAACGTGAGCAAAAACTTTGATTTCACTATTAGCAGTACCGGAACGTACAATATTGTCAATAGTAGTTTGCAGACCACTCAGGATAATAATTATTACTTCCAGGAATCTAATTTGAGACTCTATTTCTCTCCGAATAATGGGAAAGTATTTATCGGAAATAACTTGAATCACACCTTGTACACGGGACTTACAGAGGGTTTCAATCAGAATTTTTGGCTATGGAATATCGAAGGCGGATATCGCTTTGCGAAAAACAACAAAGCTGAATTGAAGGTGGTGATCTTTGACTTGCTGAACGAAAACAACAGCATCAGCAGAACTATTTCAGATGTATCTGTGACGGACGTCTATACAAATGTGCTGACACGCTACGCAATGCTGACTTTCACTTATATCATCGGAAACTTCAAACAGCCGGCAGCGGAACCTCAGCAACCATGGCAAATGGGAAGACCTCCGGGGGGAAGAACTTGGTAGAAGTCTGAAATCAGAAACGCAAAAAGAGCTGACCATTATTGGCCAGCTCTTTTACTTTTAAAAACTATGGTCTATCGACTATTACCTATCGTTTTCCCAATTACATTTTAGGAAGAACAACCGTGTCTACAGAGTGAATCACACCGTTCGACTGGAATACATCTGCAATGGTAACTTTAGATATGCCACCGTTTGCATCAGTGATGTAAAGATCTTTTCCCTGCATCCATGCAGTAAGAGTTCCGCCTTGTACTGTAGTCAGGACAGCTTTACCATTTCCTTTTTTGATCGCTTCAGCGATTTCTTTCGATCCCATTCTGCCTGCTACCACATGGTAAGTCAGGACTGAAGTCAGCTGAGCTTTGTTCTCAGGCTTCAAAAGAGTTTCAACTGTTCCGGCAGGAAGCTTTGCGAAAGCTGAGTTCTCAGGAGCGAATACGGTGAAAGGACCTTTAGACTGAAGAGTCTCCACCAAACCTGCTGCTTTCACAGCTGCAACTAAAGTTGTGTGATCAGCAGAGTTTACTGCATTTTCAACGATGTTTTTGGAAGGGTACATCGGTGCTCCACCGACTGTTACTGTTTTTTCCATTTGAGCAAAAGCTACGTTTGCTGACAAGAAAATGAAGGCTGCAATAGCCACTTTGAAGAAATTGTTAACGTTCATGGTTTTGTTGTTTTTGTATTTGGATGGAGATACGAGTGGTATTGAGCGATTGGATTTAGCCGTAAAAAAAGTTTTTTAATCGAAGAGGCACGAAATACTATTGACGTGATCATTCGAACCTCAGGCATGCAAATCCCTTTAATCTCCGGAGTTCTAAATTTTTCAACATTCCAATTTTGGATGTCCATCTGATTCGGATTTTAAACTTTCCAATCAAGACCAAATCTCTTAGCTTTGCGTTTCGAATAATTTCCATCTCATGTATCAGGAGAAAATAGAAGCGATCAAAGCTTCAATAGCTGCAGCAGACGCCAACACCCCGGACCAACTTGAAGCTTACAGAATGGAGTTTATCTCCAAGAAAAGTGTGGTTGGGGAGCTTTTTGCAGCCATGGGCCAAATCCCCAACGAGGAGAAAAAGGCATATGGCTTGGTTGTAAACAGTGTGAAACAACTGGCGGAAGAGAAGTTTCAGGAGCTTATTGAGAAAGTAGCTCAGGCAAATAAAAAGTCAAAATCAGCCGGAATTGACCTGACACTTCCTCCCTCCAATCAATCTTTGGGTGGAATTCACCCGCTTACAGCTACGCGTCAGCGGATCATTGAGATCTTTGAGCGAATTGGTTTTAACCTTTCCGAAGGTCCTGAGATAGAAGATGACTGGCATAACTTCACCGCGTTAAACTTTCCGGAAAACCATCCGGCGAGGGAAATGCAGGATACTTTTTTCATCGAGAAAAACCCCGATATCGCGCTTCGTACGCACACCTCATCCGTACAGGTGCGGGTAATGGAAAACCAAAAGCCGCCAATTCGCACTCTTTCTCCGGGAAGAGTGTACAGAAATGAGGCAATCTCGGCTAGGGCGCATTGCATCTTCCATCAGGTCGAGGGCTTGTACGTGGATGAGAATGTCGGCTTTGCTGATTTGAAAAATACGCTCTATCACTTCGCCAAGGAGATGTTTGGCAAGGAGACCAAAGTGCGTTTCCGTCCTTCTTTTTTCCCTTTCACAGAGCCAAGTGCAGAAATTGATATCTCGTGCCTGATCTGCGGAGGAAAAGGCTGCAATGTCTGCAAAGGAAGCGGATGGGTTGAGATCGGAGGATCAGGAATGGTCGATCCGAATGTGCTGGAGAATTGTGGAATTGACTCGCAGAAATACACCGGATTTGCCTTCGGAATGGGAATCGAAAGAATAGCGATGCTTAAATATCAGATCAAGGATTTGAGATTGTTTACCGAGAATGATGTCCGGTTCCTCAAGCAGTTCACGCCTTTACTTTAAGTCTGAAATCAGAAGTTTGAAATCTTAAATCAGAAATCAGAAGTATGAAAAGCTCGGTAATTCCGGGCTTTTTTGTTATAGAGTTGTCCTCCTTCTCCTGAAGCAGGACTTTTGCAGATACCAAATCTTACTTCTGAAATCAAAAATCACCCATAAAAAAGCCCGGCTTCCACCAGGCTAAATTTTTATTTTTCAAACTTCAGCTTTCATCTTTCAGAATTTATTCAAGCCCTTTATCTCGCATCTTCTTAAACTCGTCAAATCTTCGGAAGATTGCTACCGTAAATCCGGTTAGCATAATGATCGTACCGATCCAAAGCACGTTGATGTAAGGCTTCACGATCGCTTTCATCACCACGTAGTCTTTCTGGTATTGATTGACTTTGAAGACGAATTTGTTTTGCTCAGGCAGGATATTTTCCAAACTGATTTTCAGGCCAAGCTCTTCATCCACTACAGGCATTTTGCCCACTTGATTATTTCGGATGATGAAGGTTGGCTCCATCACTTTTTCCACGTCGTAGTCAAGAATTCTCAACTTGGCTTTCACTGCGACATCACCTTCCTGAAGTGTGTAACCTTCGAGTTCTTTCAAAACCTCAGCACCGTCGAAGTAAGTCACAAAATCTGCTACGTGGAATTGCTCTCCGGGAGCGACTTCATACATCTCATCTTCTTTCCAATCAGGATCGGAGTGATCGTTCATTGCCGCCACGTATGTGTACAAATCCTTGTCGAGGTATATTTTTGAATCCGGCGAAGAGATCAAACCTCCCATTCCCTCATTGAATTGAGACATTGGATTCAATGAGAATTGCATCACTTCATTCTGCATGTAATCGATCTTGAAGTAATCGTTTTCCTCCAGGACAATCTTGACAGTTTCCCCTTTTTTGAAATGATCTTTGAAATCTTCTAATGCGATCGCCTCGTTGACAGCTCCTGTAGATTCAAGGATTTTTGCTGGAACATACTCAGGTACACCGACCACTTTCTTCTGACGTCCGCGGTAAATTACCGTGTAGTCTTTCATCTGGGTTGGCTTATTGATCCAAAGCAAAACATGCTCTTTGTTCAGTTCATCTTCCCAGCTGTTGCTATAAGTAAGGCCTGACATGTTGATCGAGATGACATCTGAATAGCCGGAGCTGAACATGATACCGATAAGGACCATTCCCAAACCGATGTGAGCAAGAGATCCTCCGGCCAGTTTGAAGGTAGATTTCTTTAGGATTTTCGCCAAAATAACTGAGTTGGCTACGATCGTAAATGTGCCAGCCAAGACCACGATGATGTATTTCCAGTCGTACACTTTGGCGAAAACAATAATCGCTGCAGAAAGCAAAACTGAAATAATGTATGGGGTAAGCAATGCATCTTTCAACGCTTTTTTATCAATTTTTTGCCACCAGAAAAACTGTCCCACTGCTGTCAGCAAAGCGAGAACAACCGCAAACCAAAGTTGAAACTTGGTGTAGAATTCGATCTGATCAGCCGGTGGAGCCATGTTTGAAATCCCTCCGAAACTCTCCACGAGCGCATTCCAAACGGGAATGGAAGTAGGGAGAATTACTTGGAAAGCCATTAATGCCAAAGTAGTGGCACCGATGAAAACCCAGAATTCACGGGAGTAAACAGAAGCTTCTTTTTCAGAAGTTGGGATATGCTTCCATGCTCTTGCCGCGAGGAAAATCGCGATGAACAGGAAGAAAAGCATGTAAATCAAGAGTTGGCCGGAAAGTCCCAAATCTGTAAATGAGTGGACAGAAGCGTCTCCCAAAACTCCAGACCTGACCAAGAAAGTCGCATAAAGTACCAGGATGAAAGTCATGATCACCAGCACAATCGAGGTCTTCAGCGCTGTGCTACTTTTCTTGAAAGTAATCATGGTATGGATCGAAGCAACCAGAATCAGCCACGGAACATAGACTGCATTTTCCACCGGATCCCAGTTCCAATATCCTCCAAAGTTCAGCGTCACATAGGCCCAATAGGCACCCATGATGATTCCCATTCCGAGGATCATCGCAGAGAAAATCGCCCAAGGCAAAGCAGGACGAATCCACTCAGAGTATTTTTTGGTCACTAATCCGCCGATCAAAAACGCAAACGGAACCAACGTAGAGGCATAGCCAAGGAAGAGTGTAGGAGGGTGGATCACCATCCAGATATTTTGCAAAAGCGGGTTCAGACCTGTACCGTCTTCAGGCACAAAGTCCGGATTCATCTGGAAAATCGGTGCTGCCGTCGCATCCCTCAAAAGGATAAATGGTGAGCTTCCCAACTTCAAATCTCCGATCACCACACCCATAATCATGGAAACAAGGAAGGCTTGCACCAAGGCAAAAACCACCATAACCGGTGCTTCCCAGAACTTGTTGGTATTGATCAAAATAGCGCCCAAAACTACATTCCAGAAGATCCAAAGTATAAATGCTCCCTCTTGGCCTTCCCAGAAACTGGAGATCATGTAATGAACAGGAAGCGCTTTGGAACTGTGGGAATAGGCGTAAAAATATTCGAAGCGGTGATTGTAAATAATCTCAAACAGAGAAAGTGCAATCATGACGCTTGATGCGCCGTGAATGTAAAAGCTGATTCTGCTGAATCTTTTCCAGCTTGCTTTTTCGATTTCGTTTGCTTTGAAATATTGAATGTAAGCGTATGCCGTAACCAAAGCACTCACAAAAGCCACAATCGTCATGAAGTGGCCCAGGTTACCGATAAAGGTATTAATCATGGATTTGTTTTTCTAGCTGTGCTCAATCTCACATTCCTGCTGCCTGCACGGTTGTTTCCTGATACTTGGATGGGCACTTCATCAGGATTTTATCTGCAACGAAGATTTCATCGTTTTTATAAGCGCCGATTACGACTACTGATTCTGATCGGGTGAAATCGGCTGGTACTGGTTCGTTGTAAAATACTTCTTGTTCTGTCCCGTCATTGTCCACCAAAAGGAAGGTGAATGAGGTTTTATCTTCGCGGATATTAAGGCCGGTTACTTCTCCGTTTGCATCTTTCTTGAGATGCCCAACTACGTGGATTGCTTTATTTTCTCCGTCCTGCTTCATTTCCAAAGCAGTTTCAAAGCTTTCGTAGCTGCTGGCATCGCCAATCGAAGTCATGATAATCACGATGGCGATGGCAATAATTCCTAATCCGATGATATGTCCTTTTTTCATGGTGTAGTTAATCAGGAGGGAAGATTTTTTTCAAGTTTGCTGATCTTGCGATCGGTACTTATCAGGTAAACTGTAATTCCGGCAAAAACGATTGCAATGATGCCTACCAACACGTAGATTTTTCCATCGGCTCGCATGGTATCCGCCATTTCCACAGAATTGTTGGAATAATCAGACTCAGTTACTGGAATTTTCTCTTGTGCAAAAGCACTCAAGCTGAAAATCAAAAGGGCTATTGTAAGTAATTTTTTCATCGATCAGGAATTAATCATTTGGTCTTCCAGCGTTCTTTCCACTCTACGCATTCTCACTCTTATCGTTGCAATCCAACTTCCGAAAAGAGTCCACCCAATTACTGCCGGATAGAATACCATTCTGAGTTTTGAATCCATATCGTAGGCATTGAAACCTGGGTTTCCTCCATTTCCGGGATGCAAACTGTCTGTCAATCTTGGAAGTACAAAGATCAAGGGGATAAAAGCTGCGAATGCAAAAATGCTGTAAATGGCTCCAATTCGGGCTCTTTGCTGTGAGTCTGTCAGGGAATTTCTCAAAATGAGGTAAGCAAAATACATCAGGATCCCGATGGCTGTGGCGTTTTGCTTGGGATCTCCGCTCCAGTAATCTCCCCAGGTGAATTTGGCCCAAAGCATTCCGGTTATTATTCCAAGCACTCCAAACAGAATGGCCGCATTGGTAAATTCGATTGCAATATCATCGTGTTTCAGATCATTGCTTCGCAAATATTTAACGCTGTAAACGACAGAAATCACCAGCATCAGGATCATTCCAAACCACATGGTGACATGGAAATGAAGGGCACGAATGGTCTCATTCAGAATCGGAAGCCGAGGCACATCCATCAGCAAGCCTGCAATGAGTGTGTACAGCAGCAGGGCTATTGCAAGGATTTTCCACCAGGATTGGCGCATAGGGTCTATTTGCTTTTTCAAGCGCAAAAATAAGTCATAAGTTCCTGATTCCGGTGGTTTTTCTGATAAAAGGCAGTGTAATCAGGAATGCTTCGTCAACAGATTGAAAATGGAAATGAATTGTCCTCTACCGGATCAAGAAAAATCCGAATTCATAAATCTGAAATCCGAAATCCAATCAGGATTTCCACAAATAAGGAAACAAAATATACCCGGTTACGGCGACGATTGCATTGATCGCGAGCAAGGTCAAAAGCTTGTCCACACTCACACTCCAATCGAGTCCGTCTAGTGCATTTTTAGAAATTCTGATAGACATCATCAGAATCGGAATGATGACAGGGAAACTCAAAATCGCCATCAGCGTGGCGTTGTTCCCCGCTTTGGAAGCGATCCCGCTTACCATGGTCAAACTTGCTGAAAAGCCCATAGCTCCAAGCACAAGATTCAGCAAAAACAAGCCTTGATCCTCAACAGGGTTTCCCAAAATCACTGAAAAAACTCCATAACCCAGCAAAGCCAAAATCAGCGTTAAGCCAGTGTTATAAATCATTTTGGAAAGGATAATAGCTTCCGGTGAAGCAATCATGTAATAATAGAGTTGGCGTCCCTGATGCTCTTGCACAAAGCTTTTGGCCACGGCATTGACAGCCGAAAAAAGAATAATTATCCAATAAAGCGCATTCCAAGTGGGGATAGAAAGATTCCCAGTTTTGGCACCCACACTCAAATAAGTGATGAAAACCGCCGAAACCACGTAAAGCAAAATCCCGTTCAGCGCATATTTCTGACGCCATTCCAGCGTCATTTCTTTATGAATCAAGACGGAGATTTCTTTCCACATGCTCAAATGTAAGTCAGAAGTGAGAAGTTTGAAGTATGAATCTGCAATTTCAGCTTTCTGATTTCAGCTTTCATACTTTAAAAACTGCTGAAATCAAGCTTCTACACATTCCACCAGTAGGTGAATTTCAGCACGAGGGACCTGTTTTTCACATTAAATGGCTCAGGCAAGTAATTGTCCGTATAGACGAGGAAAATATCAGAAGCCGGTTTGAATCTCCATTGGAAGCGGGTATTCAGGTTGATATTATTCATCTGCTCATTGTACTGCACGAATGCTGTGAAGAAGAGCGTATTCGTCATCGTCACATCCACTCGCGGTCCAACCAGCCAATAAGTAGTCGTATTCCAGGGTTCCGGAAGTATGATTTGGTTGTAATTGGCAGTCATCGTGATGCCGACATACGGCTGAAAACGATAGCCCAATTCACCGCTCACAAAATACCTTTCCCCATCTGCATAATATCCGCCCGCTCGGGTAGAGAAAGCGTAAGTAAACACACTCTGAGGCTTGGAGAAATACTCAGTTCCCCAGGAAAACCAGGTATGTTCAGAACCAACAGGCAAAGTTTCGCTTCCGGAATTGGTCGGGTCAAATGGCTTCAGGAGTTTGATGTAATCATATCCGCTCCAAAGCATCAGCGAACTCTGACTTCTCCACTTGATCGTATAAGCCAGATAAGTGGTGTTGTCGGTCTTCTCACCGTTTTTGTCGAAGAAGAAAGTGGTGCCTCCTGTAGGTCCATGGTTCAGGATTTTCTCACTTTTTGGGAAAAAGAGATAGCCTGCAGTTGGGGCGATTTTGTAATATCCATTTCTTGGGACGTACCCCACTTCAGCCGTGTAACTCTCTGAAACATATTCATGCTGCCAGTTCCAGGTAAGATTTCCTGTGGCATATTTCAGGTTGGCAGCATGGACAAAGCCATTGCCGATATTGTCAGGACCAAAGCTTTGGAGAACCATCGCCTTTCCTGTCCAGTGGTTATTGGAGGAAGCCAGGTTATATTCCAAACCCAGATTTCGATTGAACTGAGAGTAGACCGGTTTGTCTGATTCTGGATCAGGATTGTAATTGAGCGAAAGTTTGTTGACGAAGATCGCGCCGATATTGGACCGGGCACCCACTTGTCGCTGTAGCGCCACGACGGTGAAATTCTGGGAAGGAAGACCGCTTTCCGATACTTCCCCGGTTTGCATATTCATCGCTCCGATTCTCCAGTCTTTGTTTATTTTCCCGCTGAGTCTGGCCCCAAATTGAATCGGGGCATTCAGGCCTATCCTTCGGGAGAAAAATGGTCTGATCGTGGCATACCCAAAGCTTGAAAACAAGTCTCCATTTTCAAGGAAGAATTGTCTTCGCTCCGGGAAAAAGAGCTCAAAGCGATCCAGATTGGTTACTTGCCTGTCCACTTCCACCTGCGAAAAGTCCGGGTTTACCGTCAAATCCAGGTTCAGGGACGAGGTCAGGGAAATTTTGGCATCAAGCCCGACTTCCTTCTTGTATTCGGTATCTCCGCCACCCTCGAAATCGCGGCTTACTCCACCAAGAGCATAAGGGATTACGGAAATATTGGCTCCGGCTTCAGGTGGAGGATTGTCCCAAACCAAAGTTCCTGTATATGCTAATGAGACCGAAGGGAATTGACGGGGAACAGGTGCCCAGCTTGATTTTTCGGTAGTCTTCAGGTCTAGTCGGGAGAAATTGATTCCCCATTCAGTAATTCCTTTTTTGTACCGGATTGATTTGAAAGGAATGGAAGCCTCAAAAATCCATTTGTCTTCGTAGTTGGTGACTTTGGAAACCCACTTATTGTCCCAGCTCAGATCGACACTTCCACCATTATACATGATGCCGTCCCACTGTGCTCCTGCTGCATTGGCACCAAATGAAAAGCCGTTTGTCTGATCGTCAAATGGATCCATGGCAAGCAGGAAGTTATCATTCTTCGAAAAGCTGAAATCCCTTCTGAGGGATTCGACCATGTAGGGACCTTCCATCCCGTGATAATTGACAACGATCAGGTAGAGATTTTCCTCATCGTAACTCATGCGTACATCGGTTCGCACCTTGGCAAAACTCGTGTCCATCGGTGTAATCATGAAAAAATCGGTGGCCACTGAAGCATCTGCCCACGCTTTCTCATCCATCACTCCATCAATCAAAATCTCCGAAGAGGCTTTTGCGATGGGCAACTGATAGGAGCTGTTGATTTTTTGGGCGGAAAGGGATGCTACTAAACCGAAGTTTAACAGCAATAGCAATATGTACTTACTCATGATGCGGGGGTGGTAACTTTCAAAGGTAATCACCCCCGCTTTTAGCTTATGTGACTTTTGTAGGGAAGGGCGAATTTATTGTTTGATTCTGTAATTCAGAGTCAAATTGATCTGTCTCCTGTTGAATTGAGAATCTCCTTCGGTGAAGAAATTATCACCCTCAACGATGTAGCGGTTTCTTCTGGAATTCAGAATATCGTTTACATTCAGAACCAGATTTCCTCTTTGGTTCAGGATTCTTTTGGCTACAGATAGATCCATGAAGAAAATACCTTTTCTGAGTCCCTGAGCTGTTTTTTGCTTGGCCTCATAGTTGGCCCGGAACTGAAGATCCATTCCGTTTTTCAGAGTGAATCTGGAAGTTTGGCGGAAAAGCCAGGAGTAAGTTGTCGCTGCATAATCCGGCTGGATATTGGTTCCGTCGATGTCTGCGTAGAAGAAGTTAACGTTCAGATCCAGTTTCCACCAGGTGGTTGGACGGTAATCTCCGGAAAATTCCACTCCGAAAGAGTTCTCTCCGTTCAGGTTATAAGGTCTTGTTACCGAGTTTCCATCTTCATCGACACTTCTTATCCGGTCGATTTTATCCATCGTGCTTCTGTAATAAACGGTCGAGAAAAGGGTTCCTTTTTCGAAGTATTTGATGTGTCCCAATTCCAAAGCATCGGTGTATTCCGGATTCAAGTCAGGATTACCGCTGAAGAAATTCCGTGAATCTGAAAGGGTGACATATGGGCTCAGATCATTGTAAACCGGACGACGAACACGTCTGCTGTAGCTCAACTGGAAGGCATTTTCCTCCGTGACATTGTAGGTCAGGTGAGCGCTTGGGAAGAGGTTTGTGTAGCTTCTTGGATTTTCCTCTTTCGTCTCTTCCAGAATGGTATTTACATCTGTGTATTCTGCACGAAGTCCCGCCTGATAGCTGAGTTTATCTATTTTGTTGCCGAAAATCCCATAGGCTGCCAGGATATTTTCATCGTAGATAAAGACATTGTCAAGACCGGGAATTGGTTCTGAAACACCATCTTCATTCACTTCTGAAACCACGTAGTCGTTTTTCATTTCCCGAAAGCTGGTTCTGAATCCGGACTCGAGTTTTCCTTCTTTTCCAAAAGGCTTCGTGTAATCCAACTGAACCAAGTACTGGTTTTCGTATTCGTCGTTCAGAGAGGTTTGAAGCAGTTCGGTTCCTGGTTTTGCTATTCCTTCAGGAGTGAAAGTATTCTGAGTGTAAGTCTGATCTGAGTTTTCCCAATAATTCAGGTAGGTAAAAGCTGTGGTCAGTTCATGGCCTTTTTGCTCAAAGCTTTTCTTGTAGCTGACGACAATCTCCGAGTTTGGCTCTTGCTCTGTCTCGTCTTGTCTCCTCGTCGTGTAGCTTTGGAAATTATCCACCGTATTGATGTAGTCTTCGTATCGGTTGTCAGTGATTCGATGCGCATCACTTCTTCTCCATAGATAGGAAGCTGTCAGAATGCTTTTTTCGTTGAAAAAATAGTCCAAACCACCTCTGATGTTGTTATTGATGCTTTGCACATTTCCATCCGTGGTTTGCTGCATGATGAAAGTCGTGTCATTGTCATAAACTTCCTGGTAAATCTCACCCACATAAGGCTGATCACGGTAAGCAATTCCATAATTGATAAACCAGTTAAATCGATTCTTCCGATAGTTGAGGTTTGCTGTAAACCCTAGATTGGTTGGATATCCTGTCACAACTTCAAATGAACCGTTGAATCCCTGACTGCTGTCTTTCTTGAGAATGATGTTGATCACACCGGCCATTCCTTCCGCTTCGTATCGGGCGGATGGATTGGTGATTACTTCCACGCGCTCGATGAGGTTTGCCGGAAGCTGACGAAGTCCGCTGCTTCCTTTAAAACTCACCAATCCCGAAGGCTTTCCATCGACAAGAATCCTCACATTCGAAGAGCCTCGAAGGGAAACATTTCCTTGCGGATCTACCGAAACGGAGGGCAGGTTCATGAGAATATCAGATGCGTTTCCGCCGGCATTTGCCAAGTCTTTCCCAACGTTGAAAACCCTCTTATCGAGAGAAAGCTCCATGATGGTTTTTTCACCCTGCACTACCACTTCATTCAAGTCTGCAGCGGTTGCGGACAGTCCTGTTTCACCAAGATCATGGGAATTGTTTTCTCGTGATAGGGTAAAGAAATCTGACTTCACAGCCTCAAATCCCATGAATTCGATCAACGCATAGAATCTGCCAAATGGAACATCGACTGTGTATTTGCCTTCTTCATCCGAAATACCGCCTCCGACAAGGCTGTCTTTTTCAGTGTAAATTCCGACAGTGGCGAATGGGAGAGGTTCTTTGCTTGTCTGATCGAGGAGCGTCCCTTTGACTTTTCCTTTGGATTGGTTTTGCTGCGAAACAGCCAGAAAGGGCAAAAGGAAGATAAAACCAAATAGTAATATCGTAGAGAAAGGCTTCATAGGTTTAGGTTTGGGTTCCGCAATTTGACCTTTTATCAGAAGGATAGTTTAATCAAAGAGCAGGATATAAATTTAATCATATGGAAAATCGGGTTTGATAGTTTTTTATAGATGGCTGAGGAATTGTTCAAATCAGAAGAAAATGAACCCTTATTGAAAAAAAGTGACTTTTTAAATCCTTCGGAAGAGATGCTTTTTTTCTACCCTGGGAATTACTCGTTTATTTTTATCACTATCTTATCTAAACAATTTCTAACCAACCTTTTATGAAAAAGTATTTCTTCTCACTCCTTTTTTTAGTTCAAACCGGGTTTTTGGTAGCTCAGGAAGGCCTTCCTCCTCATCTCGAGGGAAAAATGATTTACCCTGTTATTGACATTAGTCCATGGGTTGGAGTGATCACTATTGAACCGAATGCGCTGAAATATGATCCGACTATTGAATACAAAGTAGCCTTGGATATTTATGATAAAATGAAAGACTCCTCCGCTGTAAATGGTGCGTTGTTAGAGGTTGCCAGAACTTTCAATTTGCTGGTTGCGAATGGCGCTCCGCAGGAAAAGGTAAAAGTTGCAGCGGTTATTCATGCTGAAAGCGTTCTTTCAATATTGACGGATGAGGCTTACAAAGAGAAATATGGGATTCCAAATCCGACGTTGCCGCTGATTGCCAAACTGAAGGAAGCCGGTGTTGAGTTGTATGTCTGTGGCCAAAATGTCGGCTATTATAATTTCAAACCAGAACAGATTTCTCCGGATGTGAAAATTGCACTTTCAGCTAAAACTGCCTTTATCACACTGGACCAGATGGGGTATAGTTTTTTGAACGTAAGCGGGAATTAAAAAAAAATCCCGGCCTCTCGGTCGGGATTCATTTAATATTTCAGATTCAACCTGAATCTTGTTTCAATAATTAAAGATCAATAGCTGCAAGCTCGATTTCCCGGGCTGCTTCCACCTTACCTATGTCCTTTGATTTGTATCCAAATTGAGTCAATACTTCTTTTGCTTCTTTTTTTGCAGAATCCTCATTGCCGCAGATATTCATTACGACAGCTTTTGATTTAGCAGGATTGACCATCAATTTGCTATTGACACAGTTGAATGCTTTCACGAAAAAAGCATCTGGTACCAACTCCTGAAGTTTTTCCATCAGGGATTCATCCGGTCCGGTGAAATACTTCTGAGCACCGTCTTTCGCAACTCCATCAGCAAGTGGGTTGGTTACATCCAAAACTGTTTTGCCGCTAATTCCAACTTTTACTTGCTCCACTATTTTCGCAGCAGCTGTACCTTTTACCGCAAGTACGATCAAATCTCCGAAACTTGCCGCTCTTTCGAAACTTGCAACTTTTCCATTTGTTCCGGATTGCCAGTCGGAGAGTTTGCTTGGATTTCCAGTACCCAGCATCACTTCATAGCCATGCTTTTCAAATCCTTCCGCCAGTGTTCTGCCTACTACTCCCGATCCTAATACTCCTACTTTTTTCATATGATTTCAATTCTTTCAATAAAAACAATCCTCTTCCCATCATTTGGAAAGAGCCCAAAGATACCGATTTTCAAAGGATTAAAAGTAAGGACTCTTTAGGTGACTGCGTTTCGAGATAGGTGCTTTTTGATTTCATCCCTTCTAAGCTCACTGAGTAGGTTTTAATTTTCCCCATGCCGGACTTTTCTTTTTAATAGGGAGGAAATCGAATTTTATATCCCGACGATATGTGTCAATTATTTAATTAAGATAATAGTGTTGTGTAAATTGAGGCTTGTAATAAAAGCAACTTTTAAACTCAACTAGTATGTGGATCACTATTAATCCAGGGTTTTATTCAGCTAAACAACAGGAACTATGAAAATCACTTTTGTAATCGGACCATCCGGAACCGGTAAAACCACCTATATCCGGAAAAATTATCCCCTGTCAGATCGAGTGGTAGTATTTGATCTGGCCGGCAAGTCGTGGGAATTATTTCAGGATTTTAAAGCTCTGGAGGATGACCGAATTTATGATGTGTACAATGAAAGTTCTCATGAGGCATTTATTGCCCTGATGGACGGGAAAGATCTTGTTGTGGAATATGGTGCCGACGGGGAGGATGAGGAGTTGTTTTCCATGATCAATCAGGTGAAAAAGGCCGGTCTGCGGACTGAAGTGATTTTTCTGACAGCGGATGCAGATATCGCTTGGGAGCGGGTACAAAAGGCCGGCCCTACCTACTTTTCTTCTCGCCAAATCAAGGAAGAAACCCTTGAGGTATTGTCCGGGGTGATCGGGGATTATGTATTTAATCAGGATTTCGAGAAAATCTGTGAAGTAGGTTCGGAGGGAGGAAGCATCAGTTTTTTCAGGTATAAAAAAGAAGAGCGGGATGTGTTCTTCTTCACTACCGATGAGACTGCCTTATTTGAATTTGCGCCTGAGTATGAATTTGAAAAAACAACAGACGTTGCCTACACTGATGAGTTTTCCAATTTCGGGGATGCCTTTCAGGCCTTGCTGGAAAAGTATCCGATTTTCAGATTGTATCCTTTGGAGGTTAGTCCTACTTATAAAAGAGAATTCAAAGAAGCTTACCAAAGCTTTTTGAATGTGGAGAACCCGGATAATGAAGATTCAGAATGGATTAAACATTTAAATTAAGTACCATGGAAAACTATAAACTGGCTATCACGGAAGCCTGCACCAAGATTGTGGATTGCCGTCATGAACTCTTTTCTTCGCTGATAGGTGTTGCAATGAGCAGAGAGTATAAAAAGCTTGATGAGGTTTTTGAAGAGGGAGATGTTTTCAATTTCGAATTGGCACATTTCTCCGACAGCAAGGATGTCAACGTGCAAAAGCTACATGAATTGATTCAGAAACTGGAAGAGACTTATGTCAGCTTGCTGAATCTGAACGGGATGAGTGAGGAGGAAGACCTTTAAAAAACTCCGAATAACTTACTCTCGCAAATAACCCCTGTCGATCCTGGCTGATGCCGGATTTGACAGTACTTGAAGAGAATGGGTTTACCCCACACTATTTTCTTAATCCGGTTGCAGATTTTGATGGTTGTGTAATATCTACTTTGACAACTAGTGCCGTTCTTGAACCGACTTTTATTGGCGAAATTGTACTAGGGAGTTTTGTTCTTAAGTTTTTTTTTTGAAGAATGTCAAAGATGGAATTCTCTGTATTAAACAAATATGGACTGTTCTAGATGTATAAAAGTATGCTATGATACTGAAATAGGGCGTTGGCCATATAATTTATGCCCTTTTGGCTTGTAAAAAACATAATAAGATGGAAATAATAGAATTTAAGTTTGATGATAAAAACACCATTCTTGCAGGTGTTCCAAAAAGCGGAAGAATCCAATTCGTTATGAGTTGCACCTACTCAGATAATGTTGAAATAGTTGAATCCGAAATTCAAATTGCGGGCTACTCGGGAGAATCAAAGTATAAATTTTACCACAAAAAGAATGATGTGTTTAAACCTATAAAAATTGCCCTGTCCTTAGAAAGGTCAATTGAGCTACCGGAGGTAACAGCCCCTATTAAGGCGCAAATGCCGGATGATGCTAAATTAGATTTGTACAGGAAACTCAGAAAAGATTTGGAGGAAGCGGGCCTTATCTAAAACCAAAATATCCCCCGATGAACTCACATCGGGGGATATTTATACTTTTGATTTCACACTTTTCATCCTTCAGATTTCAGCTTTCTTACTTTTCAAAAAGCTCTTTCTTCCAGATGCTCGCCCAGTTTGAGACGATCGACACCGTTAACCATCCAGTCAGGAGCAGCAGCACCTTTCAGGTGATGGTTGAAAAACTCCATCATTCGCACGCTGTAGTCTTTTCGGTTTTCCAGCTTGCCCAGACCGTGGTTTTCTCCTTTGTACTGCACCAGGATCACCGGCTTTTTCAATCTTCTCAAGGCATTGTAATACTCAATTCCCTGCGTAAAATCCACCGCGCCGTCTTTGTCATTGTGAAGCATCAGAAGCGGAGTTTGCACATTTTTCACATGATACACAGGGCTGTTTCGCTCGTAAGCTTCCCAGTTGTCCCAAGGCCCGCCTTTGAATCTTCCTTGCGAAGCTTCGAAAATCGACATGTTTCCGCTTCCGGTATTCCAGTAAATCAGGTCATACATCGAGATCATATTCGTAAGCGGAGCACCTGCGGCTGCAGCTTTGAACATATTCGTTTGGGTAATCAGGAATGAAGTCTGATAACCTCCCCATGAGTGACCGTGGATTCCGATATTTTTCTCGTCGATCACTCCTGTTGCGATGGCAGCTTTCACCCCGGGGATCACACACCAAACCGCCGACATTCCCGGATCGTCCATGGTGTACACGATATCCGGAATGAATACTGCGAAACCATTGCTGGTGTACACGCCCGGATTCCAGCCTGTTCCGCTGAAACCAGGATTGCTCCAGTTATGTCGGGTCTGCGAAAGCTTCTCGTAGTAGTAAACGACCGTTGGATATTTCTGACCTTCCATATATCCGGCCGGTAAAAACAAAGCACCTTGAAGCGTGTCGCCTTTGTCGGAAATGTAATCGATCAGTCGTGTTCCGGCTGACCAACTGTATTTTGTCGCGTCAGGTGCGCTTTCCGTTACTTTCTTTGGCGCAGCCAAAGCAGCATTGGTCAGGTACATTTGAGATGGCTCGGTGAAAGTCTCTTTGCTGAAGAAATAGACCGGAGCTTTTTCAGCTTTCTGAAGCGAAGCGATATTTGCATCTTCCCAAACGAGTGTTTTTGCACCTGCAGCCAACCCGGTTTTCGCAGGGCTCAATAGCGCAATTCCGCTTTTCTTATTCCACTCGCCATACGTTCTGAAGTACTGAGGCTGTTTGAAGTCGATTCCTTTTTCCTCAGGATCAAGCGTGAATCTGTACTGGTAGCGGATCTTTTCAGTTCGGCCATTTTGAGTCAGATTGATTGGTTTTTCTTTGACAGCCAAAGGAACCTGCCAGATATCCCAACCGTCACGAAGTAGTACATATTTGCTGTCGCTGCTCCATCCGATTGAGTTTTGAAGTGGTTTTTCCACGTTATGGTCATCTTCCAAATTGACAAAAGTCACCGGGAGACTTGCGGTTAGGTTCGTTGATGTGCCGGTAGAAATATCATAGACGAAGAAATTGCCATCCTTGCCGTAAAGCAACTTGCTGCCATCCGGGGAGGATCTTGGAGCTGAGGCAAAAGAAGGCAAATAGAAATTGGTGAATAGAGGCTTTTTCTCACCTGTCTTCAGATTGATCACAAAGTAATCGCGGTAGCTCTGACCGTTCAGGTTACCGTCAAGTTCATAGGTTTGCTGATCGGAACCCAAGGCATACAATTCTTTTGGCATGATGCTGAGGTCACGCATGGTGCTGTCCTGAAGCGGAATATGTTTGGCAGAAGCCAGATCGTACATCGCCCAGAAGCTGAAGTTTTTGTCCATGTTTTCCAGTACCTGCTGTCGGGACTGCAAGCGCGTGTCCTGCCAATGCCAGATAGTCATATCAGGTTTGTCGGCTTCGTTTTCTTTTCCGTTGGTTTTTACTTTCCCGGAATCAAGCTTCGCAATGGCTTTCTGAAGATCCGAGATCGATTTGATCGTGGTATCTGCCATGATTTTGGCGATTTTCAGCGACTCGACCGTTGCAAGGGAATCCTTGTTTTCTGGTTTCTTTTGATCTTCTTTTTTCGCCAGTTCTAATGTATGGATGCCGTAGAAAAGTCGGGTTAAATCTTCCGACCACATCGGTCTGCGATTTGGGCTGATGGTGTATTCTTTGGAGAAACCTGTAGAATCTTTTGCAGGATCATAGAGCGTTACCGCAGGATTTGCCAGGTTTTTCACCCCGATGACCTTACCCAGTTCCTGCTTGAATTTTTTGTCTTTCACCATTTTGAGCGACGCAAAAGCATCCCCTTTTTCGGTCCAAACGATTGACTTGTAGCTTGCCTCGTCACTGTCCAGAATCTGCACGCTGTTGTTGGCGACATTCATCAGATAGACACCATTGCCGGATTGATTGGCGGCATCGACCGTGTAAGCGAGGTAAGTGCCGGCTTTGTTGAAAGCGAATTCCAGTACGTTGCCGAGGTTCTGCTTCTTCTCAGAATTGAGATGATAGATCAACAGATCGGAACCTTTGGCATCTCCGTTTGATCCTTCTTTGGAAAGATTGATGGCAAGATGAGTCGATGCCTCTCCGTTGAAAGTGAAACCGCCAACATTTTCGAAGGTTTTCTTCGTGTCAGTTCCGAGTTTCATCAAGGTGAGTTTCTCCTTTAGAGGTTTGCCTTTGGCTTTCTCATTGGCTTTTTTCTCCGTGAATTTTGGATACTCTTTGAAAGCAAACCATTGGCTGTTTTCACTGAATTCCATGGAAGCGAAATTGGTGGAGCCAATTGCGAACGTCTTTTTGGACGCATCGTCACTTGCTTTTTGGAGGATTATTTCACCGTCACCCTCGAGGGCAACTATGGCATAAGCGATCCATTGGCCATCCGGAGAAACCTTGAAACTTCCATTTGGCATGAATTTCCAGCTTGGGATATCTTTCCAATCGATGGGTTTGGTCTCCTGCGCGAGTGCAAAAGTGGCGGTCAGGCAAATCAACCAGACCAAGAGAACGAGTTTTTTCATTTTAAGAGAATTACGTAAGTCAATTTAAAGTGGTCACTGAGAACAGAGATCACCGCAAAGTCTTCAAAGTGGAAAATAGGGAATTTTTGTACAAGTGAAATTGAAAAATTGGGGGAGTGGTGAAAAACCATTTTACACATTACCAAAATAGATTAAGCACCTCTTGTTAGGTCTTCATTGTACTCTACCAAGGGAGATGCTTGGATCTGTATTTTGTGGGGATTCCGAAGTTTTGATTTGTGGTCTGTGAGGACATAGACCATGGGATGGGAACTAGCAGGAATAAAGGAAACTCTTAAAAAAATAGAAAAACTCTCAAAAATACCCGATATAGGGTATTGTTTGGTGGATAAACCAGTCCTAATTTTATCGTACTTGGGTGACTGCCCAATTTTTTTTCTGTTAAACTTTTATTGAAATTTTATGAAAACAATCAAACAATCAAACAATCAAACAATCAAACAATCAAACGCTGGATTAATAAGCTTTGGATTTTGATTCTGAATGCCTTTAATGGATGGTTTGCTAGTGGTGTTTTTGCACCTAGTGGATCTTCTGGATCAAACTTCAACAATGGGTTAAAAATGATAACTGGAATCCGATGAAAAAGCTGGCAATTTTATTTCTTATCGTTTCATGCTTTGGCTGTGATGAAAAATACCCCTTTGAAACAGGGATATTTCCTGAAGAACCAAGGAATCTGCTTGAGATGAACTCTGAATATGATGAGATGAACTCGGATTATAATCCTCCAGCTTTTGATCAAGAGGTGCAGTTTATTTATTCAAGCAACGTAAAAAGCAAAGGAAGAGATTTTGACTTTGAGAGTAGGTTCTTGAGATTTATTTGGAATAAAGAGACAGGAGTCCTGACGCATAGCGTATTAGGAACCAATGCTGAAGGATTCCAGAATTTCTATAATCAAGTTCAAGAGCTTCAGACTGATTGTAATGAAAAAGGACCTTACTCCTACTATGAGACCCGAGATGGAGTGGGCCTTAAATTCATTTTATTCTCAAGGGATTGTGAAGGGAAGTATCAAATTGTAGGGAGGGACTTTTCTGAATCTGTTTCCAACGCCCGGACATTTTCTAAGGAATATACTTTTCGATTATTTGAGGAGGAATCCAATGAAATGTATCCAAGTTTTTTAGGAGAGAGTTTCAGAAAGGATTCCAAGGATCTAAAATCCAATAATCCGGAGTGGATGGTTTTTACCTCAGACAAATCCGGAGATTTTAATATTTATCAGCTAAAAATCCCTGCAAATCAAAACCCAATTGATTTTCTCTCCTCAGATAGCCAAAAAGAGATTCAGAATATTTTAAATCTGAATTCTCCTGGAAATGATCATTCGCCTTTTGTAAGTGATAAGGTTATGGTTTTTGCTTCAGACAGATCTGGTGGCTATGGGGGATATGATCTGTATTACTCCATTTTCAATGGGACAAGTTGGACCGAAGCCGAGAATTTTGGTCCAAAAATTAACTCGAAGTTTGATGATTTTCGGCCTATTTTGGTGGAGCAAGGGCATTTTGGTTTTGAAAATAATCTCATGATCTTCTCCTCCAACCGTCCCGGAGGCTTGGGCGGATTTGATCTTTATTTTGTGGGAATTCCGAAGTTTTGATCGGTGGTCTGTGAGGACACAGACAATGGTTGAAGTCTTATTTAGGAGTTAAAAGTGAAAGCCCCAAATTTTTTTGATTTGGGGCTTTTTTCATACAAATAGGTTTCTGTTTCTAGTCAACTATCGGCCAAGGTAAATCAACGATTGACTGATTTTATTCCGCTTTATAAACTACTTTCCCGCCCACCACAGTCATTTTCACCTTCGTTTCGAGGATCTCAGCTTCCGGCACTTCCATAATGTTTTTGTCGTAGACAGTGAAATCAGCTGCTTTTCCAACTTCAATAGATCCTTTGAAATCTTCTTCAAACTCAGCAAATGCTCCGTCCAACGTATAGGATTTCAGCGCTTGTTCACGGGTCATTTTTTGATCTGCTTCATAACCTCCCTCGGGAGTATTTTGCAGTGTTTTTCTGGAAACCGAAGCGAAGAAGGAAGGAATCGGATCCACAGGTTCCACCGGAGCATCAGTTCCATTGGTTACGACTGCACCTGATTTTATCAAAGATTGCCAAACATACGCACCATCGATGATGCGTTTTTCACCCAATCTGTCGATTGCCCAAGGTCTGTCTGAACTCAAGTGAATGGCCTGCATGGCGGCGATCACGCCCAACTTTCCGAATCTAGGGATATCGTCCGGATGCAAATGCTGTGCATGCTCGATGCGGAATCGGTGATCTTTTGCCTCCGGGTTTTTTGCCAAAGCAGCTTCAAATCTGTCCAGAATCTCCTGATTGGCTCGATCCCCGATCGCATGTGCGCAAACCTGGAATCCAAGTGGAATTGCTCTTTCAGAAACTTCAGTTACCACAGACATTGGCAAGGTTTCATGTCCTCTATGGCCGGGCTTGTCGCTGTAATCTTCCAATAACCAGGCACCCCAAGGTCCCAACGCACCATCGCAGTTTAACTTGATGGAGCGAACGGTAACCATATGATCAGGATCGATCATCGGGCCTTTTTTGTACCAGGCTTCCAAAAGCTCCGGCTGACGACCGGAAAGCATGAGGTATTGTCTTGCCGTTAGCTTGCCTTCTTTTTTAAATTTCTCCAATAAATCAATAACCTTCTGTCCGCTTCCTGCATCATGGAAGGAAGTGATGCCTTTCTCGGCAAGTTCTTTCAGTGCCAAAGTCAAGGCTTCTTCTGCTCGTTCGGGAGTTTCTTCCGGAATCAATCTTGCGACTAAAGCGCTTGCTCGCTCCACCAAAACTCCGGTTGGATTTCCCAATTCGTCGCGAAGCACTTCCCCACCTTCGACTTCCTGAGTAGGTTTTTCGCTTTGCAAAGAAGTAATGCCTGCGAGTTCCATTGCCTTTTCATTGACAAATGATGCGTGACCGGAAGCATGCGCCAGATAAACCGGATTGTTTGGAGTGATGGCGCTCAGCTCATCATGAGTTTGAAAACCTTTAACAGTTTTGTCAGGCATTTGAATCCATTTGTCCTGATGCCAGCCGCGTCCGGTGATCCAGTCACCAGGTTTTGCTTTTGCGGCAGCCTCAGCTACTTTTTGGATCAGTTCGTCGTAGGTTTTAACGTACATCAGGTCGATTTCCAGCTTGTTGTAGCCGATTCCCATCAGGTGAGCGTGGGATTCGATCAGTCCCGGAGTCATGGTTTTGCCCTGGAGATCGATCACTTCAGTGGCTTCTCCCACAAACTTTTGGATTTCTTCGGTAGTCCCCACGGCAAGGATCAAACCGTCCTTTACCGCAACGGCTTCCACTTTCGGGTTTTGATCATCAACGGTATAAATGACCCCGTTGGTAAATACTTTGTCGGCGGGATTTTCCGGACCGGACGAGCAGGAAAACAGGAAAAGACCCAGTATTCCAAGTAAATAGATATGTTTCATGGATTTATATTTCTGCGCGAAAGCTAGCGCATTTGCCTCAGACGGTCAAAACCAATCCTGTAATTAGCGCATCCAGATTTTTCGGGAAATACTCGGCTTGCCGTCGATTTCGAACTGAAGAATATAAAGTCCCGGCGCAAAAAATTCTGCTTGTATTTCGATTTCCCGATTGGCAGGGATTTCAATATTTTCCTTCATGATCTGCCCCATTGCATTGATCAGGCGAACAGTTGAAGAATGATTGGAGACCACTTTGATTGGGCCATCGCTCGGGTTTGGGTAGATTTTCACCTGAATTTCGCCTTCGCTTGGATTATCTTCAAAAACAGACTGGAGGTAAATCACACCGCCACCTCGGGTTCCGAGAATCAAATCAACAGGCTCATCAAAATTTGGATTGACGGTTTCAAGCCAGGTATTTCTGCCAAATCGGGTAGGGAAATCCCGTTGATCGGTCTGGATGAAAACGTCCTTTCGCAGTTCTGATTCCATGAAGTTTTCGATCCACATCAATTTTCCCCGCTGATCGATCGCATACAAATCCGGCTTTGCATAGTTGACGACGGTGATTGCCAGATTTCGGTTGGCAGGATTGTCCTGAAAACCCAGGAAATCTTCGCTTTCCAGACTTGCAGTTAGATTTTCAAAATTCACCGAGTATAGATCCAGGCTTCCATTTTGACCAGCTACCAGGAGATAGTCTTTGCTTTCAAAAGCAAAAAATTCCAGATGATCTCCGCGCTGAAGCGTGAGTCCGGAAAAAGAAAAATCTACAAAGCCGTTTCCTTCTGACTTCATCAAAACTTGCTTGGGAATGGAATTTTCCACCCGGATTGCTGAAGCGATGAAGTAACTATTTTTCTTGATATCGGTGTATTCCAGGAGTTGGATATCCAGGAGATTCAGTTTGGAAAGCTCAAGCCAGTCACGGTTGACTAGCTGAAATGATGATCCGGAGAAAGGCAGTCGAAAAGCCTGTCCAGTAACTTTTTCATTGGCTTTCACATTTGCAGTCAGCCAGAGTTCGCCGGCAAATTTATTTCCTGTGAAGAATGGCCGTGTGTTTTCGCCCAAATCAAAAAGCTGATTTTGAAGGAAATTGGGCTCTGTTCCTCCGTCCGATTGGATTCTTACAATGGATTTTGCAAAATCAATTCCATACGTTGCTGAAGTTTCATTGGTGTTTAAACCCACCACAAGTTTGTCATCGATGACTTGTGCCACATGGAAAAGAGGAAACTCCGGCATAGCTCCAAATCCCGGAATTTCTGTAAGGGACTCGACAAAAAGCGGGTTTATTTCTGTTCCGGAATTGGGTAAATAATAGAGAATACTGCATTCGTCGCGACCCAAAACCAGATCGCTTTTTCCGTCGTCGTTAAAATCCCGATACAGAATGCTGTGTCCTCCTGCATGTTGGATTCGGGCATTTTCATTGATTTTCAGGCCGGGTTTGATTGTAATTCCCTCGCAGGTTACCCCGAAGGAAAAATCTTCGCAGCCACAGAAAACGAAATTTCCCCAGAAAGGAGCTGGGAAAGCAAATCCATCCACATCGGGAGTTCCTTTGCGCTCGACGGAAGTGTTTTTATAAAATTCCAGAAAGTCACCCGAAGCAAAATTGAAAATCACCAGATCCAGATCGCCGTCTCCATCCAAATCCTGAATCATCGGAGTATCCAGATTATTTGCCTGAATATTGGACGATCCATCAAGGCGGAGGAAATTTTGAGCGACAAGCCAGGTAATCTGATTTCCGATGGAGGTATTTCGGTAGGTTTTGATCCCAAGAGAAGTAGAGGTGAAGAGGTCCTTTTTCCCGTCCTGATCAAAATCCACCAATTTCAGAAAGCCGTTTATGTCTTCAGGGAAAAGGTAACTCAACTCAGGCAGATGCGTGAAATTCTCCCCACTTTTCCCAAAGACCAGGACTTGTCTTGAATTGATATCCCAAATCACCCATTCTTCAATAGCATCTCCGGTCAGGTCGATGGTCTGGATTTGGGCGGAATTGATTCCTGCGGAAAAAGGATTTGGGACACTTATTCCGTCAACTTCGATTTCCAGACTTTGATCAAAACGAAAAACATCCTGAGCAATTGATTCAAAGGGTAAAGTCAGAAAAAGTAAAATCAGGATTTTGTACATGTCAGACAGAAAATCAATGCCTAAAATTAATACGTTTGACCGTCTTCAAAGATGTGAATCATTCGTTTATTTTGGGAATTAAAATTACCAACGATGAACGTCTCAATCCTCTATAATCTTTTCCTAAAAAGTACAGGAGTCAGCACCGACACCAGAAAGATTGATCCGGGAAACATTTTTTTTGCGCTCAAAGGGCCAAATTTCAATGCCAATGAGTTTGCCCCCAAGGCCTTGGAAATGGGCGCTTCGGTGGTGGTGATTGACGATCCGGCTTATTTTATAGAAGACGACGAGCGGTATTTTATTGCAGAAGATGCCCTGAGGATGCTTCAGCAATTGGCAAATCATCATCG
The DNA here is from genome assembly GCA_942492775.1 of uncultured Cytophagales bacterium. Lineage (GTDB taxonomy): Bacteria > Bacteroidota > Bacteroidia > Cytophagales > Cyclobacteriaceae > Algoriphagus. Next base: position 143,236 of record OW818636.1, on the reverse strand, counting down.
CCACCAACTGAAAATTCCCATTATCGGATTGACGGGTTCCAATGGAAAAACCACTTCCAAAGAATTGCTCAATGCAGTTTTGAAACAAAAATTCAAGACAGTTGCCACAGTTGGCAATCTCAATAACCATATCGGAGTGCCTCTGACTTTGCTTTCCATCGGGAAAGATGCTGAAATCGCGATCGTGGAAATGGGAGCCAATAAGCAGGGAGACATTCAGGAACTCTGTGAAATCGCGGAGCCAACTCATGGTTTCATCACCAATATCGGAAGGGCACATCTCGAAGGGATGGGTGGGCCTGAAGGAGTGTTGAAAACCAAAACAGAGCTTTACCAGCATTTGCGGGCAAACAATGGAACTGTATTTATCAATTCTCAGGATCCGATTTTGGCGAATATGATCAAGCGCTTTGAGAACCCGGTGCTCTATCCTGCGAAAGGCGATTTCTGCGAAGTGAAATTCCACGGCGCTGATCCATTTGTGAAGTTTAGTGTGGAAGGTTCTGATCAGATTCACCTGACAGCCCTGATAGGAGCCTATAACTTCGGAAATATTGCTACAGCGATCACGGTCGGGAAGTTTTTTGGAGTGCCAATGGACAAAGCCGTGGAAGGAATCGTTTCCTATCGTCCTTCGAATATGCGATCACAATTGATCGAAAAGCGAACCAATCTGATCATTCTCGATGCATACAATGCCAACCCGTCGAGTATGGAAGTAGCGATCCGGACTTTCGGTGAGATGACCGGCAAAAAGCATAAAATGATCATTCTCGGAGATATGTTTGAGCTGGGTGACCATGCTGAGGCAGAGCATAGAAGACTGGGAGAAATCGTGAGCGAATACCCGATTGATAAGGTTTGTTTTACCGGTTCACTGATCGTTTCAGCTTTGGAAAAAGCTCCAAAAGGGCTGTATTTTCCTGATCCTTTTTCATTCCGAAACTGGCTGGAAGACAGCAAGCTGGAAGATTATTTGATTCTGATCAAAGGAAGCCGAGGAATGAAGCTTGAGGGCTTGGTAGATTTTATTTGAAACATGTGATTATCTGACGGGTTAACTATTCATCATTCTCAATTTTCCATTTTAAATTCTTCATTTTCTAACCTCCATTTTAAATTTTAACCATGCGCCCATATCTTCCTTTCCTTACTGCACTAGCCGAAAACAACACCAGAGATTGGATGGAAGCAAATAAGAAATGGTACCTGGATGCCAAGGCGGAATTTCTGGAAGATGTGGCAGTGGTTCTCAAAGGAGTCGCGGATTGGGAGCCCGCACTTTCTGCTTTTCAGCCAAAGGATTGCGTCTTCCGGCAAAATCGGGATGTTCGCTTTTCTGCCAACAAAGCCCCTTACAAGACCAATTTTGCGGCTTATTTTTCACCAAAAGGCAAAAAGTCTGAAGGACCGGGATATTACATGCATGTGCAACCCGGTAGTTCATTTATGGCAGGAGGGATTTGGATGCCAATGGCTGAGACGTTAAAAAAGATTAGAAAGGAGATTGATTACTCGGGAGCTCAACTTGAAAAAATCGAGCATGATCCTGAAGTTCAGAAAGTCTTCAAAGGAATCGAAGGAGAAAAACTCAAAACCAGTCCGCGCGATTATTCGGCAGATCATCCTCACATCGAATACCTCAAACTGAAAAGTTTTATTCTGTCAGCACCAGTTTCCGATCGGGATATTGATTCAGGAAATTATATCAATATCGCGTTGGATGGTTTCAGAAGAATGAAGCCCTTTCAGGATTTTTTGACTCAGGCGATTGAGGACGTGGAAGACGGCGGTGGTATTTTGTAATTCAGAAATATGAAGTCTGAAGTCAGAAAATTTCACAATTCAGCTTTCTGATTTCATCCTTTCCAGAGTGACTGCCACTCCATCTTCCCTATGATGCAGCGTGATTTCATTGGCGACGGCTTTCACTTCCGGCCTGGCATTTTCCACAGCCACTCCCCAACCGACAGATTGGATAAGATCAATGTCGTTGTAGTTGTCCCCGAAAGCAATCACATCCTCCATCCCAAAATCATAGCATTGCTCAAGAACAAGTTTCAAAGCAGTGGCTTTTGAGATTTTTTTTGCAGCGATTTCGATGAAAGTGTCTTTGGACCTATAGAGATTCAAATCCGTAGAATGCTCAAAATGAAGCTCTCCAAAAAGCCAGGAAATCTCCTGAGAATCTCCCATACACATCACTTTGTGGGCACCAAGATTTTCTTTTGACCAAAGGTCCAACACATCTTCGGAGGTTTTCCAGGTTGGTTCCACTTTCGTGTTTTTGATTTCCCGCTGTGCCCAATAATCATTTTGAGATTCGTACCAGTTTTCACCATGATACAAGCTGACATGAATGGAGGTCTTTTTGGTCATTTCCAGGATTTTGGCAACCAAATCCAGGGAAATGCTGACTGAATCCAACACATTTCCAAATCCATCTAAAACAAAACCACCGTTGTAAGCAATCAAGGGTTCCGATCGGCGATTGAGATCCGTGAGCAAATGCCTCATGGCATCCGGCATACGAGAACTCGCCAAAATCACAGGAACTTGGGAAGGAAGCGAGTTGATGACTTGCTTTAAGCGCAGAGAAAGATCTCTCTCCGAGTTGAGCAGAGTGCCGTCAATATCGGAGCAAATAGCTTTATACTTCATTATTCAAATTCGGGCAAGTCAATATCGTCTCCAAAATGGGTTAAAAAAGAGAAACCAACGGCAGCTACAATCAAAACGAAAATGGCAATGCCGATGAGTTGCACGATCAATTCTGCTTTTGCCCAATTAGCCTTGTTAGGCTCAGTATCCTTGTCTACCGCCCAAACGATCAACATGATCAAACCGATCAGAGGGATTTTGGTGATGATGACAGAGATGATCCAATCTCCAAGTGATTGGGGTGGTTTTTGGTATTCCGGAGGAAGGTTCATGAGCTTGGGTTTTAAGAGTTAAAAATCTTTGGTTTCAAAAGTGTATTCCTGCATGGCATAATTTTCAGGATTCCGCGGATCTGTCTGGATAAACTGAACTGTGATCACGCTATAAGCTCGGGCATCTTTAAAATCCCTGATGTAGAGTTCGGCGCACTTTCGTGCCAAAACCTCCGGCTGATTTCCCAAAATCAAAGGATCCCCGTTTTCTAGTTTCAGAAAAATAGTTGACTCGGTTTCCTCATCCGTGGTCGATTGACTGAGATTGACGCTTACTCCCTGAAACTTGCCCAAAGCTCTGATTTCTTCTGAAGGCATAAATCCCTCGCCCATCATTTTTTCAATTCCCCACATTGCACTTTGAGCAATGTCTTCAGGGTCGCAAGCACAGGAACTAAGACAAGCAGAAAAGGCAAATAGAAGTAGGGTTCGTTTTAGCATTTTTATTTCCCGCAGGTGAGTTAATCCGTGGGGAAATTAATCAAAATCAAGGTAAAACTGAATCAATTAGCGATTTGGCCTGAAATCAAAAAAGCCTCACATTTCTGTGAAGCTTTTACGTGGAGAATATCGGATTCGAACCGATGACCCCTACACTGCCAGCGTAGTGCTCTAGCCAACTGAGCTAATCCCCCAAACGGAGTGCAAATATAGAAAGCGCTTTATTCTGCACAAACAAAATCTTACTCCCAGGAGTAATTAATCCGAGTCATGATGCTTCGGCCCAAAGTGACCTCGTCGGTAAACTCCAGTTCACCGCCAACGGGAATTCCTCTTGAGATTGTGCTCACTTTTACGCCCTTTTCTTTCAGTCTTTTCGCAAGGTAAAAAGCAGTGGTATCTCCCTCCATAGTAGCGCTAAGAGCCAAAATGATCTCGCGGATGGGAGCGTCAGCGGGAGCTTGATCCACGCGGTAGATAAGAGTTTCAATTTTGATTTCATCCGGTCCTATTCCTTGGATCGGAGAAATGACCCCTCCAAGCACATGGTATTTTCCCTGAAACTGATTGGTATTTTCAATTGCCAATACATCCCGGATGTCTTCTACCACGCAAATGATGGAAGAGTCGCGTCTGTGGCTAGAGCAAATGCTGCATTCTTCAGCGTCCGAAATGTTGTGACAAGTCTTGCAATAGCGAATCTCAGTCCGCATTCGTGTAATCGCCAATGCCAAAGCTTCTGTATGGGCTTCATGTTGTTTGAGCAAGTGGAGGGCAAGCCTGAGCGCAGTCTTTTTTCCAATTCCCGGCAATCGGGAAATTTCAGTAACTGCGTCTTCTATTAGTTTGGAAGGGAAATTCACAGGTGGGTTATTAAACTATATTAGCCTGAATCCCGGCATCAAGAATGGCCTCACACATAGGCTTCAATTCTTCGAAAGAGCCCTTTTTTACAGCACATTTGCCTTTGTAGTGGATGATCAGTGTGCATTGCTCAGCTTGCTCCCGCGAATGCTCGCATACTTTCATCAGGACATTGATCACATGATCGAAGGTATTTACTTCATCGTTGTAAACAACCAGATCTGATGCCTCCTGATCGAGCAATTCCTCGAGGAGCACTTCAACTTCTTCGTAGTATGGTTTAGTGGGATTCAATACATTCATTTTGCAAAATTAAGAATATTGAACAACTTAGTGACCCACTCTTTCCGCATTTATGAATCCCCAAGTTGTCCTTGTTGTTATTTGCTTTTATTTTTTGCTACTATTTCTCATTTCCTGGTTCACGACCAGAAAAATCTCAGCCGATACTTTCTTCACAGGCGATCGTCAATCTCCCTGGTTTTTAGTGGCTTTTGGAATGATCGGTGCCTCACTTTCCGGAGTAACTTTTATCTCAGTTCCCGGTGAAGTCGGTAATTCTAACTTCTATTACTTCCAAGTTGTTTTGGGTTACACGGTAGGGTATTTCACAATTGCCAAAGTCCTTCTTCCCCTTTATTACCGGCTAAATCTTGTTTCAATTTATTCTTATCTCGAAGACCGGTTTGGATTTTGGTCCTATAAGACCGGAGCTTTTTTCTTTATTCTTTCCAGGACTTTGGGTTCCTCGCTGCGGGTTTTCCTTGTTGCGAGTGTGCTTCAGTTGATTTTATTTGATTCACTTGGAATTCCTTTCTGGGTTTCGGTCGTGATTACAGTTGGTTTGATTTGGATTTACACGCATCGTGGCGGAATCAAGACAGTCGTGTGGACGGATACTTTGCAGACTTTTTTCATGCTTGCAGCGGTGGTTATCATTATTGTTTTGATTGGGCAGGAACTGAGTTTTGATGGGATTTCAGCCTATTTTGAAGCTGTAAGTTCGGATCCGCGTTCGAAGATTTTCAATTGGGACTGGAAAGCCGGTACTAACTTTTTCAAGCAGTTTATCTCAGGAGCGTTTATCACTATTGTGATGACCGGTCTGGATCAGGATATGATGCAAAAGAACCTGACTTGCAAAAATATCGGGGATGCCCAAAAGAATATGTTTTGGTTTACCATCATACTGGTTGTTGTGAATATCCTGTTTTTGTCGCTTGGGATAATGCTTTATCTCTATGCTGAAACCAAGGGGATTGCACTTCCTACTAAATCAGATGAGCTTTTTCCACTTCTCGCAACCCAGCATTTCTCAGCTTTTGCAGGTATTGTATTTGTACTCGGGATCGTCGCAGCAGCTTACTCAAGTGCTGATTCCACCCTTACAGCGCTGACTACCTCGTTTTGCATCGACTTTCTCGAAATCGACAGAAGATATCCGGCGGATCAGCGCGTCAAGGTTCGTCAGCGCGTTCACGTTGCTTTCTCACTTGTCATGATCTTGGCGATCCTGATGTTTTATTGGATCAATGATCAAAGCGTGATCAATTCGGTATTTATCATTGCTGGTTATACCTATGGTCCATTGCTGGGCTTGTATGCTTTTGGCCTGTTTACGACTTGGCAGGTGAGAGATAAATGGGTTCCAGTTTTGGCGGTGTCTGCCCCGGTTTTGACCTTCCTGGTTAGCCAAAACTCTGAAAGATTTCTTTGGGGTTACAAATTCGGCTTTGAGGCTTTGATTCTGAATGGCTTGCTGATGTTCCTTGGATTGGTATTGATCAGGAAAAAATAATCAGACTTTCAGCTCAGTTTCCGGATTCCAAAACAGACTTTCGAAGTCTTTGACCTGATCATTTTCCACTTTTACGCCCTCTTTTTCGAGCAATTCCTGCATTAGTGTCGGGGTAGAGAAATGATGCCTTCCTGTCAATAATCCCTGACGATTAACTACCCTGTGTGCGGGAACATCCGGCATGGTGTGAGCGGCATTCATGGCATATCCAACCATTCTTGCGCCACTTTTTATTCCCAGATAGTTTGCGATTATTCCGTAGGAGCAAACTCTTCCGCTCGGGATTTCCCGAACGACCTGATAGACCAGGTCAAAATAATTAGGCTTTTCGCTTTTCATGGCTCCAATCGATCAAGGCTTGGTTGATTACTTTTCTCACTTGGATTTCTGTGGCTTTTTCTCCGGATTTAATTGGGAATTGGTACCGTACCAGAAGAGTTTCGGCTTTTCGTTCGAGGACATTGAGCTGAGCTCCTTCCAGGAAAATATACTCCGAAAATGATTTCAAAACATCGTTTAACTTTTCTTCCAAACCACTCAATTGCAATTCGGTAGAATAGGGAAGTTCAGAATCAAAAATCACTTGATGTGCATTGTTTTTGGAATAATTGATTACCTCAGAAGTGAGCACCATCGAATTGGGAATGATGATAATTTCTCCGGTATCATTTTTCAATGTGATATTGCTCAGAGTGATATCCCGAATAAACCCCGTGCTTTTTCCGATATGGATCTTATCTCCGATTTCAAGCTGATCCGAAAACATGATAATCAAGCCGTTGATGATATTGGAAATAAAATCCTTTGTCAAAATCGCGATTGCCGCAGCTACGATGGTGATGCTGGTCAGGAACTCCAAAGGCTTGATTCCGAAGGCAAGCATGAATGAAATCAGAATGGCATTTACATTTAGAATGCTAGAAATCCGGTCTATTCCGATTACAAAATTTGGCTGAACTTTAGAATCGTCAGTTTTCTGGAGGTAAAATCTCAACGTAATGATCCGGCCGAGGGAGATCAAAAGATTTGTGCTCAGCAGGAAAATCAGCGCTTTGACAACATTATAAAGTATGGAATATCGCTCGAATAAGGGACTCAAAATTGTGTCTCCTTCGTAGAAGAATTCTAAAACAATCAGCAAAAGGAGCTTTATGGCAAAGTTTCTTTTGCGCTTATTTTCTTTACTCAGAATACTGGTTTTGAGGTGATTCATGCCTTATTGAAAAATTAAGGCTAATTTTAGCGATAATCGGGATCAATTTTTCATAATCATGACTAGAAATATCATAATCACCGGAGCAGCAGGAAATCTCGGGCAGGCGGTGGTCGAGAAGTTTAAGAGAGAAGGATACCATATTATTGCTTTGACCCATCCGGGTACAGATGAAGTGGTAGAGGAGGCAGATGATGTCTATGAAGTGGATGTGACTGATGAGCAAGCTGTAAGCGATTTTATCAAAGAGTATCATCTGCAATACGGTGAGGTAGATGCTCTTGCCCTTATCGTGGGCGGTTTCATGTCCGGAGCTCTGGAAGAAACCTTGCAAAAAGATCTGGAAAAGATGTTTACGCTTAATTTCTATAGCGCATTTCATCTGGTAAAAGGCTTCTTGCCAATCATGAAAAAGCAGCAAAAAGGTACTTTCCTATTCGTAGGGGCCAGACCTGCACTTCAGCCTGCAGATGCGCAAGGTGTTTTGGCGTATGCCATGAGTAAAAAACTCGTGATCACACTTGCCGAAATCATCGGTGAAGAAACCAAAGAGACTTCTATCCGTTCGCATATTTTCGTTCCGAGTATCATCGATACTCCTCAAAACAGAAAAAGTATGCCGGATGCAGATTTTACAAAGTGGGTTAACCCAAATGACATTGCGGAAGCAATGCATTACGCGGTAAACACTCCGGCCTTGCGAAATATGACTTTCAAACTTTACGGAGAGTCTTAATCAAAATTAATATGAAAAGTAAACTCATCCTTTTAGTCGTTTTCATATTCCTCGTTGGAATCCCTGCTTTTTCGCAGTCTGAAGAAGAGGAAGTAAAGGCCGTGATCGTTTCTCTTTTTGATGGAATGAGAGCCAAAAATGCCGATCAGGTGGCGGCAGCCTTCACTTCGGAAGCGATCATGAATACGGTGATAGCGAAGCCTGAAGGCAGCGAAGTGGGTAGTAATTCGGTTGCAGATTTTGCAAAGCGAATTTCCACTACTCCTGCGGAAACTCAACTGGATGAGCGAATCCTGGATTATCAAATAAAAGTTGACGGTACCATGGCTTCTGCCTGGACACCCTACAGATTTTATGTAAACGGAACCTTCAGCCATTGCGGAGTCAACTCATTCCAGTTGGTCAAAACTTCTGAAGGCTGGAAAATAGTCTACATTATCGATACACGACGCAAAGAACCTTGTACAGAGTAATTTTATGAATGATTTAAAAGCAAAAGTTTATCAGTCCGCATTGACGCTGCTGAAAGAAAAAAACAGACTTCTCAACGAAGAGAGGAGTGCCATGCTCGAAGGAATCCTCGAAGAAACCAAAAGCAGTGCTGGCGACAAGTTTGAAACGAGTCGTGAGATGATGACTCAGGATTTGATGACTTTGGAGTTGCAAATCAAACAAAGCAAAGCGGATCTGGAAGAAATCCAACGCCTTCAGGCGATCAAAGAAACTGCTCCATCTGTTCAGGAAGGAAGTATGGTCAAGCTTGGATCTGATTTGTTTATGCTGGCAGTTAGCCTTGGCCAAATCAATGTGGAGGACAAGAAAGTATATCTGCTAAGCAAAAACTCTCCGCTTGGTCAATTGCTAATCGGGAAAAAGAAAAACGATCAGGTGAATTTCCGAGGAAAAAATCACCCGATCGAAGAAATTATCTAGAATCAGGGATTTATTCAGATCTAGGAATCAAAGTCATAATTTCCGTTGATCCATCGAGCAGGGTAAGTTTATCTTTCCCTGCTTTTATATTTTTCACCTTTCCGATGGCTGAGATAAATTCATCTTCCCCGCCTCCCTGACATGCTTTTCTGGTCATTGCTCCCGGATCGAGTTGGATTGAATTTCCTTCAAGAGAAAATCCTCCGGAGAAATTGTTGCAGCCTGCGAATCCTGCCATCTTTCCTCCCTCCAAAAAAGAAATAGAAGGCAATCCATCCCGGAATTTACTCAGATCAGGATCTTCACCCATCAAGGAAGAAAGCTCCCAAGTATTGCCTGTCAAAAGGCTAAGTGTATCGAGCTTTCCGGTGCTGCTACAGCTACTGAAAAAGAGGATCAAAAGACCCAGGGAAAGAATTTTTACATGTTTCATTTGTGTGAAATTTAGATTTACTGAAAGTTTTCGGATTCGATAAAAAATGTTTTTAAGGGGTTCGGATTTTTAAAATTGAGAAAATCGACTTTCTAACAAAAGCTGGATTTTTTAGACAATCGGTAACGAAAATTCCAAATATTTCGAAATTCTCTAATAGTTTGTTTGGCATAATGGAAATTCCTCAGTAAAATTGCCCTGTCAATTCTCCAGTTATGGTATTTGCAGCGAAAATTTCTTCTTCAGAAAACCTTGTCCCAATGATGGGAATAGGCGCTAGCACCACTTTTTCTATGACTACATGGATGTGCACTACCTTTACGGGGCGTTCCCGTTAATATACCCGAGTGCTCGCCCCCAATGGCCTATTTAAGGTCAATTTCATTTTCCCAGCAATCTGTTTTCTTCCTCATTATTTATGAAAATAATCAAGTTTGGTGGTTCATCCGTAGCGAACCCCGAAAATATCAAACGAGTTTTTTCCATCATTCAGGATAAGCTTAAGCAGCATGAAATCGCCGTCGTTTTTTCTGCCTTTGGCGGAGTGACGGAAAGCCTTCTCAAAATCGCCCAACTTGCAAGAGAAGGTGACGAAGTTTACCGCGACCTTCTGCTGTCGCTGGAAGAGAGGCATTTGACCATGGTGCGTCAGCTGATCGCCGTACAGCATCAATCTACAGTGATGACTTTTGTGAAAGTGAGATTCAAGGAATTGGAAGATCTTTTTCACGGGATTTATCTGATCAAAGAGAATTCCGCACGGACGCTCGATTATGTGGCGAGTTTTGGTGAGCGACTTTCTTCTTTTATGCTTTCGGAATCTCTCATGGGTCATGGAATTAAAACTCAATTTTTGGATGCAAGAGAAGTCATTCGTACAAATGATCGCTTCGGTCAGGCCAGAGTTGATTTCGAAGTGACAAATGCTCAGATCAAAGAATATTTTCAAAAGCATGACGGAGTAAAAGTCATCACCGGATTCATCGCTTCGACTGCCAAAGGCGAGACCACCACGCTGGGAAGGTCAGGCTCAGACTACACGGCTGCGATCTTTGCAGCTGCGCTTGGAGCTGAAGATTTAGAGATTTGGACCGATGTATCAGGAGTTTTGACTTCCGATCCGAAGCTGGTTTACACTGCTTTTACCATTCCTCAGTTGAGTTATAACGAGGCTATGGAGCTATCTCACTTTGGTGCCAAAGTGATTTTCCCGGCTACTATGCAGCCGGCAATGAAGAAATCCATTCCGATTTATATCAAAAACACATTTGAACCCGAAAATCCCGGAACGCTCATCAATGGCGAAGTAAGCCATGGTGCCTTGATCAAGGGAATCAGTTCGATGTCAAATATTTCTATCGTAACTGTTCAGGGTGCAGGATTGATGGATTCTGTCGGGGCAAGTAGCCGAGTATTCAAGGCTTTGGCTGAGGCCAAAGTCAATATTTTGCTGATTTCTCAGGCTTCGTCTGAGCACAGCATCTGTCTTGCTATCAAAACCCATGAAGCTCACGCCGCCAAAGAAGCGGTAGAAAAAGAGTTCTATTACGAGATCAAATCCGGAGAGATGGATCAGGTGATTCTTCTTCACAATCTGGCAACAGTGGCTGTGGTGGGGGAAAACATGAAATCAAACCCCGGAGCTTCAGGACGTATGTTCCGTGCACTCGGTCGCAATAACATCAACGTGGCGGCAATTGCACAGGGGAGTTCGGAATTGAATATCTCAGCTGTGATCCCTCAGCCTGATTTGCAAAAGGCCCTCAATGCTTTGCACGAGGCGTTTTTCCTTTCCGAAACCAAAGTCCTTCACGTTTTCCTGGTGGGCACAGGTCTGATTGGTCAGGCTTTGATCAAAATGATCGCGAATCAGCAGCGCAAACTCCGCGGGGAAAGTGAACTTGATATTCAGATTCACGGACTGGCAAATAGCCGTTTCATGGCATTTCATGAAGATGGATTTGATCTTAAAAATCCTCATCAGCTAAATGATGCGGATCCAAAAATGGATCTGGAGAAATTCATTCAGACTATGGAAGACATGAACTTCTCCAACTCTGTATTTGTGGATTGCACCGCAAGTCAGGAAGTGGCAGATGCGTATTTCAGGATTCTGGAAGCAAAAGTTGCCATCGTTACTCCAAACAAGAAGGCGAATTCCGGCTCAATGGAGCAATATAGAGCACTGAAAAAGCTAGCAAAAAAGCGAGGAGTAAAATTCCTGTACGAAACCAACGTGGCCGCCGGTCTTCCTGTAATCAATACACTTCAGGATCTGATGCTGAGCGGTGATCGCGTGATCAGGATTCAGGCTGTTCTCAGCGGATCAATGAATTTCATTTTTTCAGAGTTGGAAAACGGGGAGCCATTCTCAGAAGTAGTGAAAGTGGCAAAAGAAAAAGGCTATACCGAACCGGATCCAAGAGACGATCTTAGCGGAATGGACGTTGCCAGGAAAATCCTGATTCTAGGTCGAGAAGCTGAGCAAGACCTTGAGTTTGACTCAATCACCATTCAAAGCATGGTTCCGGAAGACTGCCGGAAGACTGCCTCTGTAGAGGAATTTTTCCAGAAACTTCAAGGCCACGATCAGGAATTTGCAGACTTGCTTGCCAAAGCTGGAGCCAAAGGTGAAAAACTCAGATTCATGGCAACCCTCGAAAACGGAAAAGCCACTGTAGGTTTAAATTCCTTGCCGATTGCTCATCCATTCAGCGGATTGCAGGGAAGTGACAATATGATTTTGCTGACAACTGAACGCTATCATGACAGACCAATGATTATTCGTGGTCCTGGTGCCGGAGCAGACGTGACTGCCGCCGGAGTTTTCGCAGACGTGATCCGAATCGGTAATTATACCCGGGAATAATGAAGTCGGTCAAAGCATTTGCCCCGGCAACTGTCGCCAATGTGTCTTGTGGGTTTGACATCCTCGGGTTTGCCATTGACGCTATGGGCGATACGGTCGAACTTGTCCGAAAGGATGAGCCGGGTCTGACCGTAGTTTCCATCGAAGGCGACGAGGGAAGATTGCCGTATGAAGTAGAAAAAAACACTTGCGCTGTTGCCATTCAGGCGATGCTTGATGAATATGGGGAGCAGGTTGGGATGGATATTTATCTTAAAAAAGGGCTTCCACTTGGTTCAGGAATGGGTTCCAGTGCCGCAAGTGCCGTTGCAGCTTTGGTTGCAGCAAACAGGCTTTTAGGCGATCCGTTTGAGAAGAAAGCATTACTTCCTTTTGCTATAGCTGCAGAAAAAGCCGCATGCGGAGCAGGTCATGCAGACAATGTGGCCCCGAGTTTATTGGGAGGATTTGTGCTGATCCGAGATTATCATCCATTGGATGTGATCAAACTACATGTGCCTGACGGATTGTATTGCGCGCTTTTGCATCCGCACTTTGAGTTGAAAACTTCCGATTCCAGAAGTGTGCTGAGAGATCAGATTTCGTTGAAGCATTCGACTATTCAGTCGGGTAATGTCGCCGGATTTATTGCAGGCTTGTATCAGGAAGATTTTGATTTGATTTCCCGTTCGTTGAAAGATGTGATTGCTGAGCCATATCGTGCAGTTTTGATTCCGGGTTTTTATGAAATGAGAGAAGCTTTGAAATCAATCGGCGCTTTGGGAATGGGGATTTCAGGTTCAGGACCGACTCTTTTTGCCCTTTCCAAAGGCTCAGAAAAAGCAGATGAAATCCGAAAGGCCGCTGAGGATATCTATCAAAAGGTGGGACTTGGCGTGGATGTTTATTTCTCGGCCATCAATACACGAGGCGCGTACCTGATCGATTAAAACCAGAAAAGATGAAATTTTACAGTACCAATAATTCGGAGCATCAAGTAGGATTGGCAGAAGCCGTGATCAAAGGTCTTGCGCCCGATCAGGGATTGTATATGCCGCTGGTGATTCCTCAACTAGCACCAGAACTTCTGGCAAAATTCCGGGAGATGAGTTTCCGGGAAATAGGATATGAGGTAATCGGAGCACTTTTCTCAGAGGATTTGACTGAAGATCAGATCAAAAATCTGGTTGATCATACGCTGGTTTTTGATGCCCCGCTGGTGAAAGTGGAAGAGGATATCTATAGTCTGGAGTTGTTTCATGGGCCTACTCTGGCTTTCAAGGATTTTGGAGCTAGGTTTTGTTCCAACTTGATGAGTTTGCTTTTGGCGGATTCAGATAAGAAAGTGAGAGTGTTGGTGGCTACTTCCGGGGATACGGGAAGCGCAGTTGCTAATGGTTTTCTGGGTGTAGAAGGAGTGGAGGTTATTATTCTTTTTCCGAAGGGAAAAGTCAGTGAGCTCCAGGAAAAGCAGTTTACCACTTTGGGTCAAAATATCACTTCGCTCGAAGTTGATGGGGTTTTTGACGATTGCCAGCGGATGGTGAAAGAAGCATTTTTGGATGCTGAACTGAATAAGAATTTGCTACTGACCTCCGCCAATTCCATCAACATCGCGCGGTGGATCCCGCAGGCTTTGTATTATTTCTACGCCTTTTCAAGGCTTCCAAAAACGGATAAGAAAATCGTTTTCTCTGTTCCAAGTGGGAATTTTGGAAATCTTGCCGCAGGGATTTTAGCTCAGAGAATGGGACTTGAGATCGATCATTTTGTGGCAGCAACTAACCTGAATAAGGTGGTGCCGGAGTTTCTTGAAGGTTCGGAATTTAAAGCAATGGCTTCGATTCAGACAGTTTCAAACAGTATGGACGTGGGAAATCCCAGTAATTTCCCTCGATTACTCGCGCTTTACGGAGGCGATGAGGATTTGCTGAAAGCAAATGTCGATGGGTATTTCTACGATGACGAGAAGACCATTCATGCAATTCAAAAAGTTAAAAAGCAAGGTTATATCCTAGATCCTCATGGAGCAGTTGGGTATCTCGGTTTGCTGGATTTTAGGAGAAAAAATCCAGGATATCTGGGCGTATTTCTTGAAACTGCCCACCCGGGTAAGTTCAGAGATGTGGTAGAAAAAGCGCTGGGAGAGGAAGTGATTCTGCCGGATCGACTGAGCCAATTCCTGAAAGGAGAGAAGAAAGTGATCCCAATGGGAAAAGAATTTGGGGAGTTTAAGGAATTCCTGAAAAAGCTGGAGGTCTGAAAAGGCCTCTTTTTTTATTGGAATCAGGCGGGTTTTGAAATTTAGGTACGATTATGGCCTTGTGGCTTCCTGGTAAACCTAGCCAAAAAGTAAGATTTCCGCATTACCTTCATTTTCCAAACCATAGAATTTAGAAGTTATTCCTAACTTCAAAGTCCATGCAATCAGTATTTAGAATGACTTCAAAAAATAAGAACCTCTTTAAAATTACATCCCTAGTTGCTTTTTCGACACTTGCCTTGAGTATCCTAGCCTTCAGTTCACAGGGTGAAATTAGAACTGAACCGGAATTAAATAAAACTGAAATCAAGGCTGAACTGATCAATCCAATTGAATTCAATATGCCTTTGAGAGACAGCATTGAGAGCTTTGGGATGGAATTATTAGACACACCGTATGTCTATGGTGCTTGTAGCAGGGATGCATTTGACTGTTCAGGATTTGTGTACTTCGTTTTTCAGAATTTTGATATTCAGGTTCCAAGAAGCTCTTCTCAGTTTGAAAATTTTGGAAAAGAAGTCTCTATTGAAAGTGTAAAAAAGGGTGATATTCTTGTGTTTTTGAGTCCTACCAGAAATGCCATTGGCCATATCGGGATAGTGACCAATGCAAATGGAATGGAAAGTGAATTTATCCACGCATCGTCAAGCAAAGAAATGAAAGTTATGATTTCAAGCTTAAAACAAGAGGGATACAATCGAAGATTTGTAAAGGCGGTAAATGTTTTGGGGGATTCAGGAGGATAAAAATTTTCTAGAGACCTTATTTTTTGCAGCAAGAGATATTTAGAAAGAAACTTCCAGAGGTTTTAAAAAATTACTTCTTCCGATCAATTGTGTAGCTCACCAAGTCAGCAAGGGAAGTTTTGTAGACCGAATCAGGGAAGTTTTTGAGGATTTCGAGGGCTTCCTGGTAATAGCGATTCATTACCGTTTCGGCATATTCCAGTCCTCCGCTTTTCTTCACAAATCCAATCACTTCATTGACCGCTTTTTTCTCCTCGCTGCGATTTCTGATCATGTGAATGATTCTCTTTTTCTCCAACCAATCCGCTTTCTGTAAAGCAAAAATCAAAGGAAGAGTCATTTTCTTTTCCTTGATGTCTATTCCTACGGGCTTTCCGATTTCGTCAGCACCATAATCAAAAAGATCGTCTTTGATCTGAAAAGCCATTCCCACTTTCTCTCCAAACTCACGCATTTTATCAATCAATTCCGGAGGACTTTCGGTGCTGGAAGCGCCTACCGCACAGCAGGATGCAATTAAGCTGGCAGTTTTCTGACGAATGATTGTGTAGTACACATCTTCTGTGATGTCGAGCTTTCGGGCTTTGGCGATTTGCAAAAGTTCGCCCTCCGACATTTCCTTCACAGCATTGGAGACGATTTTCAACAGGTGAAAATCCCCGTTGTCCACACTTAGCAGCAATCCTCTGGAGAGCAAATAATCACCAACCAAGACCGCAATCTTGTTTTTCCAAAGGGCATTGATTGAGAAAAATCCTCGGCGATAATTCGCATCATCTACTACATCATCGTGGACGAGCGTAGCCGTATGAAGCAACTCGATCAGGGCAGCACCTCTGTGAGTGGAATCGTTGATCCCGCCACAAACACCTGCTGTCAAAAAGACAAACATCGGACGCATTTGCTTGCCTTTGCGCTTTACGATGTAGTTGGTAATATGGTCCAGCAACTTGACCTTACTCTTCATAAAGTCACGAAACTTCAGTTCAAATTGAACCATTTCGGACTCGATGGGAGATTGGATTTGCTTAAGGTCTGCTTTCATCAGGTGTTTGGTGGCGTAAAAATAATACCCTTTCGGTCTTGGACAAGGAAATCATTGATGCCGGTATGGAAACTGTGTAATAGGTGAATCGTTTTGAGGTTTTCTCAATTCTTTTTATTTTAAAATAACCCAGACCCTAAATCCACACACTATGAAGAACTTCAAAATTGAAATCAAATGGGCTTTAATTTTCATTTTGGCCTCGCTGGCTTGGATGGCACTTGAAAAATCCCTCGGCTGGCATGATGAGAAGATTGCGGATCATGCTACACTGACCAATATTTTTGCCATTCCTGCGATTTCAATTTACGTATTTGCTTTGCTGGATAAGAGGAAGAATTATTACCATGGCAGGATGACCTATAAGAAGGGTTTTCTTGCGGGTTTGATCATCACTTTGATAGTGGCACTGTTTAGTCCAATTACCCAATATATTACCAGCACGATCATTACACCTGATTATTTCCCGAACGTAATTGAATATGCGGTGAGCTCTGGCACAATGACTCAGCCGGATGCGGAAGCGTACTTTAATTTGAAAAGCTACATGGTTCAGTCTGTAATTGGCGCCGCAATTATGGGAATAATCACTTCGGCTGTGGTCGCTTTATTCACACAAACCAAAACCTCCTCGTAAAACCTCAGACCTTTACCACCAGGAGCGATTCAGTCGTGATAGGTCTTTTTCACTATCTTTGAGCTGATTTTTAAACCAGCATCCCACTTGGAGGAGAAATATATCAAACATCGGTACGAACCAATTTTGCACAGCAAGAATGAATGGCCTGTGGTGAAGTTGGCAAGGGAACGAAAGGAATTTGTGAAGAAAATCTCCGATCTCTCCGAAAAGCGAATCTTAGATCTGACAGGAAATAATCCCGATATCCTCAAGGAAGAGCTTGAGACTACTCTTTACAGGGAAAAACTCAGGATAAAGCAAAACCCATGGGCTGTTGATCCGGATGATGAACATGAGTTTTGGGGTGATGTGAAAAGCTCCCTGCTTCAAGTGAATTCTGAGAACGGACTTACCAAAGCAGATCGTCTTCAGGAATATAAATCAATCCTGCACAGAATTACTTCCAGGTATGCGGAGGAAATCGCCAGTAATTTCAAACATACTCATTACAAGTTTACTCGAAGCGTGGTGCAATTTGGTTTTTCCAGATTGCTCAATGCCGCCCGTGTGAAGGGATTTCGATCCATCTTCAGTACCCAGTTTTCCCTTCAGGATAAAATCCAGATTACAGGAGAAACAGATCAAATCAGAGATTTGGCTACCAAGGGTACCATCGTGATGGTTCCAACCCATTTCAGTAATCTTGACAGTATTTTGATTGGTTGGATTATTTCAGTGATGGGTTTACCCCCATTCATTTACGGTGCAGGTCTCAATCTTTTTAATATCTCTATTTTCGCCTATTTCATGAATGCGCTTGGAGCATATAAGGTAGATCGCAGGAAGAAAAATCTGATGTACCTGGAAACGCTGAAAACGTATTCCAAAGAAGCGATCCAGTTTGGCTGTCATAGTCTTTTCTTTCCCGGAGGAACGCGCTCACGAAGCGGAATGATCGAATCAAGGCTGAAACTTGGTTTGCTGAGTACTGCGATCGAAGCTCAACGGGCAAATTACCAATCCGGGTCCAAGGATATTTCTGCTAAAATATTTGTAGTGCCGGTTACGATAAATTACCATTTCGTGCTCGAAGCTCCGGGTTTGATCCGCGATCACCTGAGCATCACCGGACAGGAGCGCTACTACAAGGAAAACGATGAATTTTCTACCTCTTATAAAATCTCCAAATTCCTAGTAAAGTTCTTTACCAAAGGCTCTGATATCTCCGTCTCTGTGGGTCGGGCGATGGACGTGCTCGGCAATTATGTGGACAAAGACGGCAACAGCCTTGATAAAAAAGGAAGAATCATAGATACCCGGGATTACTTTGTTTCCCAAGGGAAAATCACCATCGATCAGCAGCGAGAGGAAGAATATACCAATATGCTGGGCAAGCGAATAGTGGAGGAATTTCACAAGATCAATCGGGTTTTCAGTTCGCATTTGGTTTCATTCACCGCTTTTGAAATGATCAAGAAGAGGAATCCAAAGCTAGATCTGTTTGATTTGCTCAGATTGCCGGAGGAAGATATTGTGCTTCCTTATGAAGAGTTTAAAGCGGCTTGCGAGATGGTGCTGACTCGAATCAAAGAATTGAAAACTCAGGGAATGATTGATATCGCACCGCATCTTTCGCAGGAAATGGATCAAATAATAAACCATGGATTGGAAAATGTGGGAATGTACCACGCAAAACGACCTGTGCTGAAGGACAAGCAAGGTGACATTATTACCGAAGACATGAGCTTGCTTTATTTTTATCATAACAGATTAGACGGATATGCCCTCGAAAAACTCTTCTAAAGAAAAGACCATCGGCGTAGTTGGAATTGGGAGTTTTGGCACCGCAATCGCCAATATGCTTGCTGAGAAGAATCCGGTGAAAGTTTACGCCCGAAAAGAAGAAGTTGTGGAAGAGATCAATTCTGCTCATACCGCTCAAGGCAAGGAATTGAATCCGAGGATAGTTGCCACGAGCAATCCTGAAGAGATCTGTCAAAATTGCGACATCTTGTTTTTCATGGTGCCATCATCAGGTTTTCAGGATGTTGTTCGCACATTTGCCCCTTTTCTTTTTCCTTATCATCTGATCATTCATGGGACAAAAGGACTTTGTCTGAATCTAAATCCGGGTGAGACTTTGGAAACGGTAACCAAAATCAGAAGAAGCCAAATCCTCACTATGAGCGAAGTGATTCTGAAGGAAACCGTCGCGGTTCGCGTGGGATGTCTTGCCGGACCCAATCTATCCAAAGAACTGCTTCAGGGTCAGCCCGCCGCAACAGTAATTGCATCCAAATACAACGAGGTTATTCTGGAAGGTCAAAGACTTCTGAGATCTGAGAAGTTCCAAGTTTATGGTAACTCTGATATCATCGGAGTGGAGTTGAGTGGAGTTTTGAAAAATATCATTGCCATCGCTGCAGGAGCTTTGGCAGGATTGGGCTTGGGAGAAAATGCGAAAGGCCTTCTAATCTCCCGCGGAATGGTGGAGATGGTCCACCTGAGCAATGCATTAGGGGGAAGTGTCCGATCTGTAATTGGATTGGCAGGAATCGGAGATTTGGTTGCGACATGCAACTCAGTCCATTCCCGCAACTTCACAGTTGGTTACAGACTGGCGAAAGGAGATTCCCTTGAAACGATCATGGCGGATATGGACGAAGTGGCAGAGGGAGTCAATACTGTAAGAATCATCAAGGCATTTCTTGGGACAACTGATCTCAGAGCTCCGATCACAGAAAATCTCTACAGAGTGCTTTTTGGAGATTTGGAGATCGAGGAAGCTCTTCAATTTCTGATGAAATATCCGTTTAACGTGGATGTGGATTTTGTGTAGAAAAACAAAATGAGTCAATTTTGGGAAGAAGATATTACCCGATTTTTAGAATTACAGATTCTTCGGTAACGAAAAGGGCTTCTGATTTCTCAGAAGCCCTTTTCGTTTTATTTCCTAATTGATTATCTCACTGGTATCAGCTTAACCAACAACCCTGTTCCCTCGGTAATCGCATAGATGTATCCATCAGGGCTTTCGGATACCTGTCTTACCCGACCGATATTTTGAAGTAATTTTTCTTCCTTCGAAAAGTTGGTGCCGTTCATTTCCACTCGTGAGATGTGTTGTTTGGCAAGTGCTGCAATCAGGAAATTACCTTTCCATTCCGGGTATTTATCAGAAGTCACCAGCATCATGCCGCAGGTAGCTATCGACGGAACCCAATAGTGTTTTGGTTGCTCCATTCCTTCTTTCTGCGTGATGTTGGTAATTGGAGTTCCATTGTAATTCATGCCATAGGTAATCACCGGCCAGCCATAGTTTTTTCCTTTCTCGACCAGATTGAGTTCGTCACCGCCCATAGGACCATGCTCCACTTCCCAGATTCGATTGTTGGCTTTGTTGTAGATCATTCCCTGGGGATTTCTGTTTCCATAGGTCCAAATCGATTTCACTGCATTGGGCGTGTTTACGAAGGGATTGTCAGCCGGGATGGTGCCGTCATCTTTGATTCGATGGATTTTTCCATGGGAATTGGAGAGGTTTTGTGCGTTATCCTGGCTTCCTCTTTCGCCATTGGTGAAATAAAGAAAACCCTGATTGTCAAAAACTATCCGGCTTCCATAATGGGTGCCTCCGTTCCAGGCGGGAGTGGTGACTATCAAGTCTTGAAATTCTGAGGCAGTATTTCCATTGAGCTTAAACCGCGCAATTGAAGTAGCTCCTCCTCCGGGAACAGGTTTCGCATAAGAAATGTAAATCCAGCCATTTTGGGCAAAATTTGGATGAACTGTGATGTCTAGCAGGCCAGCCTGTCCGTTTGCATAAACTGCAGGAAGTCCCTGAACTTTCTCTCCCGTAGATTTATCATCTTTAAAAATCAGGATTTCACCTTTTCTCTCAGTCACCAGCATTCTTCCATCGTCTAGCCAGGTCATTCCCCATGGGTTTTGCAAACCTGTATGAAGTGTATCCACTTTGATGACCAACTTCTCTGTCTGGGTTGTGAAGTTGTATTCTACATCCGGAGTGATTGGGGATTCTTCCTTTGGAGTGCAGGATTTTCCTGTGAAGGAAATACCGACAATCAGCAGGGCTGATAAATAATAGTTGGTCGTTTTCATGGTTTAAAAAGGTTATTCTCAGTATTAATTGTAGTGTGAATTTGAAAAGGAATCTATTCCGATTTTCCTTTTGTCAAAGTTAAAACACTCTATACCAACGATCTTCAGTTCTCTTTGTTTTTGGATGTCCCAAAGGTTTCTAAGAATTTTCAAGTAGATTCTTGTTTGAAGAAAGTACGATAAAAGCTTGCCAGTGGATTGGATGGAGACATGAAAAAAGGCCTTCCGATTTCTCAGAAGGCCTTTTCAATTCTATTAAAATCAGATTATCTGATCGGGATCAATTTCACCAAAAGACCTGTGCCTTCGGTGATAGCGTAAATGTATCCATCAGGACTTTCAGATACCTGACGTACACGTCCGATGTCCTGAAGCATAATTTCTTTAGCACCGGCGGTAGTTCCATTCATTTCTACTCTGTTGATATGCATTTTAGCCAATGCGCCTATCAGGATATTTCCTTTCCATGCAGGGTATTTGTCTGAAGTAACGAGTGTCAAACCGCAAGTTGCGATTGATGGCACGTAGTAAGTTACAGGCTGCTCCATTCCTTCTTTTTCAGTAATCTCGGTCAGTACAGTTCCGTCATAGTTCATTCCGTAGGAGATTACAGGCCAACCGTAGTTTTTGCCTTTTTCGATCAGGTTAAGTTCGTCACCGCCCATTGGTCCGTGCTCCACTTCCCAAAGTCTGTTATTGGCTTTGTCGAAGACTAAGCCTTGTGGGTTTCTGTTTCCATAAGTCCAGATAGAAGGCACAGCGCCTGGAGTATTCACAAATGGATTGTCTGTTGGGATTTTTCCGTCGTCATGGATTCTGTGAATTTTTCCATGTGCATTAGTAAGATCCTGAGCATTCATAGGAATATTGCCTTTGTCGCCGTTTGAGAAGTATAGGTAACCTTCATTGTCAAACACGATTCGGCTACCGAAGTGTCTTCCACCTTTCCATGGCGGACCGGCTACGATCAACTCTTCTTGCTGTGCAGCAGTATTGCCTTCCAGTTTGAATCTCATAATAGTAGTTGCCGCGGTGCTGTCAGGGAAGTTTTTCGCGTAAGCGATGTAAATCCAGCCATTTTCAGCATACTTTGGATGTACTGCGATATCCAACAGGCCAGCCTGATTGACAGCATGAACTGCAGGAAGTCCCTGAACTTTCTCTCCGGTGAATTTATCATCCTTGAAAATCAGGATTTCACCTTTTCTCTCAGTTACAAGCATTCTTCCATCCCCAAGCCAAGTCATGCCCCAAGGATTTTCAAATTCTGAATAGAGCGTGTCTACGTTAATAAGAAGTTTCTCAGTTTGAACCGAATAGGTGGTGTCAATTGCTTCCTCCGTGATTGTCTCACCCTGAGGTCCGCAAGAAGTCCAAATAGAAACTCCGGCACTTAAAATGGCAATAGGTAAATAGCGTTTGATTGATTTCATAGCTTTTGAATTTAGGTCACAAATGTAAGAGAACTTACCTAAACATGAATCCAAACTTTTCTCAATGGCTATATTCAGTGATTTTCTCTAAAGAATTAGCAATTAATGATTGAGCTTCCACCACCATTTCTTTCGATCCAATAAGCAAGGGTGTTCGCTGATGCAATGAATTTGGCTTGATTTCCATGATTCTTAAGTTTCCATCGGTGGCTTTTCCGCCGGATTGTTCGGCAATAAACGCCAGGGCATTTGCTTCATAGAGCAAGCGTAATTTCCCGGAGGGGTTTTTCCGGGTAGCAGGGTAAATGTAAATTCCACCCTTTAGGAGGTTTCGATGAAAGTCTGCCACAAGCGAACCTATATATCGGGCAGAATACTTTCGGTCTTTGCAAAGATCAACGTAAGCTTTTACTCCACATTCCCATTCTTTTTCCAGTCCCTCATTGATTGAATAGATCTCGCCTCTTTTTGGTGCCTGAATGCCCGGATGGGAAAGGAAAAACTCACCAAGAGAAGTCTCATAGGTAAATCCATTTACGCCATTTCCTGTGGTGTAGACAAGCATGGTGGAAGAGCCATAAAGCACATAACCTGCCGCCACTTGCTCAGTTCCGGGTTGCATGATGTCTTTTTCCATGATCGGACTTCCGACAGGGGTTTTTCTTCGGTATATAGAAAAAATCGTCCCGATACTGATATTCACATCAATGTTTGAGCTTCCGTCCAGCGGATCGATCGCGACCACGTATTTCCCGGAGCTGTTTTGAAGATCAATCACCGCATCTTCTTCCTCGGAGACGATCGCGCAGACTTCACCGCCTTTGCTCAAAGCCCGCATGAATCTGATGTTGGCAATTACATCCAATTTTTGCTGTTCTTCGCCTTGCACATTGGTTTGTCCAAAGGCTCCGCCAATATTTGACAGACCGGCGCGGTTAGTTTCCCGATTGACTATCTTAGCAGCCAGGGCTATGTCCCGGAGAAGCTGCGAAAGCTCACCGGAAGCAAAAGGGAAATCGCTTTGTTTGAGTTTGATAAAACGGTCCAGAGTGGTACCGACGGAGTAGGCAAGACCGCTTCGGTCTGGCTGATAAGGTAGAATTTTCATAGCTTAGAAAAGTGCAAAATTTGGGTTTATACTTCCGAAAATTAGGAAATATTTCTTATGGCAAAAACGATTGTTTACAAATTTGGTGGTGCATCTGTTAAAGATAGCGCTGCATTGAAAAACCTTGCAGATATTTTGCGTAATCGATTGCGAAATAATCTTGTAATCGTGGTTTCTGCCATGGGGAAAAGCACAAATTCCCTGGAAGGGATATTATCCAGGAAGCTGGAAGGGGAAAGTTTTTCTCAGAATTGTGCAATTCTAAAACAATATCACCAGGAGATCTGTGAATCACTTTTTCCGGCTGACCACGTTATTTTTGCCCAGCTTGACAACTACTTCATTCAACTTGAAAATGATTTAGCGAAGCCGCTTTCCAGAGAAAACTACGACGAGTATTACGATCGGATCGTCGGTTATGGCGAGTTGATTTCCTCCAGAATCGTGATGGAATATCTTTGCCATGTCGGTTTAATCGTCCTTTGGCAAGACGCTAGAGAACTGATCCGCACCAACAGCGATTTCCGATTTGCCAGGATTGACTTCGAAAAAACCCGGAATAATTGCCAAAATCAGTTGAAACCAATTCTTGAAAAGTTTCCCGTGCTCACGCAAGGATTCATTGGGTCAGATTCGAGTGGAAGACCGACTACATTGGGCCGTGAAGGGTCAGATTTCACAGCAGCGATTTTGGCAACGAGCCTCGATGCAGGTTCAGTGACAATTTGGAAAGACGTGCCCGGTGTGCTGAATGCCGATCCCAAGATTTTTCCAGACACAAAGCTTTTTTCTGAACTTGATTATAGACAAGCTGCTGAGATGACTTATTACGGGGCTTCTGTCATCCATCCTAAAACCATCAAACCGCTTGCAAACGCCGGAATTCCGCTTTTTGTAAAGTCATTCCTCAATCCTGAAGCAGACGGCACCAAGATTCACGGAGCCGCTGAGCCCAATTTCATTCCTACAATTGTGCTCAAAAAAGACCAGATTTTGGTCAGTTTGAAGGTAACAGATTTCACGTTTATTGAGGAAAAGCACATTCATTTGGTCTATGAGCAACTTCAATTGTTGAAACTTCGGGTAAACATGCTCCAGACTTCTGCCATCAGTATTTCGATAGTGATTGATTTGCAGCTTTTCAAACTTGAGCAATTAATCGATAAAATGAAGGGAGATTTTGAGGTACGCTATAATGAAGGATTGGAATTGCTGACCATTCTCCACCCGGATGAGCCTACGATTTCTAGTAATATCTTGGGGTATGAGGTTCTGCTAGAGCAAACTACCAGAAATACTTTTCAGGTTGTGAGGAAAGTCCGGATTAACTGAAGGAAGTTTTTGGGTGCAGACGAGGTCTCATTTCTAGATTTTAAAACAGGAAAAAATCCGCTCAAGGATAAACGTAAGAACCTCAGTTGCTTTAAGTAAAAATTAAGAATTCTTACCTAATTTGAATAAGTCAAAACAATCAACCCACGCCTATGAAACCAAGACGTATTTTCCTTCAAAAAGCCGGTCTTTCAGCATTAGCTTTAAGCCTCCCGGTATTCAACTCAGTTTCAGCTATGGCTGATTTTTCAAATTCCGCAGGTCAGGAAGATAAACCACTTCGGGTAGCCATCATGGGACTTGGGAGCTACGGCACCAGAGTAGCAGATGCGATGCAGGCCTGCAAGCGGGCAAAACTTGTAGGAGTAATTTCCGGTACTCCTTCCAAAATAGAAGCCTGGAAAACCAAATACGGAATCCCGGCTAAAAACTGCTACAACTATCAGAATTACTCCCAAATCAAGGATAATCCGGATATCGACGCAGTCTACGTGACTACTCCAAATGCATTGCACAAAGAGAATGTGATCGGCGTGGCAAATGCAGGAAAACATGCGATCTGCGAAAAACCGCTTTCAATTAATGCTTCCGACGCAGAGGAAATGGTCAAGGTTTGCAAAGCTGCCAATGTTCAATTGTTGGTTGGATACAGAATGCACTTCGAACCAAAAACCCTTGAAGTCATCCGCCTGAGAGCTGCCGGAGAATTTGGTAAAGTCCTGTTTTTTCAAGGATTGAGCGGATTTATCATTGGAGATCCCACACAATGGAGACTAAATCCTGTCCTTTCCGGAGGCGGTGCGATGATGGATATTGGCGTTTACTCTATTAACGGAGCTCGATATATGATCGGTGAAGAACCGATTTGGGTGACTGCGCAGGAAGTGAAAACTGATCCGATTAAATTCAAAGATGGAATTGACGAGACGATTACGTTCCAAATGGGCTTTCCCGGCGGTGCGGTTGCATCTTGTCTGTCCACTTATGCATTAAATAATCTGGACAAATTTTACCTGGACGGAACCAAAGGATTTGCAGAAATGCAGCCTTCAACCGGTTACGGACCTATCATGGCAAAGACACATAAAGGTGAAATTGAAATCCCCCATGTGACTCACCAAACTGTTCAAATGGACGAAATGGCAGCGATTATCCTGGATGGAAAAAAACCAATTGTTCCTGTGGATGGAATCGAAGGATGGAAAGATATGAAGATCGTCGACGCTATTTTTGAAGCGGTGAAGACTGGAAAAAAAGTAATGCTTTCCTGATTACTCAGGCTCTTCCAGCATCAGTTGCATAAAAATCAAATCCAGCCAGGAATCAAACTTCCTGGCTGTTTCTTTAAATCTAGCCACTTCCCGGAAGCCTAATTTTTCATGAAATCGGAAGCTTTGCTCGTTTGATCCATCTACTCCGCCGATCATCGTATGATAGCCAGAAGTTTTGGCAACTTGAATCAAGTCAACCATCAATAATTTTCCGATCCCTTTTCCCCGTGATTCTTTAGCTAGATAGACTGAATGCTCGACGGTAAATCTATAGCCAGGTTTTGGGCGAAATATGCCATAGGTCGCAAATCCCAATACTTTCCCATCTGACTCGGCCACTAAAACTGGAAACCCGTCGTTCATTTTTTGCTCAAACCAGTCTAGCTGCCACTCCAGCGTTTTTGGTTCGTAGTCGTAATTGACTGTGGAGTGGAGGATTTCTTGATTGTTGATTTCAAGAATCGCAGGAACGTCACCTTCTTTTGCAGGGCGAATCAGGACTTTCATACGTGATTTTACCTTACAAATCGGTTGATTATTCGCTCGATTCCCGGTAAGTATACGGTGCCAAAAAGGTTGAGATGGACGAGTAAAGGATAGAGATTGTAAACTCCCATTCGGGCTTCGAAGCCTGGTTCCAAAGGTAAAATTGACTCGTAAGAATCGTAAAATCTGGAGTCAAAACCTCCGAAAAGCCGGCTGAAAGCCAGATCCATTTCCCTGTGGCCAAAATAAATAGCCGGATCGATCAAACAAGGTTGGCCGGAGGAATTGCTGATTACGTTCCCGGACCAAAGGTCGCCATGCAAAAGAGATGGTTTTTCATTTGGGAAGATGGATTCCAATTTGGAATAAATCGCCTGAAATTTCTTCAAAAATTCCAGCGGAATCAGCTTGTCGAAATAGGCTTTTCCTAAAAGTGGTTCAAGTCTTTGCTCAATGAAAAAGTCCACCCAACTAGCAGAACGGAGGTTTTTTTGTGGAAGTGAGGCGATGTAATTATCGTTTTCATATCCAAATTCCTTACTGTGAGTCAGGTGCAAATGCGCCAGTCCAATTCCCAGATTTTCCCAATAATCCAACTGGTATCTGCCCGATGGAATGAACTCTGAAAGCAAATAATTATAATCACCTACGCGTCCTGAACCGTAAGTTTGCGGGACTTTCAGAAAAGTGGATTTTCGAAGTGTTTCCAATCCTTCTGCTTCCTTGAGAAGGATGTTTTTTTCGTGATCGAAGTTGAGTTTGAGGAAAAAAATGCCCTCTGAACAATCAAGTCTTATGCCTTGATTATGTGTTCCGGCAGCAACTAGTGATGCTGATTTCAGTTGGGCAAAAGGTCCCAGGCTATTTAAAAGTACTTGCTCGTAGATCTCATTCTGATCAAACATACAGCTGATGCGTCTCTTTTACTTTCGTCAGGAAGCCGTCCATGGCCTCGTCAAGGATCAGGTAGATTTCCTCAAAACCTTCCTCTCCACCATAGTATGGATCTGGAACAGGAAGTCCTTCGGAACCGGGAGCAAAGTTGCGCATCAAATGAATTTCTTTCTGCGCAAATCCAAAATGAACTTTCAGATTATCCAGATTTCGAACATTATTCTCATCCATTGCGATGATGTAGTCGAAATCTCTGAAGTCAGTTCTATTGACCTGTCTGCCTCGATGCTTAAGGGCAAGCCCGTGAAGAGAGGCGCATTTCAAGGTTCGCTCATCGGGAAGTTCGCCAATATGAAAATCAGATGTACCAGCACTGTCGGATTTGAATTGACTGCGCAGGCCTGCATCAATCACCTTTTTATTAAAAATGGCCATAGCCAAAGGTGAACGACAAATATTTCCAAGACAGACAAATAAGACTCGAATCATAGCGCTTGAAACACTGGAAAAAAGGGTTAAAAGAACAACCGGGAATTTTGAAAGTACCTATTTTTCAGATGAATTACATAGCAGTTTTCAATTTTTTGGAGAAAAAAAATTAAAATCCTGACCTGAGCAAACCTCCCACTTTCAATGTTTTTGCAAATATGAAGATTTCCCGTTGAATGGCTACTTTTGGAGAATGAATTGGCTCTACCGTTTTGGTTTGTTTGTACTAAGTGTCCTTTTACCGGTGGCAGGAATTTTCAATCCAAAGGTCCGTCATTTTTTTCAGGGAAGAAAATCAGTTTTTCAAAAGCTCACCGAATTTCGGAAATCGAATATCGGTTCACTTGCTTGGTTCCATGTTGCTTCACTTGGAGAATACGAACAAGCTCGGCCGGTAATCGCTGAATTAAAAAAATCAAGGCCTGAGTTAATGATTGCCGTCAGTTTCTTTAGTCCTTCCGGCTACGACAATGTGATAAAAAAGCCTCAGGCGAATGTGGATTTCATCACTTATTTACCACTTGATCGAAGAAGCAATGCTGTTCGGTTTGTGGAGGTATTGAAGCCTGAGCTTGTTTTTTTTGTCAAATATGATCTTTGGCCCCAGCATATTCTAGCGTTGAAATCTGCCAATATTCCGGTTTTTTTGGTTTCGGCTTCTTTTCGACCGGACCATATTTACTTTCGGAGAAAAGGATTTTTCAGAAAAATCCTTTCCAGGCTGGACTACATTTTCACTCAAAACCAGCAAAGTATCGACCTTTTGAAATCAATCGGTTTTGAAAAAGCTGAAATAGCCGGAGACACTCGATTTGATCGGGTGATGGCTACAGCTTCCAGCCCCAAAGAATTTCCAGAAATCAAAAAATGGGTTGGTGAGAAGCCGACCGTAGTTGTAGGTTCGGCATGGGAAGAGGATATGCAGATTTTGATTCCTTTGATTAATTCCCGACCTGAATACCGATGGATCATCGCTCCGCATGATTTAAATCCCCAACCCATTAAAGCATGGGCTGATTCGATCAGTTTAAAATCTTGCCGGTATTCTCAATGGGATCAAGCCAGTCCGATTGAGGTGCTTTTCATCGATAATATCGGGATGCTGAGTTCCTTGTTTCAGTTTGCCAAAGTTGCGTATGTTGGCGGAGCATTTGGGAAGGGCCTTCACAATATTCTGGAGCCGATTGGATTTGGGATTCCAGTGATTTTTGGCAAGCTGAGAAAACCTGAAAAATTCCCTGAAGCAGCCCAAAGTCAGCGGGAAGGTTGTGGATTTGAAGTTGAAAATGAAGCAGGGTTGAAAGCAGTTTTTGAACGATTGGAACAGGAAGATTTTTATAGAAAAAGTGCTGAATCTGCTCAATTTTGGGTAAAATCAAATCTTGGCGCTGCTGAGAAAATAATTGAAAAAGTGAATAAACTAATGCTCAGAAAATGAAAGGAAGAGTCATCAAATCCACCGGAAGTTGGTACATCGTCCAAGTAGAGCAAGAAGTCCTTTCAGCGCGCCTGAAAGGTAAATTCAAGCAGGAGGAAACTAAGCTGACCAATCCGATTGCTGTTGGCGATTGGGTAGTGCTGGAAAAAGAGGAAAATCAGCAGACTGCTGTAATCTCAGAAATCCTTCCCCGAGAAAATTATGTGATCCGAAAGTCTACGCGAAAGCAACACTTTTCCCATATCATAGCGAGTAATCTGGATCAGGCAATCTTGGTCATCACCATGAAAAATCCCCGGACTTCTTTGGGTTTTATTGACCGTTTTCTGGTCAGTACGGAGAGTTTTCGAATTCCGGCGATGTTGGTTGTAAACAAAATGGACCAGCTCGAAGGAGAAGATGCTGAAGAATGGCTTCAGGATATTCATGAGATTTATGAGCCCTTAGGTTATCAGGTTTTGGAGGTTTCTGCTTTGAAAGAAGAGAATCTCCTCGACAAATTTCGGCCTTATCTGCAAGGCAAATCAAGTTTGATCGCTGGTCATTCCGGCGTTGGCAAATCTACTTTGCTCAATGCACTGGTACCAAATGCAGATCAGGGAACCAAAGAGATTTCAACCTATTCCACCAAAGGAGTTCACACGACAACTTTTGCTGAGCTTTTCACTATTCCGGGAGGCGGAGATTTGATCGATACTCCGGGGATCAAAGAGTTTGGGATTTTGGATGTTGAAGATCATGAGCTTTCCCATTTTTTTCCAGAAATGAGGAAATACCTGGGTCAGTGTAAATACAATAATTGCCAACATGTGAATGAGCCGGGCTGTGTCGTGATCAAGAAAATGGAAGAAGGATACATTCATCCTTATCGGTATCAGAGCTACCTGAATATTTTGAATGAGGAGGATAGTTTCCGTTAACGCCTTATCCGTATTTTGAATCCAAAGAGAATTGGCCTAATTTTCATTTTTGAAAAACAACCATGAGCGAAGTACTCAACCATCAGCAAATCAAGAAAAAAATAACCCGAATGGCGTTTGAGATTTACGAACGAAATCACAGTGCTGTGGGCGTTGTTTTTGCAGGAATCTCCGGAATGGGAATGACTTTGGCTGATTTGCTTGCCAAAGAATTGGCTTCCATTTCTCCTCTGAAAATCGAAAAAATTGATGTTAAGCTGGATAAATCGGATGTGGCATTATCTGAAATCGAGCTTTCGAAGGAAATAGATCTGACCGGAAAAACGCTGATTTTGGTCGATGATGTGCTCAATACAGGAAAGACTTTGGCCTATGCCATGAAGCCATTTCTGGATAAGGAACTCAAGAAAATGGAAATTGCCGTTTTGGTCAATCGTAGTCACGGCTTATTTCCGATCCGACCGGATTACACAGGATATGAGCTTGCGACTACTTTCAACGATCATATTTTGGTTGATTTTTCGGGAGACAAATACTCAGTAATACTTCATTAAT
This sequence comes from uncultured Cytophagales bacterium, assembly GCA_942492775.1. GTDB lineage: Bacteria > Bacteroidota > Bacteroidia > Cytophagales > Cyclobacteriaceae > Algoriphagus. Next base: position 112,316 of record OW818636.1, on the reverse strand, counting down.
CTCATGTCTGTTCATTCTTCCGCAAATATCAAAAGAATCACCACTCATATTCTTCAGGAAATGAAGAATAGGGGAGAGCGGATTTCCATGCTCACAGCCTATGATTATTCGATGGCGAGGATTGTGGATGATGCAGGAATTGATATTATTTTGGTCGGAGACTCGGCTTCCAATGTGATGGCGGGTCATGAGACTACACTGCCGATCACGCTGGATCAAATGATTTATCATGCATCTGCAGTCGTGCGAGCTGTGAAGCGAGCGTTGGTGGTGGTAGATATTCCTTTTGGGTCTTACCAGGGAAATAGTACGGAAGCGCTACGATCTGCAATCCGGATCATGAAAGAATCAGGAGCCCACTCCGTGAAAGTGGAGGGTGGATCCGAAATCAAAGAATCAGTCATCCGAATCCTCAGTGCCGGGGTGCCGGTGATGGGACATTTGGGTTTGACTCCACAGTCTATTTATAAGTTTGGAACCTATACAGTTCGTGCCAAAGAGGAATCCGAAGCCACTAAACTTCTGGAAGATGCACTGATGCTCGAAGCGTGCGGATGCTTTGCTATTGTCCTTGAAAAAATCCCGGCTTCACTTGCCAAGAAAGTTGCTGAAACTGTAAACATTCCTGTAATCGGAATCGGAGCCGGCGGAGATGTTGACGGACAAGTTTTGGTTATGCATGATATGCTTGGAATCACACAGGAGTTTAAGCCGAGATTCTTGCGCCAATATGCAGATCTGGAGGATGTGATGAAAAAAGCTTTCGTTCAATACATTGAGGATGTCAAAAGCAAAGACTTCCCAAACGAGTCAGAGAGTTATTGAATTTTCTGATAAAGCATTATTTAAGAGCACTTTTGGTGCTCTTTTTTTTTAGAAAATACGGAAAAAGGCGTATTCCCGGGGTTGATTTGAGAAGGTAGTTTTGGTCCAAACTATTTTTCTATGAAAAACCAATACACAATCAATTCAAAAATAATCCTGAGCATGATTCTATTCATGACGATTGGGATTGAGAGTATCGCTCAGGATCCTGCTTGGAAATTAACCCTGGAGAAAGGAGTCGAATGGACCAAACACACACCAAACAAGATTCTTCTGGTTGGAAGTTCTGACTGGGGACTACACGGAGTAGACGCTGTAAGCGGTGAATTGCTTTGGTCCAATGAAGATCTGTACAATTCTGCAAAAGCACTGAAAGGTCCTGATGGGAAGAAATTGGGTTACACCGCAGATTTGATCCGGGTTTTGGTAGATGAGGAACATCCGGAATTTTCAGATTTCGCAGTCATCAAATACACAGATAATATCGCGGTAAAAAACTTCGTTGTGATCAATATCCGATCAGGAGAATTAATCATTAATCCAAAGTTGGCGGGAATGCCTGTTGTGAAGATCATCGGACCGGAAGTTGCAACTTTCAATTACAATGGATCTGACTATATCCCTCAGCTGGGTGGTGTGATCATCACAGCGAACTTTCCGGACTATACTAAAGCGGGAAGCCCTGAAAATCAGATTACCAAATTTATTGACCTTAAGACAGGGAAAATTGCTTGGGAAAGCTCAGAGATTTCTTCAGCTTTTTTGCCTGTAGTCACAGACGATGGTAATATCCTGATGATTGGAAATAAGAATGCCGCGAAGTTGGAAGCCCAAACCGGTAAGATAATCTGGTCATACGAGGTGGCAGATAAGAAAAACAACTTTGAGGCCTTTGATGCTGATATAAAATTGACCGAAGGGTATTTTTATCAAAAGAAGAATAATGCAGGAGTAGTAACAGCTGTTGACTTGAAAACCGGTAAGCAGAAATGGGAGCAACCGCTTTCAACAAAAGATGCCCCGGTGCTGACAGCTGAGAATTTTGGTGTAATCGTAGCAGATGAGAAGGATTTTACACTTTTCGAAGCAGAAACCGGTTCTGTGAAATGGACTGCGAAAAAACTTTCTGGAATTGTGGTTGACCTGGGTAAGGATCATGGAATTGCCGTAGGCGAAAAAGATAAATACCTCACTGTATTGGATAAGGAAACCGGTGAAGAGAAATGGTCACAAAAAATCAAAGGCATTCAAATCGATCAACTCACAGGTGCAGGGATCATGTATCGGGATGAAGTGGGAAGTATCGGACTTTTTGGATTTGACGGACAGCCAGTTTGGGCGGGAAAGGACATGATCAAAGGGGATGTAGTCTTGAGAGCAAAACCATCACTTGACAAAGAAGTATTCTATGCTGACGAGACGATTTACATGGTCAACCTGGTGAATGGAGAGAAAAGAGTAATAAAGAGCAATGTGGAATTTGAAGAAAAGGAAGTTCCGGACAACTTGGAATTTACCGGTACCAACTTTGTCCTTTCTTCAAGCCAAAACATGATGGGTTTTGATGAAAATGGAGAGACTCTCTATTTGGATCATTGGCCATCTCCCAAGATCAGTTTGGCAGGAAGAATAGCCATGCGAACGATGCAGGTTGCGATGGTGGCAATGGCTTCTGCGGCAGCGTATAATCAAGGTTATGCTGGTAATAGTACTTCCCTCGGAAAGCAATATGGCCAACAGCGAGAGTTTTACGAAGATATGGGCGGAGCTTTTGCAGATGTTGCCAACAAACGATTCAAAGCAACGATATCGAGAGGTATCTATAACTTCATTCTGACTGACGTCGGAGAAGGGGTTGGACTGGTAAAAGTGGATAAAATCAGCGGAAAAGAGACCGGGAAGATAGTCCTGAATGATAAAGAACCAATCTTTGATTCTGATCCGGAAAACGGGATGATATTTTACAAGCCAAGCAACAAGGAAGTGTTTGGATATGTATTCTAAAATCCTTTCCAGTAATAATCCGGGACACGTATCTGGATTATTTTTTAAACCAAAAAGACCGGCAATTTGCCGGTCTTTTTGATTATTTGGATGATTTACTTTTCTTATTTGGAGGCTTCCTGCAAACTTGCCTTTTCCTTTAGTCTTATCATAAAGTCACTTAGCACATTCATGTAATTGATAAATGCATCGTAAGGGGAGTCGTATGGACTGAAATAAGCGTGAATATCTCCATCGGAGAAGAACTTGGTACACATATAATAGAAGTGATCCGAGGTCTGAAGGAAGTTCCAATCTCGTTGGATCTCCTCATCATCGATGGTATTCACCAGTTTTTCCAACTCATACAAACGATCGAAGGCTTCATCCTGAAGATCGTTTCCAAGCCAGGCAGTTAAGTCACGCTCTTCATCTGCCCATGAAATAGGAATTGGAACGTGGATTTTTCCAATCGGTGGGATTTTAGCGATCACCTCTGATGGAGTGGAAAAGGAATAATGCGAATGTTTGAAAACTGCCTCAGGAAGATGCTTCATAAATTCGAAGATCCCAGTCTCTGCCCACTGATGCTCTCCAAATGTTTCATAATCCATGAAAAGATTGACAACTTCTTCTTCTTCCGGAACGCTGTTGATCCATTTGACAAACTTGTCAGTTGTCAAAGGATAATCTTCCCAAGTTCTGTTTCCAAATCTGAAAGCAATGTCGTCGCTCAGTCTGAAGTTTTTCAACAGGACTTTAAGTTTTGGTTCAATGCTGTTGCAATAGACGTAATTAGGGCTTTTCCAACCCAAAATGTGCTTAGCACCTTCGGTCAAAATTCCTTCATAGCCTAACTCGGCCACCATCGCACCGATCTGATCGGAATAGATTAACTCTGTATTTCTGAAAACCTTTGGCGTATAGCCATTGAAAAGTTCTTTGATTTTGGCTTGATGCTTTTTCACAAGTTTGTGAAACTCATCTTTGCTTTTCAGGGCTGCCAAGGAATGCGCATAGGTTTCGTTAAGAAGTTCCACATGTCCTGTAGCAACCAACTTTTGGAAACTTTCCAACACATCCGGCGCATATGCTTCCATTTGTTCGAGGAAAGTGCCTGAGATAGAAAAGCTGACTTTGAAAGCGCCATTGTATTTTTTAATCAGATCCAAGAGCAAAGCATTCATAGGTAGGTAGCATTTTTGGGCTACTTTTCTCATGATACTTCTATTAGAGAAGTCATCCCAATAATGATGATCCTCTCCAATGTCAAAAAAGCGATAAGGTTTGAGCCTGACTGGCTGATGAACTTGAAAGTAGAAGCAGATGGTTCTCATGGTTTCTGGGATAATGTATTTGAATAGACTTTGACAAGTTTGGCAGCCACATGCTCCCATTTCAATTTTTTCAATTCTTTGGTTCCCAACTCTTTGAACATTTTGGAAATACCGTCGTAATGAAGAAGCGCAAATATGGCATCAGCCATAGAATCTATGTCCCAAAAGTCAACCTTGATTGCATTATTAAGGACTTCGGCTACTCCTGATTGTTTGGAGATGATTACCGGCGTATTGTGTCGCACAGCTTCCAAAGGAGAAATTCCAAAAGGCTCAGATACCGATGGCATCACATAAACATCACTGATCGCATACATGTGATCTACATCATCTCCTTTCAAGAATCCCGTGAAGTGGAACTTCGTTCCCATACGGAGTTCTGCTACCCGGTCAATCATCCTGTTGAGTAAATCTCCGTTTCCAGCCATCACGAAGCGAACATTTGGATCCCGCTCGATTACTTTCTTGGCTGCTTCCACGAAGTATTCAGGGCCTTTTTGAAAGGTTATTCTTCCCAGAAAAGTCACGATTTTCTCAGGGACTTTTTTCTCGTAATTAGACTTGATAATACTCGCATCCAACACTGCATTGTGAACTACTGTCACTTTGCTGGCTGGTACGCCGTATTTCTTCACAATAATATTTTTGGTTAGTTGGCTTACCGCAAGAACGTGGTCAGCAGCATGCATTCCGGCTCTTTCGATATCATAAACCACCTGATTGACTGTCTCACCTGATCGGTCAAATTCTGTAGCATGCACGTGAGCGATCAGTGGTTTTCCACTGATTTCTTTTGCAGCAATTCCCGCAGGAAAAGACAACCAATCGTGCGCATGGATTATATCGAATTCCTTGTCTTTTGCTATTTGAGCAGCAACTAAGGCGTATCTCGATACTTCCATCATGAGGTCTTTGCCGTACTTACCGCTAAACTCAAATTTATTGGAAAAGACACTTTCCGCTACATCAGTTCGGTCATGCATGGAAGCATCCGTGTATTTCTTGAACTGCTCAGGACCCAAGTATGGTACTAAAAAACTGCTTACTTCAAGGTAAGTGAGGTTTTTCCAGAATTTTTTAAACCGTCTTTCCCTGTAGTCGATAGTTACATCGCTCGCATTGACAAAATCAGCCAGAGGTTCTTCATCACCCCAAAGTTTTGGGACAACAAAAATGATGTCTTGCTTGTGATGCGCAAGACCTTTGACAAGCCCATAACAGGCTGTACCTAATCCTCCGGAAATATGAGGTGGGAATTCCCACCCAAACATTAGCACTTTCATAAAAAGTAAATTATATCCTTTTGACCAAGTCCATCATTCTGAGAAGCTCTGCTACGCTCCAAGCCTGCGAAACTGCACCCTTGGGACGATGAGGAGGATCTCCATCGTATATCTCTGCTACTGTACCAATGCCATATTGAGTCATCACATCGTCAAATCCTTTGATTATTTTCTGGACAAAGTTCAAGGCAGATTTGCCATGAAGCTTTAGGTAGCCTTCCACAAAATGACCCAAAGGCCAAGCCCAAACTGTACCGTTATGATAGGCCAAATCGCGATTTATTTGGTTACCAAAATAATATCCTTTGTATCCGGGATCATCCGGTGAAAGTGATCTGAGTCCTCTGGTAGTCAATAGTTTCGACTTGACAATCTCCAGAATAAGATCATTCTGGTTTTCACTCAGCATAGTGTAAGGGAGTGAAGTAGCAAAGACCATATTTGGGCGAATTGACCAATCTATTTCCTGACCATCCACTACATCGGCAAGGTAGCCATATTCCGAAGACCAAAACTCCCTCTCAAATGATTCTCTCACGACTGCAGCAAATGTGGCAATCTCCTCATCCTTTGTAAGTTCGTAATAGAAGCAAAGCGCATTGTACCAAAGTGCTTGAATTTCCACGGGACAGCCTGTTCGCGGGGTCACTGGACCACTAGGAGTCACAGCATCCATCCAGGTAAGAGCAACTCCCTCCTGACCTCCATAAACCAAGCCATTATCCAGCACATGAATATTGAAATCTGTCCCTGCACGATAGCCATCAATTATTCCTTTCAGTTTACCCAGATACCTTTCTTTTACAGTCTTGGTATCACCGGTGAAAAATATGTATTGCTGAAGTGACCAGAAATACCAAAGAGGTGCATCCATGGAATTCATATTGGTCATGACTCCGCTTCCTACGTTAGGGAAAAGTGCGCCATGGAGATCTTTGGACATGGTGTCCATGATATCGAGGAAGGTCTGGTTTTCACCTACCGCAAGAGTCAGACCCGGGGACGCCACAAATGTGTCTCTGCCCCACCAACCAAACCATGGGTAACCGGCAATCACCCGTGTATCTCCGTCTCTCAATCGAATAAACTGAGAAGCAGAGTTTTTCAGGCAGTTTTCAAAATTATTTCGAGGAGTTCTTCGGGCGATTTCTTTGTCAAAAGCAGCTTGTCTCGTCTTAGGATCTGCTTCTGTAAGGCCTGCGGAAAAGATTACAGATTCCCCTTTTTTGATTTCAAATTCAAAATATCCGGGAACATAAAGGTCCTCCTGGTAATCATAGCCTCTTTCCCTCTCTTGGATGTATTCGATGTTATAGTACCAATCAGGGGCGGGTACAAATTCACATTTCTTATTTAGCTGAAGATATAAGGGATCATACGCTTCATAAAGTCTGAACATAGCTCCGTGAGGAACCTTTTCAAATTTCTTATTGATGATGGTATTTGCCTTGGACAAATCATGATACCCTCTGAAAGCCAGAAAAGGAGCAATCCTGATTTTTGTGGGTGAATGAGCCTCAAGTAGCGTGTATTTGATCATCAGGCGATCCCGATTCGTGTCAAGGATCAATTCCTTTTGAAGCAAAACACCTCCAACCCGGTAAGTTAATTTAGGAATAGGTTCGGAATCAAAGTCTTCCAGGTACTTATGCCCTCTGGGAGAGTAGTTACCCGGGAATTTGCTGATTCCCAAATTAAAACTAGCACCATGCTGAATCACTGTCTCATGGACAGTTGATAGCATCACGTGATTTTGGGCGTCGATTTGTGGCTGAGGTACGACTAACAAGCCATGATATTTTCGCGTGTTACAGCCAATGATCGTGGTACTTGTATAGGTTCCTGAGCGATTAGTCCTAATGATTTCCCTGTCGAGGGAATAGTTTAGGTTAATCAGTTGGGTTTTATCGAAATGAATGTAACTCATAGAGAAAATTGTAAGCCGTTAAAAATAGAGTTTTGAACTGATAAGAAAAATGAAATGCAAAAAAATAAAGGCTACGTTTCCGTAACCTCTTGCAAAACTTGAAAATACTTAGGAATGAAGCGCTTCTTTTTGGATTTCCTCAAAGATTTTGAGTGATTCTTCAAACTTTTTCAGATAGTTTTTTGCCATTCCCAAGTTAACTGGCTTCAATACCGGGAATTTCGGAGAAGATTTATATAAAGTAAACATCTCAAGTTGGTTTAGGTAAACTTGATTTGTCAAATGCTGTGCCAAAAAATCCCCATATAATGCAAAAAACCCCTCGATTTGAGGGGTTTTGGGTGAAAGACCGGGTTCGAACCGGCGACCTCTGGATCCACAAACCAGCGCTCTAACCAGCTGAGCTACAATCACCGTGTGGACCATCTGAGAGTGTAATTCTCAAACGGTCTGCAAAAGTAATAATTTAGGGCACTTAGCGCAAGACCGGATTTAATTATTTCTCAAAAAAGTGATTCTTTCTCCCTTTTTTTCTTCGTGAAATGTTCCCTCTTCGAACGCTAAATGTCCGGAAACGATTGTGTGTGTGACTTTTGAACGAAAAGTATGGCCTTCGAAAGGCGACCACCCACACTTAGAAAAAATGTTCTCCTTTTCTACTGTCCAAGGTGAATTCAAGTCTGCCAATGTCAAATCGGCATAATATCCTTCCCGGATGAATCCTCTCTTTTCGATTTCGAACAGAATAGCAACGTTATGACACATTTTTTGGGCAATCATTTCCAAACTGATTTTTCCCTGATGATAGAAGTCCAGCATCGCAACCAGGCTATGTTGGTTCAATGGACCGCCTGACGGAGCTTTGAGATAGGATTGGGCTTTTTCTTCTATTGTATGCGGAGCGTGATCAGTCGCGACTACATCAATTCGACCATCGAGGACAGCCTTGAAAATCTGCTCGCGATCATTTGTTGTTTTGATTGCAGGGTTCCATTTGATGAGATTTCCTTTCGTTTCATAGTCTTCTTCGCAAAACCACAAGTGATGAATGCAGGCCTCAGCCGTTATCTTCTTTTGCTCAAGGGGAATTGTATTGTCAAACAACTCCAATTCTTTTGCTGTGCTGATGTGTAGGATGTGAAGTCTTGTGCCATGCTTTTTCGCCAATGCAACTGCACGGCTGGATGCATCGTAGCAAGCTTCTTCAGATCGTATTTTAGGGTGAAATTTGACCGGGATATCTTCTCCATAGATTGCTTTGAAGGATTCCAGATTTGCTTTGATTATGTTGTCATTCTCGCTGTGGATTGCAATGATGGTTTTGCATTCGCTGAAGATTTTCTCCAAAACCTCCGGATTATCAACAAGCATATTTCCAGTAGAGGAGCCTTGAAATACTTTGACTCCGCAAATAGTCTTCGGATTTACCTTCAGAATTTCTGACAGATTGTCGTTGGTTGCCCCAAAGAAGAATGAAAAATTAGCGAGTGAAACTTCGGTAGCCCGGGAATATTTTTCTTCCAATAGCTCAATTGTTGTTGATTGAGGAACTGTATTGGGCATTTCCATGTATGTAGTGGTACCACCAGCTACTCCGGCTTTTGCCTCGGTGTATATCTCTCCCTTGTGTGTCAGACCGGGCTCTCGGAAATGGACCTGATCATCAATCAAACCCGGGAAAAGGTATTTTCCATCTGCTTTGATGTGGATATCAGCTACTTCGGAACTCAGGTCAGTGCCAAGCTTAGCAATCATGCCATCTTTAACCAAAACGTCTCCCGGGCTAATCCGGCCTTCATTGACTATATTTGCACCGGTGATCAGAATACTTTTCATCTCTCTTGGAGTTTTACTTTCAAATTTTCCCTTAAAATTAACGAATCATGAGCAATGAGGCCTTAGGTTTTGAAGCATTTAAGCTAAACCGCCAGCTTTTGGATGCAGTCACTGCTGCCGGATATACCCAGCCAACTCCGATTCAGGAGAAAGCTATTCCGCTTGCGCTTGCCGGTCATGATGTTTTGGGGATTGCTCAGACAGGAACCGGAAAAACTGCGGCTTACGTCTTACCAGTTTTGATGAAAGTGAAATATGCTCAGGGCGTTCACCCAAAGGCATTAATCCTTGCTCCGACTCGTGAGCTCGTCATGCAAATCGAAGAAGTGACGAGACAGCTGGCGCAAAATACAGACTTGAGAATCTTGAGTTTGTATGGAGGACTAGGTCCAAAGCCTCAAATCGAAGCGATCGCAGCCGGAGTTGATATTATTATCTCAACTCCCGGAAGGTTCCTGGATCTTTATAAAAAGAATTTGATTTTTACAAAAGAGATCAAAACAATGGTCCTGGATGAGGCGGACAAAATGATGGACATGGGCTTCATGCCTCAGATCCGATCGATTTTGGAAGTGATTCCGGTGAAAAGACAAAACCTGCTTTTCTCAGCTACTTTTGGAGGTAGAATCGAACGGCTTGCTGCTGAATTCCTTGAATTCCCGGAGCGAGTAGAGGTAACACCTCAGGCGACCACAGCTGAGACTATTGCACAGATTCAGTATTTGGTTCCAAATATTAAAACTAAAATCAACCTGCTTGGTCATCTTCTCCAGAATGAAGAAGTGAAGCGGGCTATAATTTTTACCCGATCCCGCAAAAATGCAGAGGAAGTTTTCCACTTTCTAGACAAAAGGCATTTTGGTGAAATCAGGGTTATTCACGCCAATAAAGGACAGAATACCCGGATCAACTCGATGGAGGATTTCAAAGGCGGAGAAGTGAGGATCTTGGTGGCGACAGATGTAGCCTCAAGAGGTTTGGATGTGACGATGGTTTCTCACGTGTTCAACTTTGATGTGCCGCTGATCTATGAAGATTACGTTCACCGAATCGGGAGAACGGGAAGAGCAGAGAATGAAGGGAAAGCCATCACATTTGTCAATCCGGCTGAGACCTACCATTTCGATAAAATAGAGACAATCATCCGGATGAAAGTGGATTTGGCTGAGATTCCAGTCGAAGTAGATGTTCCTGCCACTCCCTTTGACGAGAAGCAAGGCTACGATCGGGAGCTTGATAAGCTCAGACAACGTGACAATCCGGATTACAAAGGGGCCTTCCATGAAAAAAAAGGTCCGCCAACTGTAAATCCAAACAAGCCGAAAGAAGAGAAAAAGCGTGGTAATAAAAACTCTAAAGCCAAGCGAAACCGGAATCAGATGAAGACAAAGGCCAAGTGGAAGAAGAAAGGCGACGTTTAAAAAGCAATAAAAAAGGATTCCGAAATTTTTCGGAATCCTTTTTTATTTTATCGTTCTGTTCGGGTATTCGTCCCGTCGACAGGAGTTCTTTTCTCTCTGTTTGCCAGATCCCAAGCTGTGTAGAAGATCAATTGAGCTCTTTTAGTCATCAGTGGAAACTCGATTTTGTCCACCGTGTCAGTCACCTGATGGTAGTCATCGTGAACGCCGTTGAAGAAAAAGAGCACAGGGATATTATGCTTCGCAAAGTTGTAATGATCTGATCTGTAATAGAATCTGTTTGGATCATCTGCTGCATCGTAGCGATAGTCAAGAATCAGGTCAGTGTAAGTGATGTTGTTGTATTCGTTGATTTTTTTCAGTTGTGTAGAAAGCATCTCCGAACCGATTACGTAGATATAATCCTTGTTTTCAGCCTTCTGATATTCGTAATCAATCCGGCCTACCATGTCAATATTGATGTTGTTCACGGTATTTGCTAATGGGAAAATCGGGTGCTCAGAATAGTATTCAGACCCCAAAAGTCCTTTTTCTTCGCCAGTGACATTCAAGAAAAGAATGCTTCTTCTCGGTTTCATTCCATCTTTAGATGCCATTGCAAAAGCTTCTGCAATCTCCATCACTGATACAGTTCCTGATCCATCGTCATCAGCACCATTGAAAACATCTCCTTTTCCATCCACACCTACGTGATCGTAGTGCGAAGAAATAACCAGTACTTCTTCCTTCTTATCAGTTCCTTCCAGGAATCCCATTACGTTTTCGGTCGGAACAACTGTATTCGATTTTACGATCTGATAGCTAGCTTTCTGAGACTTGATGGTTTCAGGAGTACTTTTCGCAGCTTCTTTCAAAGTCTCAACAGGAGTGCTGAAAAGCTCGCCCATTACATCAGAACTCACCATAAATACAGGTTTTTGGGTAGTTGGTTTTTCGAAACCAAGGCGACCTTTTCCTGCATTTGCCTTATAGCGATTGGCTACTCTGTCAAAGTTTGACTGACCTTCCATGGTTACGACTACAATGCCTGCGGCGCCTGCATCCATTACTTTGGTGGTCAAATCATTGGTCCTTGCGCCCACTGCCCAGATTCCAACGAGTTTTCCTTTCACGTCGACTTTTGCGAGGTTTTCATCTGAAACCAAACCAAGGAATACCAAGTCAGTCTTTGCAACCTTCTTCATATCTCCATCGCCGGTGAATATGAAATCAGTGTTTTCTACCAGCTTCTTTTTGCCGATTTGCAAAGTGACTTTGCTGTAAGCAACAGAAACCAAATTGAATTGCTGGAAATATCCGCCGTTAACCGGACCCGCCAAGCCAATATTTTTGTAAAAATCCGCTAAATAATTACCGGCTTTTTTTCCTCCTTCTGTTCCGGTATCTCTACCCTGAAGTTCATCCGAAGCCAAGTAGGTCAAATGTTTTTTGAGATCGTCAGCGGTGATCGTAGTCGCGTATTTTACTTGAGGAGAATTTTGAGCAAGCAGTGGCATTGTCAAGCCAAATGCCAGAGCTCCAGTTAAGAACAAACCTTTTTTCATATCATATTTTTATTTGGGACACTAAACTAGATAAATTTTTAACCCACGTATAAACCGTTTGTAAATATCACTTGTTACAGGGTAAATTATTGGCCGCCTCAAAAGCTTTATCCTTCAAGAAACTGTAACTTTGCAGCCGTAAAATCAGGTCGATTTCTTACCCAAATAGTTCATACTTCCTTAGAGTTCTTTATGCAGATAAATCTTTCTAATGCTGTCAAATTTGAGAGCAGACACAATGGCCCGACCGAAGCGGAAATCGCAGAGATGTTGGAGAAAATCGGTGCTTCATCCCTGGAGGAGTTAATCAACCAAACAGTACCTAAAGCTATTCAGCTTGAGCGTCCGCTGAACTTGCCTGCAGCAAAACTGGAATCTGAATTTCTGAAAGAATTCAAGACACTTGCAGCCAAAAACAAGGTTTTCAAATCTTTCATCGGGACAGGGTATTACGATACGATCGTGCCGGGTGTAGTTTTGAGAAATGTATTGGAAAATCCGGGATGGTACACGGCTTACACTCCCTATCAGGCAGAAATCGCTCAGGGAAGACTTGAAGCATTAATCAATTTCCAAACTGTAGTGATGGATTTGACAGGAATGGAGCTTGCAAATGCTTCTTTGCTGGATGAAGGAACTGCAGCAGCGGAAGCGATGACCATGCTATTTGCGGTGAAACCGAAGGAGAAGAAAAACGCTACCAAGTTTTTTGTTGACGAGAAAGTATTCCCTCAAACCAAAGCTGTTCTTTTGACAAGAGCTGAACCTATCGGAATTGAGTTGGTTTCAGGCCCGATTGATTCTCTGGATTTGTCGGATGAAAACCTTTATGGAGTTCTATTCCAATATCCGGATGCAGACGGAGCAGTAAGAGATTACTCAGCGATTGTAGCTGCTGCGAAAGAAAACAAAGTAACGACAGCCTTTGCTGCTGATTTACTAGCATTAACGCTTTTGACACCTCCGGGTGAAATGGGTGCCGATGTAGTGGTAGGTTCTGCTCAGCGATTCGGAGTTCCGATGGGGTATGGCGGACCACATTCTGCATTTTTCGCTACTAAAGAAGATTACAAAAGGCAAATTCCCGGTAGAATCATCGGGGTTTCTATAGACAGAGCCGGAAATAAAGCATATAGAATGGCGTTGCAAACGCGAGAGCAGCATATCAAGCGTGAGAAGGCAACTTCCAACATCTGTACGGCTCAGGTTCTCTTGGCAGTAATGTCAAGTTTTTATGCGGTTTACCACGGCCCTCAAGGGTTGAAAAACATCGCTTTGAGAACTCACGGCCTGGCTAAGTTGACAGCGAAAGCACTTTCTCAACTTGGATATACGATTTCCTCTCAGCAGTATTTTGATACAGTGAAAGTTAGTTTGGATGCTGAGACTTTGAAAAAAGTGAATCAGCTTGCACTTGCTTCTGAACTCAACTTCAGATATGAACCAGATGGATTGTTCATCACATTTGATGAGGCAAAAACTATTTCAGATACGCAGGAGGTTGTAAATGTTTTTGCGAAAGCAAAAGGAAATCAAGCATTGGATATTTCAGGAATGGCAGATTCACTTTCACTTGAATTACCTGCGTCTCTTCTGAGAACATCAGAATATCTGACACATCCTGTTTTCAATAATTACCATAGCGAGCACGAGATGCTTCGCTATATCAAACGCCTGGAGTCAAAAGATCTTTCTTTGGTCCACTCCATGATTTCATTGGGTTCTTGTACGATGAAGCTGAATGCAACCGCAGAGATGATCCCTGTGACTTGGCCGGAATTTGGTCAAATGCACCCATTCGCACCGATTAATCAGACATTAGGATATCAGGAGCTTTTCGAAAATCTGAGAACCTGGCTGACTGAAATCACAGGTTTCGCAGATACTTCTTTGCAGCCAAACTCAGGCGCTCAGGGAGAATTTGCCGGTTTGATGGTCATCAGAGGGTATCACTTGAATAATGGGGATACTCATCGAAACATTGCCTTGATCCCGACTTCAGCTCATGGTACCAACCCGGCTTCTGCCGTGATGGCCGGAATGAAAGTCGTACTGGTAATGTGTGACGAAAAAGGCAATATCGATATAGATGATCTGAAGACAAAAGCTGCCGATCACGCTCAGGATCTTGCTTGTCTGATGGTGACATATCCATCGACTCACGGAGTTTTCGAGGAAGCTATTCAGGAAATCTGTGCAACTATTCACCAGTATGGTGGACAGGTTTATATGGATGGAGCCAATATGAATGCTCAGGTTGGATTGACAAGTCCGGGCAGAATCGGCGCTGACGTATGTCACCTGAACTTGCACAAGACTTTCTGTATTCCTCACGGTGGTGGTGGACCTGGCATGGGACCGATTTGCGTAGCAAGTCATTTGGCTCCTTTCCTTCCGGGAAATCCACTTGTGAAAACAGGCGGGGAGCTTGCAGTTTCCTCAATTTCTGCTGCACCTTACGGAAGTGCAAGTATTCTTCCAATATCCTATGCTTACATCGCAATGATGGGAGGAGATGGCCTGACGAATGCTACTAAAATGGCGATCCTGAATGCCAACTATATCAAAGAAAGACTGAATGGCCATTATCCAATCCTTTACACTGGTTCGCAGGGTCGCGCAGCGCACGAGATGATCGTGGATTGCAGAGCTTTCAAAGAATTTGGTGTAGAAGTGGAAGACATCGCTAAGCGTCTGATGGATTATGGTTACCATGCGCCAACAGTTTCTTTCCCTGTTGCCGGAACTTTGATGATCGAGCCAACCGAATCTGAGACTAAGGCTGAGTTGGATAAGTTCTGTGATGCGTTACTTTCCATTCGTGAGGAGATTCGCGAAGTCGAAGAAGGCAAAGCCGATAAAGAAAACAACGTTCTTAAAAACGCTCCTCACACTGCGATAATGGTGCTGACTGGCGAGTGGGATCTACCTTATACAAGAGAAAAAGCGGTGTTCCCAATTGCTTATGTGAAGGAAAATAAATTCTGGCCAAGTGTAAGGAGAATCGATTCTGCTTATGGAGACAGAAACCTGGTTTGTAGCTGTATTCCGGTAGAAGAATATGCAAAAGAATCCGAATTGGCTTAACTGAGTAAGAGTCTAAAAATAAAGGCTGCCAATTGGCAGCCTTTATTTTTTATACGTTGACGTGTTTCTCGGCGTGGTAAGAAGATCTTACCAAAGGTCCAGACTCCACGTATTTCAGTCCTCGTCTGAGTCCTTCTTCTTTGTAGTGGGCAAACATATCCGGGTGAATAAACTCGGCAACTTCGATGTGCATTTTGGTAGGCTGGAGGTATTGCCCCAAAGTCAGGATATCGCAGCCATTTGCAGCCAAGTCATCCATCGCCTTATAGAGTTCTTCCTTCGTTTCGCCTAAGCCTAGCATAATTCCGGTCTTAGTTCTTTTTCCGTACTCTTTTGTCAATTTTATCTGTTCCAGAGATCGCTCGTATTTAGCCTGAGGTCTAACTCTTCGATATAGACTTCCGACTGTCTCCATGTTGTGAGAGACTACTTCCTGCCCGCCACTTATCATTCTGTAAAGTGCATCCCAGTTGGATTTCACATCGGGAATTAGTGTTTCGATTGTGGTCGAGGGAGAAAGTTCTTTGGTCTGAACCACAGTCTGGTACCAAATCTCAGATCCTTTGTCTTTTAATTCGTCACGGTTGACTGAAGTGATCACGGCGTGTTTTACCCTCATCAGTTTGATAGCTTCCGCCACTCTTCTAGGTTCATCTGTGTCGTATTCAGGCGGTCTGCCAGTCGCTACAGCACAAAATGAACAAGATCGGGTGCACACATTTCCCAAAATCATGAAAGTTGCAGTGCCAGCCCCCCAGCATTCACCCATGTTGGGGCAATTTCCGCTTTCGCAGATTGTGTGGAGCTTATGCTCGTCTACTAATTTTCTGACACTGGCATATTCTTTTCCTACGGGCAACTTTACACGTAACCAATCAGGTTTCTTTCTTCTGGTTGCTTCTTCGGAAATGACGGGTAATTCGATCATCAGTTTGACTATTTATCGCAAAGGTAATTCTGACAGGGATAAAACCCAATCACCATTATTGTCTGAATCCGTAGAAAAAGGTGAAATAAACGGATTGAAAGATTTGATTATTTTCTGTGGTGGGGATCAGTGGTATTTCTTTGGTAAAACCCTCCAGCATGTATCCAAGTTCAAGTCCGGTCACATTACTTTTGAAAACCCCAAACTCAAAAGATACTGCCGCTTTAGCATTGGCACCAAAAGCAAATTCAGATTGACCGAGTCCTTCAAATAGATTGCCCGTACCCAATATATTGTATCTGCTTTGATGGATTTCCGGGTCATATTGTTCTGAAACCGTTTCCACTCGATTGATTGCATATTCGATATAATAAGGAGCGATTAGTCCAAAAGTTGGTCCGATGGCTCCTAAGGCAGTTACTTGAACACCTTGATTGGGGGCTTTTTTGAACAGGATTAACTCCCGTCCATATTGCGGCCGTATAGAATAGAGGTAGTTTGATTTTCCGAAAATGTAGCTGTTTCCCAAAACCGTATTGTATCGGACTTCTTTTTGGTTTTTGACATTTGACAGTTCAATAGACCAAAAGCTGAATTGAGTATCGTCGATTCTGGTTCCGGCTTTGAACACGAAACCGCCAATAAGTCCGCCATTTGTATTCTTATTTACTCCAAAAAGATACTCTTTGTCGTATTCATAGTTGCCTACATCTTCTCGCTGCCCAAATGATTCGGTAATTGAAAAGATGAAAATAAAGGGAAGGATATATTTTAGCCTGCTCATTCGATATGGTCAAAAATATTGCTCAATTTTAGTGTCTGAATACTTTAACTGAATTTTAAAAGTAAGAGTTTATGCCCACTTTAAAAAGTTCGCATTCTTTGAAGTTTAAAGCTCAGTCAGACATTAAGTTTTAATTTCTGATGAAGGCAAAATTCCTGAAAATTATTTTTGAAATATAAACCCAACAAGTATGAGTTACCTTTTTGAAAGTTTCAAAGGCTGGAAAACCTATTGTGAGGAAAAGGAGATTTCTCTTCCTCAATCAGTTATTGAATACGAGGTTGACCAAAAAAACGGAGAAGATTCCCAAATTAAGGCTGGATTGCTGAAAGCCTACGGGGTAATGAAAGATGCTGTCAAAACCGGTCTTGAAGAAGATATGATCTCCAGATCCGGGATGATTAATAACGGCGCAAAGAAGGTTTACAATTATCCGGTGGCAGTATTATCCCCTGAATTTCAAAAGCTAATTTCCCGAGCTTTGGCAGCAAAAGAAGTGAATTCTTGCATGGGCAGGGTCGTAGCTGCACCAACAGCTGGTGCAAGTGGGATTCTTCCCGGGACTTTGGTGACTTTGCAGGAGATTCATTGTTTGTCCGATGAGGAAATAGTAGAAGGACTCCTCGTCGGAGCAGGAATTGCATTGATTATTGAAGAGAAAGCGAGTTTGGCAGGAGCTGTGGGAGGCTGTCAGGCTGAGACAGGTTCTGCAGCTGCTATGGCTTCAGGTGCGATTGTCCATTGTCTGGGAGGAAATACTGATCAGGTTTTTACCGCAGTTGCTATCACTATACAATGCATGCTGGGATTAGTTTGTGATCCTGTGGCAGGTTTGGTTGAAGTGCCATGTGTGGTCAGAAATGCCAGCGCAGCAGCCATCGCTTTCAGTTCCGCACAAATAGCATTGGCAAATGTCAACGCAGTAATTCCTGTCGATGAATGTGTCGAGGCAATGGGTGAGATTGGTGCTTCAATGGAAAGCCGTTATAAAGAAACAGCGATGGGAGGATTGGCGGCAACGCTTACCGGTCAGGAAATTTCAAAGAGAGTACTGATAAGTGATATTGAGATTCTTCCAGATTCAGAATCACCCGAATAAGTTTTGAAAAAAGGGAATACTTAAAATCTGATCTATGCTAAGGGTGAAAATTATCGCCCATAGAACTGCACTCCAAAACATGTGGAGGTAGATATGTCTTTTTTTCGTTCCAAATGAAATCAAAATTAAAGTTCCTCCAATTGGTGTGAGGAATATCGGTGTCAGGAAAGCGATTCCTACTTTACCATACTTGCCCCAGATTGTGACAAGCCGTCGGTTTTTCTTGGAGAATCTTGGTTTAGGAAATTTCCTCCTCAGCTCAAGGTATTTTTTGAATTTGATTCCAATAAGGCTGAAGACGAATACGCTTGACATCATCCCTGCCACAGTGACAAAAATTGTTTCAGCAATTCCATAGCCTGCGGCAGATGCGAAAACTGGTCCTGCGATGAATTTGAACCAGCAAAGAAAATAAATCCCCAGAAAAGTGAGGATGGCTTCTGTCATTGTAAAAGATGAGAATAAGTTGTTATTATTAAGAAGAGTTCGGAAGTTCCTACATGCATCCACTTTTATAAAAGTGGTGGAGGAAAAATATGTGTTTCAATTACTCAAAGGTAGTCTGAATTTATTAAGCCGTTTGAATGAAGAATTTTTCACATTTAAAGTTTTTCGCCAAACGCTAAGTCTCCAGCATCTCCTAATCCAGGTACGATATAGGAAAGTTGATTGAGTTTTTCATCGACAGATCCCAGCCAAAGTTTGTAAGGCAGTTTCAGGTTTTCTTCAATGTACCTTATCCCTTCCGGCGCTGCGAAAAGTGCAGCTATATGAATCATTGAGGGAATACCATGAGATAAAATGGTTTCTAAAGTCCTGATAATTGATTTTCCGGTTGCAAGCATTGGATCGGCAAGAATAATTACTTTTCCTTCAAGAGAAGGAGTGGCTTGATATCCAAGATTGATTTTTATTTCTCCGCTTTCATTTTCTTCTCGAAATGCCCCTATGAATCCACTTTCGGCATCATCAAAGAAGTTTAAAAAACCCTGATAAAATGGAAGGGATGCCCGTAAAACCGAAATCAAGACTAACTGGCTTTCTGGAACTAGAATCTTAGCCTTGGCCAAAGGCGTTTCGACCTCATGATTTTTGTATGAAAGAGATTTCGAAATCTCATATGCTAAAATTTCTCCAAGACGCTCCAGATTTTTTCTGAACCGCATACGATCATTTTGAATCCTAATATCCCGCATTTCTGCCATAAATTGATTGGCGATAGAAGGAGTTTCTGATAGAATAAACATATAGCGAAGTTAAAAGAAAACCCGGCTCTTTTGAAGCCGGGTTCGTTTTAGGGATTGTGAAATTTTATTTGACTTCGAAGCTGGATCTTCTTGCCAGTTGTCTTGCCTCAGCGGATGATTTATCCACGCTTGTATCCTCTCCGTAGCCCTTGAAAGAAAGTCTAGTAGCGTCTATTCCTGAGGAAATTAGCATGTCATAAACTGCTTTTGCTCTTTTTTCCGAAAGCTTGATATTGTAATCTTCAGGACCTAATTCGTCAGCAAATCCTTTTACTTCAAGGTTAACCCCAGGATTTCTCTTCAGGAAGTTTGCTACAAAATTTGTTGATGAAACTGAATAGGCAAGAGGCTTATCACTATCGAATGCAAAGTAGACATTCACATAATTTTCATTAATAGCTTTTTTGAAGTAGTCTACCTCTTTCTTGATTTCAACTGATGGACATCCCCCCAAGGATGCTGTTCCAGGCATGAAAGGACACTTGTCTAAATGATCCGGTGTACCGTCGTTATCAGAATCAAGTGTTACTCCTGAAGTACTGACTCTGGCTCCCACCGGGGTATTGGCTTCCTTATCCAAATAATCTGGGACACCATCAGCATCAGAATCTTTTAGCATGTCTTTGATTTCATTGATAGCACTGGCAAGTTCAACCTTGGTTGCATATTTGTCAGCTTCGATATACCAATCTGCATGCTCTTCTTGTTTACCCAAATAAATATTCAATCCTAGTGTTCCTGTCCACCAAGTACCTGTAGCGTGGACATATGGATTAGAGCCTACAGAAGAGGGTTGGACTTCTGAATTGTATTCATTACCATCAAAAGTGTATGTTTGCCTTCCATTTACGATCATGGAAATATCACCTGTTAATGCTACCCGATTGCTAAGTTTAAATTGGCCTGTTAAGCCAGATATGATGTTATAATGATAATCTGGGTTAGTATTTAAAATTGTCTGGTCAAAGCTCATTCTTCCACCACCACCACCTAAATGCCCAAGGAGGTTGATTTTTCTGGAAAATGATTCAAAATTCATAATTCTACCGAAGTTGAAAATCATTTGTATATCTACCCGTTGATAGTAAGTGTTGAATACAGGGCTTTCTCCCTTTGCCTCAGAAAATGTTCCAAATCCACCATCACCTTTTATTCCAAACTTTTCATTGAACATATATCGGACCCCAAAATCAAGGTGTCCGATATTTAGAGTTGGGGTTAAATACCCTGGTGTCAAGGGAGACATTGCCTTATTAAAACCAATGTTGGTTTCAATTGACCAGCGGTTAAAATCTTTTTGAGCATATCCTAAATTTACAATTCCAAATAGGAAAACGGCTATTAAATATTTATTCATTCTAGGAGGATTTGGAGGATGATAGATCAAAAGTAGGAAAATATTTCTTGGGTTTTTTAACGTTTATTTAAACAAAAAAAGCCCGGAGTAGCCCGGGCTTTCAAAATTATATCGAGTAAGAATTACTTCACTTCGAAACTTGCTCTTCTTGCAAGTTGTCTTGCGTCAGCAGAAGCTTTGTCTACGCTGGTATCCTCACCGTATCCTTTGTATGTCAATCTTGAAGCATCAACTCCAGAAGCAACTAGCAAGTCATAAACTGCCTTAGCTCTGCTTTCCGATAACTTCATATTGTAATCTTCAGGACCTAATTCGTCAGCGTATCCTTTAATTTCCATCTTCACTCCTGGATTTCTTTTCATGAAGTTTGAAACATAATTAGAAGCACTTGCAGAATATCCTAGTGGGATATCGCTATCGAAAGCATAATAAACGTTTACGTAACCGTCATTGATTGCCTTCTTGAAGAAATCAACTTCTTCTTTCTCTGGCTCAACGACTGGACATCCACCTGTTGAAGATGGGCCAGGAAGGAATGGGCACTTGTCCAAATGATCTGGAGTACCGTCACTGTCGGAATCCATTGTGGTACCTGCAGAGTTTACTCTAGCTCCAACTGGAGTGTTTGGCTCTTTATCCAGATAATCAGGAACACCATCAGCATCAGAGTCTTTCAACATATCTTTTATTCCGTTGATCTGAGTTGCCAATTCTTCTTTAGTTGCGTATTTGTCAGCTGCAATATACCAGTCAGCATGCTGCTCAGAAGAACCAAGATAGAACTGAAGACCTAAAGTTCCTGTCCACCAAGTTCCATTAGCTCCGTAAAATCCATTATCCTGGCTAGGTCTGATTACAGAAGCTCCATCAAAAGAAACTGTCTGACGACCGTTTAGGATTGTACTAATATCACCTACTAAAGCGATATTATTAGAAAGTTTGATTTGTGGAGTGATTCCGAAAATGAAGTTATAAACGTCATCAGTAAAGTCACTGTAAAGATTCTCTTCAGGATTAACATTGCCAATTCCTGCTCCACCATGAAGAAGAAGACCAAATGATCTACTGAATGATTCGAAATTCATGATTCTGCCAATGTTGGCAACACCTTGGAGGTCTAATCTGTAGTATTTGGTATTAAAACTTGCCTCTCCATCTGCTTCTTTGAATGATCCAAAACCGTAGTCAAGTTTAAGACCAAATTTCTCGTTGAACATGTAACGAGCTCCAAAGTCAACGTGACCCAGATTAAGGGTTGGAGAAAGGTAACCTGGGGTCAATGGCGCCATTGGCTTGTTAAAGCCGCCATTTACTTCCAGTGACCATTTGTCGAATTCGCTCTGAGCGTTAGCAGAAAATGCCAAAGCTCCAGCCATAAGTGTTGATAGTATTAGTTTTTTCATAACAAAAAATTTTTGTTCAAATTTTAAGTGTTTGATTGATATGATTACAAATTTATAAACTTTTAACTTACTGCAAATCTAGATGAATTATTTAATTCCCAATTGAGGATTAAAAATAATTTAATTTTTTTGATGTAAGTATGTTCTTTTGTTAACATAATTTATGCCAAAATGAAATTATTATTTGACTTGCTTGATTTGCATGGGGTTTCCGGAGATGAGTCTATTACTTCAAATTTCATTTTGGATTATATCCAAAAACGGAAAAAGACTTGGGGAGTTTTACCTGAGATTTTTTATGGTGAAGAATTTCACGATTGTATATTATTGAAATTTGGTATCCCAAAAACGGCAATTTTTTCTCACATGGATACAATTGGTTTCATGTCAAGATATGAAAATCAGTTAGTTCCAATTGGAGGGCCGGAAATAATTCCGGGAACAAAATTGGTGGGGAAGGATGCAATGGGTTTGATTTCCTGTAAACTGATAGGTGATGAGGAGGGTATTTTTCATGATTTCCCGCGTGGAATTGATCCAGGGACCCGTCTTTCTTTTGCTCAAAACATCAGATTAAATGAAGAATCTATTGAAGCGGCTTATTTGGATAACAGATTGGGTTTGTTCACCGCTTTGAAAGTTTGTGAAAATCTGAAAAATGGTTGGGTTGTATTCTCTACTTATGAAGAACATGGAGGCGGAAGTATGCCGTTCTTATTGAAGTTTATCCAAGAAAACTCTCCGATTCGGCAAGCTTTAATTGCTGATATTACCTGGGTGACAGAAGGTGTAAGACCGCATGAAGGTGTCGTTATTTCAATCAGGGACAAGTTTATCCCAAGAAAAAAGTTTCTTGACAGGATTATTTCTCTCGCTGCAGAAAGCGGAATTCCTTTTCAATTGGAAGTTGAGGAAAGCGGCGGGAGTGACGGACGTGAAGTCCAGTTTTCTCCTTACGCAGTCGATTGGTGCTTTATTGGAGCTGCAGAAGAAAATGTCCATACCCCTGATGAAAAGGTTTCTTTGGTAGATTTGGATGCGATGATCAGAATGTACAAATTTCTCATGGATCAACTTTAAATCTGCTTGAAATGAATATTACTTTAAGAGGAAAAACATTCGAAGTTTATTTAACCAAATCCGAAGTCAAGAAAAGAATCCATCAACTTGGGGAGCAAATTACCCGAGATTTTCAAAACAAGGATGTTGTTGTTTTGGCAGTATTAAATGGGTCCTTCATCTTTATGGCAGATTTATGTCGAGAAATCAATCTTCCTTTGGTTTGTACCTTTGTAAAACTGAGTAGCTATCAAGGAATAGCCACGACTGGTCAAGTTCGATCCGTTCTTGGTTTAGAAACAGACTTAAAAGGAAAGCACGTTATTATTGTGGAAGATATTGTGGACACTGGTATCAGCATGGAATACCTGCTTAAAACCCTTACTGACCACCATCCGGAGACCATTTCAATTGCAACATTATTATTTAAATCAGAAGCTTTTCGGTTTAAATACAAGATCGATTATGTCGGTTTTGAAATTCCCAATAAATTTGTGCTTGGTTACGGCCTTGATTACGACGGTTTGGGTAGGAATCTACCTGACATTTACCAACTCAGCACCCCTTAATTAACAGCATTAAGAATGTATAATATTGTATTATTTGGCCCTCCAGGAGCTGGAAAAGGCACCCAAAGTGAAAAATTAATTCAGAAGTACGGGCTTACTCATCTTTCTACCGGAGATTTGTTTAGAAAACATTTGGGAGAAGGAACTGAGCTGGGACAGCTGGCAAAAAAGTACATGAACGAGGGGCATTTAGTACCGGATGAGGTTGTTATTCGAATGGTTGAAGAGAAAATCAATGAAACTAAAAATACTGAGGGATTTATTTTTGATGGATTTCCAAGAACTACTGCTCAGGCTGAAGCCCTTGACGAAATGCTTGCCCATCATGGATTATTTATCTCAGGAATGATTGCATTGGATGTACCAGAGGAAACTTTGAAAATCAGAATCAAGGAGAGAGGAAAAACCTCCAACCGGGCGGATGACCAGGATGATGAAAAAATAAATACTCGTATTAAAGTGTACCTCGACGAAACATTACCGGTAGCTGATTATTATTCAAAGCAGGGCAAGTTTCAGAAAATCAATGGAGTAGGCGAAATCGAACAGATATTTAAAGACATCACATCGGTAATTGATAGTTACTGATTGGCTATATTTTGCTAATTTTGCAATCCAAATCTTTGGCTAGGCTGAGAAGCTTAGCCTTTTTATTTTAAAAAATGGCCGATTCAAATTTCATCGATTATGTCAAATTCTGCTCCAGATCTGGTGCAGGAGGTGCTGGTGCTATGCATTTCCGAAGGGAAAAGCATGTGCCAAAAGGAGGCCCCGACGGAGGAGATGGCGGCCGGGGAGGTCACATCATTCTGAGAGGAAGCTCCCAATTATGGACTTTGCTTCACCTTAAATATAAGAAGCACGTTATCGCTGATTCCGGAAAAGGTGGAGAGGGCGGAAGAAGAACCGGAGCAGATGGAAAGGATGTAATCCTTGAAGTTCCCTTGGGCACGATCGCCAAAGACGCCGAAACCGGCGAAAAGAGATGCGAAATCACCGAAGATGGTCAGGAAGTAATCTTAACTCGGGGAGGAAGAGGAGGTCTGGGAAATGACCATTTCAAAACATCTACTAATCAAGCTCCTCATTATGCTCAGCCTGGAGAGTCAGGAATCGAGGAATGGATTATTCTTGAATTGAAACTATTAGCGGATGTGGGCCTAGTTGGTTTTCCCAATGCAGGTAAGTCGACTTTGCTTTCTTCTATCTCAGCTGCAAGACCTGAGATAGGAGATTATCCGTTCACCACCTTGGTGCCAAATCTTGGAGTGGTAAGTTACCGTGACGACAAGTCATTTGTAATGGCAGATATTCCCGGGATTATCGAAGGTGCAGCCGAAGGAAAAGGTCTTGGAATCAGATTTTTGAGACATATCGAGCGAAACTCCATTTTGCTGTTTCTAATTCCGGCAGATGCGCCTGATATTCAAGAGCAATACAATATTCTACTTGGCGAACTCGAAAAATACAATCCTGAGCTACTTGATAAAAGAAGGCTACTGGCTATTTCGAAGTCTGATATGCTGGATGAGCAATTAATGAAGGAGATGGAAAAAGAACTTCCAAAGGGTATTCCTCATCTATTTATTTCTTCAGTTTCTCAGATGAATCTTGACAAATTGAAGGATTTGATTTGGCAGGCGATTCGTTAATCCTGGCGTGTCAGAATGGCAGTAAATACAGGCTGGCAACAATATTGTAATTCCGAAAAAGCCAACTAGAGTGTATCATTAATCATGAAAAATAAGGAACGAGTGGATTCAGAGTCCAATAAGAAGGAGGAACAAGTACTGGATGAATCTTCTGCAAATAATTCGCAAGAAGCAAGTTCAGAATCAGCAAGTGAAACAGCCGAACCTATCGAAAGAAAATTGGAAGGTGAAGTTGCGGAGCTAAAAGATAAATACCTCAGACTCTATTCTGATTTCGAAAACTATAGAAAAAGGACTGCCAAAGAAAGGTTGGATCTTATTACAACTGCATCTGAAGATGTTTTGAAGGAATTGATCCCGGTGGTTGATGATTTTGAAAGGGCTTTTAAAGCAAATGAATCTCAGGAAGATGCGTTCAAAGTTCGCGAAGGAAATCAATTGATCTTCCATAAACTTCTCAGAACTCTTGAAAACAGAGGTTTGAAACCTATGGATAATTTGATCGGAAAGCCTTTCAATCCGGATACACAGGAGGCAATTACCTCTATTCCATCTCCAACTGAAGATATGAAGGGAATGGTCATCGATGTAGTAGAAAAAGGATATACACTCGGCGAAAAAGTGGTTCGATTCGCCAAAGTAGTGACAGGAGCATAATATTATGGCAAAAAGAGACTATTACGAGGTATTGGGAGTCACCAAATCTGCGACACCTGAAGAGATCAAGAAAGCCTACAGAAAACTGGCGATTCAATATCACCCAGATAAAAACCCCGACAATCCTGAGGCTGAAGATAAATTCAAGGAAGCTGCTGAGGCATATGAAGTCCTGAGCAATCCGGAGAAAAAGCAACGTTATGACCAATATGGTCATCAAGGCGTGGGCGGAAGTGCTGGCTATGGCGGAGGTGGAATGAATATGGAAGATATTTTCTCCCAATTCGGCGACATTTTCGGCGGAGGCGGAGGATTTGGTTCATTCTTTAGCGGAGGAGGCGGAGGCCGTCGGACTAAAAAAGGAACAAACCTTAGGGTCAAACTAAAGCTGAATATTCAGGAAATATCAAATGGCGTCGAGAAAAAGATAAAAGTTAAACGCCACGTAATTGCTCAGGGTGTCACCTTCAAATCCTGTAGTACTTGTCAGGGTTCCGGTCAAATCAAAAAAGTCGTCAACACCATGTTGGGACAAATGGTCTCCGCAAGCACATGCGCTGTCTGTGGCGGAAGTGGCCAAATCGTAGATAAAAAACCAGCCGAAGCAGATGCAAGAGGCTTAATTGTCAGAGAAGAGGTTATTTCAATCAATATTCCAGGCGGAGTTGCAGAAGGAATGCAACTAAGTATGTCAGGAAAAGGAAATGAAATTCCCGGCGGAATTCCCGGTGATTTGTTGATTGTGATCGAAGAAGTCGAAGATCAAATCCTCCAAAGAGACGGAAATAATGTCATTTTTGACTTGCATGTTTCATTCGTAGATGCGACTCTTGGAGCATCAATCGAAGTCCCGACAATTGATGGAAAAGTAAAAATCAAAATCGATCCCGGAACTCAAAGCGGAAAAATGCTGCGACTGAAGGGAAAAGGAATAAAAGATATTAACGGATACACTCGAGGCGATCAATTAATCATGGTCAATGTGTGGACACCGATTCAATTATCTAAAGAAGAAAGACAGATCCTAGAAAATCTTCGTGAATCGAATAATTTCAAACCAGATCCAGGTAAATCTGAAAAGTCATTCTTTGATAAGATGAAAGAGTTTTTCTAATTAAAACAAAGCCGGAAGCAATTCTGGCTTTTTTTATATTTTTAAAAAACCTTTTCAAAGTCGCCTCGTACCCTATCCCTATGCTGAGAAAATTGTGTCTGCTTTTTCTTGTTGGCTGCGGGAGTGTGATCATTAGTAAAGCACAGCTAGTCAGGGAGTTTAGAGCACCTGAAAAAACAGGTTTCGAAATGGTTCATTTAGAATTTTCGACCTACAAAAGCGCCACCCAACTTAAAAGAATCAAATCGGCTGAGCCGGTTTACATTCACGGACACTTGGCCAAAACCAATATTTTACCGGTTTTTTCCCACCAAATCCGAAATAACATCTTAGAAACTTCTCTTTCACACAAGAATGTAGAGGCAGAAAATCTCGGCAAAAGCATCACATCCAAACTTTTTTCAGATGCTGAAGGTGACTTTGACCATAGCTGGGATTTGGGTTTGACTTCCAATTTTCTTTATCATTTGGATTTTAATCTTGGTATGGGAAAAGCTGATTTCGATTTGGCCCTGCTTCCCGTTTCCCAAATGAAAGTAAAAAGCGCCAGTGCAGATGTGTTGATCCATTATAGCACAAAAGATCCAAATCAGGTCCAGATGGATACGCTTTTGGTGACTTTAAATATGGGATCAGTAGGGATTCAAAACGCCAATTTCACGAATGCCAAAATGATGATTTTTGAAGTTAATTACGGTTCAATCGACCTTAATTTTTCCGAAGGAATGCCATCATCCTGTCAAGTGATTGCCGCTGTTGGTGCCGGAACATTGAATCTTCATTTGCCCCCAGATTCATTTCCAATCAAAATTAAAATGAAGACAACTGCCATGTGCAGAACCTCCCTTCCCAAATATTTGAGATCGATAGATAAGGAAACGTATGTGACCCGAGGTTACAAAGCATCAGATCCAAGGCTTCTTGAGTTAACAATTGACGTGGGAGTAGGCTCTTTAACTGTCGAATAATACCTACTTTTTCACTTCAATGCTAAAAATCGAAAAACTCAATAAATCCTACAGTAACAGCAGAGCGCTGACAGATCTGGATTTATACGTTCCAAAAGGAATAATTTTTGGCCTTTTGGGCCCCAATGGAGCAGGAAAAACAACCCTGATTCGAATTATTAACCAAATAATTGAAGGAGACAGCGGAACAATCCTGATAGACGGAAAACCACTTTCCTCAGACCATATCAGCCAAATTGGGTATTTGCCGGAAGAAAGAGGCCTGTATAAGAAAATGAAAGTCTGGGATCAGATGATCTACTTCGCCAGATTGAAAGGCTTGAGCCAGCAAGAGGCCAAATCAAGAATCAACAAGTGGTTGGAAAAGCTTGAAATGTCATCTTGGAAGGATAAAAAGATCGAGGATTTGTCAAAAGGCATGGCCCAAAAGGTTCAATTTATTTCAACGATCATTCATAATCCTGCCCTTTTGATATTGGATGAGCCTTTTTCCGGCTTCGATCCGCTGAATGCAGAAATCATCAAAGATGAAATCCTGGGGCTGAAAGCTCAAGGAACAACAGTCATCCTGAGTACGCACAGAATGGAATCTGTCGAGCTACTTTGTGATCGGGTGGCAATGATCCATAAGTCCAGAAAAATCCTCGACGGAACTATCAAAGAGGTGAAATCGAGTTTCAGGCCTGAGGTTTTCAGTATTACCTTAGAAAGTCTTACCAAAGATTTGCCACAAGAATGGATTGCCAAAGTGTCGGATGATTCTTACCACTTTTCATTACCCCTGAGTGGCAAAATGCCCAATGAATTATTGTACGAGTTGATGCAATATGGTCAGGTCAAGCAGTTTGAAGAAGTAATTCCCAGCATGGAAGAGATTTTCATCCACCAGATCAAAGCAGCTAATTATGAATAAAATCTGGCTTGTCATACAGCGGGAATACCTTTCCCGAGTAAAGAAAAAATCATTCCTGCTTGCCACGTTGCTCACTCCCCTGATTTTTCCGGCTATCATGGGAATTTTTGTCTGGATAGCGATGGAGGAAAAAGACACTCAATCGCTTCGAATCATCGAAGTAGTAG
Organism: uncultured Cytophagales bacterium; assembly: GCA_942492775.1. Lineage (GTDB taxonomy): Bacteria > Bacteroidota > Bacteroidia > Cytophagales > Cyclobacteriaceae > Algoriphagus. The sequence goes on along the minus strand of OW818636.1, from coordinate 83,156 downwards.
ATGAAAACAAGTTATTCTTCCTCGAAAGCTCCGAGCAATACGCTTTTTCTTTTTCTGGGAATGATCTGGAAACATCAAAAGAAATGGTGCAAAATGGAGATCGATACGGTTTCCTTTACATCCCGAAATTTGATCTGAAAGAGCCGACCGGGATCGTCTATTATGGGGAAGAAAACCCGAGTATGAATCTGATTAGTTATTTGGAAAATAACCTGAAAAAGAAAATTGAGGAGCAGAGGCTGTTTGAAAGCGGGATTGATCCGAAAATCATCAATGAAGTCAGAACCAAAGTAGGAATCAAATCAATCACGCTTGACGCCGAGGGCGCAGAAACTGTGAGCGACGCCACTGTCAATTATGCACTTGGCTTTACCTCCGGGATTTTGATTTACATTTTCATTTTCGTCTATGGCAATCAGATTATGCAGGGTGTGATCGAAGAGAAATCAAGTCGAATAGTGGAGATTTTGGTTTCCTCGCTCAAACCTTTCCAGTTGATGCTGGGCAAAATCATTGGAATCGGAGCAGTCGGATTGACCCAGTTTTTAATTTGGGTAGTGCTGATCGGTACACTTTCCTCGGTTGTAATTGGGGTTTTGGGAATGCAAATGCCTCAACAACAAGCTTTGGAAATGGCCAGTCCGGAAATTGCGGAAAGCATGCCTCCCGGTTCTGATATGGCACAAATCTTTCAGGTGATCTCAGGAATCGATTTTATTGGTCTTACCCTGAGCTTTATTTTCTACTTCCTGGGAGGATACTTGCTTTACGGAGCAATGTTCGCTGCAATCGGATCCGCAGTCGATGCGCCATCAGATGCTCAGCAATTCATGCTACCTGTGACTATCCCATTGATTGTAGCTTATATGGGTCTTTTTGTTTTTGTGTTGAATGATCCAAATAGCAACGTTTCTTTTTGGCTTTCCATAATACCACTGACCTCACCGATCGCGATGATGGGGCGCGTTAGTTACGGAGTGCCTTGGACGGATTTGGCGCTTTCGATGGGATTGTTGATTGGGGGATTTTTGTTCACTACCTGGATGGCGGGAAAAATCTACCGAATCGGAATTCTGATGCACGGTACCAAGCCAACTTACAAGACGCTCTGGAAATGGATCAAAACCAGCCAATAAAAGAAAATCCGGGTTCTGCCCGGATTTTTTTATTTATCTAAGGTATGCTGAAAGCATCCAAACAACTTTTTCTTTGGCCGTGATGTAGTCACTCATCAGCGATGATGTGCCCTCGTCTCCCAATTCATTCGCGGTATTAAGAGTGTCTCGCTCAAGTTTTAGCAAGATGTTGAGATCGTTTCTGACAATTTCCACCATATCAATATGATCTTTTACTTCCATCGCTTCTTTGATCTTGGCGTTGTCGATGTATTCCTGGTAAGAAGAATAAGGTCTTGATCCCAGAGTCAAAATACGCTCTGCCGTTTCGTCCACACCCAGATTTGCCGCTGTGTAAAGTTCCTCAAACTTTGCATGAAGTTCGAAGAAATTAGGCCCTGAGACGTTCCAGTGAAAGTTTCGAAGGTTTTGATAATAAATCTGATAATTTGCAAGAAGCTCATTTAGCTTTTCCACTAAAACCTGGCTTTCTTCGATTTCTAATCCTATTGCTGTCCTTTTCATATTTTCTGTTGTTATTTTTCTAAATCGTTGTACTTTAAATTTACCTATTAAAGACGGGCTATCCCAACAGTTATTTTCTATGTCTCAGACATACTATCTATGAGATTGGGAAGTTAGTAACGGTAGTATTTCTTGTTTGTTTGATGAAAAACCGATTTCAAGACCTCACATCCCTCGACTTATACAATAACAAAAATCAGGTAAAGTGGCTGGTTATCCTGGTTTCAATTGTAATTGGTGGAGGATCAATCTGGTACACGAACAAGCTGGTCGAAGAACTTCGTGAGCGGGAAAGAAGGCAAATAGAATTGCTGTCAAGCGCCTTGGAATATGCTGCGACCACTGCCGAAAACCTCACTTTTATCAATCAGGAAATCATCCAGCAGAATTATTCCATCCCGATTATCATGGTGGATGCCGAAGAAAATCCACTGGAATTCCGAAATATCAGATTTAAGAAAAATGCAAACGCTGAAGATTCGGTCAAAACTCTCCAACGCGAACTGGAAGAGATGCGTGCTGAGTACGAGCCAATTCTTCTCCAGGAAGCAGATATCCAGGTTTTCTACCGCAATTCAGAGTTGTTAATCAACTTGAAATATTACCCCTATATCCAGTTGGCAGTTATTTTACTTTTTGGAGTGTTGGCTTATGCCGTTTTGAACCAAAGTAAAATAGCGGAGCAAAACCGGGTTTGGGCGGGCCTGACTAAAGAAACAGCGCATCAGCTAGGGACGCCAATTGCTTCCTTGATGGCCTGGATCGATTACCTCCGAAATTCTCCAGTCTGGGATGAAAATAAGGAAATCATCCAGGAAATGGATAAAGACGTGGTAAAGCTTCGAATGGTCACAGAGCGATTTAGCAGTATCGGAAGCAAACCTGTTATCAAACCGGAAAATCTTTACGAAGTGATCGAAGAATCGATCAACTACCTGAGGCCCCGGATTTCTACGAAAGTGGACCTTTCGATCAATGCTGATTCCAAAGATTTGGAGGCAATGATGAACAAACCACTTTTTGAATGGGTGATCGAAAACATTTGCAAAAATGCGGTCGATGCGATGAAAGGAAAGGGAACAATTACCATTAATGTGTTGCAAGACAGCGACAAATATGTCTTGGTAGATATCACAGATACAGGAAAAGGCATGGACAAAAAGATGTTTAAAAGAGTGTTTAACCCCGGATTCACCACTCGTCAGAGAGGGTGGGGATTGGGATTGACATTGGCCAAGCGGATCGTGGAAGGCTACCACGGTGGGAAAATTTTTGTCAAAAACTCCGAAGTCGGAAAGGGGACCACTTTCCGAATCGCTCTTCACGGCAATCACGAAGGAGCTTCGCAGTTTATCACGGAAGGAATACTTGAATATTAAGAGGAGTTTTGAGTGACGATAAAAAAGTTTAAGAAGTTTCTTTTATCGGGAACGACTTAAAGTAAACTTTTAAAGCTTGAATATTTTTGGAATTACGATTGAAGTTCAAAGGCAGTTCGCCATTCGTATCTCGAACTTCGTATCTCTCCTTCCATTTTTTCCCTACCTTTGCCCCCTGAAAATCATCACCCATGACGTTGCAAGAAGAGATCCAGAAGCGTAGAACCTTTGCCATTATTGCCCACCCCGATGCAGGAAAGACCACTTTGACTGAAAAGCTTTTGCTTTTTGGAGGAGCGATCCAAACAGCAGGCGCGGTGAAATCCAATAAAATCGATACTGCCACCAAGTCTGACTGGATGGAAATCGAAAAGCAAAGAGGTATCTCTGTGGCGACTTCGGTGATGGGTTTTGAGTACAAAGACATTAAAATCAACCTCCTCGATACCCCCGGTCACCAGGATTTCGCCGAAGATACGTATCGTACTTTGACCGCTGTCGATTCGGTAATCATGGTCATTGACTGCGTAAAAGGCGTCGAGATTCAGACAGAAAAGCTGATGGAAGTTTGTCGGATGCGGAATACGCCTGTGATCTGCTTTATCAACAAATTGGATCGTGAAGGTCGTGATCCGTATGAGTTGCTTGATGAAGTGGAAACCAAATTGGGCATCCAGGTTCGTCCGCTTTCCTGGCCGATTGGAATGGGAAAAGGCTTTAAAGGTGTTTACAATCTCTACGACCAAAAACTGAATCTTTTTACTCCGTCCCAACGCAAATTAAAAGATGATCGCCAGGAATTTGAAAACCTTGAAGATCCTGAATTGGATAAATTGATCGGAGTCAACAACGCAAATCAACTGCGGGAAGACGTCGATTTGATTGAAGGAGTTTATCCGGATTTTGATGTGAATGAGTACCTGGATGGAAAAATTGCTCCAGTATTTTTTGGTTCTGCGGTGAATAACTTTGGGGTAAATGAGATGCTGGACACCTTTATCAAGATTGCTCCGGCTCCGAAAAGCCGTAATACGGATGTTCGGGAAGTAATGCCCGATGAGCCTAAATTCTCAGGATTTATCTTTAAGATCCACGCAAACATGGATCCCAATCACAGAAACCGAATTGCCTTTTTGAGAATTTGCTCGGGAAAATTTGAGCGAAATAAACCATATACTCATGTTGGAGGACCCAAGCCTTTACGCTTTTCCAATGTCACACAATTCATGGCGCAGGATAAAGAAATTATTGATGAGGCTTTTCCTGGTGATATTGTCGGCTTGTACGATACCGGAAACCTGAAGATTGGTGACACTCTGACAGAAGGTGAAAACATTCAGTTTATAGGGATTCCGAGTTTTTCTCCAGAGATTTTCCGCGAGGTGATCAACAAGGACGCGATGAAAACCAAGCAACTGGAAAAAGGCCTCAAGCAATTGATGGAAGAAGGAGTAGCCCAGCTTTTTACCTTCGACATGGGTTCCAGAAAAGTTGTCGGAACCGTGGGGCAGCTTCAGTTTGAAGTAATTCAATTCCGACTTAAAAACGAATACAACGCCACTGCCGAGTTTGCACCTATGAACCTGTACAAAGCGTGCTGGATTTCGAGCAAAGACAAAAAGCAGTTGGACGAATTTATCCGATCAAAGAATCGCTACATCGCGCGAGACAAAGATGGAAAGGTAGTCTTCATGGCTGAGACCAAATCTTGGCTTCAAATGGTTCAGGATAATTATCCCGAGATTGAGTTCCACTTTACTTCGGAGTATTAAATAAACACGTCAGTAAACTCAAACTTCTGTCCGTTAAACAAGCCTTTATCGCTAAGCTTCAAGTCAGGAATGACAAGTAAAGCCATAAAGCTGAGGGTCATAAAAGGTGAGTTGAGTTTCGATCCCATTTCCTTTGCCATCCGGTCGATCCGGGTATAAGCCTCGGCGACTTCATATCCGTCAGCATCGGACATGATTCCCCCGACCGGTAGCGGAAGGATTTCTTCCTTTCCTTCGGAAACTGCCGAAACGCCTCCTTTTTTATTGATTATAAGATTTATAGCTTTGCAGATCGATTCGTCGTCGATGCCTACGGCAATAATATTATGCGAGTCATGCCCGACAGAAGAGGCAATTGCTCCTGACTTCAATCCGAAGTTTTTGATAAAAGCTACTGCTGGAGCTGCATCTTGATAGCGGTTGACGACGGTGATCTTCAAAATGTCCTCGTCCGGATTTGATTCAGCAAAACCATTTTTCACTAAAATTTCACCTTGAATTTCCGGTGTGATTAACTGTCCGTCGAGCGCTTCGATGACTCTGACTTTTGAGCCGGTGGCTTTCAATTGAAAATCTTCCGGGCTTTTAAGAGAGGTGTCGAAGTTGTTGATGATCTCATTTTTGATGGAAGAGATCAGGGTTTTTCCATTTTCAGCTACTTTTTCTCCATCGATATAAGTGGAGATTACCTTGAAATCCTTCAGATCTTTGACCAAAATAAAATCTGCCGGATCGCCTTCCCGAACTTGTCCGACATTCAAAGAATAGTGGGAAATCGGGGTCAGACAGGCAGCCTGAAGTACATCAAACAGATCTTTTCCTTTAGCGACGGCGCGGGAGGCAAGTTCGTTGATATGGCTGATTGCGAGATTGTCCGGATGCTTGTCGTCCGAGCAAAACATAATCATCTCCGGATAGGTATCGATCAGATCGATCAGTGCTTCAAAGTTTTTTGCGGCACTTCCTTCACGAATCGAGATTTTCATTCCGAGTAGTAGCTTGCCCTCAGCTTCCTCTGCTGTAAAGCATTCGTGGTCGGTACTTGGTCCGGCGCTGATGTATTTTGCCGCCAAATCACCTTTCAGCCCCGGGGCATGACCGTCGATCGGTTTTCCGTATTTCTGAGAGATTCTGATTTTCTCCATCACGACTGGATCACGATTTACTGTTCCGGGCCAGTTCATCATTTCCGCCAGGTAATGAATTTCAGGACGACTCATCAAATTCTCGATGTCCTCTGCATTTATTTCTCCGCCTGCAGTTTCAAACGGAGTGGCAGGCACACAGGAAGGTGCTCCAAAGTAGAATTTGAAAGGAACTTGCTTCCCGTTTTCGATCATATATTCCACTCCTGCCATTCCGCAGACATTGGCGATTTCATGCGGATCGGAGACGGTGGCGACAGTTCCATGAACAACGGCCAGTCGGGCAAATTCCGAAGGGACAAGCATGGAAGATTCCACATGCACATGGGCATCGATAAACCCAGGCATCAGGAATGGGAGTTCTGGATTGGGCTCAATTTTCTCGATTTGGGCTATTTTTCCATTTTCTACGCGAACCGAAACGGGGTAAATCTGGCGGTTGGGTATGTCAATAAATTGACCTTGAATCTTCATGAAAATCAGGGATGGAAACGGAAACAGGAGTTCGTTATTCTCAGAATGACTCCTTGGTTTCCGGCTTGGTTTGAATTAAAACTACTATATTTGCGCCTGAATTAAAAAGCGAACCAACACAGGTTTTTTTGGATGGGTAAAATCGTCATTGCTATTGATGGATATTCTGGTTGCGGTAAAAGTTCGACAGCGAAAGCTGTGGCCAAAGAATTAGGCTATACCTACATCGATTCCGGGGCAATGTACCGAGCCGCCACCCTTCATTTTTTGAATAATTTCCTTTCTCCTTCCAATCCTCATGATGTGGAAAAGGCTCTGAAAACGCTGGAAATTTCCTTTCATCCCAATCCTGATACCGGCAGACAGGAAACTTTCCTGAATGGGTTGAATGTGGAAGATGAGATTCGGAGTATGCGGGTTTCAGAGCGAGTGAGTGAAATAGCAACTTTGAAAACCGTCCGACACGAACTTGTTGCACAGCAGCAAAAGCTGGGTAAAAAGAAAGGAGTGGTGATGGATGGTAGAGATATCGGATCCGTCGTGTTTCCAGGAGCCGAGTTAAAGGTTTTTATGAGTGCTGATTTGGATACCCGATCTTTCCGAAGACAACAAGAGTTACTAGAAAAAGGGGAATTGGTTGAATTGGATGAGATCAGAAATAATCTTGCAGAGCGAGACAGGATAGATTCCTCTAGAAAAGAAAGTCCTTTACTTAAAATGCCTGAGGCGATAGAAATCGATACAAGCAATTTGACTTTCGAAGGTCAAGTGGCCCAAATCGTGCATCAAGCGAGGCAAATCATTGAAAAAGAACAAAGCTATGCAGGTAACCATTGATAAAAATTCGGGCTATTGCTTTGGTGTCGAGTTTGCCATCAAAATGGCAGAAGACGAAATGGAACAAAGCGACAAACTGTATTGCCTGGGTGATATTGTGCACAACGATATGGAGGTGAAGCGGCTAAGCGAAAAAGGGCTGGTGGTAATCGACCGGGATCAATTGCAGGAGTTGACAAATTGCAAAGTATTGATCAGAGCGCACGGTGAGCCGCCAGAAACCTATCGGACTGCTATTCAAAATAATATAGAATTGATTGATGCTTCTTGCCCTGTGGTGCTAAAGCTGCAACACAGAGTGAAAACTGCCTTTGATAAGATGGAGAAAGAGCAGGGTCAAATTGTGATTTATGGAAAGAAAGGTCACGCTGAAGTGATTGGATTGACTGGTCAGACGCTCGAAAAAGCGATTGTGGTCATGGGGGAATCGGATCTGGATAAGATTGATTTCAACAGGCCGGTGACGTTATTCAGCCAGACTACCAAAAGCACGAAAGGATTCTATGAGATTTCGCAGAAAATCGAAGAGAGAATCAAAGAAGCCAAAGGGGAATTGACTGAGCTGGATTACAATGCCAATGACTCTATCTGTCGTCAGGTATCGAATCGTGAGCCTCAGCTTAAGAAATTTGCAGAAGATAATGATGTTATACTTTTCGTATCGGGAAAGAAAAGCTCCAATGGCAAAGCGCTCTACCAAGTCTGCCTGAGCCAAAATCCAAGGAGTTATTTCGTGGAAAACGAAACAGAATTGGATTCTGAGTGGTTTCATTTCGGTGATAAGGTCGGAATCTGCGGAGCTACCTCTACCCCTATGTGGCTGATGGAGCAAGTGAAGTCTTACGTAGAGTCAATGGAAGAAAAGTTCTTACCGGCCTGAGATTAAAAGAACCCTTTGAAAGAAGAGGGAACCTTTCTCCTAAAAGTTGAAACTTTAAAGTCCGATTACTCTCTAATTAAAAAGGTTATTTATTAGATTTGGGGCGTTTTTCAAAAGCCCATAGTTCAAAAACAGATATGTCTAAAATACTGAAGCTTAAGAAAGGTTTCGACATCAAACTGGTAGGAAAGGCCAAACTAGAGTTGGCAAATTTCGCCCCGGCCCAGACCTTCGCAATTAAGCCGACAGACTTTGTGGGCCTCCAGCGTCCCAAAGTTCTTGTCAATGAAGGAGATACCGTAAAGGCTGGCACTCCAATTCTGATCGACAAATCCCTGGATCAGGTAATCTACGCAGCTCCCGTTTCCGGGGAGATCGTCGAGATCAAAAGAGGTGATAAAAGAAAGCTTCTCGAAATCAAGATCCTGGCTGATAAAACCATCACTCATCTTACTTCCGGCAAAACAGATTTGGCTTCTCTTGACAGAGCAGCTTTGGCTGCAAAGCTGGCGGCAAGTGGTACTTGGCCAAATATCATTCAGAGACCTTTTGGGATCGTAGCTAATCCTGCGGATACCCCGAAGGCTATTTTCGTGTCTGCTTTTGACACGCATCCTCTTGCTCCTGATTATGGATTTACACTTCAGGGGGAAGAAAAAGCCTTCCAGGCTGGAATCGATTCATTGGCAAAGCTAACCAGCGGAAAGGTTCATCTGAATATTGATGGATCTAAGCCTGCTCCGGCAGTTTTTGCAGGAGTGAAAAATGCTCAAATCAATCAGTTCTCCGGCCCGCATCCTGCAGGAAATGTTGGAGTTCAGATCCACCATCTTGATCCGATCAATAAGGGCGAAATCGTTTGGACAGTAAATCCAACGGGAGTAGTTCAGATAGGTAAATTCATTTTGGAAGGGATCTATGATGCTTCAAAAATGATTGCTATTACAGGTTCTGAGGTTACTAAACCTTCTTATGTAAAAACTTACGTTGGAGCATGTGTTTCCACTTTTGTAAAAGGAAATCTTAATTCCGGCCATGTAAGAGTGATCTCCGGAAATGTTCTTACAGGAGAGAAAATTGCAATGGAAGATTCTCTTGGTTTTTACCACAACCAAATCACGGTAATCCCGGAAGGTGATTATTTTGAGTTTTTAGGTTGGGCAAAGCCAACAACCAAATTGAGTTTTCACAGGGCTTTGGGACTATTCTCATTCCTTACTCCGAATAAAGAGGTCGTTTTGGATTCAAACTGTCGAGGTGAAGAAAGAGCTTTCGTTCAAACAGGTGTATTCGAGGCAGTAACCCCTATGGATATTCTTCCGGTTTATTTGCTGAAAGCTATCATGGCAGAAGATTTCGATGAGATGGAAGAGCTTGGAATCTATGAGGTAGTAGAAGAGGATCTGGCACTTTGCGAATTCGTAGATGTGTCCAAGCATCCTGTGCAAGAGTGGGTGAGAAAAGGAATAGAATTAATCCAATACAGTTAATCCATATGAAGTTTCTAAGAGATTTATTGGACAAACAGAGACCCTTATTTGAAAAAGGAGGGAAACTGGAAGGTCTGTTTTACGCATTTGAGGCAGGGGAGACGTTCCTTTTCAGCCCAAAACACACGACGGCTGCTAAAGGCGCGCAAGTAAAAGATGCAATTGACCTGAAGCGAATGATGATCACGGTGGTAGTTGCCATGATTCCATGTTTGCTATTCGGAATATATAATACAGGTCATCAGCATATGCTGGCAACCGGAGCTACCGCTGGCATTTGGGAGAATTTTGGAGATAAGTTTACCACAGGTTTAATCCTCGTTCTTCCGATCGTAATTGTTGCATACGCTGCAGGTGGTCTTGTTGAAGGGATATTCGCTGTAATCAGAAAGCACCCAATCAATGAAGGCTTCCTGGTAACGGGTATGCTGATTCCTTTAGTGGTGCCTGCTACCACTCCCCTTTGGCAAGTTGCTATGGCTACAGTTTTTGCGGTAGTGATCGCGAAGGAAGTATTTGGAGGAACAGGAATGAACGTATTGAACGTGGCTATGACTGCCAGAGCCTTCTTATACTTCGCCTATCCGGCTCAGATTTCAGGAGATCAGGTATGGACATATCTTGGAGACAAAGTGCCTGTTGATGGTTTCTCAGGTGCAACTGCCTTGGCAGTAGTTTATGATGCAGGTGTTAAAGGAGTAAATGCAGTGGAGGCGCTGAATGGTCATAATACGATATTGGGAGATGGTTTATTTAGCTTTTACAATATGTTCATGGGATGGATTCCGGGATCTATCGGAGAAACATCTACTCTTATGGCTCTGGTTGGAGCTGTGATTTTGATTGCCACAGGAGTAGCAAGCTGGAAAATCATTGTTTCGGGTTTTGCCGGAGCGTACATTATGGGTGTTGTGATGAATCTTTTAGCAGTAAATGAATACATGGCTCTTCCTGCTGAATACCACTGGGTAATGGGCGGTTTAGCATTTGGTGTTGTATTCATGGCAACAGACCCGGTTTCTGCAGCTCAAACTGAAACTGGTAAATGGGTTTATGGAATATTGATTGGTTTCCTTACAGTGATTATCAGAGTTACTAATCCGGCTTATCCGGAAGGAATTATGTTAGCGGTTCTATTTATGAACGTATTCGCTCCACTGATTGACTATTATGTTATAAAAGCTAACAAAACAAGGAGGTTACAACGTGCAACAGTCTAATACATATATTATCGTCTACTCAGGAGTATTGACGATAATCCTGGGATTTCTACTTTCAGGATCAGCACAGTTCTTGGGTCCCTGGCAGGCAGAATCCATTGCCTTGGATAAGAAAAAACAAATTTTGGGTGCTGTAATCAGTGCTGAAGAAATTGGAGTGATGACTCCGGAGCAGGTTAATGCATTTTATTCTAATAACATTGCTTCCTCTGTTGTTGACATCAATGGAAAGGAAGTAACTGAAGGCGGAGTGTCAGCTGAAAATGTTGAGATTGCTAAACTTTACAAAAAGCCGGCAGAAGAAAGACTTTATCCTGTTTTTATCTACCATGAAGAAGGAAATCCTGCTGCTGTGAAATCTTATATTTTCCCACTTTATGGTGCGGGTCTTTGGGATGCAATCTGGGGCTATGTTGCTCTGGATACAGATATGAATACGATCGGTGGTATCACATTGGCTCACGCTGGTGAAACACCGGGACTTGGAGCAAGAATCACCGAACCCGGAGTTCAAGCTCGTTATGTAGGAAAGAAAATCTTTGACGAAAGCGGAGCACTTGTGGCTGTGGAAATGAAAAAAGGTGAAGGAAAAGATTATTCTTCCAATCCTCACGAAGTTGACGGAATGTCAGGAGCAACTATCACAGCCAACGGAGTAAATAACATGCTTTCAAATTATTTAGGCTATTACAGCGCCTACATCAAATCCAAGAGTTCCGCACAGGCGGTAGCAGGACTTTAATTTTATTTTCAACTCACTGAACATTATACACATGAGTGCTGAAACAGTAGAAAAAGTGATTGATGTTAAACCTGCTGAAGGTTTATTGTCAAAGCGTAGAAAAAAACTGGTTACTGATCCATTGATCGATGAAAACCCTATTACCATTCAGGTATTGGGGATTTGCTCTGCATTGGCAGTGACTACCCAGATGAAGCCAACCTTGGTAATGGCGATTTCTGTAATTTTCGTAGTTGCCCTATCCAATTTTGTGATTTCTTTGATGAGAAATACAATTCCTGCCCGTGTTCGAATCATCGTTCAGCTGGCAGTTGTTGCTACTTTGGTTACTCTGGTAAGTGAGATTTTGAAAGCCTTTGCATACGATATGTATAAAGAGCTTTCTGTATTTATTGGATTGATCATCACCAACTGTATCGTAATGGGTCGTTTGGAAGCATTCGCAATGGGTAATAAACCTTATGATTCTATGCTTGATGGCTTGGGTTCCGCTTTAGGATATTCCTGGATCATTTTGACAGTAGCTTTCTTCAGAGAGCTTTGGGGTTCAGGTTCTGTATTCGGTATCCGGGTATTTGATTACGTTTCCAAATTATTTGGGGATGATTTTCATCTCGCCACCAACGGTCTGATGGTAACTCCGGTAGGAGCATTTATCATCTTGGGTCTTATCGTCTGGGTGCAGCGCACCAAGACAGGCTATGTAGAACACTAAAAAGAAGAAAAGAAATGGACTTAATAAACTTAGGTATTCGGTCGATCTTTATCGACAACATGATTTTCGCTTACTTCTTGGGAATGTGTTCTTTCCTGGCGGTTTCCAAAAAAGTAAGCACTGCACTTGGATTAGGTGCTGCTGTAATATTCGTTTTGGCAGTAACCACTCCGGTAAACTGGCTTTTGAATGAGTATGTATTGAAAGAAGGTGCATTGACCTGGATTTCTGCAAGCTTTACAACAATCGATTTGTCTTTCTTAAGATTCATCATGTTCATCGCCATCATTGCAGGTATTGTGCAATTGGTTGAAATGGTAGTTGAGAAATTTGCACCCGCACTTTATGGTCAATTGGGTATTTTCCTTCCTTTGATCGCAGTAAACTGTGCAATTCTTGGAGGATCCTTGTTCATGGCTCAGAGAGATTACACATTGGCTGAATCAGCAGTTTATGGTTTTGGATCAGGAGCAGGATTCTGTTTGGCTATTGTTGCTCTTGCTGCTATCCGTGAAAAATTGAAATACTCTCACGTTCCGAATGGTTTGAAAGGTTTGGGAATTACCATGCTCTTGACCGGTCTGATGGGAATCGCTTTCATGTCCTTCATGGGAATTGATTTGTAAGATCATCCTGCAAGACTTTTATTATTTAAACCCCGAGATGAACTCTCAGGGTTTTTCTTTTTAAATGGTGGTAGCTTTTTCCTTTTTCCATCTTAACTTTTAATTCTTAACAATCAAACCCCACATCCTATGAAAAAGATAATATTTCTGTTTGCATTCATCATACTCTCCCTGAATCTCTCTGCCCAAAGCGGAGATTGGATCGAGCTTTTCAATGGTAAAAACATGGATGGATGGAAAATTTCAGACAATCCTGCTTCCTTCAATGTTGAAGACGGCGTGATCAAAGTGGATGGACCAAGAGCTCATGCATTTTATGAAGGAAAGGTTGGAAACCATGACTTCAAAAACTTCGAATTGATGGTGGAGGTGAAGACCATGCCCAAAGCCAATTCCGGAATTTTCTTCCATACTGTTTTCCAGGAGACAGGCTGGCCAAACAAAGGCTACGAGGTTCAGGTGAATCAAAGCCATACTGACTGGAGAAAAACCGGAAGCTTATATTCCTTTAACGATGTGAAAGAAGTCTTTGTGAAAGATGGCGAATGGTACACTGAGCATATCATCGTGAATGGTGATCAGGTAACTGTGAAAATCAACGGGAAGACCGTAATGGAATACGATGAGTCTGAAGATAAAAACCGACCTGCAAATGCCGGTGAAAAGAAAATCGATCACGGTACCTTTGCATTGCAGGCGCATGATCCGGAAAGTGTAATCTATTATAGAAGTGTCAAAGTGAAAATTTTACCTTGAGATTAAACATTGTCCCTTCTTACCTATTTCCAATTAAACTGTAAAAAGTCAAAACAAATGCCTAATCAATCGATTAGGCATTTGTTTTGACAGCTAATTAGAAACCTACCACCATGGCATTTACCTACAAGCGAATCATTTCCTATTTCTTAAGAGGTTTGCTTTTTCTTACCCCTTTATCCGTCACCGTTTATATTATTTATCAGACGATCCTGTTTTTGGATAATCTGATCCCCGTTCCGATTCCTGGTATCGGTATTTTGATGGTCTTGGGCTTAATCACTTTTGTAGGCTATCTCGCTAGCCTTTTCTTTGCCAAACCTGTTTTTGATTGGTTTGAGCGAGGGGTTTTCAAGATCCCTTTGGTCAACTTGATCTACACAAGTATCAAGGATTTGATGGGGGCTTTTGTAGGGGACAAGAAGAAGTTCAGTTCCCCCGTTATCGTTCAGATCAGTGACACGCTTTCGAGATTGGGATTTATCACGCAGGATGATATGAATGTAATTGGCGAACCTGATCTGGTAGCTGTCTATTTTCCTCATAGCTACAATGTATCCGGAAACGTATTCTTGGTTCCAAGAGATAAAGTAAGGTCACTCACCGGAGTAAAAAGCTCTGACGTGATGAAATTTATGGTTTCCGGCGGGGTTTCAAATCTGGAGTAAACTAATTTTTAAAATTAAATAGACTAAAAACTTGTTTCTTTCTTTCTTTCTTAGGACATAGTCTAAATGACTTTTAATTTATCTTTTTACCAAAACAAAAATCATTATGTTCAAAAAGTTAAAGTATTTAATTCCTGTATTATTGTTTACAGGTTTTTTCGGATTTTCAGCAACAGGTCAGACATTAGGTGGAGACGGAGGAAAAATCTATGATAATCGCTTATGTAGTGTCAAACCTGGGGAAAATGCTGGTACTGAGTGCCGAATTGAAAATCCACAAGGGCTATGCACAACATATTCAACATGCCTTTAAAAAGAAATATCGGGCTATTAGCCCGATATTTCTTTTTATTTTCATTGGTTTCCTGTAGAAACGCCGACAATGAAAATGGTTTAATCAAAAGCCTTACTTATTCTATTGACACTGTGAGTATAGGTGTTAATGAATATCAGTTAGTTGATTATACCTATTCGTCAATCTTTAAGACTGATTCCCTTGATTACTTGTATGGGTATAATCAACCACTCCACCGAATTGATATATTTTCTCTGAGTGGCAAAGTATTTATTAAGTCAATTCCTTTAAGCACAGATGGACCCAATGCTGTGGAGCCGCCTTTTGATTTTTTTGTACATAACCCGGATTCCATTTTTTATTATGGTAGTAATTATTCACTAGATATCATCACTGAGTTAGGTGAACTTGTAGCTAAGAATATACTACCATCAACTCGCAACGTTTCTGGCATTGGGAACCAAAATGTAGGTTATTTATCAAATCCGATCCTATTCAAACTCTATTTTGATTCAAAATCAAGTTCCGTATTTTTCCATTCCTACTCTATTGAATCAATTCCAAACAAAGCGGAGTACTACCAAGCTCCTATCTTAGTGGAGATTAACCTTGAAACCGGGGAGGCCAAAGATTACCCATTTCATTTCCCAGATTCGTATCTATTGGAAGGGGAATACTTAGGAGAGTATATGAATCCAAATATTGCGATGGAAGATTCTCTGATTATTTTCTCGTTTCCAAATTCCCCTGTAATAAATGTGTACGATAGAAAACATGATAAGCTAGTTTCTAAAAAAATAGAAAGTGGATTTACCAAGAATGTGGTCAAGTCAATGCCAAGTGGAACTTATTCAGAAATACACCTTCGACTCAATCACCTGATCGAGAATCCGTATTTCTATAAAACCGTTTTTGATCCCTATCGAAAATTGTTTTATCGAATCCACCGAGGAGAACACCCCAATCCAGACCTTAATCTTGGGAATTATAATTTGTCCTACACCAAGGATTATTTAACAGTTTTGGACGAGAATTTAAATCTTTTTGAGGAAATAGAATTGCCATTTCAAACCTACAATGCTCTTTCTTTTTTTGTTACCAAAGAAGGGCTATTCCTTCCTTACTCGCATTATTTGAATCCTAATTTGGATGAAAGTAAGTTAGTGTTTCATGTCTATAAATTCAAAGTAGGGTAAAAAGCTCTGATGTGATGAAGATTATGGTTTCCGGTGGAGTTTCTCCTTTGAATATGCATTAATCTAAAATCTAAAATCAAAACAGCAAGTGACACCACTGCTTTTTTGATTTGAAAAAAAATGTGAAAATGGATTATTGAATCACTTCCACCACAAAATCACTTTTCTCTTTAAATCTTCCAATCTCCCAGATTACCTGATTTTGCAACTTCATGGCTTCTTCAAACCAGGTTTTATTGGCAGCGTCAACAGCAAGCATCAATCCGCCGCTGGTCTGTGGATCACAAAGTTTGACCAGATCCATTCCCACCACGCCTTTGGTTTTTGCACTGTATGCATTCCAGTTTCGATACGTATTATCAGGGAAAATAAACTGGTTGATGTATTCCTGAATTCCTTCGATCAAAGGAAGTCTGAAAAGGTCGATTTCTGCCGAAAGACCCGCTCCTTCACACATTTCGATCAGATGACCCAGCAGGCCAAATCCTGTCACATCTGTCATTGCATGGACTTCCTCGTGATTGCCCAGAGTCTCACCGATTGTATTCAGCCTGCAAGCAGTGTCTATTAAATTGAGATAATCCTTTTCCTGGATTTTTTGACGCTTTAATGCTGTAGCCAGCACACCCACTCCCAGCGGCTTGGTCAGGTAAATAATATCACCTGATTTTGCTCCGCGATTGGTTTTGATTTTATGAGGATGTATGACTCCATTCACCGAAAGCCCAAAAATCGGATCTTTCGCAGAGATGCTGTGACCTCCGGCCAGTTCGATTCCTGCTTGTTTGCAAATGCTTTTGGCACCTTCCAATACTTTGGCAGCGAGCTCAGGCGATAGTTTTTCCACCGGCCAGCTAAGGATAGCATTTGCGAAAATCGGTTTTCCACCCATCGCATATACATCCGAAAGTGCATTCGCAGCCGAAATCCTCCCAAAGTCAAATGGATCATCCACAATTGGGGTAAAAAAATCTACCGTGTTGATAAAAGCCAAATCTTCTGAAACCTGATAGACGGCCGCATCATCTTTGTGAGAATTTCCTACCAGCAAGTTTGGGTCAGATTGAGTAAATGAACCGCTTGCTGCCAGGATTTGATCCAAAATTGCCGGGGCAATCTTGCAACCGCATCCAGAGCCTTCGCTCCATTCAGTCAGTCTTGTTGGCGTGTTTTCCATAAAATTTGGTTTTGGTTTTCAGTAAAATAGGAACAGCTTGGGAAGGATTTATGCCTGTCAGGTCCAATTGAATTCTTTTGTTGTCTTCGTGTTTGTCGAGATCAAACTCGTAGGTCTTGTCGTAATAAATCAGAAGATTAGCGATCCATTCGGGATGATTTCCTGCTTCAATCGCCTCAATCGCCTGTGCAGTCCGAAGTCCGCCAAGTCGCTTGCTGAGTCTTTTCACTGCGGCAATCAATTCTTCTGCCGGCAAATCAGCGTATTCTACCGCGATCAACTCAATTCGTTCGGCAACTGATTTTTGGATATCTATCAATGGACTCTCAATCATCTGATCATAGAACCGATCAGCAAGAATTAACCGGCCGATTTTCCTGCTCTCGTTTTCTACCCAGGTAGGAATCGTTGGAATGAGAAGTCGGAGCTCCTCTGCAAAAAGATTTTCAAACTGCTCGACTGAAGGTTGGGGTGGCTGTCCGATAGATCCGAATGAAGAGCCTTTATGGTTGGCAAGTCCTTCAATATCGATGATTTGTTCACCTTGAGCTTTCAGTTCTTTCAGAATTCGGGTCTTTCCGGTTCCTGTTTTTCCTCCAATGACGATCAGGTTCCAATCTTTTCTGATTAATTCGAACGTGTAAGTCCGGTACGTTTTATAACCTCCTTTCAACCGGAATACCTGAAATCCGACCATCTCCAAAAGCCAGGAAAGGATCTGACTTCTCATTCCTCCTCGCCAGCAATAGACAATGATTTTTTTCTCGGGGAATTTCTTCAGAGCTTCCTTCTGGATTAGATGAAACCTTGGTCCAACCAACTCAAATCCTTTAAGGGTTGCCTTTTCTGATCCCTTTTCTTTGTAAAGAGTTCCTACAATCACCCGCTCTTCGTTAGTCAGAATTGGAAGATTGTATGTGTTGGGAATATGGCTTTGAGTAAATTCCCCCTCGCTTCTAGCATCAATAATTGGAAATTGCTCGCGCAAAGTCCAAAACTCATCGAGGGAAATCATCTGTTCAGCCATACCGCCGCGAAGTTAAAAATTAGAAACCACAAAGCTTCAAACAACCTTGGCTTAATGCCAAAAACATCAAAAAGTGCTTTTTGGTTTTTGAATAGAACTCTTCCCTGACGATTCGATTTCGTTTCACCAGGAAAGAGTTTATGAAAGTTTTACTTTTTAGTCAGGTCTGTATAGCGAACGAATGCTACAGATTTTCCGTCAGGAGACCAACTGTGAACGTTGATTGTTCCCTGACCTCCATAGAATACTGGGGTGATATCTTTGATTTCTTTGGTCTCCAGATTCATTATTCTCAGTTTCACGTCTTTTCCAAACGGATGTCCTGCTTTCTGATCTTCCAAATAGGAAATGTAAACGATCGATTTATTGTCCGGACTTGGGTGGGGAAACCAATTATCAAGCTCGTCATTAGTCAGTTGCTCAACTCCCGATCCATCTGTTTTCATTCTGTAAAGATGCATTCTACCGGATCTGTGCGAGTTGAAGTAGATCCAATTTCCATCGTAACTGTACTCGGAACCGTCATCAAGCCCCGGAGAGTTTGTGATATTGACTTCTGTTCCACCTTGAGTTGGGATTTTATACAAATCCCATTCATCGTTTCTTCTTGCAGTGTAGAGGAGAAAGTTATTGTCCGGACTTATTCCATGCCAGTAGCTTGGGAAATCAGGGGTGACAAGCCTTGGGTTGCTTCCGTCAGCATTTGCTACATAGACTCGGGAATTAGTAGTAGGAGCAGCGGCCTTATCGTTTTTGCTGAAAACCAAAATTTTTCCATCGAAGCTTAATCCGTGGTCATTGTTGACGGTGTTGATTCCTTCCGGATTGATCTTGCCCAGGTTATTTCCCTTCAAATCAATTTTCTCTAATAATCCTGCAGCATTGATGATCAGGAATTTTCCATCTCTGCTCCAGTTGGGAGCTTCAAAATGTCTATTTTCTTTGAGCAGGACTTTTTCTTTTCCGGACTTCACCTTGACAATGACCAATTCACTGGAAAGTTCTTTGGGCACCTGAGCAAATGTGTTGAATGAAGCCAGGAGTAGAATGGCTAATAATCGTTTCATAGGTTTTGGGGTTTATTGGTTGATGTTATTTTTCTAACCTCAATTTCAGGTTTTTAAACTCTTGTTCAAAGGGAATTACACAGGGCCGATCATTCCTGCTACAAGAGCGAAAAAGTGAATCCGGTGAAATGAATTCCCGGTTGAAGACTTGAAAATCTTCAATATTTCAGGTGAAAAGTTTGCCCATTGGAAATAAAAAAAGCCACCAGGTTTTCCTGGCGGCTTCAAAAGGTATTGTAATTAAGAATTAAAGCTGAGCGTCAAGCTTTTTTGCCAAAACAGCCTTTGGAACAGCTCCCACTTGCTTGTCCACGATTTGACCTCCTTTGAAAAACAAAAGAGTTGGGATTGATCTGATGCCGAAAGCCTGAGCTACGGAAGGATTGGAATCTACGTCCACCTTTCCGATAATGGCTTTTCCTTCATATTCACCGGCCAATTCTTCTACTACTGGTCCGATCATTTTACAAGGTCCGCACCATTCTGCCCAAAAGTCCACCAAGATTGGTTGTTCGGATTTGATTATTTCTTCAAAATTAGCATCAGTGATTTCTATTGCTTTTCCCATTGTATTGTAAGTTTTAATGAATTCGATTTTTCAAATATATGTGCAAAAGTGAATTGTAACTTAATAAGTTCATAGGCTGTCAAAATTATTGTCTATGAGGCATTGATGAAAGCAATGATATAAGCCATAGTTCTGAAGAATTGCCGGAACTGAAAATGAGGAAAAGACCGAATTGATGTTTTAAACCTCATTATCAATCGATCACTTTACATCACTTTATAGATCACCTCCGGAATTTCATTCAGTTCTTTGATCATTTCTGCTCTCGGATCAATGGAGAATTTCTTGGAGAAGAGTTCCAAAGCAATGTTTTCCTTTCGGTCTACTACATCGAAAAAGAGCTTTGCGTCTCCTTTATATTTCTCAGTGATCGCCTGAAGTTTTTCCATCAAGTCATAGGTGAGATCGTCCAGATCTATGCTTACCCGCAGTCCTTTGATCATCTTGCCCCGTACCTCACTGAGCAACATGATGCTGTTGATTTTGAATTCTAGTTCGTTGTCTGCCCACTTTTTTGAAGTAACCGCTCCTGTCAAAAACAGATACCAACCTGTCATGAAATATTGCTTGAACTTCACATAATCTTCCCCGAACAGAAAGAAAGTAAATGCCCCGTTGTAATCCTCCATGGTCAAAGTCCCGAATGGTTTTCCGGTTTTAGTCGTACGATGAGCAAAACTGCTGACCGATCCTGCAAGCTTGATTTCGCTTTTGGTTTTAAGGCTTTCCAAGTCGCTGAGAGCAGGAAGAGTACAATTTGTGAAAGATTCGATCTCCAGCTTATACTGATCCAGAGGGTGTCCGGAGATGTAAAGCCCGACGACTTCTTTCTCGATGTTAAGCTGCTGAAGCTGGGAAAATGGCTCCATTGGTGATACGGTTGGGAGAGGAATATCCATATTTCCGCCACCACCTCCGAAAAGACTTACCTGTGCGCTGTCTTCTTCCTGCTGTACTTTTTGAGAATATCGAGTGGCTTTCTCAATCAGGTTCATGTCTCCGTCGGGCGCTTCTAGGTATTGGCGGCGATGATGTTCTTTGAAGCCATCAAATCCTCCTGCCATTGCGAGTGCTTCCATCGTTTTCTTATTCAGCGCTTTGGCACTTACTCGCTTCGCAAAGTCAAAGATATTTTTGTAAGGACCTTTCTTCTCTCGTTCCTCAATGATTGCGTCTACAGCTGATGAACCTGCGCCTTTGATCGCAGCCATTCCAAATCGGATTTCTCCGGCGGCATTTACGGTAAATTTATTTCGGGATTCATTCACATCCGGACCCGCTACTTTAACGCCCATCCGCTTGCATTCTTCCATGAAAAACGTCACCTGAGTGATATCATTCATGTTGTTGCTCAGAACCGAAGCCATGTATTCCGCAGGATAATGAGCTTTCAAATAAGCTGTCTGATAAGCAATCCAAGCGTAGCAGGTTGAGTGAGATTTGTTGAAAGCATAGGATGCAAAAGCTTCCCAGTCCGTCCAGATTTTCTCCAATCTCTTAGCGTCATGACCTTTGGCAGAAGCTTGCTGGACGAATTTTGGTTTCATTTTATCCAAAACATCCTTCTGCTTTTTACCCATCGCTTTACGCAAAACGTCTGCCTCACCTTTGGTAAAACCTGCAAGTTTCTGGGACAAAAGCATTACCTGTTCCTGGTAAACCGTGATACCATAAGTCTCTTCCAGGTATTCTTTCATGTCGTCCAGATCGTATGCGATCGGCTCTTGACCATGTTTTCTTTTGATGAAAGAGGGAATGTAAGCCAAAGGTCCCGGGCGATAAAGGGCGTTCATGGCGATCAGATCCGCAAAAACCGTTGGTTTCAATTCCCGCATATATTTCTGCATCCCGGCAGATTCGTACTGGAATATACCGACAGTATCACCTCTCTGGAAAAGCTCGTAAGTCTTCGTATCATCGATCGGGAATTCATCTGCATCGAGCAAAATTCCATGTCGCTCTTTGACGATTTTGATCGCATCTTTGATCAAAGTAAGGGTCTTCAAACCTAGAAAGTCCATCTTCAGCAAGCCGGCACTTTCTACGACTGAGTTGTCAAACTGGGTACAAACCATATCTGAATCTTTGGCCAAAGCCACCGGAACGAAGTTGGTAATGTCACTTGGCGTGATGATCACCCCGCAGGCATGAATCCCCAAATTGCGGACAGAACCTTCCAGTATTGTAGCCTGATTGACTGTTCTGGCGGATTCATCATTGCCTTGGGCTATTCGGATCAACTCCTCCGCATTGGCCAATAATTCACCCTGACCTTTTAGCTTATCAAGCAGGGCAGGTCGGTTTTTGGCCAATTCAAAAAGTGTCTTCAGCTTGATGTCAGGAACCAAATTCGCCAATCTTCCTGCTTCTGCCAAGGGAAGATTCAGAACCCGTGCTGTATCGCGGATCGCTGACTTCGCAGCCATTGTACCGTATGTAATAATCTGGGCAACCTGATTGGAACCGTACTTTTTGATCACGTAATCGATCACACTCTGACGGCCTTCGTCATCAAAGTCAATATCAATATCGGGAAGTGAAACTCGGTCTGGATTCAGGAATCTCTCGAAGAGTAGGTCATACGCAATCGGATCCACATTAGTGATAGCTGTACAATAGGCAACTGCTGATCCTGCAGCTGACCCACGGCCCGGACCCACCGAAACGCCCATTTCACGGGCGGCTCTTGTGAAATCCTGCACGATCAGGAAGTAACCCGGATAGCCTGTATTCTCGATCGTTTTCAGTTCAAAGTCCAGGCGCTCCTGAATCTCCGGCGTCATGACCGGATAGCGTTTTTTAGCGCCTTCGTAGGTCAGATAGCGTAAGTAGGCATTTTCACCGCGTTTGCCTCCATCAGCTTTATCTTCAGGATTCTTGAATTCCTCAGGGATGTCAAACTCAGGAAGTAAAACTTCCCGTGCTAGTTTGTATGCCTCGATTTTATCAACGATCTCTTGAGTACAAGCAATTGCCTCAGGTAAATCTGAGAAAAGCTTCTTCATCTCCTCAGGACTCTTGATGTAAAATTCATCGTTTGGAAAGCCAAAACGGAATTCACGACCTCGCTTACCGATGTATTTTATTTGCTTTTTCTCAGGGCCTTCGATTTTCTCGCCATCTTTTACGCAAAGCAAAATATCGTGCGCTTTTGCATCGGGCTTATCGTTATAATAGGTGTTGTTGGCTGCGAAATACTTCACTCCGTACTTAAGCGCTAGGTCGATCAAAACCTCGTTCACTTTTTCCTCCTCGGGAATTCCATGACGGTTGAGCTCGACGTAAAAATCCTCACCAAATTGCTCCTTCCACCAGATGAATGCTTCTTCGGCCTGAGTTTCACCAACATTCAAAATCAGGTAAGGAATCTCCCCCCAAAGTCCGCCGGTAGTGGCTATTAGGTCAGATTTATACTGAACCAAAAGCTCCTTGTCAATCCTGGGCAAGTAGTAAAAACCTTCAATATTGGCATAGGAGGAAAGTTTTGCAAGGTTGTGGTACCCGGCTTTATTCTTGGCAAGCAAGACGGTTTGATAGCCGTCGTCTTTATTCGCTTTGTTTTTGCGGTCACGTGTCAGGTTAAATTCACAACCCAAAATTGGCTTCAGGTCTTTTCCCATGGCTTCTTTCACAAAGTGAAAAGCGCCCATCATATTTCCATGATCCGTCATTGCGATTGCGGTCATTCCAAGTGCTTTTGCCCTTGCCACCATCGCCGGTATCTCGGAAGTCGCCTGCAAAACTGAATACTGACTATGCACATGCAAATGGGTAAAAGGCACATCAGTAAGGTCGATTCCTGCTCCTTTTATGGGATCCTTACTGTCTTTTGCTTGGGTTTTAGTTAGTTGTTTTGCTTGCGCAAAGTTGGCTTCTGCCAAAGTCGGTTCTTCGTAAATGACTTCATCCGGTGCGATTCCGGTTTCAGATTTAATTACCTGATGCGTGATCAATCCGAAAAAGCAACGGGCCGTCGCATCCACATCATATGCTGCATCGTGTGCATCACCAAAGCCTGTCCCGAAAAGTTTCTGATGCAATTCAGTGAGGGTTGGCCATTTGAATTTGCCGCCTCTTCCTCCGGGAATCGCACAAAACTCGGTTGACAGATCTTTGGTATCAAGTTGATTTGCCGTAAGAGGCATTCCCCACGCGCCTCGGATAAACTCCGACCCTACTACATTAATATCAAACTCGATGTTGTGACCAACCAGATGTTTGGCTTTGACTACATCGCCTTCGAAAATCCCTAAAATCGCTTTGAGTTCATGGCCTTCAGCCAAAGCACGTTTGGTCGAAATCCCGTGGACTTTTTCAGCATTGAAAGGAATGGTAAATCCTTCCGGTTTGATGATGTAATTATGATTGGAAAGTAATTTCCCCCGCTCATCGTGAAGTTGCCAAGCCAGCTGAACCAGCCTTGGCCAATTGTCCACATCGGACATGGGAGCATTGTAATCGCGGGGTAAACCAGTGGTCTCGGTATCAAAAATAATGTACATACTAGGTTGGAATTGAAGCCTCAAATTAGAGCTAATCCGGAGAAGGTACTAAGGGTAGTGGGGCAAATTGTCGGGGAAAATTTATTAAAAATCTTCAACCTGCTGATCCTCATTAAGCAGGGTGTTTTTAGAAAAAAAATGTTTTCAAGTAGTGATTTTAAATAGAGAAGAATGATGCTTTACCTCTTGTCCTCCCAAGGGATGTAAATGACTTTTTT
This sequence comes from uncultured Cytophagales bacterium, assembly GCA_942492775.1. Lineage (GTDB taxonomy): Bacteria > Bacteroidota > Bacteroidia > Cytophagales > Cyclobacteriaceae > Algoriphagus. The sequence continues at coordinate 58,762 of OW818636.1, read as the reverse complement.
GGTTTTGAAAAAATCCTCTTTAAAGTAGTCGTCCAAGTGGTAGACAACGTATGACTTGTCCAATTCCTCCATTTCCTCATCGACATCTCCGCCTTTCAGGTACAGGATTCCATTTTGGAACTCGTTGAAATCTTCTTTGCGGATTTTGTTTTTCACCCATGGATAAAAATTCGCCATTCGGGTCACGGCGCGGCTAATTACAAAATCATATTTCCTCACCAATTCCTCCGCTCGCGCCTGTTGTGCTTCGACGTTTGCAAGTTTAAGTTGCTTCACTACATCCTTCACCACGTTAATCTTCTTTCCGATAGAATCAACCAAGTGGAATTGAGTTTCTGGAAATAGAATAGCAAGCGGAATTCCCGGAAAACCGCCTCCGGTTCCGATATCGAGGACTTTTGTGCCCGGTGAAAATTCCATCACTTTGGCGATGGCAAGAGAATGAATCACATGATGCACGTAGAATTCACCCATATCCTTCCGGCTGATCACGTTGATCTTGGAGTTCCAGTCTTCATAGAGTTCCTGAAGACGTGAGAACTGCTCGATCTGAAGGTCAGTAAGTCCAGGAAAATAGGATTTGATAAGTTCGGTACCGGGATTCATCAGATGTGTTTTTCTTTTCCGGAGGCTATCTCAAACAGCAACTCACGGGAACGGTGCAGCTGAGCCTTTACTGTACCAAGTGGTTTGTCCAGTTCAACTGCGATTTCTTCATAGGACAATTCATCGAAATATCGTAACTGAACGAGTTTTCTATATTTGGCAGGAAGCTTATCGACGAAGATTCTCACCATCTCAATCCGCTGAGTTCGGATGTAGACATCCTGTGGATTGTTGTCATCGTCTTCAATATCGATTGTCACGGCATTTCCGCTATCATCCGAAAGAGTGTTATTCAAACTCATGGTCTTGAGTTTTTTCTTTCTGATGAAATCAATCGCGTTGTTAGTGGCAATGCGGAAAAGCCAAGTACTGAAAGTGTAGTCTTTTTTGAATCGCTCCAGGTTTTTGAAAGCTTTGGCAAAAGCCTCCATCGTAAGATCTTCAGCATCGTCTGCATCCCGGATCATCTTCAAAATCATGAAATAAACGGCCTTTTTATACCTTTTCATCAAGGTAGCATAGGCTTGCTGATCTTTTCCCTGAACTGCCTTATCGATCAGGTCAAAGTCTTCAAGAGCCTTGTTTGAAAAACCACGTTCGTTTATTTCCATTTGATGTCTTTTGCCTGCTGAGAAATAGAGCCCAATACCCAAAAATAACCTAAATAAACTAAGTCATGTACCCAGGTATTGATTGGAGCATTGATTCCTTGGATCTTCTTACTTGCCGAACTGAAAATGCTAAGCATTAGAATCGATCTCAAAAGAATAATACCCAAAACGATTAAAAATTGTTCCCAACTTTGATCTAATCCGAAATAAATAAGCAAACCTATCCCTCCCAACCAGAATAATGCATGAGAAAGGGAATAAAAACCAATTTTTTGTTTGTCCTCACCACGGTAGTATTTGCCTGCATGAAGATGTCTTTTCTTTTGGACAAAGTATTCAGCTTTGGTGGTTTTGGGATGCGAAAGCGTATTAGCCTCCGGATCAATTACAATAGCGGTATTTTTACCCGTTGCGTATTGATTGACGAAAAGATCATCATCTCCTCCCTCCACATGCCAAAATCCTTTGAAAGCCTTCACTTCCATAAAGAAGCGTTTTCGATAGCACATATTCCGACCGATTCCCATGAACGGCTTCTTCCAAAGACCAAAAGACATGTAAAATAGTGCTGTCAGCAAGGTTTCAAATTGGATCCAACTGTTTAAAAAACCGGGTTTATTTTCATATCCAGAGAAACCAAGGGAGAAAGTTTTGCCATGCTCACGTACAGGAGCAGTCATTTTTTTGATCCAATTGTTGGTTTGGGGAATGCAATCTGCATCAGTAAGCAAAATCACATCGTTTTTGGTGACCTTGATTCCAAGGGTCAAAGCGAACTTTTTCGGGGTGACATGACCCGGTGTATACTTGATGGTAACTGAGCGAAGTCGTGGGTAAATCTCCATCATTTCTTCAAGCAATCTCTTGGTCCGATCGGTGGAGCGATCGTTCACAATCATCACATCGAAATTGGAATAATTTTGCTCGAAGAGCTTAGGAATGAGAGTCTTGAGATTCGTAAATTCATTATGAGCTGCCACAAGGACTGTCACTCCTTCCTCCTTTTGGGAGCCGGTTGAAGTAGTGTTTTTGGCCGAGTTAAAAGCAACTCTGCCAAAAATGAATAAGAGATAAACGATCTGAATTACTAAACCGATTCCGAAGAAAAACCAAAGTAAAAATAGGCCCATAGGTCAATTTTGCTGGGCAAATATAAAATCTAATTCAGCAAGTCATTTAAGAATAAGCGTATATTTTTGCAGGCTGAATCAGGCAATCTTTCGATAGTCTTTTCAGAATCAGAAAGCAAGCCATGAAGTTTACCTTAGCACATACCGATTCTCAGACAAAAGCAAGAGCCGGAGTTATCCAAACTGACCATGGGGTTATTGAAACCCCGATTTTTATGCCGGTTGGAACCGCCGGAAGTGTCAAGGCTGTCCATCAGCGTGAACTGGAACATGATATCAAAGCAGAAATAATACTTGGAAATACCTATCACCTTTACCTCAGACCGGGATTGGACATTCTCGAGAGAGCAGGTGGCCTTCATAAATTCAACGGTTGGTCAAAGCCAATCCTGACAGACAGCGGCGGATATCAGGTTTTTTCACTTTCCGGCACTCGCAAAATCAAAGAGGACGGCGTGATGTTCAAATCCCACATCGACGGGTCCAAGCATCATTTCACTCCCGAGAATGTGATGGACATTCAGCGGACAATCGGTGCGGACATCATCATGGCATTTGACGAGTGCACTCCCTATCCTTGTGAGTATTCTTATGCGAGAAATTCGATGGAAATGACTCATCGATGGCTGAAAAGATGCATCGATCGATTTGATTCCACGGAAGGAAGGTATGGATATGGCCAGACACTGTTTCCAATTATTCAGGGTTCCGTTTACAAAGATCTTCGGATACAATCTGCTGAATTCGTCGCTTCCTGCGATAGGGAAGGGAATGCCATCGGCGGACTTTCTGTAGGTGAGCCTGCGGAAATGATGTACGAAATGACTGAGTTGGTTACTGATATTCTACCAACTGACAAGCCGCGCTACTTGATGGGAGTGGGGACTCCTGCGAATATTCTGGAATGCATCGCATTAGGAGTAGACATGTTTGATTGCGTGATGCCAACGCGAAATGCCAGAAACGGAATGCTTTTCACCTCAGAGGGAATCATCAATATTCGTAATGAGAAATGGAAGGATGATTTCACCGGAATAGATCCGGCGATAGGAGGCTATGCCAGCAGTTTTTATTCAAAGGCATACTTGAGACATCTCACCGTGAGCAAAGAGATTTTGGCAGCTCAGATCGCCAGTATTCATAATCTGACTTTTTACCTTTGGCTGGTAAAGCAAGCCAGGGAACATATCCTTGCGGGTGATTTTGCCGTTTGGAAAGATCAAATGGTTAAGAAAGTGAGCACCAGACTTTAAGTATGAAGATTCTCGACAAACTGATCATCAAGGATTTTCTGAAGACCTACTTTTTTGTGGTAGTGATGCTGATTCTGGTTGTTTTGGTTCTGGATTTTACCGAGAAAAACGATGCCTACATCCGCAATAAAGTCCCCGCCCGAGAGATTCTGCGCTACATGGGAAATTACGGACTGTACCTTAATAATCTTCTAACCCCGATCACAGTCTTCATTTCGGTTATTTTCATTACTTCCAAAATGGCGGGAAGAACTGAGATTGTTGCGATTTTGAGTAGCGGGGTTAGTTTCATGAGATTGTTAAGACCTTTTTTGTTTGCGGCATCAATGATCGGTGGCGCAAGTTTTCTCCTAAATGGCTGGATACTTCCAATGGCTACTGCAGGCGTTACTGAGTTTCGGATGACTTATCTCGACAAAGGCGCCGCCTCGACCGAACCCAATATTCACATCAAAGTGGGACCAGAATCCTACGCATACCTATCCAGATATTATAAAGCTGGAAATACAGGATACACATTCACCTTGGAAACCATTCGGGATGGGGTTCTTCTCGCCAAACTTTCTTCTGATAGAATCCAATGGGATACAGCAAAAAATGTCTGGACACTTCAAAATTGGAGGTTGAGAGAGATTAACGAAAGAGAGGAAAAGTACACAGTGGGAGAAAGTCTTGATACTGTTTTGTCGATCAGTCCCGAAGATTTTGACCTCCCTACTAATCACCACGAAACGCTCAAATTACCGGAATTGAGCAGACAGATAAGGGTATTAGAAGAGCGAGGAGCTGATAACGTCAGCTTCTATAAGATCGAGCGCTACGTGCGTTTTATGTCTCCTTTTGCTGCGATCATCTTGACATTCATAGGGGTGATCATGTCTGCCAGAAAGACGCGAGGTGGATCAGGATTTCAGATTGCAATGGGATTTCTCTTAGCGTTTGTTTACATCATCATGTTCATTCTTTCCAGGACATTCGCCGAAAATGGGACGGAATACCCGATTTTCGCAGTCTGGATACCCAATCTGGTTTTTGCATTTACAGGTTTGGTGCTTTACAAAACCGTTCCGCGCTAGATGAATCCGACGCTGAAAGATTACCTGATGCTGCATTTCATAGTCCTGATCTGGGGCTTTACTGCAATTCTCGGGTTGCTTATCAGTTTGCCTGCATTGGAGTTGGTTTTTTATCGGACGCTGATTGCTTCAATTGGAGTGGCATTTTTGTTTCTGGTGAAAAAAGAAAGCATCCTCATTCCTGCTCCGGCAATGATCAAGGTAGTGGCAACCGGATTTGTAATTGCGTTGCACTGGATTTTATTTTTCTGGTCTGCGAGAGTTTCAACGGCTTCAGTTTGCCTTGCCGGAATGGCAACCACCTCACTTTGGACAGCTTTCGTAGAACCCATTATCAATCGTACCAAAGTCAAATGGTATGAGGTTGGGTTGGGTTTGATGGTGATTTCAGGACTTGTGGTGATATTTAGTTTTGAAACCGGATATTGGCTGGGACTAACCATGGCACTGGTTTCTGCTCTTCTTTCGGCAGTTTTTTCCACGATAAATGGACGATTGACACAGCGTCATAATCCTTATCAAATCACTTTTTATGAGATGGCCGGGGCCTGTTTATTTTCATTTTTGTTTATGCCTGTCTATTCTGAATTTATGACTGATGGCGCAGGAATTCAATGGTCTTGGATCGGTAATGACTGGTTTTGGCTTTTGATATTGGGAGGGATTTGTACCGTTTATGCCTTTTCCGTTTCAGTAGAACTGATGAAGAGATTAAGCGTTTTTACCGTGAATCTCACAATCAATCTTGAACCTGTTTATGGGATCATTTTAGCGGTTTTGATTTTTGGAGAAAGCGAAAAAATGACACCGCAATTCTACCTTGGTACTGCGATAATTTTGGTCTCTGTCTTGTCCTATCCGGTGATGAATTATTGGAATAAGAGACGAAAAACAGTTCGAACGCTGGGTTGATTTTTACAAAGACGTTAGATCTTTGAGCGTTTCCAAGGCTTGATCCAGTTCAGATTTCTGAATATCTCCAATTTTCTCTATAAGTCTATCTTTTGAAATAGACCGGATATGGAAGACAAGGATTTCTGATTCGATTTTTAATCCGTTTTGTTGGCTTGGCTGTAAAATTGGATTCCCCTGGTAGTTTTTGATTTTTGAAGTCAGAGGAGCCGTGATGATCACTTGTAGAAATCGGTTCATTAGATTCCCACTCAAGATCACCACAGGTCTTCTTCCCGATTGTTCAGAACCGATACTAGGATTCAGGTCAGACATCCAAATTTCACCTTGCCTCATCTTCGATTTGCTTTAGGTAGTCCCCCATTCCTTCTTCAGCCACCAGTAGGATGTCTTTGTCTTCTGAAGCTGTGCGATAGGATTTTACATATTCTGCCCTTTTCAAGTGCTCCAGATAGAGAATGAGTGCGTTTTCCATCAGCTTGTTTTTAGGAAGTGAAAGCTTTTTGGCGTAGTCAGCGAGCCGCTTAAGCAGGTCATCCGGAAGTGTACTTGTGAAAGTAGCCATACGATTTATATTTATGAAATGTAAATATAAAGCATATGTTTCAATTTACAATAGGCTTTCAAATCGGAAATAGCCGAATTCAAAATCGAGCCCTGATGGCTGATTATCAAAAAGCCCAAAAACAGAAGAGCCAGATCCAGACATGGCCGAATAGAACGCTCCTGCTTCATACATTTTTTCTTTTATATGAGCGATCTCAGGATGGTTTTTGAAAATGCTCGGTTCGAAGTCATTCACCAATTCAGCTTTCCATCGGTTTCTATCCTGAAGCACTTCTGCAAGATTCACTTTTGGTATCGCCGGCGATACTCCCGCATAAGCCTCTTTGGTGCCGACATGGATTCCCGGATTGATCAGGACGAGCCATGTTCCTTTCAAATCTAGCGATATAGGTTCCAAAATCTCACCTCTTCCACGAGCGATTTTCGGAGTGTTCTCAATGAAAAATGGGCAATCACTTCCCAATTGCTCGGCGTATTCTTCCAGGAAAAAATCATCGAGATGAAGTTCAAATAGACTATTCATCAGCTTCAGAGCAAAAGCTCCGTCCGCTGATCCGCCACCCAAACCGGCACCCATTGGAATATGCTTGTGAAGATGAATATTTACCGAGGGAAGATCTGGGAAGTCCTTTTTTATCAGGTGGTAAGCTTTCAGGATCAGATTGTCTTTGGGTTCACCGGGAATAGGTAATCCGGTGGAATTCCAATTCATTTTTTTCGGATCCAAAATCATTTCAAGCGCATCATAAATCGGAATCGGAACCATGCAGGTTTCGATTTCATGGTATCCATCTTTTCTTTTGGAAGTGATGTGGAGTCCGAGGTTGATTTTGGCGTTTGGAAATGAGATCATTGGAACGGAAGATTCTGACAAAAATAGGATAAAAATCAAGCGAAAATCTCTGATATTAGCTTTTGAAAATTTGGTAATGGAATTGGTTTTTATTGAACGAATGGAGGTATATTAATTTTTTCCTTAAAAAAAATCGAAATTTTTTCCACAAATCTTAAAAGAACTGGAAATCCATACAAAATTTTGAAAATCGAAAAAACCAACAAATCATTTCCTGAATCAGGAGGTAAATTCAGTGTTATTTAAACTAATATTCTGTAAAAATAATTTTTACTTATAGTTTTTAGCTGAGTTTTAGCTAATAAGTAAAATTAAATATTGTAACTCTGAATTTTCAGTTTAATTTTGACATGTGATTCGATTCCGAACTCAAAATAATCTCGACTCAAGTATGTTCAAAGTGGTCTTTTTGCTAAGCTTTATTATTCTCATTGGATCTTAATGTGAGGCACTAGACTATTTATAAATATGAAATAAAAAAATCTGAAGTGCCTCACAGAAATGAGGCACTTTTTTTATACCCAAAAACCATGACCCTGAAAAAATACAGTTGGGAAATAAGCGATAACGATGAGCATCCTGCAGGCAAAGCCATGCTTTATGCCACAGGATTGAGTGATAAGAAAATGAAACAGCCATTTGTAGGGATAGCCAGTTGCGGCTATGAAAGTAATCCCTGCAATATGCACCTCAATGATTTCGCCGGTCTGATCAAAAACTCCTCCCAGGAATATGATTTGACCGGTTTGATTTTTAATACCATCGGGATTTCTGATGGGACTTCAATGGGGACACTCGGAATGCGCTATTCTCTGGTTTCCAGAGAAATCATCGCTGATTCGATTGAGTCCTTCATTTTAGGTCACTCATTTGATGCTTGTATTGCGGTAGCGGGTTGCGATAAGAATATGCCAGGAGCTATCATGGGCATGCTTCGGATTGACCGTCCTTCTATTATGGTCTATGGTGGAACGATCGCTTCAGGTAATTATAAAGGAGAAAAGCTGAATATCGTTTCTGCTTTTGAGGCCTTCGGAAAGCGGGTGAATGGAAACATCTCGGACGAAGATTACGACGGAGTGATCCGAAATTCCTGTCCGGGCGCTGGAGCTTGCGGTGGAATGTACACTGCAAATACAATGTCATCAGCCGTGGAAGCGATGGGAATGTCTTTGCCTTACAGCGCAACGTATCCGGCAAATTCACCTGAGAAACTTCGGGAATGCCAGAATGTAAATAAGTACATGCGCATTCTACTTGAAAAAGACATAAAGCCAAGTGATATCATCACTCGGAAAAGTATAGAAAATGCCGTACGGGTGGCGATTGCTCTTGGAGGAAGCACTAATGCAGTTCTGCATATTTTGGCGATTGCCAGAACTGCTGGAATTGCATTCACAATGGAAGATTTCAAAGCGATCAACGCCACTACTCCAATGTTGGGAGATTTCAAACCATCCGGAAAATTCCTGATGGAAGATCTTCACGAGCAGGGAGGTTTGCCGGCTTTCATGAAATATTTTCTTGACAAAGGCTATCTGCATGGCGACTGTATGACCGTTACTGGTAAGACGTTAGCCGAGAACCTTGCGGATGTAGACCCGATCGTTCCTTCAATGGTCAATGTGATTCACCCCGTCGAAACTCCACTGAAGGCAACCGGTCACCTTTGTGTGCTATCCGGAAATCTTGCGCCTGCAGGTGCTGTGGCCAAAATAACAGGCAAAGAAGGCAACTCATTTACAGGACCAGCTCGGGTTTTTGACTCTGAGCAAGAAGCAAATGATGCGATCCGCGATCATCAGGTGAAATCAGGTGACGTCATGGTCATCCGAAATGTAGGTCCAAAAGGAGCTCCCGGAATGCCGGAAATGCTCAAGCCAACTTCCATGATTATTGGTGCGGGACTTGGGTCTGACGTTGCGTTGATTACGGATGGAAGATTCTCAGGTGGTACACATGGATTTGTGGTAGGTCACGTGACTCCTGAGGCATGGACTGGCGGTCCGATCGGATTGCTGGTAGATGGCGATATGGTCACAATCGATGCAGATAATATGGAGCTTTCTGTGAATGTGTCTGAAGAGGAATTTGCAAAAAGAAAGAAAAGCTGGACTCAGAAAGTGATTCCCGGATTGCAGGGAACGTTGAAAAAATACAATAAACTAGTTTCCACGGCTTCTGAAGGCTGTGTTACAGATAAATTTTAAGCCTATGAAGGATCAAATGATCAGAGGAGCAGACATCGTTGTCAGATCTCTTATTGCTGAGCAGGCTGAAGTAATCTTTGGATATCCCGGCGGAGCAATTATGCCGGTTTATGATGCTTTGCACGATTATCACGACCAACTTAGACATGTGCTTACCCGCCACGAACAAGGAGCAATTCATGCCGCGCAGGGTTATGCGCGAGTTTCCGGGAAAGTCGGAGTCTGTCTAGCGACTTCAGGTCCGGGTGCGACAAACCTGATTACCGGGATGGCAGATGCACAGATCGATAGCACTCCCTTGGTTTGTATTACCGGTCAGGTAGCGGCGCATTTGCTGGGTACTGATGCTTTTCAGGAAACAGATATGATTGGTATCTCGATGCCTTGTTCCAAGTGGAATATTCAGGTAAGAAGAGTGGAGGATATTGCTCCGGCGATAGCAAAAGCATTTTATATCGCTCGCTCAGGAAGACCTGGCCCTGTTTTGATTGACATTACTAAGAATGCTCAGGTGGATTTTGGAGAGTTTAATTACGATCCATGCTTGGGATTCAGATCTTATAAGACTCACAATCCGATAGAAACTTCAGCAATTGAGCAGGCAGCCGCTTTGATCAATTCTGCGGAAAGACCTTATGTTCTTTATGGACAGGGAGTGATTTTGGGAAAAGCTGAGGCGGAGCTTAAGTTTTTCCTGGACAAAACCGGAATCCCGGCTGCGTCCACACTTTTAGGATCAGGTGCACTTCCGCAGGATCACCCGAATTATGTAGGAAAACTTGGGATGCATGGAAACTACGCACCCAATCTTTTGACCAATAAGTGTGACGTTTTGATCGCTGTCGGGATGAGATTTGATGATCGAGTGACCGGTGACTTGAAGAGATATGCGAAACAAGCCAGGATCGTTCATCTAGAGCTAGATCCGGCTGAAGTCAATAAAACCGTGAAATGCGAAGTGGCTGTTTTGGGGGACTGTCGGGAAAGTTTGGCTATGCTGACTGCCGCTGTTGATGCAAAAAAGCATGATGACTGGATGAAGAGATTCAGGGACTTGGAAGAAGAAGAAACGGCTGCAGTCATGCAACATGATCTGACTCCAATCAAGGATGGCTTGACTATGGGTGAGGTAATTAACATTGTGAACCAATACAAGGCAGACGATGCAGTTTTGGTAACTGACGTAGGGCAGCACCAGATGATTGCCTGGAGATATTTCAATTACAAGAAGACAAGAACTCAAGTGACTTCCGGTGGATTGGGCACGATGGGATTTGCTCTTCCTGCAGCATTGGGAGCTCAGCTTCACGATTATTCCCGTCAGGTAATCTGCGTGGTAGGAGATGGTGGTATTCAAATGACCATTCAGGAACTTGGAACCATCATGCAAACGAAAGCTCCTGTGAAGATCGTCCTTCTCAATAATAACTACCTGGGAATGGTGAGACAGTGGCAGCAAATGTTCTTCGATAAACGGTATTCATTTACCGAACTGGATAATCCTGACTTCGTCAAGATCGCAGAAGCATATAATATTAAAGCTCAGAAAGTCACTGAAAGAGGTGATTTGAGAGAAGCAATCGAGGATATGCTGATCCACGACGGACCATTTTTCCTCGAAGTGGTGGTCGAAAAAGAAGACAATGTCTTCCCGATGATAGCAACGGGATGTTCAGTAGAAGAAGTAAGGCTTAGCTAATTCCAACCTATGAAGCGATATACCATATTCGTTATTACCGAGAATTTCATCGGAATTCTCAACAGGATCACCATCATTTTTACCAGAAGGGGGATCAATATCAATGCGTTGACTGCATCAGAGAGCCGACTCGAAGGGATTCACAGAATCACGATTGAGGTGACAGCAACTGAAGAAACTGTCATCCAGCTGGTCAATCAGATCGAAAAAATCATCGACGTGATCAAGGCATTTTACCACGAAGATGAAGGTGTGGTGTATCAGGAACTTGCATTGTACAAGATCCCGGTTTCTAAATTGGACGGTGGATTGGAGAAAATAATTCGCCAGCATGGAGCCAGAATTATATCGGCTGAGCCTGAATTTGTCGTGTTGGAATTGACTGGGCACAAAGAGCAAACCCAGGAATTGCTTGAAATCCTCAAAGAATATGGATTGCTGGAATTTGCCCGAAGCGGAAGAGTGGCAGTCGCCAAAAGAATGTTAACTATTGACAGTTTCGTCAAATAAGAAAGAAAAACCTCGGGCCAAAAGCCTTCTCAAACCTATTAATACTATTTATCAAAACTCAAACCCATGAATCGGCAGATTCCATTGGTCAATTAAAAATCAAAACTCAAACCCATGAAATTAAAATTCGGCACAGTAGAAGAAAATGTAGTAACCAGAGAAGAATTTCCTTTGGAGAAAGCAAGAGAAGTACTCAAGAATGAAGTAATCGCAGTTTTGGGTTACGGAGTTCAGGGTCCTGGTCAAGCGCTTAACCTGAAAGACAACGGGTTCAACGTAATCATTGGACAGCGGAAAGGTTCCAAAACCTGGGACAAAGCGGTTGCTGATGGTTGGGTTCCTGGTGAGACGCTTTTCGAACTGGAAGAAGCATGCGAGAAAGGTACAATCCTTCAATTCTTACTTTCTGATGCCGGCCAGATTGCTCTTTGGCCTACTGTGAAAAAACACCTGACTCCGGGTAAAGCACTTTATTTCTCACACGGATTTGGTATCACTTATAAAGAAAAAACCGGAATCATTCCTCCTGCTGATGTGGATGTGATCTTGGTTGCGCCAAAAGGATCAGGAACTTCTTTAAGAAGAATGTTTGTAGAAGGAAGAGGCTTGAATTCAAGTTTTGCAATTTTTCAGGATGGTACAGGAAGAGCCTACGAGAGAGTTGTTGCCCTTGGAATTGGCGTAGGTTCAGGTTACTTATTCGAAACTGATTTCTACAGAGAAGTGACTTCTGACCTGACAGGTGAGAGAGGAACTTTGATGGGAGCAATTCAGGGAATTTTTGCAGCTCAGTACGAGGTTTTAAGAGCCAACGGACACACTCCTTCTGAAGCTTTCAACGAAACTGTAGAAGAATTGACTCAAAGCTTGATGCCGCTTGTTGCAGAAAACGGAATGGATTGGATGTACGCCAACTGCTCTACTACTGCTCAAAGAGGAGCTCTTGACTGGTGGAAGCCTTTCAGAGATGCAACTAAGCCGGTTTTCGAAGCGCTTTACAATTCAGTAAAAACAGGTCAGGAAGCTCAGAAATCAATCGATTCAAACAGCAAGCCTGATTACAGAGAGAAACTTGAGGTTGAATTGAAAGAATTGAGAGATTCTGAAATGTGGCAGGCAGGTGCTGTCGTCCGTCAATTGAGACCTGAAAATAATTAATACCCAAAACCCAAAAGAGTTATGAGTGATAAGCTGTGGATATTTGATACGACCCTGAGAGACGGGGAACAAGTGCCGGGTTGCCAACTGAACACCCAGGAAAAGATTGTGGTGGCGAAAGCTCTGGAAGCTTTAGGAGTAGATATTATTGAAGCTGGATTTCCAATATCCAGCCCGGGTGATTTCAATTCCGTCCTCGAGATTTCGAAGGCAGTTTCCAACCCGATTATTTGTGCACTCTCCAGAGCTGTAGAGAAGGATATCGATGTAGCAGCTCAATCGCTCAAATTCGCAAAAAGGGGACGAATTCATACCGGAATTGGGGTTTCTCCATACCATATTCAATTCAAACTTCGATCCACGCCTGAGGATATTATCAAGCGAGGTGTGGCTGCTGTGAAGTATGCAAGAAGATTTGTGGATGATGTAGAGTTCTATGCGGAAGATGCCGGACGGGCCGAGCATGATTTCCTCGCCAGAATTATCGAAGAGGTGATCAAAGCCGGAGCGACTGTTGTCAATATCCCGGATACTACCGGCTATTGCCTTCCCGAGCAGTACGGCGCTATCATCGCTCATTTGAAAAATAATGTACCGAATATCGACAGAGCCATCATTGCAACTCATTGTCACAATGACCTTGGAATGGCAACCGCCAATACGATCTCCGGAGTGCAGCATGGAGCCCGTCAGGTAGAAGTGACTATCAACGGAATCGGTGAGCGAGCAGGCAATACGTCCATGGAAGAGGTAGTCATGGCGATCAAATGCCACAAATCCATTCCTGTCCATACCAATATTGTTACTCAGAAAATCTATCAAACCAGCCGTTTGGTATCGAAACTGATGAATATGCCGGTGCAGGCAAACAAGGCTATTGTCGGAAGAAATGCATTCGCTCACTCTTCAGGCATTCACCAGGATGGTGTATTGAAGCATAGAGAAAATTACGAAATCATCGATCCCAAAGAAGTGGGAGTGGATGAGTCAACGATTGTACTCACTGCAAGATCCGGACGCGCTGCATTGAAGCATCACCTCGATGCGTTGGGTGTGGAGCTTGAAGGAGAAGAATTGAGAGAGGTTTATGAAGCCTTCCTTATTTTGGCAGACAGCAAGCGTGACATCGGAAGAAAAGACCTGCTTGGCCTGGTAGGTAAATACAAGGAAGACTCCAATTTCATCGAACTGGTGAAAGTGGGCTATTCCTCCAATGGACAAATCAGCGCTAATGTAACATTGACTGTGGGTTCAGAAACTCTTCAGGCTTCCTCCCATGGCGTTGGTCCGGTAGATGCGGTGCTGAAAGCGATTGAAAAAGTAGTCAAACCTCAGGTTGAGCTGGAAGAATTCCTCATTCAGGCGATCACTCACGGAAGTGATGACGTAGCCAAAGTTCACATGAGATTAATCAAAGGAGAAAAGCCTTACTACGGTTTTGCCTCCAACGCCGACATTGTCCTGGCTTCCGCTGAGGCTTTTGTTGACGCATTAAATAAAATTCCGGTCAAAGAATATGCGACTGCATAATTATGGAAAAGACAACATTATTTGATAAAATCTGGGATGCCCACGTGGTAAAATCAGTGCCTGCGGGTCCTGATGTTTTCTTCATCGATAAGCATTTTATCCATGAGGTTACTTCCCCTGTGGCGTTCCTGAATCTGGAAAAGCGAGGAATCGGGGTGAAAAACCCAAGCAGAACAGTCGCTACTCCGGATCACAACGTTCCTACAGTAGACCAAGATAAGACCATCAAAGACAAGCTTTCCCGCATGCAAGTGGAAAGACTTCGTGAAAATTGTGCCCGATACAATATCGAACTTCATGATTTGGGTTCGGCTCATCACGGGATTGTACACGTGATCGGTCCCGAACTGGGAATCACTCAGCCTGGAATGACCATCGTCTGCGGAGATAGCCATACTTCAACTCATGGTGCTTTTGGCGCCATCGCGTTTGGAATTGGTACTTCAGAGGTAGAAATGGTGTTGGCTACTCAGTGCATCATGCAGTCCAAAGCCAAGAAAATGAGAATCACCGTTGACGGCGTTTTGGAAAAAGGTGTGACTTCGAAAGATATCATTCTCTACATCATTGCTAAAATCTCAGCAGCCGGCGCTACAGGTTACTTTGTGGAATATGCAGGATCTGCGATCCAAAGTCTATCAATGGAAGCCCGAATGACCATTTGCAACATGTCAATCGAGATGGGTGCGCGTGGAGGTTTGATAGCGCCTGATGAAACGACTTTCAATTATCTGGAAGGAAAACAATATGCTCCAAAAGGCGCAGATTGGGACAAAGCAGTGGCTTACTGGAAAACTTTGAAAACTGACGAAGGCGCAATTTTCGACAAGGAATACGTTTTTGACGCTGCTGATATAGAGCCGATGATCACCTACGGAACCAATCCGGGAATGGGCATCAAAGTAAAAGGAACCATCCCGACAACTGAGGGAATGGAAGGAAGCAACAAGATCTCTTACCTGAAATCATTGGAATACATGGGTTTTGCACCTGGCGAACCTGTGAAAGGCAAGTTGGTTGATTACGTTTTTGTAGGCTCTTGTACCAATGGACGAATTGAAGACATACGATCAGTCGCTCAGTTTGTAAAAGGTCATAAGAAAGCGGACAACATCACAGCTTGGATTGTACCCGGATCAAGAGAAGTTGAGAAAATGGCACACGAGGAAGGTTTGGTGAAAATCCTGGAAGAAGCAGGTTTCGAACTCCGACAGCCGGGTTGCTCAGCTTGTCTGGCAATGAACGATGACAAGATTCCTGCTGGAAAATATGCCGTTTCCACTTCCAACAGAAACTTCGAAGGACGTCAGGGACCGGGAGCTCGTACGATGCTCGCATCTCCTTTGACCGTGGCAGCAGTCGCCATCACAGGTCGAATCACCGATCCAAGGGAAGTCTTTGAAAATTAATTTTCCAATCTTCCAATTTTCCAATCTTTCAATTCGAAAAAATGGCTTACGATAAATTTACAGTTCTCAGAAGTACGGCGGTTCCTTTACCTACCGAAAATGTGGACACCGATCAGATTATTCCTGCAAGATTCCTGAAGGCTACCGAGCGAGAAGGTTTTGGAGACAACTTATTCCGTGACTGGAGATACGATGTGGAAGGAAATCCGAAACAGGATTTTGTCCTGAACGACCAGACTTACAGCGGTAAAATCCTTGTTTCAGGAAAGAACTTCGGTTCAGGTTCCAGCCGGGAGCACGCCGTTTGGGCGCTTTACGATTATGGATTCAGATGCGTTGTTTCCAGCTTTTTCGCAGATATCTTCAAGAATAACTGTCTCAATATCGGAGTTCTTCCTGTGACAGTTTCTGCTGAATTTGCTGATAAGCTTTTCGCGGCGATCCTTGCAGATCCAAAAACTGAGATAGAAATCAACCTTCCCGAGCAGAAGATTAAGCTCCTTTCCACAGGAGAATCTGAATCTTTTGACATTAATGAATACAAAAAAGACAACATGACAAATGGGTTCGATGACATCGACTATTTGCTCAATATGTCTTCTGAAATCGATGCTTTTGCCGCAGGCAAATAAAAAAATGAGGTCCGGGAAGCGCATAGAAATCATGGATACCACACTGAGGGATGGAGAACAGACCTCAGGTGTTTCCTTTTTGCCTTCTGAAAAGCTGCAAATCGCCAAGCTTTTGCTCGAAGAGTTGCGAGTAGACCGAATTGAAGTCGCTTCCGCGAGAGTTTCCGAAGGGGAATTGGAAGGTGTTCAGAAAATCACCCACTGGGCGGCCGAAAAAGGCTACTTGGATCGGGTCGAGGTTTTGGGCTTTGTGGATACGCCGGCTTCCGTCAATTGGCTGATTCTGGCTGGTGCCAAAGTTATGAATCTGCTGACCAAAGGCTCCATGAATCACTTGGTTCATCAGCTGAAAAAAACACCTGAGCAACATTTCGCGGAAATTGCAAAAAGCATAGCCCATGCGCAGGAAAACGGAATTGCAGTCAATGTGTACCTGGAAGACTGGTCAAATGGCATGCGAAATTCCAAGCAATATACGCTCAGCCTGATTGAGTTTTTGACGACTCAGCCTGTGAAGCGAATCATGCTTCCGGACACGCTAGGTTTGCTTTCGCCAGACGAGACAAATCAGTATTTCACCGAAATCACGAAGAAATACCCAGATGTTCATTTCGATTTTCATGCTCATAATGACTACGATCTCTCTGTAGCCAATGTGATGGAAGCGATTTTGCATGGCGCATCAGGAATTCATACTACTGTAAACGGTCTTGGAGAACGTGCAGGAAATGCGCCTTTGGAATCCGTGATCGCTGTGATCAAAGATTTCACAGATCTCCAGATTGGAGTGCAAGAGCAAAAGATTTACCGAGTCAGCAAGTTGGTGGAGCAGTTTTCCGGTCAGCATATTCCTGCGAATAAACCGGTCGTGGGTGAGAATGTATTCACTCAAACTGCCGGAATTCACGCCGACGGAGACAATAAAAAGAACCTTTATTTCAACGATTTGCTTCCGGAGCGATTTGGAAGACAGCGAAAGTACGCTTTGGGAAAGACTTCCGGCAAAGCCAATATTGTAAAGAATTTGGAAGAGCTTGGAATTTCTCTGGAGAAGGACGAACTCGCACGCGTTACCCAGCGGATCATCGAATTGGGTGATAAAAAGGAGCGAGTGACGACGGAAGATCTGCCTTACATCATTTCAGATGTGTTGCAAAACAATTCCATTTCCAAAAACATTAGCATCGAAGGCTACCATATGACTCATTCCAAAGGTCTGAAGCCATCTGTTCAGCTGCGCCTGAATGTCTATGGAAAATCGTATGACGCCACCGCCACAGGCGATGGTCAATATGATTCTTTCATGCGCGCTGTAAAGAAGATCTATAAATCGCTGAAAAAGGAACTCCCAAAGCTGATCGATTACCATGTTTCCATTCCTCCGGGAGGCAAAACAGACGCCTTTGTGGAGACGATGATCACTTGGGATTATGGCAAAATCTTTAAAACCAAAGGGCTCGACCCTGATCAAACAGTGGCTGCGATGATGGCCACAGAAAAAATGCTCAACATCGTCGAAAAATTCAATCAATCCCCCACGAAAGAAGAATCCGAGTTATATGGAAATGAATATCGCGCTATTGCCGGGTGACGGCATTGGGCCAGAAGTAATCGCTCAAGCGGTCAAAGTAGTAAAAGCAATCGGTCAGAAATTTGGCCATCAGATCCACTTCAAAGAAGCAGTAGTAGGTGCAGCAGCAATCGATGCCACGGGTGAGCCTTACCCTGACGCCACTCATGAGATTTGCGTAGCATCTGATGCAGTACTTTTCGGAGCGATTGGAGATCCAAAATACGACAACGATCCCAAAGCCAAAGTCAGACCTGAGCAAGGATTGCTATTGATGCGTCAAAAACTCGGCTTGTTTGCCAACGTACGACCAACATTCACTTTTCCTTCGCTGATTCATAAATCTCCTTTGAAACTCGATCGGGTTGAAGGAGTTGACTTTGTTTTCTTCAGAGAGTTAACCGGAGGAATTTATTTCGGGGAACCAAGAGGAAGAAATGAGCAGGGAACAAAGGCTTTCGATACCAATGTTTACAGCAAATTCGAGATTGTCCGTCTTGCAAGAATGGGCTTCGAAGCTGCGCAAAAGAGACGAAAACTCCTGACTTGCGTAGACAAAGCCAATGTAATGGCGACATCCAGACTTTGGAGAGAGACTGTGCAGGAATTGGCACCGGAATATCCGGATGTAAAAGTAGAATACGAATTTGTGGATGCTGTCGCAATGCGATTAATCCAATGGCCAAAGGCATATGATGTGTTGATCACTGAAAACCTGTTTGGCGATATTTTGACAGATGAGGCTTCTGTGATTTCAGGTTCTATGGGCCTGATGCCATCGGCGTCTCTGGGTTTAACCACCAAGTTATTCGAGCCAATTCACGGTTCGTATCCTCAGGCAGCCGGAAAAGACATTGCAAATCCATTGGCAACTGTGCTTTCTGCAGCGATGATGTTTGATTATGCATTTGGACTGAAAGCTGAATCTCAGATGATTTCCGATGTGGTGAATCTTTCTCTCGACGAAGGAATCGTCACTGAAGACATAGCTGAAGGCGGAAAAGCCTACAAAACCTCCGAGGTTGGAGATTGGCTGGCAGCTAAGATTTTGGCTTGATCAGATAAGTTATACAAGTGAAAAACCACCTCTTTTCCGAGGTGGTTTTTTTGTTCAGAACCATAATTCCGGCAAATCAGTTATTTTCATAAAAAAGAAGGATATGAAATCGAGCATGACCCAAAGCGACACACAGAGGGATGATTATAATCCATGAGAGATTCCATGTGACCATTAAAAATCAAATTATAAACACATGAAAGCTGTTGATTTAAAAGAAAAACTACATCATGTAATTGATTCTGCTGAGCCTGAGTTGCTCGAGATCCTTAATTCTATTGCTGAGAAATTCAGTAAAACTGAAGAGGGATTGAGTACAGAACAATTGGAGGAACTCAAAAGCAGACTTGAACAATTTGATTCGGGGAAAATGAAGTTCTTTTCCTGGGATGAAATGATGGCTCAGGTTAAAGAATAAAAAATGAAGCTATCAATTTTTTATTCTGAACAGGCCTTAAGAGACGTTAAGGTTGCCTTTGAATGGTATCGCTCCGAAAGTAAACAAGTTGGAAGTTATTTTTTAGAAAACTTAAAGAAGGCTGAAGAAGTAATTCTTAAATCTCCGGAAGCTTTTCAAATTCGATTTTACAATAGGTTAAGAGCTTATCCGCTGAGAAAATTTCCTTTCCATATTGTTTATTTATTTCAGGACGAAATCATTTATGTCTTAGCAGTTTTCAATACCAGTCAGGATCCGAATGTACTGGATGAAAGATTGAAAGAAATTTAAAATTTCCCTGGATCCACCACCACATACTTGATCGATTTCGAATCCGATTTTGTGTGATAAGAATAGGTGATGTGGAGCAAACCATCAGCAGTTTGTATCAGACTGGGATAAGAAAATGATCCTCCATCAGGTTTCTGATCTTCCAATCTGGTTTTCCATTTCCAAGTTTGACCTTCGTCATCGGATAGGTAAAGACTCAAAATGTATCGTCCGTCTTCAATATCATTTCCCAGAAAAGCCCAACGTCCGGCTGCCAGATTGAGCATCTCGACACTTGCTGTGTTTGGGATTTCTGTCTTTTCACTGGCAGTCCAGCTTTCTCCTCCGTCAGTTGATTCGCTGATGTGAACTCGTGAAGGTGCATCACCGCTATCCCGCAGGAAAGCCACCAGATTTCCATTTTTCCTTTTGACCAAAGCCGGTTGAATCGGTCCTCTTCCCACCAAAGGCAAACTCGGTTTCCAGCTTTCACCAAAATCTTCCGAAATTGCCATTATGGAAAAGTTGAATCCATCAGAGTAAAGAGGGAGGACAATTTTTCCGTTTTCCATCAGCATGGGTTTGATCCGGGTCATCCAGCCGGTGGTTCGTTTTCGGGGATCTTTGGACGCTTCGATGATCATGTTGTCATACTTTGGCGCATACTCTGACCAGCCAGCAGGATTTTCGGGCAGTTCTTTAAATCTTTTTGCTACTTCTATGGCGAACTCATCCCCTGGATTTAAAAGAATATTATCCTGCCAGTTCCAGATCGGTGCCCCAGAGTCAGCGTAATTCTCAGAAGTTCGAACTCTCAAAACGGAATGCTCCCATTTGTTTGCCTGAACCGCGATCCAAACCAGAAAAAGTTTGCCTTTCTGATTGAGAAATAAGACAGGATTGCAGTCCGGAAGATTTGGAGTATCAGCCATCAAGAATGGCTCAGACCAGCTGAAATCCCCTTTTTTCAATCGTGCACCCATTATTTTAACATCATTTGCGGTGCGCTCCCCACTTCCATAAAACCAGGCAGCAAGCAAATCTCCATTTGGCAAGGCTACCAGCGAACTACCATGAACATGCTTTTCCTGCAAAGGAAAAATAAGTTCGGAATGGATGACTGGAGAAGATTGGGCAAGAAGAGAACTGGTTGAGATACTCATTCCTATCAAAATCAGCGGGAGAGGACTAGATTTTAAGGATAGCAGAAAGGATAGCATGGCAAATCTTTGGGTTGTTTGAAGATAAAAAATACTTCCTAAAATCTCGTTGGACAGAATTAGAATCGAAGGGACTAGTTTTATCACCAGTCCAATTTTGATTGGGTCGTAAAATTTCTCCAATTTCAAGTATCAAACCCTAATCGTCTCGTGCAATCCCGCCCATTTTCAAACCTCTTTTCCATTTCCTATTTCGGAGCCAGATACAAAGGCTGGGCAATACAGCCCGGGCAGGCGACGGTGCAGGGAAAACTGGAAAAGGTGCTGAAGTTTGTACTTGGGCACGATGATTTTACCGTATTGGGAGGAAGCCGGACAGATGCTGGAGTTTCCTGTCAAGGTGGATATGTGCAGATTTTCCTTCGGGAAAAAAGGGATATGGAATCTCTCCATCCAGCCATCAATCAATACTTGCCGCAGGACATTCGGCTGAATTCTGTAAAGGAAGTCCCATCAAATTTCAACCTGATTCAGTCTATCAATCAGAAAACCTACCGGTATTATTTCTCAAACTCGGACGAATTCCACCCATTTGCTTCTGCTTTCCTTGTCAATATCCAAGGGAAATTAGACTGGGAAAAAATGAAGGAATCAGCTCATATTTTTGTCGGGAAGCATGATTTTCAGGCTTTTTGCACTCCCTCTCCAAACAAAACTAATTATAACCGGGAGATTATTTCCGCAGGGATTTATACTGCAAATGAATTTCTTGGCCAGTACTTTCCCCAGGAAATCTTCTTCTTAGAAGTAACCGGAAAAGGTTTTCTGCATCACCAAGTGAGAATCATCATGAATGCTATTTGGCGAGTTGGGAAGAGAGAACTCTCAATGGAAGAATTGAATCAAAGGCTGATCTCTGCTGAAAATCAGGAAAAGATCGCACCGGCTCCTCCCAACGGATTGGTGCTTTGGGAGACAGTGCTGGACATGAAATGATTTTTATTGTTTAGCTGCCTCATTGGGTCTCGGAAATGCAGCCTTTGTTTTGACCAGCCAATCAAATAAGTTGATCTTGAGGTCTTCTGCTTTTTCCGGATTTGTGGGCGCAAGATTATTCCGTTCTCCTATGTCTTCTTTCAGGTTGTAAAGCTCCATTTTTTGGCTTTCGTAGAAATAGATCAACTTCCAGTCTCCTTCACGGATCACCGAACCTGGATTTCCTCCCTGATTTCCATAGTGTGGATAGTGCCAAAATAGCGCTTCTCGGGCTATTGCTTTTTCTGGTTCCATTACCCGGTTTTTGAGGCTTATGCCATCCAAATTTGAAATGGACTCCAACGTTTTTTGATTTCCGCTCAGATCCAAAAGGGTAGGAAAGAGGTCATTGGAAATTACCGGTTCATTGATTTCCTTTCCGGCAAGAAGATTTCCTTTCCAGGACATGATCATCGGAACCCGAATGCCTCCTTCGTAAAGCCATCCTTTTCCTGCCCTCAGGGGCAAATTGGTTGTTGGACTGCCTTCTGCCGTGGAGAGGCCGCCATTGTCAGAGAAGAAAGCGATGATGGTATTTTCTTCCAGTCCCAAGGCTTCAATTTCATCCATTACTTTTCCAACAGACTGATCCATCGCTTCCACCATTCCGGCATAGATGGCGTGGGCTTGAGTAATGCGGTTTTTGTTTGCTCCTTCGGGTTCAAACTTATCCTCCAAGTTCATTGCAGCGCGTTTAGCCAGGTATTTTTCCTCAAGCGCTTTTGTGGTCATCAGCGGAGTGTGCACTGAATAGAAGGAAAGCATCGCAAAAAAGGGTTTTGATTTATTATCCCGAATGAATTTCACCGTCTCAGCGGCTAATCTTTCTGGCAGGTATTCTCCTTCCGGACCGTCTTCCAGTCTTGGATTATTGTAGGGTGAAAAATACTTGTTTCCGGTCGATGGAGCCCCTTTGTCGTTTCCGCCTTTGTTGATATCGAATCCCTGGTGCTCGGGCCAATGACTTTCTTCTTCTCCCAAATGCCATTTTCCGGCAAAAAATGTTGAATACCCCGATGCTTTGAAAGCTTCGGCCAATGTAATTTCCTCCAAAGCCAAATTTGGTTCATAATGCGCAGGCTTGAGCGGCTTGTTTTTAGTCCAATGACCCTGAATCTGATCGGGCTGCGGAGCGCCAAACCAATCTGTGTTATACATTTTGGAAGGATACTTTCCTGTCATGATACTCGCTCTGGTAGGAGAGCAGACAGGCGAAGCAGTATATGCCTGGGTAAATTTGATTCCCGACTTGACCAATCGGTCCAAATTTGGTGTTTCGTAAAATTCACTGCCAAAACTTCCCAAATCAGTCCAGCCCAAGTCATCCACCAAGAAGAAAACTACATTGGGATGATTTTCTGTTTGTGCTTGGGACTGCTGCGAAAAGGTCAAAATGACCAAACTGAAGAGAATTGTGAATCTGATTTTCATACTTGCTGAGTAAAGCTGTAGATAATACTAGCGCTCCTTTTTTGAAATCCCTAATAGTCAAAAGACAATCCGACAAAACTGAATGGTTTGACCCCCTGATTGAATTATTCAACCAGATTAGGAAGAATTCAAAAACTCTTGTGATGCTTTAAATCTTACTTGAGGAAGCGCAATAGGCATTTTTTTTTATTTCAGGTTGGTGAAGGGTTTTCAGGAGAAATGGTGGGATTTCAGAAAATGAAATCTGGCTTCTTCCAATTCATTGCCTGTTGTTTAGACAGATAAGGCAAGCGGATTGGTTGATTTGCCCTGCATAATGGAAGAAGCTGATTCTAGCTTTGGGTTGGTTGAATTAATTACTACTAACCCGAATGAACCATGAAAAAACTTTACGCAAAAATTAAAACGGGGCTGTTCTTCTTGCTCAGTTTTGGAATTTCCTTCTCGGCCTTGGCTTTTCAACAAGACCAAGGCAATCCTTGTAATTCCTCCACCAAATACCTGTACTGGACTGGTGAAGTGGATACTGATTTTTTCAATGAGAACAACTGGAGGGAGACGAATCAAATTCCAACTCCTCCTGGTTTGGCTGGTGAATCCAATCCGGTTTGTCTTCCCGGTGCCAATAAGATGCCTTACACGATTTGTCCCACTATTCCTGATTTGCAGAAGGACAAAAAACCTCAGGCTGGAACTATTGATCCAGGAAAGCCAATCGGAATGAATTTGATCATCTCAGATGCAATGGTTTCTGCAAATGGTGCGATTGTTTTTGGCTGTTCCGAAAAAGGGCTGACTCTTATCAATTCTACCTTGGATGCTCAGCAAGGCCAGATTTCCCAAGGAGTAATCTCTTTGGATAATGAAAGTAACGTTCACCAAGGAGGTGAAACTCTTTCCGAACTTGTAACCTTCAATTTTCTGGATGCAGCTTCTTGGGTTTACCTGAAGGAGGTTAATCCTCAAGAATTGCAGAATCAACTGGCTCAATTCCACGTTTCTCATACTTCCGGCACCCTTGGAGTTAATTTCAGGGTACACCAATACTATCAGAAAGGTGCGGTAATTCGTCCTCTAGACAGCAGTTTTGCTCCACTTCAGGTTTATTCAGGCATGGATTTTCAAGGAGCTTCAGCAAAGTTGGCTGAAGATTTAATTCATCGTGGAGCAGCTATTCCGTCAGGAGATAATTCAGTTCAGTCATTTGTTCTGAAGCGAGGCTTCATGGCGACTTTTGCCAATAATCCTGATGGAACCGGGAAAAGCAAGGTGTATATCGCTTCGGAAGCAGATATGGAAGTGGAGGCTTTGCCCGCTGCCTTACAGGGAAATGTGAGTTTCATCCGGGTGGTTCCATGGAATTGGGTGACCAAAAAAGGAACCGGGGGATTTTATGATCAGCTGGATGCTGGTTGGTTCTATAATTGGAATCTGAATGAAACTCCAAAGCCTAATTACGAATACGTGCCGATGGCTTGGGGTGCAGGAGGAGCTTCCCCGGCAAATATCAATGTCATGATCGGCAAAAAGTCTACTACTCATGTGCTTGGATTCAATGAGTCGGACAACTGTAACGGTGAATCCGGTCAGTTTAATAACTTGTGTCAGCCGGCTGTCGCAGTTGCTTACTATGAAAGTTTGATGGGAACAGGTGTCCGGTTGGGCTCTCCAGCACCGAGAGAAGAAGGTCCGACTGGCTGGTTGTTAGAATTCAACCGCATCGCCAAGCTGCGGGATGTTCGTTTTGATTTTGTCGCAGTACACTGGTACGATTGGGGAAGTGGTCCTGCGAATACACCGAATGCCAGCCCGCAGGAAATTTTCAACCGCTTTAAAACATATTTGGCAAATGTGCATCGCCTGTATCAGTTGCCTATCTGGATCACAGAGTTTAATGCAAATCCAAACCGTAGTAATGCTACTCAAGAGGCGTTTTTGAAATTGGCTATGCCGTATCTGGAAAGCCTGGACTACGTAGAACGCTATGCCTATTTCCAACCAAATCCCAATAATGCTAATCCTGCTAACAATCCTGAAAAGTCCGATTATCTTGACAATGGTAACCTGACCAATATCGGTCAAGCGTATTTGGCACATGAGTCCAGCCCATCAATCCCGATGAAAACTTATGCCGCTCCGAATAACCTGGAAGGCATGGACCAGCCATTTATACAGAAGCCTGTTACTTCTTTGTCTTTTGAAGCAGAATGTGGCAGCTATCTGGGAAATCAATGGAGTGTTTTGGCTGATGAGACTGCCTCGAATGGACAGTATATCAGAGGTGATGCAAGTAAAGTAGGAGAAAGCCCGATTGCCAAGCAGGTTCATTTTGAATTTGACCTCACCGAGGCAAGCCAATATCGAGTTTGGATCAGAGCCAAATCAATCGGTGCAGGTTCTATTCGCGTCGGTATGGATGGAAGTGATTTGGCACAAATAGCCCCTTTGACCAGCGATTCCTTCACTTGGTTCCAGATTCCCAGATTTTATGATTTGGGTGAAGGTACTCACCGGCTGACTTTGGAATTTCCCAATGCCAATATTTTAGTGGATCAGGTTGTGCTTACGAATGGGCCAACTGATCTGGAGCAGTTTGTTCAGGAACCTGGAGCTTGTACTCCTGGCGAATTCACATGGGGATTGGTGAAAACTGATTTAGTGGAGTTTTTCGAAGCGGAGGCTGCTACCCAAGGCCCGGGATGGGAGATCCTGGCATCTTCAAATGCGCAGGGAGGACTTTTTTCCAATCCGCTTGACGGACAGGAACCCATCAATCCTCCAACAGGCAGCAAAGGAGTTTTAACTTTCAATATTGAGGTAGAAGAAGCTGATGAATACGAGCTTTGGGCAAAAGTTCAAGCGTATGAAGCGGAAGAATACAGCCTTTGGATTTCAGTAGACGGAGAGCCTTTTCGTAAGTGGGAGGATCTCGGAAGCGAGCTTTTCGAGTGGTATTGGAGGGAAGTGTACCATAGCTATGAAGGAGAGGAAAGGAAATTCTCTTACTTCCTCACAGCAGGTTCACACCAGATTCGACTGGCCTCCTCCATTGGGAATGTATCCGTGGACCGAATCGCAATTGCGAGCAAAGGAAAGCTTCCTGAGGAAATTGACCCAAATGTAATTTTAGTAAAAGAAAGCCTGGAGTTTGAAGCGGAACATGCTGTCATTCTTGGAGCAGCAATAATTAGAGATTGTGGCACTTCTTCCAATGGTAAGCAAGTTGAACTGGCATCCGCTACAGCCAATGGTGTTCGATTTGACCAGATCATTGCCAAGGATGCAGGTACTTACGTGTTGAATATTTCCCTGATGAGTAAGAACAGCCGATCCTTCCGCATTGCAGTGAACGGGGTAAATCTGGGACAAAAAATCGCCCAGCCTACCGGAAATTGGTGCTTCGAGGGAGGATCTCCCGGGATGTATCAGATGGAAGTTCAGTTGGTGAAAGGTGTGAATACGATTGCCATCAACGTCTATAATAATACTCCCGGTCCTATCATCGACAAGATCAAATTAGAAAAGGCGCCATTTGCAGGCCTCTCGTTTGAAGCAGAATTGGCGGAATTGATTGGAAGCAATCTTTTGGTCAACTGTGGTACTGCTTCCAATAGTCAATTGGTCAACATGCTGCTCAGCACTGCAAATGGAGTGAAATTTACCGGAATCAACGTTCCTTTTGCAGGAAAATACCTCGTGGAAATTCATTATCTCACTGCGGTCAACCGTAACATGCGATACTCAGTAAATGGGGCAAGCTTTGTCACAGATAGCTTCCAGGATTCAGGAGAATGGTGTTTAAATGGTGGAGTTACAGTTGTAAAAACTTTGGAGATTGACCTAAATCAGGGAAACAACACCCTGGAGTTCAGACCTACTGGTACGGATGCGCCATTCCTGGACAAGATCGTAGTCAAAGAACCTGAACAAGTGAGCGGAGAAAATCTGAGAGTTCTTGAAACGATGCAATCCAAACCTTCATTCGAGGCTGAATTGATAAATCGGGAATTCAGAGTCTATCCGAATCCTGTCATTGCCGGTAATCCAGTGACGGTGGACTTGCCGCTACTTTTCGATGAACCCGGAGAGGCTGTAATTCAAGTGACCGATCTGACAGGGAAGGTAGTTTACTCCGAAATCCTTTCTGCCGGAACTAGCCATTCGCTCGATCTTAACCGAAACCTTGCCCGCGGAATGTATATCATTCTGGTGCAGCAGGGTCAGATTTGGCAGAGCAAAAAGTTAATTGTGCAGTAGTTGGTTATCACCTGATTAGAGTACTGAGGGCTGGTCATTGATCAGCCCTCTTTCATTTTTTCCTCTGCTTAACCTGATTTGCAAAATATTTCCTCGAATGGTGACTGATTCTTCCCCCAAACTGACTTATTTAACCCCCGAGAATGGATGACTCCGGATTACCTTCGGAAAGTAATTGATTGAGCTTTACCCTGGCTTAATCGATGAAGTGTCTCATTTTGAAGCAGTAAGAAAACTGTTTTCGAAAAAAGCCATAACTTAAACCCAACCCGAATTAACCTACTGAATTCATGCGGATTTTCAGTTTTGTCCTTATTCTGACATTTCTATCAAGCCCTGTCTTTTCCTTTCAGGAGAAAATGGAGGAGGAATTTTCCATTGATGTCCTGAATGTAAGAAAAGGATTACTCAGCAATTATGTGACGCGGGTGATAAATGACGAATTCAATACCAAGTATTTTGCGACCGAAGGCGGAATCACCAAATACGACGGGTACGACTTCTCCGAGTACAGACCTGGACCGGATTACCCGGGTTTGGAAAATGAAAACATCGAAACACTTTTTAAGGACCAGAACAATCTCATCTGGATAGGCACAAAGGGTGGAGGTTTATCGATGCTGGATCCCGGCAAAAACTCCATTCGGTCTTTCAATTCAGCCTTTTCAGAGTTTACTGAAAAGCCACTCCGGGTAATTTCACTCAACCAGGGAGAAGACGGGAAAATCTGGGTTGGAACCTGGGGTGATGGGGTCTTTTTGATCAATCCTGAAACTGAAAAAGTGGAAGAGCATTTTTCGTTTGATCAACCTATTTACAACATCATCAAAGACCGCTTTGGGAATATTTGGTTTCTGGCCGGACCGGAGCTCAATAAGTTTGACCCTTCGGAAAGCAGGCTGATCCGTTTTCAAACAGGAAAGATTCACTATAACCTGATAGAAGATCCGATTAGGAATAAAATCTGGATGATCGGAAATGAGAAAAATAAGGCGATTCTCACCGGGTTTGATTTCGAAACACAGCAGATCGAGCGGAAGGAAACCAACTTTGATGCGCGGTATATTGTAAGCATAGGGCTGGATAAATTGGGGCGGCTTTGGATCGGGAGTTGGGGAGATGGCTTGTTTATCAGCGATGAAAACCTGGGAAAATTCCGAAAGGTCAATACCAATCCTCAGGGAGTTTCAGAGGAAAACATCAATTATTCGATTATTCTCAGCATCGATTTCGATCAAAATGGCATAGCCTGGCTTGGGACTTCACATGGAGGTGTTTTGATTTTATATCCCAATAAGGGCTTTTCTTTTTCTTCCATTACAGACCGGGAAAAAATCTCAGACAGGAATATTACCTCGCTTTTGATTTCAAAAACCGGTAAGACTTACCTGGGTACTTTGGCCGAAGGACTGTATTCAAATGCAAAAGGAGCTGGTTTTGAAAAAGTAAATCAAGTGGTCACCTCCAAAGTACACACCCTGTATGAGCATTCCGATTACCTCTTTGTAGGAACAGGAAACGGTCTCTATGTGGTCAGGGATGGCGATTTCTCCAGTGCGAAACGGTATTTTCCGAGTCAAAAGATTACTTCTATTCTCCTCGATTCTAAAAACAGGCTTTGGATTGGGACTCAGCAATCAGGACTGAAAGTGATCGATTTTTCCAGCTTCCCAAATTTGGAAAACTGGACAATCTTTGAAGAGACAAGCCGGGAGCATCCGATAGAAAACAACCGGATCAGCAAGATCAAGGAAGGCAAAAATGGAGAAATTTGGGTAGGAACTTATTCGGGAATAAACCGATACGACGAGCAAAAACAAAACTTTTTATCCCACAAGGCAATCCTGGGAAATCAATTGCCTAATCCCATTATCAATGACTTTTTATTGAAGGGAGATACCATCTATCTGGGCACTCCCAATGGTTTGGCGAAAATGAGTGTCTCGAAAGGCAGCCTCAGCCTCCTTAATTTCTTTGATAAAGAGGACGGACTCATCAACGATTTTATTTGTGCAATCGAGCAAGATCAGGCCGGGAATCTTTGGCTGAGCACCACTACTACGATTACCAAGTATAAACCTGGATTGAAAAACTTCATCACCTATGATCGGGAAGACGGAGTTTTGATCAACTCTTTCCACAGCGCATCTTCCTTTAAAGATGAGGCGGGCGTGATTTATTTTGGAGGTTCCAATGGCATGGTTTCTTTTCAGCCCGATGAGATAAGTGAGGATTTTAATGTGCCGCAGGTAGTCCTGACCAAATTGATCGTGAATAATCAGATTCTTCAGGTCGGGGATGAAGTGAATGGAGAAGTTATTCTCGCAAATTCGATCCAGAATACCGAGAAAATAGTCTTGGATTATTCTCAAAATCACCTTTCGCTTTCCTTTTCTGTCAATGACTTTTTGGGACCGGACAATATTGCCTATTCCTACAAACTCAAAGGGATGAATGAGGAATGGGTCAATTTGGGCCGACTCAATCAAATCAGCTTTACCGGACTTCCTTGGGGAGAATATGAATTATTGCTCCGAGCAAGTCGAAATAATCAGGACTGGAGCCCGGAGCGGAGTTTGATGATTCAGATACAAGCGCCACCATGGCTTTCATGGTATGCGTTTTTGATCTATCTGATCTTAGCGGTAGGGATAATGTTTTTGTTCCGATACATCTCCATCCGTCAGGCCAAATTACGGGCAGAACTTCAGATCATTCAGATAGAAAAGGAAAAGGAGCATGAGCTAAACGAGGCGAAAATCACCTTTTTCACCAATATTTCGCATGAGTTTCGCACTCCGCTGACCTTGATTTTGAGTCCGGTGACGGAGCTTTTGGAACAGTTTGATTTCAAGGAATCTGTCCGGGAAAAATTGCTTTTGGTCGAGTCCAACAGCAAGCGGATGCTGCGATTGATCAATCAGTTGTTGGATTTCAGAAAGTCAGAACATGGCCTTTTGAAATTGAACAAGAGCTACTCTGACTTTATCAGTTTTGCCAAAGAAGTGTTCATCAGCTTCCATAATATGGCGTCCAAAAAGCAGATCGAATACCATTTTGAGACAGAGGTGGAAACCTTCCCGATGGAGTTTGACCGCAATCAAATGGAAATTGTGCTTTTCAATTTGCTTTCAAATGCCTTCAAGTACACGCGTCAGAAAGGTAAAATTTCCCTCCTGATTCGATATGAAGAAGGATGTCTGACTGTATCCGTTTCGGATAATGGAATAGGCATGCTTCCCGAAGAAGCTGAAAAAGTGTTTGATCGGTTTTATCAGGTACAAAATGCCGAAACTTCAAATCTAGCCGGAAGTGGAATCGGACTGGCATTTTCCAAAAACATTGTGGATTTGCACCAAGGTGAAATCAAAATCTTCAGTACCAAAGATGTGGGAACCGAGGTGAAGATTTCTTTTCCGTTAGAAGAAATACGGGTAGGTCATACTGAAGAAATTCAATCCGGAGAAAAGTATCTGGATTTTTATGAGGGAGTAGCAATGGAAGAAGTGGAAACCTTCAACATTGAGCGGGACCAAAAAGCTGTGACCATCCTGATAGCAGATGATCATGAGGATATCCGCAAATATCTGAGAAGTCTGCTGGAGGATGAGTACCATATTCTGGAAGCAGAAGATGGGCTGCAAGCATTGGAGTTGATCAATAAAGAGTTGCCGGATGTCATTATAAGTGATGTGATGATGCCTCAAATGGATGGTATAAAACTCTGTGAGATAGTCAAAAGCCAGATTAACACCTCTCATATTCCTGTCATTTTGCTTACGGCAAGAACTTCGATGACCTATGAAATAGAAGGACTGAAGACCGGAGCGGAGGATTACATTACCAAGCCATTCAATCCGGGAATTGTCAAAACCCGAATTTCCAATATTCTGGAAAACCGCTCTAAACTGAGGGAATACTACCTGAATAAGGTTCGGTTTGAGCCCGATTCCCAACAAGTAAAGGAACTGGATATCGATTCTCAGTTTATCGAAAAAGCCATTTTGCTGGTCAATGAAAATTTGCAAAATGAGGATTTTGGAATTGAAACTATGGTGGATCAATTGTTTATGAGCCAGTCCACCCTGTTCCGAAAAATCAAATCGCTAACCGGACTTTCCATTACGGCATTTGTCCGCTCAGTCCGGCTCAAAAAAGCTGCACAGATTGTTCTTCAGAGTAATTTGAAATTGAGTCAGGTGGCACAAGAAGTAGGCTTCAATGATTATAAGCACTTCAAGAAATCTTTCCAGCAACAATTTGGATGTCTTCCCTCCGAATACAAATCAAAAATCCTGGAGAGAGTCAAATAGGCCACAGCGTCACCAAAAGCACCCCTTCGGAGGTGCTTTTTTTATTTTTTGGCCGATTTACCCCGCATCTTGCTCGATTCACACCACACAAAATCATACGGAGGAAGTCAAATTTGACGGTAAGAAATTATTAATAACCCAAAATCTTATTTCATGGATATTAAAATAGAAAAAGGATCCGCTCTGAATTGGAGGAGTTGGATGGTCCTTTCTCAGAAAAAAATGCTCTTGCTGGGATTGCTGTTTTTCCAGACTATATGCGTTTCCTGGGCTTGGCAATCAGCCGTTGTAGTGACCGGAAAGGTCAACTCCTCGGATGGAGAAGGTCTTCCCGGTGTGGTGGTGTTGGAGAAAGGAACCAACAATGGTATTGTGACTGATTTAGACGGAGGGTTTTCCATTTCGGTCAATTCATCTGAATCCATCCTTGTATTTAGCCTGATTGGATTTGAAACCCAGGAAATCGCGGTGGGGAATCAGTCCGAGATTAATCTGATTCTTGCCGAATCAGAATCGCTCTTGCAGGAAGTAGTGGTAGTGGGTTATGGAGAGCAGAAAAAACTCAACATGACCGGTGCTGTCGAGACGCTCAAATTTGACGAGGCCGTCAATCAGCCGGTTACCAATTCTGCCCAATTGATGTATGGAAAGTTTGCCGGTGTGCAATTAACTCAGTCATCCGGACTTCCGGGAGCGGACGGTTCTGCGATTACCATCCGGGGAATCGGAACATTCGGCGGAACCAATCCTTTGGTAGTGATTGACAACATCCAATACGAAGGTTTGGCCGAATTCAATAACCTGGCTCCATCTGATATCGAAAGTATTTCGGTATTGAAAGATGCATCTGCCTCCGCCATATATGGTGCAAGAGGTGCCAATGGTGTTTTGGTTGTCACGACTAAAAAAGGAACCAAAGGTAAGTTTGCGGTAGATTACAATAACTACTTTGGAACGCAACGAGTAACTGTAATCCCTGAATATCTTGATGGGGTAAACTATGCTTTGCTAAGAAATGAACGTGACCGAAATGTAAACGGCCCTACTTCTCAACTCAGATTCTCTGAGGCAGATATCGAAGCTATCCGAAATGGAACCAATCCGGATCAATGGTCTAATACCAAGTGGTCAAACATTGCCCTTCAGGATGCTCCAATTCAAAATCATTATTTGTCTTTTTCAGGAGGATCAGACCAGACTACCTACAGAGTTTCTTTAGGATTCTTGGATCAGGATGCTGTCGTAAAAGGAAAATTCAAAACTGATCGATATAATCTTGGAATTAACCTGACCATCAAGCCAAACGATTGGTTGACGGTTACGAATGTGACCAATGGATATTGGTCAAGATTTGAAGGTCCAAGCGGAGGCGCAGGCGCAATCACAGGAGAAACCGGAATTATCAATCAGTTCCAGCGGTCTTCTCCGGTGGTACCGGTTTACTATTCCAATGGAGAATTGGGAGTGGTCGATGGTGCTTACCAAAAAGTGAATTTCTCCTATCCTATCAACCATGTTTTGCTGACCGGAACTTTCGGAGATTATGAAAGTGATAATATCAACCTCAGTGAGCGAATCGGATTAAGTGCCAAGATTATAGATGAACTTTTCTTCGAGACTAGTGGAAGTGCGATCATCAATTATGCAAATATTTCCAACTTCCGCCCAACCTTGATCACAAATGACTGGGAAGGAAATGTGGTGCAAAGAAACGATTTGAACAGCCTGACAAACACGCTCGATTTCAATTATCGATTGCTCAATGAGAATATTTTGAGATATACTACTAGCATCAAGGATGTTCATAATCTGAGCTTTATTGCAGGTTTCTCAGTGATTTATGATAAAAATGACGGGTTCTCCGGATCCTTGCAGGGTTTCCCATCTGATGCCATTCAGGAGTTTAACGGTGGAGGAGTAGTCAATCCTTCTGTAAGTGGCGGAGCATCGGAGGAAGCTTGGCAGTCAATCTTTGCCAGAGTCAATTACAACTATCAGGAAAAATACCTTTTTGAAGCGAACGTCAGAAGGGATGGATCTTCCAAGTTTGGGTCAGAAAACCGATACGGAACTTTCCCTTCACTTTCAGCAGGATGGAATATCGCCCGGGAAGGATTCTTGGAAGGCTCTGAGACAGTGACTGATTTGAAACTCCGAGCCAGCTGGGGTGTAAGCGGAAACGACCGAATTGGAAATTACATCTACGAGCAAACCTATAATACAGGCCTTGACTACACGCTGGGTGCGGGTGTAATTGTGCCGGCGGTGGCACTTACTTCTTTAGCAAACCCTTTCATTACCTGGGAGACCATCGAGCAATTTGACATCGGAATGGACGCATCATTTTTTGGCAGTAAGCTCAGTTTGACGGCGGATTATTTCAAGCGGATCAGCTCTGACATCCTTTATACCAATTTCCCAATCCCAAGTTCAATCGGTGTGACTAACCTGGCTGCAGTGAATGCTGCAGGAATGGAAAACAGTGGAGTCGAGCTTTCTATTAATTATCGTCAAAACATCGGCAAGTTGATGTTGAACCTTTCCGGTAACGTGACCCGAATGGCAGACAACGTCGTGACCGATTTGGGACCGGGAGGAATTGAGACAATCGGAGCCAGTACCATCATTCGAATCGGAGTGCCATTCAATGCATATTATGGCTATCAGCAAATCGGTGTCTTCCAATCCAAGGAAGAAGTGGACAGTTCTCCAAAGCAGTTTGGAAGTAACCTGACCGCAGCCGGTGATTTGAAGTATGCGGATCTTTCCGGACCTGAGGGTACTCCTGACGGGGTAGTCAATGCCTTCGACAGAACAGTAATCGGCAACCCTTTCCCTAAATGGATTTACGGAATGAACGCAAATCTCCAGTTCAAAGGATTTGATCTGAACATGGTATTCCAGGGTGTTGGAAAAATTGACCGCTTATTGAATAGCAACGGTCAAACACCAATGGAAGGAGACAGAAACAACGCCTTGTCCTATTGGAATAATCGTTGGACTCCTGAGAATCCATCCGAAACCCTGCCAAGATTGGGAGGAGTGAATAACGCGGTCATCTCCTCATTCTACATCGAGGACATGTCATACTTGAGACTTAGAAACTTAGAGGTGGGTTATACACTTCCGGTGAGTATTTCTCAAAAGGCTCTTTTGCAAAAGGCTAGGATTTTCATCAGTGGACAGAATCTCCTGACCTTCACGAAGGTGAATAATTTTGATCCGGAAAGACAGCGAGGAGGAGGTACAGATCAGACTGCGCCGCTTTACAAGGTGATTTCAGGAGGTATAAACATCAAATTCTAATCAATATGAAATCAAGCATGACGCAAGTAGCAGAAGACTTGGGGATGATATCAATCATGCGAGATTCCATGTGGCAATTAAAAATCAAATTATAAACACATGAAAAAGCTTGTATATATATTCAGCGTGCTGTTTTTGGGTTCTTGTTCAGAAGATTATCTGGAGAGAGGTTCCCTTACACAGCTATCAGAAAGTAATTTCTGGGCAAATGAAAAAGATGCTCAACTGGGGATTAATGGTGTCTACGATGCCCTCCAAGACAGAGCATTGTATAGTGGTAATCTAAATGCAACCGCAGGAATTCCTCAACATGATGGCTTTGCAGATAATGCCTTCAATAATTACAAATTTGAAGGCCCAGGCAATTTCGTGGAGGGCAGAGCAGATCCTGCTTTTCCTTTCTTCAATTCCTATTGGACAGCGCTTTACAGGGGAATAGCAAGAGCCAATGTGGCGATAGAAAACATCGGGAGAATTCCAGATGCTAATATCAGTACAGAATCCAGAGCTTCTTTGCTCGGTCAAGCCCGATTTCTAAGAGCATTGTTCTACTTCAATTTGGCGGTCTATTTTGAGGATGCACCTTTGATTCAGGATTTCCAATCACTGGAGGAAGCCTATGTGCCAAAAAACACCTACGAAGAGCTTAGAGCATTCATCATTTCAGAATTAAAAATGTCCGCTGAGGCCTTGCCGGTTTCCTATCCGGCTGATAAATATGGCTATGCGACTAAAGGCGCAGCTTTGTCACTCTTGGCAAGATTTGAACTCTACAATAAAAATTACGGAGAAGTAATAAGATTGACTTCGGAAATCATGGGATTGGGGTATCAGTTGAATGCTGATTACGCCCAACTATTTACCGAGGCAGGTGAGCAATCAAAGGAAGTTGTGTTTTCGGTCCGCTTTTTCCAGGACCAATCCAACAATGGCGAGACCTTTTCCGCGACTTTCTTAGGGATTCCAAGAGTGAATATGCAGCCAATGCCAAATCTGATCGACTCATATCTCTGTATAGATGGATTGCCGATTTCACAATCACCGCTTTACAAACCAACTGCACGAAAGGATAATCGTGATCCAAGATTGACAGCATCGGTTTATTTCCAGGGAGACATTTTCTTGATTCACCTCAATAGAACTTTCACAGGTAATACAGCTACCCGATTTGGACAGAAAAAATACATTCGAAATAATGTCTCTGCCAGCGGAATCGGCCCGGATCAACCCGGAGGACAGGACTTTTATGTCATTCGATATGCAGATGTCTTGTTGATGAGAGCGGAAGCTTTGGCAGAATCCGGTCAGCTAAGTGAAGTATATCCTTTGCTAGACCAATTGAGAACCAGAGCCAAAATGCCAACTGTCACTAAGGTGAACGGAACAAGTTTGACCAAAGAAAAGCTGGTTGAGCTAGTGAGGCAGGAGAGACGAGTAGAGTTGGCTTTTGAAGGCTTGCGATTCTTTGATGTCAAGAGATGGGGCGAGGTGGAAAAAGCTTACGAAAGAGTGAAAGCTGATAAAATCGGACCATACACTGCAGTGTACAAAGGCAGACAATCTGAAGTATTTGCGATTCCTCAATCTGAAATTGACGCAAACAGCAAGCTGGTTCAAAACCCGGTTTGGAATTAAATAAATAGCAGTAAGAATTAAATTAGATAGGGTAGTTTGGGTTCAGCACTCCCATCTCTAATGAGAGGGAGTGTTGCCTTACTTCAAATCGACATGAAAAAAATCATAAGCACATACCTTTTACTTACCTGTTCTTTTTTTGCTTTTGCGCAAAAAAGACCTGCGCTGGAACGGCCAAATATCATTGTGATCCTTACAGATGATCAGGGATATGCGGATGTTGGATTCAATGGGAGCACGGATATTCCGACGCCGGGGATTGATCGGATTGCCAATAACGGCGTGATCTTCAAAGAAGGGTATGTTTCTTTTGCAGTCTGCGGACCAAGCCGGGCGGGATTTATCACAGGAAGATATCAGGATCGCTTTGGGTTTTCCAGAAATCCCCTGTTGGCACCAAAAGACTCAACGATGGGATTGCCACTCAGTGAGGAAACCATGGCGGATGTACTGAAGAAGTCCGGGTATAAAACCGGAGTGCTTGGAAAGTGGCATTTGGGTGTTCACCCTAGCTTGAGACCCAATCAAAGAGGGTTTGATGAGTTTTATGGTTTTCTGGAGGGAGGCCATCAATATTTCCCGGAAAAATGGGATTTGAAGGATGAAACTGAAGCCAGAACT
Organism: uncultured Cytophagales bacterium; assembly: GCA_942492775.1. Taxonomy (GTDB): domain Bacteria; phylum Bacteroidota; class Bacteroidia; order Cytophagales; family Cyclobacteriaceae; genus Algoriphagus. The sequence goes on along the minus strand of OW818636.1, from coordinate 21,512 downwards.
CAATACGACGGCTATAGAACCAAGCTGGTAAGAAATAATACACCGGTGGAGGAAACGGAATATCTCACCGATGCGCTCTCAAGGGAAGCTTTGAGTTTTGTAAAAACCCATCAGGAAGAGCCATTCTTCTTGTATTTGGCCTACAACGCGCCACATGCCCCGATGCAGGCAACGGAGAAATACCTAAGCCGCTTTGCTCATATTGAAGATCCGAAAAGAAGAACCTATGCAGCGATGGTCAGCGCCGTCGATGATGGAGTGGGTGATTTGATGGATTTGTTGGAAGAGTTGAAGCTCGAGGAGAATACACTTGTGTTTTTCTTGTCTGATAATGGCGGCCCCACCAAAGACAACGCATCCAATAATCAACCTCTGAGAGGATTCAAAGGAGACTTTTTCGAAGGAGGAATCCGGGTTCCGTTTGCCATGCAATGGAAAGGGCAAGTGCCTGCCGGACAACTATTTGAGCATCCGGTGATTTCACTGGACATATTTGCTACTGCCGCATCATTGGCTCAGGCTAAGCCAAAAAATGAATTGGACGGGGTAAATCTTATCCCTTTTCTGACAGGCAAGGAAAAAGGAGTACCTCATGAAGAGCTTTACTGGAGAAATTACAATGCGGATCGATATGCTATTAGAACGGTAGATTCCAAACTCATCCTGCAGCCTGATGCTGAGTTTTTGTTTGGCATTGACAAGGATATTTCGGAAACCACCAATCTGGTTTCTGTAGATCAAAACCTGAGAAACAAATTAGCAGAGAGAATTGCAGAATGGAAAAAGCAGCTGATTGATCCGTTGTTTTTAGGGCTTTTGGAGGATAAGGAGTATAGTCTCTTGCATCCGGATCGCTTTACGCCTGTGCCCAAAGAAAAAGATTAATTGACTTTTTATCATTGAAGTGTTCACACATGACAGCAAACCTAAAATTGATTCCCCTCTTGGGGATGCTTATTATTTTCATCTCGATCCAATCGGCCAAGGCTAAAGATTACTTCTTTCATCCAAGTGCTGGAAATGATCAAAACTCCGGTTTGAGTTCAGCCGAACCGTTTCAAAATCTTTCCAAAATCAAGGAACTAGAGTTGCAACCCGGGGACAGAATCTTACTGGCAGGAGGGGAGGCGTTCTTTGGGACGTTAGAATTGATCGGGTTTAAAGGCTCACCAGATCAGACATTGACCATCGATTCTTATTGGGATGGAAGAAATCCCGACAAGAATACCCCCGCTAAAATAGATGCAAAAGGATTTGCAAATGGAATCTTGATTGAAAATTCCAGCTTTGTCCAGGTTCGAAATATCGACATTACCGCAGAAGGCTATGGGGCAAAATCCCCTGAAGGAATCATGAGAGTAGGCGTGTTGATCCTTGCCTCAGGAGATCGACAAGTCAAAGGAATCACGCTGGACAGTCTCAGAATTTCAGATGTTTACTTTGAAGAAAAGGGTTTTGTCCGCGGAGCCGAAGAAGTAAAGTCTGCCAATGGAACTCAGCGATATGGATGGGGAATCCGCGTAATCAATGAGTCTGCGTCAGGAATGATTGAAGATGTGAAAATCCTCAATTCGAATGTGAGTGAAGTAAGCCACACGGGAATCAAACTCACCGGGAATCAAACTCAGAATATTCGCAGAATCACCATTTCCGGAAATATGATTAAAGGGACTGGAGGGCCGGGAATCCAAATGTCGGGGGTGAAATTTGTCTACGTAAGCGATAACGAGGTGACCCATTCAGGAAGCACTGACGATGGAAGAAAATGGGGAAGGGGAAGCGGACTTTGGACTTGGAGCGCCTCCATGGTGCTGATCGAAAAAAACAAATTCATGTATGCCAATGGCCCCGGAGATTCTGCCGGCGCCCATATCGACTACAATTGTGACAATGTGGTGCTTCAGTACAATCTAAGCGCACACAATGCAGGGGGATTTGCCGAGATTCTGGGAAATAATTACAACTGTGCGTACCGATACAATATCAGTGTCAATGACGGTCATCGTGTCAAGGGCGTGGACGGATCTTTTCAGGAGGGTAAAATCTTTTGGCTGAGTGGATATCAGGGAGAAAAGAAGGAGAGAAAAGGTCCGGTGAATTCCTATTTTTATAACAATACCATCTATGTGAGCGAAGACATTGTATCCAAAATAGCCATCGACAATCGCTCAAAAGGAATTTTGATTGCGAATAACATATTCCATATTTCGGGAACCACAGAAGTTGTTCCCGGTGATCAATATCTTCCGGATGATAATTCTGAAAGGAAGATGGAGCAAGTCTTTTTTAAGCATAATCTTTTTGTGAAAGAGAATGTCTGGCCAGCGAATGCATTGATTCAAGCGGAATATTCGCTTTTTGGGAATCCTGATTTTGCTAATCCGGGAGGTTTAAGTCCGGAAGATTATGTTCCGGGCAATGTAATTCTGGCGGGAAAAGGAATTGAAATTCCATTTCTACCTGAGGATGAATTTGGACTGATTGATGGGTTAAATCCTGAAAAGGACATTCTCGGGAATCCAATTGACGGTAATCCCGGGATAGGCGCGATCAAAGTATCGAGTCAATCGGGAGAAAAGTTGAAGACCAACAAGGGTCCGGCTCCTGCGAAAAACTAATATTAAATCTGAATCGAACCCAACACACTAATTTTATAAAACCAAACCCTAATAAAAATGAAGAAAACAAACCGCTACAGTTGGTTACTTGGCTTAATGGGAGCTTTATTTTTTCCAAGTTGTGCCGAGCCTACTGTTCAGGAAGTTGCCCCGGAAAAGAAACCCAATATTGTATTTATCTACCTTGATGATTTGGGATATGGGGATGTAAGCGCCTACCAAGCCGGCACACTTCAAACTCCCAATATGGACAGGCTGGCCAATGAAGGATTGAGATTTACCAACGCATACGCTTCTTCTGCAACTTGTACGCCAAGCAGGTATGCACTTTTGACCGGGACTTATCCCTGGAGAAATCAAGACGCTAAAATCCTCCCGGGTACGGCTCCGCTTATTATTGACACCGCTCAGGTTACTTTGCCAAAAGTCCTGAGAAATCAGGGATATCAAACTGCCGTGATCGGAAAGTGGCATTTGGGTTTGGGTACGGGCAATGTGGATTGGAATCAGGAGATTTCCCCCGGACCAAATCAGGTGGGATTTGATCATTCCTATATTTTGGCAGCTACCCAAGACCGCGTGCCCACAGTGTATATTGAAAATGGTCGTGTAGTGAACTTAGATCCAAACGATCCTATTCAGGTAGATTACGATAAAAACTTCGAGGGAGAGCCTACCGCTATTTCAAATCCTGAACTGCTGACAATGAAATGGCATCATGGCCATAACAACAGCATCGTGAATGGAATCCCGAGAATCGGTTTCATGAAGGGCGGCCAAAGTGCCAAGTGGAATGATGTCGATATGGCGGATCAATTTTTGGAAAAAGGCACAGCCTACATCAAGGAAAAAGCAAAATCTGACAAACCATTCTTCCTATTTTTTCCAATGCAGCAGCCACATGTGCCACGTACTCCGCACCCAAGATTTGAGGGAAAATCCGGTATGGGGCCTCGTGGAGACGCTATTCTCGAAGCAGATTGGGTGATCGGGGAAATGTACAAGACTTTGGAAGAGGAAGGTCTTTTGGAAAATACACTGATTATATTTTCAAGTGACAATGGTCCCGTCCTGAATGATGGATACTTCGATGAGGCGGTTGAAAAATTGGGGAACCATACGCCGGCAGGTCCTTTCAAAGGAGGCAAATATTCGCTGTATGAAGCAGGAACTCGCGTACCGTTTATTACTTATTGGAAAGGAAAGATTCAGCCGGGAGTTTCCGATGCGTTGGTGACCCAGATTGATTTATTGGCTTCTTTGGCGGCATTTACAGGAAGTACAGAAAATGGTCCGGATAGCCAAAATTTATTGGATACTTTCCTTGGAAAAAGTAAACAGGGAAGGGATGCTTTTGTCTTGGAAGCTTATACCAAAACAGCTCTGCGTGCAGGTGATTGGGCAATGATTCCTCCTTATCCGGGTCCTGAAGTAGAAAAGAATGTGCAGATCGAAATGGGTAATTCTCCTGATTATCAGTTGTACAACCTCAAGGATGATCCGGGACAGACAAACAACCTAGCCAAGTCCAATCCAGAAAAACTGGAAGAAATGAAAAAAATGTATCTGGAGATCCGGGGAGATAATAGCAAAATAGAACAAGTGGAGCTCAAATAAGACTCAAATTAGAAAGCCTGGGAATCTGATTTTCCAGGCTTTTTTTTGGTTCTATGAATAAAGGGTTCCCGCAGATTTACGCAGAAAAGGACACGGATTTTCACAGATTTTTCCTTGGCGTTTATTCTCAGGTTATGCTGCTTCTCCCGAAGCAGCATCTTTAGAAAAAAAATCTTGGAGTCCTGATTAGTATTGGGATCAAAACCTCAAAGGTTTAACTCCATGACTACATCGTCCATCACATAGCCGTTTCCGATGTCGATCACTTCCCGATAAGCTTCCTCAAATCCCAGATACGCGTAAAAATCAATTGCAGGCTGGTTGAATTTATTCACATTCAGCAGGAGGCTTTTCTGATCGCGTGCTTTGGCTTGATCAGAGACTACTTGGATGAGTTTCTTTCCGAGGCCTTTTCCCTGAGCAGAAGGGAGGACGTAGATCTTATGAAGTTTGGCTTTTTCTCCTTTGTAATAATTCAACTCGTAGGCCGCAAATCCAAAAAAATCACCTTCTTCCTCAGCCAGCAAAAAGACCTGACCTTTTTCTGAAAGTTGCGACTCCAAAGTCTTCAGATCATACATCATATTCAGCATGTATTCTATCTGTGGAGGAGACAGAATCCCGGCAAAAGTATCCGGCCAGGTTTTGTGGGCTATTTCACGAACAATCGGAAGTTCTTCCGGGAGGGCTTTTCTGATCTGAATCATAGCGGCAAAAGAAAGGGAAAATTAAGTTTCTGCATGTACGCAAATCTAACATTTGGCGAAATTTCTTCTGGAGTCGGGCTGGAAGACAGAAGACCGATCCTTCGACAAGCTCAGCACAAGTGATAGAAGCAACTAAAATCAACCGTCAAGCTGGATTTTCTCTGTTCAAATGAAATGATTTATAAATCCGTGGATATCTGTGAATTTATCTGCGTTGATCTGTGGGCCCTTTTCAAGAGCTTTCAGAAAAAAAATCCCGAACCTTTCAGCCCGGGATTCATCTTTCAAACTTCAGCCTTCACCTTTTACACTTTACTCGGCTCGGGGTGAACATACGGCGCCCGATAAGGTCTTCTGAGTTTGGCTGTCGCTTCAGGATCACCGATCACAGTCATCGATTTCGGATCGTAGCGAAGCGCTCGGCCTCCCAATTCCATTGACATGTTTGCCAAAATACAGGAAGCCGTGGAGATATGTCCTTGCTCGATATCAGCGATTGGCAGAGTGTCTTTGTCGATAGACTCCAGCCAGTTTTGCATGTGAATACGGGTAGCAGGAGCGGCGTTAAGCTCGATTCGATCTTCGGTCAGATCCTCAGGATATTTTTCACGCTCGAAGAAGCAATCAAAATGTACCGGTTTTTCGCCTTCACCATAAGGAGTGAAATCAGCCTGCATCGTACTTCCTGCCAGCATTCCTTTGTCTCCAAAGAGTTTGAAAGCCCATGGATATTCCGGATCTACCGGATTGCCCCAAGTGCGGTGCTGCCAAACTACATTGAGTTCATCGAATTCAAATATGGCACTTTGAGTGTCTGCAATATTAGATTTGCCTTCTTTCTGCACATAGATTCCTCCGGTGGAAGTGACTTGCTTTGGCCAGCCAAGATCCAGCATCCATCTCACCGTGTCGAGCATGTGTACGCACATATCGCCGGTGATACCGTTGCCATATTCTTTGAAAGTTCTCCACCAACGGATGTGCGGAAGACCATCGTAAGGTCGGAGCGGAGCAGGCCCTGTCCAAAGTTCATAATTGAGAAAATCCGGCACAGGCTCAACAGGCGGATTGCCGTTGGCACGCATATGAAAATAGCAGCAAACTTCAGCATGGCTGATTTTCCCAAGCAATCCGGTGTCAATAATCTGCTTTTTGGCATCGATCAGGTGAGGAGTGCTTTTGCGCTGAGTTCCCACCTGAACTTTCTTATTGTATTTGCGGGCGGCTGCAATGACCGCTTCTCCTTCGATTACGTCGACTGAGATTGGCTTTTGCAGATAAACATGTGCACCCGATTTCAGTGCTTCGATTGCCTGCAAAGCATGCCAATGATCAGGAGTTCCGATCAGGACAAGATCGCACTTATGTTTTTTGAGGAGTTCGCGATAGTCTTCGAAAAGCTCCGGGGTTTTCTTGGATTTCTGACGGGTTGCAACCAATTCGCCGGCAGCAGTAAGGAGGTTTTTATCCACATCGCAAAGAGCGACTACTTCTACATCAGCTACTTGGATCAGGCGGAAGAGGTCGGATTTTCCATACCAACCGGTACCGATAAGGGCAACTTTCAATGGGCCTTCACGGTCTCGGAAGTCCATTCCAAACAAGCCGAAACTGGCAAGGGTCATCATGGCGGAGGAGCCTTTCAAAAAATCGCGTCGATTAAATTGGGTCATAGGTGTTGGGGTTAAAGAGTGATCTAGGATATCAATTTACAAAAAGGGAACTCAGATGCAAATCACGATGGGATGGTAGGTTAAAGTTAAAAGTGGGAAGGTTAAAAAAGTTGAAAAGTTGTGGTCTAAATTAAGTTAATCATCCTGAAAAATGTTGCCCACTATTTTCTGATTTTAATTTGAAATGCAGTCTTATCCATCCTCGGAGGATTATTCAAGTCGTATCCATATGCGATACTGTTCAGATATTGATGGATTCTCATCTGCTCCTGGCAGGTTAGCTTCTGGTGTTCTTATCCATAGTTGACTTGCTAAGAAGCATTCCTCGCCTCAAAAGCAGTTCTCTCAATTCTGTATTTCTTTAGAGTATTGCTCATGATGGATCAATTTAGAGATTTCAGGATGGAAAAAGTAAATCCAAAATCCAAAATCTGAAATCCGAAATCAAAACTTCACACCAAATCTCTCTCCAAGTGCAGTCAGATCTTTCACTACCGGATCGAGAAGTGGAATTCCTTCTATTCGGCGAATGGCTTCCAGTTCGCGCTCAGGATCACCGGGGATCAGGACTTTTTCATTTCCGGGAGTTGGCGTGGCAGATCGGAATCTTGTGATCCAGTTGTCCATATGTGCTTTGAATTCATCCGCAGGACGGAAAGCATCTACACGCATCGCTCCGAAAAAGTGACCGATTCCATCCCCGACAGGATTGGGATCCGGCTCCAGAAATGCTACAAAAGGAGGAACCCACGGACCGTAATTCGCTCCGGAAAGCACTGCCGAAAAGATATCTACGATCGCCCCGAGTGCATAGCCTTTGTGCGAACCATGCTCGCGATCGCCACCAAGAGGAAGCAATGCGCCTCCGTCTTTTACGCCATTTGCTGAAGTAGTTTCGTTGCCATCTTTGTCCTGCACCCAGCCGGTTGGCGTATCCATTCCTTTTCTCTGGAGGATTTCGAGTTTGCCATTGGCAGCCGTCGTCGTTGCCATATCTGCTACGAAAGGAGGTTGATCTTTGGCAGGAATCGCGACCGAAATCGGATTGGTGCCGAGCAGTCTTTCCTTCGAAAAAGTAGGAGCTACCAACGGACTTGCATTGGTAAGGGAAATTCCGATCATATCATGCTCCAGCGCCATCATCGAATGGTAGCCTGCAATCCCGTAATGGTTGGAATGCTTCACAGCCACCCAACCCGTGCCTGCAATTTTAGCTTTTTCGATTGCGACTTTCATCGCAAACGGAGCCACCACCAAGCCCAAACCTCCGTCTCCATCGACCACGGCCGTACTTGGCGTCTCATGGACAACCCGGATATTGGGATTGGTATTGATTCTGCCTTTTTCCCATAATCTCACATAGCCCGAAAGCCGCGCCACACCATGACTATCCACTCCTCTCAAATCTGCGGAAAGCAAAACTTCCGTCCCGATTTTGGCCTGATCTTCCGGGCATCCGATTTTGGTCAGCATGTCGAAAGTAAACTGATAGAGTTGTTCGTAAGAATATGTCATGGGAAGGGGGATTGGGTTGATTCCTTTCAGCATAAAACTATCGGTGCTGAAAATCGCTCAAAGATAAGAAATCAAGGAGATGAGAAAACCGTAAAAAGCTGGAAAGGTTATGCGATTTCCGGCTTTTGAAGAAGTGTAGAAATTGCACCTTCTTTGAGCGCGTAATGTGAGCAGCAAATGCAATCTACCGGCACGTAGCGCAGAATAAATTCGATCAGTGAACTTGCCACCACGATCATATCCACCCTCATGGCGATCATACCCGGGATCACGAGACGTTCCTCGCGGTTTTTGGTCACAAGCATCTCATGGATCTTCTCAAATTCGGCTCGTGGAAGTTCGAAAACATGCTGCCCCGTTAGCTTGCATTGAAGCATGGACTCGTAATAAATATCAGTGAGCGTATCAAAAGTACCGGATGCCCCGATCAGGCCGGATGGCTTGTATTTTTCAATTGCTTCGATCAGCGAAGTAAGCTTTCCTTCCAGATATTCTTCCAGCTTCGCTACTTCCTCCGGCAAAATCGGATCGTGATAATGGAACAAATCGAGCAAACGCTGACCGCCGATTTCGAAGCTTTGTTTCCAGAAAACCTCCTCGTAAGTACCGATGATAAATTCCACAGAACCACCTCCGATATCCATCATCAGGTTGGTTTTCCCATTGAGAGAGCCGGAGAGTTTGATTCCTTCGTAAATGAGCAGAGCTTCTTCGATGCCTGAAATCACATTTATCTCGATTCCGAGTGTTTCTTTCACTTCCTGCACAAATGCACTTCCATTCTCTGCATTGCGGACTGCGCTGGTCGCAAAAGCAAAAATCTGATCAATCTTTTCTCCGTCAATCAGATTCTTGAAATGTCTTAGGGTGTGAAAAGCTCTTTTTTGAGCATCGGCCGCGAGTAAGTTTTGGCTGATTCCTCCCTGCCCGAGTTTGACAGGAATCTTCTCCTTATATATAGTCTTGAAACTTTCTCCATTCAATTCCACCAATAACAAATGAAATGTATTGGTTCCCATGTCAATCACAGCGGCCTTTCTGATACTCATATACTGCTAAAAATTTTGAATGCGCGAATATAGAAAGTTTATTGAAAATGAAATGGGCAGAAAAACATTAAATCCCTGTAAGTCTCGACTTTAATTCCCTGCGGAAAATCAAACTAATTCTCGCTTGAGGATATTTTTTCTCCCCATCGAAAGCCTGCTATATTTGACTTATTCTAAAAACAGGCGATATGAGTCAGCAGGACAAACCCAAGTATACACTTCCAGGAAACAAGGAGAAAATCGAACTTTTAAAAGCAAAAAACGCAGAAGCGCTTCATGGCGGAGGAATCGCAAGGATCACTGCTCAACATAAAAAAGGAAAGCTGACTGCCCGGGAACGGGTGGATTTACTGATGGATGAAGGGAGTTTTCAGGAGATAGATAAATTCGTCATGCATCGCTCCAAAGATTTCGGGCTTGACAAAGAACATTACCTCGGAGATGGTGTGATTACCGGTTATGGCGAAGTGAATGGAAGATTGGTGTATGTTTTTTCTCAGGATTTCACTGTTTTTGGAGGCTCTCTTTCTGAAACTCATGCGGAGAAAATCTGCAAAATCATGGATATGGCCATGAAAAATGGAGCCCCTGTGATTGGATTGAATGATTCTGGCGGAGCGCGAATTCAGGAAGGGGTGAATTCACTCGGTGGCTATGCAGATATTTTTTACAGAAATACCCGGGCATCCGGTGTGGTGCCGCAGATCTCAGCAGTGATGGGTCCATGTGCGGGCGGAGCGGTTTATTCTCCGGCGATCACGGATTTTATCTTGATGGTAGAGGACACTTCTTACATGTTTGTGACCGGTCCGAATGTGGTGAAAACGGTTACTCAGGAAAACGTGACAGCTGAGGAACTCGGCGGTGCATCTGCTCATAGCACCAAAAGCGGGGTTACGCATTTCGCTTGCGCCAACGAACTTGAGTGCATCAGACATATCAAAAAGCTGTTGAGCTACATGCCTCAAAACTGTGAGGACAATGCGCCGGTATATCCATATGAAATGCAGGGAGACGAGAGCCGTCCGGTTTTGGATACGCTGATTCCGGAAAACCCAAATCATCCCTATGATATCCGGGATGCTGTCCGTGGAATCGTGGATGAGGATTCATTTCTGGAAGTTCACGAAAACTATGCTGATAATATCGTGGTGGGCTTTGCAAGAATCGCGGGCCGAAGCATCGGGATCGTGGGAAATCAGCCCCAGTCAATGGCCGGGGTTTTGGATATTCATGCTTCTGTCAAAGCGGCGAGGTTTGTGCGATTTTGCGACAGCTTTAATGTACCTCTTTTGGTGTTGGTTGATGTGCCTGGATTCCTTCCGGGAACAGATCAGGAGTGGAACGGGATTATCACAAACGGTGCAAAATTGCTTTATGCATTCTCCGAGGCGACAGTACCTAGGATTACCGTAATTACGCGGAAGGCGTATGGTGGTGCCTACGATGTGATGAACTCAAAACATATCGGAGCTGATTTGAACTTTGCATGGCCTACTGCCGAGATTGCTGTAATGGGTGCCAAAGGTGCTTCAGAGATTATTTTCAAAAAGGAAATTTCGGAAGCTGCGGATCCAGAAGCCAAACTTCAGGAGAAAGTCGATGAATACACATCAAAGTTTGCCAACCCATATCGTGCGGCGCATCGAGGATTTATTGACGAAGTCATCTTCCCTTCCGAAACCCGTCAAAAACTAATAAAAGCCTTCAAAATGCTCGAAAACAAGGTGGACAAGCTGCCTAGGAAGAAGCATGGGAATATACCTTTGTAGGTTAAGGGTTATTGAGTTATTGGTTATTTGACCCAATCTAGATATGAACACTTTTGAAGAATTAGAAGCTTGGAAAAAGGCCAGGGAATTTCGGATTGCTGTAAGTAAGCTTTGCATGAAATTCCCTGTAGAAGAGAAATTTGCTTTGACCATACAAACCAAAAGGTCTTCCAGATCTGTTACAAATAACATAGCTGAAGGATTTGGAAGATTTCATTTTCAAGAAAACATTCAATTCTGCAGAATTTCCAGAGGATCTCTCACAGAAACTCTTGATCATTTAATAGTTGCATTGGATGAATCTTACATTTCTCAAGATGAATTGACTGAAGTGAGAATAAAATATGATGTCTGCTTAAAGATTTTAAATGGATACATCAGTTATTTAAAAAGAGCAAAAAATGAATGATTGGTAAATGATGCCATTAACCCAATAACTAATTAACTGAAACTTCAAATCAGGAAAAATAATCAACAGAACTAAGAATGAACCAAGACACAAACGCCACCACTTTCCTCTACAAATATCTTAACAATGCCTCCCCGACAGGTTTTGAGGCTTCGGGCCAGCAGATTTGGCTGGATTACATCCGACCATTTGTAGATACCTATTTCACGGATAACTATGGTACAGCCGTAGGGGTGATCAATCCGGACGCACCTTATAAAGTTGTGATAGAAGCTCACGCTGATGAGATCAGCTGGTTTGTGAACTTCATCAATTCAGATGGCTACATCTATGTGCGTCGAAACGGCGGTTCGGATCATATGATTGCGCCATCCATGCGGGTGAATATTCATACAGACAAAGGGATAATTCAGGGCGTATTTGGTTGGCCGGCAATCCACGTCAGGAAAGAAGGCAAAGAAGATGCGCCAACGCTGGATAATATTTTCATCGATGTGGGAGCCCGTTCCAAAGCCGAAGTGGAAGAAATGGGAGTTCACGTCGGTTGCGTGATTACTTTCCAGGACGAACTGACAGAACTGAACGGAAAATTCTACTCAGGTCGTGCGCTCGACAATCGCATCGGAGGCTACATGATTGCTCAGGTTGCGAAAAGAATAAGGGAGTCAGGCAAGACATTGCCGTTTGGACTCTATATAGTAAATGCAGTTCAAGAAGAGATCGGACTTCGCGGTGCTGAGATGATCGCTGCCAGGATCAAACCGAATGTTGCCATCATCACCGATGTTTGCCACGACACCACCGCACCTATGTATAATAAAGTAACAAGCGGTGAGCAAGTAGCAGGGAAAGGACCGGTTTTAACATATGGAGCTTCCGTGCACAAAAAGTTACTGGATCTGATCATTGCGACAGCAAGGAAAAAGGAGATTCCTTTTCAGAGATCAGCAGCATCCCGAACTACAGGTACGGATACTGATGCCTTTGCCTATTCAAATGAAGGCGTACCCTCGGCTTTGATTTCCTTGCCTCTGAAATACATGCACACCACCGTCGAGACGGCGAGCAAAGAAGACATCGAGCAAGTGATCCAATTGATGACCGAGTTTTTGATGGATTTTGATCCTTCCTTTGACTTCAAGTATCTAAGTTAAGCGTTCATTGGTTATTGAGTTATTGGGATTCATCATTCGAAGAGGCCTGATTTTTTCCCAATAAATCAATAACCATTTTTCTTTTCCATGAACTTCACCGACCAACTCAATCGAACCATTTTTCTTCAGAATCCACCAAGTCGGATTATTTCTCTGGTTCCTTCACAGACAGAGTTGCTTGTAGATTTGGGTTTGGAAGATCAGATCGTAGGAGTGACCAAGTTCTGTGTTCATCCGTCGGGACTTCGAAAGAAGAAGACGATTGTCGGAGGGACGAAAAATTATCGATTCGATGTTATTGATTCACTGAATCCTGATTTGATTATTGGCAACAAAGAAGAAAACGATCAGGAAGGGATTGAAAAATTAGCATCCAAGTACCCGGTTTGGATGAGTGATGTCCTGACTGTAGAGGATTCCTTGAAAATGATTTTGGAGTTGGGGAACATATCTGATACTCAGATAAAGGCTGAGGAAATAGTAATTCAGCTGAAAATGGATCTGAAGACGCCAATGCCTTTCAAAGGAACTGCAGTTTACCTGATCTGGAATGATCCGATTATGGTGGCGGGACAGGATACTTTTATCAATGAGATGCTTTCGATTGCAGGTTTCAAAAACCTGATCGAGACTAGCAGGTATCCCGAAATTAAGTCTGAAGATCTTGAGGCATTGAATCCGGACTATTTACTTTTAAGCTCAGAGCCTTTTCCATTCAAAGAAATGCATCTCAGTCTTTTTAAAACATTATTACCAAATGCCAAGGTGAGAATAGTGGATGGAGAACTTTTTTCCTGGTATGGTACACGGCTTTTGCAATCCCTGCCTTACTTTAAATCGCTGTGACATCACCTTATATATAGGATGATTTTACCACTCATGAAAAATTGTAATTTCTTTCGATACTTTCTTAAATTTTTCAAGTAACTTTTGCCAATCAAAATCCAATAACCTATTCACATTATGAAGAATAACAGAAGGCTATTCCTGAAAAAACTGGGTTTGACTACCGGAGCAGCAGCTTTGGCTCCCGCAGTTTTTGCGGAAGAGTCAGCAGCTAACCGTGAGTCATTGTCGAGAGAGGGAATGGATTCAGCGGATCAGCCTATCCGCCTTGCTCTTATTGGTGCAGGAATCATGGGAACTGAGGATACCAATACGGCTTTGAAGCATGCCAATGTTTCCTTGGTCGCAGTTTGCGATTTATATGACGGCCGTCTTGAATCTGCCAAGACGAAATGGGGTGATCACTTATTCCTGACTAAGGATCATAAAGAAATTCTGAAGAGAACCGATGTAGACGCCGTTATTATTGGAACGCCTGATTCCTGGCATAAGCAGATTTCCATTGATGCATTGAATGCAGGAAAGCACGTTTACTGCGAAAAGCCAATGGTGCATTCTGTTTCGCAGGGAATGGATGTGATCAATGCCTGGAAAAAATCAGGTAAAGTCATGGTAGTGGGTAGTCAGGGTCTTTCTTCTTTGGGAAATGAAAAAGCAAAAGAATTGCTAGCAGCCGGAGCGATCGGTGATATTGTCTATGCGGAAGGTTTCTGGGCAAGACATTCTCCAGAGGGTGCCTGGCAATATGCTGTTCCGGCAGATGGAAATGAGAAAACGGTAGATTGGAAGAGATATATTTCAAACACAACTGCCAGAGATTGGGATCCTTTGAGATTTTTCCGATGGAGAAACTACCTGGATTATGGTACAGGCATGTCGGGAGATTTGTTTGTTCACCTTTTCTCATCACTTCATTTCATCACCAATTCCAAAGGACCAAATAAAGTGTCCTCAATGGGAGGATTGAGGTATTGGAAAGATGGCAGGGAGGTTCCCGATGTACTCTTGGGAACGTTTGATTATCCTCAGTCTCCCGAGCATCCCGGGTTCAATCTTTCTTTGAGGTGTAATTTCGTAGATGGTACAAGTGGCACCACTTATTTGAGAATTGTAGGAACGAAAGGTTCCATGGATGTGAAATGGGAGGAAGTTGTCGTGAAACTCAACAACAATGCAGAGAGCGATGATCCTTTTATGAAGGAACAAGCGAAACTGAGAGGTGAGACACAAGAAAGCCGAGCTAAAATTCTTCCTCCTCGTGAGACTGTTTATGCAGCAGAAAGATCATGGAAGGGAGCGCATTACGATCACTTTGGGAATTGGTTCAGTGCGATTCGCAATGGAGGGAAAGTTGTAGAGGATCCGATATTTGGATTCCGAGCTGCGGCACCTGCTTTGCTGTGCAATGACAGTTACTTCCAGGATAAGTTTATTAAGTGGGATCCAGAAAATATGAAATTGATATAAAGATTATGAAATCGAGCAAGACAAAAATTTCACATAGCGAGATGAATTTCAGTTATTCGACATTCCATGTGACCTTAAAAGACAAAATATAAACACATGAAAAGAAGCAAAATCGCATGGGTGGCTTTAGTCGCTCTAGCTTGGGCTTGTAGCCCAAAACCAGCAGAAGAAACAGAAGTAGTTGCAGAGGAAGTTGTCATTCCTGATAATTCCCTCAGTGATGAGGAAAAATCACAAGGTTGGATGCTTCTCTTTGATGGTACCAATACTGACGGATGGAGAGCCTTTAATGGAGACTCTATGCCTTCAAACTGGATCATTGAAGAAGGTGCTTTGAAAGGACTGGGAGCCACCGGAGGAGAGGATTTTGGTGGAGACATTGTATTTGGACCGATGGAATTTGAGCAGTTTGAAATGGAATTCACATGGAAAATCTCGCCTGGTGGAAACAGCGGAGTTTTTTACCATGTGGTAGAAGGGCCAAATTACAAGGCTCCTTATTATACAGGACCGGAATATCAGGTGATCGATCAGATCGGATTTGCACAGCCTTTGGAAGATTGGCAGTCAATCGGAGGCGATTATGCGATGTATGTTCCCGATTACGAAGGTGTGGTAAAACCTGCCGGAGAGTGGAACACGTCTAAAATTATATTCTCTGAAAAAGGAGCCAGTTATTGGCTGAATGGTAAAAAGACCGTGGAATTCATTCCTTATTCTGAGGACTGGACCACAAGAAGGAATTCTGGTAAGTGGAATGAATTTCCGGATTATAAAATTGCAAAAAAAGGCTTAATCGCTCTTCAGGATCACGGAGATCCTGTTTGGTTCAAAAACATTAAAATCAGAAAACTATGAAAAAAATAATTTTAGCAATCCTAATCCTTGGATTGGCTCAGCAATCATTTGCTCAGAAGAAGGAAAAACTATTCAATGGAAAAGATCTTTCTGGTTGGAATATCTATGGTACAGAGAAATGGTATGTACAGGATGGCCTGTTGATCTCAGAAAGCGGACCTGACAAGGGGTATGGTTACTTGGGAACCGAAGAGACTTACGATGACTTTGAGATTACGTTGGAGTTCAAGCAAGAAGCAAATGGAAATAGCGGTGTATTTATCAGATCTACCGTTGATGGGACTAAGGTTTCTGGCTGGCAAGTAGAGGTAGCTCCTCCTGGAAGTGATACCGGAGGAATATATGAATCCTATGGAAGAGGCTGGTTAATTAAGCCAGACCCAGAAAAAGACAAGGCTTTGAAATTCGGAAAGTGGAATAAAATGAAGATCGTTGTCAAAGGAGACAGAGTTACCTCATATTTAAACGGAAAGATGATGGTTGATTACGAAGATGCAAAAATCGGAGAAGGAAAAGGGGGCGTTTTGCTTCAAATCCATGATGGTGGAGGTATTAAAGTCTATTGGCGAAAGATTGTTCTGAAAAAGCTATAATTTTTGGAATATCAAGATTCGAATGCCCGGATGACTCAGTCATTCGGGCATTTTTCTTTTGAGAATTTTTCGGGGTCTAAATCAGCATCTTATGGTATTGTTGATCTTTTTTCTCACTTAGGTATTGCTGATTAGAATAAAAGGGAGATATTTGCACTCCCAAACGGCTCGAACGGAGCTGGGGAAAAGAGGAAGAGAGAGGTAGAAAAAAGAGTTTGAAATTATTTTTGCAGA
>OW818636.1:0-2500 GCA_942492775.1 uncultured Cytophagales bacterium | reverse complement strand
AAGGGTAAGGTATTCAGTACCGTACCCGGAGCGAAAGCGAGTCTGAAAGGGCGATTGAGTCGGTGGGGGTAGACGCGAAACTTAGTGATCTACCCATGGCCAGGTTGAAGTTGTGGTAACACACCATGGAGGACCGAACCGATAAGCGTTGAAAAGCTTCCGGATGAGCTGTGGGTAGGGGTGAAAGGCTAATCAAACTGAGAAATAGCTCGTACTCCCCGAAATGTTTTTAGGAACAGCGTCGTGGATTGTATGATGGAGGTAGAGCTACCGATAGGACTAGGGGGAGTCATATCCTACCAAATCCTGACGAACTCCGAATGCCATCATATAGAATCGGCAGTGAGGGCTTGGGTGCTAAGGTCCAAGTCCGAGAGGGAAAGAACCCAGACCTTCCGCTAAGGTCCCAAAGTCCGTGCTAAGTTGAACAAAGGTGGTCCAGTTGCAGAGACAGCCAGGAGGTTAGCTTGGAAGCAGCTATTCCTTTAAAGAGTGCGTAACAGCTCACTGGTCGAGCGACAGGGCGTCGATAATAATCGGGCATCAAGCGCGGCACCGAAGCGAAGGATTTGACTCTAATTTATTGGAGCAAGTGGTAGGGGAGCATTCCAACGGCAGCGAAGGTACATGGTAATGTGTGCTGGAGCTTTTGGAAAAGCAAATGTAGGCATAAGTAACGATAATGCGGGCGAGAAACCCGCACACCGTAAGACCCAGGTTTCCTGATCAACGTTAATCGGATCAGGGTTAGTCGGGACCTAAGGCGAACCCGAAGGGGGTAGTCGATGGACAATGAGTTAATATTCTCATACTATTTATACAGGTGAAGGAGTGACGGAGTGATGAAAGATCCGCCCGGTGACGGAATACCGGGTTAAAGGTAGTAGGTATTGGACCGGTAGTTAAATGCGCTGGTTTAGCCGAAGCTGATAGTACTGAGCGTTTACGGACAATCAGATAGTGATCCTAAGGGCTTCCAAGAAAAACTTCTAGCGTTAAGCGTATAGATACCCGTACCGCAAACCGACACAGGTGGTCGAGGAGAGTATCCTAAGGTGCTCGAGTGAATCATGGTTAAGGAACTCGGCAAAATAGCCCTGTAACTTCGGGAGAAGGGGCGCCCCGCTGTGAGGCGGGGCCGCAGTGAAGAGGCCCAGGCGACTGTTTAACAAAAACACATGGCTTTGCAAAGTTTAACGACTAAGTATAAGGCCTGACACCTGCCCGGTGCTGGAAGGTTAAGAGGGGATGTTATCGCAAGAGACGCATTGAATCGAAGCCCCAGTAAACGGCGGCCGTAACTATAACGGTCCTAAGGTAGCGAAATTCCTTGTCGGGTAAGTTCCGACCTGCACGAATGGTGTAACGATCTGGGCGCTGTCTCAACCATGAGCTCGGTGAAATTGTAGTCACGGTGAAGATGCCGTGTACCCGCAACGGGACGGAAAGACCCCATGCACCTTTACTGCAGCTTAGCATTGGTACTGGGCAAATGATGTGTAGGATAGGTGGGAGACTGTGAAGTGGGTACGCTAGTATCTGTGGAGTCGCCGTTGAAATACCACCCTTTGTTTGCTTGGTATCTAACCCCGATTACGGGGGACATTGCTTGGTGGGTAGTTTGACTGGGGTGGTCGCCTCCAAAAGGATAACGGAGGCTTCCAAAGGTTCCCTCAGTACGCTTGGTAACCGTACGAGGAGTGCAATAGCATAAGGGAGCTTGACTGTAAGGCCGACAAGCCGAGCAGGGTGGAAACACGGGTATAGTGATCCGGCGGTTTTGAATGGAAGAGCCGTCGCTCAAAGGATAAAAGGTACGCTGGGGATAACAGGCTGATCTCCCCCAAGAGCTCATATCGACGGGGAGGTTTGGCACCTCGATGTCGGCTCGTCACATCCTGGGGCTGGAGAAGGTCCCAAGGGTTCGGCTGTTCGCCGATTAAAGTGGCACGCGAGCTGGGTTCAGAACGTCGTGAGACAGTTCGGTCCCTATCTGTTGCGGGCGTGGGAAGTTTGCGAGGACCTGACCTTAGTACGAGAGGACCGGGTTGGACTGACCGCTGGTGTACCGGTTGTGATGCCAATTGCATTGCCGGGTAGCTACGTCGGGAAGAGATAAGCGCTGAAAGCATCTAAGTGCGAAACTCCCCTCAAGATGAGACTTCCATATAGGGCCGTCAGAGACGATGACGTTGATAGGCTATAGGTGTAAAGGCAGTAATGTCATAGCCGAGTAGTACTAATTGCCCAAAAACTTACGCTAGTGTTGTTACAGTTTCTGCAAAGACATGTTATTAAAAGGACCGAAGTCGGAAGACAGAAGACTGAAGAACATACGATATTAAGTGGTATATACCACAACGATTTAGGCGGCCTAGCGCAGGGGTCCCACCTCTTCCCATCCCGAACAGAGAAGTTAAGCCCTGCAGCACCGATGGTACTGGGGTTACACCCGGGAGAGTAGGTCGCCGCCACATTATTCAAACCCAGCTATCAACTA